>NZ_DBBS01000011.1 GCF_002292295.1 Sphingomonas sp. UBA978
TCAAATCCTGTCCCCGCAACCAACGGTATCACAAAAGCCCCTGTCCCACCGGACCGGGGCTTTTGTGCGTTTGGCGCACATGCTTCCTCCGCGAACACTGACCTGCTCCCCGAAAATCATGCGATTGGTAAGTTAGCTCGTCAGATGGAGACGAGCGATACGGCGAGGCCGTTTTACCGAGGATCAGATCATAGGCGTGCTGCGTGAGCACGAGGCTGGCGTGAAGACCGCCGAGCTGTGCCGGAAGCACGGCATCAGCGACGAGACGTTTTACAACTGGAAGTCGAAGTACGGCGGGATGACCGCGTCGGAGGCGGCGCGGTTGCGGACGCTGGAGGACGAGAACCGACGGCTGAAGAAGCTCCTGGCGGAGTCGATGCTGGACGTGTCGGCGCTGAAGGATCTGCTGGGAAAAAACTGACCCGGGCTGTGGATCGCTACGCTGCGGTGGAGAAGCTGATGGCCGACCACGGTTTCTCCGAGCGTCGTGCCTGCAGGCTGATCGGGGTCAATCGGTCGGCATGGCAATACGAGCCGCTTCGCGGGAAGCACGATGCTGTCCGCGAGCGGATGCGCGAGATCGCCAACGAGCGTCGCCGGTTCGGCTCTCGCCGGTTGGCAATCCTGCTCAGGCGTGAAGGCGAGGGGCATGAACCTGAAGAAGGTGTACCGGCTGTATCGCGAAGAGCGGCTGACGGTGCGCAGGCGCGGCGGCCGGAAACGGGCGCTGGGCACGCGGGCGCCGATAGCGATCCCGCAGGAACGCAACCAGCGTTGGAGCCTCGACTTCGTGTCGGATGCATTGGCCTGCGGCCGGCGGTTCCGCGTACTCAACGTCATCGACAATTACAGCCGGGAATGCCTGGCATGCATCGTCGACACCTCGCTGTCAGGCCGGCGTGTCGTCCGCGAACTCGCCGCCATCGCCGACCGTCGCGGGCTGCCGTGCATGGTGGTCAGCGACAACGCAACCGAACTGACCAGTCATGCCGTTCTGACTTGGTGCCAGGACACCGGCGTCGAGTGGCATTACATCGCTCCGGGCAAGCCGCAGCAGAACGGCTTTGTGGAATTGTTCAATGGTCGCTTGCGCGATGAGTGCCTGAACGAGCACCTGTTCCCCTCGCTGGCTGCAGCAAGACGGATCATCGAGGCATGGCGGACCGACTACAACACCGTGCGTCCGCACAGCAGCCTCGGTGGCATGGCACCCGCCGAGTTCACGAACCGCCCCAGCCACGGGCATGAGGACACCGAAGCTAACTTATCAACAGCCTGAAAATGGGGAGCAGGTCACGCTTCCCGTTTTCCAGGCAGCCGATAGCTTGGCTTCGGTTTAGTATCGGGCGGCGCTTACAGGAGCTTTCATGACCATTGGTACCTCGGACGCCGCCGCGCAGCTCGCCGCCATCCGCCCGCCCGCGACGGGCGTGCCCGCGATCGGCATGCCGGAGTATCGCGCCCGGCTGGACAGGGCGCGCGGCCTGACCGCCGCGCTGGGGGCGGATGCGCTGCTCGTGCCGGCCGGCCCCAGCCTGCGCTATTTCACCGGCGTGCCATGGGGCGCGACGGAACGCCTGGTCGCGCTGCTGCTGCCGGTATCGGGCGAACCGATCATCGTATGCCCGCGGTTCGAGGCCGGCACGCTGGCGGCGGACCTGACCATTGCCGCGGATCTGCGCTTCTGGGAGGAGGACGACAGCCCGGTCGCGCTGGTCGCCGATGCGGCGCGCGGGATGGGGACGGTCGCGGTCGATCCGCTGCTGCCGTTCGGATGGGGCGAGGCGCTGCGCCGAGCGGGCGTGTCGCCGGTCGACGGGGCGGCGGCGATCGACGGCTGCCGGATGGTCAAGTCGCCAGCCGAGCTGGCTTGCCTTGGCGCGGCGAAGGCAATGACGTTGGACGTACAGCGTCGCGCCGCGGCGATCCTGCGGCCGGGCATCGCCGCGAGCGAGGTGGTGCGCTTCATCGATGCGGCGCATCATGCGATCGGAGGCGGCGGCTCCTATTTCTGCGCGGTCCAGTTCGGGCGCGCAACCGCCTTTCCCCATGGCCTGCCGGGCGACCAGCTGTTGGAGGAGAACCAGCTGGTGCTGATCGATACCGGGTGCCGCGTGCACGGCTATCATTCGGATATCACGCGCACCTATGCCTTCGGCACGGTGACGCAGGAGGTGCGCGACATCTGGGGTATCGAACATGAGGCGCAGGCCGCCGCCTTTGCCGCGGTGGCGCCGGGCGTGCCGTGCGAGGCGGTCGACGCCGCGGCGCGGGTGGTGCTGGAGCGGCATGGACTGGGGCCGGAGTATCGGCTGCCCGGGCTGCCGCACCGGACCGGCCACGGCATCGGGCTGGCGATCCACGAACCCGCCTATCTCGTGCGCGGCGACCGGACATTGCTGGCCCCGGGCATGTGCTTTTCCAACGAGCCGATGATCGTCGTGCCCGACCGGTTCGGCGTGCGGCTGGAAGATCATTTCCACGTCACCGCGACCGGCGCGGCGTGGTTCACCCCGCCGCAGCCCGCGATCGACCGGCCGTTCGACTAGATTCGCCAGCCGTTGCGGCGGCTACGGCCGGGGCGCCGCGACGGGCACCGCCGGTCCGGTAACCGCTGCTGCGTCGGAACCGGCGCCGCGCTCGTCGGGCATGGCGTGCCTGTTGCGGATCAGCTGTCGCGGCGACAGGGCGTGCCAGCGGCGGCAGGCGCGGGCATAGCTGCTCTGTTCGGCATAGCCGAGCATCGTCGAGATCTGCGACACCTGCAACGCGGTCGCGGACAATTCCCACGCCAGTTCGCGGCGGACATCGTCGAGGATCGCCTCGAACGGCATGCCCGCCTCCGCCAGCCGGCGTTGCAGTACGCGCGGGTGCAGCCCGATCGCATCGGCGGTCGGGATCAGCGCCGCATGCCCCAGCCGCATCAGGCGATGGATCGTCTCGCGCACGTAATCGACCAGCGGGAGGTCGTGGCCGCTCTGCGCCAGATAGTTTTCCGCCAGTTCCAGCGCCGCGGCATCGCGGCCACGGATCGGCTGTTCGAGCAGGTGCGTGGCGAAGTGAAAGGCGTTTTCCGGCGCACCGAATTCGACCGGACAGCCGAAGAACGCGCGATAGCGTTCGGGGGAGGACAGGCGCTGGTGCTGCATGGTGATGCGCAGCGGCAGGAAGTCGTCGCCGATCATCAGCCGGAACGCGCCCAACGTCACCGCCAGGCTTTTCTCGATGATCTGCGCGCGGTGCGCGACCTGGCGCAGCGCGATGTCATAGGTGAAGACGGCGCTGTGCGTGCCCCGCTTGAGCGTCGCGACATCGGGCGGTGCGCAATGGTGGAGATAGCGGCACACGCCGTCGATCGCACCCGATACCGTCTCCGCATTGCGGATCAGGACGGCGACCGGGCCGAGGATGTCGATCCCCTGCTTCACCGCGAGCAGCAGCCCGAAGTCCTGCCGGTGCAGCTCCGTCGTCGCCGCGCCGATCACCGCGGCGACCCCGCGGTAGGAGATCAGGCGACGGCCGTCGCCGGCGGCCGCCGGATCGATGCCATGCGCCTGCATCAGCCGGTCGGGATCGCCACCGAGGCTCCTGACGAGCGGGGCGAAGTGCAGCAGCGCGGTTCCGGCGATCAGGTCGGCCATAGTCGCGAAAAGATAAACAATAATCGCCTTATGACAAGTCACCCGGGCAGCGTTGCGTCATCATCGGACCGGACCGGTGACGACAACCGGCGGAGAGGGTGTAGAGATGCAATCGATGACCCGTGCCACGCGCGCGGATGTCCATCGGCGCGCCACTGCGGGGGGAGCCGCAGGATCGCCGCCGATCCGCGCATGTCCCGTCGCGTCGGACGATGTCGCCCCCCGTCGAACCCTGTCGCCCGCCCGCGGTGCAGGCGCACGCGCGCCGCGCCCGGTACGCGTCCGGCCGCAGATCGATACCGACACTCGCACAACGACAAGGGGGAGACGACATGCTCAATCGGCATAATTGCTCATATGGCGTGCTGGCCGCGCTGATCCTGCTGCCGGCCGCGGTGCAGGCGCAGACGGCGCCCGTGCCCGCGCCCGCTTCCGCCGGCGCGCAGGACGCACCCCCGACGCCGGATGCGACGACGGGCATCACCGAAGGCGACATCATCGTCACCGCCCAGCGCCAGTCGCAGGGCCTGCAGAAGGTGCCGATCGCGGTGTCCGCCTTCACCGCCGAAGCCCTGACCCAGCAACAGATCGTCAATCCGCTGGCGTTGCAGCAGACGCTGCCGTCGGTGACGTTCACCAAGACCAATTTCAGCGGCGGCAGCTTTACGATCCGCGGCATCGGTGACCTGTGCGTCGGCGTCACCTGCGACCAGGCGACCGCCGCCCATGTCAACGACATGCCGTTGCAGGACACGCGCATGTTCGACGCCGAATTCTTCGATCTGGAGCGGATCGAGGTGCTGCGCGGCCCGCAGGGGACGCTGTTCGGACGCAACGCGACATCGGGGGTGGTCAATTTCATCACCGCACGGCCGAACTTTACCGCGGTCGGAGCGGCCGGCGAGGTCGAATATGGCAATTTCGATTCGAAGCGCGTGCGCGGCATGGTCAACCTGCCGCTGTCGGACACGATCGCGGTCCGCGTCGCGGGCACGTATCTGAAACGCGACGGCTTCACGCGCAATCTGTTCGACGGCCGCGATATCGATGGCCGCGACCTCTACGGCGTGCGCGGCACCGTGTCGTGGCAGCCGGGCGCGAACACGCGGATCGACGTCATGGCCTATTATTCGCACGAGAAGGACGACCGCGCGCGCGTCCAGAAGCAATTGTGCCATCGCGATCCGACCGGAATCCTCGGCTGCCTGCCCGACCGGCTGGGCAACGACGTGCCCAACGGCAACGCGCTCATCAACACGATCGCGACCAGCCGCGAATTCCTGACGCTGGCGGCGCCGCCGCTCGTCCCCTTCGCGCTGGGCAGCGTCTACGGCGGCGATCCCAACCTCGGCCTGTCGAATCCGGCCGACCCGCGGACGGTCGATGCCGACGTCCCGCCGACCTATCGCGCGACCGAGCAGCAATATATGATGAAGCTGCGCCAGGACCTCGGCAGGATCGCGCTGACCGTCACCGGCGGCTACAGTTCCGACACGCTCGCCTCCACGGCGGATCTGTACCTTTCCACGCAACGGCCGCTCGCCGGCAACGCCGGGCTGGTCGCGCTCGATACGCTGGCGCGGCCGGGCTCGCCCTATGCCTTTCTCGGGGCGGTGCGATCGCGGCTGATCCCCAACGGCGCCGGCGGCAACGTCTGCCAGTCCGCGCTCGACCCCAGCGGCGTCGGACTGTTCGGTGGCAGGAGTATCGGCTGCACGCCGCAAAGCCTCGACTATGAGCGCGTCAGCCGCAACTCGCGCACCTATTCGGCGGAGGTGCATGTCGACAGTGCGTTCGACGGCCCCTTCAACTTCCTCGCCGGCGCGATCTATTTCGATTCAAATACCAAAAACAGCTTCTACAGTTTCGGTTCCTTCGGCCTCGACTATGCATCGGGCCTGCTCGGATCGGCGGCGACGGCGACCACGCCGGGCGTCGCGGGCAACAGCTATCTGATCTCGCCCTTCTTCAACAACCTCGGCGAACTGTTCACGCTGAAATCCTACGGCGTCTTCGGCGAGACCTATTGGTCGTTCGGCGACGGGTTCAAGCTGACGGTCGGCGCCCGCTACAATCACGACGAAAAGTATCTCGGCGCCCGCACCACGATCCTGAGCGTCGTCGCCCCGATCGGCGCGCAGCGTATCCAGGACGGCTATAATTTCACCTCGGTCGATTTCGATCCGTCGCTGGCGGGAATCCAGCCGCTCGCGATCAACCGCGCGCGGTTCGGACGGGTCACCGGCCGGGCGGTGCTGGAATATCAGCTCACGTCCCGCAACATGCTCTACGCCTCCTACGCGCGCGGCTACAAATCCGGGGGGATCAACCCGCCGGCGCCGCCCGAGGTGAACGTCGGCGCGACCTTCGCCCCCGAGAGCGTCGACGCGTTCGAGATCGGGTCGAAGAACAGCGTGCTCGGCGGCCAGCTGCGGCTCAACCTGACCGGCTTCTATTATCGCTACCGCAACCTCCAGCTCGGCCGCACGGTCGCGCAGACCGCGATCAACGACAATCTCAACGCCGCCATCTATGGCGCGGAGCTGGAGGCGATCGTCACGCCGGTTCCGCGGTTCGTCGTCAACATCAACGCCAGCTACCTGCGCAGCAAGGTGCAGGGCGACACCTTCTTTCCCGATGCCCGCGATCCCTCGGGCGGGCGCAGCGACGTCGTCATCATCAAGGACCTCAGCAACGCCTCCAATTGCGCGGTCGCGGCCCGCAACGGCGGGACGCCCGCAACGGTCAACGGCTTCGTCGGCGCGGTCAACGGCGCGCTCGGCCTGGCCGCCCCGGTCGCCATCCCGGGCCTGACCGCGACGGGCGCCTATGGCGTCTGTTCGGTCCTCGCCACGCAATCGGCGGCCACCGCCGGGCAGGTCGAGGTGCTGGGCGCGGGCGTGCCGGTCAACATCCGCGGGCGCAGCCTGCCGCAGGCGCCGCGCTACAAGGTGTCGGTCGGCGCGCAATATCGCATTCCGGTCGGATCGGGCGGTGCCGAGATCGTCCCGCGCGCCGATCTGGCCTATACCAGCGAGCTGTACACCTCGGTCTTCAACGACCGCGCCGACCGGGTCAGCGGCTATGCGATCGTCAACGCGCAGGTGCAGCTCAACCTCGCGGACGAACGCTATTACCTGCGCGGCTTCGTCCGCAACCTCACCAACAACAATGCGATCACCGGCCAGTATCTGGGCGACCAGTCGCTCGGCCTGTTTACCAACGTCTTTACGCTGGAACCCCACCAGTACGGGATCGCGGCCGGCTTCAAATTCTAGATGGAAAAGTCGCCAAAAGACAAATCAAGGTCGCATCAAGGCAAGTTTTCTGCCGAGCGATCTGTCACCTTCCCATCATCAGGAAGCGGGAAAATGCCCGCCGGAGAGGATGTTACCATGACGATGCAGGCAGTGGTGATGCAGGACGGCGCGCTCGCGCTGTCGCGCGGGCCGATCCCGACGCCGGGACGCGGCGAGGTGCTGGTGAAGACACTGGCCTGCGGCATCTGCGGCAGCGATATCCACTGCGTCGCGCATGGCCCGAAGCTGATCGAAAGCGCCCGCGCGGTGGCGGGGATCGAGTTGTACGATCCCACCCGGCCGGTGGTGCTGGGGCACGAATTCTGCGCGGAGATCGTCGATCACGGCGTCGGCACGCGCAAGGCGCAGGCGGTCGGCACCCGCGTCGTCTCCGCGCCGTTCCTGCTGCGCGACTATCCGATCACGCTGGGCTTCGGCGGGTTCGAGACGCCCGGCGGCTTCGCCGAATATATGCTGCTGACCGAGGATCTGGTGATCCCGGTGCCGGACGACGTGCCGAGCGACATGGCGACGCTCGCCGAGCCGCTGTCGGTGGCGCTGCACGCCGTCAACCGCGGCCGGCTGGACCGGGACGACGTGCCGATCGTGATCGGTTGCGGACCGATCGGACTGGCGGTGATCGCGGTGCTGAAGATGCGCGGGATCGGCCCGATCGTCGCGGCGGACTTCTCGCCCACCCGCCGCCGGATGGCGGAGCGGCTCGGCGCCGACGTCGTCGTCGATCCGCGCGAGACGTCGCCCTACGACAGCTGGCGCGCCGTGGCGGCGGCCGCCGATCCGTCCCGCGTCGGCCGGCAGACCCCGATGTTTCCCGGCCATGCCTTCCGTCAGGCGGTGATCTTCGAATGCGTCGGCGTCCCCGGCGTCATCCAGCAGGTGCTCGCCGGCGCGCCGCCCTGTTCGAAGGTCGTCGTCGCCGGGCTGTGCATGGAACAGGACCATTTCTACCCGACCTACGGCATCCTGAAGGAAATCGATCTCGCCTTCTGCATCGCCTATTCGCCGCAGGAATTCGCGGAATCCCTTGCCGGTATCGTGTCGGGCAAGCTGGACGTCGGGGCGCTCATCACCGGCCACGTCGGGCTGGACGGCGTGCCGGACGCGTTCGACCGGCTCCGCGATCCCGAACAGGACGTCAAGGTCGTCATCACCGTGTGACCCGCATCCCCAAGACCCCATTCGATCGGAGAGACATCATGACCGTCACGACCGCTGCCGCCAGGGCACCCGTCTTTTCGTTGCCGCAGGACCGGCTGCTCACCCTGAACATCAACGACATTCCGATCCTGCGCGATGCGGCGGGACCGGGCGTCAGCTTCCAGCCGCTGTACGTCGATCCCGAGGCGGGGATATGGACCGTGATCGGGGTGTTCGCGCCGGGCGCGAAGCTGCCGACGCATCTGCATACCGGCAGCGTCCACGGCTATACGATCAAGGGCAGCTGGCTCTACACCGAATATCCCGACCAGGTGCAGGTGCCGGGCTCCTATCTCTACGAACCGGCCTCCTCGATCCACACCTTCGCCGTGCCGGAGACGAATACCGAGGACACGCACGTCCTCTTCATCGTCACCGGCGCCAATGTCGGCTTCACCGACGAGGGGCAGTTCCATTCGGTGCTGGATGCGGTCACCGTGCAGGCGCTGACCGCACAATGGTCGCAGGCCAATGGCGGCGCCCCGGTCGACTATATCACCGGCGGCACCGCGCGCCGCACCGCGGAGGCGGCATAAGGCCATGCCGGCACCGGGCGATTTCGCGTCCCGCACGCTCTACGCGGACGGCCGCCGCATCCATGTGCACGGCGCCGGCGACACCGGGCCGCTGGTCCTGCTGTGCCACGGCTTTCCCGAAAACTGGTACAGCTGGCGCCACCAGATGGTGGCGCTGGCGGCGGCGGGCTATCGCGCGGTGGCGATGGACATGCGCGGCTACGGCCGCTCGGTGAAACCGGCCGATCCGACCGCCTATCGCATGACCGAACAGGTCGCCGATTGCGTCGCGGTGGTGCAGGCGCTGGGCGAGGCGCAGGCGGTGATCGTCGGCCACGATCTGGGGTCGACCGTCGCGTGGAGCGCCGCCTGGACCCGGCCCGACGTGTTCCGCGCGGTGGCGGGCATGAGCGTGCCGTTCGGCGGACGCGGCCTCGCCGCATTGCCGGGCTCTCCCTTCGGCGAGCGGCGGCCGCATGCGGTGCAGGCGGACATCGCCGGGCCCGACCGCATGTTCTACCACGAATATTTCGCGCAGCCGGGCGGCGTCGCCGCGCACGAGGCGGAGCGGGACATCCGCCGCTGGCTGACCGCGGCGCTCTATTCGATGTCGGCGGACCGGCCGTTGCCGCCCGAACTCGCGGGGGTCGACCTCACCGCCCTGCCGGCGCCGTTTCTGCTCGACTTCGTCCGTGCCGCGATGAGCATACCGCGTCCCGGCACGATCGATGCGATCATCGACCTGCCCGAGACGCTGCCCGCGTGGCTGACCGCCGCGGTGCTCGACCATGCGGTCGCCGAACTCGAATATGGCGGGCTGGCGGGGCCGCTCAACCATTACCACAATGGCGAGATCGACTGGGAGACACTCGGCGCGTTCCAGGATCGGCCGGTCACCGTGCCGGCGCTCTACATCGGCGGCGATCGCGATATCGTGACGATCTGGGCACAGGAGGCGATCCGCCGCGCGCCGGAGCGGGTCGCAGACCTGCGCGGCCGGATCGTCGTCCCGCAGTGCGGCCACTGGATCCAGCAGGAGCAGCCCGCGCCGGTCACTGCCGCGCTGCTCGACTTTCTCGCCACCCTTTGACCGCTCACATCCGGAGACATTCATGACCCACGACACGCATCCCGGTACCGCGATGGTGACGGGCGCTTCCTCCGGGATCGGCGCCATCTATGCCGATCGGCTCGCCGCGCGCGGCTACGACCTGATCCTCGTCGCGCGGACGTTCGAGCGTCTTGACGGCATGGCGCGCACGCTCGCGGCGGCGACCGGACGCCGGGTCGACACGCTGGTCGCGGACCTTAACGATCCCGCCGCGCTCGCCACGGTGGAAGCGATGCTGCGCGATCGGCAGGATATCACCCTGCTGGTCAACAACGCCGGCGTGGGCGCGGTCGCGCCGCTGCTGCAATCGGATGTCGACGCGATGGACGCGATGCTCGACCTGAACGTCAAGGCGCTGACCCGGCTGACCTATGCTGCGGCACCCGGCTTCGTCGCCAGGGGGCGGGGCGCGATCATCAACATCGCATCCGCCGTCGCGATCTCCATCGAGGTGCTGAACGGGGTCTACGGCGCGTCGAAGGCCTATGTGCTGGCGCTGACGCAGTCGCTGCAGCACGAACTGGCCGACAAGGGCGTGCGGGTGCAGGCGGTGCTGCCCGGCGCGACCGCCACCGACTTCTGGACCGTCGCTGGCCTGCCGCACAGCAACCTGCCCGCCGGGATGGTGATGGATGCGCAGGAGATGGTCGATGCCGCCCTTGCGGGGTTCGACGCGGGCGAGGTGGTCACCATCCCGGCGCTGGAGGAAGGCGGCGACTGGGACGCCTATGACGCGATGCGCCGCAATCTCTCCGGCCGCGTCTCCACGTCGCAGGCCGCAAGCCGGTATCGGGTCGCGGACGTCGTTCCGACGCCGACGACCGGTAATCAAGGGCAATGAAAGACAGCTGATCGCCGGCGTGCCATGCGCGGGGCTTAGCGATCGTGCGGTACCGCCAGGCGCGCGCGGAGGAGGCGATCGAACCGCGATAGCGGGCACAGGCGGGGGCATCCGCGCATCGTGAGCGGGGCGAGCGTGACCTGCGGCGAGAGCCTGCGCAACGCCGCGAGCGGCTGCGCCTGATAGAAGAGGCGGACGTAGCGGACGCCCGATAGGCGGTCGCGCAGCCGCTCGATGACGATCGCGCCGCCGGGGGCGACGTCGTTGGCGGCATAGCCGGGCGCGACGAGATCGACACCCAGCGTCGCGGCGAGCGCGGTGACGTTGGTGTCGTGGCCGACGAGCAGGTCGAGGGCGGGGCCGTCGCGGTCGGCGAGGGCGGCGAGCATGTGGCGTGCGAGGACGGCGGACTGGTGCGCGGCCATGTAGGGCGAACGGGTGAAGACGTCGAACAGCGCGGCGTGGAGCGCACCGAGATGGCGCACCGTCGCGGGATCGGCGCGACCCCAGCCGACCTGCGCTCGCGGGAAGCCCTCGGCCTGTTGCAGCAGCAGCACCTGCGCGATGCCCGAGGTCGCGCGGATCGGGCCGGCGAGATCGATGCCGCGGCCGTCGCGCGACGGCGTCACGCGGGAAGGCCCCCAGTCGGTGCAGGCAACCGCCGCGCCGCAGCCCATGACGCGGTCGAGCAGGCGGATCGCGCCGGCATGGCGGCGGGCCAGCGTGTCGACGCCGTCCGTATGGCGCTCGATCGCGGCGACCGCCGTCGCGGCGTCGAAGTCGGTCGCGCCGGCGCGGAGCGGTTCGAAGAGGGGATCGATATCGGGCGCGTTGCGATGCGAAACGGCGATCGCGCATCCCGGCGCGAAGCCGCGGGCGAAGGCGGCGCCGCTGTCGATCGTGCGGACCGCGGTGTTGGCGTGGATCCGCACCGCCGGGCAACCGGTGCGCGGCACCAGCCCCAGCCGCGACCAGCGGTGGCGGTCGAACGTGCCGAGCAACGCCATCGCCTGCGCGCCGCGATCGGTCAGCCGGCTTTCGGCGACCGGCCAGCGCGGCCACGGTTGCGCGGTGCGCGTCGCCGCGGGGACCTCGCCGTCGAGCGGTGCGCGTATCCCGTGGCGCATCAGCACGACCGCCTTGTCGAGCACCAGCGCCGACCCGGCCTGCGTGGACGCGGATGCGGCTGCGGACGGGGCCGGCGAGAGGGCGGCCGCGAGGATCGCGGCGACGCGCAGGAGGATCGGATGATGGGTCATCGTCGCGCGATGGCGCATCGATTCGACGCTTTGATGACACTTGCACACAAATATATCCCAAACCGCCAGAATCATCGGTCGATCCCGGATATCATCAGAATACACTCAAATAGTCATCACCCTGTCATGCGGCGTCTCTAGCGGCCCGTCGCAGCGGAGCCGGCAAGGCTCGCATTTCCGCATCCAGGGGGACTTCATGACCGTTTCGACCGTGCGCGTCCGCGCACTCCATCTTCTGTGCACATCGGCGATCGGCCTGCTCGCCTGCGCCCCGGCATGGGCGGCGCCCGCCGATCCGGTCACCGATCCCGTGGCCAATCCGGTCGTGGCCGCCGTGCTGCCATCCGCCGGTCCCGTCACCGCCGACGAGGACCCGGAGCAGGGCGACATCGTCGTCAGCGGTCGCCGCCGGGCGATCGCCACCGCGCAGGACGACCAGCTGAAGAGCCAGTCGTTCGCGACGATCGTGTCGGGCGAGGAACTGCGCGCCCAGCCGCAGCAGAACCTTGCCGACCTGCTGACCCGGCTGCCCGGCCTGTCGTCGGCGGTCGACCAGTCGCGCAACGCGGCCGGGACGGGCGAGGCGCAGTATCTGTCGATCCGCGGCCTCGACAATGCCTATAACGCCTATATGTTCGACGGCGTCCGGCTGGCGCAGACCGATGCGCGGACGCGCGCGATCTCGATGAACCTGCTGTCGCCCTTCGCGCTCGCCGAGGTGCGCGTCGACAAGGCGCCGACCGCGGCACTCGACGGCGATGCGATCGCGGGCGTGATCGACCTGCGCACCGCATCGGCCTTCGCGCTGCCCGAACATCACGTCCAGATCCGTGCGCAGGGTCAGGTGGCGGGCCGCGCCGCGGCGCGCGACCAGGATCCGTGGGGCGGGACCGTGCAGGTCGAGACCGCGCAGCGCCTCGGCGACATCGGCGTCTATGCCTCGGCCTATTACGGCCGGAAGAGCATCCTCGGCGAATCGACCGCGATGCAGCACGACTGGGAAAAGTATAACAACGCCATCCCCGGCATGATCCGCGACAATCTGGACAATATCGCGCCGCGCGGCGTGCAGTGGAACGTGTTCCGCAACCGGATCGAGCGCGTCGGCGGTACGCTGAACCTCGACTGGAAGGGCGAGGATCTCGATCTGTATTCGCGCACGACCTATGGTCGCTACAAGCTGAAGAGCTACATGGACCAGACCGCGCTGCGCCAGACCGATCTGGCGCCGGGGCAGGTCAACCCCAATCCGGGCGGGCGCGGCAGCTATGACGCGGCAGGCTTCCGCGCCGATTACGGCGTGACCGCGACCGCCTATCACCGCACCGAACATTCGAACCAGCAGTTGTTCTCGACCAAGCTCGGCGGGCAGTCGCGCGCCGGCGCGCTGACCTTCGACTATCATGTCGCCTATTCGCGTGGCGAACAGGATTATCCGCTGCGCATCCAGTCGGGCTTTGCGACGCCGCCTTACGTCAATGCGGCCGGCACCGGCGTCGCGACCGAACGGCTGGTGACCAGCATCGGCAACCGCACCACGCCGCAGGTGGTGCTGTCGAGCGGGGCCAAGGCGGCGCTGATCGACCTTGCCAAGATCAAGCAATGGTATGTCACCGCGCAGTTCGAGAATGCGTGGGAGCGCCGTCTCGAAGGGCAGTTCGACGGCAACTGGAAGCTGGCCGACGAGGGGCTGGTGTCGCTGTCGGCGGGCGCGAAGGTGGAAGGATCGAAGCGCTATTCGAACAGCTTGGGCGACGACGGCGCGCTGCAATATACGTTTCCGCTGGCGAACGGCGCCAATTCGCCGCGCTATGCCGCGACCGGCCCCAGCGTCGCCGACACGCCGGGCACGGTGCTGAACGGCTTTATGCACCATGGCGCGCAGGTGCCGATCAAGTTGCTCGACACCGCCTATATCGAGGAGCAGGTGCGCCGGCTGTCGCTGTCGAAGCTGCCGGGTGTGAACCCGGTGCTGTTCGACGAGAACCGCCTGGACGGCAGCGAACAGCGGATCGGCACCTATGTGCTCGCCAACCTCGCCTTTGGCGACCTGTCGGTGATCCCGGGCGTCCGCTACGAATACAACCGGTTCGAGGGGACCTATTCGCAGGATCAGGGGACGGGCCGCGCGTTCGTGACCAGCGCCCGGAACTACAGCCAGTGGCTGCCGAGCGTGATCGCGTCGCTGCGCCCGAACGACCGGACGGTGTATCGCGCCTCGGTTCGCAAGAGCTATTCGCGCCCCGCGTTCGACCTGCTGCTCGGGCCGACGGAGATCGGGCGCAACGATTCGGGCCAGATCGATTCAGTGTTCATTCCGAACCCCAATCTCGACGCGGTGGAATCGTGGAATTTCGACGCATCGGCGGAATATAAGGGCGACGGCACCGACTTCTTCTCGCTCGGCCTCTACTACAAGCGGCTGAACCACGTGCTGTTCGCGACGGGCACGACCAACGCCGGCGGCGACCTCAACGTCTGGGCGCCGACGACGCCGACGTCGATCGACGGGGTCGAGGTCTCGACGCTCGACACCAGCGCCAAGGGCAAGGTTTATGGCATCGAGGGCTCCGCACGGTACAGCTTCAAGGGGCTGCCGGGCGTGTTCGACGGGCTGGGGCTGAGCGGCAACGTCACCGTCCAGCGGGCGAGCGCGCGGGTGCTGGTCAACGGCCAGATGCGCGACCAGCGGCTGACGCAGGCGCCGCGGCTGATGTACAATGCCGAACTGTTCTATGCGCGCGGCCCGATCCAGGCGGCGGTGAACTACAATTACACCGGCAACCGCCTGTACGACCTGCGGTCGAGCCGGCCGGACACCTATGTCCAGCCGGTGGCCAAGATGAATGCGGTCCTCTCCTATGTCTTCAGCGACGGGCTGACCGCGGGCGTCTCGGTCGAGAACGTGCTCGATGCGCACAATTACTGGGCGACGACGAGCGCGCGGCAGGCCTATCTGTCGAACGATCGCAAGGGCGGCTATGTCGAGACCGGCCGCGTCTACATGATGAACCTCGCCTACCGGTTCTGACCGGCGACCCGGGGGCGCTTTCCGGTCGGGAAGCGCCCCCCTTTTCTTCATCGGCAGCGCGCGGTCGCCGGATCGCAGCGGGCGACGGCGCCGCCGGGCAATGCGGCGCGATAGGCATAGCCGACCGGATCGGGAATGCCGTCATAGGCATCGGTGCTGATCCATTGCGCGCCCGATGCGACCGCGGCGTCGAGCCGGCGCCGGTCGCCGGTGCGCACCTCCGCCATCCCGGCATCGGCGCGGGTGCGGACGAGGAAACCGGCGCGGACGAGGCGGCGGATGCGGGCGCCCTCGACAATCGGGTCCTGGATGTTGAAGATTGCGGCCTCCGGCGCGGTTTCGTCGTAGAAGCCGAACATCGCGCGGCCGGCGAGTGCGGGATGGCCGGCGCGATAGGCGTCCTCATGCGCCGAAGAGCCGTCGAGCACGAACAGGAAGCGGCCCGCCGCCTGCGCCAGCGTCGGCCAGCGATGCGCGCGGACGGCGGCGCGCAGCGTCGGGGCGGTGCCGCGGACGGTATCGGGGGCGATCAGCCGCGCGCTGCCGATCGTCGCGTGGATGTCGGCGTCGAGCGCATCGAGCGCGGCGGCGTCGAACCGCGCGCCGCCCGCATCGCCGGTGTTGACCAGCACGACCAGCGGCATGTGGCCGGCATGCGCGTCCGACCAGCGGCGCAACACCGACAGGCAGGCGCGGAACGTCGGGCAGTGGGTTTCGGTATCGATGCCGGCGATGTGGAGGACCTTCGCGCCCGGCGCGGCCATCGCGGCGCGGGTGTCGCGATCGGCGTCGGCATAGGCGCCGCCGCGGGGATCGGGCGCGACGTCGAGCTCGATCTGGCGCAGGCCGAGCGCGAGCTGCGCCTCGAGCGGGGGATGGCCATAAGCGAGCGCGGGCCATTCGGCGGGCAGCGCGGCGGCGATCCGCGCGCGGGCGGCGGGTGAGGGATAGGGGCGATAGCTGTTGTGCGAGCCGAGCAGCTGCACCTGATCGAGGCGCGAGGTGGGCGCGGGTGTCGCCGAGGTGGCGAGCAACGCGAGGAGCGCGAGCGCGCGCGTCATGCCGCACCGCCCAGGGCGGGTTCGCTGATGCCGGGCGCGCCGGTTTCCCAATGGCCGGCGAGACGGTGCGTCGAATCGCCGGTGGTGACGGTGACGTCGTACCAGCGGTGCGCCGGCTGGCGTGCGAGGGTGATGGTCGCGCGGGCGTTTGCGGCAAGCGTGATGCGATCGACGTCCGGCGCGGCATAGGCGGAACGGATCGCGATCGCCGCGGCGGCGGTGCCGCGATTGCGCAGGCGCAGGACCGTGCGCCCGCTCTCGAAGGCGATGCGGCTCTCGATCCGCGCTGCCCCGGCGATGCTGCGGTGGAAGCCGTTGGGGCCGCTGACGGCGAGTGGGCGCGGGGCGGGCCAGCGATCGGTCAGGCTGCGCGCGGCGCCGACCGTGTAATGGCGCGGGCTGCCGTCGTCGGCGGCGCCCGCGACGACGAACACCGCGCCCTGCGGGCCGCGATTGTGGAAGGCGAGCGACAGCGTATCGCCCGCCCACGCCGGCACGACGTCGAGGTCGTAGGGCAATGCGCGGGCGGGGCGGGTGCCGGGCTCCTGCCGCGCGGGCGGCGGTGCGGTCGCGACCCTGGGCTTTGCCTGCCGGCAGGCGGCGTCGCTGGCGGCGACATAGCCGGTCGCGGCGGGCAGTGCGGCGAGCCAGCTGGTGTCGCGGCGCGTGTCGGGCGGGACGTCGAAGTCGAACAGCGAGGTCAGGTCGCCGCAGATTGTGCGCCGCCACGGGCTGATATTGGGCTCCATCACGCCGAAGCGCCGTTCGAGGAAGCGCAGCACCGAGGTGTGGTCGAACAGCTGCGAATTCACCCAGCCGCCGCGCGTCCACGGCGACACGACGATCAGCGGCACGCGCACGCCGAGGCCGACCGGCTCTCCCGCATGGACCTCGCCGCGCAGCGCGACGGTGCTCGCGCCCATGCCGGGCAGCGTCGCGGGCAGCGGCGGCGTCATGTGATCGAAGAAACCGTCATTCTCGTCATAGTTGAGGATGAACGCGGTCTTCGCCCAGACCGTCGGGTTGGATCCGAGCGCGGCGACCAGCGCGGCGGTCAGCGCCTGGCCATAGGCGGGCGGCGCGTCGGGATGTTCGGACATGTGGAACGGCGCGACGATCCACGACACCTGCGGCAGGCGGTCCGCCGCGACGTCGGCGGCGAAGGCGCGGACGAGGTGCTCGCCGCGCGACGTGTCGGCATTCGCCGCGGTCGATCCCGGTACCCAGGCGCGGGCGCGGGCATACGCGGGCGAGGCGGGGTCGAGCCCGCGATATTCGGCGAAATAGCCCAGCGGGTTGTCCGAATAATTGTCATATTCCTGATAGACGCGCCACGTCACCCCGGCGGCGTCGAGCCGCGCGGCATAGGGCGTCCAGCCGAGCCCGGCGCTGCCGTCGTCCTTTGCCATGTCGGCACCGGGATTGGGATCGACGCCGTCGTTGGTGACGTTGAACGCGCCCTCGCGCCCCACGGTCAGTCCGCTGGTGCCGGTCCAGTGATAGAGGCGGTTCGGCCCGGTCGGGCCATGGACGGAGGCGTGATAGGCGTCTCCGATCGTGAACTGGTCGGCCAGCGCGTAATAATAGGCCAGATCGTCGCGGGTCATGTAGCCCATCGCGAACGGGCCTTTTTCGGGCACCCACACGTCCCAGTTGCGCCAGCGCGCGTGGCTGCCCTTCCAGCTGTGGTCGAGGCCCTGCATGCAGCCCGCGCCGGTTGCGCGCGTGTCGAGCCGGAACGGGCGGACGATCGCACCGCCCTCGCTTGCGTCCTGCGCCTGCTCCCACACGCTCGCGCCGGCGGGCGATGTGGCGGGGCGTGGATCGCCGAACCCGCGGACGCCGCGCAACGAGCCGAAATAATGATCGAAGGAGCGGTTCTCCTGCATCAGGATGACGACATGCTCGACATCGGCGAGCGAGCCGGCCGGTGTGCGGGGGGCGCGGCCGGTGGCCTGCGCGGCAGCGGACAGGGCGGTGGACAGGGCGGTGCCGGCGACGAAAGCGCGGCGGTGGACGATGGGGCTTCGCATCCGGTCTGCTTGCGGCAGATTGATGACATTCGCGTGTAAAGTGCGGGATTGTTGACCGGATGGCGTGGGCTGCTACCACGCGGCGCGAGGGAGACGGGTCACGTGATGAAGCGCCAACGCCGGCAGGATGCGATCGTCGAACGGCTGGGCGCGGGCGATGCGCACGGCATCACCGAACTGGCGCTGGCGCTGGGCGTGTCCGACGAGACGGTGCGGCGCGAGTTGCGCGTGCTCGAGGCGGACGGGACGGTGGTGCGCAGCCATGGCGCGGTGCGCCTCGCCCGGGTCGAGGTGGAGGGGTCGTTCGCGACGCGGCTGCAACGCAATGCGGTGGCGAAGCAGCGGATCGCCGCCGCCGCGGCGCGCTACGTGGCGGACGGGCAGACGCTGTTCCTCGATGCCAGCACGACCGGCCATTATGTCGCGCGCGCGCTGCGCGACCATCGCGAGCTGACCGTCGTCACCAACGCGATCGGGGTCGCCGCCGAGCTGGGCGGGCGGGCGGGCAATCGCGTGCTGCTGGCGGGCGGCGAGCTGGATTACGACTATCGCGCCTGCTTCGATCCGACCGCGCTCGACTATCTGGCGCTGTTCACGCCGTCGCTCGCGATCCTGTCGGTCGAATCGATCCATCCGGACCACGGCTTCACCGACTATCACGTCGGCGAGGCGGCGACGTGCCGGCGGATGATCGCGCAATCGGCGCGGGTGCTGGTCGCGGCGGATGCGACCAAGTTCGGACGCTATGGCACGATCCGGGTCGCCGGGTTCGACGCGGTCGACGTGCTGGTGACCGATGCCGCCCCGTCGGAGGATTATCGCAAGGCGCTGGCGGGGATCGAACTGGTCGTCGCCTGACGGCGCAGCAGCGGCAGTGCGACCAGCGCACCCGCCGTCGCGATGCCGACATGGATCAGCCAGAAGCGCGACGCAGGCATCGTCGCATAAGCGGCGCCGAGGCGACCGACGACCAGATGCGCGACGAAGCCGTGGAGATAGAAGATGCCGACCATCATCCCGCCGCGGCCGCGCGGGGCGGCGGCGGTGATGAGCGCGAGCGCGGCGGGCCAGGCGAGGACGATGCCGATGTCGAGCAGCAGCACGACGACGACCGGCCCCGCCAGCCCGAGCCGCGCATCCGACAGCGCGAGCAGCGCGGTGAGCGCATAGCCGGTCGCGACCGCGACGCAGCCGAGCGCGAGCTTCGCGGTGGCGGGCGGCTCCCACCCCCGGTGCGCCAGCCGCGGCCAGCCAAGGGCGCCGGCGACGACCAGCAGGATCGTGAACAGCCCGTCCGCCGCGGCGAACCACGCCGGCGGCACCGCGAAGCCGCCGACATGGAGGTCGACATGCGCGTCCGCCCAGACGAGGAAGATGTTGGTGAGCTGTTCGTAGGCGCTGAAGCACAGCGTCACCGACACCACCGCCAGCCAGGCGCGCGCGAGGCCCGGTCGGCCGCCGGCGGGTGCGGGATCGGCCATGCCGGCGGGCGTCGCCGGGACGGTGCGGAAGATGGCCAGCGCGACGATCATCCCCGCCGCCACGGCGCCGAAGGCATAGGAAAAGCCGAGCCGCGCGGCGATCAGCCCGCAGACGAGCGGGCCGAGCATCGCGCCGACGTTGAGGAAGCCGAGATAGACGAGGAAGGCGCGGTCGCGGCGCGAATCGCCCGGCGGATGCGCCGCACCGACCGCGGCGGCCAGATTGCCCTTGAGGCACCCGGTGCCGACGATCAGCAGCGCCAGCCCGGCGAGCAGCGCGGCAGGGTAGATCAGGCAGAGATGCCCCGCGGTCATCAGCACGCCGCCGGCGACGATGATCGCCCGGCGCGAGCGCAGCCGATCCGCGAGCATCCCGCCGAAGGGTAAAGCGAGATAGGTCAGCGCGCCGTACAGGCCGTACACCTGCGAGGCGAAGGCGAGGTCGCCGCCCGTCCCGGTCGTGCCCTCGATCGCGCGGCGCAGCGTCGCGAGCCCGACGACCCGTTCGACGCCGCCGGGCAGCACCACGGTGAGCAGGTACAGCGTCAGCAGCGCCTTCACGCCATGGAGCGAGAAGCGCTCCCACGCCTCGGTCAGCGCGAGTCGGCGAAGCGTCGAACTGGGCGTCGAATTGGGCGTCGAGGCGGGCGCGGGGTGCGTCATCGCAGCCGCCCTTAGGCGCGCAGTGTTGCAGTCCGGGGTCGGCGCGTGGGGTATGGCCGCGCGCTCGCGGGCGCAGTCCCGTCGATGCGCGGCCTATCGCGCGGGCGGGCGGCGGCGCATAGCGCCGTGATGGCCGATCCCATCCTCTACAGTTTCCGCCGCTGCCCCTATGCGATGCGGGCACGACTGGCGCTGGCGGCGAGCCGTACCCGCTACGCGCTCCGCGAGGTGCGGCTCGCCAACAAGCCGGCCGCATTGCTGGCGGCATCGCCCAAGGGCACCGTGCCCGTGCTGCAGACGGCCGCGGGAACGGTTATCGACGAAAGTCTGGCGATCATGCGCTGGGCGCTGGCCGCGTGCGACCCCGAAGGCTGGCTGGCACGCGACGACGCGGCGCTGATCGCCGCCAACGACGGCATGTTCAAGCATCATCTCGACCGGTACAAATATCCCGATCGCCATGGTTCGGACCCCGGCGCGCACCGCGCCGAGGGCCTCCGTTTCCTGCGCGATCTCGAGGCGCGGCTGACGGGGGCCGATCAGTTGGGCGGCGCCTCGCGCGGGCTGACGGATGCCGCGATCCTGCCGTTCGTCCGCCAGTTCGCCGCGGTCGACCGGCCGTGGTTCGCCGCGCAGTCGCTGGCGCGGTTGCAGGCGTGGCTCGCGCACCACCTCGCCTCGGACCTCTTCGCCGGGATCATGCAGCGGGCGATTCCCTGGTCGCCCGACGCGCCGCCGTCAGGCGGACCCGGGTAGCGCGGCGACCGGGTCGCTGGCCACCGGTGGCGGGGGCGGGGGCGGGGCGCGTCGCCGGCGCGTGACGGGCGTCAGCCATTCCGCCAGCGACAGACCGGTATGGTCGATTGCCTTGACCACGATCATCCCCGCGGCGCGTGCATCGCTGAGGGCGTCGTGATGCTGTAACGGAATGCCGAGATGGCGGGACACGACGTTGAGCTTGTGGTTCGGCAGTTCGGGCCAGGCGCGCCGCGCGACCCGAACGCTGTCGAGCCAGACCGTGTCGACCATCGCCCGGTCGTGGACGCGACAGGCCGCGGCGACGGCGCCCTTGTCGAAATGGGAATGCGCGACGGTGATGCGGCCGGCCAGGTGGCCGCAGACCGCCTCATGCACCTCGGCGAAGCACGGTCGCCCGACGACATGCGCCGCGGCGATGCCGTGGATACGGGTGTTGAAGCTGCTGAACCGGTCGCGCGGATCGACCAGCGTCTCATATTCGAACTGGATACGGCCATCGCGAAACCCGACGATTCCGATCTGGCAGATGCTGCTGACCCGGGAACAGGCGGTTTCGACGTCGATGACGACGAAGTCGGGCGCGTCCGCGATCTGCGTGGCGGTCATGACGGGACGGGGGCGGGAGGGACCATGCGCCGGCGCATACAGCCCCGCCGGCGCGCTGTCCAAGCGGCCCGGTCGCGGTAACGGTCGGGTGCGCGCGGTGCCGCGTCCGACCGGCCGGGCGTCAGTCCTGGTATCGCAGCCTGTTCGCGAAGCCTTCGTTCGCCTTGGTCATCTTGCCGACCTTCCGGAGTTGGGCGCGGACGTGGCGGTCGAAGCGGCGGTCGTCGTGGATGCCGGTGGCCGGATATTCGTCCCGGGCGAGCAGGTCCTTGATCCGTGCCGCGAACGCCGCGCGATCGTCGGCGCTGTCGGCGGTTCTGAGCGCGCGGCAGGCCCATTCCTCGGCGGCGGCCTTGTCGTAATCGTCCGCTGCCGCATAGCCGCGCCGGTCGGCGGCCGCCTGATCGAGCCGCGCCGCCTGCAACCGGCTGTCCAGCCAGGTACGGACGCGCTCGCCGTCCCATGCGTCTGCCGAACCGCTCATGATGCTTTCCACCTTCGAATCGGGAGTGCCCGCCGGGCACCGGCGGCTGCGCTTTCCATACGCGCCGACGCTTCCCATCTAGGCGGCATGGATGAAGACCTCAATCGCCTCGGCCTGATCGACGAGGAGGAGATCGCCCTCGACGAGGCCGCCCTGACGCTGGCGCTGCTCGATCACCCCGGCACCGATCTGGCGTCCTGCCGCGACCTGCTGGACGCGATGGCGACGCGGCTCGAGGCGGTCGGCGGCGATGCGGAAACGGCGGCGGCGCGGGCCGATGCGCTCGCCGCGGTGCTGGGCGGCATGTTCGGGTTCGCCGGCGATGCCGAGACCTATGACGACCCTGCCAATGCCGACCTCATCCGCGTCCTGGAGCGCCGCCGCGGACTGCCGGTGAGCCTGTCGATACTCTGGGTCGCGATGGCGCGGCGGCTCGGCTGGAGTGCCGATGTCCTCGACGTGCCGGGGCATGTGCTGGTCGTCGTCGGCGCGGAGGCGACGCCGGTGATCGTCGACCCGTTCGCCGGCGGCGTCCGCGTCGGTGCCGATCGGCTCGCGGCACTGCTGGACGCCTATGCCGGAGCGGGACGGGCGGCGACGCATGTCGCGGCAATGCCGAACCGGGCGGTGCTGGTCCGCCTGCTCCAGAACCAGGCGTCGCGCGCCGAGCAGGCGGGGCAGGGGCGCCGCGCGCTCGCGCTTTACGTTCGCATGACGGCGATGGCGCCCTTCCATCCGCATGCGTGGTGGGAGCGCGCCCGGCTCGAACTGGTCGACCATGACGTCGCCGCGGCGCGCGCAAGCCTCGGCGCGATGCTGGAGATCACGCGCGAGCCGGCGTTGCGCACGCGCGTCATGGCGACCCTCGACGCGCTGCCGGCCGGATGAGCGCAGCACGGTACGCGCGCCGCCTGCGTTATGCCGGCGCGACTCCGTCGGCGTCGACGCGCGCCGCATCGATCAACGTGCCGACCAGCCTCACCCGCTTTTCGACGAGGTCGACCGGCGTCCGCTGCAGCTCGAGCTGGTAACGACCGCCCGCGTCACGGCGCAGGTAGAAGGCGCCGCCATCGCGAATCAGGGTGCCGGTCTCGTCGATCCGGGTCCCGATGGCCGCCATGCGCCGCCCGATCCTGCCGCTAGCGTGCGGAGGCGATCAGCGGTCGCGCTCGAGGCGCTTGCGATCGGCCTTGCGGGCGCGGCTGACCGCGGCGGCATGCTCGCGCGCACGCTTTTCCGACGGCTTTTCGTAGTGGCGGCGCAGCTTCATCTCACGATAGACGCCTTCGCGCTGCAGCTTCTTCTTCAGGGCGCGCAACGCCTGATCGACGTTGTTGTCGCGTACGGTAATCAACATGGAAATCGGCCTCGGACTATCGGTGGCTGCGGCACCTACCGCCAGACGGCTCGGTTGCCAAGAAAAGGCTGAAGGGCGACCCCGCACGACATCCTGACGACGATCGTACGCGGGCCTGCCCGTCACATCAGGTCGTACTTAACCTGTTCGGGCGCAAAGGACCAGAGCATCGGCAGAAAGTCGGGTCGCGCGACCTCCTCGCCGTTCGTCAGCTCCATCCACAGGCCCATCTCGCGCCGGCCGAGCATCTGGCGGTCGCCGTCGTCGAGCATGACGACGGTGTCGTCCGGACAGGTTTCGATCGGCTCCCAGTCGGGTTCCCACACCGTACCCGCCACGTCCTCTTCGGGATGCCGGAACGACGCGTCCCCCGATCGCTCCCCGACCGGAGGCGCATGATGCAGGCCGATTCCGGACAGGCCCTCGATCTCTGCGCGCTCGACCGGAGGCAGATCGGCGAAGTCGGGGTCGAGCTTTTCATGCGTCATGTCAGGTCGGATCCCGTTCGATAAGGAGCCATGACAACGCGCCGGCGCCGGTTGCGGGCGCGACGATCGTAAAAAAGGGCGTCATCGCGGTTGCGGGCCGGAGCGGACGAGGGGAGTGGATCGGCGTCCCGCCGCTTACGGGCGCGATCACTGGTGCCCGCTCGTCGCGCGGCGGACCGCCTCGTCGACCGGCACGTCGTGCAACTGGCGATAACGGGCCTCGACGAGGCTGAACAGGCCGAAGGCGAGCAGTCCGGCGCCGACGATAAGGTCGAAAGGTTCGGTCAGCCACGACAGGACATGCGCCATCCCGCCAGCCTCGCGCGCCTCCTCGTCCATCCCGGCCTGCAGGAGCAGATAGCCGCTGATGAGGAACACCAGTCCGCGGGCGGCATAGCCGGCGCGGCCGCTCCATTGCACCCATCGGCGCTGCGCGATCGCGGGGTCGAGATAGCGAAGGAACGACGCCTTCACCGATTTGACGAGTTGCACTGCGCCGAGGACGAACAACAGCCCGGCCCCGAGCAGGACCAGCGCCCAGCCGCCGGGCAGTTGCAGCGCCGCCTCCGTTCCCTCGTGCGTGCTGTCGCCGGACAATGCGGCCCCGCGCATCAACCGGACGGCCTGCCACGCCAGCACGAAATGGACGATGCCGCTGGCGCCCGCGCCCAGCCGTTCCATGACAGCGCCGCGATCGTTGCCATGGCGTTCGATATCGAACGTGGCGTCGGCGACCCGCCAGATGCCGTAGGCCAGCAAGCCGGCCGCCATGACGCCGAGCAATATCCGCCCGCCGCCTCGGCCGAGATATTCGAGCGCCCCGGCCGAATCCTCGGCCCGGCCGGTGTGCAGGATCAGGATGGCGATGACGATGTACAACAGGCCGCGCGTCGCAAAGCCGATCCGCGTCAAGGTCGTCAGGCGCGCATTGGCGTTCATGCAATATCCCCTTTCCTTGAGAACCGCAGCCGGATGGGTTCGTTCCGCCGCTGCAACGGACCGGTGTAATCGAGCGTGCGCTGTGGCCGAGGGGCGGGCAGCAGCTGCGCGCAAGCCGCCTTTTCCCGCGGGTTATCTTTTCTTCGCGGGAATTCCGAGCGCGCTGGTGGATGATGGCGCCGATCAGCCGGGGCGGCGCAAACCGGCGTGCCGGACCGGCCAGAGGCGCGAACGGACAGGATTTCCCTTATGACCGACCACCTCCAGAACGAGCTCACGATCGCGTTTCCGGGCGAGCTCGGCCGCGTCGTCGACGGGCTCCGGCTGGCGCGCCGCGACTGGCGGACGGGGCATGCCCGGCATGCCGAGCGCGGTATCCGCTTCCCGTCGCGCCAGGCGCTGGCGCGCATCCTGCGCGAACTGGGCGCGGCCCTGTTCCCGCTGCGGCTGGGGCCGCCCGAACTGACCGCGGAGAACGAGAACCGCTGGGTCGAGGCGACGCTCGAATCGACGCTGTCGCAGCTCGCGGCGCAGATCGCGCTGGAGCTGCGGATCGTCTCGCCGGCGATCGACAGCGTCGAGGAAGGTGTGCGGGCCGAACGGATCGTCGGCGATTTCGCGGCGAGCCTGCCCGCGATCCGGCGATTGCTCGACGAGGATATCCAGGCGGGCTACGCCAACGATCCCGCCGCGCGCAGCGTCGACGAGGTGCTGCTGTCCTATCCGTCGGTCGCGGCGATCATCCATCACCGGCTCGCGCATCGCCTGCACCGGCTCGGCGCGGAACTGGTCGCGCGGGTGATCGCCGAGGTCGCGCATGCCGAGACGGGGATCGACATCCATCCTGCCGCGCGGATCGGACGCAGCTTCTTCGTCGACCACGGCACCGGCATCGTCATCGGCGCGACCGCGACGATCGGCGATCGCGTGCGGCTCTACCAGGGGGTGACGCTGGGCGGCGAGCCGTCGGTGACGGGGGCGGCCCGCGATGCGGGCGAGGCGTTCGTACGCCGCCACCCCGCGATCGGCGACAATGTCGTCATCTTCGCCGGTGCGGTCCTGCTCGGTCCGATCACGATCGGCGCGCGCACCCGGATCGGCGGCAACGTCTGGCTGCGCCGCGACGTCCCGCCCGATTCCGTGGTCGAGGTGGCCGAGGCGATCGTCGCGCCGGCGGGGGGTATCGCAGGCTAGGCAAGCGGGACCCGTCCCGCCGCCATTCGGTGGCGGACTTATCCGGCGTCGTTCGCCTGCAGCCGGGTCATGCTGGCGGCGATGTCCTCGATCGACACTGCGGCCAGTTCGTCCTCCAGCGCCTGGCGCGCCTGTCGCAGCGGTGCGCTGAGGCTGGCCACGACGAACCGGCCGATCGCGGCGGTGTCCTGCGAGATCGCGCGGTGGACGCTGAAGATCTCATGGTCCTCGACCGCCAGATAGGCGTCGAGCAGGCGGATGTCCGAGGGCGCCTTCGCCAGCACCGCGCCGCCGCCGTTGCCGCGATGCGACGCGGTCAGCCCGGCCGCCGACAGGCGGGAGAACAGCGCGCGGATGACCGCGGGGTTCGTGCCGACATCGGCCGCGATCGTCTCCGACCGTACCGGCCGGCCGCCGTGGCACGCGAGCAGCACCAGCACATGAACGGATACGGCAAAACGCGTGCTCGTCGGCAAGTTTTATCTCCCCCTAATTAATGTAACTTTCATTCTTACATTCTAGCCCGGGCATAACGACGACAGGGCAGTCCAAGCATTCGCTGTTTTGATGACAGCCCGCGGCAAGTTTGTCGATTGAAATATAACACATAAATCGGGAGCTGGGTGCGTGGAGGCGCCACTGGACGCGTCCAGCGTCTGCGGCTGATCGTGTGAAATATTATCACGGGTGAAAAGATGAAGTCATTGACGATGGCGATGCCGCACAATCTGAAGATCGACTCGCTCGGTGAATTTGCAGACAAATTGATCGAGGCTTTTACATCACGGCAAGCTCTTCGCGTAGATCTGTCGTCCGTACCGACATTCGACGTGTCGATAACCCAGCTGGTCATCCAGCTGATGGCCGCATCCCGACGCCATGCCCTGGCCATCGGCATCGATTTTTCGCTCGTCGGCCCCCTGCCACCGCCGCTCGCCTCCGTGCTCGAACGCAGCGGCTTCATGACGGGGACCCCCGACGACATCGCATTCTGGCAAGGAGATATCCAGTCATGAGCGCCTCGATCCTCACGGTCGACGACAGCGCGAGCCTGCGCATGGCGATCCGCATCGCGCTGACCGGCGCGGGCTATACCGTCACCGAGGCCGGCGACGGCGTCGAAGGTCTGGCCCGGGCGGCCGAGGCCCGGTTCGACATGATCGTCACCGACCTCAACATGCCCAACATGGACGGGCTGACGATGATCCGCGAACTGCGCAGCCAGCCCGCGCAGGCCGGTATCCCGATCATCTTCCTGACCACGGAATCGGACGCCGAGATGAAGGCGCAGGCGAAGGCGGCCGGCGCGACCGGCTGGCTGGTCAAGCCGTTCGTGCCCGAGCAGCTGGTCAAGGTCGCCCGCAAGGTACTCGGCCGATGAGCGTCGACGATCCGATCGCCGCGTTCCGGGTCGAGGCGGGCGAGCTGCTCGACCAAGTCGAACAGGGGCTGCTCGACCTGACCCACCGGCTGGACGACATGAACCTCGTCAACGCGGTGTTCCGCGGGCTGCACACGCTGAAGGGTTCGGGCGCGATGTTCGGCTTCGACGCGCTGGCCGGCTTCACCCACCATTGCGAGAGCGTGTTCGACCAGGTCCGCAAGGGCATCGTCCCGGCGACCGGGGAGATGGTCGCGGTCATCCTGTCGGCGGGCGACCACATGCGGGCGCTGGTCGACGGCGATGCGCCCAGGGCCGCGGGCGATGCAATCCTCGCGCGGCTGGCGATCGCGCTGGAGGCGGCGCGCGGGGGAACGGCGCCGGCCGCCACTGCCTCGACCGACGCGCCGGCGGCAGGCTGGCGCCTGTCGTTCCGGCTGCCGGCCGACGCGGTCGTCAACGGCACCAATCCGCTGGCCTTGCTCGACGAACTGCGGGGGCTGGGGGACTGTACGGTGGTCGCCCGCACCGACACGGTGCCGGCGCTCGTCGACCTGACCGTCGCCGAGATCCATGTCAGCTGGGACGTGACGCTGACCGGCGACGTGTCGCGCGAGGATATCGAGGACGTCTTCCTCTTCGTCATCGACGATATGACCCTGTCGATCGAGCCGCTCGACGCGGCCGCAGCGATGCCGGTGCCCGACCTGGGGCCGGTCGCCGTCGACCTGCCGGAGATCGACGCGACGTCGGTGGCGATCGAGGCGGGCCGCCCCGCCGGCGAGAGCGTCCGCATCCCCGCCGAGCGGCTGGATGCGCTGATGGACCGGGTCGGCGAGCTCGTCATCGCGCAGAGCCGCCTGTCGCAGCTCGCGCATCAGGACGGCGGCGTCGCGATGCGCTCCATCTCCGAGGAGATCGAACGGCTCGCCGGCGAATTGCGCGACACGATGATGGTGCTGCGCATGGTCCCGGTCGGGCATCTGTTCGGCCGCTTCCGCCGCCTGATCCACGATCTGGCGCGCGAAACCGGCAAGTCGATCGCGCTCGTCACCGAGGGCGAGGCGACCGAGATCGACAAGACCGTCATCGAACGGCTGTTCGATCCGCTCGTCCACCTGATCCGCAACAGCTGCGACCACGGGCTGGAAACGCCGGAGCAGCGCCGCGCCGCGGGCAAGGCCGAGGGCGGCACCGTCCGCCTGTCGGCGCATCAGGTGGGCGGCGAGGTCATCATCACCATCCGCGACGATGGCCGCGGCATCGACCGTGCGCGCGTTCGCGCCAAGGCGGAGGCGAACGAGTTGATCGCGCCCGGCCAGCCGCTGACCGACGGCGAACTGCTCCACCTGATCTTCCATCCCGGCTTCTCGACCGCGGCGACGGTGACCAATCTGTCGGGGCGCGGTGTCGGCATGGACGTGGTCAAGCGCACGATCGAGAGCCTGCGCGGCACGATCGACATCGCCTCGACCGACGGCGAGGGGTCGACGATCACGCTGCGCATCCCGCTGACTCTGGCGATCATCGAGGGGCTGCTCGTCCGCGTCGGCGACAGCCGCTACGTGATGCCGCTGTCGGCGGTGGAGGAATGCCTCGAACTGTCGCCGGAGGAGGATCGGCGCGCCCGCGGGCAGAACCTCATCACGCTGCGCGAGCGGCTGGTGCCGTTCGTCCGCCTGCGCGAACTGTTCGCCACCGGCACGCCACCCGATCCCTATCAGAAGATCGTCGTCGTCGCGGTCGGCAACGAGCGCGTCGGGCTGGTGGTTGACCAGATCATTGGCAACCACCAGACGGTCATCAAGTCGATGACCGCTCTGCACCGTGGCGTCGCCGCCTTCGCGGGCGCGACCATCCTCGGCGACGGCAACGTCGCCCTGATCCTCGACATCGGCCAGCTCGTCGCGGCGGCCCAGCCCAGGGAGGAGCGGCTGCGCGCCGCGAGCTGACATGACCCATCCCTCATCACCATCGTCCGGCGACCTGCCGCCGCCCGGCACCCATTTCGAGGTGCTGACCTTCGGCATGGGCGGCGAAGTGTTCGCGCTCGACGCGGTGCTGGTCCGCGAGATCCTCGACGTCATGCCGCGCACCGCGGTGCCGGGCGCCGATCCGCTGGTCGGCCACGTCATCAACTTCCGCGGCCGCGTCATCCCGCTCGCCGACCTGCGTCCGGCCTTCGGGATGGAGCAGGCGGCGGCGACCGCGCTCAGCCGCATCGTCGTCATCGAACTGACGATCGACGGCGAGGCGCTGCTGATCGGGCTGACCACCGACCGCGTCGATGCGGTGACGACGCTGAGGGCCGATGCCTGCGAGCAGCCGCCCGCGATCGGCATGCGCTGGCCGCGCGACCATGTCCGCTGCCTCGTCCGGCGCGCGCACGACGTCGTCGTGATGCCCGACCTGCAGACCGTGTTCCAGACGCTGGCCGACCGCGCCGCCGTCACCATTCTTCACTGATTTCAACGAGCCCGGGAGGCTTTACCAATGCGTGCTACGATCAAAATGAAGCTGGGGGCGACGTTCGCCATCCTCGTTTCGATGATGCTGGGCATCGTCGGCGTCGGCATCAGCCGGATGAACGAACTCAACAACGCCATCACCGAGGTCATCGCCGGCCCGGCCGCGCAGCTCGACACCGTGTTGACGATCGACGCCGCCGCCGGTCGCGTCGTGCGGAACGAGAAGAACCTCGCGATGATAAACGATCCGGTCCGGATGAAGCAGTATCACGAGACGATGCTGCAGGAGCGCAATACGATCGATCGCCTGATCGATCAGGGCAGCGCGGCGGCGACCGAGCAGGGCAAGCCGCTGTGGGCGGAGCTCGCACCGCAGTGGAATGCGTACAAGCTGCTCAACAGCCGCATCGCCGAGCTGGGCCTCGCGAACCAGAACGAGGCCTCCGCCGCGCTGTCGGTGGGCGAGGGCCGCGACGCGATGGTGCAGGTGAGCGCGACCATCGCCAAGCTGACCGACCTGCAGCGCAAGCGCATGAAGGAGGCGGACGCCAGCACCACCGCCTTGTACGACAATGCACGGACCGTGCTGTTCGCCACCGCGATCCTCGCGCTGCTGGTCGCCATCGGCGGTGCGATCTGGATCTCGCGCGTCGTCTCGGTCGGCCTGAACCGAGCCCGGACCGCGCTCGATGCGGTGGCGATCGGCGATCTCGACAGCGAGGTGACGGTGACGTCGAACGACGAGATCAAGGACCTGATCGACACGGTCGGCAACATGACCGCCAACCTGCGCAAATCGGCCGCGCTGGCCGACATGATCGCGCGCGGCGACCTGACGGTCGACTATCAGCCGCTGTCGGACAAGGACAAGCTGGGCCATTCGCTGGTGTCGATGGTGGAGCGCCTACGCGGCGTCCTCGGTAACGCCACGCTGGCGGCACAGAATGTCGCCGCCGGCACGCAGCAGCTGTCCTCGACCGCGGACCAGGTGTCGCAGGGTGCGACCGAACAGGCCGCAGCGGCTGAGGAAGCCTCGGCGTCGATGGAGCAGATGACCGCCAACATCAAACAGAATGCCGACAATGCGGCGCAGACCGAGAAGATCGCGCGCCAGTCGTCGAAGGATGCCGAGGCCAGCGGCGTGGCGGTGGACAAGGCGGTCGGCGCGATGCGCACCATCGCCGAGAAGATCGGCATCGTGCAGGAAATCGCGCGTCAGACCGACCTGCTCGCGCTGAATGCGGCGGTCGAGGCGGCGCGTGCCGGCGAACATGGCAAGGGCTTCGCGGTGGTCGCCTCCGAGGTGCGCAAGCTCGCCGAGCGCAGCCAGACCGCGGCGGCCGAGATCAGCGCGGTTTCGTCCGACACCGTCGCCGCGGCGGCACAGGCCGGCGAGATGCTCGCCAAGCTGGTCCCCGACATCCGCCGCACCGCGGAACTGGTGTCCGAGATCAGCGCCGCCTGCCGCGAGCAGGATATCGGCTCCAGCCAGATCAACGAGGCGATCCAGCAGCTCGACAAGGTGACGCAGGAGAATGCCTCGGCCTCCGAGCAGATCTCGTCGACGTCCGAGGAACTGGCGGGCCAGGCGGAGGAGCTGCAGGAAGGCATCTCCTTCTTCCAGATCGAGGCGACCTCGGCCAGCGCCCGTCCCGCCGCGCGCGCCACCGCGCCGGCGGCCCGCAAGCCGGCCGCCGCGAAAAAGGCCGCCGTGCGCGCACCCGCCCGCGCCAAGGCCAAGCCCGGCTCGGTCGCCGACCAGCAGGCTCGCGTCCGTGGCTTCTCGCTCGACCTGACGCAGGGCGGGGCGGACGGCGAAGACGCCGAATTCGGCCGCGCGGCGTGACCGCCGCCGGTCTGATGTCCGCCCGCGGGGACGTGCAGGCCGTCGTGTTCAACCTGGGGGGCGAAACCTTCGCCCTCCCGGTGGGCACGGTGCGCGAGATCCTCGACCATCGCGACGCCTTTCGCATGCCGCAGGGGCCGGCGTGGCTCGCCGGGCTGATCGAGGTGCGCGGCGAGGCGATCCCGATGGTGGACCTGCGCATCCGGCTCGGCATGGCCGCTGCCGCGATCGGCGTCACCACCCGCGTGCTGGTCGTCGACGTGCCGGTCGGTGCCGGGACGGCGGCCGACGGGGCGGACGACGGGGCGCGTCAGCTGACGCTGGGCCTGATCGTCGACCGCGTGCTCGACGTCGCGAGCTTTCCGGCCGGGGCGATCGAGACGACGCCCGATATCGGGGTGCGCTGGCGCTCCGACTATATCGACGGCGTCGTGCGACGGCCCGACGGCTTCGTCGTGCTGCTGGCGGCGGGGCCGATCTTCTCGGGCGACGACGACGCCTTCGTCGCGCTCGATCGCGCCGCCTGACCCGCGCAACCGAAAGACGTTTTCCGATGACCATCATGACCGCAGTCCGACCGGGCGGGGCGGCTGCCGTGCCGGCCGCCGCCACCGAACCGCTCGACCGGCTCGCGCCGCGCGATTTCCAGCGGCTGGCGGATTTCATCCGCGACGAGGCGGGGATCAAGATGCCCGGCAGCAAGACCATCATGCTGGAGGGGCGCCTGCGCCGCCGGGTCCGGGCGACCGGCACCGGGACGATCGGCGGCTATTGCGCCTGGTTCTTCGACGGCGGTCGCAACGACGAGGAGGCGGTCCACCTCATCAATGCGGTGACGACCAACAAGACCGACTTCTTCCGCGAACCGCGCCATTTCGACTATCTGCGCGACACCGCGCTGCCGGCGCTGCGCGATGCGGGCCGGCGCCCGGTGCGGGCATGGAGCGCGGCCTGCTCGACCGGCGCGGAACCCTATACGATGGCGATGGTGATGGACGCCTTTGCCGCGCAGTCGGGCGGGCCGGAGTATGAGATCCTCGCCACCGACCTCGATACCGAGGTGCTGGCGGTGGCGCAGCGCGGCATCTTCCCGGCGGCATCGGTCGACCCGGTGCCGCCGGTGCTGCGCCAGCGCTACGTCATGACGGCGAAGGCGGCGAAGCGCGACGACGTGCGGATGGCGCCGGCGCTGCGCGCGCGGATCGGCTTCGCGCGGCACAACCTGATGGACACGCGCTACGACGTCGGCGCGGCGATGGACCTGATCTTCTGCCGCAACGTCCTCATCTACTTCGACAAGCCGACGCAGGAACAGGTCGTGCGGCGGCTGGCGGAGTGCCTTCGCCCCGGCGGCTACCTGTTCCTCGGCCATTCCGAATCGATCGCGGGTTTCGACCTGCCCCTGACGACGGTGGCCAACACCGTCTTCCAACGGACCGCCCATCCATGAAGCCAGTCCGCGTCCTCGTCATCGACGACAGCGCCAGCGTGCGCCAGGCGATGACCGCAATCCTGTCCGCCGATCCGGGGATCGAGGTGATCGCCGCCGCCGCCGATCCCTTCGCCGCGGCGCGCTACATCCAGGCCGAGGTGCCCGACGTCATCACGCTGGACGTCGAGATGCCACGGATGGACGGCATCACCTTTCTGCGCCGGCTGATGAGCCAGCATCCGGTTCCCGTCGTGATGTGCTCGTCGCTGGTCGAGGAGGGGTCGGAAACGCTGCTCCAGGCGCTGGAGGCGGGTGCGGTCGACATCATCCTGAAACCCCGGATGGGCGTCGCCGACCATATCGCCGAGGCGCATGCGCAGATCTGCGAGACGGTGAAGGGCGCCGCGGCGGCGCGGCTGGGCGCGCGGCAGGCGGGGCGCGGCATCGCGGCGCCCGCGGCGAAGCTGACCGCCGACGCCGTGCTGCCGCCGCCCACCGGCCGCGCGATGAGCCGCACGACCGAGATGGTGGTGTGCATCGGCGCCTCGACCGGGGGGACGGAGGCGCTGCGCGCGGTGCTGGAGGCGCTGCCCGCCAACGCGCCGGGGATCGTCGTCGTCCAGCACATGCCCGAAAGCTTCACCAAGGCGTTCGCGCGGCGGCTCAACAGCCTGTGCGAGGTCGATGTGAAAGAGGCCGAGCATGGCGACACGGTGATGCGCGGCCATGTGCTGATCGCGCCCGGCGGGTTGCGCCACACCATGCTGGAGCGGCAGGGCGCACGTTATGTCGTCGCGGTCAAGGAAGGACCGCTGGTGTCGCGGCACCGGCCGTCGGTGGACGTGCTGTTCCGGTCGGCGGCGCGCAATGCCGGCGCCAATGCGGTGGGCGTCATCATGACCGGCATGGGCGACGACGGCGCGCGCGGGCTGCTCGAGATGAAACAGGCGGGGGCGCGCACGATCGCGCAGGACGAGGCGACCTCGGTCGTGTTCGGCATGCCCAGGGAAGCGATCGCACGCGGCGCGGCCGACCGGATCGCGCCGCTCGGCGGGATCGCGCACGAGCTGCTGCTCGCCGCGGCGCGATAGCGCCAGAACGAAGGGGGCGTCATGCTACACCAGACCATCACCATCGATTCCGCCGTGCCGGTCGGCGACGATCCCGCGCCGGCGCCGGGCGATTGCCCGATCCGCACCGAACTGGCGCTGCTCGCCGCCGGGCTCGACACGCGCTTTCTGCGCGCCGGCACCGCGCTGGCCCATGCGGTCGGGATGATCGATCGCGTCATCGGCGGGCTCGACGGCGTCGTCGCCGCGCTCGACGAACGCACCGCGGGGGTGGCGGTGACCGACCTGCGCCGCGTCGCCGACGCCCTCACCGCGCTGCCCGCGCGGCAGGCCGGGCGCGCCGGGCGCATGGCCGCGGTCGGCCGGATCTCGCGCGCGCTCAGCGACCATGTCCTCGACATGCACCAGACGCTGCGCGTGCTGAACATCTATGGCGTCAACATCAAGATCGCCGCATCCGGCGCCGACCAGTTCGTCGATTTCGTCGAGGGGATGGCGACCAAATTGTCGGTCGGCGAAGGCGAACTGGCCGGCTTCATCGCCCAGCTCAAGGACCTGATGCGCTCGGTCGCGGACGTGCAGCAGGCCGACCGTCTGCTCGCCGCGGAGAGCGCGACGGTGGTGCCGGAGATCCCGGCGCGCCTCGCCGGCGATGCCGCCGCGCTCGCCGCGCATCTCGCGGGAGTCGCCGTCGTCGCGCGCACCGTCGCCGACATCGCGCGCCGCGTGCAGGGCAAGGTCGCGGTGGTGCTCGGCGCGATGCAGGTCGGCGACAGCACGCGGCAGCGGCTGGAGCATGTCGTCGCCGCGCTGCAACTGCTCGAGGCGTGCGGCGGCGACGCGCCGCCCGATCCGGCGGTGGCCGGCCATATCGACCGGCTGCTGGCGGCGCAGATCGAGGGCGCCCGCGACGATTTCGCGCGCGACACCGCGGCGATGCTGGCCTCGCTCGCCGATCTGGTGCCCGAAACGGACCAGCTGCTCGCGCTGATCGTAGAACAGGGCGACGGCGGCGGCCGCGATTTCCTCGACCGGCTGGAACGCGGCATCGCCGATGTCGAACGCGTCACCGGGCGGCTGCGCGATGCCGAGCGGCAGTCGACCGCGATGGTCGGGATCATCACCGACACCGTCGCCGGGCTGACCCGGCGGCTGGCGAAGGTCCAGCGCATCCGGTTGCAGGTGCAGGACATCGCCACGAACACCCGGCTGCTGTGCCGCCGGCACGGCACGATCGGCAAGGCGGTGGCGGTGATCGCGGTCGAGGTGGACGTCTATGCCTGTCGGCTGGCCGGCACCACCGAATGCGTGGCGCGGGTGATCGCGGACCTCAAGGCGGTCGAGGCGGCGCTGCTCGACGCGGCGGACGCGCAGGCGTCGGACGGGCGCGACATGGGCGACACGCTCGCCGCTGCGCTCGCGGTCGTCCGCGACGCCTGCCAGCGCACCGGTCTGGTGTCGATGGAGGGCAGCGACGACGCGCGACATCTGGGGGCGTTGCTGATGGCGACGATGCAGGAACTGGAGAGGGAAGATGCCGTCACCGCCGCGCTGGGTCGGGCCGCCGGGACGCTGGCCGGGCGCACGCCGCCCGCGCCGATGACCCCCGGTGCCGAGGCGACGCTGCGCGAGCTGCTGCCCCGGATCGGCGCAATGTACACGATGGCGCAGGAACGCACGATCCACGCGGCGTTCCTGCTGCCCGGCATGGACGGCGTCGGTGCGCCGGTGGTCGACGATGACGACGACGACGGATTGTTCTGAATAAGCGGCGACGTCCGCCACAGGATTCCCTTGTGCTCATCGCGAAAAAGAGGATGCTGGGTTATCAAGGGGATGCGATCAATATGACCGATTATGCGCGATATGCGTCCGATATCCTGCAAGCGCGTCATCGTCGCGAAGCCCTGTTCCCGCCCGCGCTGTTCGACGAGTTTGCGTGGGAGATCCTGCTCGCGCTGTACATCAGCCGCGGGTCCGGCAGCGACGTGGATGCCGCGACGGTGTTCGATACGGTGGGATGCAGGCCGGCGGTCGGCCAGCGCTGGCTCGCCTATCTCGCCGAAAAGAACCAGATCGTGCACGCGGGGCCGCATATCGTGCTGCACGACGATGCGGTCGGCCCGATGGAGGAGTATCTCGGCGGCCTGATCCGCGATGCGGAACGCGTGACGTAAGGGGCGCGCCCCGTCACACCGGGCGGGCGGCGGCCCTGAGCGTCGCCGTCAGATAGCCTTCGAGCGCGGTGATCGCCTGTGCGGAGAGCGTCAGCGGCGACGTCAGGTCGCGCCGGCCGTCGCACGTCACCAGTCCCGCGGTCAGTAGATGCTGGATCCAGCGCATCATGGTCGGGGCAGGGCAGGCCAGCTCCCGGGCGAGCAGGTCGCCGGTGAGCCGCCGCCCCGCCGCGTCGCCGACGAACAGCGTCAGCAGCGCATCCCACGCCCATTCACCGAACAGATCGTCGGGCAAATGCGCGCGGCGCAACCGGCGGTTGCACAGGATCGCGCGCGCGGCCCGGGCGAGGGCATCCTCGTCGCCGTCGACGGGGCGCTGATCTTTGAACGCATCCTGCATGCCGCCGCTCCGATCAGTTCTGCAACGACGCTTCGACGACGTCGACGGCCTCGCACAATTTGGCGGCCAGCAAGGTCTGGTCGTGCTCTTCCGCCAGCCGGATCTGCGCCAGCAGCTGGTCGCGCATGTGCTGCAGTACGAGGAAGTGCTGCGTCGCCGTCGCGTCACGGCCGTCGTCGTCCGCCCGCAGCGCCTCGACGACGCAGGACAGGCCGACCGGCTTTTCGCAGCGGGCGACATGCGCATAGGCTGCCGGCACGTCCGCGGGATCGTTGCCGGTGGTGAAGATGCATCGCGTGCCCCTGGCGAGCAGCCGGTCGACGACGGGATAGACCTTGTGCCGCCCGAGATTGATGTCGAGCAGCGCGCCGTCGATCGCACTCTCGCGGTCGAGCAGCGCCAGCGCCTGCGCGACGGACGGGACCGGGCCGATGACGATCGCGCCGGCGCGCCGCAGGCTCCGTTCCATCGCCTCGGCGACGGTATATTCGTCCTCCACCACCAGAAGGCGGCGATCCTGCAACAGCGCTTCAGCCATCCTCATTGTCCTTGTCTGTGCGTGTCGAGACGACCGGCACGGCGATCCTACAATGCACGCCATCGCGGGTGAACGCATATTCGGTGCGCGCGCCCAATTGGTACGGCAGCGCCCGTTCGATCAGCTGGCGCCCGTACCCCCCCGACGGCGGCGTGCCGGTCGGGGCGGGCAGGTCGACGTCGCTTTCCCGCCAGTCGACGTGCAGCCACGGCACGCCGTCGGCCTCTTGCTCGACATGCCATGCGATCGCCAGCCGCCCCCGTCCGTCGCGCAGCGCGCCATATTTGACCGCATTCGTCGCCAGCTCGTGGATCGCCAGCGCGAGGCTCTGCACCGCACCGGAGCGGAGCGGCACGTCCGCCGGACCGTCAAGCATCAGATGCGCGTCGCCGCCGCGCCGGCCGATGGCGCCGTGCGCGAGCAGCTCGGCGTCGAGCAGCTCCCCGAACGTCACGCGGCGGCCGGTCGCGGTGCAGGACAGCAGCGCCTGTACCCGGGACAGTGCCGACAGCCGCTCGCCGAACCCGGCCTCGAACGCCGCGAGCGAGGGCGCGCCGTCGATCATCCGGTCCGCGATCGACCGGATGACGGCGATCAGGTTGCGGGTCCGGTGCTGCAGCTCGACCACCATGACGTCCTGGCGGTCCTGCGCCTCGCGCAGCGCGTGGATGTCGTTCGAGGTGCCGAGCCATTCGACGATGGCGCCATGGTCGTCGCACACCGGCACGGCGCGCGTGCTGAACCAGCGGTAGACGCCGTCCGCGCGCCGCAGCCGGTGTTCGATGTCGAAGCCGCCGCGCGCCTCCGCCTGCGCCCACGCCCGCTCCGCGGCGGCGCGATCGTCGGGGTGGAGCATCGCCAGCCACGCCGCGCCATGGCTGGCCCGTTCCGGTTGGCCGGTGAAGGCCGCCCATTGCGGGCTCGCCCAGTTCCACATGCCGCCCGGTGACGCGCGCCAGAGCAGCTGCGGGCCCCCTTCGACCAGCGCACGCATCCGGCGTTCGTTGTCGGTCACGGCGCGTTCGAGCCGTTTGCGGGCGTCGATGTCGATGTTCATGCCGACCCATTTCTCGACATGGCCGGCCGCGTCGAACAGCGGGATCGCGCGCGCATTGACCCAGCGATATGTGCCGTCCCGCAGCCGCAGCCGATATTCGAGGTTGGTGCCGCGACCGTGGTCGCGCGCGTCCTGCCATTGCGCCATCACCGGCGTGCGATCGTCGGGATGGATCGCCTGCATCCAGCCGAAGCCGCGAAACGCCTCGTAGCTCTGTCCGGTCAGGCGGCGCCAGCTCGGGCTGTCGACCGTCACCCTGCCGTCCCGCGGCGCTTCCCAGGTTGCGACCGCGATCCCCTCGACGAGCAGTTGCGCGCGCGCCTGCGCCTCGCGCAACGCGGCATCCTTGCGGCGCAGCCGCGCTCTGGCGCGGGCATGTTCGACCGCGACCCATGTCCGCTCCGCGGCCTCGCGGACGAGGCGGACGTCGCCCGGGCTCCAGGGACGCGGTGCGCGGTGCTGGATCGTCAGCGCGGTGACGAGCCGGCCGTTCCGCATCACCGGCACGCCCAGGCGGCTGCGAACGTTCAGATCTCGCCATTTCGCCAGCAGGACGTCCGCGCCGGCCTCTTGCTCGACGTCGGCGACCGCGACGACCTGCCCGGCCTGCAGGGGGATCAGGTCGTCGCCGAACCCGGCGGCATCGTGCAGCCCGACGAAGCTGGCCGCATCGGCGGTGCGATATTCCGCTGCGACGACGATATGGTGCCGGTCGTCATCCTCGATGAATTCGACATAGGTGCAGCGATCGATCGCCAGATGGGCGCCGAGCAGGTCGACCGCGCAGTCCGCGATCGCCGCGGGATCGTCCAGCGGCCGGATCGCGTCGCTCAACTGCAACAGCAGCGCCTGGCTCCGCTCGCCCTCGCGGCGCGCTTCCGACAGGCGCTTGAGCGCATCGATATCGCTGACGACGCTGGCCTGTCCGGTGACGGTGCCGGCGGCATCGCGGATCGGCACGGTCGCGACGCGCACCCACCGCTCGTCGCCATCGTCGTCGGTGTAGAGCATCTCCTGCCCCGGCACGACGCTCTCCCCCCGTTGCGCCCGCGCGCCGGGGAAGTCGGTCGGCGACAGTGCGCGGCCAGCCTCGTCCCAGCCGCGCCAGCGCGCGACGCGCGTTTCGTCCCGCGACGGCATCATTCCGGTCGGGCAGAAGCGCAGATATTCGGCATTGGCATCGACGATCCTGCCGTCCGCGTCGATCATCGCCACCCCGACGGGGACGGTGGCGAGCAAGGCCGCAAGCCGCGCCTCGCTGTGCTGGAGCGCCGCTTCGGCCGCCGCGAGGCGTTCCGGGAGGCCGGGGTTATCTGCCGCTATATCCATGGCTTATCCAACGCGCGACATGTGCAAATGGCCGCTGCGGCGACGATAGGACGCGTGCGTGGTTACCGGGCGTTAACCAGATCGGGCCTATGGAGGACGGGTGAGCCATCAGGCCACACGGACAGCAGGACAGCCCCGACCGCGCGCGTATCCGGCGATCGGGGCTGTCTTGGCCCCCGCCGGCGCGCCGTCAGTCGATCCGGCCGAGCAGCGCCTCGAGCTCCGCCTGCCCTGCGGCGGCGGCTTCCGCCAGCGTGTCCGCCCGATCGGCATAATCGTCCGCCATATCCGCATGCGCGGTGCGCGCCATACAGGCCGCGTCGTCGGCCGCGGACCGCTCTTCGGCCGCCCGCCGGCGCAGATAGGCGATGTCGTCCGGGTCGTCGCGGTCGTCGGGGCTCATCCACCAGATGTGGGGATTGCGATCCGATCGGCAAGCGTCGGCACGCGAACCAGATCGTAAGTTATGACTTTACATATGCTTAGCTGTCCCCCGATAGCAGGGGCAGGCAGCCCGCCGCGATGGCGGGCCGACAGCTTGGGATTGTTGAGGTGGGTTGCATCCGGCTGCTGATTATCGAGGATTCCGCCACCGCGCGGGCGATCATCGAACAGATCGTGATCCAGGACCCGGGCGCCGAGATCGTCGGCGTCGCCGCCTCGTCGGAGCAGGCGAAGGTGCTGCTGCGCACCCTCAAGCCCAACGTCATCACCCTCGACCTCCATATGCCGGGCATGGGCGGGCTGGCGTTCCTCGACGATTTCGGCGGGCCGCGCCATGCGCCCATCGTCGTGCTGTCGTCGTCGACCACAAAGGGATCGGATATCGCCCGGGAATCGATCAGGCGCGGCGCGGCCGCCTGTTTCGACAAGGCGGCGCTGACCCGAGAGGCGGCGCGATTCCGCCAGGCGCTACGCCGCGTCATCGCGAATCACGACCGGGCGGCGACGGCCAGCGTCTACGGATAGGTCCGGGCGCGCCCCGGAGCGTCACACCCTCGCCGGCGCATGCATCAGCCGGCGATATTCCTGTTCCGGACGGCCGTAGGTGTCGCTGGCCAGCTGCATCAGCTTGGCGCGATCATGGACGACGATCTTCGCGCGCAGCGCCCGGATGGCGCGCTCTTCCTCGAGGCGGTGCATCGCATCGGTGACGCTGCTGCGGCGGACGCCGAGCATCAGGCGGAATTCCTCGTGCGTCATGTTGATCTCGTCCGCCTGGACGCGGTCGTGATACAGCAGGATCCAGCGCGCCATGCGCCGCTCGATCGGATGCGCCAGCGACGACACGATCGTCCGCCCCATCTGCAGCATGAAGACGTGGACGAAGCGGAGCAGCGCGCACCGCAGCGTCGCGCTCGCCTCGACCGCGTCGAGCAGGGCGGGGGCGGCGATGCGCAGCGCCTGGCCGCGTTCGGCGCGCATCGTCACGTCATAGGGCGAGCGGTCGTCGCCGAGCAGCAGCGGCCAGCCGAGAAACCCCTCCGCACCGACCAGTCCGATCGCATAGCGCCGGTCGTCCTCCAGCGAATCGAGCACGCCCGCGATCCCCTGTTCGGGGAAGCACAGGCTCTCGATCGGATCGCCCGCATGCGTGATGACGTCGCCGACCGCGAAGAACACCGGCTCCAGATGCGGCGCCAGCAGCGCGCGATCCGCCGCCGACAGGCTGGCAAGCAGCCTGTTGCCCGTCCGGTCCGCCGTCGGGTTCGCCGGGTCGGGACCGGCATGGCCGGTGATCGGGGTGACGTTGGACATGACGTTCGTTCCGCTCGCTCGCTGTCGCCGGGCGCGCTCTGCCCGGTATCGTACGGAAACGTTGCGGGCGGCCGTCTGTTCACCGTTCGACACAGCAGGAGCGCCCATGCCCATTCCGTCCGGCCGTCGCCGCGCTGCCCGCCGCCCCGGCGGGCGTCTGCGCGCCATCCGCGCGCGCCGCTGAACCCCGCTCCCGCCCCTGAAGGATAGCTCCGATGACCGATGCCCCCGTCCGCTACCACCCCGATGTCGAGACGATCCAGCCCGACGAGCGCGAAACGGTGCAACAGCTTTGCGCTGCGTTCGACGTGATCCTCGAACGGACGGCGGAGGATTACGGTCATGCCGTCCGCTCGGTCCATGCCAAGGCGCATGGCGTGCTGTCCGGCGAACTGACGGTCGACGCCGACCTGCCGCCGGAGCTGGCGCAGGGCCTGTTCGCCACCCCGGGCACGCACCAGGTGCTGCTGCGCCTGTCGACCAACGCCGGCGACATATTGCCCGACGCGATCAGCCTGCCGCGCGGCCTCGCGATGAAGGTGTTCGACGTCGACGGCGCGCGCCTGCCGGGCTCCGAGGGCAACGCGCAGGACTTCGTCATGGTCAACGGCACCGTCTTCCAGGCGAAGACCGCAGACAAGTTCCTCGGCAACCTCAAGCTGCTGGCCAGGACCACCGACCGGATGGAGGGTACGAAGACGGTGATGTCGTCGGTTTTGCGCGGCGTACGCGGGGCGCTGGAGGCGGTCGGGATCGAGAGCGCGGCGATCAATTCGCTCGGCGGCGCGCCCAATGTCGAGCCGCTCGGCGAGACCTATTACAGCGTCACGCCGTTCCGCTACGGCGACTATATCGCCAAGTTCAGCCTGAAGCCGGTCGCGCCGGCGATGACCGCGCTGACCGGCGGGACGATCCATGTCGACGGCCGTGAGGATGCGATCCGCGAGGACGTCCGGTCCGAGATGGCCGGGATCGATGCGGAATGGGAGTTCCGCGTCCAGTTGTGCCGCGACCTCGAACGCCAGCCGATCGAGGACCCGACGGTCGAATGGGACGAGGCGGAGGCGCCGTTCCGCAAGGTCGGCACCGTCCGCGTTGCGGCGCAGGACAGCTGGGATCCCGCGCAGGTACAGCGGATCAACGAGGAGACGCGGTTCGCGATCTGGACGGGGATCGCGGCGCATCAGCCGCTCGGCAACATCAACCGCGCCCGCAACGAACCCTATCGCCATTCGGCGGACTTCCGCGCGCGGGTCAACGCCTGCCCGTATCACGAACCGGCCGCCTGATCGCGGCCACCGCCGCCGCGCCATCGCATCGATCATGATCCCGACCCCGACAGACGAGAAATACGCATGACCCATCCAGCCACCCCCCGGCGCTTTCAGGGCAAGGTCGTCCTCATCACCGGCGCGGCGTCGGGGATCGGCGAGCGCGCCGCCCGACGCTTCGCGGCCGAGGGCGCGACGCTGGTCCTCAGCGATGTCGACGGCGACGCGCTGGCCAACGTCGCCGCCGGCCTCGAGGGCGATGTCGAAACCCTCGTCACCGACGTGCGGGATCCCGCGGCCTGCGACGCGCTCGTCGCGCAGGCGATCGCGCGGTTCGGCCGCGTTGACGTGCTGGTCAACGATGCGGGCGTCGATCATCTCGGCCAGCTGGACGAGGGCGATCTGTCGGCCTTCACCAAAGTCATCGAAACCGACCTGTACGGCGTCGTCCACATGAGCCGCGCCGCGATCGCCGCCCTGCGTGCCGCGAAGGGCTGTATCGTCAACGTCTCGTCGGTGTCGGGGCTCGGCGGCGACTGGAACCACAGCTTCTATTGCGCGGCCAAGGGTGCGGTGACCAATTTCACCCGCGCGCTTGCCATGGACGAGGCCGCGCACGGCGTCCGCGTCAATGCGGTCAACCCGTCGCTGACCTATACCGCGCTGACCGCGGGGATGAAGGAACAGCCCGAGCTGATCGCCAAGTTCGAGGAGCGTATTCCGATGGGGCGCGGCGCCGAGCCCGACGATATCGCCGGCGTCATCGCCTTCCTCGCCAGCGAGGATGCGCGGTTCGTGACGGGGGTCAATCTTCCCGTCGATGGCGGCCTGAGTGCGTCGAACGGTCAGCCGCCGCTCAGCTGACGATTCCGGGAGAGGCAGGATATGAACGGCAGACGCATGGCCGGTGCGATCGCCGGCGGGCTGGTCGCGGGGCTCGGCATCACCGCGATGCTGATCGCAGGCGAACGGAAGAGCGGGACACCGTCGGAACTCGCGATGCTGGAACGGGCCGGTGCGCGCGGCCTCGGGGTGACGGTGCCGCCCGACGATGCGCTGGCGTCGTCCGGCGAGCAGGCGGTAATCCAGGGCGGGCATTTGCTGCTGTCGGCGGCCGCCGGTGCGGTCTATGCCGCGACGGTCGATGAGGATGCGGGCGTCCTGCCCGGCGGCATCGCGTTCGGACTGGCGTTCTACGCGGTGGCGCACTGGGTCGCCGGTCCTTTGCTCGGGCTGAAGCGGCCCGAATGGGAATCGGATGCGACGACGATCGGCATGCACACCGCCAATCACCTCGTCTTCGGTCTCGCCACCGCGGCGGGCGCGAGAGCCGCGGCGCGCGCGTGACGGCGCGCGCCGGGTCGAAGAGAATGCCGGGACGTCAGGCGAGCGTCAGGCCCACGTCGACATTGCCGCGCGTCGCGTTCGAATAGGGGCAGATTTGGTGCGCGGTATCGACCAGCCGCTGTGCCGCCTCGCGCTCGATGCCGGGCAGCGACACGGTCAGGTCGGCGGTGATGCCGAACCCGCCCGCCGCGCGCGGACCGATTCCGACCGTGGCGGTGACCGCGACGTCATCGGGCAGCTTCACCTTCAATTGCTGTCCCGCGACCTTCAGCGCGCCGATGAAGCAGGCGGAATAGCCCGCCGCGAACAATTGCTCGGGGTTGCTGCCGTCGCCGCCGGCGCCACCGAGCTCTTTGGGGGTCGAGAGCTGCACCTCGAAACGGCCGTCCTCGGACCGGGCATGGCCGTCGCGGCCGCCGGTCGCGGTGGCCGTCGTGCTGTATTTGACGTCGATCGACATGCGGTGTCTCCAAATCGTTTATCGCGATAATCATCTAGGTCTGTCGAGCCCGCCTGTCCAGAGCTGTTTGCCGCGATAATCTTTGGCGTGCTATGGGTGCGTCGAGGAGAGCCCCGATGCCCGAACCCCTGCCGCTCGACGAACAGCTCTGCTTCTCGCTCTACGCCGCGACCATCGCGATCAATCGCGCCTACAAGCCGGTGCTCGACCGGCTCGGCATCACCTATCCGCAATTCCTCGTCTTGCAGGTGCTGAACGGGGCCGAGGAGGGACGCTCGATCGGTGAGATCGGGGAGCGGCTGGCGCTGGAGCCGAGCACGATCACTCCGCTCGCCAAACGGCTGGAGGCGGCGGGGCTGGTCACGCGGCTGCGCAATCCCGCCGACGAGCGGCAGGTGCGCGTCCGCCTGACCGAGGCGGGAAAGGTGCGCTGGGCGGAAACGGGATGCCTCGCGCCGATGATCGTCGAGCGGACCGGCATGGCGCCCGAGCGGCTCGCTGCGCTCAACCGCGAGGTGGCGGCGCTGCGGCGCGCGCTCGCCGCCGATGCCGCGGCGGTATGAGCCGACGGCGGCGTCAGACGGGGTCGATCGCGAGCATCAGCCGGTGCCGCCCCGTCCCCGTGATCGGGGGCGAACGATGGAGGATCGGCGGTTCCTCGACCAGCAGCCGCCCCTTGAACAGCGCGACGGCGCCGGTCGGCACCTGCGCGACCGCGTCCGGATCGGCGGCCCTGATCCATTGCGTGCCCGGGCCGTGGAGTGTGACCAGCAGCCGCAGCGTCACCCGGTCGGCGTGGAAGCGGCGGCAGGCATCCGTCGTCACGATCTCGAGCCGGACCCGCAGCCGCTCGACCGGCGCGAGGCGGGCGAGGCGCTCCGCCGACGTGCCGATCTCGGTCGCCAGCATCAGCGCGGTCGCCGGGTCGTAGCCCGCCCCGCCGAGCAGCACCGCGACCGCGATCGGCGCGCTGTCGGTCCGGACGACCGCATCGATGTCGTCGACGCTGTCCGGGGCCAGCGCCGTGAGGTCGGCGACGAGCGCGGCGGGGAGGGCGCGCTCCCAGATCGCCAGCGCGCAACCCGGATCGAGGATGGCGTGCAGGACGTCCGCGGTATCGCTGCGCGCGACCGGATCGGCGAGCCTCGTCGCCATCACGCGGGCTCCGCCACGCGTTCGCCCCATGCCGGGAACGGATCGCGCATCGCCGTCCACAGCTGCGGGGTGAAGGCCGCCGCGCCGACGAGGCAGGCGTCGAGCCGGCGGCGGATGCGCGCTTCGTCCATGCCGATGCCGATGAACACCAGCTCCTGCCGCCGGTCGCCCCAGATCGCATCCCAATGCCCCGCGACGAAGCGTTCGAACCGCTCGTCGTCGTCGGGCCATTGGTGCTTCGGGATCGACGCCCACCAGCGGCCGAGGCGCGAGGTCATCGTCTCGCTGCCCGCGACCGCCAGCTCGCCGACCCAGTCGGGCCGCGTCGCCAGCCAGAAATGCCCCTTCGCGCGCACGACGTGATCGAGCCCGCCGTCGGTCAGGAAGCCATGGAACCGGGCGGGGTCGAACGGACGGCGGGCGCGATAGACGAAGCTCTCGATGCCATATTCCTCGGTTTCCGGCTGATGGCTGGCATAGCCGTACAGCTCCTTGGCCCAGAGCGGGTGGCGGCTCGCCTGCTCCTCGTCGAACAGCCGGGTGTCGAGGATCGCGTCGAGCGGCACCTGCGCCTGGTCGCAGGCGACGATCCGCGCATCGGCATTGAGGCTGGCGACCAGCTTCTTCACCGTCGCGAGCTGTTCGGCGGACACCGACGAGGCCTTGTTGACGACGATCACGTCGGCGAATTCGATCTGTTCGGCGAGCAGGCCGACGAGGCTGCGGGTATCGTCCTCGCCCAGGCTCTCGCCCCGATCGGCGAGGAAATCCCGGCTCGAATAGTCGGACAGCAGGTTGAGCGCGTCGACCACCGTCACCATCGTGTCGAGCCGCGCGACATCGCCTAGGCAGGCGCCCGCCTCGTCGCGGAACGAGAAGGTGGTGGCGACCGGCAGGGGCTCGGAAATGCCGGTGCTTTCGATCACGAGGCTGTCGAAGCGGCCGGCCTCGGCGAGCTGCCGCACCTCGGCCAGCAAATCGTCGCGCAGCGTGCAGCAGATGCAGCCGTTGGTCATCTCGACCAGCGCCTCCTCGCTTCGCGACAAGGCCGCCTCGCCGCCGCGGACGAGATCGGCGTCGATGTTCACCTCGCTCATGTCGTTGACGATCACCGCCACGCGCCGTCCGCCGCGGTTGGCGAGGATATGGTTGAGCAACGTCGTCTTTCCGGCCCCCAGAAAGCCCGACAGCACCGTTACCGGCAGGCGTGCGTCGTCCCGCATGGCAGTCTCCAATGATATGTTGTATCATTGAATAGGGTGGCCACGGCGCGCTGTCCAGCCCGTCGGGGCGTCGGCCCGCGAAAGTGCGGCGGTCCGGTTGTTCGGCGCGGTTCAGCCGACCAGCGCGGCGACGCCGCAGCGCGCGCCCGGCACCCGCACGTCGGCCTGTCCGACGCGGATGCCCGCCACCTGCTGCACCTGGTCGAGCAGCAGGTCGAGCGCCGGGGTGGCGCCGAACAATGCGGTAAACAGCGGCGTGGTGAGCGGCGAGGTGCTGACCGGAATGCCCAGCGCGGTGATCCGCAGGTCCAGCCGCTGCAACAGCGAGGCCACCAGCCCGCCGCTCAGCGACGAGGCATTGACCGTGCGCACCGTATTGGCGGCGATGTCGGCGGCGGAGAATTGCAGCCGCTGCCACGTCGATCCCGCCAGCTGGATGTCCGCCAGCCCCTTCACGCTGGTCAGCGGCAGGCTCAGCAGCGTGGCATATTGCGACGGCAGCGGCGTTTCCATGGCGTAGAAGGCCGGATCGGCGACCGAGGCGATCATCGCCCGCCCGGGCGAGGCGCGTGCATCGACGGCGACGCTGGCGCCGTCACTGGCGCAGGTGACCGCGGCCAGCCGCGCCTCTGCGCTCGCTCCTTCGATGACGATGGGCAGTTCGGCGGCGGCGAGACCGATGCCGAGCACGTCGATCCGCGCGGTCACGCCGATCCGCATCTGCGCGGTGCTCACCGTCACCGTCGCATCGCGGCCGACCTTGATCCACGGCGAGGTCGCCGACCGGCTGCCGATCGCCATCCGGACGCCGGTCGAGGTCAGCCCCGGCACCTGCGCGCCGAGGTTGAGCGTCACCTGCCGGTCGCCGCCGGTGCCGATCAGCGCCTCGCGCAGCAGCGCATCGGCGGCGACCTTGACCGCCGGCGGCGCCACGCTGGTGCCGAGGTCGATCAGCCGGCGGACGTCGACCCGCGTCGCCGGCACCTTCAGTGCGACCCGTCGCAGCACCGCGGCGGCGGGGGAGGTCGCCGCATCCGCCATTGCGGTCACCAATGTCGGCAGCTCGACGTTTGCCGCGGCGGTGCCGCCCTGCGATCCCAGGCCGACGCTGGCGCGCGTCTGCAACAGGCGCGACAGTGCGAGGATATCGACATTGGCGTCGACCAGCGCGCTATAGTCGGCGACCGACAGGTTGAGATCGACTCCGGCGAGCGACGACAGCAACGCGCCCGGCACGCCGCCCTGCACGCTGGCGAGCCGCGATCCGATGCTGATCGCCGCCTCGCCGGTGCGGGCCGCGGTCGCCGTCGCCTGCAGGTCCTGAAAGCGCCGGCCGGTCAGCACGCCGGCGAAGAACAGCGGCACGCGTCGCCCGAGCACGACCCGCACCGCGGTGCGTTCGTCGGCGCTCGCGCGGAACCGGGCCGCCGGGGCGAGGCTGCGATCCGCGGAATAGCTGCCGGGCTGCGCGGTGACGAGCGTCACGCCCGACGCCCCCTCCACCGCGATCAGCTGGTTGGCGGTGGTCGCCGCATTGGCGGTGCCGACGCTGACCATCGCGGCGCGATCCGCGAGGCCCTGCAACTGCTGCTTGCGCATCACCAGCGACCCGTAATCGACCGCGGTGGCGGCACCGCCCATGAAGATCAGGATGAGGAACACCGATAGAACCGAAACGCTGCCCTTTCGCGACGCCAGCAGCCCGCGCGCGGCGCGACGCATCACAATCCGCCCAGCAGGATGCTGGCGCGCTGGACGATCCGCGACGGCGGCGCGGGCACGAACGGCAGCTTCAGGTTCGCGTCGCCGCCCGCGTCATAGGTCACGGTGACGGTCAGCCGGTTCGCCTGTTCGACGACGCTGACCTGCGCCTGGCGCATGTCGTAGCGACCGATCGCCCGCAGATTGTCGGTGGCCTTGTTGACCGCCATCGTCTGCCGCTCGGCGGCGTCCAGCCCCGCGATCGACGCGCGCGCGCCGTCGCTGGCGGCATGCTGCACCCCGTTGGCGAGAAGATACCACCAGGAATAGGAGATGATGCCGAAGCTGAAGAGCATCAGGATCGGGATCAGGATCGCGAACTCGATCAATACCGCGCCGGCCCGATCCGCCCGTATCCTGCGCGTCGGGCGACAGATGGCAGTATCGCAGAGCGCTGCCAAGTATGCGCACAGAGTTGGCGTTCCGTCCTTCGGAACCATAAAGCTCCTCCCTCGCATGGAAATTTCGGCGAGGCGGGCTAAAAAATACCTAATAAATCATTATGGTTGTAGTTCGCGCGCCAACACCGTGATCGCGCGCGCCATCTCTTGTGCCGGGTGCATGCACCCCCTCGGCAGGCGCCGACATGCTTAGCGGCGTCGCATCCGGTTAGGGTCGCGGCAGCACCGCGCACCGGGCGCTCCGATACTGGTCGCGCAGCGCGGATCGGTGTAGCCGGTGGGCGAGGGTTCCAGAGGTCGCGCGCCCCGCGCGACCCGACGCCCCCGTGGAGCGACCGACATACCACGCAAACCGAACTACGATTTCGAGCGCCGCGAGCGCGAACGGGCCAAGGCCGCCGAATCCGCGAAGAAGGCGCAGGCCAAGGCGGACAAGCGGGAGGCGGATCGCGGTGCCGCAGAGGCGGAGCCGTCGCACGATCCGTGACGCGCGGCCTGCTCGCCGGCATGGGCCTTACGGCTGCGGGTTCGCCTTCGGCTCGGGCGTCTCGGCGGCGGCCTTCATGCTCTCGATCTCCGCCGTCGTCTTGTAGTCGATCAGCTCGACCTGGAACACGAGGTCGGCGTTCGCCGGGATCGGTCCCGATCCCTGCGGGCCATAGCCCATCGCCGCGGGGATGCAGAACCGCGCGATCCCGCTCTTCCCCATCATCTGCAGCCCTTGCGAAAAGCCCGGGATGACGCCGCTGACCGGGAAGGGCGATCGCATCCCCTGATCGAAAACCGCGCCCGTCGCCGCCAGATAGCCGATGTAATTGACCAGCACGACGTCGCTGGCGGCCGGCATCGCGCCCGGCGCGGCGCGCAGCATCGTATAGCCGAGGCCGTTCGGCGTGCGGCTGGTGCACGCACGCTGCGCCGCCGGGACGATCGGGTTGAGCGGCAGCGGGATGATCGTCCCGTCCGCTTTGACCGGGGCCGGTGCCGTCACCCGCGGCTTCGCCTTGCGGACGGCCGTGCCGCCGGGCGCGGCGAGCGAGATCAGGACGGCGGCATAGACGCCATGGCGCAGCGGACGGGAAGAGACGGTCATCGGCGGCGCTATAGGCAGGCCGCGGCCGTCGCGCCACTCCCGCGGCACGGCGGATCGCCCCTTGCACCGCGATCGGCGAAGGAGGAGACGGACGCGATGCTCGACGCGCTGCGCATGACCCTGCCGATCGTCCAGGCCCCGATGGCGGGGGTGTCGACGCCGGCGCTGGCCGCGGCGGTGTCGAACGCCGGCGGGCTCGGCGGAATCGCGGTCGGCGCGACCGATGCCGACGGTGCGCGCGGCATGATCGCGGCGCTGCGCGCGCGGCTCGATCGCGATGCCGCCTTCAACGTCAATCTGTTCGTCCATCCGCGTGCCATCGCCGATCGCGACCGGGAACGCCGCTGGCTCGACGCGCTCGCGCCGCGCTTCGCCGCCTTCGGTGCCGCGCCGCCCGCCGCGCTGCGGACGATCTACACGAGTTTCGCCGACGATCCCGCGATGCTGGCGATGCTCGCCGAGGTCGCGCCGCCCGTCGTCAGTTTCCATTTCGGGCTGCCGTCCGCCGCGGCGATCGCGATGCTGCGCGCGTGCGGCGTCTTCCTCCTCGCGACCGCGACCAGCCCCGCGGAGGCGCGCATGGTGGAGGCCGCCGGCATCGACGCGATCGTCGCGCAGGGGATCGAGGCGGGCGGCCATCGCGGCGTCTTCGATCCCGCCGCACCCGACGATGCGCTCGGCACGATGGCGCTGGTCCGGCTGCTCGTCCGCGAGGTCCGCGTGCCGGTCGTCGCGGCGGGCGGGATCATGGACGGCGCGGGCATCGCCGCCGCGCTACGGCTCGGCGCGGTCGCCGCGCAGCTCGGCACCGCGTTCGTCGCCTGCCCCGAATCCGCCGCCGATGCGGGCTATCGCGCCGCGCTGGCGGGGCCGAGGGCGTATCACACCACGATGACGTCGCTGATCTCCGGCCGCCCGGCGCGCGCGCTCGCCAACCGGTTCACCGCCCTCGCCGGCGATCTCGCCGGGCTGGTGCCACCCGATTATCCGATCGCCTATGACGCCGGCAAGGCGCTGCATGCGGCGGCGACGGCGCGGGGCGAATCCGGCTTCGGCGCGCATTGGGCCGGGCAGGGGGCGCCGCTCGCCCGGGCGATGCCGGCGGCCCGGCTGGTCGCGACGCTGATGCGCGAGACGGATGCCGCCGAACCGCCGCCTCAGCTGCGCGACGGCGTCTCGCGGATGACGAGCGACCGGCCGCGATAGGCGGCGGCGGTGATGCCGGACCGGCGCTGCACGACCCGCTTGCCGCCGCGCAGCCAGGTCACCTCGACGGTAACCGGGGCGGTCGTCGCCAGCCCAAAATGGACCGGCTGCGCGCTTTGCGTGTTATAGCCGTCGCCGGTGCCGACCTGCCGCGTCGCGAGGATGCGCCCGCGCGCATCGCGCAGCCGCACCTCGGCGCCGGGCCGGGTGAAATGCCCGCGCGCGTCGAGCAGCAGCACCGACAGGCTGCGCGCCGCGGCGGCGGCGGGCAACAGGTTGCGGAACAGGAAATGGCCGCCGACCGGGCCGTAGCCATCGGTGATCGACAGGTCGAGCGCACCGTCGCGATCGTAATCGACCCATTGCACGCCATGGTCGCCGGCGTTCATCGCACTGGTGCGCGGCAGCACGTTGACGAAGCGGCGCCCGCCCTTGCCGTCGGATTCGTTGTGGAGCAGCGCGTTGGTCGGCTCCTGTTTCCCGACCGGGCCTTCGTAGGCCATGATCGACAGGTCGAGCCAGCCGTCATTGTCGTAATCGCCCCAGGCCGCGCCGACGCCGTGATTGGCGAAGCCGACGCCGGTCGCGACCGAGACGTTCTCGAACGTGCCGTCGCCGCGGTTGCGATAGAGCGCGTTCGGCCCGTAATTGGGGACGAACAGGTCGAGCCGCCCGTCATTGTCGTAATCGCCGATCGCGCAGCCGACGCCGCCCTCTTCCTTCGTGCGCGCCGGCCCCGCGACGCCCGCCTGTTCGGCAACGTCGACGAAACTGCCGCCGTCGTTGCGCCACAAGGCGTCCTTCGCGCCCGACTGGTTGGCTAGGAACAGGTCGAGGTCGCCGTCCGCGTCGTAATCGAACCAGCAGGCGCCGACGGTGGGGCGCGGATCGGACACGCCGGTGCCGGCGAACACCTGCGTGAAGCGGCCGCCGTCGTTGCGCATCAGCCGGTTGGGCCCGATCCGGTCGGCGGCATAGAGGTCGACGTCGCCGTCATTGTCGTAATCGACCCAGCTCGTCTGCCGTGCCGAGCGGCCGGCGAAGCCAAGCCCGATCGCGGCGCCGACCTCCTCGAATCCCTTGCCCTTGCGGTTGTGGAAGACGAGCGTCGGCTGCTTGGGATCGGTCGCGCCGCCGAGCAGGTCGAGCCAGCCGTCGCCGTCGTAATCGCCCCAGCTCAGGCCGCGCAGCTCGTGTGCCGCGGTGGGCAGGCCCATCGCCGCGCCGACGCTGACGAAGGTGCCGCCGTCGTTGCGATAGAGGCGCACCTCGCCGCTCTTCAGCGACACGGCGAAATCGAGGTCGCCGTCATTGTCCATGTCGCCCCAGGCGTTGGACAGCGACCCGACCACCCCGAACAGCTCGGCCTGGACCGGCTGAAAGGCGGGCGCGGTCGTGCCGGCGGCGGGCAGCGGCACGCCATGGCCCGGCTCGTCCGCCTGCGGCGCGGCGGCGAGCAGCAGGCAGAGGGGCAGCAGCGCGGCGAGCGGGCGGCGGGACACGGACGAACGACGGTACATGGGGCTTCCCCTTTGAACGGACGGGGCGGGTTGATCGGGCCGCTGGCCCGCGCCGGGACGTTGCGACGCCCGCCTCTCCCCCTCCCAAACGGACGGGCGGCGCGTTTCTGCTATCCGTCGCCGGCCGGGACGAGCAGCAGCGATCCGTCGCCGCCCTCGATCGCGCGGATGCCGAAGCTCTGTTCGAGCGCGCGGGCGAAATCGCCGGAGCGATCGGAGCGGAACGTGCCGCCGATCCGCACGCCGGCCAGCGCCGGATCGCCGATCACGATCGGCCTGATGCGGTAGCGGTTGAACTCGTCGACCGCCTGTTCCAGCGTATCGCCGTCGAAGCTCAGCCGCCCGTCCTGCCATGCCAGCCGGCGCTGGATATCGGTCGGCGCCAGCGCGGTGACGGCGATCGTGCCGCGCCGCACCGCCGCGGCATTGCCCGCGGGCACATGCCGTTCCGCCTTGCCGCCGTCGCGCACGCCGACGATCCCCTCGCTTACCGTCACCTCGGTCAGGTCGCTGCGCAGCCGCACGGTGAAGGCGGTGCCGACCGCGCGCACCCGCGCCTCGTCCGCCGCGACCACGAACGGGCGGCGCGTATCGTGCGCCACGTCGAAGCTCGCCTCGCCGCGCAGCAGCCGGATCGAGCGACGTCGGGGCGCGAGGTCGACGGTGACCGCGGTGTCGGTGTTGAGCCGCATCAGGCTGCCGTCGGCCAGCGTCACCACGCGGCGTTCGCCGACGCCGGTCGCATAATGGTCGCCCGTCGCGCCGAACCGCCACGCCGCCGCACCGACCGCCGCGACCAGGCCGGCGGCGATCCCGCCCATCGCGAGCCGCCGCGTCACCGGCGGCGCCGGTGCGCGGCGGGCGGCGGCGATCGAGACCGGCATGGCTTCGCCGCGCACCGCGCCGCCGTCCAGCCGCTCGGGCGCGATGTCGCGCAGCCGCGCGGCGAGGTCCCAGCCCGCCTCGACCTTGGCGAAGGCATAGCCGTGCGCCGGGTCCTGCTCGATCCAGCGATAGGCGGCGTCCCAGTCGGCCTCAGCCTCGCTGGCGCGGGCCTTCAGGAACAGACGCGTCGCTTCCGCCTCGATCGCCGTTCGTTCCGTTGCGCCTGTGCAGGGACCATCCAAAACCCGAACCCTCGTACTCGCCGATCGCCTGCATGATCTTCAGCGCGGCGCGTGCCAAATGCTTGTCTACCGTGGAAACGGACAAGCCCATCTCCTCTGCTATCGCACCCGTCGGCCAATCGTAAACACGCCGCAGCACGAATGCGCGCCTGCATTGCGGCGGCAGGGTGTCGAGGATCGCCTGCAGATGGCGCAATTCGTCGCGCGCCTCCAGCCGCGCCTGCGCGCTGTCGTCGACGCCGATCAGGTCGAGGTCGGCGATTACCTCGAACGACACGATCTTGCTGCGCCGCGCCGCATCGATGACGAGGTTGCGCGCGATCTGGTACAGATAGGCGCGGCCCGACTGCACGCGGTCGGTGTCGCCGGTCGCATAGGCCCGCGTCATCGCCTCCGCCACGACGTCGTCGACATCGGCGCCGTCGGGCAGCACCCGCCGCAGCCGCGCCCGCAGCGCGCCTTCGTGCGGCAGGATGGCCTGCTTGTACCATTCGAGCCTGGCTCTGACTGAATCCAACGGAACCCCCCGATCGTGGCGAAGGCGATCCTCTCCCGCGGACGTGCTGTTGAGGCGATACGACCAGCATTGGACACCGGTGTCCAGCCATCATGAAATAAAAATGACACGATGGTTAGCAGATTGTGTCGTCACGACCGTCTTCCCCATCAGTGAACACCATGGCCGGGGGGCTGACGATGACGACACCCATGATGATGGCGACGTTGCTGACCGGCGCCGCCATGACGTTTGCGGCACCCGCCGCGGCCGCCCGGCCGGCGACGATCGCCTTCGCGATCGAGGCGCAGTCGGTGCAGGGCGCGCTCGCCCGCTTCGCCGAACAATCGGGGGTGCAGATCCTCTATCCCTACGACCGCGTCGCCGGCCTGCGCACCGCCGGGGTGAAGGGGCGGATGTCGGCGGAGGCGGCGCTCGGCCGGCTGCTCTCGGGCACCGGCCTGCGCGTCAACCGCAGCGGCGGCGGCGTCATCGCGCTGTCGCTGCCGCCGTCCGCCACCGCGCTGCCGCAGCCGGTGCGCACCGCCGCTTTCCGCCCGGCGGCGCTCGCCCCCGCGTTCCAGCAAGCGCAGGCGCAGGCCAGCGACGCGCAGGACCCGACCGCCCCGACCGCGCAACAGGTTGACGAGCCCGCCGCGGACATCGTCGTCACCGGCAGCCGCGGCCAGCCGCGCACCGTCGTCGACAGCCCGACCCCGATCGACGTCATCAGCGGTGCCGAGCTGCAGCGCACCGGCAAATCGGGCGTGTTCGCCGCGCTCAACACGTTGGTGCCCTCGTTCAACCTGCCGACCCGCGCCGGCGGCGGCACCTCGACCGTGATCGCCACCGGCGGCCTGCGCGGCCTCAATCCCGACCAGACGCTGATCCTCGTCAACGGCAAGCGCCGCCACAAGACGTCGCTCATCAACGCCGTGTCCAATTACTACAACGGCTCGGTCCCCGCCGATCTCGACATGATCCCGACCGCCGCGGTCGACCATATCGAGGTGCTGCGCGACGGTGCCGCCGCGCAATATGGCTCGGACGCGATCGCCGGCGTCATCAACGTCATCCTCAAACATGACGCGGCGGGCGGCTTCGGCGCCGTCACCGCGGGCCAGAACATGGACCGCAGCGACGGCGAGCTGTTCCAGGCCGATCTCAACCTCGGCCTCCACCTCGGCGAGAACGGCTTCCTCAACCTGTCCGCCGGCGCCAAGAAGCAGCAGGCGTCGAACCGCGCCGAGCCGATCGCCTCCACCATCCGCCTCTATCCGCTGGTCGCCGGCGCGCTCGACCCGCGCGAGGCGACGATCGACCGGCTGGTCACTTCCAATTACGGTGCGATGCCGCAGGAGAGCCTGAACACCGCGTTCAACGCCGGCTACGACCTCGGCACCGTCGAACTCTACGCGTTCGGCACCTACAGCCAGCGCAAGTCCGATCTCAACTACACCTATCGTCCGGCGACCAACGCCAATGCGCTGCCGCAGGTCTATCCCAACGGCTTCTACCCGCGCGTCGTCATCAACGAGGAGGATTACGAGGTCGCGGTCGGCGCGCGCGGCGTGATTGCGGGCTGGAAATGGGACTTCAGCTCGACGCTGGGGCGCAACCGGTCGCGGCAACGCGCCGATCGCACGATCAACGCCTCGCTCGGCCCGACCAGCCCCACCGAATTCTACGTCGGTTCGCTGATCTCGAAGGAGGCGGTCAACTCGCTCGACCTCACCCGCTCCTATCCGCTCGGCGCGGGCCGGCTGCAGGTGTCGGGCGGGTTGCAGCACCGCATCGAAAGCTATCAGGTCGCGCAGGGCGAACCCGCCAGCTATGCCGCCGGCACCTATACCTCCAGCCTCGGCCGGCCGACGCCGGGTGCCTCGGGCGCGGCGGGCTTCCAGCCGTCCGACGCCGGCTTCGTCAAGCGCAACAACCTCGCCGCTTATGCCGACCTCGCCTGGGATCCGTCGCGCGACGTCACGATCGGCGGCGCGCTCCGCTACGAACATTATGACGACGACAGCGGCGACACGCTGATCGGCAAGGTCAATGCGCGCTACGCCGTGACGCCCTGGATCGCACTGCGCGGTGCGGCGAGCACCGGCTTCCGCGCCCCGGCGCTGGCGCAGCAGATCTATGCCTCCACCACCGGCCAGTTCCGCAACCTTGGCACGCCGCCGGTGCTCAACCTGTTGCAGATCAAGACGCTGCCGGTCGGCTCGCCCGCCGCACTGGCGCTCGGCGCGCAGCCGCTGACCCCGGAGAAATCGACCAACCTCAGCGCCGGGCTGGTGTTGACCCCGCTCGCGCGGCTCAGCGTCACGATCGACGGCTATCAGATCAGGGTCGACGACCGGATCGCGATCACCTCGACGCTGACCGGCAATGCGGTGTCGGCGATCCTGATCGCCAACGGCCAGTCGCCCGACATCAGCGCGCAATATTACACCAACGCGATCGACACCCGCACCCGCGGCGTCGACGTCGTCGCGACCTACCGCCACCCGCTCGGCACGGTCGCGAACCTCGCGTGGAACCTCGGCTACAATTACAACAAGACGATCATCACCGGGGTGAAGGCGAACCCGCCGCAGCTCGCCGCGCTGGGCGCCGATTACGTCCTGTTCGACCGGCTGTCGCGCAGCAACCTGACGGTCAACCTGCCGCGCACCAAACTGTTCGTCGGCAATGTCGCGACGATCGACGCCTTCACCTTGTCGACCCGCGTCGTCCGCTACGGCAGCTTCAAATCCTACGGCAACGCCGTCGTCAACGACCGCACCTTCGGCGCCAAGTGGATCACCGATCTGGAACTGTCGTGGAAGACGACCGACAGCCTGACGGTGGCGGTCGGCGCGAACAACCTGTTCAACGTCTACCCCGACCGCAACGACACGCAAACCAACGTCAACACCGGCGCCGGCTTCTACGCGACCAGCGGCGCCTACGGCTTCACCGGCGGCTATTATTACGGCCGCGTCGCGGTCAGCTTTTGAGAAGGAACGGGGCGATGCGCGCGACGATCATCCGGGCCGCGGCCCTTGGCCTGGCGGCGGCGGCACCGGCGGCGACGCCGGCCACCCATGCCGGCGGCGGCGAGATCCTGTGGGACACGTTCGGCGTCCCCCATGTCTATGCGAAGACGGAGGCCGGCGCCTTCTGGGGCTTCGGCTATGCGCAGGCGCAGAGCCACGGCAACCTGCTGCTCCGGCTGTTCGGCGAGGCGCGCGGGCGCGCCGCCGAATATTGGGGCGGCGCGGACAATGAGACGCAGGACCGCTGGCTCGTCGCCAACGACGTGCCGACCCGCGCGGCGACGTGGTTCCGCCAGCAGACGCCGCAGATGCGCGCCGACCTCGACGCCTTCGCCGCTGGCATCAACGCCTATGCCGCTGCGCATCCCGATGCGCTCGATCCGGCGATGCGCCGCGTGCTGCCGGTCAGCGGCACCGACGTGATGGCGCATGCACACCGGCTGATGAACTATGTCTACATCGCCTCGGACCGCAAGGTGCTCGCCGATCCGACGACCAACGAGGCGGGCGGGTCGAACGCCTGGGCGGTGGCGCCGTCGCGCTCGGCCAGCGGCAAGGTGATGCTGCTCGCCAACCCGCATCTGCCCTGGGCGCCGAGCATGCTGACCTATTACGAGGCGCATCTGAACGCGCCCGGCTACAGCGTCTATGGCGCGACGCAGGTCGGCCTGCCGGTGCTACGCTTCGCGTTCAACGACGACCTCGGCTTCACCAACACCGTCAACACGATGCTGGGCTATGCGAGCTATAAACTCACGCTGGCCGACGGCGGCTATCGCTACGACGGCAAGGTGCTGCCGTTCACCACCGCGCAGAAGAGCTACCGCGTGCGCCAGCCCGACGGCACGCTGAAGACGGTCGCCTTCACGCAGCGCTATGCGACGCAGGGGCCGGTGTTCGACCTGCCCAGAAACGGCGGCACGATCGCGCTGAAGGTCGCCGGCCTCGACCGCCCCGGCGTGCTCCAGCAGTATCTCGACATGGGCAAGGCGCACGACTTCGCCGCCTTCCAGCGTGCGCTGCGGCGGATGCAGGTGCCGATGTTTAACATCGTCTATGCCGATCGCGCCGGCCACATCATGTATATCGACAACGGCATCCTGCCGCGACACGCCGACGGCGACGTCGCCACCTGGTCCAGGCCGGTGGCGGGCGACACCTCGGCGACGCTGTGGCGCGACGTCCACGGCTATGACGATTTGCCCAAGGTGGTCGATCCCGCCAGCGGCTTCGTCCAGAACGCCAACGATCCGCCCTGGCTCGCGACCTGGCCGCGCCAGCTCGATCCCAAGGCGTTCCCCGGCTATGTCGCGCCGGTCGGCCCGGTCAGCCAGCGCGCGCAGCATTCGGTGATGCTGATGACCGCGACGCCTAAACTGTCCTTCGACGATTTCGTCGCGCGCAAGCTGGAGACCGGCTCGCTGATGGCGGACCGGCTGCTGCCGGACCTGCTCGCCGCGGCAAAGGGCAATGCCGATCCGGACATCGCCGCCGCTGCCGCCCTGCTGGCGGGCTGGAACCATAAATTCGACGCCGACGCGCGCGGCGCGCTGCTGTTCGAAACCTGGGCCGCCCTGTTCGCGCCGCGTAATTTTGTCGACCAGAGCAATTATGCGGTGAAGTGGACGCTCGACGATCCGCTCGCCACGCCACGCGGGCTGAAGGACCCCGCCGCCGCGGTCGCGATGCTCAAGGCGGCGGTCGCGAAGACGCGCCAGCTGTACGGCGCGCTCGACCGTCCGTTCGGCGAGTCGTCGCGGTTCCACCTCGGCGACGTCAGCCTTCCCGGCAACGGCGGATTCGGCAACACCGGCGTGTTCCGCACGATCACCTGGGGGCCGATGAAGAACGGCGAACGCACCCCCGTCCATGGCGAAACCTGGGTGTCGATGATAGAATTCTCCAAGCCGATGAAGGCGTTGGGCATGATGAGCTATGGCAATTCCAGCCAGCCGGGATCGCCGCACAACAGCGATCAATTGCGCTTCCTAACCTCGAAGACTTTCCGTACGCTGTGGATAGAGCGAACCGAAGTGGAGCGTCACGTCGAAGACAGGACCCGTTTCTGATGCGCACGACCTTGCTTGTCCCGCTGGCCGCGTTCGCGCTCGCCATGCTGCCGACCCCGGTGTCCGCCCAGGGCGCCCCGAAGCAACCCGCGCGCACGCAGGACGCACGGCAGGTCCATGACGCGGCGATCGTCCTCGACACGCATTTCGACACGCCCGCCAATCTCGGCCGCCCCGGCTGGAGCATCATGGACCGCCACAGCCGCGCCGACAGCGGCGATCAGGTCGATTACCCGCGCATGGTCGAAGGCGGGATCGACGGCGGCTTCTTCGCGATCTTCACCGCGCAGGGGCCGCGCACGCCGGAGGGGGATCGCGAGGCGCGCGACGCCGCGCTCGTCCGCGCGGTGCAGATTCGCGAGATGGTGGCGCGCCACCCCGACGCCTTCCGGCTGGTCACCACCGCCGCAGAGGCGCGGGCTGCGGTCGCGGCGAAGCGGCGGTTCGTGTTCATGAGCATGGAGAATGGCTATCCGTTCGAGGCGGACCTGTCGCTGATGCGCAGCTTCCAGCGGCTCGGCGTCACGATGATGAGCCCCGTCCACTTCAAGAACGACGACCTTGCCGACAGCGCCACCGACACGCCCGAATGGAACGGCCTCAGCCCCAAAGGCAAGGCGTTCGTGGCGGAGGCGAACCGGCTCGGCATCCTGATCGACCTGAGCCACGCCTCCGACGACGTGCTGCGCCAGACGATCGCGCTGTCGAAGGCGCCGGTGATCCTGTCGCATTCGGGGGTGCGCGCGATCTTCGACCATCCGCGCAACGTCACCGATGCCGACCTGCGCGCGCTGGCGGCGAAGGGCGGCGTCGTCCAGATCAACGCCTTCGACGGCTATATGATCGCCCAGCCCAAGGTTCCGGCACGCGAGGCGGCGATGGCGGCGCTGATGGCGAAGCTGCCGCCGCGCGCGACGATGACCGAGGCGGATCGCAAGGCCTTCCTCGCCGAGCGCAAGGCGATCGACGCGCGCTGGCCGGTGCCGCGCGCGACCTTCGACAATGTGATGAAGCATCTGCTCCATGCCATCGACGTGGCGGGGATCGATCACGTCGGTATCAGCGGCGATTTCGACGGTGGCGGCGGGGTCGAGGGGTTCGACGACATCACCGCCTTCCCGAAGATCACCGCGGCGCTGCTCGCGCGCGGGTTCGGCGCGGCGGACGTCGCCAAGGTGTGGGGCGGCAATGCGCTGCGCGTGCTCGACGCGGCACAGGCCGCCGCCGACCCGGCCGCGCGCCCGGCCATCCCGGTCACCTCGTGATCGCGTCGGCGATCCGGCACGACGGGGAGGCTGGTCCGGCCCTGCACTGAGCAGGCGCGTGCGAATGGATGCGGACCGCCACAACCGGCCGCAGCGGAAGTCCCGGGGGGGATGATCTGGATAGCAATGTCCCGTCGGTGCGCCGACCAGATCAGGAGATTGCGCGTGACTCGTCTTCGTGTCTCGACCCCCGCCGCTACGGCGCTGGGCCTCGTCTTCGCCACCGCCGCGCTCATGCTGACCACCGGGGCTGCCGCCGCGCAGGCGACGTCCGCCGAGAATGCCGACACCGGCACGCAGGCGACCGAGGCGCAGGCAACCGAGGCGCCGGCGGGCGAGGGGCAGGATATCGTCATCAGCGGCCGCCGCATCAGCCAGGCGAGCGAGGCGGTGGGCGAGGATCGTATCACCAGCACCGTCGCGGTGACGCGCGAGGCATTGCTCTCCGCGCCATCGGGCATTTCCGGCCTCAAGATGCTCGAATCGCTGCCCGGCTTCAACGTGCAGACCGACGGTGCGCTCGGCCTCTACGAATTCGGCAACAGCGTGCAGGCGCGCGCCTTCAACCTCGACCAGATCGGCTTCGTCGTCGACGGCGTGCCGATGGGGCGCAGCGACGCCTTCGGCGGCAGCCCGGTGTTCCGCTACGTCGACAACGAAAATCTGGGCGTGGTCGAGGCGTCGCCGGGCGCGGGCGGGGTGACGATGCCGACCTATTCGTCGCTCGGGCCGGTCGTCTCCTATCGCTCGATCGTGCCGCAGGACGAACTCGGCACCTTCATCTCGCAGAGCTTCGGCGATTTCGACATGAAGCGCACCTTCGTCCGGGTCAGCACCGGCAAGATCGGCCCGCTCAAGGCGTTCGTCAGCCGCACCAAGCTCGACACCGACCTGTGGCGCGGCACCGGCTCGGTCGATCGCGAACATTGGGAGGCGATGGCGCAGGTCGACGTGACCGACACCAGCTGGGCGCGGTTCAAGTTCGTTTCGAACGACTTCTTCGACTATGATTCCCCGACGCTGTCGCGCGCCGAATACAACAGCAGGACGCCTGACCTCGCCGGCCATGTCGGCCGCTACCGCGGCTATTACGGCGATCCGCTGCCCGCCTATGCGCCGGTGGCGGCGGGCGTGCCCTTCTCCAACGCCAATTACACCTATTATTACGGACAGGCGATCAACGTCCGCAAGGACAAGCTGTACGCCGGCACCTTCCATGCCGGCATCGCCGACGGCGTCCATGCCGAAACCACCATCTATTACGAGGACAAGGACGGCTGGGGCAGCTCGCCGGACAGCTATGCCAACACGCTGACCTTCTACAACCGCCAGCGGCTGGTGTCGGGGCTGGCGCTGACCGCGCCGCGCGGCACGCAGTTCGGCGTGTCGAGCCTCGGCGGCTATCGCCAGGGCATCCTCCAGAGCCTGCACGCGCAGCTCGGCATCCAGGCGATCGACGTCGGCATCTGGGCGGAGGACGACCGCTATCGCCGCTACCAGCGTCGCCAGAACACGATCGACGGCTCGCCCGCCAGCACGCCCAATTACGGCGAACTGGTCTATGGCCGCCGCGATTACCGGTCGAAGCGCGCGACGGTGCAGATGTTCGTGCGCGACCGCATCGATCTGACGCCCGCGTTCAGCGTCGACCTCGGCATCAAGGCGCTCAACCTCGATTACCAGCAGCGCGGCTACCGCGATTTCGCCGATTACGCGCGCACGGTGAACGGCGTGAACGTCGCCGGCTGGGGACCAAAGTACAACCGGGCCCGCTACACCGATTACTTCCTCCCCACCGCGGGCCTCCTCTATCGCTTCAGCGACAGCCGCACGCAGCTGTTCGCCTCCTATGCGGAGAATATGGCGCTGCCCAAGGGGATGGATGACATCTTCTCGGTCGCCTACACCAATTCGCCCGCGGTCGTCGGCGCGCCCGCGCCGGAACGGTCGAAGAACGTCGAGCTCGGCCTGCGCACGACGCGACCCGAATTCTTCGCCTCGCTGACCGGTTACTACACGAAGTTCGACAATCGCATCCAGGCGATCGCATCGATCCTGCCGGGGACGACCAACGTCACCGAAACCTTCTACCAGAATGTCGGCGGTGTGAAGGCCTATGGCGCGGAACTGCTCGCCAATTACAAGCCGGCGTTTCTGCACGGCGCGGCCTATTTCAACGGCAACGTCACCTACAATCACGCGCAGTTCCAGGACGATATCGTCGCGGCGGCGCGCACCTATCTGATCGCCGACAAATATCTGCCCGACAGCGCGAAATGGGTCGTGTCAGGTGGCGTCACGGTCGAACCGGCGCCGTGGTTCGTCGCCAACATCACCGGCAAATACACCAGCCGCCGGCAATCGACGTTCGAGAACACGCCGGGATCGTCGCTGCCGGGCTTCACCGTCTTCTCGGCCTATGCCGACATCGGCGACGGCTTCTCGATCGGCCCGGTGCGTAACGCGCGCATCCGCGTCAACGTCGACAATCTGTTCGACAAGGACGTGCTCTCGTACATTTCGTCGGCCCTGACCGGGGATGGCCTGTTCCGTCCGCTCAGCCCGCGCACGGTCCAGCTGACGCTGTCCGTCGACATCTGACGCTCTCGCCGCGGCGCGAGCGTGCGCCGCGGCTGTCCACGATCACATTCGCATTGGGGGATTACGGCATGGTAACACGCAGGACGGTTCTGGGGCGGCTCGGTCTGGCCGGCGGACTGGGCGCGACGCTGGGCGCGATGCAGACGCTGGGTCTGGTCGGCACCGCACAGGCGCAGGACATGAGCGGGCTGACGCCCGGGATCGGCCGCGGCAAGCATGTCGTCGTGCTGGGTGCCGGCATCGCCGGGCTTACCTCCGCCTGGGAGCTGGAACAGGCCGGCTTCCTCGTGACGCTGCTCGAGGCGCGCACCCGCGTCGGCGGGCGCGCCTGGACGGTGCGCGATGGCGACCGGATCGAGATGAACGGCGAGGAGACGCAGACCGCCCGCTTTTCCGACGGCGTCTATTTCAACGCCGGCCCGGCCCGCATCCCGAGCTTCCATCAGGGCCTGCTCGGCTATGCGAAGAAGTTCGGCGTGCCGCTCGAGGTGGAGGTCAATTCCAGCCGTTCCGCCTATGTGATGGCCGACGACGGGTCGAAGATCCGGATGCGCACCGCGATCAACGACATGCGCGGTCGCATCGCCGAACTGCTGGCGAAGGCGATCGGCAAGGGCTCGCTCGACAGCGAGCTGACCGCCGCGGACCGCGAGCGGCTGATGCCGTTCCTCAAGGCCTATGGCGACCTCGGTACCGACGGCCGGTTCACCGGCACGGAGCGTTCGGGCTTCGGCACCGCGCCGGGGGCGGGGGTCACCTTCGCCTCGCCGTCGACCGCGATGCCGCTCGACCAGCTGCTCGCCAACCAGCGGCTGCCGATGACGCTGTTCGAAGACAACCTCTATATGCAGGCCACGATGTTCGAACCCGTCGGCGGCATGGACCGTATCCATGCCGCGATGGACAACGCCCTGCGCCGCCCCGCGCTGCGCGGCGCCGAGGTGACGCGCATCCGCCAGCGCTCCGGCGACGTCGAGGTGGTCTATCGCGACAAGGCGAGCGGCGCGACCGAGACACTGGTCGCCGATTATCTGATCTGCACGATCCCCTTTCCGGTGCTGGCGGGGATCGACACCAATTTCTCGCCCCGGCTGAAGACGGCGATCGCCGGCGTCGTCTACGATCATTCGAACAAGGTCGCGTTCGAGAGCCCGCGCTTCTGGGAAAAGGAGCAGATCTACGGCGGCATCTCGTTCGTCGGCGGCCCGACGACGCTGGTCTGGTATCCGTCGGCGGGGCTGCACAGCGAGCGCGGCATGCTGCTCGGCTGCTATTCCTCCGGCCCCGCCGCCGCCGAGTTCGAGAAGCGGCCGATCGCCGAGCAGATCGCGTTCAGCCGCGGCGTGATCGACCGGTTGCACCCCGGCCACGGCGCCGATCTGGTGGGCGGCCTCGCGGTGAACTGGCACAAGATCCCCTACAGCCTCGGCCCCTGGCCCGACTGGAACGCCGGCAGCGCCAACGGCCGGCAGGAAGGGCATATCGACACCGCCGCGTTCCGCTTCCTGCAGGCACCCGAGGGCCGCGTCTATTTCGCCAGCGCCGCGCTCAGCCAGACGCCCGGTTGGCAGGAGGGCGGCATCCAGTCCGCCCGTGCGCAGGTGCTCGCGCTCGCCCGTCGCGTCACCGCACAGGCGCTGGTCACCCCGACCCCGGCCACCCGCGCCGCATGACCGCGGCCGGGCCGGCGCTTGCGATCCGCATCGCCACGCCGGCCGACGTGCCGGCGCTGGAGCGGCTGATCGAGCGATCGGCGCGCGCGCTCAGCCGGGGCTATTATACCGGGGCGCAGATCGAGGCGGCGATCGCGCATGTCTTCGGCGTCGACAGCCTGCTCGTCGCGGACGGCACCTATCTGGTCGCGGAATGGAACGGGGCGCTCGCCGGATGCGGCGGCTGGAGCCGGTTCGCGACTCTGTTCGGCGGCGATCGTTTCGCGGAGCGGCAGGATGGCGTGCCGCTCGATCCCGCGGTCGATGCGGCGCGGATCCGGGCGTTCTTCGTCGGCGAGGAGCAGGCGCGACGTGGCGTCGGCCGGGCCTTGCTGGTGGCGTGCGAGGCGGCGGCGCGGCAGGCGGGGTTCCGCCGGACGACGCTGATGGCGACGCTGCCCGGCGAGCCCTTCTACGCCACCCACGGCTATCGGGCCGAGGCGACGCTGCTGCAGAATTGCGGTGGCGTCGCCGTACCCTTCGTCACGATGAGTAAGGCGATTGTTGCGTAAATGTAACATATCTGAAAAAAGATTCGGAAATGTGCAGTAAAGACCGAATCACATTGCAATGCTTACGACATCACCGATCATGAAAACGTTCAGTGTAAAAGGGTATGGGGCATCGAATACTGTCATTCGATGAGAGAAGGTGTGCGTTCATCATAAAACACATCGGGGCGGGGATGGCGAGGCTTACCTGATATCATTGGGGGGCAATCCATGAACTTCGAAACGGGAACGTCGCGCGCCGCGATTGCGGCCATGCTCTTCGTCGCACAGGCTTCCGCCGCCCAGGCGCAGGACCGGATGCCGCCACCGGTGTTGACGCCGGTGGCGGCGACCAGCGTCGTCGATCCGGTCGCCGATGCGCAGCAGACGCTGGTGTCGGACGCGGGCCAGCAGGGCGGCGACGACATCATCGTCACCGGCACCCGCGCCACCGGCATCACCGCCGCCGAAAGCGCCGCGCCGATCAAGGTGCTCGACGCCGAGACGCTCAGCCACGTCGGCCAACCCAATCTCAACCAGGTGCTGACCCAGCTCGTGCCGTCCTTCACCGCGCAGGCGTTCGGCGGCGACACGGCGAACCTGACGCTCTCGGCACGGCTGCGCGGGCTCAGCCCCAATCACACGCTGGTACTGGTCAATGGCAAGCGCCGCCACGGCACCGCCAATCTCGCCGTGCTCGGCGGCCCGTATCAGGGGGCGGCGACCGCCGATCTCGACCTTATCAGCCCCTCGTCGATCAAGCGGATCGAGGTGTTGGAGGACGGCGCCGCCGCGCAATATGGCTCCGACGCGATCGCCGGCGTCATCAACGTCATCCTCAAGGACGACAAGGAGGGCGGCGACGGCTATGTCACCGCCGGCAAGAATTACGACGTCGGCGGTGAAACCTATGCCGGCACGCTGCACCTTGCGACGAACGTCGGCGACAGCGGCTATTTCAACGTCACCGCCTTCCACCGCTATCACGACTTCACCCGCACCGGCGGGCTCGACCGGCGCGTCACCGACGCCAATGGCGTGCTGCTGCCGCTCGCCACCCCGACGACCTATGGGATCAGCGCACTCCAGCGCCAGCTCTATCCGGGGATGGCGGGCTTCCCCTTCGTCAACCCGATCAGCGGCGATGCGCAATCGCGGCTGACCAACCTGCAATATAATTCCGCCTACGATTTCGGCAGCGGCGAGATCTACAGCTTCGGCACCTATTCGAAGCGGATCGCCAGCGCGAACGAGAATGTCCGCGTGCCGACCCGCGTCTCGCGCACCGTCGCCGGCGTCACCACCTATTTCGATCCCGAGGGCGACAGCCCGGTCAACGGCTTCATCCCGCGCGAAAAGATTCGCGAGGACGACATGGCCTTCACCGGCGGCGTCCGCGGCGTGGCGGGCGACCTCCACTACGACCTGTCCACGACCTTCGGGCAGGACAAGAACGAGATATACACGGTCAACACCGCCAACGCCTCGCTCTATGCGGACACCGGTTTCACCCCCACCACCTTCTACGACGGCTTCTTCAAATCGACCGAATTCACCGTCAACGCCGATTTCACGCATGAGATCGCGGCGGGGCTGGCCAGCCCGGTCAATCTCGCCTTTGGCGGCGAATATCGCAAGAACGTCTATCAGATCGGCTCGGGCGATCCGGGGTCGATCTACAAGGAGGGCGGGCAATCCTATCCCGGCTTCCGTCCCTCCGATGCCGGCACCAACGGCCGCAACGCACAGGCGGCCTATATCGACGTTGCCGCCAACCCGATCGAGGGGCTGAAGGTCGACGTCGCCGGCCGCTACGAACATTATTCCGATTTCGGCAGCAGGTTCATCTACAAGGGCACGGGGCGCTACGACTTCTCCGACGCCTTCGCCCTGCGTGGCACCATGTCCACCGGCTTCCGCGCGCCGACGCTGGCGGAAAGCTATTATTCGGCGACCAACGTCTCGCCGACTGCGGCATTCGTCCAGCTGCCGGCCAATTCCGCCGCCGCGAAGCTGATCGGCTTCCAGAATCTCAAGCCGGAAAAATCGACCAACTATTCGTTCGGCACCGTCATCCGCCCGATCGACCGGCTGACGATCACGCTCGACGCCTATCAGGTGAAGATCCGCGATCGCATCCTCGGCACGGGATCGATCTTCGGCAGCGGCGGCGCGGTCAATTTTCCGATCGTCACGCGTGCGATCGTCGCCAACGGCAACGTGCTCGATCCCACCGTCAGCCAGACTGGCATCAACATCTTCACCAACGGCGCCGACACGCGCACCCGCGGCGTCGATCTGGTCGTCAGCTATGCCAGCGACTTCGGCGAATACGGCAAGGCGAACTGGACGATCTCGGGCAATTACAACCGGACTAGGCTCGCGAAGCTGATCCCGGCACCCGCGACGCTGACCAACCCCGCGACCGGGCAGGTCATCCCGCTGTTCGATCGCGGTGCGCAGGCGAATATCGAAACCGCGTCGCCGCGGGTGAAGGTCATCTCGTCGGTGCTCTATGCGATCGGTGATTTCTCCGCGACGGTGCGTGGCACGGTGTACGGCAAGTCGTCGGCGCAGCTGACGCCCAACGGCGGCACCTATTACAAGCAGACGATCGGCACCGCCTTCATCGGGGATATCGAGCTGAACTACGACATCACGCCCGACCTCGTTCTCGCGTTCGGCGCGAACAACGTCTTCAACAAACGGCCGCCAACGGTGCCGCTGGTACCGGGGACGACCAATCTGACGCTGGTGAACGGCGGCAACGTGCTCGACGCGCCGCTGACCTTCAGCCCCTATGGCATCAACGGCGGCTATTATTACGCGCGCCTCAACGTATCGTTCTGAACTGCCGCCGCGGCGGGCATCCGCCGGCCGCGGCCCGACTTTCAACGGGAGAATGAATACCATGAATCGTCGTTACCGCGCCGCGCTGCTCGCCGCCGCCCTGCTGGCCGCGCCCGCCACCGCACAGACCGTCGAAAAGCATGCCAACACGCCCGCCGGCCTCATCCTGCAATCGGTGACGGTAAAGCCCGGCGCGACGACTTTGTACCTCAGCGGACAGCTCGCCGCGCCGCTCGATCCCGCCAAAAAGGTGCCGCCGGCGCAGCTGACGATCGCCGATTTCGGCGACACGAAGACGCAGACGATCAGCGTGCTGAACAAGATCAAGGCGATCCTGAAGGAGCATGGCTATGCGATGAGCGACGTCATCAAGCTCACGGTCTTCGTCGCCGGCGATCCGAAGCTGGGCGGCAAGATGGATTTTGCCGGCATGAACGACGGCTTCAAGCAATTCTTCGGCACCGCCGACAATCCCGGCACCGTTGCCCGCTCGACCGTGCAGGTGGCGGCGCTCGCCGGTCCGGCCTTCCTCGTCGAGATCGAGGCGACGGCGGCCAAATAGGACGCGGCGTCCCGCCGGCGTGGGATCGTTACGCATTGCCCGTGGCGTGGTTTAGGCCCTACCTGACCACCCACGCATTCGACGGACCGTCATGACCACCGATCCCACGTCCCCTCGGGCGCGCACGCTGCAGGATATCGCGCGACTTGCCGGCGTGCACTCCGGCACCGTGTCGCGCGCGCTCGCCAACAATCCGTTGGTCAATGCCGAAACGCGCGCGCGGATCCAGGCGCTGGCGGCCGAACACGGCTTTCGCCCGAACCAGATGGCCAGCCGCCTGCGGACGCAGAAGACGAACGTCGTCGGCGTCGTCGTCCCGCTGGGGCACGAGAAGCGCCAGCATCTGTCCGACCCGTTCTTCATGACGATCATGGGCCATCTCGCCGATCAGCTGACCGAGGGCGGCTATGACATCATGCTCTCGCGCGTCATCCCCGACGCGGACGACTGGCTGGAGCGGATCGTCGATTCGGGCATGCTCGACGGGGTGCTGCTGATCGGCCAGTCCGACCAGTTCGCCGCGATCGAGCGCGTCGCCGCGCGCTACCGGCAGCTGGTGGTGTGGGGCAGCATGGTCGAGGGGCAGCGGCATTGCGCGGTCGGCGTCGACAACCGGCTCGGCGGCCTGCTCGCCGGCCGGCGGCTGATCGCGCGCGGGTGCTGCCGCATCGCCTTCTTCGGCGAGACGCGGACGCTGGAGCTGGTCCATCGCTACCAGGGGTTGCAGGATGCCTGCGGGGAGGCGGGAATCGCTCCGCCGCTCGCCTGCGCGACGCATCTCGCATCGGACGTGATGACCGCAGAGATCACGGCGCATCTCGATCGCCTCGGCGACGGCATCGACGGCATCGCCGCCGCATCGGACGTCATCGCGATGCGCATCGTCCGCGTGCTGGCGGATCGCGGCATCGCCGTGCCGGACGGGATGCCGGTGATCGGCTTCGACGACCTGCCGCTCGCCAATCATATCGTGCCCCGGCTGACGACGATCCGGCAGGACGTCGCTTATGGCGCCTCGGCGATGATCCGCGCGCTGTTCGACCGCATGGACGGCCGCGAAGCCCCCTCGGTGGTCATGCCCCCGGTGCTGATCGCGCGCGATTCCGCCTGACGCCGGCGACGGCGCGCAATCGCCCAGTCCATCGCCGTGCGCTCTTTGCAAACGATTGTTGCAATCCTTTGCAGCTCGGCTATAGGCTGCCCTCAACGAGACCGCCGCCAACGGCAGGTCGTGCAGGAGAGGGTTTCATGCGGAACGCATCATATTTGTTCGCCAGCGTCGCCTTGGCATCGTTCATGCCGCTGGTCGCCGAGGCGCAGGTTGCCTCGCCGCCGGCCGCTGCCGCCCAGGCCGGTGATGCCGCCGCTGCCGACGATCAGGCCGCGGACATCATCGTCACCGGCACCGCGCGTCCCGAACGCCGCCTCACCACCAGCATCTCGGTCAGCGCGCTCGACGCGACGCAGATCGCGCAGGCCGCGCCGCTCGGCAGCGCCGATCTCGTCCGCAACGTCCCGGGCCTGCGTTCGGAAGCCTCGGGCGGCGAGGGCAACGCCAACATTGCCGTGCGCGGCCTGCCGGTCGCCAGCGGCGGCGCCAAGTTCGTCCAGTTCCAGGAGGACGGCCTGCCCGTCCTCGACTTCGGCGACATCGCCTTCGCCACCGCCGACGCCTTCGTCCGCCCCGACAACAACGTCCAGCGCGTCGAGGTCGTCCGCGGCGGCTCCGCCTCGACCTTCACCAGCAACGCGCCGGGCGCGATCATCAACTTCATCAGCAAGACCGGCAAGACCGCCGGCGGCAACGTCGCGGTGACCCGCGGCCTCGATTTCGACCGCACCCGCATCGACGCCGATTACGGCGCGCCGATCGGCGAGGACTGGTCGTTCCACGTCGGCGGCTTCTACCGGATCGGCGATGGCGTGAAGAAGATCGGCTACAACGCCGAGAAGGGCGGCCAGATCAAGGCGAACATCACCCGCAATTTCGCCAACGGCTTCGTCCGGCTGAACGGCAAGTTCCTCGACGATCGCGCGCCCGCCTATATCCCGGTGCCGATCCGCGTCAGCGGCACCAACAGCGATCCCAAGTTCAGCGCGCTGCCCGGTTTCGATCCGAAGAACGATCCGCTGCAATCGCCCTATTTCCGTTCCGACCTCGCGGTCGGTCTCGATGGCAAGCGCATCCGTACCGATGTCGCCGACGGCTATCGCACCAAGGTGCGCGGCATCGGCGGCGAGGCGTCGTTCGACCTCGGCGGCGGCTGGAACTTCGACGACAAGTTCAACTATGCCAAGAATTCGGGCGGCTTCACCACGCCCTATGCCGCCAATGTCGCGACCGCCGCGTCCTTCGCCACCTCGATCGGTGGCGCCGGCGCGACGTTGCGCTACGCCAACGGTCCCAATGCCGGCCAGACGATCGCCAATCCCGGCGCCCTCAACGGCAATGGCCTCGCAACCAATGCTCTGCTGTTCAACGTGACGCTGAACGACTTCACCAACGTCACCAACATCCTGACGCTGGCCCGCGACTTCGACGGCGGCAGCGCGGGGTCGGGTACGGTCACGCTCGGCTATTTCAAGTCGTTCCAGTCGATCGAGATGGACTGGCACTGGAACAGCTATCTGCAGGAAGTGTCGGGCAACCGGCCCGCGCTGCTCGACGTCTATAACGCCGCCGGGCAGGCGCAGACGCAGAACGGCCTGATCGCCTATGGCGAACCGGTGTTCGGCAATTGCTGCCAGCGCTATTACGACGTGAACTACAAGATCGACGCGCCCTATCTCGCGGTGACGTGGAAGACCGGCCGCCTCAACGTCGACGGCAGCGTGCGCTGGAACAGCTCGAAGGCGGATGGCCGGTACGCCACCAACAACGGGCTGACCGTGCTCGACGTCAACGGCGACGGCGTGATCCAGGTGCCCGAGCGCACCGTTCCGGTCGCCCGTCTGGCGAACGCCAAGCCCGTCGACTATCGCAAGAATTACTTCACCTGGTCGATCGGTGCGAACTTCGAGATCCAGAACGATCTCGCGCTGTTCGCCCGCGTCAGCCGCGGCGCCCGCTTCAACGCCGATCGCGTCCTGTTCGGCGGCGGCGTCCGCGACAATGGCAGCATCGCCGACGAGATCGCGGTCAATTTCGTCAACCAGCAGGAAGCCGGCGTCAAATTTCGCTCGGGCCCCGTTTTCGCCAACCTCACCGCCTTCCGTGCGACGACCGCGGAAGCGAACGAGATCATCATCCCGCAGCAGCGGCTCATCAACAACAAGTATCGCTCCTACGGCCTCGAGCTGGAAGCCGGCGTCGATTACGACATCTTCCACCTGACCGGCGGCGCGACCTACACGCATGCGCGGATCACCGAGAGCGAGGTGCAGCCCGCGCTCGAAGGCAATACGCCCTATCGTCAGGCCGACCTGATCTTCCAGGCGACGCCGTCGATCGTGCTCGACCGCTTCTCCCTCGGCGCGAACTTCATCGGTACGACCTCGTCCTATGCGTCGGACAATAACGGGCTGAAGATCCCGGGTTATGTGATGACGGGGGCATTCGCCTCCTTCTCGGTCACCCCCGCGCTGCGCCTGTCGGTCAACGCGCAGAACCTGTTCAACGTGCTGGCGATCACCGAACTGGGGCTGGCGACGGACACGCTGCCCGCCAACGGCATCAACACCGCGCGCGCCTTCCCCGGCCGCAACGTCAGCGCGACGATCGGCCTGAAGTTCTAGAATCGGATGACATCAGATTGATCCGCATGTTCGTCATTGCGAGCGCAGCGAAGCATTCCAGAGCCGGACCAAGACGCCCTGGATTGCTTCGCTACGCTCGCAATGACGGATCAGTTTGATGTCATCCCGCTCTAGGCACGGACGCGCCGCCGGCATCGGTCAATGGAAGGGAAGAACATGGCTCTGCGCAACGTCTTCGGCGCGATCGGGATCGCGACGCTCGCTCTCGCCGGCGCCGGCCTGATGCCGGCCGCCGCGGCGGCGCAGACCGCACCGGCGACGCCGGCCGCGCTGGCCGGCGTGGCGGGCGACTGGCTGGTCGTGCCGCGCCGCACGCCCGATTCGATCGCGATCGGCGGCATCCCGCGCTCGTTCCGGCTCACCGTCGAGGGCGGCACGGTCAAGGGCCTGTTCCGCTTCAACGGCTGGGATTACCCGATCGCCAACTGGGTCGCGCGGCCCGATGGCCATGCCTTCGACCTGACCGGCAAGCCGCCCTTCGTGAAGATGCGCGCGCGCGCCACCGCCGACGGCCGGTTCATGGACATATGGATCGGCGACGAGGTGGTCGGCGTTGCCCCCTTCCTCGCGCGCCGGGTGACCGCGACCGAACTCGCCGCGATCGAGCGGAGCGCGCCGCGCCCCGACAATATGACGAAACTGCCCTTGCCGGCGCCGCGCGACCTCGGCGTGCGCAACCTCGCGCCGGTGCCGCCGATGGGGTGGAACAGCTGGAACGTGTTCCGCGAGGCGGTCGACGACCGGTCGGTCCGCGCGATGGCGGACGTGCTGGTCCGCAGCGGTCTGCGCGATGCCGGCTATCGCTACGTCACGATCGACGACGGCTGGCAGGGCCAGCGCGACGCCGCGGGCGTGCTCCATCCCAACGCCAAATTCCCCGACATGAAGGGGCTGGTCGACTATATCCATGCGCGCGGGCTGAAGGTCGGCATCTACAGCTCGCCCGGCCCGGTCACTTGCACCGGCTATGTCGGCAGCCACGGCCATGAGGCGCAGGATGCGAAGACCTTCGCCGCATGGGGCTTCGACCTGCTCAAATACGACTGGTGCAGCGCCGGCAACATCTACGACACCAGGGTCGAGATGCAGGCGCGATACCAGATCATGGGCGCGGCGTTGCAGGCGACCGGGCGCGATATCGTCTACAGCCTGTGCCAGTACGGCCTCTACGACGTCGGCAGCTGGGGCAACGCCGTCGGCGGCCATATGTGGCGCACCGGCGGCGACAGTATCGAGGGCGATCTGTGGCACGCGGTCGATTACCGCTTCGACCATAATGGCGATGCCCGCGATGCCGGACCGAGTGCGTGGAACGACGCAGACATGATGCTGGTCGGCATCGACGGGCTGACCCCGGAGGAATATCGCACGCATTACACGCTGTGGACGATGGCCGCCTCGCCGATCATCCTCGGCAACGACCTGCGCGTCATGACGCCGGCGGTGAAGGCGATCGTCGCCAACCCGGGCGTGATCGCGGTCGGGCAGGACCGGGCGGGCGTCCAGGGCCGACGCGTCGCGCAGGCGGGCGCCACCGAAATCTGGTCGAAGCGGCTGGCGGACGGGTCGACCGCGGTCGCGCTGTTCAACCGTGGCGCGGCACCGGCGGCGATGACCGTCGACTGGCGTTCCCTCGGCCTGCCGGTGCCCAAGCGCGTGCGTGACCTGTGGCACGATGCCGACGTGCCGGCTGCGGCCGATTACACCGTGCAGGTGCCGCGTCACGGCGCCGTACTGCTGCGCGCGTCCTGACCGCGATGACGCAGATGGAAGACCGGTTCGCCCGCCACGGCGCCACGCTGCGCCGCCAGCTGGAGCGGCTGTACGGCGCGAGCCACGACGTGGCACTGCTATGGACCCGTATCGAGGCGGCGATGCGGGCCGGCGCGGCGGCGCGACCGGCGGCGCTGCAGGCGCTCGACCTAGCGCGCGTCGCCGATCCCGACTGGTTCGTCGCGCCCGACATGATCGGCTATTCGACCTATGTCGATCGCTATGCCGGCACCGTCGCGGGCATGACCGCGCGGGTCAATCATCTCGAATCGCTGGGCGTCCGCTATCTGCACGTCCTCGCCCTGCTCAAGGCGCGCGCCGGCGACAGCGACGGCGGCTTCGCGGTGGCGGATTACCTCTCCGTCGAACCCGCGCTCGGTACGATGGCGGACGTCGAGGCGCTCGCCGCACGGCTGCGCGCCGGCCGGATCAGCCTTTGCGTCGACCTCGCGCTGAACCACACCGCCGACGATCACGCCTGGGCGCTGGCGGCGAAGGCCGGCGATCCCTTCTACCGCCATTTCTACATCACGCTCGACGCGGACGAAGCGGCGGCGCGCGAGGCGATGCTGCCGCAGGTCTTCCCGACCACCGCGCCGGGCAATTTCACCCACGTGCCGGCGATGGGTGGGCAGGTGTGGACGACCTTCTACCCGTTCCAATGGGACCTCAACTGGGCGAACCCCGAGGTCATGCTGGCGATGATCGAGACGATGCTGCGCCTCGCCAATCACGGGTTCGAGGCGTTCCGGCTCGATTCGACCGCTTTCCTGTGGAAACAGGCGGGGACCGACTGTCGCAATCGGCCGGAAGCGCATTTCATCGTCCGCGCACTGCGCGCCGCGCTCGACATCGCCGCGCCGGCGACGCTCCTGAAGGCGGAGGCGATCGTCCCGACCGCGTTCGTGCCGCCCTATTTCGGCGCCGACGAAGGGCAGGGGTTCGAACCCGAATGCCACCTCGTCTACAACAATTCGCTGATGGTCGCGGGCTGGGTCGCGCTGGCCGAGCGGTCGGCGGCGTTGCCGGCGGCGATCGTCGCGGTGAGCGGCGGGCTGCCGCGCGGCGCCAACTGGCTGACCTATGCGCGCTGCCACGACGATATCGGCTGGGGCGCGGTGCTCGCCGACCTGCGCGGGATCGATGCCGCGCCCGAAGCGCGGCTGGCCGCGGCGGCGCGCTATCTGGAGGGCGCCGGGGACAGCTGGGCACGCGGCGAACCGTTCCAGTCGGACGGATCGACGCTGCACGGCACCAACGGCATGCTTGCCTCGCTCGCCGGGCTGGAAGCGGCGGCGGACGATGATGCGCGCGAGGCGGCGTTCCGGCGGATCGCCCTGCTGAACGCGCTCGCCATCGCCGGTGGCGGCGTCGCGACCACCTATATGGGCGACGAGCTCGGCATGACCAACGATCATGGTTATCGCGACGACCCGGCGCGGCGCCACGAAGGCCGCTGGCTGCATCGCCCGGTGATAGACTGGACCGCGCTCGATGGCGCGGCGGCGGCACGGATCGGCGGCGACCTCGCCCGGCTGCGGCAGGCGCGGATCGCGAGCGGCGGCGCCGGCGCGCCCGTGCCGATCGCCACCGACGATCCGGCGCTGCTCGCGATCGGCTGCGGCACCGATGCGGTATGCCTCAATTTCTCGGACGCGCCCGTGCCTCTGCCGCACGCGGGCGAGGATCGCTTGACCGGCGCGCCCGTGGCCGGGATGCTCGACGGCTGGCAGGTGGCCTGGATCGCAGGAGTTCGTGCATGAAGCCGCGTCTGTCGCTCGCCCGCATCGTCGAGATGAACCTCGGCTTCTTCGGCCTGCAATTCTCGTTCGGGCTGCAACAGGCGAACATGGCGCCGATCTACGCCTATCTCGGCGCGGACGAGGCGTCGCTGCCGCTGCTGTGGCTCGCCGGGCCGATGACCGGGCTGCTCGTCCAGCCGCTGATCGGCGCGCTGTCGGATCGCACCACCAGCCGGCTCGGGCGCCGCACCCCCTATTTCCTCGTCGGCGCGATCCTGTGCAGCCTCTGCCTGTTCGCGATGCCGTACAGCCCTGTGCTGTGGGTCGCCGCCAGCCTGTTGTGGATCCTCGACGCCGCCAACAACGTGACGATGGAGCCCTATCGCGCCTATGTCGGCGATCGCCTGTCCGAGGACCAGCGGCCGACCGGCTTCCTGACGCAATCCGCCTTCACCGGCCTCGCGCAGACCTTATCCTATCTCGCGCCGTCGCTGCTGGTGTGGTGGGGCCTCGACAAGGATGCGGTGGACGCCAACGGCATCCCCGACATCACGCGCATCGCCTTCATCGTCGGCGCGATCCTGTCGCTGTCGACGATCCTGTGGTCGGTGCTGCGCGTCCCCGAACTGCCGCTGACGCCGGAGGAGCGCGCGGCGATGCAGGCCGACCGGGTGACGCTGGGCGGCGCGGTGCGCGACGTCGTCGCCGCGATCCGCGACATGCCGCCGGCGATGCGCCGGCTCGGGGTCGCGATGCTGTGCCAATGGTATGCGATGTTCGCCTATTGGCAGTTCATCGCCTTCGCGCTCGCCCGGTCGCTGCACGGCACCAGCGATGCCGGCAGCCAGGGCTTCCGCGACGCCGCGCTGACAGTGGGGCAGATCGGCGCCTTCTATAATGCGGTCGCCTTCGTCGCGGCGCTGGCAATGGTGCCGGTGACCCGCCGCCATGGCGCGCGCATCGTCCATGCGGCGTGTCTCGCCATATCGGGTGCGGCGATGCTGACGATCCCCGGCGTTGCCAGCGAGCAATGGCTCTACCTGCCGATGATAGGCATCGGCCTCGGCTGGGCGAGCATGATGGGCAATCCGTACGTGATGCTCACCGACACCGTGCCGCCGGCGCGGTTCGGCATCTACATGGGCATCTTCAACATGTTCATCGTCATCCCGATGATGATCGAAAGCCTGACCGTCCCGCTCTTCTACCGTCCGCTGCTCGGCGGCGATGCGCGCGGCATGCTCTATGTCGCGGGCGTGTTGATGGTGATCGGCGCGGTGGCGACCTTGCGGGTCGGCAACCCGGCGAAGCGGAGCGTTGCGGCATGATGCGGTGGATGATGGGCGCCGTGCTGGCGATCGCCGCCCCGGTGACGGCGGCGCCGGCACAGGATGCGGCGCGCGATGCCGCCTTCATCGAGACCGAGGTCGTGCGGCTGTGGCCGGGACGCGCGCCCGGCGCGACCGCGGACACGCCGGACCAGATTCCGACGATGACGATCTTCCGCCCGCAAAAGGGGCGGGCGAACGGCGCGGCGGTGATCGTCGCGCCCGGCGGCGGCTATGTCGAGCTGGCCGGCAATATCGAGGGGCGGCAGGTCGCCGACTGGTTCGCCTCGCGCGGCGTCACCGCCTTTGTCCTGCGCTATCGCTACGGCCCGACCGCGCGGCTGCCGCTGCCGCTGCGCGACGGCGCGCGGGCGGTCCGCTCGGTCCGCGCCGATGCCGCCCGCTATGGCCTCGACCCGGCGCGGATCGGCATGATCGGCTTTTCCGCCGGCGGGCATCTGAGCGCGATGACAGCCGCGACCGCCGATCGCGGGCAGGCGGATGCGACCGATCCGGTCGAGCGCCAGAGCAGCCGCCCCGATTTCCTCGTGCTCGGTTATCCCTGGGTGGAGGCGACGGTGATCGACGCGCAGGGCCGATCGCCCTATTGCACCTTCGCCGGCAAGGGCTGCGATCCGAAGCGGTACGAACCCTATCTGCCGGTCCGCGCCGTGACCGCGGCGATGCCGCCGACGTTCCTCTACCATACCAGCAGCGATCCGGTGGTCAGGGCGGACGGCGTCCTGCGTTTCTACACCGCGTTGCAGGCGAAGGGCGTCAACACCGAATTGCACGTCTTCGCGGTCGGCGAGCACGGCACCGGGCTGGGCGGGTCCGACCCCGCGCTGGCGCGCTGGCCCGACCTCATGGAGCATTGGCTGCGCGCGCTCGGCGTGTTCCGGTAACCGCCGCCACCCGCGCGATCCGTGGGGCGGTCACGCTTCAGTCCGCGAAGAAATGCGGCAGGCGGTCCGCCAGCGTGGGCAGGTAGACCAGCATCGCGCCCAGATGCGCCTTCATCGCCGCCACCGCATTCGCCGTGTCGCCCTTGCGCATCGCCTCGAACACCGCCTCATGCTGTTCGACCAGCCGCAGGATCGACGTCGCATCCTCGAGGCTGAGGTGACGGACGCGGTCCATGTGCAGTTTGATCGAGCCCAGCGTCCGCCACGCCATCTCCTGCCCCGCGAGCCGCGCCAGTTCGCGGTGGAACTGGTCGTCGAGCATCAGGAAGCGGCGATGGTCGTCCGCGCCCGCCGCCCGGCGCTGCGCTGCCAGCAGGTCCTGCAGCAGCGCGAAATCGAGATCCGCGGCACGGCTCGCGACGCGTTCGACGATCGCCGATTCCACCGCCTCGCGGATGAAGCGGCCGCTGATCGCGAACGACAGGCTGATCCGCGTCACCTCCGTGCCGCGCTGCGGCAGCGCGCGGACCAGATGATGTTCGGATAGCCGGATCAGCGCCTCGCGCACCGGCTGTCGGCTGATCCCGAGCGAACCGGACAGTTCGTTCTCGCTCAGCCGCATGCCCGGCGTGAAGACGTTGGTCACGATTTGCTGCTGCAGATACTCGCGGACCTGGAACGCGACGTTCGCGGTCGGATCGAGCACCAGGTCCTGCAGGCTCCGGTCTTCCGCCACGTTCGTTGCCAATGTGCGCTCCCGCTGTCCGCTAAGTCCCGGGCCGTACCGCAAAATGATCCGCCACTCCATCACATCCAATTCGGCTTGACCGGATAATCCGCCTCATCTAGATATGGCGACTAGTATACAAGTAGGCGAGGATGATTGTGGTCGCGATATCGGTGGCAAAGCCGCATGAACTGCGCCTGTCGGAAGCACCGGTCGTGACGCCCGCCGCGGGCGAGGTCGCGATCCGCGTCGCCCGGGCGGGCATCTGCGGCTCCGACATCCACATCCTCCACGGCAGCAATCCCTTCGCCAGATATCCGCGGATCATCGGCCATGAGGTGGTCGGCACGATCGATGCGATCGGCGACGGCGTCGACAGCCATGCGGTCGGCGACCGGGTGGTGATCGATCCGGTGGTCGCCTGCGGCCGCTGCTATCCCTGCCGCCACGACCGCCCCAACGTCTGTGCGCATCTGCAGGTGATCGGCGTCCATCGCGACGGCGGCTTCCGCGAGCGGATCGCGGTGCCGGCCGCCAATGCGATCCGCATTTCCGCCGGGATCGAGGATGCAGTCGCGTGCCTCGCCGAACCGCTGTCGATCGCCGCCAACGTGCTGGAGCGGACCGGCATCCATGTCGACGACACGGTGCTGATCCTCGGCGCGGGCACAGTCGGGCTGACGGTGCTGCAGGTCGCCAGGCTGCACGGCGCGCGCTGCATCGTCTGCGACCTCGACGAGGCGCGGCTGGAGCGGGCGGTCGCCTTCGGTGCGGACCGGGTGCTGCTGTCGGGGCGGGACGATATCGCGGCGGCCGTCGCCGGCGAAACCGACGGGCTCGGGCCGACCCTCGTCATCGACGGCACCGGCGTGCCTGCGCTGCTGGACCTCGCCTGCCGCGTCGCCAGCCCGGCGGGGCGGATCGGCCTGCTCGGCTTCGCCGCGACGCCGTCGCCGCTCAGTCAACAGCAGGTGGTCAGCAAGGAATTGCTGATCGTCGGTTCGCGGCTGAACCGCGGGCGGTTGCCGCAGGTCGTCGCCTGGCTGGAGGAGGGCAGGCTCAGCCCCGGGGCGATGGTGACGCAATGTTTCGCGGCGGAGGATGCCGTGGAGGCCTTTCGTCTGATCGAGGATCATCCCGATCGGACGGTGAAGGTCCAGCTGACGTTCTGACCGACACGTAATTCACGTCCCGCCGCCCAGAACACCAACGGGCGGGACGCACAACAGGAGGGGATTTGACCATGATCGACATGACTGGATATGCGCGTCACCTGAAGATCGGCTTGATGACGGGGGCGGCGGGTCTTGCCCTGTGCGTCGCCGCGCCGGCGCTGGCGCAGGTCGAACCCGGCAAGCCGGCCGACGCGGCGGCGCAGGAGACGCCAGAGACGCAGGAGACGCCGGCGGCGAAGGACGACGGCCTCGCCGACATCGTCGTCACCGCGACCAAGCGCGGTTCGGCGCAGAACGTCCAGAACGTGCCGATCGCCGTCACCGCCTTCGGCGCGCTGCAGCTCGAGGAACAGCATTTCCAGAACCTGCAAAGCCTCAGCTATTCGATGCCCAACGTCCAGCTGACCGCGGTCGGCACGCAGCCGGGCTATGCCACCTTCTCGATCCGCGGTTTCGGCATCAGCAGCTCGATCCCGTCGATCGATCCCACCGTCGGCACGTTCATCGACGGCGTCTACATGGGCGTCAACACGGGCGTCGTGCTCAACAATTTCGACATCGAGGGGATCGAGGTGCTGCGCGGGCCGCAGGGCCTGCTGTTCGGGCGCAACGTCACCGGCGGCGCGGTCGTCATCCGCAGCACGGTGCCGAGCAACGTCCTGCATGCGGACGTTCGCGCATCGGTGTCGTCGGGGCCGCAGACGCGCGGCAGCGTCATGGTGACCGGGCCGATCGTCAAGGACCGGATCCAGGCCAAGCTCGCGGTCCTGTACGACAAGGACTACGGCTATTTCACCAACGACTTCAACGGAAAGAGCGACGTCGGCCGCAGCCGGACGCTCATCATCCGGCCCGCGGTCCGCATCGCGCCGACCGACACGGTGGAAATGATCCTGCGCTATGAGAACGGGCGTTTCAACGGCGACGGCGCGGTCGCGACCAACCGCGGCCTGTATCCGGCCGACAGCTTCCGCGTGAACATCGACAATGAAGGCTATGCGCACAACCGCTGGAATTCGGCATCGGCCGAAACCAACATCGACACCCCGTTCGGCAACGGCAAGATCACCAACCTGATGGCCTATCGCGCCGTCACCTCGCGTTCGAGCGCGGACATCGATGCCTCGCCGCGCTACGATTACAACGTCAATTACTACACGCGGCAGCGCCAGATGAGCGAGGAGCTGCGCTACGCCGGCACCTTCGGCCGGTTCGACGTGACGACCGGACTGTACTTCTTCACGCAGAACATCCGCTATATCGAGGATCGCTACCTCAACCGCGGCGCGACGCACATCACCGGTGGTGGTTCGCAGCAGCAGGAAACCTATGGCATCTTCGCCTCGGTCGACTGGCATATCGCCGACACGCTGACGATCAACGCCGGCGCGCGCTATTCGTCGGAGACGAAGCAGGTCGCGGTCGCCAATCTCGTTCCCGGCGGCTGCAATCTCGCGGCCGAGACGTGCAATTACTCCTTCCGCGACCGCAACACCTGGACGAATGTCGCGCCGCGCCTCGGCCTGCAATGGAAGCCGTCGGACGACACGCAAGTCTATGGCTTCTGGGCCCGGGGATTCCGCAGCGGCGGCTATAATTTCCGCAACGTCTTCACCCAGATCGCGCCGGGGCCGTTCGACGACGAGGAACTGAACTCCTACGAGATCGGGCTGAAGCAGGACATCGGCAACGCACTGCGCTTCAACGTCGCCGGCTTCTGGAACGACATCGGCAACCTGCAGCGCGAGATCCAGACCGCGGTGCCGGGCGTCGGCACGGCGCAGCGCATCCTCAATTCCGCCAACGCCCGCGTCCGCGGCGTCGAGGGCGAGGTGACGTTCAAGCCCGGCCACGGCTTCACGCTCGCGGGCCAGTTCGGCTATCTCGACGGCCGGTACACCGACGTCTTCTTCGACCTCAACAACGACCGCGCGATCAACGACCGCGACCTCGCGCTGAAACTGCCGCGCCTGTCGCCCTGGACCTATGGCGGGTCGGTCAACTGGACGCACGACTTCGACGCCATCGGAGTGGACGCACGTGTCGCCGCGAACCATCGCGACGCGGATTTCTACAACGACGCCAACACCGGACTGCTGCCGGGCGCGACGATGGTCGATGCGAACCTGACGCTGCGTCGCGGCCGTTACAGCCTGTCGCTGTACGGCACCAACCTGCTCGACAAGGTGACGTTGGGGGCCAATGTGCCGCTGACCTTCTTCCCGGGATCGACCTTCTCGTCGCTCAACAAGGGGCGGGTGTACGGCGCGGAAGTGGCGTTCAAATTCTGACAGGGCGGGGTGGCGTCTCTTCCCCGCCACCCCGCTCCCCTCCGGCGACCGGTTCCAGCGGACCGGTCGCCTTTTTTCCCTGCGAGCGTGGTCAGGCGACGGCGGCGCGCAACAGGTCCATCGGCAGGATCGCGCCGCGCGTGCGGATGACTCGGGCGGCGACGGCATGGGCGCGGCGGACGGCGCCGGCCGGCGCATGGCCGGCGAGGCGGGCGGCGAGATAGGCGCCATTGAAGCCGTCGCCCGCACCCGACGTGTCGATCGCATCGGCGACGGGCAGGGCAGGGATCGCCTCGACCCCCTGCGCGGTCATCAGCAGGCACGGATCGGGACCGCGCTTCACCACCACCTCCCGAACGCCCCAGCCGGCGAGGCGCCGCGCGGTACCGACGGCATCGCCGTCGTCGAACAGCAGCAGTTCGTCGTCCGCCGTCGGCAGCGCGATATGCGCAAGGCGACAGGCGCGCTCCAGAGCCGCGGCGGCCTCGGCCCGGTCCCGCCACAGCGCCAGCCGGACGTTGCCGTCGAAAGCCAGCGTACCGCCGCGCGCCCGAAATCCGGCCAGCACGTCGAACAGCGTGTCGCGATGCTCGGGCGACAGGATGGCGAGCGTAATGCCCGACAGATAGGCCATGTCGACATCGCGCAGCGTCGCCGTCAGCCAGTCCGGATCGGCGGCGAGCAGCCGCGCCGCGGACGTCTCGCGCCAGTAATGGAAGCTGCGTTCATGTCCGTCGAGGCTGATGAGATACAGGCCGATCCGCCGCGCGTCGATACGGCGGACATGCGCGGTATCGATGCCGGCATCGTCGAGAAAGGCGACCAGCTGGCCCGACAGCGGATCGCTGCCGCACGCGCTGACGTAGCGGACCGACACCGTATCGGGATCGGTCAGGGCGCGTACCGCCCAGGCGGTGTTGAGCGTGTCGCCCGCGAAGCCGCGCCGGAAGCGGCCGTCCGCCTCGGGCGCGAATTCGACCATCGCCTCGCCGATGCTCGCGAACACCTGCCTCACAGCGGGCTCCCCGCGCGTAGGCGGTCGAGCGTTCCCGCCGCGCCATAAGTGGCGAGCGCGGTCAGCATCCGCGTGATCGCGTCGCGCAGCGCCGGGTGCCGGTCGCGTTCCGGCACCAGCCCGGATTCGTCGAACAGCGCGGCGACCACCGCGTCCGGCGACCGTCCCGGCGCGGCGAGCGCGCGCAGCGTCCCCGCCTGCGGATCGTCGAGCGGCAGGGGCTTGCCGTCGTCGGCGTGGCCGCCCGCGACGCGCAGCCAAGCCGCGATGCCCAGTGCGATGCGATCCATGCCACGCCCCTCCGCCGCCAGCACCGCACCGGGCGCGAGCAGGCGTTGCGGGATCTTCTGCGATCCGTCCGACGCGATCTGGCGGGTGCGGTGCTTCAATGCGGTGTTGCGGAACCGCTGCAACAGCTGGTCGCGATAACCGCCAAGGTCGGTGCCGGGCGCCATCCGCAGCGTCGCGGCACTCTCGTCCATTAGCGCGGCGACGTGATCGGCGAGGGCCGGCACCCGCATCGCATCCGCGACCGTCTCCCAGCCGGCAAGCAGCCCAAGATAGGCGATCGTCGAATGCGATCCGTTAAGCAGCCGCAGCTTCATCTCCTCCCACGGGCGCGCATCGGCGACCATCGTCGCGCCGCTATCCTCCCACGCCGGGCGGCCGGCGGGGAAGCGATCCTCGATCACCCACTGGCTGAACGGTTCGGCCATCACCGGCCACGCATCCTCCAGTCCGAGCGCGGCGGCGATGCGGCGGCGATCGGCGTCGGTCGTCGCGGGGACGATGCGGTCGACCATCGTATTGGGGCAGGCGACGGTGTCCGCGATCCAGTCCGCCAGCCCCGATCCGTCGGCGCGGGCATAATCGGACAGGATGCGCGCGACGACATGGCCGTTGCCGGGCAGGTTGTCGCACGACAGCACCGTGAAGGGCGCCAGCCCCGCCTCGCGGCGCTGGCGCAATGCGGCGACGAGCAGCCCCGGCACGGTGCGGGGCGCGGCCGTCCCCGACAGATCGGCGCGCACGCCGGGATCGGCCAGATCCAGCCCGCCGTCGCTGCCGCGCAGATAGCCCTTTTCGGTCACGGTCAGGCTGACGATGCGCGTGTCGGGCGCGACCATCCGCCGCATCAGCGCGTCGCCATCGGCAGGGCCGTGGATCGCACGCAGGCCGCCCATCACCGTGATGCGATCGCCGTCCCCGCTCGCCTCGCACAGCGCGTACAGGCCGTCCTGCGGCGTGAGCGCGTCGCGCGTGTCGTCGGACCGGAGGCTCGCCCCGGCGACGCCCCAGCGGGGATCGCCGGCGAGCAACGGCTGGAGATACGCCGCCATATGCGCGCGCTGGAACGCGCCGAGGCCGAGATGGACGATCCCGATGCCCAGCGCCGCGGGGTCGTAGGCGGGTCGCTCAATCGATGCGGGCAGGTTGGCCAGCGTCGCGCGCGACAGCCGCGTCATGCCGCCGCTCCCGCCAGATCGGCGCGCGTGTCGCGCACCACCACTGCCACCACCAGCGCCGCGATCAGCCCCAGCGCTCCCGCCAGCGCGAAGGCGCCCGCATAGCCGAAGCTGGTCCGCGCCACGATCAGCCCGGTCAGCGCCGGGCCGATGATGCCCGAACAATTGGCGACACCATGCATGATGCCGCCGACCCCGCCCAGCTGCGCCGCGCTGATCCGGTTCTGCAGGATGACCCAGAAGGTGCTGCCGGTGAGGTAGAGGAAGAAGGTCGCGACGCTGACCAGCGCCACTGCGCTGAACGCCGTCGTCACCTGTCCCGCCAGCGCCGCCGCGATCGCCGCGACGCCGAGGCCGATCGCCAGCACCAGCTTGGCCGCCAGCATCGGCTTGCCCGTGCGTCCGCGCACCCAGTCGACCACGCGTCCGCCCGTCGCCAGCCCGACGAACCCGAGCGCCCAGGGCAGGACGTTCATGATGCTCATGTCGTGGACCGACAGGTTGCGGGCGTTGGTCAGATAGACCGGGAACCAGGTCAGGAAGAAATAGAGGATGTAGTTATAGCCGAAGAAGGCGACCGTCGTCGCGGCGACCACCGGCTGCGCGAGCTGCGACAGCAGGCTGGGGGCGGGGCCGGTGACGCGCGTGACGGGCGGCTGGTCCGCCTCGATCTCCGCGACCTCCTCCGCCGACACGCGCGAGTGGCCGCGCGGGCGCTCGCTCAGCCGGGCGAACCAGAAGGCCATCCACACGAGGCCGATGACGCCCGCGATGACGAACGAGAGGCGCCAGCCGAAATTGACCGCGAGCAGGCCGATGAACGGCCCCGCGATCGCGCTGCCCAGCGGCGATCCCGACAAAGCGGTGCCGATCGCGGTCGCGGCCTGCCGCTTGGGAAACCAGTTGCTGACCATCTTGTTCGCCGACGTCGCCAGCGGCCCCTCCGCCATGCCGAACACGACGCGCAGCAGCAGCAGCGACCAGAATCCGGTCGCCAGCGCGGTCGACGCGCACAACAGCGACCACAAGGCCATCGAGATGCCGAGCATCTTCCACGCCCCGACCCGGTCGACCAGCAGGCCGCCCGCGATATTGAACAGCACATAGCCGACGAAGAAGGCGGAGAAGATGAAGCCGAGCTGTTCGGGGCCCAGGCCGAGGTCCTTGGCGATCATCGGTGCCGCGACCGACAGCGCCGACCGGTCGAGATAGTTGATGACGCTCGCCAGAAACAGCAGAACGACGACCTGCCAACGGTATGCCTTCATGAACCTCTCCGTTCGTCGCTGCTGGGCCGGCCGGTGGCGTTGACCTCTGCGCCGGCAATGCGTACCAACAAGTCTTCTAGTATACAAGCCGGTCGGTCAATGCCGGCGATTGAGAGGATGCCATGCCGACTATCGTCTCCGCCCGCGTCATCGTCACCAGCCCGGGGCGCAATTTCGTCACGCTCAAGATCGAATGCGACGACGGCACCACCGGCGTCGGCGACGCGACGCTGAACGGGCGCGAGATGGCGGTCGCCAGCTATCTGGCCGATCATGTCGTGCCGTGCCTGATCGGGCGCGACGCGCACCGGATCGAGGATATCTGGCAGTATCTCTACAAGGGCGCCTATTGGCGGCGCGGGCCGGTGACGATGACCGCGATCGCCGCGGTCGACATGGCGCTGTGGGACATCAAGGGAAAGATCGCCGGGCTGCCGGTGTATCAGCTGCTCGGCGGGGCGAGCCGCGAGGGCTGCATGGTCTATTCGCACGCCAACGGCACCACCGTCGCGGACACGATCGCGGTGGCGAAGGCGGAAGTCGCCAAGGGCTATAAGGCCGTCCGTCTGCAATGCGGCGTCCCCGGGCTCGCCAGCACCTATGGCGTCGCCAAGCCGGGCCAGCGGTACGAACCGGCGGACGGCGACCTGCCGAGCGAGAGCGTCTGGTCGACCAGCAAATATCTGCGCATCGTCCCCGAGCTGTTCGCCGCCGCGCGCGAGGAATTGGGCTGGGACGTGCACCTGCTCCACGACATCCACCACCGGCTGACCCCGATCGAGGCGGGGCGGCTCGGCCGCGATCTGGAGCCCTATCGCCCGTTCTGGCTGGAGGATGCGACGCCGGCCGAAAATCAGGACGCGTTCCGCCTGATCCGCCAGCACACCACCGCGCCGCTGGCGGTGGGCGAGGTGTTCAACTCGATCTGGGACTGCAAGACGCTGATCGAGGCGCAGCTGATCGATTACATCCGCGCCACCGTCGTCCATGCCGGCGGCCTCACCCACCTGCGCCGGATCGCCGCGCTGGCCGATCTGTATCAGGTCCGCACCGGCTGCCACGGCGCGACCGACCTGTCGCCGGTCGCCATGGCCGCGGCGCTGCACTTCGGCCTGTCGGTCCCCAATTTCGGCATTCAGGAGCACATGCCGCACACCGCGGAAACCGACGCGGTCTTCCCCCACGCCTACAGCTTCACGGACGGCATGATGCATCCCGGCGACGCGCCCGGGCTCGGCGTCGACATCGACGAGGCCCTGGCCGCCGGCTACGACTACAAGCGCGCCTATCTGCCAGTGAACCGGCTGGAGGACGGGACCTTGTGGAGCTGGTGACGCACCGGCGGCGCCGCGCCGGGCTCAGTTGCCCTCGCGCTGCGCGGCGGTGGCGGCGCGGATCGCCTTGAATTCCGACGCTGCATTCCACTGCGGCCATGCCGTGCCGTCGGCGAGGTCGAAGCCGATCCGGCGCAGCAGGTCGACGTCGGCGGCAGCGCCCGCGAGGTTCCAGTCCGCCGACCAGGCGTCGCAGGTCTGGTGGTAGCAGCGCATGTAGCCGTCGAGCCAGCGCTGCCCCGCCGCCCGCCCGCCGTCGACCAGATCGGGCGCGCCGCTGATCGCCATCAGCAGCAGCGTCGGCACGCCGCGCCGCGCCAGCGAGAAATGGTCGGCGCGATAGAACAGGCCGCGCTCGGGCAGCGCCTCGGGCGTCACCGTCCGCCCCTGCGCCTTCGCGGCGGCGGCCAGCCGCTCCTCCAGATCGTTCTGCCCGGCCCCGACCAGCAGCACGTCGCGCGCGGGGCCCGCGGTCTGGAGGATGTCGAGCGTCAGGTTGGCGACCGTCTTCGCGGCCGGATAGAGCGGCGCGGCGGCATAGGTTTCCGATCCCAGCAGGCCGCGTTCCTCGCCGGTCCACAGCGCGAAGACTTGCGTCCGCGGCGGGCGCGGCGCCCTGGCGGCGGCGCGGGCGATCGCCAGCACGCCCGCGGTACCGAGCGCGTCGTCGTTAGCGCCGGGGCGGATGCGCCGGCCCGCGGCATCGGGCGTGCCCTCGCCATAGGCGTCCCAGTGCGCGCCATATATCACCGTTTCGTCGGGGCGGCTGCGACCGGTCAGCCTGGCGATGACGTTGCGGCTCTCGGCGCGGGTGACGGCGACGGGCAGGTCGGCGGACAGGCCCTTGCCGCGAAGCGCGACGGGACGGAAATCGGACCGCCGCGCCGCCTTGCGCAATTGCGCAAGGTCGAGCCCGGCATCGGCGAACAGCCGCGTCGCCGCCGCGCCCTCGATCCAGCCCTGCAGGGCGACGCGTGGCGCGGCGGGGGCGGCGACGTCGTAATTCTCGCCGCCGGGCGCGGTGACCGTCGCCCAGCCATAGCCCGCGCCCGCGGTGTCGTGGACGATCAGCGCCGCCACCGCACCACGTCGTGCCGCCTCCTCGAACTTGTAGGTCCAGCGACCGTAATAGGTCATGCGCCGGTCGCCGAACCGGCCCGCGGCATCGTCGCCCGGGCCCGCCTCGAAATCGGGATCGTTGACCAGAAAGACGGCGACCTTGCCCTTCAGGTCGACGCCCTTGAAATCGTCCCACTGCCGCTCGGGCGCGGACACGCCATAGCCGACGAAGACCAGCGGCGCGTCCGTGACGATGGCGCGCGCGTCCGGCCGGACGGTGGACAGATAGACGTCGCGCCGCGCGATCAGGGGCGTACCGTTGGCGGTGACCGCACCGGCGCCGAGCATCGTGCGGATCAGCGGCACCGGCTGCGTCCAGCTGCCGCCGGGGCCGCCGGGCTCCAGCCCCGCCGCCTTGAACTGCGCGACCAGCCAGTCGATCGTCTTCGCCTCGCCGGGCGTGCCGGGCGCGCGGCCACCGAAGGCGTCGGAAGCGAGCGTCTTCACGTCCGCCGACAGGCGATCCGCCGGGATCTGCGCGAACGCGGGCATCGCCGCCAGCAGGGGGACAGCGGCGAACAGGGCGGCGAAACGGGGCATATCGGGTTCTTCCGTAAGGGGTTGGACGCCACGCTAATGCCGGCGGCCGGTTCGTGCGAGCCCGATCGTCATGCCCGGGCGGATCGGGCGGGGCGGGGCGGGGGCGGGGCTGGGACAATCCGTCTCATCGACAATGCCCCCCGGTCGGCGCAGGCCCGGTCGATGGAACAGCCGCCCACCGAACCCACCGAACCCCCGCGCGATGCGTTTCGCTGGATCCTGCGTTGCGGGTGGAAGGGGCTCTGTCCGCGTTGCGGCAAGGGACGGATGTTCCGATCCTGGCTCAGGATCGTCGATCGCTGCGATAGTTGCGGCCTCGACTATCGCTTCGCCGCGCCCGACGACGGCCCGGCGTTCTTCTCGCTCTGCATCATCGCGCTGCCGCTGATCTTCTTCGTCGTGTGGCTGCAGGTCGCGTTCGACCCGCCCTGGTGGGTCCACCTCGTCACCTCGGTCCCGTTCATGGCGCTCGGCACGCTGCTGCCGCTACGGCCGTTGAAGGGCTGGCTGGTCGCGTCGCAATTCGTCAACCGCGCGCAGGAGGCGGGGACGCAGACCCTGTGGTCGCAACTCCATGGCAGCGATCCGAAGGCGAACGACTTCGATCAGTGATACGCCGTCCGCCGGATTGCCGCGATATAGGCGTGCGCGGCAGTGTCGATGGTGAACGCCTGCGCCTGTGTGCGCCCGGCCGCCACGTCGACCGCCATCGTTCGCGCCGCGGCGATGCCCGCGGCGAAGGCGCCGACATCCCCCTGCGCGACGATCAGCCCGAGCCGCCCGTCGTCGAGCACCGACCGCACGCCGGACCCGCAATCGGTCGCGACGATGCCGAGGCCGGCGGCAAGCGCCTCGATCAGCACTGCCGGCACGCCCTCGTATCGTGACGACAGCAGCAGGACGTCCTGCTCGCGCATCACCGCAGCGGCGTTGGGTACGTGGCCGAGGAAGGCGACCTGCGTCGCGATGCCGAGGCGCGTCGCCTGCTGCTCCAGCCGCGCCCGCAACGGGCCGTCGCCGACGATCGTCAGCCGGTCGCCGGGTCGCGCCCCCTGCGCGAAGCCGGCGATCAGCGTCGCCGGGTCCTTCTGCGCGACCAGCCGCCCGACCGCGACATAGCGCGTGCCGTCGGCCCGCGCGGTGCGATCGACCGGTGCCGGCAGCGCATCGATCGCGGGATCGGGGATCACCGTGCGCGGCACCGGTCCCAGATAGCGGTCGACGTCGGGCAGGATCGCGGCGTCCATGACGATCCAGCGATCGACGAAACGCGCCTGCACCCGCAGCCATAACCGCCAGAACGGCCGCGCCATCGCCGGCATGTCGGCCCGTGCCAGATCGTTGCTGATCTTGACGATCACCGGCGGGCAGCGCCGTCCGAAGCGCAGCTTCATCGCGCCCGCGACGATCGTATAGGTGTTGCCCGCGCAGAACAGCGCGTCCGGCGCGGTGCGGCGGATCTCGGCGGGCAGCCGCGCGATCATCCACAATGTCTCCCACCAGGCGCTGCCGAACCGCGGCTGCGGGGGGACGCGATAGGCGAGGGCGGCGGCCAGCTCGTCGCGCAAGGCGCCGTCGCTCCGCCCCATGAACAGCGGCGCATCGACCCCCATCGCCCGCCAGCGTGCGACCAGCCGCAGTGCGACCCGCTCGACCCCGCCGGGTTCGAAACTGTGGAGGAAGGTCAGGATGCGCATGCATGCGTCCCGATGGCCGACGGCGGCAGGGCGGGACGCGTCTCCGTCCGCCGGCGATAGACCAGCCGCATCCGCGTAGGGCCGGTGCAGATGCGCGCGGCAAGGGCGTAATCCGTCGCCAGCGCGGCGTCGAGGATGCGGCGCGTCACCGGGTTGCTGCCCGCGAAATGCGGCCAGTCGTCGACGATCGCGACCGGCCGCGTCGCGAGGATGCGGCGGACCTCGCGCGCCGGATCGACCCCCAGCGCCGCGGCGCGCGATTCCTCCTGCGTGGCGAGATGGCCGGGGAAGGGCCAGCGCGTCGGCAGGCACGACCCGGTCAGCATGTAGAGCGCGGGATAGCCGTCATAGACGTAGATACAGCCCGTCCCATCGACCCGCGCGGCGCGCGCGACCGCCGCCGCCGCATCCGCGCCGCCCTTGTGCCGCGCGCTGACCGCCAGCACCGCCTGTCCGCCGATCAGGCCGACACCGGCGAGCGCCAACCCGGCGATGCGGCGGCGGCGGCCGGAATCGATGCTGCGCGCGAGCAGGCACATCAGTGGCGGCAGCAGCGGCATGGCATAATGCGGGCTGGCGAACCGCCAGTAGAGCAGCACGCCGGCGGCCGAGGCGGCGAGCCAGCCGAGCAGGAAGCGATCGCGCGCCGTCCCGCCCCGATTCCGCCAGCCGGTCGCCGCGAGCAGCAGCGGCAGGGCGAGGATGCCGAGGATCGCCGCCAGTCCCTCCAGTTGCGTCGCGAGGCCGCCGCGCCCCTGCGCCAGCACCGACAGAAAGTTGGCGAAGACGAACGCCCGCGCCTGCCCGATCGCGGCATAGGTGGCGAAGGCGGCGAGCGTCGGCAGCAGCGCGAGCGCGATCCAGAGTGCGATCGATCGCGCCAGCCGCGCACCGCGCTGCCCGGCCTGCCAGCCGAGCGCGATCAGCCAGCAGCCGAAGAAGACGCCCTCCACGACCACGCTGTACTTGATCTGCAACGCCACCCCGACGAGCAGCATCGCTCCCGCCCCGGCGCGCAGCGGATCGTCGCTGCGCCGCACCGTCAGGATCAGCGCCGCGGCGGCGACCATCGGCAGGTTGTAGAAGACCGGCGACTGGCCGCCTTCGCCCTCCATGAAGTTCAGCCACAGGATATAGAGCGCCGCGGCGAGCAGCGCGGCGACGCGGCCGGCGTAACCCCGCGCGATCCCGTGGATCAGCAGCGCGGTCGCCACCACGCTGGCGAGCGCGACGAGCTTGTATTGCACGAAGCCGTCGCCCCCCAGCGCCCGCGCGGCGGCGAAGATCAGGAACAGGCCTACCGGCTTGCGATCGAAGATGTCGACATAGGGGATCGCGCCGTGCCACAGCCGGTCGCCGACCAGCAGGTAGAATTGCTCGTCGAAACCGATCACCGGATTGCCGAACGTCTGCGCGCGCGCGACCAGCGCGACCGCGAGCAGGATGAGCGCGACCGCCGCACGGCTGTCGAGCGACGGGAAGCGGGGACGGGAAGCAGGCGGCACCGCGATGATCCTGAGTGAAGGCAAGCGTCGTGTGCCGCCAATCGCCGCCGGGAGCAATCGGGAAAGGCCGCCGGCAAGGCTTCCCTTGCATCGCTGCGCCCGGCAAAAGGCGATCCGCCCCTTTTGCTGGATGATCCGCCGTGATGAAAAGCCTCTGCCGTTTCGCCCTGCTGGCATCGCTGGCGCTTCCCGGCATGGCCGCGGCGCAGCAGACGCCCGGAGCCGGTGCGCGCATGCAATCGCCCGCCGACATCTACGGCCCGCTGTTCGGCGCGGTGCAGCAGCAGCGCGTGTTCGCGGACGGCAAGACCTTCGTCGATGCGGTGCCGAAGCGCGATCCCGCCGCGATCCTCGCCGATTATGCGCGCACCCGCCCGCAGGGGCCGGCGCTCAAGGCGTTCGTGCTCGCCAATTTCATCGTGCCCGGAGAGAATGACCGCGGCACCACGGACCTGCGCACCCATGTCCGCACGTTGTGGCCGCAGCTCGTCCGCCAGCCGGTCGTGCCGGTCGCGGGCAGCTCGGCGCTGCCACTGCCCGCGCCCTATGTGGTTCCCGGCGGCCGCTTCCGCGAAATCTATTACTGGGACAGCTATTTCACCATGCTGGGGCTGAAGGTCGACGGCCAGCAGCCGCTCGTCGAATCGATGCTCGACGATTTTTCCAGCCTGATCGAACGCTACGGCCATATCCCCAACGGCACGCGCACCTATTATCTCTCGCGCTCGCAGCCGCCCTATTTCGCGCTGATGCTCGACCTGTCGGAGAACAGGGACCCGGCGGTGGCGGCGCGGCGGCTGAAGGCGTTGCAGGCGGAACATGCCTTCTGGATGAAGGGCGCGACCTGCGTCACCGCCACCGCCGCCTGCCTGCGCGTCGTCCGCATGCCCGACGGCAGCCTGCTCAACCGCTATTACGACGATCGCGACACGCCGCGCGACGAATCCTATGCCGAGGACGTCGCGACCGCCGCGCAGGCCGCACCGCGCGCCGCCCCCGCCACGCAGCGCGACCTGCGCGCCGGTGCGGAAAGCGGCTGGGACTTCAGCTCGCGCTGGCTGCGCGATCCGAAGGCGCTCGCGACGATCCACACCACCGACATCGTCCCGATCGACCTCAACAGCCTGATGTACGCCATGGAACGCCGCATCGCCGATCGCTGCGCCGCCGCGGCCGACACCGTCTGCGCGACCCGCTATGCGGGGCTGGCGACGCGGCGCAAGGCGGCGATCGACCGTTACCTGTGGCAGGCGAAACCGGCGCGCTACGCCGACTGGGACCTGTCGAGCGGCAAGCCCACCGCGAGCGTCAACGCCGCGATCCTCTATCCGCTGTTCGTCGGTATCGCCTCGCCGGCGCAGGCGAAGGCGGTCGCCGCGACGACGCGCACGGCGCTGCTCGCCGAAGGGGGGCTGCGCACGACGACGCTGCGCACCGGGCTGCAATGGGACGAGCCCAATGGCTGGGCGCCGCTGCAGTGGGTGGCGATCGCCGGGCTCGCCGCCAACGGCGAGCCGGCGCTGGCGAAACAGGTCGCGGCACGCTGGCTCGGCACGGTACAGGCGGCCTATGCCGACACCGGCAAGATGCTGGAAAAGTACAATATCGAGGAGCGCACCCCGGGCGGCGGCGGCGAGTATCCGGTACAGGACGGCTTCGGCTGGACCAACGGCGTCACCAGCGCGATTCTGGAGCGGTATCCGGACCTGGCGGGCAAGGTAAAGCCGTAGGGATCGTCATTGCGAGCGTAGCGAAGCAATCCAGGGCGGCGCGGGGAACGCCGGATGGCTTCGCTACGCTGTCAATGACGGGTCCGGAGGAAAGTGCTGCAACGGCAGCACCATGCCCGCCGCGACGAAATAGGTCGCGTCCATCGCCGCCGCGACCTGCTGGTTGAGCCGCCCCGCCGCGTCGCGGAACGCACGGCCGAGCGGGTGGGCGGGGACGATGCCCAGCCCGACCTCGTTGGTCACGACGTACAGCGGCAGCGGGCAGGCCGCGCACGCTGCCAGCAGCGCGTCGGACCGCTCGGCAAGGTCGTGTTCGCCGAGCATCAGGTTGCTCAGCCACAGCGTCAGGCAGTCGACCAGTACCGCACCCGCCGTACAGGCACGAATCGCCTCGGGCAGCAGCACGGGGCATTCCACCGTCCGCCATCGCGCGCCGCGATCATGGCGGTGGCGTGCGATCCGGTCGGTCATTTCGTCGTCATGCGCTTCCGCGGTCGCGAGATAATGCAGCGCGCCGTCATGCGCCTCCGCCGCGGCCTGCGCGATCCGGCTCTTGCCCGAACGGGCCCCGCCGAGGAACATCGTCTTCATCTTGCTTTCGCCCCGTTCCGGCCCTAGGGGCGCGTTTGCGACAGGTTCCCAGAGATGGGATGAAAAGGGAACCCGGAAGCGAGCGCTTTGGTCGTTCGCCATCCGGGGCTGCCCCCGCAACTGTGACCGGTGAGCCTTGCTCCCCTCGTGTGCCACTGGATCATTCACGATCCGGGAAGGCCGGGCAAGGCGACGACCCGGAAGCCAGGAGACCTGCCCGTCGCGGTTGTCCTTCGTGCGGACGGGGTGTTCCCGCGCGATCGAGGGTTTCCTCGCGTGACGACGTCGTTGGGGTCGTGCGCGACGGACCGTCGGTCCGGCGAACCGTCATGCGTGCCCCCGTCCATGCTACGAGGGGGACTATCATGAAGAATTACGCCTATCTGATCCTGCTGCCGTGCATCGCGGCGGCGACGCCCGCCGTCGCGCAGAGCGCGCAGTCGACCACCGGCCTCGAACAGGCCGCCGACGCCGGCACCGACATCCTCGTCACCGCCAACCGCGAGGCGCGGCCCGCGTCCACCGTCGGCCAGGCGGTGACCGTGCTCGACACCGCGACGATCACGCAGCGCCAGGCGGTCACCGTTTCCGACCTGCTGCGCCAGACGCCCGGCGTCACCGTGGTGCGCAACGGCGGCGTCGGCACCACCACCTCGGTCAACATCCGCGGCGCGGAAAGCGACCAGACCGTCGCGCTGATCGACGGCATCAAGCTCAACGATCCGTCGTCGCCCGGCGGCGGCTTCAACTTCGGCAGCCTGCTGATCGGCAACATCGCCCGTATCGAGGTGCTGCGCGGCGCGCAGTCGGTGCTGTGGGGCAGCCAGGCGATCGGCGGCGTCGTCAACCTCATCACCCGCCAGCCGACCGAGCAGCTGAGCATCAACGCCCGCGCCGAGGGCGGCTGGCACGAGACGGGGCAGGCGTTCGCCAACGTTTCGGGCAAGAGCGGCCCGGTGTCGGCGAGCGTCGGCGGCGGCTATTATACCACCGACGGCATCTCGACCTATGCGCCCGGCCCGGAACGCGACGGCTTCCGCAACTACAGCGCCAACGGCAGCGTCGGCATCGCGCTCGCGCAGAATGTGTCGGTCGACCTGCGCGGATTCTATGCCAACGGCCGCACCGATATCGACGGTTTCCCCGCGCCGCGCTTCGTGTTCGGCGACACCCGCGAATACGGGACGAGCGAACAGTGGATCGGCTACGCCGGCCTCAACGCCGCGCTGTTCGACGGCCGTTTCCGCAATCGCTTCGGCTATGCCCATACCGACAGCGACCGCCGCAACACCGACCCCGACGGCACCCCGACCGAGACGTTCCGCGGCATCGGCCGTAACGACCGGCTCGAATATCAGGGGACGGCCGACGTCACCTCCGCGGTGTTCGCGACCTTCGGCGCGGAGCGTGAGGTGTCGCGCTTCTCGACGTCGAGCTACGGCGGTCCGGTGACGCGTGGCCGCGCGCGCATCTTCAGCGTCTACGGCCAGGTCGCCGTCACCCCGATCGCCGGGCTGACCGGCACCGCGGGCGTCCGCCACGACGATCACAACATCTTCGGCGGCGCGACGACCTTCTCGGGCAGCGGCGTCTATTCGCCCAACGGCGGCGCGACCGCGTTCCGCGCCAGCTATTCGGAAGGGTTCAAGGCGCCGACGCTGTACCAGCTGCAGAGCGAATACGGGAACACCGCGCTCGATCCCGAACGTTCGCACGGCTGGGACGCCGGCGTGACGCAAAAGGCGCTGGGCGGTGCGGTCGAGGCAAGCGCGACCTATTTCCGGCGCAGCTCGTCCGACCTCATCACCTTCGTCTCCTGCGCCCGCCCGCTGACCGGCATCTGCACCGGCAAACCCAACGGCACCTATGACAATATCGCCCGCGCCCGCGCACAGGGTGTCGAGCTGTCGCTGCTGCTGCGCCCGGTGGAGGCATTGACGTTCAGCGCGGCCTATACCTATCTGGACGCGACGAACCGTTCGACCGGCACTGCCAATTTCGGTCGCGATCTTGCCCGCCGGCCGGACAACAGCGTCACGGTCAACGCCGATTATCGCTTCCCGTTCGGGCTTGCCACCGGGGCGACGATCACCGCGATTGGCGACAGCTTCGACAATGCCTCCAACGCCCGCCGGCTCGACGGTTACGTCGTCACCGACGTGCGGGCGTCCTTCCCGGTCGGCGCACATGTCGAGGTATACGGCCGCATCGAGAACGTCTTCGATGCGCGCTACCAGACGATCTACCAATATGGACAGCCGGGTCGCGGCGCGTTCGGCGGCATCCGCCTGACCTATTGACGGTGACCGACCCTCGCGTCCTCGCCACCTTCTGCGCCCATGGCGGGCGGGTGGCGGCGGCGCGTGCGGCGTTCGGGGGTGAGGACTGGATCGACCTGTCGACCGGTATCGCGCCCTGGGCGTGGCCGGTCGCGGGCGTGCCGCCCGGCCTCGATCATCTGCCCGAACCGGCGGCGATCGCCGCGCTGGAAGCCGCCGCGGCGCAGGCGTTCGGCGTCGCCGATCCCGCCGGCGTCGTCGCAGTGCCGGGGACCGACCTCGCCCTGCGCCTGCTCGCCGGCCTGCTGCCGGCCACCCGCGCGGCGGTGCTGCACCCGGGCTATGCCGGCCATCGCGCCGCATGGCCCGAGGCCGATCCGGTCGCCGACCTGCCCGCGATCGATCACGACCTGTTCGTGCTCGCCAGCCCCGCCAACCCCGACGGCCGGGTCACCGATCCCGCCACGCTGCGCGCCCTCGCCGACCGCCGCACCGTCGTCGTCGACGAAGCCTATGCCGATCCTGCCCCCGGCCTCTGTCCGCACGCCTCGGACCGCCTGATCGTGCTCCGTTCCTTCGGCAAATTCTATGGCCTCCCCGGCCTCCGCATCGGCTTCGTCGTCACCGGCCCGCGAGTGGCGGCGCAGGTTCGCGCAATGATCGGCGACTGGCCGGTATCCGGCCCTGCGGTGGCGATCGGCGCGGCGGCCTATGCCGATGCCGGCTGGCGTCGTGCGCAGCAGGCGCGGATCGCGGAGGCGGGCGTGCTGCTCGACGACCTGCTCGCCGGTGCCGGCCTCTCCGTCGTCGGCGGCGCGCCGCTGTTCCGGCTGGTGGCCTGCCGCGACGACCTGTTCGCGACGCTGGCACGCCACGCGATCCTGACCCGCCCGTTCGCCGACCGGTCCGACCGGCTGCGCATCGGCCTGCCGCGCGGCGCCGCCGCGCTCACCCGCCTCGCCACCGCTCTCGATGGATATCGCTGATGACCCCTTCCGACGATGCGCCCGATTATGCCCGCCACAATGCCCGCATGGCCCGCGTCGCCGCCGCGCGCGAAAAGATGCAGGCGCGCCGCACGCTCGAACGCGGCCTGCTGATCGTCCACACCGGCAATGGCAAGGGCAAGTCCTCCTCCGCCTTTGGCATGGCGATCCGCAGCATCGGCTGGGGGTTGAAGGTCGCGATCCTGCAATACGTCAAGGGCAAGTGGGAGACGGGCGAGCGCAATTTCTTCGAGGCGCATCCCGACCTCGCGACCTTCGAGGTGATGGGCGAGGGCTTCACCTGGGACACGCAGGACCGCGCGCTCGACATCGCCGCCGCCCGCGCGGCATGGGAACGGTCGAAGGCGATGATCCTCGATCCCGCGATCGACTTCGTCATCCTCGACGAACTCAACATCGTGCTGCGCGACGATACGCTGCCCATCGCCGAGATCGTCGCCTTCCTGCAGGAGCGCCCGCTCACCAAGCATATCTGCATCACCGGCCGCAACGCCAAGCCGGAGCTGCTGGAGATTGCCGACCTCATCACCGACTTCACCGAGGTCCGCCATCCGTACAAGGCGGGCTTCAAGGCGCAGCGCGGGGTCGAATATTGATGCGGCGGCTGCTCGCCCTCGCGGCGCTGCCGCTGCTGGCGTCGGCGGCGCCGGTGCGCAGCCCGCGCATCGTCTCGATCAACCCGTGTATCGATGCGGTGCTGATGCACGTCGCCGATCCCGGCCAGATCGCCGGCATCAGCCATTATTCGCAGGACCCGCGCGCGACCTCGATTCCGCTCGCGCAGGCGGCGGGTTTCAAGGCCACCTCCGGCACCGCGGAGGAGGTCGTCGCGCTCGCCCCCGACGTGGTGATGAGCGGGCCGCACGTCGCGCCCGCGACGATCGCCGCGCTCAAGCGGATGCGGATCAGGCTCGTGCAATATCCGGTGCCCGATTCGGTCGACGAGAGCGAGGAGCAGGTGCGCGACATCGCCCGCATCGCCGGCCATGCGGACCGCGGCGCGGCGCTGGCCATGCGGATCGCCGCGGCGGCGCGACCGGTTGCGGGACGGCCGGTGCCGGCTTTGATCTGGCAATCGGGCGGGCTGGTGCCGGGGGCGGGGACGCTGCCCGACGAACTGCTCGCCCGTGCCGGCTTCCGCAACATGAGCGCGGTCTATGGCCTCAAGAAATGGGACGTCCTCCCGCTCGAATATCTGATCGCGCAGCCGCCGCGCGTGCTGCTATCGGTCGGCGCGGCGGAGGTCGGCGAGGACCGGCTGACTTCGCATCCGGCGGTGCGGCGGCTCGCGGCGCGGATCGCGGTCGCGCCCTATCCGACGCGGCTGATGAATTGCGGCGGATCGACGATCGTCGCCGCGATGGCGCGGTTGCGACAGATACGACGGGGGATCGGCGCATGACGCGGCTCAATTTGCTCTTGGGCGTCGGCCTGCTGTTCGCGGCGGCGCTGTCGGTGGCGGCGGGCAAGGTCTGGGTGCCGTGGGATGCTTGGACCGCGGCCGATCCGCGATCGATCATCATCGTCGAGCTGCGCCTGCCGCGCACCGTTCTGGCGCTGCTGGTCGGCGCGGCGCTAGGGCTGTCGGGCGCGGTGATGCAGGGCTATCTGCGCAACCCGCTCGCCGATCCCGGCCTGTTCGGCGTGTCGTCGGGCGCGGCGCTCGGCGCGGTGCTGTCGCTCTATTTCGGCTATGCCGCGCAGGCGTGGCTGCTGCCCGGTTTCGCGCTGGCGGGAGCGGGGGCGACGATGGCGTTGCTCGCCCTGATCGCGGGACGGTCGGGCAGCCTGATCCTGTTCACGCTGGCGGGGATGATCCTGACCAGCATCGCCGGATCGATGACCGCGCTCGCGATCAGCCTCGCGCCGACGCCGTTCGTATCGTCGCAGATCGTCACCTGGTTAATGGGCGCGCTGACCGATCGCAGCTGGGACGATGTGACGATCGCGCTGCCCCTGGTCGCGCTGGGTGCGATGCTGCTGGCGACCACCGCTCGGTCGCTTGATGCGCTGACGCTTGGTGAGCAGGCGGCGCGTTCGATCGGCGTCGATCCGGGACGGTTGCAGGCATTGGTGATCGCCGGCGTCGCGCTGACCGTCGGCGCGGCGGTGGCGTCCGCCGGGGTAATCGGCTTCGTCGGCCTGATGGTCCCGCATCTCGTCCGCCCGCTCGCGGGCAATCGGCCCTCGGCGATCCTGCTGCCCTCCGCTCTGGGTGGCGCCTTGCTGCTGACGCTCGCGGATTGCCTCGTCCGGCTGCTGCCGACGGTCAGCGAATTGCGGCTCGGCATCGCCATGTCGATGCTCGGCGGGCCGTTCTTCCTGTATCTGCTGATCGCGATGCGTCGGAGGCTCGCATGACCGCGCTGACCGCCGACGCCATCGGCCTGTCGCTCGGTGGCAATCGCGTCCTCGATGGCGTCAGTGTCGCGTTCCGTCGCGGCCGCGTCACCGCCCTGCTCGGCCCGAACGGTGCTGGCAAGAGCAGCCTATTGTCCTGCCTCGCCGCATTGCGCACGCCCGACAGCGGCGCGGCCCGCCTCGATGGTTCCGACGTCGCCGGCCTCGACCGGCGCGAGCGCGCGCGGCGGATCGGGTTTCTGCCGCAGGCCGCAGACGTGCATTGGGACGTCGACGTCGCCACGCTGGTCGGCCTCGGCCGCCTGCCGCACCACGGCCGCTGGGGCGCCGGTGCCGCCGATCGCGCCGCGGTCGAGCGCGCGCTCGCGGCGACCGACATGACCGCGCTGCGCACCCGCGGGGTCGAGCGGCTGTCCGGCGGCGAGCGCGGCCGCGCGCTGCTCGCCCGCGTGCTGGCCGGCGAACCCGACTGGCTGCTCGCCGACGAACCGCTCGCCAGCCTCGACCCCGCGCACCAGCTCGACGTGCTCGCGCGGCTGCGCGCCGTCGCCGATGCGGGCAGCGGCGTCGTGCTGGTGTTGCACGACCTGCACCTCGCCGCGCGGATTGCCGACGATGCGGTGCTGATGCGCGGCGGCCGCATCGTCGCCGCCGGACCCGCCGACGCCGTGCTGACCGCACCGCTGATCGCCGAGGCCTATGGCGTCGACGTCGAGATCGGCGTCACGCCCGGCGGCCAGCGCTTCATCCTGCCGATCGCGCGGTGAACGCGGCTGCGCTCCTGCTCGCGGCGCTGATCGCGGAGGCGGCGCTGGGCTATCCGCGCCGCTGGCCGCATCCGGTGCAGGCGGCGGGCGCGCTGATCGCGGGATGCGAGCGGCGCTGGAACCGCGGCGGGCCGACGCGGCAGCGGCTGGCGGGGGTGGCGCTGCTGCTGGCTCTCGTCACGCTCGCCGCCGCGCTCGGCTGGGCCGTCCAGCATGTCGCGGGCGAGGGCTGGGGCCTGGTCGCGGTTGTACTGGTCGCCACCACCGGTCTCGCGCAACGTAGCCTGCACGATCACGTCGCCGCGGTGCTCGCGCCGCTGGCCACGGGCGACCTGCCCGCCGCGCGCCGGGCGGTGGCGATGATCGTCGGTCGCGACACCGCCGCGCTGGACGAGGCGGGTATCGCCACCGCCGCGATCGAGAGCCTCGCGGAAAGCTTCTGCGACGGCGTCGTCTCGCCCGCTTTCTGGTTGCTGATCGCCGGCCTGCCGGGGCTGTTCGTCGCCAAGGCGATCAACACCGCCGATTCGATGGTCGGCCATCGCACGCCGCGGCTGGTCCGGTTCGGCTGGGCCTGTGCCCGCGCCGACGATGTCGTCAACTGGCTACCCGCGCGGCTGTCGGGCGCGCTGATCTGCGTCGCCGGGCGTGGCGGCTGGCGGACGATGGTCCGCGACGCCGGCCGCCACGCCTCGCCGAACGGCGGCTGGCCCGAGGCGGCGATGGCGGGGGCGCTCGGCCGGCGGCTCGGCGGCGCGGTGAGCTACGATGGCGAGCCGGCGCGGCGCGCGATCCTCGGCGACGGGCCCACACCGTCGGTTGCCGACCTCCGCCGGGCCTTGCGCGTCTACCGGCGTGCCTGCATCGGCCTGTGGATCGCAACGGGAGCCGTCGCATGGGCGCTGTGATGCTGCAGGGAACCGGTTCCGACGTCGGCAAGTCGGTGCTGGTCGCGGGCCTGTGCCGCGTGTTCGCCAACCGCGGCCTCGCCGTCCGCCCGTTCAAGCCGCAGAATATGTCGAACAACGCCGCGGTCACCGCCGATGGCGGCGAGATCGGCCGCGCGCAGGCGTTGCAGGCGATCGCCGCGCGCGTCGCGGCGACCACCGACATGAACCCGGTGCTGCTCAAGCCGCAGAGCGACCGCACCGCGCAGCTCGTCGTCGGCGGCCGGGTACGCGGAACGATGGGACCGGGCGATTACCGCCGCCGCAAGCCCGATCTGCTCGCCGAGGTCATGGCCGCCTACCGCCGCCTGTCGGCGCAGGCGGATATCGTCGTGGTCGAGGGCGCAGGGTCGCCGGCGGAGATCAACCTGCGCGCCGGTGACATCGCCAACATGGGCTTCGCGCGTGCCGCGGGCGTGCCGGTGGTGCTGGTCGGCGATATCGACCGCGGCGGCGTCATCGCGTCGCTGGTCGGCACCCGCGCGGTCATCGACCCCGCCGATGCGGCGATGATCCACGGCTTCATCGTCAACAAGTTCCGCGGCGACCTGTCGCTGTTCGACGATGGCCTGACCGAAATCGGCACCCGCACCGGTTGGCGCAGCATCGGCGTCGTGCCGTGGCTCGCCGATGCCGCGCGCCTGCCCGCGGAGGATGCGGTCGCGCTGGGGCGCGATACGGCGGCGGGCGAGGGCGCGCTGGTCGCGGTGCCGATGCTGTCGCGGATCGCCAATTTCGACGACATGGACGCGCTGGCGCACGAACCCGGCATCCGGCTGGCGATGATCCCGCCGGGCGAACCGATCCCCGGCGATGCCGCCTGGGTGGTGCTGCCCGGCACCAAGGCGACGATCGCCGACCTCGGCTTCCTCCGCGCGCAGGGCTGGGACGTCGACATCGCCGCGCACGTCCGCCGCGGCGGCCGGGTGCTTGGCATCTGCGGCGGCTATCAGATGCTCGGCCGCACCGTCGCCGACCCGGAGGGGATCGAGGGCGAGGCCGGGACGGTCGCCGGACTCGACCTGCTGCCGATCGATACCGTGATCGCCGCCGACAAGCGGACGCGCGCGGTGAGCGGCACCTTTGCCGGATCAGCGGCAGGCTTCGGGGGCTACGAGATCCATGCCGGCGTAACTCGCGTCGATCCCGGTACGCCGCCACTGCTCCGATTCGACGACGGCACCGTCGACGGCGCGGTCGCGCGCGATGGCCGGATCGCCGGCTGCTACGTCCACGGCCTGTTCGACCGCGCCGCCGCACGCGCACACCTGATCGCACCGCTCGGCCTCGGCTCGGACGGGTTCGACCGGCGCGAGGTGATCGACGCCGCGCTCGACGGGATCGCCGCCACGCTGGAAGACGCGCTCGACATCGACGCGCTCATCGCCCTTGCAAGGACCGCCGCATGACCGAAGCCGACGTACGGGCGCATCTCGACGCGCTCGCCAAGCCGCGCGGCAGCCTCGGCCGGCTGGAGAGGCTCGCGGTGCGGCTGGCAATGACCCAGCGGCGGATCGACGCGCGCAGCCACCCGCGGCGGATCGTGCTGTTCGCGGGCGATCACGGCTGCGTCGCCGATGGCGTGTCGGCGTGGCCGTCGGCGGTGACGGGCATGATGGTCGCGACGATCCTGGCGGGGCAGGCGACCAGCAACGCGCTCGCCCGCGCGCACGATTGCCCGTTGCGGCTGGTCGATGTCGGCGTCGCCGGCCCGCGCGTCGGCGCGCCGCCGCCCTTCTTCCGCGACGCCCGTATCGCCGAAGGCACCGCCAGCCTCGCGCATGGCGCGGCGATGAACGTGGGACAGTTCGAGGCGGCATGGCAGGTCGGCGTGGAGGAGGCCGATCGCGCGGCGGACGACGGCGCGGCGGTGCTGATCGCGGGCGAGATGGGCATCGGCAACACCACCCCCGCTGCCGCGCTGACGGCGCTGTTGACCGGCACGTCCGCCGTCGATGCGGTCGGCCGCGGCGCGGGTGCCGACGATGCGATCCTCATGACGAAGACGCGTATCGTCGCCGATGCCGTCGCCCGCGCGGCACCGTTGCTCGCCGCCGACGATCCGGTGCCGGCGATCGCCGCGGTCGGCGGCTATGAGATCACGGCGATGGCCGGTTTCTACGCCCGCGGCGCGGCGCGCGGTGCGACGCTCCTGCTCGACGGCTATGTCGCCACCGCCGCGGCGCTGGTCGCCGAGCGGCTCGCGCCCGGCACCGCGGCGGCGATGATCGCCGGGCATCGCTCCGCCGAGCCCGGCCATGCCGCTGCGCTCGCGCATCTCGGGCTCGATCCGCTGCTCGACTGGGGCATGCGGCTGGGCGAGGGCAGCGGCGCCCTCGTCGCGCTGCCGCTGCTCGATGCCGCCGCGGCGGTGTTGAACGACGTCGTGCGGCTCGACGCGATTGGCGCCGAGCGGGCCGACTGACATGGTCCGCGCACCGGCCTGGGCGCCGCCGCTGCTGGCGGTGCAGTTCCTCACCCGGTTGCCGGTGCCGGTCCTCGCGCGCCTGACGCCCGAACAGGCGGCGGACGGGCTGGCGCGTGCGATGGCGTGGCTGCCGCCGGTCGGGACATTGATCGGATCGGCGACCGCGGCCGCGTTTGTCGTCGCGGGTCAATGGTGGCCGCCGCTGCTCGCCGCCTTGCTCGCGCTGGCGCTCGAGGCGTTGCTGACCGGCGCGTTCCACGAGGATGCCGTCGCCGATTTCTGCGACGCCTTCGGCGGCACCGCGCGCGGCGAGGCGGCGCTGCGGATCATGCGCGACAGCCGCATCGGCAGCTACGGCGCGCTGGGGCTCGGCCTCGCGGTCGCCATGCGCGTCGCCGCGATCGTCGCGCTGCCGTCCGCACTCGCGGTCGCGGCTATCGTCGCGGCGGCGACGCTCGCCCGGCTGTGCGCCATATTGCTCGCCGCGATCCTCCCGCCGGCGCAGGCGGATGGCGCCGCCGCGCGGATGGGCAGCGGTATGCCGCCCCGCCGCGTCGCGCTCGCGCTGTTGCTCGCCGCGCCAGGGCTGGTGCCGCTGGCGATCTTGCGCCCGACCGCCCTGCTGGCTGCGCTGGTCGCCATCGCGGTCCTGCTCGCATGGCTCGCCCGCTTCCTGCGCGCGCGGATCGGCGGCAGCACCGGCGACTGCCTCGGCTTTGCCGCCTATATGGCGCAACTCCTCGTGCTGCTCGCCGCGGCGGCGTGACCGCGCGCGTCCTCCTCGTCCGGCACACGGCGGTCGCCAAAGCGTGGTCGGGGCGCTGCTACGGCCGGTCCGACATGGGGCTGAGCCGCGCCGGCGCCGTGGCGATGCGGGCGCTGGCGGCGGACCTCGCCGCGCAGTCCTTCGCGACCATCGTCCATTCCGGCGCGATCCGCACCCGCCTGCTCGCCGGGCGGATCGCCCGCCTCACCGGCCGGCCGCTGCTTGCCGATCCCCGCTGGCTGGAGCGCGACTTCGGCACGTGGGAGGGGCGGCGCTGGCACGCGATCTGGCGCGAGACCGGCGACCTGATGGACCGGATGATGACCGATCCCGCCGGTTTCTACCCCGGCGGCGGCGAGAGCGGGCAGGACCTCGCCACCCGCGCCCGCGCCGCATGGGATGCGCTGCCCACCGACGCCGATACTCTGGTCGTCAGCCATGGCGGGCCGATCGCCGCCATACGCACGCTGCGCGCCGGCCAGCCGCTGGAGCGGACGATCGATGCCGTGCCGCCCTGCGGCAGCTGGCTCGCGCTGCCGCGTCAGGGTCGGGCCTAGGGCCGATCGACATTCAGATGATGACGTGCCGAAAACGGTGGTTTTGCATGACCCGGAGCGCAGCATACTAACGGTACGTGAGCACCGGAAGCATGCGAAACCGCCGTTTGCAGGCCGTCAGGGCTGAATGTCGATTGGCCCTAGCGCACCACGCGCAGGCCGCCGCCATGGCCGCGGGGCAGGTGAAGCAGTTCGTCCACCCGCGCCGCCAGGTCGATCTGGCGGAACGGCTTGGCCAGCCGCGGCACGTCGGCAGGCACGTCGGCGCCAGTCGCGGCATAGCCGGTGATGAGCAGCGTCGGCAGGCCATGGCCGGTATCGCGCAGCTCGGCGATCAGCGCCGCGCCGGTCATGCCCGGCATCAGATAATCGGTGACCAGCAGCTCGACGTCGACGCCGCCGCGGATCGCCGCCAGCGCCTGGCTGCCCGACGCCGCCTCGATCACCTGATAGCCGATGTCGCGCAGCATGTCGGCGGTGGCGGTGCGGACGATCTCCTCGTCGTCGACCAGCAGCACCTTGGCGGCGCGGCGCGCGGGGACCGGATCGCTGCGCCGATCGGCCGCGGCGCTCGGCTGGTCCAGTGTCACCGGTAGCCACAGTTCGACGCGCGTACCGCGTCCCGCCTCACTCGCCAGCGTCAGCGTGCCGCCTGATTGTGCGGCGAGGCCATGGATCATCGACAGGCCCAGCCCGGTCCCCTTGCCAACGCCCTTGGTCGAGAAGAACGGCTCGGTCGCCCGCGCCAGCGTCGCCTTGTCCATGCCGATGCCGGTGTCGCTCGCCATGATCCGCACGTAGCGCCCGGCGGCGAGCGTCACCGCATTGCGCGCGTCGACCTCGGCGGCGGCGACGGTGATCGTCAGCTGCCCGCCACCCGGCATCGCGTCGCGCGCGTTGATCGCGAGGTTGAGCAGCGCCAGCTCCAGCTGGTTGGGATCGACCCGCGCCGGCGGCAGGTCGCCCGGCACCTCCAGCACCACCCGGACCGTCGGGCCGAGCGAGCGGCGGATCAGATCAGCCATCCCGTCGATCAGCGCGCCGATATCCACCGCGACCGGCTGCAACGCCTGCCGCCGCGCGAAGGCAAGCAGCCGCTGCGTCAGCGTCGCTGCGCGCTCCGCCGCCTGCAGCGCGCCGCCGACCATCCGCTGCGTCCGCTCGTCGTCCTTGTGGCGCCGCCGGACCATGTCGAGGCTGCCGACGATGGGGGTGAGGAGGTTGTTGAAGTCGTGCGCGACGCCGCCGGTCAGCTGGCCGACCGCCTCCATCTTCTGCGCCTGCGCCAGTTGCGCGTCCGCTTCCTTGCGCACGGTGACGTCGGTGACCACGCCGACCAGCCGTTCGGGGGCGCCGTCGGCGTCGTAGCGCAGCCGCCCCTTCTTGGTGATCCAGCGCCGGCTGCCGTCCGCCCCCTCGATCGCGCATTCGATGTCAACGCTGCCGGTCTGCGGCGCGGCGCGGAAGGCGGCGGCGACCGCGTCGCGCTGCGCCGGGTCGACATGCGCGAGCATCCGCTCGACCGACCAGTGCGCCTGCGGCTCGGCATAGCCGAAGATCTCGTCGTGGCGCAGGCTGCGCCCGATCGCGCCGGTGGCGAGGTCGAGCTCCCAGCTGCCCATGCCCGCCGCCTCGAGCGCGAATTCGAGGCTGCTCCGCGCCGATTCCAGCTCCGCGGTGCGCTGCGCCACCGCATCCTCCAGCGTCGCCGCAGCGGCGCGCACCTCATATTGCCGCGCCCGCGCCTTGATCGCCGATCGCACCGCGCCCAGCATCGCCTCGGCATGCAGCGGCCGTTCGAGCAGCACGACGTTGCCGAGGTCGCCGACGCGCGCCGTCGCCTGTGCCGATCGCGGCGCGCGGCCGCCGTTGGCGAGCATGACGAAGGGCAGGTCGGACCAGGTCGGCTGCGCGGCGACCCAGGCGGACAGCGCCGACCGGTCCGCCGCCGCCAGCGCCTCCTCGGTAATCAGCACCGCCGCGACCGCGCCGGACAGGCCGGCGACCAGCGCCGCCAGCGTCGGCACCACCTGCGCATCGATGCCGCCGCGACGCAACAGGTCGGCGGCGACGGTGGCGTCCCGCCCGCGCGGCGCGAGGATGAGGACGGCGCCGTCCATCCTAGCCGGCCGACCCTCCGCGCCCCGCGGCGGGATCGGCGCGGCTGGCGAGCAGCGACTTGCCCTCGCCCGAGAAGGTCGGCACGCCGGTCAGCACGCCCTGGAAATGGGTTAGCGGCTCGCCGAATTGCAGCCCCTGCGTATCGATCCGGAATTCGCGGATCGTCCGCTCATGCCTGGCGGTGCGGGTCTTGATGACCGAGATCGCCTGGCGCACCGCGCCGAACGCCTCGAAATAGCGCAATTGCACCGCGGTATCGGCCAGATAGCTGAGATCGACGTCGGCGCGCACGTCGCCCATCACCCCGTGCATGCCGAGGATCAGCAACGTCACCACGCCGCGCTGGCCCAGATAGGTCAGCAGCTCGTGCATCTGGAGAATGAGGAACTTCTCGCTCGGCATGGATTGCAGATAGGCGTTGAGGCTGTCGACGACGATCACCTGCGCGTCGTCCTCCTCGACCGCGCTGCGGACCGCCGCGGCGAATTCGCCGGGCGACAGCTCGGCCGGATCGATCGCGCGCAGCGCCAGCCGCCCGGCATCGATGAACGGCTGCAGGTCCATGCCCAGCGCCGCCGATCGCGCCATCAGCGTCGGTGCCCGTTCGTCGAACAGGAAATAGGCCGCCTTCTCGCCACGTTCCAGCGCCGCATAGACGCATTGCACGATCGTCGTGGTCTTGCCGACGCCCGCCGGCCCGGTCAGCAGCGTCGCGGTGCCGACGACCAGCCCGCCGCCGAGCAGGGCATCGAATTCCTGCGAGCCGGTCGACACGAACCCCATGTCGTGGCGGACGCCGTGTTCGGACGCGACCAGCCGCGGATAGACGGCGAGGCCGCCGCGTTCGATCTCGAAATCGTGATAGCCGCCGCGATAGCGCAGGCCGCGCATCTTGACGACGTGCAGCCGCCGTCGCTGCGCACCGAAGCCGGACAGCAATTGTTCGAGCGACAGCACGCCATGCGCGATGCTGTGCAATTGCAGGTCGCTGCCGCTCGCGCTTTTGTCGTCGAGCACCAGCACGGTGCACTGGCGGGTCGAGAAGAAATGCTTCAGCGCCAGGATCTGGCGGCGATAGCGCACCGGGCTCTGCGCCAGCAGCCGCAGCTCGGACAGGCTGTCGATGATGACCCGCGCCGGCCGCAGTTCGTCGACCTTGGCCATGATCGCGCGCACCGTCTCGCCCAACTCGACCTCGCTCGGGTGGAGCAGCGTCTGTTCCTGGTCGTCGCCCAGGCCGTCCGCCGGCACCATTTCGAAGATGGTGATCGGATCGAGCGTCCAGCCGTGAGTCGCCGCCACCGCGCGCAATTCGACCTCGGTCTCCGCCAGCGTGATGTACAGTCCGCTCTGCCCGGCGGCCGCGCCGGCGAGCAGGAAGCCCAGCCCCAGCGTGGTCTTGCCCGTTCCCGGCGTGCCCTCGACCAGATACAGGCGTTCGGGCGTCAGCCCGCCGTTGAGGATGTCGTCGAGCCCGGCGATCCCGGTGGAAGCGATCTTCGATCCTTGCTGCACGCGCCGCTATCCTGCTTCGGGGGCCTGCCGACCGGAGGGATTTTCCGTTCGGCCGTACCGCGTTATCCGGTTTGCCGCCGCGGCGATAGCCGCACCGTGCCGGTATCGCGTACACCGGCCCCTTGACCCGACCCCGCCTTGGCGTGTGAGGACAGCCGCCGCATGACCGACACACCTCTCGCCCTCGGCCTCGATTTCGGCACCACCAATTCCGTCGCCGCGCTCGCCCGCGGCGACGGCGCCGATCTGGTGATGCTCGACGCCCCCGACGGGCCGGACCCGGTGTTCCGCTCCGCGCTCTGCTTCTGGGACGATGCCGGGCTGCAATCCGAGGGCGGCCCCTGGGCGATCCGCGAATATCTCGACTTTCCGGAGGGCAGCCGCTTCATCCAGTCGTTCAAGTCGGTCGCCGCCAGCGCCAGCTTCGAACATGCCACCGTGTTCGACCGGCGGATGCGGTTCGAGGATATCGGGCGGCTGTTCGTCGCGAAGATGGCCGCCCGCGCCGGCGGCGCGCTCGACGGCCGCGCCCGCCGGGTGATCGTCGGCCGCCCGGTCGCCTATGCCGGCGCCCGCCCGGACGAGGCGCTCGCCCGCACCCGCTACGACGCGGTGTTCGGCGCGCTGGGGGCGGAGGTGCATTACGTCTACGAACCCGTCGGCGCCGCGTTCAGCTATGCCGCGCGGCTGACCCATGCCGCGACGATCCTCGTCGCCGATTTCGGCGGCGGCACCAGCGATTTTTCCGTGGTGCGCGTCGACGTGCCGGGCGCAGGCCAGCGCTGCACGCCGCTGGGGCATGCCGGCGTCGGTATCGCCGGCGACCGGTTCGACCAGCGCATCGTCGACCGGCTGGTCATGCCGCTGCTCGGCAAGGGCGGATCGTACCGCTCGTTCGACAAGGTGCTGGAGATCCCCGGCGGCTATTTCGCCGATTTCGCCGACTGGTCGCGCCTCGCGCTGATGCGCAACCGCAGGACGCTGGCCGAGCTGGACAAGTTGCGCAGGGCCGCGCTCGATCCCGAGGCGATCGGGCGGATGATCGCGGTGATCGAACAGGAGGCGGGGTACAGCCTGTACGACGCGGTCGGCCGGCTGAAGCGCGCGCTGTCGCAGGCGGAGGTCGCCCAATTCCGCTTCGACGGTGCCGGCCTGAGAATCGCGGCGGAGGTGAAGCGCGCGGAGTTCGAGGCCTGGATCGCCCCCGATATCATCCGGATCGAGGCTGCGGTCGATCAGGCGCTGGCGGCGGCGGGCGTCGCGGCGGCGGGGATCGATCGCGTCTTCCTGACCGGCGGCACCTCGCTCACGCCGCGCATCCGCCGCCTGTTCGACGACCGCTTCGGCGCGGAGCGGATCGCGACCGGCGGCGAGCTGACCTCGATCGCGCACGGCCTCGCGCTGATCGGCACGCAGGACGACGTCGCCGCCTGGGCGAGCTGAAACTCGCGAGCGCCCGCACGCCACGTGGGCATTGCGTGCGTCCGCACGCCGGCTAAGGATTGAGTGCGCCCGCACGCCGTGTGGGCATTGAGTGCGCTCGCACTCGGGCCTAGCATCGGTCATCCTCTCTGCCGGAGATCGTCATGCGCCGTTCCTTGATGCTGTTGCCCCTGCTCGCCCTGCTTTCGGTCGGGGTCCATGCGCAGCAGCAGACCGCGCCCGCCGGCGGCGACATCCCGGCGAAGTTCACGCTGGTCGACACCGCCAACGATTACATCAAGCGCGAAGTCATGATCCCGATGCGCGACGGGACCAAACTCTACACCGTCATCGTCATCCCCAAGGCCGCGACCAACGCGCCGATCGTGCTGACCCGCACGCCCTACAACGCCAAGGGCCGCGCCAGCCGCAGCACCAGCGCGTCGATGCTCGCGACGCTGCCGCTTGCCGACGAGGCGTTCGTCAAGGGCGGCTATATCCGCGTCTATCAGGACGTCCGCGGCAAATACGGGTCGGAAGGGGACTATGTCGTCACCCGCCCGGTGATCGGACCGCTCAACCCGACCAAGGTCGATCACGTCACCGACGCCTATGACACGATCGACTGGCTGGTGAACAAGGCGAACCTGCCGCAGTCGAACGGCCGCGTCGGCATGATCGGGTCGAGCTACGAAGGCTTCACCGTCGTCATGGCGCTGCTGAACCCGCATCCCGCGCTCAAGGTCGCCGCGCCCGAATCGCCGATGATCGACGGCTGGATGGGCGACGACTGGTTCCATTACGGCGCCTTCCGCCTCGCCAACATCGCCTGGCTCGGCGGGCAGACCGGCTACAAGGGCGGCGGCACCGTGCCGCCGACCGGCGGCTGGGACGATTACGACAATTTCCGCGAGGTGGGCTCGGCCGGCGACTGGGCGAAGAAGTCGGGCTACGACCAGTTGCCCTATTGGACGCGCATGTCGCAGCATCCCGCCTATGACGGCTTCTGGTCGGGGCAGGCGCTCGACAAGCTGCTCGCCGCCAATCCCTCCAACGTCCCCACGATCTGGGAACAGGGATTGTGGGATCAGGAGGACATGTACGGCGCGATCACCGCATGGGAGGCGCTGAAGGCCAAGGGCAAGACCGGCAACAACTTCCTCGTCATGGGGCCGTGGCGGCACAGCCAGATCAACCGCGAGGGCCGCAGCCTCGGCCCGTTCCAGTGGGACGGCGACACCGCCGCGCAGTTCCGCGAACAGATGGTGCTGCCGCTGTTCGACCAGTATCTCAAGGACGGCCCGGCCGCGAACCTGCCGCAGGCGGCGATCTACAACACCGGCGAGAATCACTGGGACCGGCTGGCGAACTGGCCGCTCGCCTGCGAGAGCGGCTGCGCCGCGCCGCTGAAGCCGATCTACCTGCAGGCCGACGGTGGCCTCGGCTTCGCCAAGGGCGGGGCGGGCGGCGACAGCTACGTCGCCGATCCCGCCAAGCCGGTGCCGCACCTGCCGCGCCCGGTGAACTTCGGCGACGGCCGCTGGGGCGACTGGCTGGTCAGCGACCAGCGCCACGCCGACGGCCGCCCCGACGTGATGACCTACACCACGCCGGTGCTGACGCAGGCGATGCGCGTCTCCGGCGCGCCGATCGCCGATCTCTATGCGGCGACGACCGGCACCGACGGCGATTTCGTCGTCAAGGTGATCGACGTCTATCCGACCGAGAATGCGAGCGATCCCAAGATGGGCGGCTACCAGCTGCCGATCAGCCTCGACATCTTCCGCGGTCGCTACCGCGACAGCTTTGCGCAACCGAGCGCGATCCCGGCGAACAAGGTCCAGCATTACAAATTCCGCCTGCCGACGGTGAACCACGTCTTCCAGCCCGGCCACCGCGTGATGGTGCAGGTCCAGTCGAGCCTGTTCCCGCTCTACGACCGCAATCCGCAGACCTATGTGCCCAACATCTTCTTCGCCAAGCCGGGGGATTACCGGAAGGCGACGGTGACGCTGAAGCGCGGCGGTGCGACCCCCAGCGCGGTGCTGTTGCCGGTGGTGCCGGTGGAGCAGCCGCAGGCGCGCTGACCCGTCATGGCGCGACGGGCAGCGTCACCACGAACCTTGTCCGGTCCCCCTCGACCAGATCGATCGTGCCGCCGCCCGCCTCCAGCAGCGACCGCGCGATCGCCAGTCCCAGCCCGGTGCCGCCGGTCGTGCGTCGCGTCGTGAAGAACGGTTCGAACAGGCGCAGCCGGTCGCCCGCGGCGATCCCCGGTCCGTCGTCGGTGACGTGCAGCGCGACCCGCTCGCCCACCGAACCCGCGACGCATACGCTCCGCGCGCCGGCCTGCCGCGCATTGTCGAACAGCGTCGCCAGCGCATTCTCGATCGTCGCGGCGGGCAGCGCCACGCGCGGCGGCGGCGTGTCCCATCGCACGTCGATCGCGAACGCATCCCCGCGACAGGCATCCGCGATCCGCGCCACCACCGGCACCGGGTCGACCGCATCGTCCGCCGGCGCCGCCATGTCGGCGCGCGCCAGTTCGAGCAGCCGCGTGACCAGCAGCGCCAGCCGGTCCGCATCCGCATCGGCGTTGGCGAGGAAGCGGTGGCGGTCGCCCGCCGCCATGTCGGGATGGTCCTGCAACAACTCGATCGCGCCGCGGATGCCGGCGAGCGGCGTCTTGAATTCGTGGCTGACCGCATAGGCGAAATCGCGCAGGTAGCGCGACCGCCGCTCGATCGCCGCGGTCATCACCGCGAAATCGGCATAGAGGCCCTGGATCTCGATCGCCGCGGTGGCCGGCACCTCCGGCACGCTGCCGCGCCCGCTCGCCACCGCGCGCGTCGCCTGCCCCAACCGCTCGATCGGCCGGGTGATCCCGCGCGAGATCACGCCGCTCAGCAGCACCAGCAGCGCGAAGATCGCGGCGATGCCGATCGCGATCTTGCCACGGTCGGCGTATAGCCCGCGGAACAGCGCCCGCGCCGATCGCGACAGCAGCAGCACGCCGACGACGCGCCCGTCGACGACGATCGGCCGCGCATGATGGACGCGGATCGCCGCCGCGCGCGACAGCCATTCGAAGCTGTAGACCGCGCGATAGGCGCGGTTGCGGCGCAGCACCGTGGTGGGCGTCCCGCGCAGCGCCGCCGCGACCTCGGGCAGCGTCGCATAGCCGCCGCGCCGGCCGTTGCCCGCGACGATCCGGCTCTGCCGGTCGAGCAGCAGGATGCTGGCGAGCGTCGTCATCTGCGTCGCGCGCAGCACCGGCGCCAGCCGCGGCGCCGCCGCTGCGGCATCGGCGGCGACCGGCGCGGCGGGGGCCGGGGCGGGGCGTTCCGGCAGGATCGGCGTCAGGCTCAGGTCGACGCCGTCGCCGGGCGGCACGATCCGCTGCGGATAGAGCGCGCCCCCGGTCGCCCCCGGCCAGTCCGCCGCGGCGGCCGCTGCCAGCGCCGCGCCCTGCGCGACCAGCTCCGCCTCGGTCTGGCGCACCAGCGTGTTCTCGTAGACGCGCAGGAACACCGCGCCGAACCCCGGCAGCGCCGCGACGAGGAACAGCGTCGCGAACAGGATCGTGCGCAGCCGCAGCCGCGGCCAGTGGCGCTTCGCCCAGGCCTTCACGCGCCCGTACATGCCCCCAGCCGGTAGCCGATCCCCGGCCGCGTCTCGATCAGGTCGGCGGCACCGGCGGTCGCGAACTTGTGACGCAGGTTGCGGATATGGCTGTCGATCGTCCGGTCGGTGATCGCGAAGCCCGGCCCGTGCAGCCGGTCGATGATCGCATCGCGGCTGAACACCTTCGCCGGCATCGACGCGAGCAGGCGCAGGATCGAGAATTCGGTGACGGTCAGCGTCACCTCCCGGCCCTCCCACAGCGCGCGCCAGCCATCGAGGTCGAGCCGCAGCCGGCCATGCTCCAGCCCGCGCCCGTCCTCGACCACCGGCGGCCGCGCGGCGGTGCGGCGCAGGATCGCCATCACCCGCGCCACCACCTCGCGCGGCGAAAAGGGCTTCACCACATAATCGTCCGCGCCCAGCTCGATGCCGAGCACCCGGTCGATCTCGTCGTCGCGGCTCGACAGGAACAGGATCGGCACGTCGCCCTCTGCGCCCCTCACCGCGCGGAGCCGGCGGCAGACCTCCAGCCCGTCCATCCGCGGCATGTTGATGTCGAGGATGACGAGATTGGGGCCGTGCCGTTCGGCGAGCGCCAGTCCCGCCTCGCCATCTTCCGCCTCGAGCGTGTCGAGCCCCGCCTTGCCGAGCGCGAACACCAGCAGCTGGCGGATATGGGGATCGTCGTCGACGACGAGGACGGTGCGCGGCATCGGGCACAGGATCATCGTTGCGCCGCCTTAGTCAATGGCCATGCCGGCGGCGGCACGATGCTGCCGTCGCATCCCCGCCCGTTGTCGGCGCGGCGCACCTGCGGCGGGCGGCGTCCCGTCCTGCCCTCGACCGCCGCGAGCCGGCGCGCGTTGCGGCCCGACCAGCTGCGCCAGTCGTCCTGCAATTCCGTCGTCCGCAGCTGCGCCTGCCAGCGCAGATAGGTCAGCCGGTCGCGCAGTCCCGCATCCTTCGCATGGCGTTCCAGCCGGGCGAGCGCGACCAGTCCCGACGGGCCGAGCCGCGCCAGATAGCACAGGTCGAGCGGTGGCCCGGCGCGGCCCTTGTCGATCGCGACGTCCGCATTCCACGCTGCCGCCGTCGCGCCGAGATCGACGGCGCTCGCCGCGCTGAGCACCAGCGCCGCGGCGAGCGCGTTAGCGTTGACCAGCCATGCCGCCGACCGGCCGCGCAGCAGTCGCCACAGGATCAGTGCCAGCCCGGTCGCGACCAGCGCCATCCACGCCAGCGCCGCCAGCCGCAGCCCGGTCATCGCATAGGCCGCGATATAATCGACCAGCCGCAACGCGCTGGAGGCGACGAGCAGGAGGTTCTGCGCGATCCACAAGGTCACCAGCCGCCGTACCGCCGGGCTCGCCGCGCCGCTGCCGCCGGGGCGCAGGGTCACCAGCACGAACAGCGCCGCCAGCAGGGCGGTGACGATCAGCGCATAGGCGCCGCGATGCGCATAATCGGCCATGGTGACGCCGGCGGGCAGCGGCGCGCCGCTCCACAGGAACAGGATGTCGAGCAGGTTCTGCACGGCGAAGATCGCATTGAAGGTCGCCAGCGACAGCACCAGCGTCGCGACGCCCAGGTCGAAGCGTGCGATGGCCCCCGGCGTCGCGAACCGTTCGCCGATCCGGGGCGACAGCCGCGGCCGCAGCGTCGCCCAGACCGCGGTCAGCATCACCGCCGCCAATATGGTCCGCCAGATCACGTCGGTGAGGTCGGGCAGCGCGATGCGGCCGAAGGCGTCGCCGATCAGCGGATTGGCATTGGCGAACAGCGTCAGAAACACTGCGCCGCCGACCACCGGCACGACCAGCATCGCCACGCCCGCGCGCACGCCGCCGCGCCGCGCCCGCCGCCGCGCCGCCGCGCTCCAGGCCAGATCGCGCCACGGCAGCCCCAGCCCGACCAGAGCATGCCAGCCGAGCCGCTGTCCCCACCGCAGCGCATCGTCGAACCGCCGCCCGGGCAGCAGCGCGGCGAGCGAGATCGCGATCCAGCCGAGCAGCAGCGCGAGCGGATTGGGATCGTCGACCAGCACCAGCGCGAACCCCGCCGCCGCGACCAGCGCGTTCCGCGCCGCCGGCGTCCGCCGCACGATCGGCCGCGTGAGCGCGAGCGCCGCCACCCAGATCAGCGCCAGCACGCCGATCGTGCCGCCGATCTCGCTGCCGGTCGAAAAGATCCCCTCCGCCACCATCGCCACCGCGATCGCCGCCGCCAGCTTGGCGGCCATCGGCATGGCCGGGCGTGGTCCGTTCGTCGTCGTCATCGCATCCATCCTCCGGTGTCCGGGGACGATGGATGCACGCCCCCGGTGCGGGGAGAAGCGCGGGGTCGGTGTCCGCTCCGGCAATCTTCGGTGCAGATCCCGTGCAGGCCGCGGCCTGCGAGCCGCGTGGCGTCAGTCCGGCGTCGTCGCGCGCTTCGCCGATCCGTCGCGCAGCGCCCAGCGCAAGACCGATCCGATCCCGGCCATGCCCGCGCGCACCGCCGGCCGGCCGACCGCGGGGCGTTCCAGTCCGTGCATGCGCGCCGCCCAGTCCGGCAGCAGGTCGATGCCGCCCTCCATCAGCAATGTCTGCGCGGCCGCCATCGCGCGGCTGGCGGGCTGCTGGTGCAGCAGCGCGCGGGCGACCTCGCGCGTGCGGTGGTCGGCGCGCAGCTGCGGCCGGACCGCGGCGAAATAGGCGTCGACCGCGGCGCGCGTCCCGGGCACGCCGGTCGCGCCCAGTTTCTCCGCGACGACGGCATATTCGGCCAGATAGCGGTCCTGCTCCGCCGCGGGATAGGCCGGGTCGCGATAGCGGCGGTGCGCGGCGAGGAAGCTCGCCACCTCGGCGACATGGACCCAGGTCAGCAGGTCGGGATCGTTAGCGCTGTACGGCGTGCCGTCGGGCAGGGTGCCGGCGACGCGGTCGTGGATGCCGCGGACCTTGGCGATCAGCGTCTCGGCGGTCGCGGTCGCGCCATAGGTGGTGCCGGAGATGAACTGCGCGGTCCTTCGCAGCCGCCCCAGCATGTCGCGGCGGAAATTGCTGTGGTCCCACACTCCCGCCAGCGCACCCGGGTGCAGCATCTGGAGCAGCAGCGCGGCGACGCCGCCCGCCATCATCGCGGTGAAGTCGCCGTGGACGACCCATGCCGCCGATCCCGGCCCGAACAGGCCGTCGTCGCCCGGTGGTCGCCGCAGATCGACGGCGCCGTCGCCGAAGCCGACCAGCCGATGCACTTGTCCCTGGATCGTATCGCGAATGTCGCCCATGCTGCCGATCTCTTATAGCCTCACGGCGAAACCAGTACCGGAGACGAAGGATGCGCCTGCTTGTATCGATGGTCGCGGCGGCCGTGATGACCACCGGCGTGCTGGCGCAGGACAAAGCGGCGCTGGCCGGTCCCGCGATCACCCGCGCGCTCGCCGATCCCGCCCGCGCGGATCAGGCCGGCGACGATGCCCGTCGGCAGGCGGCGGCGGTGCTCGCCTTCGCCGGCGTGCGACCCGGCGACACCGTCGTCGATTACCTGCCGGGCAGCGGCTATTGGACGCGCATCTTCACCGGCATCGTCGGGCCGAAGGGGCGGGTCTATGCGCTCTGGCCGGCGGCGGGCGCGAAATATGCCGAAAAGAGCCTGCCGGCGCTGAAGGCCCGCGGCCTCGCCAATGTGACGGCGGAGGTGCAGGCGACCGACCTGCCGACCACGCCGCAGCCGGCCGACCTGTTCTGGACCGTGCAGAATTATCACGACATCCCCAACAAGGGCGCGGGCGAGCCAGCGTTGCGGGCGTTCGACGCGGCGGTGTTCAAACTGTTGAAGAGGGGCGGCACCTATGTGGTGATCGACCATGCCGACAGGGCCGGCTCCGGCCTGTCGGGCACCGACACCACGCACCGCATCGATCCCGCCGCGGTCCGCCGTCAGGTCGAGGCGGCCGGCTTCCGCTTCGTCGGCGCGAGCACGGTGCTCGCCAATCCCGCCGACGACCACAGCAAGGCGGTGTTCGACCCCGCCATCCGCGGCAGGACCGACCAGTTCGTCCTGAAATTCCGCAAGCCGTAAGAGCGGCGAACCTCTCGCCCGCGCAATATCCCCAACAAGGGCGCGGGCGAGCCGGCGTTGCGGGCGTTCGACGTGGCGGTGTTCAAACTGTTGAAGAGGGGCGGCACCTATGTGGTGATCGACCATGCCGACAGGGCCGGCTCCGGCCTGTCCGGCACGGACACCACGCATCGCATCGATCCCTCCGCGGTCCGCCGTCAGGTCGAGGCGGCGGGCTTCCGCTTCGTCGGCGCGAGCGCGGTGCTCGCCAATCCTGCGGACGACCATAGCAAGGCGGTGTTCGATCCCGCCATCCGCGGCAGGACCGACCAGTTCGTCCTGAAATTCCGCAAGCCGTAAGAGCGGCGAACCTCTCGCCCGTGCAATGCGTTACCCGGTTTCGATCGGGAGATATGCCAGTGCCGTCATTGACCAGAACGCTTGCCGCCGGTGTCACCGGCGGCCTCGTCGCCAGCCTCGCCATGAACCTGTTCCAGCGGGTTGCGGCGCCGGCGTTCGGGCAGGGGGGCAGCAACGACGATCCCGCCACGGTGAAGGCGGCGGATAGCGTCACGCGGCGCGTCACCGGCGAGGCGGTCACCCAGAAGCATCGCGAAACCGCGGGCAGCCTCGTCCATTACGCGACCGGCGCGGCCTTGGGGGCCGGCTATGCGCTGGCGGCGCGGCGCTGGCCGCAGACCACCGCGGGGTTCGGCCTCGCCTATGGCGTGGCGATCGCGACCCTGCTCGACGATGCGGCGGTGCCGGCGTTCGGCTGGGGACCGGCGCCGACCGACACGCCGCCGGCGACCCACGCCTATGGGCTGGCGAGCCACGCGGTGTTCGGACTGGCGCTGGAGGGGACGCGACGCGGGATCGAGGCCGCGCTGGACTGAGCGCTCAGGTCAGCGACGCGCGCAGCGTTGCCCGCACACCGCGCTCGCGCGGTTCGTATTCGATCATCGATTGCAGGCTCTGCGCCATCGCCCGGATCAGCTTGGTGCCGAGGCCGGTTCCCTTCGGCGCCGCCTCGGCCGCCATGCCGCAGCCGTCATCCTCGACCGCGAGCAGGAACACGTCCGCGCCCTCCAGCGCCAGCATCACCCGGATCTCGCCGCCCGCGCCGGTGGGGTAGGCGTATTTGCAGGCGTTGGTGACGAGTTCGGTGACGATCACGCCGAGCGACACCGCCTTGTCGGTCGGCAACCGGATCGGCTCGGCGGCGAGATGCAGGCTGTGCGGCGCGGAATCGCACGACAGCGTCTCGGTCAGTTCCTCGATCAGTGAGCCGAGATAGTCGCGCATGTCGACGCTCTCGACGTCGTTCGCCGAATAGAGCCGGCGATGCACCTGCGCGATCGCGCCGATCCGCCGCTGCGTGTCGTCGAGCGCGGCGCGCGCGGTCGGGTCGGCGAGCGCCCCCGCCTGCAACCGCACCATCGCCGACACCAGCTGCAGCGAATTGGCGACGCGATGGTTGACCTCGCCCAGCAGCGCCTCGAGCCGGGCGTTGCTGGCGCGCAAATCCTCCTCCGCCCGCGCCTTCTCGCGCGCCAGCCGGCTGCGGTCGAGCACCTGTTCGAAGCTCGCGGTCAGCAGGTCGAAGAAATCCTCGCCGACCGTCTTCACGACGTAATCCGCCGCGCCCGCCTTCAGCGCGGCGACCGCGATCCGGCCCTCGTCCGACCCGGTGACGTAGACGACGGGCGGCGGCGCGGGCAGGGCGCCGAGCCGTTCGAGCGTCTCCAGCCCGTCCATCCCCGGCATGTAATGGTCGACCGCGACGAGGTCGAACGGCTGCGACGCGGCGAGCAATACGCCCTCGCCGCCGCCCTCCGCGGTGGTCACGCGATAGCCGCGCCGGGCGAGCGCGCGCGCCGCCAGCCGGCGGATACCGTCGTCGTCGTCGATGTAGAGTACGCTGGGAAGATCGGTCAGGATCAGTGTTCCTCGACTTCCGGCACCTGGATCACCGACAGGAACAGGCCGAGCTGGCGGATCGCCTGCGCGAAGCTTTCGTAGTTCACCGGCTTGGTGATGTAGACGTTGCAGCCGAGATCGTAGCAGCGCTGGATCTCGATCTTGTCGTCGGTGGTGGTCAGCACGACGACCGGCGTGCGCTTGAGCGGGCTGCCCTCCGCCTTGATCTGCGCGAGGATGTCGGTGCCGCTCATGTCGGGCAGGTTGAGGTCGAGCAGCACCAGCGCCGGGCCGTTCTTGGCCGGGCCGTCCGACGCCTCGAACAGATGGTGCAGCGCCTGCGTGCCGTCGGTGAAATGCCGGATGTCGTTGAGGATGCCGGCACGGCGGATGTTCTTCTCGATCAGCCGCGCATGGCCCTCGTCGTCCTCGATCATGACGATGCCGACGGATTGATGGGCGTTCATGCGTTGCTGTCCTGATGCTCGTAGGTCTTGGGTAGGTTGAGGCGGAAGGTCGATCCGCGCCCCGGTTCGCTGTCGACGTCGATCGTGCCGCCGAGACGATAGGCGAGCGCCCGGACGTGCGCCAGCCCGATGCCCTCGCCCGGCTGGTCCTGCTGGCCCGAGCGGCGGAACAGGTCGAAGATGCGCTGGTGATCGCGCGGATCGATGCCGCGGCCGTTGTCGGCGACCGACAGGATCACGCGGCCGCGCCGTTCCTCGCCCGATACGTGGATCGTGCCGGGGCGGCCGGGTTGCAGATATTTGGTCGCATTCTCGATCAGGTTCGACAGGATCTGTTCCAGCGCCACCCGGTCGGTGACCACGCCCGGGATCGGCCGGCCGATGGTCAGCGTCACGCCGCGATCGTCGAGCAGGTGCCGGATCGACCCCGCGATCGTGTCCGCGACGGCGGCCGGATCGATCGGCTCGGGCGTGATGATGCGTCGGCCCTCGCGCGACAGCTTGAGGATGGCGTTGATGAGCCGGTCCATCTTCTGCGTCGAGGTGCGGATGAAGCGGACCGCCTCGGGCAGGTCCTCGCGCACCGCGAGGCGCGCATCCTCGCCGACGATATGCGGGCATTCCGCCTCCGCCCGGTCGAGCAGCTCGCCGAGCGGCGCGGTAGCGGCGGCGAGTTCGGCGGTGAAGCCCATCACGTTGACCAGCGGCGAGCGCAGGTCGTGGCTGACGATATAGGCGAAGCGCTGGATTTCCTCGTTGGCGCGGCTGAGGTCGGCAGTCCGCTCGTGCACCGTCTCCTCCAGCCGCTCGTTGAAGTCGCGCAGCGAATCGCGCGATCCGGCAAGGTCGCGGGTGTAGCGCATGACGGTCAGCAGCGAGGCGAGCGCGACCAGCACCAGCAGCACCGCGGCGACCGCCAGGATGACGTAGAAGACGCGCACGCTCGCCTGCTGCGCCGCATCGCGCTCGGCGAGCAGCCGGCGCTCCTCGGTCGCCATCCGCTCGAACGCGTCGCGGATCGTCATCAGCCGGCGCACGCTCGCCTCGGTCCGGAACAATGTCGTCGCGGCGTCGATCCGCCCGGCGTCGATCAGCGCGATCGTGCGCGCGCGCTGGACCAGCAGCGCGGCGATCTCGCCGCGCAGGATGCGCAGCGTCGCGACCTGCTGCGGATTGTCGCGCGTCAGCCGCTGCAACCGCTCCAGCGCGCCCGGCAGCGCCGCCGCCCAGCGGCGATAGGCGTCGCGATATTCGGTATTGCCGGTCAGCAGATAGCCGCGCCGGGACGCCTCGCCCTGTTCGATCAGCCGGCGCGCGTTGCTGACCGACAGCTCCACCTCGTAGGTGTGGTTGACCCAGCGGGTGTGGTCCGCGTTGCGCCCCGTCGCCCAGCCCGCGGCGATGCCGGTCGCGACCAGCGCGAGGAAGCCCAGCGCCATGAACGCCACCAGCACGCGGCCGAAGCGGCCTTCCGATACGACCAGCGGATTGGTGACGGTGGTGAGCACGGCGTGGCCTTACGGCAGGGCGTGGCGTTATGCCAGCGATGCCGCACGGCGGCGCAAGGGCCGATCCTACAGCAGCAATTCCTGCGGGTTGCTCCGCCCGACCGCACCGCCGCCGCTGCGCCGGTCCATCTCGGCATTGGCGGTGAAGCGGATGTCGGGATCGCGATCGGTCAGGAACGCCATCAGGCTTTCGTGGTCGAGTTCGCTCCACGCCTTGCCGCGATGCGGGCCGTAGCGCACGCGCGGGATCAGCCCGGGATCGCGCGACCATTCGAGCAATTGCGCGACGCCCGCCTCGTTCAGCTGGTCGCGCAGGTGGTGCGCGGTGACATAGGCGTCGGGAAAGGCGCGATGGACGGGCAGGCCGCGGCTCTGCTCCAGCCCCTCGGGCTTGCGCCAGTAGCGCAGCACCTGGTTGGAAAAGCTCGGGCTGTCCGGCCACAGCCGCAGCGCGCATTTCCACGTGCAGATCCAGTCGGCGCCATGGGTCAGGTTGGCGGTGCAGAATTGCTGTTCGAAATCCGCCCGGTGCGCGGCGAGCGCGACCCGGCGCGGATATGGATCCAGCACGCGGCGCGCGACGTCGTGCCACCATGGCGCATCGGCGACGTCCTCGTCGAGGATATGGTGGATCGCCTGGGTGATCGGCGGGATCGCGCGGCCGGGGTTGACCAGGATCGATCCGCCCTCGCCCTCCAGTTCCCAGCGGTCGCCCTTCAGCGCGACGTCCTGCCAGCCGATCTCGCACACCCCGTGCGCGGGCGGCGCGCTGCCGGTGGTTTCGAGGTCGATGACGCGGATGATCTGGGGGAGGGGACGCATTGTCGGATAAATGGGGGCTGGCGGGCGATTACGCCAGCACAGAGTCGGGCGGTGCGGATCAGCGGAAGTCGTCCTCCGCGTCGACGTCCAGCTCGCGCACGCCGCGGCGCTGGCGGGCGCGATCGACCAGCTTGCGGATGCCCTCGCGCCGTTCGCGCGCAGCCGGCACGTCGCGCAGCACGAAGCTGGCGTTGCCGGTGGTGCGATCGGACGAGGTGATCGTGATCGTGCCGATGTCCGCCATCTGGTTGAGCAGCGAGAAATCGACGCGCACGTCCTTGATCCGGTACAGCTCGATCTCGTCGATCGACTTCATCACCAAGCCGCGGCGTACGATCAGCCGCTGGTCGGTGATCTCATAGGCGGCGCTCATGTTCTGCAGCCAGCGGATCGCGATGATGACCAGCCCGACGCCGATGACGCAGGACAGGATCGTCATCCACCCGAGGAAGCTGCCGAGCAGCCAGCGATTGGTGCTGGACCGGAAGCTGTCGACCGGCCGTTCCGTAGTGTAGCTGCCCACCATGACACCGACCCTATCCGGCCGGCGGAGCGTGTCAATCACGTGCAACACCCGATGCGGCGAGCTCCGCGTCGATCGCCGCGAGCAGGGCGTCGAGCGCCGCCTGGTCGCCCGCCTCGGCGCGCGCGGTCAGCACGTCCTGCGTGTTCGACGCGCGCAGCAGCCACCAGCCCGCCGGCGTCGTCACCCGCACGCCGTCGATTGCCACCACCGCGACGCCGCGTGCCTCCAGCCGCGCGCGCACCTCGTCGATCACCGCGAACTTGCGCGCCGGATCGACCGGAAAGCGCAGGTCCGGCGTGTTGACCAGCGGCGGCATCGCCGATCGCAGCTGCGTCAGCGACCGGCCCGACAGATGCACCGCGCGGATCAGCTGCACCGCCGCGTAGAGCGCATCGTCGAACCCGTACCAGCCGCCGTTCGCGCCCGCGCCGAAGAAGATGTGGCCGCTCAGCTCGCCCGCGATCGGCGCGTCGTGCGCCAGCATCGCCTCCTTCATCAGGCTGTGGCCGGTCGCGCCCATCACCGGCGTGCCGCCCAGTTCGGCGATGCGGTCGAAGACGAATTGCGAGGTCTTCACGTCGGCGACGACGGTTGCGCCACGCAACTCGGCCAGCACCGGCACGATCAGCAGGCTGAGCAGCTGGTCGCCCCACAGCACGCGCCCTTCGCCGTCGACCGCGCCGATCCGGTCGCCGTCGCCATCGAAGGCGATGCCGAAATCGAGGCCCCTGTCGCGCACCAGCGCCTTGAGATCGGCGAGGTTCGCCTCCTCGGTGGGATCGGGGTGATGGTTGGGGAAGCGGCCGTCGACGTCCGCGTAGAGCAGGTGGTGCTCGCCCGGCAGCTGCGCGACCAGCCGTTCGACCGCAGGGCCGGCGGCGCCGTTGCCGCAGTCCCAGCCGATCCGGAACGTGCCGCCGGCATAGCCCGCCAGCAGCCGCCCGACATAGGCTTCGCATATCGCGACGTCGGTCACCGTGCCGGCGCCGTCGCTCCAGTCGCCCGCGGCGGCGATCCGGGCGAGATCGACGATGTCGGCGCCGTAGAAGGAGCGGTGGCCGAGCACCATCTTGAAGCCGTTGTCGTCGCGCGGATTGTGGCTGCCGGTGACATGCACGCCCGCGTCCACCTCCAGCGTCGCCTCGGCATAATAGAGCATCGGGGTGGGGCCGATGCCGATCCGCACCACGTCGACGCCGCCGGCCGCCAGCCCCGCGACCAGCGCCGCCTCCAGTTCGGGCGAGGACAGCCGTCCGTCGCGACCCACTGCGATGCGGGTGCCACCCGCCTGCCGCACGCGGGTGGCGAAGCTGCGCCCGATCGCGACCGCGTCGGCGGCACCCAGATTGCGGCCGGTCGTGCCGCGGATGTCATATTCCCGCAGGATCGCGGGCGACAGGGCGTGCGCCATCAGCCCCGCCGCAACGTCCCGAGCAGCAGGTCGCGCGCCGCGTTGATCTCTGTGCTGCGTTCCGCCGATCCGCCGCGGTCGGGATGGACGTCGGCGAGCAGGCGGCGGTGCGCGCTGCGGATCTCGCTCTCGTCCGCCGTCGCGCCGACGCCCAGCACCTGCCGCGCGCGCTGCGCCGCATCCGGCTTCAGCCGTTTGGGGGCGGGCTTCAGGTAACGCCACGCGAGCCAGATCAGCCCGATGGCGATGATCCACTTCATGCGGCGACTTGCGGGGCGGGGGCTTCGGGCAGTTGCAGCGCGCTCATCATCTCGCGCAATTCCTGGCGCGAGGCGACATGGCCGAGGCCCATCGCGCCGAATTCCTTCGAATCGATCATCGTCAGCCCGGCGGGGAACAGCTCGCGATAGATCACGCGCTCGCCGAGGCCCGGAATGATGCGGAAGCCGACCCGCTTGGCGAGCTGGCCCAGCGCATCCGACACGCGGCGCATGTTGCGCGCCTCGATATGCTGCAACCGGTTGCGCAGCACGACCCAGTCGATCTGCGTCCCGTCGGCGCGGGCGCGCTGCTTGCGCGCGTCCCAGATCAGCTCCGAATAGAAACTGGGGCGGGTGACGTTGAACGTCTCCGGATCGACCTGTCCGATCAGGTCGAAATCGACGAAGCTGTCGTTCATCGGCGTGACCAGCGTGTTCGACAGCGCCGCCGCGGTGCGGGCGAAATGGTCGTCGCGGCCGGGGGTGTCGACGATCAGGAAATCGGCGCCCTCGCTCAGCCGCGCCCATTTTTCCTCGAACACCTCTTCGCTGACGCCGTCGTGGGTCTCGTGGACCGGCATCGGCAGCACGCTGCCGGTGCGCAGGATCGTCGCGGCGCGGTTGTCGAGATAGCGGCCGACGGTGCGCTGGCGGTGGTCGAGGTCGAAACAGGCGACCTTCGCCCCCTTGGCGGCGAGCGCGATCGCGACGTGCACCGCGGTCGTCGACTTGCCGGTGCCGCCCTTTTCATTGGCGAAGACGATAACGTGTGGCCCAGCGGGCCGGAGGACATGTGGCCCTTCGGGCACGGTTCGTTCCTTATCGATGGGTTGCGGCTTGCCCGCTCTCGTCCCTCTCCATAGAAGCCGCGCGCTCAATGTTCGAGGGGTTAAACGTGCAGACGGTTCGGGACTTGCAGGGCTTGCGCGACGCCGTGGCCGCGTTCCGGGCGGAGGGCGCGGCGATCGCGCTCGTCCCGACGATGGGCGCGCTGCACGCCGGCCATATGGCGCTGGTCGAGGCGGCGCGCCGGCCGGGGACGAAGGTGATCGCCTCGATCTTCGTCAACCCGAAGCAATTCGGCCCCGACGAGGATCTCGGCCGCTATCCGCGGCGCGAGGCGGCGGACGCGCGATTGCTCGCCGAACATGGCTGCGACCTGCTGTGGCTGCCGCCGGTCGAGGTCATGTATCCCGACGGTTTCGCGACCAATATCAGCGTCTCCGGCGTCAGCGACGGCTTCGACGGCGCCGCCCGCCCGGGGCATTTCGACGGCGTCGCAACCGTCGTGACAAAGTTGTTCGGCCAGACCAACGCACACATCGCCTATTTCGGCGAGAAGGATTTCCAGCAGCTCGCCGTCATCCGCCGCTTCGTTGCCGACCTCGACCTCGATATCGAGATCGTCGGCGTGCCGACGCAGCGCGACGACGACGGCCTCGCGCTGTCGTCGCGCAACATCTACCTCGACGCGGACGAGCGGGCGAAGGCGGTGGCCCTGCCGCGCGCGCTGGGCGTCGCGGCGCGGGCGATCGGGCGTGGCGACGATCCCGATGCGGCGCTGGCGGAGGCGCGCGCGACGCTGCATGCAGCGGGATTCGACGTCGATTACGTTGCGCTCGCCGATGCGGAGACGCTGGCGGAGCATCCCGCGCCGGACCGCCCGCGCCGGCTGCTCGCGGCGGCACGGATGGGATCGACGCGGCTGATCGACAATATCGCGATCGAGCCAAACCATTGATTAACGAGGCTTTGGCGGCGTTAACCATTCTGTAGGCGAATCGGCCCACTGTGGCCCCATGAATATTGGGGGCAGACGATGGCAAACAGCTTCAAGAGTGCGCAGTTTCTCCTAGACAGCCGGATCGCGGACGCGATGCGGGGCCGACCCGAAGCGCTGTTCGATCTGGGCGTCTGCTATCAGACCGGGACCGCGGGGGCGGGGATCGATCTGATCGAAGCGCACAAATGGTTCAACCTCGCCGCCGTCGCCGGACTGTCCGAAGCCGCCGATGCGCGGGCCGAGGTCGCCGAGGACATGACCGCCCGCGAGATCGCCGAAGCGCAGCGCGCCGCGCGCGCCTGGCTCGGCATGACGCAACGCCGCGCGGCGTAACCGCTTTCCCGTGAAGCGCGCCAGCGGCTGAGCAAGTCCGTCATCCCTGCGGAGGCGGGAGCCCGGACGCGCTGACGTTCCGGCTCCATCGCGACCGCTGCGCGTCTGGATCCCCGCCTCCGCGGGGAGGACGATCAGGGGGAAGGTGGCCGCTACTCCGCCGCCTTCGTCTTCGCCGGCGCCTTCTTCGCCGCGGGTTTCTTCACGGCCGTCGCCTTTGCCGCCGGCTTCTTCGCCGCGGCCTTTTTGGCCGGTGCCTTCTTCTTTCCCTTCGCCGGTGCCGCCGCCGCGCGATCGTCGATCAGCTGCGCCGCCTCTTCCAGCGTGAGCGCGTCGGGCGTGATCGATTTCGGCAGGGTCGCATTGGTTTCGCCGTCGGTGACGTACGGGCCGTAGCGCCCCTCCATCAGCCTGATCTCGAGTTCGGTGCGCGGGTGCTTGCCGAGCTCCTTCAGCGGCGCCCGTGCCGCGCCGCGCGCCGGGCGCCCGCCGCCCGCGGCGGCTTCGGCGAGCTTGACGACGGCGGCGTTCATCCCCGTCTCGAACACGTCGGCGGTCGATTGCAGCCGGGCATATTTGCCCGCATGCGCCAGATACGGCCCGTAGCGCCCGATCGACGCGGTGATCGGCTCGCCCGTTTCCGGATGCGTCCCGATCGTCCGCGGCAGGCTGAGCAGCTTGAGCGCCCATGCAAGGTCGAGGTCGCCCGGCAAGTCCTTGGGGATCGACGCACGCTTCGCCTCCTTGCCCTCGCCGAGCTGGATGTACGGGCCGAACCGCCCCGACTTGCGCTCGACCTCGAGGCCGGTCGCCGGGTCCTTGCCGAGTCCTTCGGGGCCGCTGTCCTCCCCCTCTTCGCCACCCGGCTGCGCGAAGCGGCGGGTGTATTTGCATTCGGGGTAATTGGAGCAGGCGATGAACGCGCCGAACTTGCCGCCGCGCAGCGCGAGCTTGCCCGCCTCGCACTTCGGGCACAGCCGCGGGTCGGTGCCGTCGCCCTTGTCGGGAAACAGATAGGGCGCGAGGAACTGGTCCAATTCCGCGGTGATCGCGGAGGGCTGTTGTTCCATCACCTCGGACGTGCGCGGCTTGAAGTCGCGCCAGAACGCCTCGAGCACCGCCTGCCATTGCGCGCGGCCACCGGAGACGTCGTCCAGCTCCTCCTCCAGCTCGGCGGTATAGTCGAACCCGACATACTTCTCGAAGAAGCGTTCGAGGAAGGCGGTGACCAGCCGGCCGCTTTCCTCGGCGAAGAAGCGGTTCTTTTCGACGCGGACGTAATTGCGGTCCTTCAGCGTCTTGATGATCGAGGCATAGGTCGACGGGCGGCCGATGCCGAGCTCTTCCATCCGCTTGACCAGCGACGCTTCGGAGAAGCGCGGCGGCGGCTGGGTGAAATGCTGTTCGGCGTCGACGCTCTTCTTGGCCGGCGCATCGCCCTCGCGCAGGCGGGGCAGGCGGCGCGCCTCCTCGTCCTGCGAATCGTCCGACCCTTCCTCGTACAAGGCGAGGAAACCGGGGAAGAGCACGACCTGCCCGGTCGCGCGCAGCACGTTGCGCCCGGTGCCGTCCGCCATCTCGATCGTCGTCCGCTCCATCCGGGCGGAGGCCATCTGGCTGGCGAGCGCGCGCTTCCAGATCAGCTCGTACAATCGGCCGTGGTCGCCCGACCCGGCGCGATCCCTGGAGAAATCGGTGGGACGGATCGCCTCGTGCGCTTCCTGCGCATTCTTCGCCTTGGTCTGATACTGGCGCGGCGAATCGGGGACGTAGCTCGCATCGTAGCGATTGGCGACCGCCAGCCGGGCGGCCGAGATGGCGCTGCCGTCCATCTGCACGCCGTCGGTCCGCATATAGGTGATCGCGCCATCTTCGTAGAGACCCTGCGCGATCCGCATCGTGTGATCCGCGGAGAAGCCGAGCTTGCGCGCCGCCTCCTGCTGCAGCGTCGAGGTGGTGAAGGGCGGCGGTGGGTTGCGCGTCGCCGGCTTGGTCTCGACCGTCTGGACCGAGAAGCGGCCGTCCTCGACCGCGGTCTTCGCCTTCAGCGCGTCGCCCTCATTGCCGATCGACAGCCGGTCGAGCTTCTTGCCGTCCCATTGCACCAGCCGCGCGACGAAGGGCGTGCCGTCCTGCTCCATCGCGGCGGTGACCGACCAATATTCCTGCGGGCGGAAGACGTCGATCTCGCGTTCGCGCTGGACGATCAGGCGCAGCGCCACCGACTGGACGCGGCCGGCCGACTTGGCGCCGGGCAGCTTGCGCCACAGCACCGGCGACAGCGTGAAGCCGACCAGATAATCCAGCGCCCGCCGCGCGCGATAGGCGTCGATCAGGTCGGTATCCAGCTCGCGCGGGTGCTGCATCGCCGTCGTCACCGCCGCCTTGGTGATCGCGTTGAAGGTCACCCGCTGCACGTCCTTCGGCAACGCCTTGCGATTGCGCAGCACCTCCTGCACGTGCCAGCTGATCGCCTCGCCCTCGCGATCCGGATCGGTCGCCAGGATCAGGCGGTCGGCGGTCTTCGACAGGTCGGCGATCGCCTTCAGCTGCTTGGACTTGTCCGCGTAATTCTCCCACTCCATCGCGAAGCCCTCGTCGGGATTCACCGACCCGTCCCGCGCCGGCAGGTCGCGGACGTGACCGTAGGAGGCGAGGACGCGGAAGTCCGGGCCGAGGTACTTTTCGATGGTTTTCGCCTTGGCGGGCGATTCGACGATGACGAGCTGCATGGCGGCGGTTAGGGTCCTTACGTGTACGCGCGAGGGTGGAAAGCCCGACGGGCGGCTGTCAACAATGATGGCAACGGGGGTTGGCCAATGATGTGGGGTGCGACGAGCCGGGTACGCAAGGCGTGCCGGATGGGGGTGCGATGATCGCCGGATCGCACGATACCGGGCGCGACCGGCAACAGCTGGAACGGCTGACGTTCTTTTCCGACGCGGTCTTTGCGATCGCGATGACGTTGCTGGTCGTCGAGGTGAAGCTGCCGCACCTGCATCACGCCACCGGCCCCGAACTGGGGCAGGCGCTGTGGAGCCTGCTGCCGAACTATATCGGGTTTCTGGTCAGCTTTCTGGTGCTCGGCCGGTTCTGGCTGGTGCATCATGAGGTGATGGGCCTGCTGCGCGCCGCCAACCGGCGGCTGACGACGGTCAACCTGCTCCTGTTGCTCGCCGTCGCCTTCATGCCGTTTCCGACCGCGGTCATCAGCGAATATGTCCAGCTGCGCGTCGGCATCGGCTTCTACACCGGCTGGCTGATCGTGCTGGGCCTCGTCAACCGGCAGCTGATCCATAGCATCGTCGCATCGCCCGAGTTGCTCGACGACGGGGTGAGCGTCAAGGACATGCGGCCGATCCTGCGGCGCAGCTGGATCTCGATCGCGATCGGGGTCTGCGCGTTCGCGGCCGGCATGGTGACATGGGTCGCGGCGCTGGTCGTGCTGACGATCGGCAGCCCGATCATCGCGACGCTGGTCGGACGCCGTGCTGCACGCCAAGATGCGACCGCATAGGACGGCCTAGAACGTCAGGCTGACCCGGCCGCCGGCGTGGCGTTCCAGCCGGCCGGCCAGCTCCAGTTCCAGCAGCACGGTCTGGAGGATCGCCGGGGCGGCGTGGCTCTGGCGGATCAGTTCGTCGACGCCGACCGGCACCGGCCCCAGCAGCCCGGTGATCCGCGTCCGGTCGGCATCGCTCGCATCGGCGGCGGGCGGCGGATTGCCATAGGCCGGCGCGGGCGTAAGGACGCTGCGCGGGTCGATCGGGCGGAGCTGTTCGAGCACGTCGGCGGCGGTCTGGATCAAGGTCGCGCCCTCGCGGATCAGCAGGTTGCACCCTTGCGCACGCGGATCAAGCGGACTGCCCGGCACCGCCATCACCTCGCGCCCCGCCTCGGTCGCCAGCCGCGCGGTGATGAGCGAACCCGATCGCGGCGCCGCCTCGACCACCACAGTGCCCAGCGCCAGCCCGGCGATGATCCGGTTGCGCGAGGGGAAATGCCGGGCGAGCGGCTGCGTGCCGGGCGGCTGTTCGGCGATCAGTAGTCCGTCGGCGGCGACCTGTTCCTGCAGCGCGGCGTTTTCGGGCGGGAAGACGACGTCGACGCCGCTGGCGATGACGCCGATCGTCCGCGGCAGGGCGCCGACATGCGCCGCGGTGTCGATGCCGCGGGCAAGGCCGGAGACGATCGTCACTCCCTCCGCCGCCAGATCGTGACCCAGCGTCCGCGCGAAGCGGCAGGCCGCGGCCGACGCATTGCGCGCGCCGACGATGGCGACGGTCATCGCCCGGGTGAGCGACAGGTCGCCGCGCACGATCAGGGCGGGCGGCGCGGTGTCGAGTTCGGCGAGCAGCGGCGGGTAATCGGGATCGTCGAGGAACAGGTAGCGCGCGCCGAGCCGCTGCGTCGCCGCCATCTCGCGCGCCACCGCGCCCGCCTCCGCCAGCCGCGGTGGCGCGCCGCCGCCGCGCCGGGCCAGCGTCGGCAGCATCTCGAGCGCCGCCTCCGCGCTGCCGAAACGGGCGACCAGCTGGCGATAGGTGACGGGGCCGATCCCGCCGGTGCGGATCAGGCGCAGGCGCGTCGCGTCGCGGTCAGCCATCCGGCAGGGCGTCCGCGTCGGCGGAATCCCCGCTGTCCTTCGCGCCGCCGATGCGCGGTTCGGTGCCGTTCGCCAGCCGCTCGATATTGTCGCGATGCTTCCACAGCACGATCGCCGCCAGCGCGAGCACCAGCATGACGAGGTCGAACCGCCCGAACAGCGCGCCGCTGACCGGGGCGCTGACCGCCGCCGCCATGCCCGCGACCGAGGAGATGCGCACGCCGGCGAGCAGGCCGATCCAGACCAGCGCATAGACGAGGCCCATCGGCCAGTGCAGCGCGAGGACGATCCCCATCATCGTCGCGACGCCCTTGCCGCCCCGGAAGCGCAGCCAGACCGGATAGCAATGGCCGACGAACGCCGCCGCCGCCGCGATCATGCCGTCGCCGGGGAACAGCCACTCGGCCAGCCACACCGCCGCGGCCCCTTTCAGCAGGTCGAGCAGCAGCGTCGCCGCCGCCAGCCCCTTGCGTCCGGTCCGCAGCACGTTGGTCGCGCCGATATTGCCCGACCCGATGCTGCGCAGGTCGCCCGCGCCGGCGACGCGCGTCAGGATCACCCCGAACGGGATCGAGCCCAGCAGATAGCCGAGCAGCAGCGCACACGTCGGTGCGATCCAGAGAATCTCGGTCTGCAAGCCAGCCCCTTCCGCAGCACACCATAGCGGGTTCGATACGGCTGCGCCAATGCCCGTGCAGCAACTTCGGTCAAGATCGCCGCATCATCGACGGTGGACAACACACATGCGCGGACTAGAGCCGACACGATGGAAGCAAGCCCGATCCTGTTCTTCGATTCGGGCGTCGGCGGCCTGTCGGTCGTCGCGCCGACGCAGGCGCTGATGCCCGCCGCGCTGATCGTCTACGTCGCCGATTCCGCCGGCTTCCCCTACGGGACCAGAAGCGAGGCGGAGATCGCCGCGCGGGTGCCGGCGCTGCTCGGCCGGCTGGTCGAGCGTTTCGCCCCGCGGCTCGTGGTGATCGCGTGCAATACCGCCTCCACCATCGCGCTGCCGGCGGTGCGCGCCGCGCTCGACGTGCCGGTGGTCGGCACGGTGCCGGCGATCAAGCCCGCCGCGCAGGCCAGCCGCAGCCGCGTGATCGGCGTGCTGGGGACGGAGGCGACGGTGCGCCAATCCTATGTCGACGATCTGGCGCAGCGCTTCGCGGGGGATTGCACCGTGCTGCGCCACGGTTCGGCCGAACTGGTGCAGCTGGCCGAGGCGACGCTCGCCGGGCGCCCTGCTGATCCCGCCCGCTACCGTGCGGTACTGGCGGGGCTGTTCGACCAGCCGGGCGGCGACCGGATCGACGTGATCGTCAACGCCTGCACCCATTTCCCGCTGGTCGAGGCGGAACTCGCCGCCGCCGCGCCGCCCGGCATGCGCTTCGTCGATGGCGGCCCGGGGATCTCGCGCCGAATCGCCTTCCTGACGCAAGGGCAGGACTGGCCGGCCGGCGCGCCGCGCCATCGCGCGGTGTTCACCCGGCTGGGGGATGCGGAGCGCGCGCTCGTCCCGGCGCTGGCCCGCTACGGAATCGATACGCTGGAGGCGCTGTAAGCGTTTGGCCTGCGGGCAATGCGGGCGGGGTGGGACAAAATGCCCAAGCCGATCGATCACCCTGAGGACTTTTATCCACTGGCAAGCGGTCGCCCGCGCAGTTACATGGCGTTTCCATGAGCAGCGACGGCACGGACGTGCGCGTGGATTATACGCGTGTCTTCACCCAGGCGATCGATCGCCTCCATGCCGAAGGCCGGTACCGGGTCTTCATCGACATCCTCCGCAACAAGGGGATGTTTCCCAACGCGCGCTGCTTCGCCGGGCATAACGGGCCCAAGCCGATCACCGTCTGGTGTTCCAACGATTATCTCGCGATGGGCCAGCATCCCAAGGTGATCGAGGCGATGGAAAAGGCGCTGCACGACGTCGGCGCCGGCTCCGGCGGCACCCGCAACATCGGCGGCAACACGCATTACCATATCGATCTGGAGCACGAGCTCGCCGACCTGCACGGCAAGGAATCGGCGTTGCTGTTTACCAGCGGCTACGTCTCGAACGAGGCGACGCTGTCGACGCTCGCCAAGATCCTGCCCGGCTGCGTGATCTTCTCCGACGAACTCAACCATGCCTCGATGATCGCGGGGATCCGCAACGCGGGCTGCGAGAAGCGCATCTTCCGCCACAACGACCTTGCGCACCTCGAGGAACTGCTCGCCGACGAGGACCCGTCGGTGCCGAAGCTGATCGCGTTCGAGAGCGTCTATTCGATGGAGGCCGACGTCGCGCCGATCGTCGCGATCTGCGACCTCGCCGACAAATACAATGCGCTGACCTATCTCGACGAAGTCCATGCGGTCGGCATGTACGGCGCGCGGGGCGGCGGCATTTCCGAACAGGAAGGCGTCGCGCACCGGCTGACGATCATCGAGGGGACGCTGGGCAAGGCGTTCGGCGTGATGGGCGGTTATATCGCTGCCGACCAGACGATCGTCGACGTCATCCGCAGCTACGCGCCGGGCTTCATCTTCACGACCTCGCTGTCGCCGGTGCTGGTCGCCGGCGTGCTGGCGAGCGTCCGCCACCTGAAGGCGTCGAGCGTCGAGCGCGAGGGGCAGCAGGCGTCGGCGACGTTGCTCAAGACGATGCTGGACGAGGCCGGCCTGCCGGTGATGCTGGGCGAGACGCATATCGTCCCGATCCTGGTCGGCGACCCGGTAAAGGCGAAGCGGATTAGCGACATCCTGCTCGCCGAATACGGCGTCTACGTCCAGCCGATCAATTATCCCACGGTGCCGCGCGGCACCGAGCGACTGCGCTTCACGCCGGGGCCGAGCCATACGCCAGCGATGATGCGCGAGCTGACCGATGCGCTGGTCGAGATCTGGAGCCGGCTGGAACTGCGCAAGGCCGCCTGACCGGATCAGGCGACGGCGGATAGTCCGCAGAGGATGCCCGACAGGATCGTCAGGCCGCCGAGGCCGATCGACAGCGGGATGCGCAGCGCCATCCAGCCGTCCGGCGCGATCCCGCCATCGGTCAGGCGGCGATCGATCAGCAGCGTCATGATGACCGCCGATCCCAGCAGCACCAGCGCCCAGTGCATCGCGACGATATGGCCGATCGACAGCAGGATCAGGCCGGCACCGAACAGCGACGGCACCACCGCCCAGCTGGCGATATGGCCCTGGCCCCAGGCGGCATGCTCGGTCGTCCGCATCGCGAACCCCCACCAGATACCGCCGAGGAAGCTGAGGATCAGCGTCGCATAGCCGAAGGCGAAGAACGGGCCGACATCGCTGGGGCCGCCGAAGAAGCAGGTGGCGACTGCCGCGATCTGCGGCAGCAGCCCGGCATAACCGAGGATCAGGGGCGATTCGCCGACGCTGCCGGCCACCTTGCGCAGCGCGGGATCGGTCATGGACGCGGGCCGCATCGGTGCGGGGAAGGGGGCGGCATCGGCTTATCCTAGGTTTACTCGCGTGCCGGTCCAAGCGCGCGAGCGCCCCGGAGCGTTCCGCCCGAAAGTGTGGCAATTGCGGCCGCGGATCGCTAAGGCGCGCTGCATCCCCTCCTCCTGCCCGTAGGGACGCCCGCTTGCGCATCGCCTTTGCCTCCGATCACGCCGCCGTCGCGCTCAAGGCGCTGCTGGTCGACCATGCCGCCGGTCTGGGGCACGAGACGATCGATCTGGGGCCGGAAACGGACGCGCGCGTCGATTATCCCGATTTCGGCTACAGGCTCGCCGATGCGATCGCGGCGGGCGCGGCCGACGCTGGCGTCGCGCTCTGCGGCTCCGGCATCGGCATCTCGATCGCGGTCAACCGCCAACCCGCATGCCGCTGCGCGCTCGTGTCCGAGCCCCTGTCCGCCGCGCTGGCGCGCAACCACAACGACGCCAATGTCGTCGCGATGGGCGCGCGCGTGATCGGCCCCGATCTCGCCAAGGCCTGTCTCGAAGCCTTCCTCGCCGCCCCGTTCGAGGGTGGCCGTCACCAGAACCGCGTCGACAAACTGTCGCGAAAGGACTGATCCCATGAGCACCCAGCCCAACGATTTCAGCGATATCCGCCCCGACGGCTTCTTCAGCCAGGCCCTTGCCGACGCCGATCCCGCGATCTTCGCCGGGATCGCCCACGAACTGGAGCGCGAACAGACGCAGATCGAACTGATCGCGTCCGAGAATATCGTGTCCAAGGCGGTGCTGGAGGCGCAGGGGTCGGTCTTCACCAACAAATATGCCGAAGGCTATCCGGGAAAGCGCTATTACCAGGGCTGCGCGCCGTCCGACGAGGTCGAGACGCTGGCGATCGAGCGCGCCAAGCAGATCTTCGGCTGCGGCTTCGTCAACGTCCAGCCGCATTCGGGCGCGCAGGCGAACGGCGCGGTGATGCTGGCGCTGGTCAAGCCGGGCGAGACGATCCTCGGCATGAGCCTCGATGCCGGCGGTCACCTGACCCATGGCGCGCGCGCGGCGATGTCGGGCAAGTGGTTCAACGCGATCCAATATGGCGTCGATGCGACCACCCACCTGATCGACTATGACGAGGTCGAGCGGCTCGCGGTCGAGCATAATCCGAAGCTCATCATCGCCGGCGGCAGCGCCTATCCGCGCGTCATCGACTTCGCCCGCTTCCGCGCCATCGCCGACAAGGTCGGTGCCTATTTCATGGTCGACATGGCGCATTTCGCCGGCATCGTCGCCGCCGGCCTGCACCCGACGCCGTTCGGCCATGCGCATGTCGTCACCACCACGACGCACAAGACGCTGCGCGGCCCGCGCGGCGGCATGATCCTGACCAATGACGAGGCGCTGGCCAAGAAGTTCAACTCGGCGGTCTTCCCCGGCCTGCAGGGCGGTCCGCTGATGCACGTCATCGCCGCCAAGGCGGTCGCGTTCGGCGAGGCGTTGCAGCCCGGCTACAAGAGCTACATCGCCGCGGTGGTGGAGAATGCCAAGGTGCTCGCCGCGACGCTCAAGGAGCGCGGCTCCGACGTCGTGTCGGGCGGCACCGACACGCATCTGGCGCTGATCGACCTCACGCCGCTGGGCATCACCGGCCGCGACGCCGACGAGGCGCTGGAGCGGGCCGGTATCACCTGCAACAAGAACGGCATCCCCAACGACCCGCTGCCGCCGGTCAAGACCAGCGGCATTCGCGTCGGCTCGCCCGCCGGCACGACGCGCGGGTTCGGCCCCGCCGAGTTCCGCGAGATCGGCCATATGGTCGCCGACGTGCTCGACGGTCTGGCGAAGAAGGGCGAACACGGGGACCCGGAGGTCGAGGCGAACGTTCGGACCCGCGTGCGTGCCCTGTGCGCGCGCTTCCCCATCTACCAAGGATAAGCCATGTCGAAGATCGAAGAGGTTCAGGCCACCGTCAAGAACACCCCGGGGCTCGGCAAGAAGATGGCCAAGTATGGCGCGATCGGCGCGGTCGTGGCGATTCCGATCCCCTTCGTCGGTCCGGTGCTGGGTGCGCTGGTCGGCGCGGGCGTCGCCTACGCCAAGCGCAAGGATTGATCGCCTGAATGCGTTGCCCGTTCTGCGGCCATGAAGACAGCCAGGTGAAGGACAGCCGCCCCACGGAAGATGGGGCGGCGATCCGGCGACGGCGCCAGTGCGAGGGCTGCGCGGCGCGCTTCACCACGTTCGAACGCATCCAGCTGCGCGACCTGTGGGTGCTCAAGAGCAACGCCGCGGGCGGCATCCGGCGCGAGGCGTTCGATCGCGAGAAGCTGCTGCGCTCGGTATCGATCGCGACGCGCAAGCGTCCGATCGAACCGGTCCGGATCGAGAAGCTGGTCAGCGGCATCCAGCGCCAGCTCGAGACGCAGGGCGAGAGCGAAGTGTCGTCGAAGCGAATCGGCGAAATGGTGATGGACGGGCTCAAGGGCCTCGATTCGGTCGCCTATATCCGCTTCGCCAGCGTCTATCGCGATTTCAGCGAGGCGCGCGATTTCGAGGAATTCGCCGGCACCGTCGAACAGGCAGGGCGCATCGAATGAATCCCGTCATCGTCCTGGTCCGCCCGCAGCTCGGCGAGAATATCGGCAAGGCCGCGCGCGCCATGCTCAATTTCGGCCTCACCGACATGCGGCTGGTCAGCCCGCGCGACGGCTGGCCCAACCCGATGGCCGGCCCCGCCGCCAGCGGCGCCGACGTCGTGCTGGAACGTGCGCAGGTCTTCGACAGCGTCGCCGACGCGGTCGCCGACTGCGCCCATGTCTACGCCACCACGGTGCGGAAGCGCGGCGTCACCAAGCCGGTGGTGACGCCGGAGGTCGCCGCGCGCGATGTGCATGGCGCGCCGGAGCGTTCGGCGATCCTGTTCGGGCCGGAGCGTTCGGGGCTGGAAACCGACGACGTCGCGCTGGCACGCACGATCATCACCGTGCCGATCAATCCGGAGTTCGGCAGCCTCAACCTCGCGCAGGCGGTGATCCTGGTCGCTTACGAATGGTCGAAGGGGCAGGGGCTCGCACAACCCTCGATCAACCCGATCGAGCCGGCCGCGCCGCACGAGGAACTGGAGGGGATGATTCGCCAGCTCGACGCGATGCTGGAGCGCGCCAATTTCTTCTTCCCCCCCGAACGCGTCGTCACCACGCGCCGGACGCTGCGCACGTTGCTCACCAAGCCGGGCTGGTCGTCGCAGGAGGTGCGGACGATGCGCGGCGTGCTGTCCGCGCTCGATGGCGCGAAGGCGCGGCGGGTCGAGGCGCAGCAGCCTTAAGGCCGACCGTCACGGCGAGCGGGAGCGACGCATCGGGACACTCAGCGCGCGTCGAACGCCGCCAGTTCGTAGGCGATCGACGCCTCGACCAGCCGTTCCCACAAGTCCGCGACGATATCGCCCGGCAGTCCCAGCCGCTCCGCCTCCGCACGCGCATTGGCGATCACCGCGGCTTTCCGGGGTTCGTCGCGGACATGGCCGCGCTCGGGTTTGATCCGGGCCGCGGCATCCATATAGGCGAAGCGCCGCGCGAGCAGCGCGACCAGCTCGCGATCGAGCGCATCGACGCCGGCGCGGACCTCGGTCATATTGGTACAGTCGGGGCCGGGAAGGGTGCCGGGGGAAACGGTCGTCATGGTCCGCCGTGTGGCGATCCGCCGCGTCGCTGTCCAGCTTGACTTGACCAGCCGTCCCAGCTAGGCGCCCGCCTTCGCAACAGCCCCCGCACCCCGGTGAAGCGGATGGCCTGCCTCCTTCGGGATCAGCAGAGCGATACCGGGATCAGCCCCGCCGCATGGCTTGCCATGGGGTGGGACCACGTCGTTACAGTTGCCAAGGAATTATTATGTCGAAGCGCCATAGCGCCAAGCACAAGCTCGACCGTCGTCTCGGCGAGAACATCTGGGGCCGGCCGAAGTCGCCGGTCAACAAGCGCGAATACGGCCCGGGCCAGCACGGCCAGCGCCGCAAGGGCAAGGTGTCGGACTTCGGCATCCAGCTGCGCGCCAAGCAGAAGCTCAAGGGCTATTACGGCGACGTCACCGAGAAGCAGTTCCGCGCCTGCTATCACGAGGCCGCCCGCATGAAGGGTGATACCAGCCAGAACCTGATCGGCCTGCTCGAACAGCGCCTCGACATGATCGTCTATCGCGCCAAGTTCGCGCCGACGATCTTCGCCGCGCGCCAGATCGTCAGCCACGGCCACATCCGCGTCAACGGCGTGAAGTGCAACATCGCATCGCGCCGCTGCTTCGTCGGCGACGAGATCACACTGGGCAACAAGGCCAAGGAAATGGCGCTGGTGCTCGAGGCGCAGAACCTCGCAGAGCGCGAGATTCCTGATTACGTCGCGCCGGACGGCAACGCCAAGATCACCTTCGTCCGCGTGCCGACGCTCGACGAGGTGCCTTACCCGGTGAAGATGGAACCGAATCTGGTCGTCGAGTTCTACTCGCGCTGATCCGGGTCCTTCCGGTTTCGGATTTGGAAAGGGCGGTCCTGCGGGGCCGCCCTTTTTGATTCGCGTGCCGGTGCTGCGTGTGATCCCATGTGAGGCGCGGAGGACGCGGAGGGTGGCCCGTACGGACGATCCGGGCGGCTCCCGATGTTGCGTGAAGCGCCTCCGGCGCGGCGCGCGTTACTCTCCGAGTCCTCCGCGCCTCCGCGCGCAAAACCCCGTCTCCCACAACCGTGGACAAGCCGGCGACCCGGCGGCAAAAGGCGCGCAACGCTGTCCATCCCACGCGGAGTACCCAATGCGTCGCCTCCTTATCGCCGCCCTGCTCGCCACGCCGGCAATGGCAGCCGCCCAGACCGCCCCCCAGATTTCCGTCGACACGCTGAAGGCGGTGACGAAGACGCTGTCCTCCGACGCCTTCGAGGGCCGCGCGCCCGGCAGCGCCGGCGAGGAAAAGACGCTCGCCTATCTCCAGCAGCAGTTCGAGAAGGCGGGGCTGAAGCCCGGCAACAAGGGGCGGTGGCTGCAGGACGTGCCGCTGGTCGAGATCACCGCGCAGGCCGTCACGCCGCTGACGATCACCGGCGGCAAGACTCCGCTCAGCCTCGCCTACGGCCCCGACATGGTCGTCGGCACCTATCGCGTCACCTCGCATATCGACGTGAAGGACAGCGACGTCGTCTTCGCCGGCTATGGCATCGTCGCGCCCGAAAAGGGCTGGAACGATTATGCCGGCCTCGACGTGAAAGGGAAGACCGTCGTCGTCCTCATCAACGATCCCGACTGGCAGACGCAGGGCCTGAGCGGGCCGTTCAACGGCCGGGCGATGACCTATTACGGGCGCTGGACCTACAAATATGAGGAAGCGGCGCGGCAGGGCGCGGCGGCGGTGCTGATCGTCCACCAGACCGAACCCGCCGCCTATGGCTGGAACGTCGTCCAGTCGAGCAACACCGGCGCGGCGCATGTCGCCGATGCCGCCAACGGCCATATGGACGATACCGCCGCGCACGGCTGGATCCAGCTCGACAAGGCCCGCGCTTTGTTCGCCAGCGCCGGCAAGGACTTCGACGCGCTCGCCGCGGCGGCGAAGGTCAAGGGCTTCAAACCCGTGTCGCTCGGGGTGAAGGCGTCGGTCAGCTTCGACAACCAGATCAGGAAGCAGATCTCGCACAATGTCGTCGGCATCCTGCCCGGCCGCGTGGCGCCCGACGAATATGTCCTGCTGTCGGCGCACTGGGATCACCTCGGCCGCTGCACGCCGGTCAATGGCGACGACATCTGCAACGGTGCGGTCGACAATGCCGACGGCACCGCGGCGCTGGTCGCGCTGGCGGAGGCGAATGCCAAGGCCGGCCCCGCGCGCCGATCGATGGTGTTCGTCGCGCTGACCGCGGAGGAATCGGGGCTGCTCGGCTCGGCCTATTACGGCGAGAATCCGGTCTATCCGCTGGCGAAGACCGTCGGTGGCGCCAACATGGACGCGCTCGCGATGTACGGCCCGTCGAAGGACGTGATCGTCATCGGCCCCGGCAAATCGCAGCTCGACGATTATCTGACCGCCGCGCTCAAGCGGCAGGGCCGCACCGCGACGCCGGAGCCGACCCCGGAAAAGGGCTTCTACTATCGCTCCGACCATTTCAGCCTGGCGAAGCACGGCGTGCCGATGGTCTATTTCGAAACCGGCCAGAATCTCGTCAACGGCGGCCTCGCCGCGGGTCGGGCGGCGGCGAAGGATTACGAGGAGAATCGCTATCACGCGCCCTCCGACGAATATGATCCCAACTGGGACTGGAGCGGGGTGCAGCAGGACGTCGCGCTCTATTATATGCTGAGCCGCGATCTGGCGGAGAGTCGCGCCTGGCCGAACTGGATGCCGGGCGACGAATTCCGCGCCATCCGCGACCGCAGTCGCGCCACCGTGACGGGAGCCGCCAAGTGAAGTCGACGATCGCTCCGCCCGCCGAATGGGCGCCGCACAAGGCGGTATGGATCGGTTTCCCGAGCCATCCCGAATTGTGGGAGGACGACCTCGATCCCGCGCGGGCGGAGGTGGTCGCCTTCGCCCGTGCCGTGCATGCGGAGGGGCGCGGCGAAACCGTGATCCTCGTCGCCGCCGATGCCGAGGCGGGCGCCGCGGCGAGCGCGATGGCGCCGTTCTCCGAGGTAGTGGTCGAACCGTTCGGCGACATCTGGCTGCGCGACACCGGTCCGATCGTGCTCGGCACCGGCGAGGCGCGCGATTTCGGTTTCAACGGCTGGGGCGGCAAGTACGACCTGCCCGGCGACGACACGATCGGGCTGCGGCTGGCGAAGCAGCGCGGCAAGCCGGTCGGCTATTGCAACTGGGTGCTCGAAGGCGGCGCGATCGACGGCGACGGCACCGGCGTCGTCGTCACGACCGAACAATGCCTTCTCAACCCCAATCGCAACCCCACGCTGGACAAGGTGCAGATCGAGGCGCGCCTGCGCGACGACCTCGGCCTGACGCGGGTCGTGTGGCTCGGCGACGGGCTGCTCAACGACCATACCGATGGCCATGTCGACAACCTCGCGCGCTTCGTCGCGCCGGGGCGGCTCGCGCTGCCGGAGGCGGCGGAGAACGACCCCAACTGGCAGGTCTATCAACATGCCGCGCGCGACGCCCATGCGGCGGGGCTGGAGGTGGTGACGATCCCGTCGCCGGGCCGCGTGCTCCGCGACGAGGAGGTCGTGCCGGCGAGCTACATGAACTTCTATATCGGCAACGCCGCGGTGGTGGTGCCGCTCTACGGCAGCGAGAACGACGCTGCCGCGGTGGCCGCGATCCAGGCGCTGTTCCCCGACCGCGAGGCGGTGGGCCTGCGCGCCGACCATATCCTCACCGGCGGCGGCAGCTTCCACTGCATCAGCCAGCAGATCCCGGCGCAGGGGTGACGCGCCGGGTCTGCGGCCTTATGTGGCGCGCATGACCCAGATCACCGTCGCCGCGCTGCAACTCGGTTTCTCGAACGACATCGATGCCAATATCGCCAACGTCTCGCGGCTGGTCCGCGAGGCGGCGGGGCAGGGCGCGCAGGTGATCCTGCCGCCCGAACTGTTCGAGGGCGAATATTTCTGCCGCGTCGAGGACGAGGGGCTGTTCGCCAACGCCGCGCCGGTCGGCGAGCACAAGGCGGTGCTGGCGATGCAGGCGCTGGCCGAGGCGCTCAAGGTCACCATCCCGACCAGCTTCTTCGAGGCGGACGGTCCGCATCACTATAACAGCCTCGCGATGATCGGTCCCGATGGCGAGGTGCAGGGCGTCTATCGCAAGAGCCACATCCCCGACGGCCCCGGCTATGAGGAGAAATTCTACTTCCGCCCCGGCAACACCGGGTTCAAGGTCTGGCCGGCGCCGCCGACCGCGCCCGGCTGGACGCTCGGCGTCGGCGTGTGCTGGGACCAATGGTATCCGGAAACCGCGCGCGCGATGATGCTGATGGGCGCGGAACTGCTGTTCTACCCCACCGCGATCGGCAGCGAGCCGCATGACACCAGCCTCGACACCGCCCGGCTGTGGCGGCGCGCGATGGTCGGCCATGCGGTGTCGAACGTCGTGCCGGTGATCGCCGCCAACCGCATCGGCGTCGAACACGGCCAGACCTTCTACGGCACCAGCTTCATCACCGACGAACGCGGCGACATCCTCGCCGAGCTCGGCCGGGAGGAGGAGGGCGTGATCGTCGCGACGCTCGACCTGCAGCGGATCCGGCGGCACCGCGCCGCCTTCGGCTTCTTCCGCGATCGCCGGCCGGAGCTGTACGGCCGGCTGGTTCAGGACATCTGATCGAGCGCCACCGCGCGCGCGAACACCGCGTCGAACATCGCTTCGGTCAGGCGGCCGGTGTTCTGGTTGTAGCGCGACGGGTGGTAGCTATCGATCAGGATCCGCCCGTCGGGCATGCGATGTTCGGCGAGATGGGCGAAGGTCGCCTTGGGCAGCCGGCCGCCCATCACCTTCACCGCCGACTGATGCGCGATCTGGCCGAGCGCGACGACGACGCGGACGTTGGGCAGGGCCGCGACCTCGCCATCGAGGAACGGGCGGCAGGTGCGGATTTCCTCCGGCGTCGGCTTGTTGGCGGGCGGCAGGCATTTGACCGCGTTGAGGATCATCGCCCCGGTCAGCACGACGTCGTCGTTGGCGCGATTGGCGTAGGTGCCCGTGCAAAGGCCGAAGCGGCCGAGCGTGGCGAACAGCAATGCGCCCGAATGGTCGCCGGTGAACGGCCGCCCCGTCCGGTTGGCGCCATGTAGCCCCGGCGCGAGGCCGACGATCGCCAGCCACGCCTGCGGATCGCCGAACGCGGGGACTGGCGCGTTCCACCAGGTCGGATTGTCCAGCCGCAGCGCGTCGCGCGCGGCGACGAGGCGGGGGCAGCGCGGGCAATCGTGCGTCGGTTCGACCGGCGCGATCGGGCCGGGGACGAGCGAACTGGGTGCTAAGGTCATCGGCCTCGCCTAAAGCGGGCGGATGGCGACGGCAATCTATGCGATTGGGATCGGATCGAATCGGCGGGGGCGACACGGCGGCCCGCGGAGCGAGGTGCGCGCGGCGATCGCGGCGCTCGGTGGCGTCGTCGCCTGTGCGCGAATCATGGATTCGGCGCCGCTCGGTCCGTCGATCCGCCGCTTCGCCAACACCGCGGTGCTGATCGCCAGCGACGAATCGCCGCCGATGCTGCTTGCGCGGCTGAAGCGGATCGAGGCGGGGTTCGGGCGGCGGCGCGGGCGGCGCTGGGGCGCGCGGGTGATCGACCTCGACATCCTGCTTTGGTCGGGCGGCGTCTGGCGCGATTCGCGCCTGACGGTGCCGCATGTCGCGCTGGCGCAGCGTGCCTTCGTCCTGCGCCCGCTGGTCGCGATCGCGCCCGGCTGGCGCGATCCGGCGAGCCGAAGAACGATACGACAATTGGCTCATAGTGTTGACCGACCGCGCCCCCGCCCCTAGGTGCGCGGACGCGATGGCGGGGGTCCGTAGCTCAGTCGGTAGAGCAAGCGACTTTTAATCGAGAGGTCCCGGGTTCGAGCCCCGGCGGACCCACCATCGTTTTCCCCAATCTGCCGCAGCGCGGCGTCAGGCCGACCGGCGGCGGCTCAGCGTGAGGGCGGCGATCGCCAGCGCCAGCACGATGACGTCGATCGCGAGCACGCTCCCCGGCGCGGTGCGGAACAGCAGCAGGTGGACGAGCGCGGTCGCGATCAGCGCCGCTGCGAGGATCGTCCGTAGCGCGACGTCCGGAAACCAACTCGGCCGCGCCGCCGCGGCGGCGATGGCGGCGGCGAGGGCGCTCCAGAAGACGGTGGCGAGCGGCACGTCGGGGCCGGCGAGCGCGCGCAGCCATGCCAGCGCGACGATCAACAGCGGCGTTCCCCAGATCACGACGCTCCAGCAGGCGGTCAGCCGCGTGCCGCCGAGCCCGCGCCGCTGGCGTTTGCGCAGCCACAGCGACGTGCCCGTCGCCGTCACCACGCACAGCCCCAGACCGAACAGGATATAGGCGATCTCGACCGGCAGGCCGGCGTAATTGCCGAAATGGAGATTATAGGCGGAGGCCGCGACCTGCTGGCCGATCGCCCCGTCGGCGAGCCCGACCGGGCCGCGCCAGCCGCCGCGCGCGTCGAAGGCATAGGTTTCGCCATAGATCAGCCGCCGCGGATGCTCCGCGATCACCTGCACGTGCTGGCCCATCGTGCCGGGTTCGTGGACGATGACATAGGTCGGCACCGCCTCGGGCACCCGCGTCCGGACCGCGGCGAGGGCGGTGGCGATGTCGGGCAAGGCGGCCTTCGCCGGGTTCGGCGCGGGTTCGTGGCCGAAGACGGGCGCATAGATCGCCTCGAGCTTGCCGCCGGCATAGGCGCGCGCGAGCATCGTCGTGCCGACGCTGCCGAGACCGATGAACGCGCCGGTCAGCGCGACCGCGAGGACGAAGGGCAGCGTCCAGACGCCGATGCGGTTGTGCCAGTCGGCGCGTGCGATCTGCGGGTCCTGGCGCATGCGCAGGCGGAAGGCGTCGCGCAGGATGCGCGGGTGCGCCAGCACGCCGGTGACGACCAGCGCCGCCAGCGCGACGCCGAGCGCGCCGACCAGGATCACCCCCCAGGTCGCGGGCAGGTGCAGATATTCGTGCAGGCCGATCAGGAATTCGGTCCAGCTGTGCGCCTCGCGGCCGACGATCTGACCGGAGCCGTCGACATAGGAGGCGCCGTGATCGGTGGTCACCACGCCGCGCGGCAGATCCTCGTTCGGCAGCCGGATGTAGAGGTGCGTGGTCGGCGGCTTGCCGCGGTCGCGGACCAGCGCCGCCTGCATCGCTGCCTGCACCGCCGCCGGCGACAGCGTCGCAGTCTCGACGATGTCTGGCTGTTCCCAGCGCTGCCAGCGGTCGTGGACGACGATCAGCGTGCCCGACAGCGCGATCAGGTAGAGCAGCGCGCTGACGAGCAAGCCGATCGCGGCGTGGCCGCCGAGCGCGCGCTGGACGCGGGTGCCGGTCATGCCGCGCACCACAAAGCGGTGCCGAGCAGCGCGGCGGCGGCGGGTGGGGCTACCATGCGGGCCGGGCCGGCGCGGGTCATCTGCCAGGCCATCAGCACCGCCCACAGGATCGGTTGCAGCAACAGCGTCATCACCATCGTGTCGGCATCCCCGGCACCGGCCCGCCGCGCCACCGCCTGCACGGCGAAGGCGAGCCATTGCGCCGCGCAGAAGGCGATCGGCACGACGAGCACGAACACCAGCACGCGCCGGCCGAGATCGTGCCAACGCCGCGGCAGCAGGATCGCCGGCGCCTCGCGCGGCGCGCGGCGCGTCTTCGCGGGCGAGGTCCAGCCGGCATGGAGGACGAAAGCGAGCGCGGCGGCGATGCCGGTGACGGTGCCGATCGCCAGTCCCCAGGCGCCATCGCGCGCCGCCAGCATGAGCAGCGCGGCGATGCCGAGCGCCCAGCCGGCGCCGGCGACGCCGCGTCGTCCGCCCCAGCCGAGCCGGACCAGCGCGACCGCAACGAGGATGAGGAGCAGCGCGGCGGCAATCACGACCGGTCGCCGATCAATAGCGCAGGCTGATCGTGCCGAGCACCGTCCGCGGCGCGCCATAGCGGCTCTGGTCGAAGGTCAGCGCGGTCAGATATTTGGCGTTGGTGACGTTGCGCACATTGGCGCTCACGGCGATGCGCGGCGTGAGGTCGTAGCGGGCGAGCAGGTCGAGCAGCGCGTAATTGCCCTGCGTCAGCCGGATCGGCTGGCCGGTGGTGACCGAATTGGTGCCGGGCTCGAAATAGAAGCGGCTCTGATATTGCATCGACGCGCCGAGCTTCAGCGCCGGCAGCGGCGCCGGCGTATAGGTCAGGTTGAGGCGTGCGGTGTTGCGCGGCACGAAGGTGCGCACCGCCTGGTCGTCGTCGCCGCGGACGCGCATCGTCGTGAAGCCACCGGTGACCTGCAGCCCCTGCACGGGATTGCCGCCGACCTCCAGCTCGATCCCCTGCGAGGTGGCGTCGACCCCGCGATAGATGGTGCGGCCGAGCACCGTGTCGAAGCCGGCCGCCTCGGCGGTGTTGCGCTGGCGCGCCTGGAACACCGCCGCGCTGGCGTTGAAGCGCCCGCCGAACCACGCGCCCTTCAGCCCCGCCTCGATATTGTCGCCCTTGATCGGATCGAGCAGGCGGTTGTTGGTGTCGAATTCGGTCTGGGGATTGAAGATGGTTGCATAGCTGGCATAGGCGCTGACCGCCCCGGTCAGGTCGAAGGTGGCGCCGACGAAGGGCAGGAAGCGCTTGTGGTCATAGGCGGTCGGCGCGCCATAGGAGGCGCCCTCGCTGCGCGCGTGCGTGTAATTGCCGCCGACCATCACCTTGAACGGATCGGCAAGGTTGAGGCGGACGAGGCCGTAGACCGTTTCGCGCCGGGTATTGGTGTCGAGGCTGAGCGTATAGGGCGTCGGGAAGTTCGGCCGGGCGAAGGTGCCGTTCAGGAAGGTGTCGAGCGGCAGCGACACGCCGATCGTGGCATTGTCGTAGCTGGAATATTGCCGGTAGCGCTCCGCGCCGCGCATCACGCCGAACATCACGTCGTGGCGGCGGCCCGCGATGTCGACCGGCCCGCCGGCATAGGCGTCGATCGTCAGGTTGCGCGTGTCGCCCAGGAATGCGCCCGGATAGCTGGCGATGCCGAGGCCGGTGGCGCGATCGGGATTGCCGTAGACGTAGAACAGGGTGTTGTCCTCGTCGGTCGCCTTGCGCAGCACCGAGAGCTTGGCGGTCCAGCCGTTGCCCATGTCATGGGTGAGGTCGCCGAAGATCTGGCGGTCAACGACGTTCCAGCTCGACCAGTCGGGCGCGTAATTGGCGGACCGCTTGTAGTCGATGCGGCTGCCGTCGGTGTAATAGAGCGGCAGCGCGCCCCACATCGCGCCGCGGCTGGTGTGGTCCTGATGGCCATAGCCGGCGCTGATGACGGTATTGGGGCCGAGGTCCGCCTCGACGATGCCATAGCCGGTCCAGCGCTTCAGCCTGTAGCGGTCGATATAGCTGTCGCTGTTCGCATAGGCGCCGACCGCCCGCGCGCGGACGCTGCCGTCGGCGGTCAGCGGCACGCTGACGTCGCCGTCCAGCCGCAGCGCGTCGAACGAGCCATATTGCGCGCTCGCCGTCGCCTTGAGCTCGCGATAGGGGCGCTTGCGGACGAAGTTGATGACCGCGGAGGGATTGCCGGTCGGCGAGAGCAGGCCCGGTGCGCCGCGCACCACCTCGATCCGGTCGTAGATCGCGGTGTCGAGCGACCCGGTCTGGATGCCGAACGAAAAGGGCAGGCCGATGCCGTCGATCTGGAAAGTCTGGATGTCGAAGCCGCGCGCCGAATAATAGACGCGATCGGTCTCGCCGGCGAAGACGCTGATGCCCGGCACCGTGGTCAGCAGCGCGTTGACGTCGTTGAGCTGGAAATCGGTGATCTGCGCGCGGGTGACGACGCTGATCGACTGCGGCGTCTCGCGCTGGCTGAGCGGCAGGCGCGTCGCCGTCCGCTGGTTCTTGACGCCGTAATCGTCGCTGCCCTCGCTGCGCTGGCCGGTGACGATGATGTCGTCGGTGCGCTGCGGGTCCTCCGCGCCGGTGGTCGAATCCCTCGCCGAATCGGCGGCCGGGGCGGACGCCGTCGGCGAGACTGCGGCGGTAGCGGCCAGCAGGGCGATCAGGGCGGTCATGTCGTCTTACTCCGTGAACTGCCCGAGCGCATAGCGCGTAAGCCGGCTATTGCAAGTCGTTATCATTATCTTGCGGAGGAAATGTGGCGATGGACTGGTAGGTTAGGCGCCGGCGCGAGGTGGGGAAGGGGTAACGGCCGACGATCCGGCACCTCGCCGGTCCGGACGGGTGCCGGCGTCCACCGTGTCGCGCAGTCGACGGCGGGGGGCGAGCAGCACGGCGGACCCCGGACCGAGTCCGGGGTGACGGGGCGAGCGTGTCGGGCCGGCCGCGATCGCGAAAGGGTCGTGCCGATCCGGCTCGCCCCACGCAGACTCGACTTCGTCGGTCGCGTCCGGCACCGTCGGGGCGTTCGCACGTGGACCCCGGACCCATGACCCAGCCAGCCCTGCCCTCCCATCGCGGCGCGCGGCGCCTTCCGCCGCTGCTTGCCGGGTTCGCGATCATCGCGGCGGGGCTGGCGGTGCTGCTGGCCGGCGCGTTCGCGACCAGCCGCTATCCCTTCGCCTTCGATCGCAGCATCATCCTCGGCCTGCGGCAATGGCACGGGCCGGTCTGGCTGCCCAAGGTCGCCGCCGATATCACCGCGCTCGGCGGCGGCGTCGTGCTGACGCTGGTGGTGCTGCTCGTCGTCGGCTTCCTACTGGCGCAGCGGCTGTGGCTGACCGCGCTGGCCATCGCATTCGCCAGCCTGACCGGCGGCTGGGCGGTCGACCTCATCAAGGGGCAGGTGCTGCGCGCGCGCCCCGATCTGGTCCCGCATCTGGTCGACGTCAGCGGCTACAGCTTTCCGAGCGGCCATGCGACGTCGAGCGCGATCGTCTATCTGACGCTCGCCGCGCTGGCCGGGCAGGTGACGCCCGAGCGGACCGCGCGCCGCTATCTGCTGGTCGCGGCGGTCCTGCTGGTCGGGGCGATCGGGTGCAGCCGCGTCTACCTCGGCGTCCACTGGCCGAGCGACGTGCTCGCCGGGTGGAGCTTCGGCACGCTGTGGGCGCTCGGCTGGTGGACCGCCACCGCACAGGCGCGAATGGCGATCGGCGGCGAGCGCTAGCCCCCCGCGCCATCCTCCCGTTCGGGTCCGGCGCGAACGGGGGAGGCGGCGCTTCGGCGGTTACGCCCGCTCGGCGAGCTTGCGTTCCCAGGCGAGCGCGTCCTTGACGATCGTGTCGAGGTCGTCGCGCTGCGGGCGCCACGGCAGGGTGGCGAGGATCGCGCTGTTGTCGGCGACCAGCGCGGCGGGGTCGCCGGCGCGGCGGCCCTCGTAGCGGCGCTGGATCGTCAGGTTGGTGACGCGATCGACCGCATCGAGCACCTCGTTGACCGAGAAACCACGGTTGTAGCCCGCGTTGAGGATGTGGCTTTGCGCCGGTTCGGCGACGAGCAGTTCGAGCGCGGCGACATGCGCGGCGGCAAGGTCGCTGACGTGGATATAGTCGCGCACGCCGGTGCCATCGGGCGTGTCGAAATCGGTGCCGAACACGGAGACGGCGTCACGCTTGCCGGTCGCCGCCTCGACCGCGATCTTGATGAGGTGGGTGGCGCCGACCGTCGACTGGCCCGAGCGGCCCTCCGGGTCCGCGCCGGCAACGTTGAAATAGCGGAGCGCGCAATAGTTGATCGGATGCGCCGCGGCGACGTCGCGCAGCATCGCCTCGGTCATCAGCTTCGACATGCCATAGGGATTGATCGGCACCTGCGGATCGTTTTCCTGCACCGGCACCTTCACCGGCGTGCCATAGGTCGCGGCGGTGGACGAGAAGATGAAATGCGGCACGCCCTCGCCGACTGCGCTCTCGATCAGCGCGCGCGTCGCGGCGGTGTTGTTGCGGTAATATTTGAGCGGGTCGCTGACCGATTCGGGCACCACCACCGATCCGGCGAAATGCATGATCGCGGCGACCTTGTGGTCGCGGATCGTGGCGCGGACCGCCGCATCGTCCTCGATATTCGCCTGCACCAGCGTCGCGCGCGGATCGACCGCCCAGTCGAAACCCGTGACGAGATTGTCGATCACGACGACCTCATAACCGGCGTCGAGCAGCGCGAGCACCGCATGACTGCCGATATAGCCGGCCCCGCCGGTCACCATTACCTTGCCGTTTAACGTGCTATTTGAAGTCACCGATCTGCTCCCGCCTTTTGCGCACTCTAACCTGTTCCTACATTGGGGCAAAGGAGATCGTGATGACGGAATACGCAACATTGGCCGGCGGCTGCTTCTGGTGCACCGAAGCGGTGTTCAAGGACGTGATCGGTGTGGAGAGCGTCGAAAGCGGCTATATCGGCGGATCGGTGCCCAACCCGACCTACAAGCAGGTGTGCGGCGGCGACACCGGCCATGCCGAGGCGATCCGCATCGGCTTCGATCCCGAGCAGTTGCAGCTGGGCGACCTGCTCGACATCTTCTTCGCGACGCACGACCCGACGCAGCTCAACCGGCAGGGCAATGACGTCGGCACGCAATATCGCTCGGCGGTGTTCCCGGCCGACGAACGGCAGGAGGCGGAGATGCGCGCCGCGATCGAGCGGGCGCAGGCGGATGCGGCGAAGCCGATCGTGACGACGGTCGAACCGATGGCGCAATGGTATCCGGCGGAGGATTACCATCAGGATTATTGGGAAACGTCGGGGCGTTCCAACCCCTATTGCATGGCGGTGATCCCGCCCAAGCTGCAGAAGCTGCGCAAGAGCTTCGCCGCACGGTCGAAGGCGGTGACGGCCTGATTTCGGGCTGCACGGTCATGGGGAGGGCGCCTTTCGTCGGATGGCGAACCGGCGCCCCAAGCCCTCCGTCACCCCGGTCATTGCGAGCGTAGCGAAGCAATCCAGAGCCGTACCAGGACGCCCTGGATTGCTTCGCTGCGCTCGCAATGACGGATCAGTTTGATGTCATCCCGCTCTAAACCTTGCGGGTCAGCGCCTTCTTCAGTCTTGCATGGGCGGCGGCCTTGATCTGGCAGATGCGCGCCGATCCCACGCCGAGCACCTGGCCGATCTCCTCGAGGTTCAGCTCCTCGACGTAATAGAGCTGGATGACCTGCGCCTCGCGTTCCGGCAGCGCGCCGATCGCGGCGATCAGCGTGTCGCGCAGGTCGCTTTCGGCGAGCTGTTCGAACGCGTCGGGCGTGTCGTCGGCGAACCAGGGCAGGTCGTCGGCATAGACCTCATCGATCGATTCGAACCTCACGCCGTCCGCCGTTTCGTAGTCCGCACGCAGTTTCTCCACCGATACGCCCAGTTCCGTCGCCAGCGCCGCCTCATCGGGGGGGCGGCCGGTTCTTGCCGTCACCGCGGCGATGGCGGCCTGATATTGCCGCCGGCGCCGCATCGCGCCGCGCGTCGCGGTCGCCTGCCGGCGCAGTTCGTCGATCATCGCGCCGCGCAGCCGGGTCTGGAGATAGGCGCGGAACTGCGCGCCCTGCTCCTGCGCCTGCCCGACCGCCTCGACCAGCGCGACGAGGCCGATCTGGACGAGGTCCTCGACGTCGACGATCGTGCTCATCGATCCATGGACGTGCCAAGCGATGCGGCGGACGAGCGGCAGATACTGCCGGATCATCGTTTCCTGATCGCCGCCCGGCCGCGTCGCGCGCGAATAGGTCAGCGGCTGGACCGGGATCATGGCGGCCGGCGCCGGCATGGGGACCATCCCGGCTGGCGCCGGCTGGGCGTCGCCGAACGCCAGTTTCATCGGCTCGGCGCTCATGCCGCCAGCGCCTGATGCTGCTGCGATCCGCCGATCACCGCGACGACCTCGACCGCCTTTTCTTCCGGCACCTCGAAGAAGGAGAGGACCGGCGTGTCGGGCAGCACGGTCTTGACCAGCTTGCGGATCGCGATGCGGATCGCCGGCTGGACGACGAGCGCGAACGGCTTGGCCTCGGCGATCAGCGGCTGCGCCGCCTGTTGCAGCGCATCGACGATGCGGCGGCCGAGGTCGGGTTCGATGACGTGGCGGCGCGACTGGTCGGCGCGGGCGGCCTGGCCGAGCAGCCCTTCCAGCTGCCCCTCCAGCGTCATCACGCGCAGCGGCTCGCGCACGCCGCACAGCTTCTGGATGATGAGCGGGCCGAGCTCGGGGCGGATCAGTTCGATGATCTCCTCGGCATCGGCGCTGCGGGTGGCGGCGACCGAGATCGCCTGCGCGATACGACGGAACTCCTTCAAGGGGATGTTCTCCGCGAGCAGGCCCTTGAGGACCTGGGTGAGGGTGGTGAGCGGCAGCGGGTTGGGGGTCAGCGTCGCGACCAGCTGCGCGGCGCGCTCCTTCAGCCCGTCGAGCAGCGACTGGACCTCGTCCGGGCCGAGCAGGTCGGTGGCGTTGGCGCCGAGCACGTGGTTGAGGTGCGTCGCCATGACCGTGCCGGCGTCGACGACGAGGAAGCCCGCGCCGGTCGCCGCATCGGCGTCGCCGGCGGGAATCCAGGTCGCGTCGAGGCCGAAGGTCGGGTCCTTCGCCTTCTTGCCGCTGAGGTCGCCATAGGCCTGACCGGTATCGAGCGCGAGCATCTCGTCGGGGGACACCTGATCCTCGCCCAGCACGACGCCGTTGACGAGGATGCGATAGGTGTAGGGCGCGAGGTTGATGTCGTCGCGCACGCGGCATTGCGGCACGACGAAGCCGAGGTCGCGCGACAGCTGGCGGCGCACGCCGGTGATCCGCCCCATCAACGGCGCGCCGCGCCGCGGGTCGACCAGCGGGACGAGGCCGTAGCCGATGTCGAAATTGACCTGCATTCCGTCGGTGACCTCGTCCCAGCCGATCGTCGAGGGGTCGACGGGGTCCTCGGCGGCGACGGGCAGCGCGGCGGCGACCGGGCGCTTCTCGATCTGGCGCAGCTTCCACGCGGCGAAGCCGGCGAGCCCTGCGGTGGCGAGGATGACGAGGTGCGGCATGCCGGGCAGCAGGCCGAGCAGGCCGAGGATGATCGCGACTGGCGTCCAGGTGCGCGGGCTACCGAACTGGCCGCCGATCTGGCCGGCGAGATCCTTGTCCGACGACACGCGGGTGACGATCGCGGCGGCGGCGATCGACAGCATCAGGCTGGGCAGCTGCGCGACCAGCGCGTCGCCGATCGCGAGCAGGATATAGCTCTTGGCGGCGGCGGCGATCGTCATGCCGTGGCTGACCGGCCCCAGGATCAGGCCGCCGATGATGTTGGCGGCGAGGATCAGCAGCGCGGCGACCGCGTCGCCCTTCACGAACTTGGACGAACCGTCCATCGAGCCGTAGAAATCGGCTTCGGTCGATACCTCGACGCGGCGCTTCTTGGCGTCTTCCGGGGTGATGAGACCGGCGTTGAGATCGGCGTCGATCGCCATCTGCTTGCCGGGCAGGGCGTCGAGCGTGAAGCGCGCGGACACTTCGGACACGCGGCCGGCGCCCTTGGTCACGACGATCAGGTTGATAATCATCAGGATCGCGAAGACGAAGATGCCGACGACGTAGTCGCCGCCGATCAGGAAGGTGCCGAACGCCTCGATGACATGGCCCGCGGCGCTCTCGCCCTCGTGACCGTGGACCAGCACGATGCGGGTCGAGGCGACGTTGAGGCCGAGGCGGAACAGCGTGGCGAACAGCAGCACGGTCGGGAAGGACGAGAAGTCCAAGGGCTTCTGCGCGTTGAGCGACACCATCAGCACCGCGAGGCTGATCGCGATGTTGGCGACGAAGAAGATGTCGAGCAGGAACGCCGGGATCGGCACGACCATGACGACGACGAGCAGCAGGATGGCGAGCGGCAGCGCGGCGCCGCGGCCGGTGGCGAGCAGCTTGTTCACGTCAGCGGCCCCCCATGCCGGCGAGCATCATATAGGCGAGCCGCGCGTTGTTCGGGGACGGGCGCAGCAGGCTGTTTGCCGCCGTCGCGCTCGTGTTGAGGCGCCCGCCCATGCCGTTCAGGGCCTGCGTGGCCCAGGCGAGCGCATCCTCGGCGCTTTCGTTGCCGCCGGTGACGACGGTCGAATCCCCCATCGCGAGCGCCTGCGCGGCGAAGGCGAGGTTGGCGTTGCGCGTCTCGGTGACGCTGTCGCCCGCTGCGCCGAGCTTGTCGGCGAAGCGCTGGTAGATCGCCGACAGCGTGCGTGGTTGGCCGTTGGCGGCGTAGAAGATCGAGCGGTTGGCGCCGGCCGCCTGCGGGAACAGCGACGCCGCGGTCGCGCCGGGGTTGGTCTGCATCGCCGACAGGAATTTCTTGGCGCCGCCGATGCCGAGGAAATGCGCCATGTAGAGGTCGGTGCCGTTGGCCGAACGGCCCAGCGCGCCCTCGAGCACGTCCTTGTTGTCGGAGGCATGTTCGGCCGCCATCAGCGATGCGGCGGTGGGGTCGTTGCGCAGATTCAGGATGGCGGAGCGGGTCGCGCTGTCACCGACGGTATAGCGCCCGCCGGCGGTCTGGCCGATGCTGTTGGCGGCCCAGCCGAGCCCGTGTTCCGCGCCATGTTTCTTGACGACCGCAAGCCAGCTCTGTTCGACGAACTGGTACAGGCCGGATGCCGAGGAGGTGCCGGCGCGCGCGCTGGCGTTCAGGCCGCTCTCGATCTTGGCCTGGCCCAGCAGATAGTCGAAATCGACGCCCGTCTTGCTGCTCGCAAGCGCGATCGCGGATTGGACGCGTCCGGCAGAAATCGGATTGACGGTCATTGCGGAAAGAACACACCCCTGTTGTCGATGGGTGTTGAGCAAGGACCGTGCCAGTTCGTCGCCCCGGCAGACGCCGGAACCCGTGGTTACGCCGACGTCAGCGTTGGAGCCCCGTCAGCCGCTGCGGTGGGTCCATGGATCCCGGCATGCGCCGGGATGACGGAAGAAGGGGCGGATGACAGGAGCCGTGAGACAACGGCAAAACCCCCGATCGCGTCAGGCGTAGGCCGAGACCAGCGTCGGGCGGAAGCCGTGGCCGGCATCGCCGGTCAGGATTTGCAGGCGGCGGCGGACATTTGCCGCCATCAGGTTGACGTAGATGCGGCAGGTTTCGTTCAGCCGGTTGGCTTCGTCGGCCAGCTCGCGGATCTCGTCGCCAGCGGGGCCGGTACCGAGCGAGGCGACCTGTTCGATGCCGGCAAGCTTGTCCTGCGTCGCACGTTCCAGCGCGGTGACGTCGTTCGCCTTCAGCGCGGCGATCTCCGCATGGAGCGCGTCGATGACGCGGATCAGGGCATCACGCCGCGTCATGACCGTCCCAGTTCAGCCGGAGTGCGAGGAGCCGGTCGGCGATCGTCGCCGGCAGGATGGGGAAGGAGCCGTTCTGGATCGCCGCCTTGATGAGCTCGACACGATCGCCGTCGACCGGCGGCGATGCCGCAAGCGACCGCGCCAGCGCGCCGAGTTGCGTATCCGTCGCAGGCGCCTGTTCTGCGGCCTTTTTCAGTGCGGGCTGCACCGTCGGCGCAGCCGCGGGTGCGGCGACGCGCGAGACGCTCCCACTTCCGTTCAGCGGCGTTGAGCCGATCGAGTCCACCATGTCCGCACCTATCTGTGTTGCCTGACACAGGGATAAACGGCCGGTTGCGATGCAGGTTTAGCAAAAAAATTTCCGGGGTCCGGAGTGCGTCACTGGCCCCAGCCGGGCAGGGTCGCATGGCCCGGTTCGATCGCGATCGCCTGGACGGGTCCCTTGGCGTCCTCGACCTTCACCAGGAAGCGGCCGCCGGGAGGCGCATCGCCCATCGCAACGCCTTCGCGGCTGATCGAAAAGCCGTTCGATCCCGCCTCGATCACCACCGGGTCGCCGCGCCGGATCACCGGTTCGGCCTTCGCCGCGATGACCATCGCGGGGCGGGCGGTCGCGGTCGGCGGTGCCGCCGATGCGGGGCGGATCACCGGCACGAAGATGCGCCAGTCCGGCCCCGAGCAGGACACGACCACCGCATCATGCGCCTCGGTCCGCCACGCGAGCGCGACGGTGGAGCATTGCGCCAGCCGCAGCCGCGGATCGATCGGCGTCCGCGCGCCGCCCTCCGCCCCGACCGGCCGGCTGGTGAAGGCGGCGACCGCGCGGTCGAGGCCGGCGGTGTCCTGAAAGGCGATAGCACCGCCGGCGAGCAGGGGGGCGAGGAGGAGCGGAAACAGGATCATGGCTGATGGTCCGAAGGCTGTTCGCCGACAAAGGCGAGCGTGACGATCGCGGCGCGGCGGCCGGGGCGATGGGCGGTGGTGACGGTGATCCGGCGGCTGACCCCCGTCAGCGTCGCGGCAAGGGCGCGGGCGCGGTCGGCGGCGAGGATCGCGGCGCTGCCGGTGCCGGGGTCGACGTCGGCGGTGCTGCCGTCAGTCGATCCGGTGACGGTGAGCGCGACGCGCGGATCGCGCGCCGCCTCGCGTGCCCAGGCGACGACCGCCGCCGGGTCTTCCGGCAGGCCGGCAGACCCGGGCGCAAAGTCGACCATGCCCGCTGCCATGACCGGCAGCGGGGCAGGCGCGGGCGCGGGATTGCCGCCGAAGCTGACGCGCAGCGCATCGGTGACCGCGCGCGGTTTTTCGCTCGCCTGAAGCAAGACGAAGAAGCCGACCAGCAGCAAGGCGAGATCGGCCAGCGTCACCAGCCAGAGCGGTTTGGCGGGCGCCGGATCGGGATAGAGCGCGACGTCGGTCATGCGACGCTTTGCAACTGGTGGCGCGGCGTCTCGCGCAGCGCGAGTGCGACGAGCGGCGCCTCGATCCGGACGCGCTCGAACGCCTCGATGCGGCCGGCGGCGCGCAGGCGATGGCAGATCGGCATCAGCAGCAGGTTGGCGAGCAGCGCGCCGTACAGCGTCGCGAGCAGCGCGATCGCCATCGCGCCGCCGATCGCCTTGGGATCGGTCATGTTGGCGAACATGCCGGCGAGGCCGATCAGCGTGCCGACCATGCCCATCGCCGGGGCGGCCTCCGCAGCGGCGGACCAGACGTCGGCGGCGGCGACATGGCGCTCGACGCGCGCCTGCCGGCGATAGCGCAGCACCGCCTCGACCTCGCGCGGGATCGCGCCGTCGACGATCGCGGCGATCGCGGCGGCGACGTCGGGATCGGCGATCACCGATTTGTCGAGCGCGACGATGCCGTGGCGCCTGGCGATCCGCGCCTGCGCCGCAATCTGTTCGAGCAGCGCGTCGGCGCGGAACGGCCGGCGCGTCAGGACGCGCAACGCCGACAGCGACCGTGCCACGTCGCGCAGGGGCGAGCGGAGCAATGTGGCAAGCAGCGTGCCGCCACCGACGATGGCAAGCGCGACGGGATCGAAGAGCTGGGCGATCAACATGCGCGAGTGTCTTGCAAGCTGCGGGCCAGTTTCGCCGGGATGCCCGGGCGCCCTGGACGGGTTCCGGCGATCTAGGGCCGATCGACATTCAGCCCTGACGCCTGCAAACGGCGGTTTCGCGCGCTTCCGGTGCTCACGTACCGAAAGTACGCTGCGCTCCGGGTCACGCAAAACCACCGTTTTCGGCACGTCATCATCTGAATGTCGATCCACCCTAGGGGAGGGTCCGCGGCGCGTTGCCGCTCTCCGGCAAACGGCGGCAAACACCGGCAACCGGTTGCCGCCCGCCTTGCCGCCGCCCGGCCATCCCCCGGCAAAGCGGGAAAATTCGCGTCTCCGGCCCCGGAATTCGAAAACTGGCACGGCGGTTGCTTATTCCCCGGCAGCGCAATGGTGCGCCGGAGATTTGGGCCGATGGCCGCAGACAGTCTGTTCGGAGTTCACGGAGCCGCGCTCGAAGTGCGCTCGCAGCGCATGGGCGTGCTCGCGTCGAACATCGCCAACTCCTCCACGCCCGGTTTCAAGGCGCGCGACATCGACTTCAAGTCGGCGCTCGCCTCGATGGAGCGGGATGCGGGTCAGGACGGGATCACCGCCGCGACCGGCTATCGCGTGCCGTTGCAGACCTCGATGGACGGCAACACCGTCGAGCTCAACCAGGAACAGACCGCCTTCGCCGAAAACGCCGTCCAGTATCAGACGACGCTGTCGTTCCTGAACGGGCGGATCGGCCAGATCACCCGCGCGCTGAAGGGGGAATAAGCCGATGGCCGATCCGATGAGCGTCTTTCAGGTGGCGGGCCGCGCGATGAGCGCGCAGCTCGTCCGCATGAACACCACCGCGTCGAACCTCGCCAATGCCGGCGGGACGACCGGCTCCGCCGAGACCGCGTACAAGACGATGAAGCCGGTGTTCCGCACCAGCTTCGATGCGGCATCGGGCCTTGCCACCGTCGATGTCGAGAAGATCGTCACCGCGGGCGAGGCGCCGACCAAGGTCTACGACCCGAACAACCCGCTCGCCGACAAGGATGGCAATATCTACCAGGCCGCCGTCGACGAAAGCCGCGAGCTCGTCGACATGATGGAGACGGCCCGTTCCTACCAGAACAACGTCGAGGTGATGAACACTGCCAAGCAGCTCACCATCGATACCCTCAAGCTGGGCCGCTAAGATCATGGCAACGACATCGACCGCCTTCGACTCGACGCTGCAGACCCTCGGGATCACGCGCGCCAAGTCGACCGCCAACACCACCACCGCAAGCGGCGCCTCGACCGCCACGGGGGCGACCAAGACGACGCTCGACCAGTCCGACTTCCTGACGCTGCTGACCACGCAGCTCAAGAACCAGGACCCGTTCGCGCCGATGGACAACACCCAGATGGTCGCGCAGATGGCGCAATTCTCGTCCGTCGCCGGCATCAGCGAGATGAACAAGACGCTGTCCGGCGTCGCGACCAAGCTCGGCTCGACCACCGCCAGCGATGCGATGGCCTATGTCGGCAAGACCGTGCTGACCGAGGGATCGACCGCCTATCCGCGCGCGGCCGGCGGCCTCGACGGCGCGGTCGAGCTGGACGATGCGGCGACCGCGGTCACCGTCTCGATCGCCGATGCGCAGGGCGGCACGCTTCGCTCGCTGCAGCTCGGCGCGCAGAAGAAGGGCACCACGGCGTTCGAGTGGGACGGCAAGGACGGTTCGGGCAACGACGTCGGCGCCGGTCCCTTCACCATCACCGCCTTCGCCACCAGCGGCGACAAGACGGTCACCAGCCGCACGCTCGTCTGGGCGCCGGTCGAATCGGTGTCGCTGCCCTCCAGCGGCGCGCCCAAGCTCAAGGTCGTCGGGGTCGGCGACGTCGATCCGTCCGACGTCCGCTCCGCCACCTGATCCAGCCCCGTTGATCCCGCACCAACCGATTACAGCTTCCAAGGAGTAACCCGATGTCCTTCTACACCTCGCTCTCCGGTCTCCAGGCTTCGCAGACCGACATGAACACGATCTCGCACAATCTCGCGAACGTCTCGACCACCGGGTTCAAGAAGAGCCGCGTCGAATTCTCCGACGTCATCGCCTCGAGCGTGTCGACCGATCCGCGCAAGATGGTCGGTTCGGGCGTGGTCGTGAAGGCGACGACGCAGCAGTTCAAGGAAGGCAACCTGCAGGGGACGACCAACGCGCTCGACCTCGCGGTGATGGGCGAAGGCTTCTTCACGGTGAAGACCACCGGCGCCAGCGACACGATCGCCTATACCCGCAACGGCGCCTTCTCGGTCGATTCGAGCCGCAACGTCGTCGACGCGCAGGGCAGCTTCCTGATGGTCTATCCGGTCGACGGCGACGGCAACGTCACCGCGACGGGCGAGGACGGCCTCACCAACCTGCAGTTGCAGCAGTCGAGCGGCACGCCGGTCGCGACGAAGGACGTGTCGACCGCGATCAACCTGTCGGGCACCTCGACCGTCAACAAGAAGGTGTTCGATCGTACCGACACGACGACCTACAACAACTCGGTCGCGACGCGCATCTACGACGCCAACGGCAACCCGATGACGATGACGAGCTATTACGTCCGTTCGAAGGTGCCGGATGCGACGACCAACACCGCGAGCACGTGGCAGGTCTATACCTATATCGGCGACAAGCAGCTGGAAGTGGGCGGCAGCAAGGCGCCGCAGGAGATCACCTTCAACACGACGGGTGCGATCGCGACGCCGACCACGCCGATCAAATATGACGACTTCATCCCGCTGTCGGGTGCCGCGGTGCAGACGGTTTCGCTCAACCTCGCCAATTCGACGCAGCTCGCCTCCGCCTTCGCGGTCAACAGCAAGAGCCAGGACGGCGTCGCCGTCGGCCAGCTGTCGGGCGTGACGGTCAATTCCGAAGGCCTGATCCAGGCGAGCTTCTCGAACGGCGACATCGTCCCGCTCGGCAAGGTCGCGCTGGCCAAATTCTCGACGCCGACCGGCCTGCGCCAGATCGGCAACAGCTATTGGTCGGCGACCGGCCTGTCCGGCACGGCGACGCTGGGTTCGGCAAGTGCGGACGGCTTCGGCTCGCTGATGTCGGGCCAGATCGAAGGGTCGAACGTCGACATCACCGAGGAACTGGTCAACCTGATCGCGGCACAGCGCAACTTCCAGGCGAACTCGAAGGCGCTCGATACCGCGAACCAGGTCTCGCAGACCATCATCCAGATCCGCAACTAAGCGACGGCGGCGGAGCGGAGGCCTGAATGGACAAGCTGGTCTATACGGCGGCGACCGGCCTGCGTGCGCATATGCAGGCGCAGGCGGCGATCGCCAACAACATGGCGAACGCGTCCACCACGGGCTTTCGCGCCGACCGCGTCGTCTTCGACCGGATCGAGCTGAAGGGCGGCGGCGCGCAGCTGGAGGCGCGCATGCCGACCAGCGAAGAAGTGACCGATGCCGATCGCGCGCCCGGGTCGATCCAGTCGACCGGCCGCGCGCTCGACGTCGCGATCAGCGGCGCCAATGACTGGCTGGCGGTGCAGGCCGGCGACGGCAGCGAGGCCTATACCCGCCGCGGCGACCTCGACGTCGCCGCATCGGGCGTGCTCCAGACCGGCGACGGCTTCATCGTCCAGGGGCAGGCGGGGCCGATCACGGTGCCGCCGCACGACAGCCTGACGATCTCCGCCGACGGCACGATCAGCATCGTGCCGCAGGGCGGCGACCCCCGGAACGCGCAGGTGCTCGACCGGCTCAAGCTGGTCGATACCAAGGGTTCGGTGACGCTGAAGGGCATGGACAATCTGCTCCGCGTCAAGGGCGGCGGCACCTTGCCCGCCAATCTGGACGCCAAGGTCCAGGGCGGTGCGCTGGAAGGCTCCAATGTCAACATGACGCAGGCGCTGGTCGACATGATCGAGAACCAGCGCAGTTACGAGGTTCAGGCCAACCTCATGAAATCGGCCAAGGATATGGACGAGAGCAGCACATCCGTGATGCGCCTCCCGAGCTAAGGAACAGACACGATGTCCTCCTCCGCCATGCACATCGCGCGCACCGGGCTCGACGCCCAGGATACGCGCATGCGGGTCATCTCGAACAACCTCGCCAACGTCAACACGACGGGGTTCAAGCGCGACCGCGCCGCGTTCGAAACGCTCGCCTACCAGACCATCACCGCGCCGGGCGCGCAGTCGACGGCCGAGACGAAGTACGCGACCGGCCTCAACCTCGGCACCGGCGTGAAGGTGCAGGGCACCGCCCGCATCGACACGCAGGGGTCGCTGACGCAGACCGGCAACAGCTTCGATCTCGCGCTCGACGGCGACGGCTATTTCCAGGTGCAGCTGCCCGGCGGCGATCTCGGTTATACCCGCGCCGGTAATTTCAACCGCAGCCCCGAAGGGCTGCTCGTGACGTCGGAAGGCTATCAGGTGATGCCCGGCATCACCGTGCCGACCAACGCGACGCAGGTGACGATCGGCACCGACGGCACCGTCACCGCACAGGTGCCGGGCCAGACCGAAGGCACCAACATCGGCCAGATCCAGGTCGCGAGCTTCGCCAATCCCACCGGGCTGCAGTCGACCGGCGACAATTATCTGAAGGAAACCGCCTCCTCGGGTGCCGCCAATCTCGGCATCGCCGGCGAGGATGGCCGCGGCCGGGTGCGGCAGGGCAATCTCGAGGCGTCCAACGTCAACGTCGTCGAGGAACTGGTCGACATGATCGAGACGCAGCGCGCCTATGAGGTCAATTCGAAGATGATCTCGTCCTCCGACGAAATGCTCAAATACGTGAACCAGAACCTGTAACATGGCATCCGCTCCCAACCCCTTCCGCCCCGGCGCCTTTCTGGTCGGACATTGGGCCGAGATCGCGCTCGCCGCGGCGTCCGGCCTGCTGGTCCTCGCCGCGCTCGCGCCCGGTCAGGCCGATGCCAGCGTCTTCGGCAAGAAGAAGCCGCCGGAGGACTTCACCGTCGTCCGAGCGCCCGTCGCACCCGCGCCCGCGCCCGCCAACGGGTCGATCTTTCAGGCGAGCGACGGCTATGCCGCGCTGTACGAGGGCTGGCGCGCCCGTCGCGTCGGCGACCCGCTGACGATCGTGCTGGTCGAGCGCACCGCCGCGTCGAAATCGTCGAGTTCGAAGCTCGATTCGAAGGGGCAGGGCAGCATCACGCTGCCGACCACCGGCGCGCTCAACCTGTTCAACACCACCGATGCGACGCTGAGCGGCGGCCGCGGCTTTAACGGGCAGGGGCAGGCCGACCAGGCCAATTCGCTGTCGGGCGAAGTCTCCGTCACCGTCGCCGAAGTCTATCCCAACGGCACGATGCTGGTGCAGGGCCAGAAGCGGGTGACGCTCAACCGCGGCGACGAATTCGTCCGGATCAAGGGCATCGTCCGCACCGCCGACGTCGGCGCGGACAATCGCGTGCTGTCGACCCGGGTGGCGGACGCGCAGATCGCCTATACCGGCAAGGGCGACGTCGCCCGCGCCGGGCGACAGGGCTGGCTCAGCCGCTTCTTCTCCGTCGTCTCGCCGTTCTGATGCTGTCGTCACCCTCACCCTTCCGCGGCTGCGCCGCTCCTTCCCTCTCCCGTCGGGAGAGGGACGAGACGCCGAAGGCGGCGAAGGGTGAGGGCGGCCTTAACATCCCGCTAACCATCTCTGGTGCAGGTATCGCGACCATGTTCCGCCTCTTCATCGCCGCGCTCGTCGCCATCCTCGCGCTCGCCGCGCCCGCGTCGGCGGACCGGATCAAGGACCTCGGCGGGTTCCAGGGCATCCGTTCCAACCAGCTGACCGGTTACGGCGTCGTCGTCGGCCTGCCCGGCACCGGCGACGACAATCTCGAATATACCGTGCAGTCGCTCAAGGCGGTCGCCTCGCGCTTCGGCCTGCAGCTGCCGCCCGGTGCCAATCCGGGGATGAAGAACGCCGCCGTCGTGCTCATCACCGCCGAACTGCCGCCCTTCGCCAAGCCGGGGCAGCGGCTCGACATCACCGTCGCGTCGATGGGCAAGGCCAAGTCGCTGCGCGGCGGCAGTCTGGTGCTGACGCCGCTGCTCGGCGCGGACAACCAGATCTATGCGATGGCGCAGGGCAATCTCGCCGTCGGCGGGCTGGGTGCCGAAGGCGCCGACGGATCGAAGATCGTCGTCAACGTGCCCTCGACCGGCCGCATCCCCGAAGGCGCCACCGTCGAACGCGCGGTCGCCACCGGGTTCGATTCGGCGCCGATGCTGACCTTCAACCTCGCCCGCTCGGACTTCACCACCGCGCAGAACGTCGCGCAGGCGATCAACGCGAAGCTTGGCTTCGGCACCGCGCAGGCGATCGACGGCGTGTCGGTCGCGGTGCGCGCACCCCCGGGGGCGGACACGCGTGCGACGCTGATGTCGATGATCGAGAACCTCGACGTCACTTCGGCCGAGCCGTCCGCGAAAGTAATTGTAAATGCTCGCACCGGAACGGTCGTTATCAATTCTGCGGTCAGGGTGGGTCCTGCCGCGGTGACGCACGGCAAGCTGACCGTGCGCATCGACGAGAACCAGCGGATCAGCCAGCCGGCACCGTTCAGCCAGGGCCAGACCGCGCTGGAGCAGAAATCCAGCGTGTCGGTCGAGGAGGAGAAGAAACCGATGTTCCTGCTCAACCCCGGTCCCAAGCTGGCCGACGTGGTCAAGGCCGTGAACGCGATCGGCGCGTCGCCTGCCGATCTGGTCGCGATCCTCGAGGCGCTCAAGGAAGCCGGCAGCCTCAAGGCGGAATTGATCGTCCTGTGAGCGGGCTCCCGATCTCCGGCGTCGGCGGCATCTCCACCGACACGTCGCGGCTGAAGAGCGCCGACAACCTCAAGAAGGCCGGCCAGCAGTTCGAGGCGGTGTTCACCGGCATGATGCTGAAGAGCATGCGCCAGGCGAAACTGGCCGACCCGCTGTTCGATTCGAAGGCGCTCGATACCTTCACCGAGATGCAGGACGCCCGCGTCGCGCAGAGCATGTCGGAATCGACCCCGCTCGGCATCGGCAAGGCGATGACCGACTTTCTCAGCAAATCTCAAGGCGATCTTAACGAGTCCAAGGCAGATCCGCCGCAATGAGCGACATGCTGTCGATCGGCGCGTCAGGCGTCCGCGCGTACCAGACCGCGCTAGCCACCGTCGGCGAGAACATCGCCAACGTCGGGACGGTCGGCTATGCGCGCCGCGCGGTGATGCTGGCGGAGGTCGCCGGCGGCAGCGGATCGACCAACGGCTATGGTGCCGGCAACGGCGTCTACCTGCTCGGCGTCGACCGTTCGAGCGACATCTATTCCGCCGCCGCGCTGCGCGCCACGACCAGCGACCTCACGCGCACCACCAAGGGTGCGGAATGGCTCGACCGTATCCAGAACGCGCTGACCGGCAACCAGCTGACCGCGCGCGTCACCTCCTTCTTCGGGTCGGCGCAGGCGCTGGCCGCGGAACCCGATTCGACCGCGCTGCGCACCGGCATGCTCAGCGCCGCATCCTCGACCGCGCTGGCGTTCACCGCGACCGGCAAGGCGTTCGACCAGGTCGATGCCGATCTGCAGACCGCCGGCACGCAGGCGGCGCAGACGCTGACCTCGCTCGGCAATTCGCTGACCAGGATCAACGAGGGGATCAGCCGCTCGCAACCGGGCAGCACCGCCGCGGCGCAGCTGATGGACCAGCGCGATACGATCCTGTCGCAGATGAGCGAGATGGTCGATATCGACGTGCGGATGGACACGATCGGCCGCGCCACGGTCAAGCTCGGCGGCCCCGAGGGGGCGGCGTTCGTGCAGGGCGCGACGACGGGCACGGTCAGCTATTCGCGCAACCAGGACGGCACCGCCGCCTTTTCCGTCACGATCCGCGGCGAGGTGAAGGACATCGCGGCCAGCGGCGGCACGCTGGCCGGGATCACCGACGGCGCGCAGCGCGTCGCCGCGATCCGCCAGTCGCTGAATGCGGTTGCCGAGGATTTCGTGAAATCGGTGAACGACAACCAGGCCGCCGGCGTCGATCGCGCGGGCCTGGCCGGGAAACCGATGTTCTCGGTCACCGGGGCCGCGACCAATATCCAGATCGACAAGGATTTCGACGACGGCAAGCTGATCGCCGCCGCCTCCGCCGCGACGCCGACCAAGCCGGCGGGCGGCGTGCGCGATTCGTCCAATCTGGCGGCGCTCGAATCGACGCGCGTCACCAAGGGGTTCGAGGCGTCGCTGACCACGCTGATTACCGGCAACGCCACCGCCTACAAGCAGAAGAACACGATCGCCGAGGCGCAGGCGGCGATCCGCGACGGCGCCGCGACCGCGCAGTCGACCGCGACCGGCGTCAACCTCGATTCCGAGGCGGTCGATCTGATCCGCTTCCAACAGGCCTATGCAGCGTCCGGCCGCGTGATCCAGATCGCGCGCGAGACGATGCAGACCATCCTCGACATACGGTAGGGCGCGCGATGCAGATCTCCACCAGCATGTTCTACGGCAATGCGTCGAATCGCATGGCCAAGATGAACGCCCGCGCATCGGAACTGATGACGCAGATCTCGACCGGCAAGAAGACGATCAAGCCGTCCGACGACCCCGCCGCGTCGCAGCAGATCGCCGAGCTCGACCGCAAGGACGCCGACGCGGTCGTCTATGGCACGAACATGACGCTGGCCGGGTCGCTGCTCCAGCAGGCGGACAGCGTGCTGGGACAGATCGGCACGCAATTGACCCGCGCGACCGAACTGGCGACGCAGGCGGCGACCGGCACGCAGACCGACGCGACGCGCAAGATCATCGGCACCGAACTGAAATCGATCGTCGAATCGATGGTGGCGCTTGCGAATGCGAAGAACGTCCGCGGCCAGCCGCTGTTCGGCAATGCGGCGGGCGGCAAGGCGGTCACCGACAATGGCGACGGCACCTTCACCTTCGCCGCCGCCGAACCCGCGGTATCCGAAGTGCCGATCGCCGACGGGCAGAGCGTGCAGGCCACCGAGAGCGCCGAGCGCATCTTCAAGATCGGCGATACGGACAATGCGCTGGCGATGCTGTCGCGGCTCGCGACCGCGCTGCAGGCCGGCGGCGACGTGTCGGACGCCACGTCCGAATCGCTCGACGCGCTGAGTGCCTCGACCGACCAGATCGCCGACGTCCAGTCGTCGGTGGGCGCGCGCGCCGCGCGGGTCGATCTGCAGCAGCAATTGCTGACCACCGCCAACACCGACCGGTCCGAACTGCGCGGCCAGCTGGAACAGGTGGACGTCACCGAGGCGGTCGTGCAGCTGCAGCAGCTGATGACCGCACTGTCCGCGTCGCAGGCGAGCTTCAGCAAGCTCTCCAGCCTGTCGCTGTTCGACTACCTCAAGTAACGCATCGCACCGGTACGGGGATGACGGGCCGCCCGCACCGGGCGGGCCGGCGGCGCCTGGCGTGCGCCGGCGGGAGGCGCCGGCGAAAACCTTCGGGTCTGGTAACCACTTGTCTAGGAAATGCGGTTAACCCGGTGTCATCGGGTTGCCGGCATGCCGGCGCAAACGGGGTATCCCACAGTGTTTCCTGCCATCGGTCTCGTCGTCCTTCTCGGCATGGTGTTCGGCGGCTTCGCCATCACCGGTGGTGCCCTCGGCCCCGTCATGGAGGCGATCCCGCACGAGATGCTCATCATCGGCGGCGCGGCCGCCGGTGCGCTCATCATCGGCAATTCGGGCACCGAGCTGAAGGCGATGGGCGGTGGCCTCGCCAAGGTGTTCAAGGGCCCCAAGTACAAGAAGCAGGATTATCTCGACGTCATCTTCCTCGTCAGCAAGCTGATGAAGATGCTGCGGATGGACGGGCCGATCGCGCTCGAACCGCATGTCGAGGACCCCAAGTCGTCCGCGGTGTTCAGCGAATATCCCCGCCTGCTCGCCGACCACACGCTCATCAACCTGATCGCCGACACGCTGCGCCTCGTCGTGGTGTCGTCGGGCACGCTCGACGTGCATGCGGTCGAGGAGGTGATGGACCATTCGATCAAGACGCATCACCACGAGGTCGAGGGGCCGCACACGACGCTGTCCAGCCTCGCCGATTCGCTGCCCGCGCTCGGCATCGTCGCCGCGGTGCTCGGCATCGTGAAGACGATGGGATCGATCGACAAGCCGCCGTCGGTGCTCGGCGGGATGATCGGCTCGGCGCTGGTCGGCACGTTCATGGGCGTGCTGCTCGCCTATGGCATCGTGTCGCCGCTGGCCGGGCGGCTGAAGCAGGTGATCGACGCCGATGCCGCGATCTACGACGTGGTGAAGCAGATCATCATCGCCTCGCTCCACGGCCATCCGCAGCCGCTGGTGATCGAGGCGGCCCGTTCCGGCATCGCGCACAAGAACCAGCCCGGCTTCGCCGAGGTGTTCGATGGCCTGCGCGGCAAGTAAGACAGGGGGCAGATAGACCATGGCCCGCGCCGCGCCGCACGGCACCAACCAGCCGCCCAAGATCGTCATCGTCAAGAAGATCATCGACGGCGGCCACGGCGGCCATCACGGCGGCGCGTGGAAGGTCGCCTATGCCGATTTCGTCACCGCGATGATGGCGTTCTTCCTGCTGCTGTGGCTGCTCGGGGCGACCACCGAAAAGCAGCGCAAGGGCATCGCCGACTATTTCGCGCCGACCCTGATCGACAAGAAGGTGCTCGGCCTCGGCGGCAGCGGCGTGCTGGGCGGCGAATCGATCCTCAGCAACAACAAGCTCGGCCCCAAGGCGGCGGCGGCGCCGATCGCGTCGATCGGCATCCCGATGCGCGAGGCGGGCGGGCAGCGGAGCGGCACCGGCGACAAGGGTTCGCTGCGCAATCCGGCGTCGATGCAGCTCGACCGGCAGGCGTTCCAGGCGATCAAGGATCAGCTCGAAAAGCAGATCAAGGGCTCGGCGCGCCTGGCGAAGCTGTCCAGCCACGTCCGCTTCGTACCGACGCAGGACGGACTGCGCATCGATCTGGTCGACGATGCCGATTATTCGATGTTCGGGCTCGGCACGACCGCGCTGGACAGTCGCGCATCGGAACTGATCGGGATGATCGCCGGCACGATCGCGGGCACGCCCAACACGATCATGATCCGCGGCCATACCGACAGCGTGCCTTATGGCGATCCGCGCGCGATGAACAACTGGATGCTGTCCTCCGGCCGGGCCGAGGCGACGCGCCGCCGGCTGGCGCTGGGCGGCATTCCGGAAGCGCGGTTCGAGCGGATCGAGGGCGTCGCGGACCGCGAGCCGATCATCACCGACGATCCGGGCGATCCCCGCAACCGCCGCGTCGCGATCACCCTGCTGTACCGCACCGGCGTGTTCGGCAGCTGACGCGACGAACGGCGCGGACATGCGAACGCCCGGCGGAGCTGGTCTCCACCGGGCGTTTCGTCATGCGCCGGACGGCCTGCCCTGGGGGAGGCAGGCCGGGATTTCAGACACCGGTTCGGTTCAGGCCTCGGACGTTTCCGTCGCCGGCTTGCGGCCACGGCGCGCGGCGGCGGCGGCATCGTCGCCCTTGCGGGCGCCGGGCTTGCGACCCAGGCCGATCTTCTTGGCCATCGCGCGGCGGCTTTCCGAATAATTCTCGGCGACCATCGGATAGTCGGGCTTCAGGCCATAGCGTTCGCGATATTCCGCCGGCGTCATGCCGTGCGTCGCGAGATGACGGCGCAAGGTCTTGTAGGGCTTGCCGTCGATCATCGAGATGATGTGATCCTTCGACGCGAGAGACTTTCGCGCCGAAACCGCCGGCGTATATTCGGCGGCGGGCTGTACCTCTGCGGCGGGACCGGTCGCGCCAAGCAGCGCCGATACGGTATCGTGCATCTTGCCGAGAAAGGCGGGAACCTCATCGGCGGACGTGCGGGTGTTGGGGTTGCCGAGCCAAGCAATCGTCAATTCGGTTGCAAGTTCGACGGCGTTCAGTTCGGACGTGTCATCAGTCATAGTTTGCTCCTTTGACCAACGACAGCCGTACGCCGACCAAATTGCGCGTCAACCCGTCGACCCAGCAAAATTACGGATCGACACGGCAAAAACAACATTATGCCCCTGGCGGAGAGGTTTCGCGCCGCAAAATCGTGACAGGTGACGGTAAAAACTGCCGTCACCGGGTTTGACGACAATACTGTCTTTACCCGAAACGGTTGCTTCGCCGTGCCACGGGCAGGACATGCCGCACGTACGGCAGGCTGCCGCGATCGCCGGTGTCCATCATGACGTCGTCATGCGCCGGCACGACGTCGGACCGCATCTATAGCCGGCACAGTTGCGGCGGTTCGCCGGCCCCTAACGCCGCTCCCGGTCCAGCAACGCGCGTTTGCGCGCGACACCATAGGCATAGCCGCCGAGTCCGCCGTCGCTGCGGGTGATGCGGTGGCAGGGGACGACGACCGCCAGCGGGTTGCTGCCGCATGCCGTCCCCGCCGCCCGCACCGCGCCCGGCCGGCCGGCGGCGGCGGCGAGTTCGGCATAGCTGCGCGTCTCGCCCGGGGGAATCGTCTTGAGCGCCTGCCACACCGCCTCCTGAAATGCGGTGCCGCGCACGTCGAGCGGCAACGCCGCGTCGCGCCCAGGCGTCTCGACCAGCGCGACCACGTCGGCGGCCAGCGTCGCCAGCGCCGCATCGCCCGGCTCGATCGTCGCCTGCGGAAAGCGGCGGGCGAGCGTCGCGGCATCCTCGTCGAAGGCGACGCGGCACAGCCCCCGGTCGGTGGCCGCGACGAGCAGCGGGCCGAGGCTGGTCGCCACCACCGTCCAGCGGATCGTCGTCCCCGCACCGCCGCGCGCCCAGGCACCGGGGCTCATCCCCAGTCGCCGTGCGCCGTCGGCGTAGAAGCGGCTGGCGGCGCCATAGCCGGCCTCGTAAATCGCCCCGGTGACGCTGCCGTCGCGTTGCAGCGCTTCCGCCACGCGGCCGGCGCGCAGGCCGCGGGCATAGGCGGCGGGCGTGACCCCGGTCGCGCGCCGGAATAGGCGCAGGAAATGATGCGGCGCATAGCCGACCTGCGCCGCCAGTGCCGCCAGCCCGATGCCCTCCTTCGCCGCCGCGATCAGCGCCACCGCCTCGGCGATCGCCCGGCTGTCGCGCGCGACCTCGTCGGGCTTGCAGCGCAGGCAGGCGCGATAGCCCGCCGCCCGCGCCGCGGCGCCGTCGGGCAGGAAGGTGACGTTGGCGCGATGCGGATGGCGGGCGGGGCAGCTCGGCTTGCAATAGATGCCGGTGGTCCGCACCGCCGCGACGAAACTGCCGTCCTGCGTCCGGTCGCGCGCGGCGAAGGCGGCCCAGGCCGCGTCCTGATCGATCATGGTCATGCCATGGATATAGGCGATCCCGGGTGCCGCCTCATCCCGGCGGTTGCGATCAAAGTCCCGTACCCATCACCGGCGGCCGTGCGCGCATCGCGGCGACGTCCTGCGCGCCGGCCGCGAGCGCGCCGACCCGGCCGAGCCCCTTGCTGACCTCGCCCGCCGCCTTCGGCGCGAACAGCCGCGCCCGCGTGTAACGGTCGCCCGCCTCGGCATAGCGGCCCGCCGCCTCGGCGCAGAGCGCGAGGTTGAAGACGGTCGACCCGTGATCCGGCGCCATCCGGTCCACTTCGGCGAAGGCGGCACAGGCGGCGGCCGGGTCGCGCTTGGTCAGCCGCACCGCCTCCTTGAACCGGGCGGCGGCTGCGGGCGGCAGGCCGTCGCGCCGCTCCTGCACGCGGATCGTATAGTTTTCGGCATGCGGTGCGAGGTCGAGCCGCACCTCCGCGGCGACCGATTCGACGAAGCCGTGGACGACGCTGCCGACGTCGCTGGCGACGCCGCTGTCCTCGCACCAGTCGTGGCGGTCGTCGCGCGTCTTGCTGACCGCATAGGGCAGGCCGCCGCCGCTGCGCCGCATCAGCCGCAGGTCGGCGCGGAAATCGATCGTCCGCCGCACGCAGTCGACGCGATACTTTTCCTTGCGGACGCATTTGCCGTCCTTCTTCTCGGCACAGCGTTCGCGCGTTTCGCTATAGTCGCTGTCCGCGACCGACACGTCGGTGCGCCCGGTCAGCATGCCGTCCGGCCGCAGGCTCGGCGGGATCAGCCGCACATGCGGCAGCCCGTCGGCGCCAAGCTTCGCCAGCCGCCGTTCGATCGCATCGGCGAGCTCCTCGCCGTCCGGCCCGGCGAACGCGCCGACCGCGATCGTCGGCAGGAAGCTCGCCTCGCGCGCCTGTGCCGGAAATATGCCCTCGACCCGCAGCGTCTCGGCCGCCGCCGACGATGCCAACACCATGCCGATCACCATCGCCGCCAGCCCGCGCATCGTGTCCGTCCTCCTGCCCGCCGGTCGTTACGCCGGCGATCCTGAACGGCGGCAACATGACGGTTCCGTCATCGTGCGACATCGGCCATACTTGCGCTTCCGCCGACCCCATGCTAGCCGCCCGCCACCCATAAAGGTGCGCTTTCGCGCGCCCTCTTCCCCATGGGCCAACATTCGGTACGAGGACTTCGACTCCGTGGAGACATCCGGCGGTATTCAGGCAAGCTTAGGCGGACGCTATGCGATCGCGCTGTTCGAGCTCGCGCGCGATGCGAAGACCATCGACACCGTCGAATCGAGCCTGGCGGGCATCCGCGACGCGCTGGCACAGAGCGACGATCTGCGCGCGCTGACCGCCAGCCCGCTGGTCGCCCGCGGCGCCGCGGTGAAGGCGGTGCTCGGCGTCGCCGACAGCCTCGGCATCGATGCGACCACCCGGAATTTCCTCGGCGTCCTCGCCGAGAACCGCCGCCTCGGCCAGCTGCCCGCGATCATGCGCGCCTTCCGCCAGCTCGCCGCCCGCCATCGCGGCGAGGCGGCCGCCGAGGTGACCAGCGCACACCCGCTGACCGACGAACAGCTCGGCGACCTGAAGCAGCAGCTGCGGACCCGCATGGGCCGCGAGGTGTCCGTCGACCTGTCGGTCGATCCGGAGCTGCTCGGCGGCCTCGTCGTCCGCATCGGTTCACAGATGATCGATTCGTCGATCCGCACCCGTCTCAATACTCTCGCGCACGCGATGAAGGGCTAACTCACGATGGATATCCGCGCCGCAGAAATCTCGAAGGTCATCAAGGACCAGATCAGCAACTTTGGCACCGAGGCCCAGGTCACCGAGACCGGCCAGGTGCTCAGCGTCGGCGACGGCATCGCGCGCATCTACGGCCTCGACAACGTCCAGGCGGGCGAAATGGTCGAATTCGCCAACGGCGTGCAGGGCATGGCGCTCAACCTCGAGGCCGACAACGTCGGCGTCGTGATCTTCGGGTCGGACGCGCAGATCCGCGAAGGCGACATCGTCAAGCGCACCGGCACGATCGTCGACGTCCCCGTCGGCAAGGGCCTGCTCGGCCGCGTGGTCGATGGCCTCGGCAATCCGATCGACGGCAAGGGCCCGATCGTCGCCGAAAAGCGCAGCCGCGTCGAGGTCAAGGCACCGGGCATCATCCCGCGCCAGTCGGTCAGCGAGCCGATGCAGTCGGGCCTGAAGGCGATCGACGCGCTGGTGCCGGTCGGTCGTGGCCAGCGCGAGCTCATCATCGGCGATCGCCAGACCGGCAAGTCGGCGGTCGCGATCGACACCTTCATCAACCAGAAGACGGTCAACCAGGGTTCGGACGAATCCAAGAAGCTGTACTGCGTCTATGTCGCGGTCGGCCAGAAGCGTTCGACCGTCGCGCAGCTCGTCAAGACGCTCGAAGAGAATGGCGCGATGGACTATTCCATCGTCGTCGCCGCGACCGCGTCGGAGCCGGCACCGCTGCAGTTCCTCGCGCCCTATACCGGCACCGCGATGGGCGAATATTTCCGCGACAACGGCATGCATGCGCTGATCGTGTTCGACGATCTGTCGAAGCAGGCGGTCGCCTATCGCCAGATGTCGCTGCTGCTGCGCCGTCCGCCGGGCCGCGAAGCCTATCCGGGCGACGTCTTCTACCTGCACAGCCGCCTGCTGGAGCGCGCCGCCAAGATGTCGGACGCCAATGGCGGCGGTTCGCTGACCGCGCTGCCGATCATCGAGACGCAGGCGGGCGACGTGTCGGCCTACATTCCGACCAACGTGATCTCGATCACTGACGGGCAGATCTTCCTCGAGACCGAGCTGTTATATAAGGGCGTCCGTCCGGCGGTGAACGTCGGTCTGTCGGTGTCGCGCGTCGGTTCCGCCGCGCAGATCAAGGCGATGAAGCAGGTTGCCGGCTCGATCAAGCTGGAGCTGGCCCAGTATCGCGAG
>NZ_DBBS01000008.1:0-82462 GCF_002292295.1 Sphingomonas sp. UBA978
GGCTGAACATCACAGTTGCCCCCCCGACCCGATAAGCGGGCGCGTCAGTCCTGCGCGACCGGTTTTCCGTCGGGGGCCTTCGTTTCCGGCGCTTTCGTATCGGTCTGCGCGGTCGTGACCGGCGGCCCCTTGGCGATCACCGCGGCAAGCTGGTTCGCCTCGGGACAGCCCGCCTTGCACAGCGTGCGGATCTTGGCGAGGTTGCCCTTCGCGACTGCCACCGCACCCTTGGCGACCAGCGCTTCGCCCTGACCGCGGAGGGCGACGACGTCGTTGGGCTCCAGCGTCAGCGCTTCGCGATAGAGGCGGATCGCCTTGCCGGGCAGACCGCGGGTTTCCGCGACCTCGGCGAGCGTCACGAACGCCTGGCGGTTGCGCGGATCGACCGCCAGCGCGGTTTCGAGGAGGTCGGTCGCGCCGTCGAGATTGCCCACCGCACGCGCGGCACGCCCCTCCGCCAGCAGTTGCAACGAGCGGGCATCGATCTGGGTGTCGGGTCGCTGGCCGCTCAACGAGGTGGAGACGCATACCAGCGTCAGTGCTGCGGCGATGGCGACGGACGTAACGCGCATGAAGGTCTCCACTCGGGGCATCGCAGCGAGGATTAGCAGGGCCTTATCAGGCGCGCGACAAAAAAGCCGTCGGTGGCGTGGTGCAGCGGATCGAGGCGTAGGCCCTGCCCCCGCGCATTGCCTGCGGGCAGGTCGAGCGGTTCGGCGACCCAGCCGGGGTGGTCGGCGAGGAAGGCATCCACCTGCTCCGCCCCCTCGGCATCGAGCAGCGAACAGACGATATAGACCAGCGCGCCACCGGGGCGGACCAGCGGCGCGCCGATCGCCAGCACATGGCGCTGCTGCGCGACGAACCGCGCCAGCCGGTCGGGCGTGAGGCGCCACCGCGCCTCGGGATTGCGGCGCCACGTGCCGGTGCCCGAACAGGGCGCGTCGATCAGCACGCAATCGGCGAGTGCGCTCCAATCGCTCAGCGCGTCGGCCTCGCGCTGGGGATCGAGCAGCCGCGTCTCGACGATCGTGACGCCGGCGCGGGCCGCGCGCGGCGCCAGCCGGGACAGCCGGCCGCGATCGATATCGGCGGCGAGGATGCGCCCCTCGTTCGCCATCGCCGCGGCGAGCACGAGCGTCTTGCCGCCGCCGCCGGCGCACAGGTCGACGATCGCCTGACCGGGTGCGGCGCGGGCGGCGAGGCTGACGATCTGGCTGCCGGCGTCCTGCACTTCGAGCTGTCCGGCGAGCGGATCGATATTGGTCCCGGACGGCAGCCGGAGCGCATCGGCAAGCCCGGGGATCGCGGCACCGCCAAGCGCCTCGACCACCGCCATGTCGGCCGTCAGCCGGTTGATCCGCACGTCCAGCGGTGCGCGCTCGATCAGGGCCGCCTGCTGATCGGAGGCGATGTCCGACCGCTCTAGCGCCGCTGCGAGCCATGCGGGCACGACCCCGCCGACCGCGGCCGCTTCGTCCGCGGCGATCGGCGCCGGGCCGTACGTGGAACCGTCGAACGTCGCCGCCACGTCGCCATCCGCGGTTGCGACCGCCAGCATCGCAGCGCGGCCCGACGCGGGTATCTCGCCCGCGCGCCGGATGGCGGCATAGACGAGTTCGCGCACCGCGCGCCGGTCCTTCGACCCGGCATAGCGCCGCGTCGCGAAATAACGCGCGATCAGCGTGTCGGCCGCGGCCCCGCCCCCGCGTGCGGCCGCGATCACCTCGTCGAGCAGTTCGATCGCAGCCTGCGTGCGGGCGGCGGGCGTCACCTAGCGGGTCGGATAATTGGGGGCTTCACGCGTGATCGTCACGTCGTGGACGTGGCTTTCCTTGAGGCCGGCACCGGTGATCTGGACGAACTGCGCACGGCTCTGGAGATCGGGGATGGTGGCCGATCCGGTATAGCCCATCGCCGCCTTGATGCCGCCGACCAGCTGGTGGATCACGTCCTTGGCCGGGCCCTTATAGGCAACCTGTCCCTCGATCCCCTCCGGCACCAGCTTCATCTGGTCCTTGATATCGCCCTGGAAATAGCGATCCGCCGAACCGCGACCCATCGCGCCGACCGAGCCCATGCCGCGATAGGATTTGTAGGCACGACCCTGATACAGGAACGTTTCGCCCGGCGCCTCTTCGGTACCGGCGAGCAGCGAGCCGACCATGCAGGTCGACGCGCCCGCGGCCAAAGCCTTGGCGAGATCGCCCGAGGTGCGCAGCCCGCCGTCGGCGATGACCGGGACGCCATGCTTTGCGGCAGCCTCGGCGCAGTCCATCACCGCGGTCAGCTGCGGCACGCCGACGCCGGCGACGACGCGGGTGGTGCAGATCGATCCGGGGCCGATGCCGACCTTGATCCCGTCCGCGCCCGCATCGATCAGCGCACGCGTCGCCTCGCCGGTCGCGACATTGCCGGCGACGACCTGCACCGAATTGCTGAGCTTCTTGACCCGCTCGACCGCCCTTGCGACGTCGCGGTTGTGGCCGTGCGCGGTATCGATGACGATCAGGTCGCATTCGGCGTCGACCAGCGCCTCGGTCCGCTCGAACCCCTTGTCGCCGACCGTCGTCGCCGATGCGACGCGCAGGCGGCCGGCAGCATCCTTGGTCGCGGTAGGATAGGTCACCGCCTTTTCGATGTCCTTGACCGTGATGAGGCCGACGCAGCGATAGGCGTCGTCGACGACCAGCAGCTTCTCGATCCGCCGCTGGTGGAGCAGCACGCGCGCCTCCTCCTGCCCGACGTCGGTCGAGACGGTGGCGAGATTGTCGTGCGTCATCAGCTCGGCGACCGGCTGCTTGGGGTTGCCGGCGAAGCGGACGTCGCGGTTGGTGAGGATGCCGACCAGCTTGCCGTCGCTCTCCACCACCGGAATGCCGCTGATCTTGTGATGCGCCATCAGCGCCTGCGCCTCGGCCAGCGTCGCGGTCGGCGCGATCGTGATCGGATTGACCACCATGCCCGACTCGAAGCGCTTGACCTGCCGCACCGCGGCGACCTGTTCCTCGACCGACAGATTGCGATGCAGCACGCCGATGCCGCCCAGCTGCGCCATCACGATCGCCATGTCCGCCTCGGTTACGGTATCCATGGCCGAGGAAAGGATGGGGATATTCAGCGCGATGCCGCGCGTCAGCTGCGTGCGCGTGTCGGCGGTGCTCGGCAGGATGTCGGACTCGGCTGGTACGAGCAGGACGTCGTCGAAGGTGAGGCCGAGCCGGATGTTCAAGATGCCGTTCCTCGAGGGAGGGGAGAAGTGGCGGGCCATGTAACCGCAGTGCGGCGCGAGCGCTAGAGGGCGGACGCGCTGTGTCGGCGCAGCGGGTGTGCTATGCACCCATGACGGCACGGGGGAATCGTGCCGGCGGAGGCCATATGGGTATCACGATCGCTGCATTCGCCTTGCTTCTGGTGCTGTTCTACCTGTTCGCGAGCATCAAGATCGTCCGGCAGGGCTATCAATATACGATCGAGCATTTCGGTCGCTACACCACCACCGCGAGCCCCGGTTTCAACTTCTACCCCGCCTTCTTCTATCGCGTCGGCCGCAAGGTGAACATGATGGAACAGGTGATCGACATCCCGGGGCAGGAGATCATCACCAAGGACAATGCGATCGTCTCCACCGACGGCGTCGTCTTCTTCCAGGTGCTCGATGCCCCCAAGGCCGCCTATGAGGTGTCGGACCTGTATGTCGCGCTGCTCCAGCTGACGACGACGAACCTGCGCACGGTGATGGGGTCGATGGACCTCGACGAGACGCTGTCGAAGCGGGACGAGATCAATGCGCGGCTACTGTCGGTGGTCGATCACGCGACGGTGCCGTGGGGCGTCAAGATCACCCGCGTCGAGATCAAGGACATCCGACCGCCCGCCGACATCGTCACCGCAATGGGCCGCCAGATGAAGGCGGAGCGCGAGAAGCGGGCCAATATCCTCGAGGCCGAGGGCACGCGCGCGTCGGAGATCCTGCGTGCCGAGGGCCAGAAGCAGGCGCGCATCCTCGAATCGGAAGGCCGCAAGGAATCCGCGTTCCGCGATTCCGAAGCCCGCGAGCGCGCCGCCGAGGCGGAGGCCAAGGCGACGCTGGTCGTTTCCGAGGCGATCGAGCGCGGCGGTACGCAGGCGATCAACTATTTCATCGCCCAGAAATACGTCGAGGCGATCGGCAAGTTCGCGACCAGCCCCAATGCCAAGACGATCCTGTTCCCGGTCGAGGCGACGCAGCTGATCGGCACGTTGGGCGGGATCGGCGAACTCGCCAAGGACGCGCTCGGCAGCAAGGCCCCTGCCCCGTCGTCGTCCAAGCCGGACGCGAAGCGCGGGCCGTTCGAGCTGCCGCAGACGTGACGCTGGACGCGATCGGTGGCGCCGGCGGTGCGTGGCTGATCGCCGCGCTGGCGCTCGGCGTCGCCGAACTGCTGATCCCCGGCGTCTTTGCGGTGTTCCTCGCGATCGCCGCGGCGGTGGTGGGGCTGGCGATGCTGGTGGTGCCGGATATGCCGGTGGAGGCGCAGATCGCCGCCTTTGCGGTGTGGAGCGTGGTGACGGTGGCGGTCGGCCGGCGCTGGTACGTCGACTATCCCGTCGCCAGCAGCGATCCGCAGCTCAACGACCGGGCCGCGCGGATGATCGGGCAGGCCGTCGTCGTCGATGTCGCGATCGATGCGAACGGTGGCCGGGTGCGGATCGGCGACGGGTCATGGCCCGCCGATGGCCCCGCCGCCGCGGCCGGCGACCGCGTGCGGATCGTCGCGGTGCGCGGCGGGCTGGTCGTGGTCGAGCCGATCGACGGCTAAATGATTTCTATCGCCGCTTGGCAGGTGCCAGACGACGCCCGGCATGCTATATTGCATGGTGTGACGCAGAGTATCCCCCACCAGTATCCGATCGGCATCGATCCGGCCGACATCGACTTCATGGGGCACGTCAACAACGCCAGCTATCTGAAGTGGGTGCAGGATGCGGTGGTCAGCCACTGGCAGAAGCTGGCGCCGGCCGAGGCGGTGACGGCGCACCTCTGGGTCGCGCTGAAGCACGAGATCACCTATCGCAAGCCGACCTTCCTCGGCGACGACGTGATCGCGACGGTATTGCTCGAGAAGGTGCAGGGCGCCCGCGCCTTCTACGACACCGTCATCCGCCGCGGCGAAGAGGTGCTCGCCGAGGTGAAGTCGAGCTGGTGCTGCCTCGATGCGGAAACACTGAAGCCGGCACGGCTGGCCCGCGATATCGTCGAGCAATTCTTCCAGCGCGGCGACGGACCAATGCCGGCGACGGGCCTGGTCGAGCGCTGAGCGCACACCGCGCCGGTCAGCAGACCACCGCCTTGCACGCATAGCCATTCCACAGGCTTTCCGTTTCGCCGCGGCGCCGGTGACGATCCGCCAGCCGGGCGATCTCCGCCGCCAGATCGGCCCGCGGCGTCACGTCGAACCGGTCGAGCCAGGCGAGGAACGGCTTCCGCCACAGGGCCGGCCAGCCCGATTGCGTCCCGAAATCGACGACCGTCATCCGGCCGCCGGCGGCGGTGACCGCCAGACCCTGCGCCAGCGCCGCGCGCCATGGCGGGATCATCGACAAGGTGTAGCTGAACAGGACGCGATCGAACCGCGGCAATCCGAAAAGCGCAACCGCGTCAAACCCGGCGGCATCGCCCTGCGCGAGCACGATCCGGTCCGACAATCCGGCCGCCGCGATCTTCGCGCGGGCGGTCGCGAGCATCGCGTCGGAGATGTCGAGGCCGTAGAAGCGCGCCTCCGGCCACGCTTTGGCTGCGCGGATCAGGTTGCGGCCGGTGCCGCAGCCGATCTCCAGCACGGTATCGCCGCGACGCACGTCCAGTTCGTCGATCAGGCGATCGCGGCCGAACAGATAATATTTGCGCGTCAGGTCGTAGATATGACGCTGCACGCCATAGATGCGATCCATGCGGGCGGCGTGATCCATCTTACGCCTCCGCGAGGATATAGAGGTGGACCCCGCCATAGATGGCGGAGCGGTCCTGCGCGGTGAACCCGCGCGATGCCTCCGCTTGATAGCACCAGCGCGACAGGATCGCGTCCGGGATACGGCCGGGCATGATGTCCGCCTCCCCCGCCGTCCGGAACAGGATGCGCGAGCCGGGCCGGGCGGTGCGGGTGATCTGCGTCCATAGCGCCGCCAGTTGCGCGTCGGTCATCCAGTCCTGCGCATCGAGCAGAACGTAACGGTCGCACGATGCGACCGGCAGCGTCGCGAGATGATCTGTGAGGTTGGCGTGCATCAGCGCGATCCGGTCGACCCGGTTCACGACCGACGCATAATGCCGTGCCTGCAGATAGGGCGGCAGGGGCGCGGACGGCCCCTCGCCATAGCGACGGCCGAACGCCTGCCACGCGAAATAATTGTCGGTGAGGTCGAAATCGCAGGCGAGCTTTTCGAGCCGCTGCCGCAGCACGTCGGCCATCCGTCCGTCCCCGGCGAGCGCGTCGAATTGTGCGGGCGGAATGCCGAGCCCGAACAGCGATGCGGGCTGGTCAGTCAGCCATTTGACGAGGCCCCGGTCGAACACCGGCGCAACGTCGCGTTCGAAGATGATCCGCTGTTCCTCGAGCGTCTGCGCCTCGAGCAGCAGGCGCGGGTCGACGCCGTGCAGCCGCGCCAGCAGATGCGCCGCGCCGATGAAGCGGCCGAGCAGCCCGCGCTTGTGGACGCCATGCGCGAAGCCGCCGATCCGGCGCCGCCCGATGAGGTCGCGTCCCTCCCAATAGCGCCGGGTCGGCTCGTCGATGTGCGGCCGGATGTGGCGCTGATAGGCATCGAGATTGTCGCGGCTGGCGGCATGGCCGAAGAAGCGCAGGAAGCTCGCATGGTCCGGCAGGTGCCGCGCCGCGGCGAGCTTCAGCGTGCCTAGCGCGATATGCGCGGTGTTGAGATCGACCGCGGTGATCGCGTCGGGATTGGCGGTGAGATAGGAGAGCGCGTTGCAGCCGCCCGAGGCGATCGTCACGACATGGCAATCGGGCGTGATCGCCAGCGCCGCCATGTCGACGACCGGGTCTTCCCAGATCTGCGCATAGACGAGCCCGCGGAACGCCCAGGCGAAGGCGCGTTCCAGCAGCCCCTGTTTCGACAATTGCCCGTGCCGCTGCATCGCCGCGGCCACCGCCTTTTGCGTCTTGCCCGTCATCGCCCGTCGCCCCCATTGCCGTCGGCGGCGCCTTGCGCCCCCATTGTGGCGCGGCGGGGTCGATCGTGCGATGCTGGCGTGACAGTCAAGGGGCGATAAAGGTTCGCCGCGCCGCGACCGACATCAGCCGTTCGCGCGAATAGACGCGCAGCGGCCAGTCCCGCCCGCCGCAGGGCGCGGCGAGCAGCGCGTTCACCGTATCGACCAGCGGCTCGTCCTGTGGACGCGCCGCCAGAAAGGCGCGCGTGCTTGCCAGATAGGTCCGCGTGATCGTCTCGTGATAGCCCTGCGTGTCGTCGTTCACGCCGCCCGCCGCGACATTGTAGCGCCGGATGATCGTGCCGATGTCACGGTCGAGATCGACGTCGGGGCGCATCCGGATCAGCCAGGCGGTGGCGGCGAGATGCGCCTCGTGCGTCCATGCCGCACGGGGCAATGTGGCGGCGAGCAGCCCCTCGCCGATCGCGATGATGTCGGCGGTCGTGGAGAAGAAGCGGATCGGGGGAACGGTCATGACGGGGTCCTTGGGGCACCCGGTCATGACCGGGTGGTATCAGGCGGGTTCGGCGACGCGTGGCGCGGATTGTCGCACCCCCTCGTCGACATGCTCGGCGAATTGCGCGAAATTCTCCACGAACAGGTCGACCAGCTTCGCCGCGGTGGCGTCGTAATCGGCGCGATTCGCCCAGGTCGCGCGCGGGTCGAGGATCGCGGGATCGACCCCCGGCACCGCCACCGGCACCGCGAAGCCGAAATTGGGATCGGTGCGGAATTCGGCGTCCTTGAGGCTGCCGTCGAGCGCGGCGTTGAGCAGGGCGCGGGTCGCCTTGATCGGCATGCGGTTGCCGGTGCCGTATTTGCCGCCCGTCCAGCCGGTGTTGACCAGCCAGCAGTCGACCCCGCCCTTCGCGATCCGCTCCTTGAGCAAATTGCCGTAGATCGACGGGTGGCGTGGCATGAACGGCGCGCCGAAGCAGGTGGAGAAGGTCGCGTCGGGTTCGGTGACGCCGATCTCGGTGCCCGCGACGCGCGCGGTATAGCCGGACAGGAAATGGTACATCGCCTGATCCGGCGTCAGCCGTGCGATCGGCGGCAGCACGCCATAGGCATCCGCGGTGAGCATCACGATGTTCTTCGGCACCCCGCCCATATTCTCCGCCGAGGCATTGGGGATGAAGTCGATCGGATAGGCGCCGCGGCTGTTCTCGGCGAGGCTGTTGTCGTCGAGGTCGAGCTGGCGCGTGACCGGGTCCATCACGACATTCTCGAGCACCGTGCCGAAACGCTTGGTCGTGGCGAAGATCTCCGGCTCGGCATCGCGCGACAGGCGGATCATCTTGGCATAGCAGCCGCCCTCGAAATTGAAGACGGCGGTGTCGGACCAGCCATGTTCGTCGTCGCCGATCAGCGTGCGGCTGGCGTCCGCGCTGAGCGTCGTCTTGCCGGTGCCCGACAGGCCGAAGAACACCGCGGTCGATCCGTCCGCGCCCATGTTGGCCGAACAATGCATCGGCATCACGCCGGTCGTCGGCAGCAGATAGTTGAGCAGGCCGAACACCGATTTCTTCATCTCGCCGGCATATTTCGTGCCGCCGATCAGGATCAGCTTTTCCGTGAAATTGACCGCGATCACCGTCTCGCTACGGGTGCCGTGCCGGGCGGGATCGGCGCGGAAGCTCGGCAGGTCGATGATCGTATATTCCGGCTCGAAGCCGGCGAGTTCATGCTCCTCGGGACGGACCAGCATCGTGCGGATAAACAGGTTGTGCCACGCGAGTTCGTTGATGACGCGGACGCGGACGCGGTTCTCCGGCTGCGATCCGCCGTACAGATCCTGGACGAACAGATGCTCCCGGTCGCGGAGTGCGGCGAGGACATCGGCCTTCAACGCGGCGAAATGCGCCGGGCTCATCCCCTTGTTGGACTTGCCCCACCAGACGGTGTCCTCGGTCCCGGCATCGCGGACGATGAACTTGTCCTGCGCGGAACGACCGGTGTGCCGGCCCGTCTCGACGACCAGCGGCCCGTCGGCGGACAGCTTGCCCTCGCCGCGCGCGACGGCGGCCTCGACCAGCTGGGCGGTGACCAGATTCCAGTGCAGATCGGCGCGGGTCTCGATACCCTGCGCGGCAAGTCCGGCGTGCGGAATACGCTCGTTCACAAACATCCTCCCAATGTTACGGCCTGACGCACGCATCCTGGGGAGGGTCTGCACGTACGTCGGCGATGCAGCCGGCATAATCGGCGCGGATGCGGCCGTCAAACCGGCCGGGCGGGGCAAAGCGCGGCGCCGGGGACGACGGGCGGTTGAGCCGGCGCGCGCTTTGCCCTACCGCGGGGCGATCATGGGCCTGAGGCTTTTCCCCGCATGACGGCGACGATCGCGCTGGTCGACGATGACCGCAACATCCTGACATCCGTTTCGATCGCCCTCCAGACCGAAGGGTTCCTGACCCGCGTCTATTCGGATGGCGAGACGGCGCTGAAGGCGCTGACCGACAATCCGCCCGATCTGGCGATCTTCGACATCAAGATGCCGCGGATGGACGGGCTGGAGCTGCTGCGCCGGTTGCGCGAGAAGAGCCAGATTCCGGTCATCTTCCTGACCAGCAAGGACGATGAGCTGGACGAGGCGCTCGGCCTCGCGATGGGCGCCGACGATTACATCGCCAAGCCGTTCAGCCAGCGCCTGCTGATCGCGCGGATCCGGGCGATCCTGCGCCGGACCGAACTCGCCAGTTCGCCGGCCGAGGAGAGCGATGCTGCGGGGGCCGGGCCGCTGGTGCGCGGGCGGCTGTCGATGGACCCGGCGCGGCATCGCACGACCTGGGGCGACGAACCGGTGACGCTGACCGTGACCGAATTCCTGATCCTCGAAACGCTGGCGCAGCGGCCCGGCATCGTGAAGACGCGCAACCAGTTGATGGATGCCGCCTATCACGACGACATCTATGTCGACGACCGCACGATCGACAGCCACATCAAGCGCCTGCGCCGCAAGTTCCGGCAGGTCGACCCGACCTTCGATTCGATCGAGACATTGTATGGCGCCGGCTACCGATTCTCCGAGGAGTGAGCCGCGGCTGGAGGGCGCCGACCTCGCGTTGCGCTGGTCGGGGCAGATCTCGCTTACCCGGCGGATTCTTGCGGTCAACATCTTCGCGCTGCTGCTGCTCGCCGGCGGCTTCTTCTACCTCGATTCCTACCGCAGCCGGATCGTCGACGGGCGCGTCGCGCAGGCGAGCCGCGAGGCACGGCTGATCGGGGAGGCGCTGGCGATGGTCCGCGCCGACCAGCGCGACGACCTCATCGCGCGGCTCGCCGACGATACCGGCGCGCGGTTGCGGGTGTTCGCCGCCGACGGCCGCACAGTGGTCGACAGCCGCGTGCTGGGGGTGCGCAACGCCATCCTGCTCGACCCCGACAAGCAGCAATGGGACCAGACCGTCGCGCGGTTCCTCGATGCCGGGATCGACACGGTCGTCGGCGCCGCGCGGCCGCCGCTCTATCGCGAGCGCAAGGACGGGCGGCAATGGCCCGACGTCGCCGCGGCCTGGCGGCAGCGCCGCCCCTCTGCGAGCGTGTGGCGTGCGCCGGACCGCACCCCGGTCATCACCGCGGCGGCGCCGCTGCCCGGCGGGGTGGTGATGACGACGGTCAATGCGCGCGACATCACGCAGACGGTGCGGATCGAGCGGTTCCGGCTCAGCCTCGTGCTGCTGGTCGTGACGATCGTGTCGGTGCTGCTGTCGCTGTTCCTCGCGCGGACGATCGTGCGGCCGCTGCGGCGCCTCGCGCGGGCCGCGGTCCGCGTCCGGCTGGGCCGCGCGCGCGAGGTGGTGGTACCGCGCCTGCCCTCGCGCCGCGACGAGATCGGCAGCCTGGCGCGCGCGCTGTCGGACATGAGCCTCGCGCTGCGCGCGCGGATCGACGCGACCGAGGCGTTCGCCGCCGACGTGACGCATGAAATGAAGAACCCGCTCGCCTCGCTGCGGTCGGCGGTCGAGGGGCTGGGCGCGGTCAGGGATCCCGAATTGCAGGCGCGGTTGCTCGCGATCGTCCGCGACGACGTGCACCGGCTGGACCGGCTGATTACCGACATCTCCGAAGCCTCCCGCCTCGATGCGCAATTGAGCCGTGCCAAGTTCGAGCCGCTGGACGTCGCGGCGATGATCGATGCGCTGGTCGGGCAGCGGATCGCGCGCGAGGTCGAGCGCGGCGTGCGGTTGCGCTTCGACCATCAGGGGGGGGCGCTGGTCACCGTCGGCGAGGGCGCGCGGCTGGAGCGGGTGTTCGAGAATTTGATCGACAACGCGCTGTCCTTCTCGCCGGACGAGGGGTTGATCGCGATCGCCGTCGGGCGCGAGGGCGGCGATATCGTCGTCCGGATTGAGGACGAGGGGCCGGGTGTGCCGGAGGAAGCGCGCGAGGCGATCTTTCGCCGCTTCCAGTCGATCCGTCCCGAGAGCGAGGCGTTCGGTCAGCATTCCGGCCTGGGCCTCGCCATTGCGCGAACCATCGTCGAGGCGCATCAGGGCAGCATCGCCGTCGAATCGCGCGAGGATCGGCTGGGCGGTGCGCGCTTCGTCGTCCGACTGCCGCTCGCCGACGGCCCCTAGACGGTACGGAGCCATGGCAACTCTCTCATCGGAAACCCTCTACGCAACCAGCGTGGCGATCGACGGCCGTGCCGTGCTGCTCGAGGGCCAGTCGGGCACGGGCAAGTCCGACCTCGCGCTGCGACTGATCGATCGCGGCGCTTTGCTGGTCAGTGACGACCAGACCCTGCTGGTGCGCAGGGACGGGCAGCTTCTGGCCCGCGCACCCGGCACGATCCGCGGGCAGATCGAGGTGCGCGGCCTCGGGATCGTTACGATGCACCATGTCGAGGACGTGCCGGTCGCGCTGATCGTGCGGCTGGGCGTCGAACCGATGCGGATGCCCGAGCGGCGCCAGCGCCGCCTTGCCGGCGTCGTCGTGCGCGAGATGGCGTTCGAGGCCTTCCATGCCTCCACGCCGCTCAAGATCGAATGGGCGTTGCGCCAGCCCGATGCGACCCCGGCGTGAGAGCGGCGGCATGACCAAGGACATCCTGCTCGTCACCGGCCTGTCGGGCGCCGGCAAGTCGACCGTGCTGAAGACGCTGGAGGACCTGGGGTGGGAGGTCGTCGACAATTTGCCGCTGGTGCTGCTCGACCGGCTGCTCGAGGCGCCGCTGTCGGCGGGGCGTTCGGACGAATCGCAGCCGCTCGCAATCGGAATCGGCACGCAGACGCGCGACTTCGTGCCGGAGCGGATCGTCGAGCGCATCCGCACGCTGCGGTCGGTCCACGATCTCGACGTCGGCATGCTGTTCCTCGACTGTTCGGGTGCCGAGCTGGAGCGGCGCTATTCGGAGACGCGGCGGCGGCATCCGCTCGCACCCGACCGCCCGGCCCAGGACGGCATCGCCCGCGAACGCGACCTGCTGCGCCCGCTGCGCGACTGGGCGAACCGCCTGGTCGACACCACGGACCTCAACGCCAATGCGCTGGCGCAACAGATCCGCACGACGTTTCCGGCATCGGGCCGCGATGCGCCGGTGCTGTCGATCCAGTCGTTCGGCTTCGCGCGCGGCCTGCCGCGCAACGCCGATCTGGTGTTCGACATGCGGTTCCTGCGCAATCCGCATTGGGACGCGGCGCTGCGGCCAGGCACGGGACTGGACCCGGAAGTCGCCGCCTATGTCGCCGGGGACCCGGCCTATCCGGCGGCGATGGAGCAGATCGGCGCGCTGCTCGAATTGCTGATCCCGCGCTACCGCGCGGAGGGGAAATCCTATGTCAGCATCGCGATCGGCTGTACCGGAGGGAGACACCGGTCGGTCCATGTCGCGGAGCATCTGGGTACGCGGTTGCGCGCAGCGGGTTTTTCGCCCACCATCACGCATCGCGACCTGGGGGCCGCGCCGCAGGACTCGCTCGAGGGGCCGCCGGCCAGCAAATGAGTAACGTATCTGAGATGATTGGCCTCGTTCTGGTGACGCACGGGCGGCTTGCTGAAGAGTTCGTGACCGCGATGGTCCATGTCGTCGGCCCGCAGGAGCGGATCGCGACGATTTCCATCGGTCCCGACGACGACATGGAGGAGCGCCGCGCCGACATCGCCGCGGCGATCGCCGCGGTCGACGGCGGACGGGGCGTGATCGTGCTGACCGACCTGTTCGGCGGCACGCCGTCCAACCTCGCCATCTCGCTGATGGAGCGGGGCCGGGTCGAGGTGATCGCGGGGATGAACCTGCCGATGCTGATCCGGCTGGGGTCAGCGCGCAAGGCGATGCGCGTGGTCGAGGCGGTCGCCGCGGCGCGCGAGGCCGGGCGCAAATATATTTCGGTCGCGTCCGAGGTTCTGGGCGAGGCGGCGGCGTGAGCGAGATCGCGCGCACGGTGCTCATCACCAACAAGCGCGGTCTGCACGCGCGGGCGAGCGCGAAGTTCGTCACCCTCGCCTCCAGCCAGCCGTGCGAGGTGCAGGTCCGCAAGGATGATGGCGCAGTCACCGGCACCTCTATCATGGGCCTGATGATGCTCGGCGCGGCGAAGGGCGACGAGATCACGATCAGCGCGACGGGCGACGGCGCCGAGGCGGCGGTGGGGGCGCTGGTCGAACTGGTCGAGGCGAAATTCGGCGAGGACTGATCGCGGTTCGGCCCGGCGGCTGAACCGCGCGAGCCGGCCGGATCGTTTTGGCCTTGCGTCCGCCTGCCGCCGGCGCGAAGGCCGACCGGCCATGCCCCGTGAAATCACCGCCTTTTCGAACCCGCTCGTCAAATATGCGCGCGAACTGCGCGACAAGAAGCATCGCCGCGGCGCCCGCCAGTTCATGGCGGAGGGGCTGCGCATCCTCACCGAGGCGCGCGACACCGGGCGGCTGCCGAGCATCCTCTTCTATGCGGCGGGCAATGCCGACCATCCGCTGGTCCATGCGCTGTCGATCGACGTCGAGATGGCGGGCGGCGAATCGATCCAAACGACGCCCGATATCATGTCCAAGCTATCGGGGAAGGACAATCCGCAGGCGGTCGTCGGGGTGTTCGACGAATTCGATGCCGGGCTGGACGACCTCGACCGGTCGGCGGCGGGGATATGGCTGGTCGCGGAGCGGCTGCGCGATCCCGGCAACCTCGGCACGATCCTGCGCACCGCCGACGCGGTCGGCGCAGGCGGGCTGATCCTGATCGGCGAATGCGTCGATCCCTTCTCGGTCGAGGCGGTGCGCGCGAGCATGGGCGCGCTGTTCACGATCCCGGTGGTGAAGAGCGAATGGGCGCCGTTCCTCGCCTGGCTGCGGCAGGGGCCGGGGCAACTGGTCGGGCTGAGCCTCGATACCGAGCACGATTATCGGAGCGCGCGCTACGAGGCGCCGACGTTCCTGCTGACCGGGAACGAGGCGCAGGGCATGCCGGCGGACTATGCCGTGGCCTGCGACCTGCTGGTCAAGATCCCGATGCTGGGGAAGGCGGACAGCCTCAACGCCGCGGTGGCAACGGCGGTGATGGCCTATGAGGTGCTGGCCCAGCAGCGCGCGTCGCCGTCCGCAACATAGACATTGTGACGGAAACGATCGACGTCCGTCGTGTCGTTTCCGTCCATGATCGGGGTAGCAGCGACAAGACGGCGCGTTGCCGTCGGAAGGCGTCAGCCGCGGACCATGCCGGAGACGCGCACCCTGCCGCCGTGATCGACGATCCGTCCGGATACCATGCCGCTGATGCGAACGCTGGCATCGGGTTCGACAATGACGTCGCCGGCGATCATCCCGCTGATGCGGACATCGCAGCCCGATTTCACGATCACGTCGCCGGCGATCATCCCCGATACGCGGCCGTCACGGTCCATGACGAGATCGCCAGCGTGCATGCCGCGCATTCGCACTCTCCTATTCGGCCGCATCCGGCAGGCGGAGCGGCTGTTCGTCGCCATAGCGCGCCATCGCCTCGACCGGTTCCACGACGGAAATCTCGCGCGCGCCCGGTTCGATGTTGAGGTCGCGGAACTTGCGCGCGGAGACGAGCGCACGGCTTTCGAAGCTGGAGACGAAGCCGTTGTAATTGTTGACCGCGGTGGTCAGGCCGCTGCCGACCTTGCGCAGGTCCTCGCCAGCCTTGGCGAGGCGGTCGTAGAGTTCCTTGCCCAACGCGCCGATCGCGCGGGCCTCGGTCGCCAGCTTCTCCTGCCGCCAGACCGCCGCGACGGTGCGGGCGATCGCGACGAGGTTGGTCGGCGTCGCGAGCAGGACGCGCTTGTCGAAGGCGAACTGCCAGATGTCGGCGTCATATTCGAGCGCGGCGGACAGGAAATGCTCGCCGGGGATGAACATGATGACGTAATCCGGCGTGTCGGTGAACTGCGACCAATAGCTCTTGGCGGACAGGCCGGCGACGTGGGCGCGGATCGAGGCGGCGTGCGCGGCGAGGCCGGTGCGGCGATCGGCCTCGTCGACCGCACCAAAGGCATCCTGATAGGCGTTAAGCGACACCTTGGCATCGATGATGAGCGATTTGCCGCCCGGGATGGTGACGATGGCGTCGGGCCGCAGGCGCCCGCCCTCTCCGTCCGCGACGCTGACCTCCATCGCGAAATCGGTATGTTCGGCGAGGCCGCAGCTTTCGAGCACGTTGCGCAGCTGCTGTTCGCCCCAGCGGCCGCGCGCCTTGGGGGCGTTGCGGAGCGCGTTGACCAGCTTGGCGGCCTCGCCCGAGACGCGTTCCTGGCCGAGCCGCATCTGTTCGATCTGCCCCTTGAGGTCGCCGAAGGCGTCGCGGCGTTCGGCCTCGACCTTGGCCACCCCCTCCTCGTAGCGGAGCAGGCGGTCGTTGACCGGCTGGAGTAGCGACTTGAGGTTGGTGCCGGCCAGTTCCTCGGACTGGCGGAAGCGCGCCTCGGCGCGATCGAGGAACGCCTTTTGCGCGTCGGTCAGCGCCTTGTTGGCGAGGTCATTGAATTGCGTCGCCATCAGCTCCTTCGCCTCGCGCATGTCGGCGAGGCGCGCCTCGAACGCTTCGTGCTGCGCGCGCATCGTCGCGAGGTCGGCGCGGGCAGCATCGCGATCGGCACGGATGTGGACGAGTTCGCCGCGGAGCGATTCGGCGGCGGCGGAGCGGTCCTCGTGCTGCGCGCGCAAAGCGGCGAGGTCGCGGGTCGCGTCGTTGCGCTCGCGCTCGACGGCGTCGCGGGTCTGGCGGATCAGGTCGGCGTCGGCGGCCTTACTCTGCGCGACGGCGAGGTCGGCGGCGAGCGTGCCGGCCTTGCGGTTGGCGAGCAGCCAGCCGATGACGAGGCCGGCGACGAGCGCCAGGACGGCGATGATGAGCGACTGATCCAACGATTGCGTTCCCTTGTTACGAGGGGAACATAGGTCGAACGGACTGGCGGGGACAGGGAAAAATGAGGGCCGGCGTCGCCCCTCCCGTTTCGGGGAGGGGCGAACGGCCGGTCAGCCGCGGCGCAGCTTGGTCAGCTTCTTCATCACCATGTCGCGCTTCAGGCGGCTGATATGGTCGATGAAAAGCACGCCGTTGAGATGGTCGATCTCATGCTGCATACAGGTGGCGAGCAGGCCGGTGAGGTCTTCCTCATGGGTCGCGCCCTGTTCGTCCTGCCAGCGGACGCGGCAGGCGGCGGGACGCGCGACGTCGGCATATTGTTCGGGGATCGACAGGCAGCCTTCGTTGTAGGTGCTCGTCTCTTCGCTGACCGAGAGGACTTCGGGATTGATATAGGCGTGGGGTGCCTTGACCGGCTTGTCGTCTTCGTCCTTCTCGTCCTGCAGGTCGATGACGAGGATACGGCTGTCGAGGCCGACCTGGATCGCGGCAAGGCCGATGCCGTTGGCATCGTACATCGTATCGATCATGTCCTGGACGAACGCGCGCGTCTCGTCGGTGATCGCCGCGACGGGCTTGGAGATCAGGCGCAGGCGCGGATCGGGGACTTCGACGATGGGAAGGACTGCCATGCGGCGTCCGCTAGGTCGCGAGGCGTTTGCCGTCAAGATTGACCGGATCAGGCGACCGGGCGGCGGGCCCTGAGTGCCTGCGCGAGCGTGCCTTCGTCGAGATAGTCGAGTTCGCCGCCGACCGGCAGGCCGTGCGCGAGCTGGGTGACGCGGACCGGGAAGCGTTCGATCCGATCGGCGAGGTAATGCGCGGTCGTCTGCCCCTCCAGCGTCGCATTCATCGCGAGGACGACCTCGTCGATGCCGCCCGCCTCGATCCGCGCGACCAGCGCGTCGATCGCGAGGTCCTCGGGACGGATGCCCTCGAGCGCGGACAGGCGGCCGCCGAGGACGTGGAAGCGGCCCGGGAACAGGCGCGACCGTTCGAGCGCCCACAGGTCGGCGACCTCCTCCACGACGCAGAGCGCACGCTGGTCGCGACGCGGATCGGCGCAGATCGCGCAAGGGTTGGCGGTATCGACGTTGCCGCAGACGGTGCAGGTTTCGAGCCGTTCGTCGACCGCCTCGAGCGCGGCGCGCAGCGGGCCAAGCGCGGCCTCGCGCTTCTTGAGCAGGTGGAGCACGGCGCGGCGCGCCGAGCGCGGGCCGAGGCCGGGAAGACGCGCCAGCGCCTGGGTCAGGGCTTCGATTTCGGGAGACGCCATATTGGGAACAGATAGGGGGTTGCGCGCCCGCCCGCCAGCGCGTTGAAGGCGGGCATGCGGATCATCTTCATGGGAACTCCCGACTTCGCGGTGCCGACGCTGGAGGCGCTGGTAGCGGCCGGGCATGACGTCGTGGCGGCGTACAGCCAGCCGCCGCGTCCCGGCGGACGGCGCGGGCGCGAGACGGTCGCCTCGCCGGTCCAGCAGCGAGCGGAGGCGCTGGGGATCGCGGTGCGGCATCCGGTCAGCCTAAAGGACGCGGAGGCGCAGGCGGCGTTCGCCGCGCTGGATGCGGACGTCGCGGTGGTGGCCGCCTATGGGCTGATCCTGCCGCGCGCGGTGCTGGACGCGCCGCGGCTCGGCTGCCTCAACGTCCACGGCTCGCTGCTGCCGCGCTGGCGGGGGGCGGCGCCGGTGCAGCGCGCGATCCTGGCGGGCGATGCCGAGACGGGGGTCGGCATCATGCAGATGGAGGCCGGGCTCGACACTGGGCCGGTACGGCTGGAGGGGCGCGTCGCGATCGAGGGCAAGACCGCGGGTGCGCTGACCGGCGAGCTGGCGGCATTGGGGGCGCGGCTGATGGTGAATGTGCTGGCCGATCCGGACGCGCATCCGGCGGTGGCGCAGCCGGCGGACGGCGTCACCTATGCCGCCAAGATCGGCAAGGCGGAGGCGCGGATCGACTTCACGCAGAGCGCGGTGGCGGTCGAGCGGCTGGTGCGGGCGATGAACCCGGCGCCGGGGGCGTGGTTCGAGGTCGCGGGCGAGCGCGTCAAGGTGCTGGCTGCCGACGTGCTGCCGTTCAGTTTTCCGGGTGGTGAAGGGACGACCGTCGATGCGACGCTGGCGATCGCCTGCGGGGACGGGGCGATCCGGCCGACGCTGGTCCAGCGCGCCGGGCGTGGCGTGACCACGGCGGAGGAGATGCTGCGCGGCTTTCCGGTGCGGTCGGGGACGGCGCTGAACGAGGGCGGGCTTTGACGCGATTCGCGCTGCGGGTCGAATATGACGGCCGGCCCTTCATGGGCTGGCAGCGGCAGAAGCACGGGCCAAGCGTGCAGGCGGCTTTGGAGGAGGCGGTGTTCCGCGTTACCGGCGAGCGCGCCGCGGTGCATGCGGCGGGGCGGACCGATGCGGGCGTGCACGGACTGGGGATGCGGGCGCATGTCGACATCGCAAAGCCGATCGCGCCGTTCCGCCTGATGGAGGCGCTCAACGCGCGGGTGCGGCCGGCGCCGGTGGCGGTGCTGGAATGCGTCGAGGTTGCGGACGACTGGCATGCGCGGTTCTCGTGCCTGGGGCGGTCGTACGAATATCGGATCGTCAACCGACGCGCGCCGCTGACCTGGGAGGCGGGGCTGGCGTGGCAGGTGCCGCAGCCGCTCGACGACGCGGCGATGGCGGCGGCGGCGGCGATGCTGGTCGGCCGGCACGACTTCACGACGTTCCGGTCGGCGCATTGTCAGGCGGATTCGCCGGTGCGGACGCTGGATGTCCTGTCGGTCGAGCGGGTCGGGGAGCGGATCGCGGTGCGGGCGGCGGCACGGTCGTTCCTCCATCATCAGGTGCGTTCGATGGTGGGGTGTCTGGCGCTGGTCGGCATGGGGCGGTGGTCTGCAGAGGATGTGCGGGTCGCTCTGGAGGCGCGGGACCGGGCGCAGCTTGGGTTGAATGCGCCGCCTGACGGGCTGTTCTTCGTGTCGGCGGTCTATTGAGTATCGCGGACGCTCGAAGGACAAAGAGCTCGCCCTTGGCGCAGGCCGCGCGATCGGGAGACGTCGGTGCGTGCGGTTGCCGTGACCGGAAGGTCGGCGAAGAACAGTGACCCGGCTGCAAGCGCAACTCTCCGCGTTTCCGCGCGAACCATCCTTCTTTTCAGGCCGATGATATTTGCACGCGAAGACGCGAAGACGCGAAGGTGTTGCGGCTGAAATATCCGCTGCACGTTCCCCATGCGGTGGTGCGTCTTCCGATCGCTTCGGTCGCCACTGGTTGAAACCCCTTTGCGTCTTCGCGTCTTCGCGCGAACCAATCACCGCACGAAACGCGCCGCCAGTTCGACATGGGTGGACCAGCGGAACTGACCGACGGGCTGGATCCAGTCGATCCGCCAGCCGCCCTCGATCAATAGTTTCGCGTCGCGGGCGAAGCTCGACGGGTTGCAGGAGACGTAGCCGATGACCTTCGACTGGCAGGCCGCGAGCGCTTCGGTCTGGTCGCGGGCGCCGGCGCGGGGCGGATCGATGACGATGGCGTCGAAGCGGTCGAGCTCCGCCACGGTCAGCGGGCGACGGTAGAGATCGCGATGTTCGGTGAAGACCTGCATCTGGCGGCTGCCGGCGGCGGCCTTGAGCGCGAAGAGCGCGTCGCGGGCGCCTTCGGCGGCATAGACGCGCGCGGGCAGCGCGAGGGTGAAGGTGCCGAGACCGGCGAACAGGTCGGCGATCGTGCCCGCGCCCTTGGTCGCCTCGCGCATCGCGGCGACGAGCGCGTCCTCGCCCTCCTGCGTCGCCTGCAGGAACGCGGCGGGCGGCAGCGGCACCGGGTGGCCGCCCAGCGTGATCGTGACCGGCTGCGGCTCCCAGCGCGTTTCGGGGCCGTCGCCGCTGTCGAGCGTAAAGCGGGCGATGGCGTGGCGTTCGCAGAAGTCGGTGATCTTTTCCGCAGCGGCGAGGCCGTCGGCGGTGAGGTTGGTCACCATCACGTCCGGCCCCTGATCCGAGAGGGTCAGGTGGACGTCGCCGCGACGCTTGAAGCCGAGCTTTTGCAACAGCGTGCGCAGCGGACCGACGACCGCGAACAGCTCCGGCGCGAGGATGTGGCATTCGCGCATGTCGACGATGGCGTGGCTCTTCTCGGCGGTGAAGCCGAGGGTGACGCGGCCACCCTTCCCTTCCGCGTGCAGCGTCGCGCGGCGCCGCGTGTTGGGAGGTGAGACAAGCGGCGGGCGCAGCGCTGCGGACAGCTCCTGCCCGTCGAGCGCGCTGGCGACGCGGTCGGTGACGAAGGCGGCGTAGGATTCGTCGTCGAGGTGCTGGAGCTGGCAGCCGCCGCATTCCGGAAAGTGGCCGCAGGGCGGCACCTGATGGTGCGGGCCGTGGATGAGCGTGCCGTCTTCGCCCAGCAGGTCGCCGGGGGCGGCGAAGGCCGCGTGGCGGCCATCCGCGGTGACGCCATCGCCGCGGGCGGCGACGCGCAGAATCGTGTTGTCCGAAGTCATGCGCCGGCTCTGGCCGGGGTGAGCGCATTTGCCAAGTCGTCGGCGATGAAGCTTTTCCCGCATAGCGCCGCGGCGCGGGCGTGGAGCCAGGTGCCGGCGCTGGCCGCGGCGAGCGGATCGGCGCCCGGATGCGCGAGCTGCGCGGCGATCGTGCCTGCGAGGACGTCGCCGGTGCCGGCGGTGGAAAGCCATGCATTGCCGGCGGGGTGGACGCGTGTTCGGGTCGCGCTCGCGACGATCGTGGTCGGGCCTTTGAGGACGACGATCGCGTCCGCCCGGGCGGCAGCGGTGCGGGCCTGATCGAGCAAAGATCCGGCAGGTGTCCCGAACAATCCCTTGAACTCGCCGGCATGGGGGGTGAGCACGACGGGACGATGGCGGCCTTTCAGCGCGTCCGGGTCGAGCAGGTGCAACGCGTCGCCGTCGATGACGAGCCTATGGGTGTCGGCTTCGATGAGTGCCGTCAGCCGCGAGCGGGCTTTATCGTCACGGCCGAGCCCGGGGCCGATCAGGATGGCGCCGATGCGTCGGTCGGTCAGGGCTGCCGGGTCGTAGGGGCGGTGGACGATGGCGTCGGGACCGCCCTGCCCGCTGCCGCCGTAGAGCGCGACATAGCCGGCACCGCTGCGCAATGCGGCGATGGCGGCGAGGCGCGCCGCCCCTTCCATCGCACCGGCGATCACCGCGACCATGCCACGGGTGTATTTGTGCGATTCGGGGCCGGGTTGCGGCAGCAGCGGGGCGGCGGCGATGGCGACGTCGTCAGGGCGATCGATGCCGAGGTCGATCAGCCGGATCGCGCCGCAGGCCGTGGCGGCGGGGTGGAGGACGTGGGCGGGCTTGAGCGCGCCGAGCGCCAGCGTGAAGGTGGCGGGCGTCTGCCGCGTCCAGTCGGGCGCGTCGCCGGTGTCGGCATCGGTGCCGCTCGGCAGGTCCGCGGCGATGACGATCCGCGCCGCCTGTGCGAGGCGCGCCAGCTGCGCGTCGACGTCGCTGTGCAACGGACGGGTAAGGCCAGTGCCGAACAGACAGTCGATCAGGATTGGGGCGGGCCGTGCCCGATCGAGCGGTTCAATCGCGCCCATCCAGCGGCTGCGGGCATGGCGGGCGGCGTCGGTCTGCGGATCGGCGCTGGCTGCCAGCCGCACGGACAGGCCCGCGGCGTGCAGGGCGGCCGCGGCGACATAGCCGTCGCCACCGTTGTTACCGGGGCCGCACAGGACGAGGATTTCGGCACCCGCGGCAAGGCGGCGGGCGGCCTGCGCTATCCCATTCCCCGCTCGGTCCATGAGGGTCGCGACCGACGTACCGGCGGCGATCGCGGCATTCTCGGCGGCGCGCATCCGGGCCGCCGTCAGGATCGGCTGGCCCGCGATGGGTATCATGCGCCGCCCTTGATCGTCGCGGGCAGGCGGTAGCGGCCGTCGCCGATCGCGACGTCGATCGATCCGGCATCGGGAATGGTCACCCGCGCCGGTTCGGCGCCATCGGCCGCGACCACGCCGCGCCCGTCCCTGGTGACGAGCAGGCGATGGAAGCCGCCATCGGCGTGACGCAGCGTCAGGATAAGCCCGCGGTCGTCCTGCGCCTGTTCGACGGTGCAACTGCGCTGAAGCGCGCCCTGCCCGCGGGCGCACAGGATGTTGCCGGCGTCCTCGGCCGTCTTGGCCTGTTCGGCCTCGACCTGCGCGAGGACGTTGGTGTCGGCGGTCTGCGTCGCGGGATCGCTGCATGCGGAGAGGAGCAGGAATGCCCCCGCCGCACGGCTGCGATCAAATGTCCGCATAGACGTGGGTTTCGGCCTTCGCGCCGGGGTGGGTGACGGCGCCCTGCCATGCGGGACCGACGTTCTGGGCATAGCGCCACAATGCGCCCGACCCGTAATCGTTTACCCGCGGCTGCCATGCGGCACGGCGCGCGGCGAGGATGGCATCGTCGACGACGAGGTCGATCGTGCCGGTCTCGGCGTCGATGCGGATCGTGTCGCCGTCCTCGACCAGCGCGATCGGGCCGCCCTCGGCGGCTTCGGGACCGACATGGCCGATGCAGAAGCCGCGGGTCGCACCGGAGAATCGGCCATCGGTGATGAGCGCGACCTTCTCGCCCATACCGAGGCCGTAGAGCGCCGCGGTGGTCGACAGCATCTCGCGCATGCCGGGGCCGCCCTTCGGCCCTTCGTAGCGGATGATGAGCACTTCGCCTTCGTTGATCGAACGCGCCTCGACCGCGGCGAAGCAATCCTCCTCGCAATCGAAGACGCGCGCCGGCCCCTCGAACTGGAGGCGGTGCATGCCGGCGACCTTCACGATCGCACCATCGGGGGCGAGGGAGCCGCGCAGGCCGACGACGCCACCGGTCGGGCTGATCGGCGTCTGCACGTCGTAGATGACCTTCTGGTCGGGGTTCCACGTCACCTGATCGATGTTCTCGCCCAGCGTTCGGCCGGTGACGGTCATGCAATTGCCGTCGAGCAGGCCGCCGGTCAGCATCGTCTTCATCAGCATGTAGACGCCGCCTGCCTCATACATGTCCTTCGCGACATATTGGCCACCCGGCTTGAGGTCGGCGATGTACGGCGTCGACTTGAACGCTTCGGCGACGTCGAACAGGTCGAAATCGATCCCCGCCTCGCTCGCCATCGCCGGCAGGTGGAGCGCGGCGTTGGTCGATCCGCCGGTGGCGGCGACGACGCGGGCGGCGTTGATGAAGGCTTCGCGCGTGCAGATGTCGCGCGGGCGCAGCTGCCGGCCGACCAGTTCCATCACCTGCGCGCCCGCGGCGACGGCGATCTGTTCGCGCGTCGTATAGGGGGCGGGCACCATGTTGCTGTTGGGCAGGCTGAGGCCGATCGCCTCGCCGACGCAGGCCATGGTGTTGGCGGTGAACTGGCCGCCGCAGGCGCCGTGGCCGGGACAGGCGACCTTTTCGAGTTCGTGCACCTCCGACAGCGGACAGGCGCCGGCGGCATATTTGCCGACGACCTCGAACACATCGACGACGGTGACGTCGCGGTTGTGGAAGCGCCCGGGCAGGATCGATCCGCCATAGACGAAGATCGAAGGGATGTTGAGGCGAAGCATCGCCATCATCATGCCGGGGAGCGACTTGTCGCAGCCGGCGAAACCGACCAGCGCGTCGTAGCAATGGCCGCGGACGGACAGCTCGACCGAATCGGCGATGACTTCGCGGCTGACCAGCGAGGCCTTCATCCCCTGATGGCCCATTGCGATGCCGTCGGTGACGGTGATCGTGTTGAAGCGGCGCGGCATGCCGCCGCCGTTGATGACGCCGGCCTGCGCGGCATCCGCCTGCGCATCGAGCGTGGTGTTGCACGGCGCGGAATTGTTGCCGGCGCTGGCGAGCGCGACGAAGGGCTTGGCGATATCCTCCTCGCCGATGCCCATGGCGTAGTAATAGCTGCGGTGGGGAGCGCGTTCCGGGCCAACCGAGACGTGGCGGCTCGGCAGGCGGGTCTTGTCGAACTGGGTCATGGCGACAGGCTATTGCGTCGACGGAGCCCGCGACGCAAGTCTGTTACGCCAAATTTTTGTTCAGAGCGCTTCGAGCGCCTTTGCGACCCCGTCCATGGTGAACGGCTTCTGCAGGACGGGACGGTCGCGGAACTGCGCATCGACGCTGTCGTCGCTGCCGCCGGTGGCGAAGACGAACGGGATATCCCGCGCCGCAAGCGCTTCGGCGACGGGGGTGCTCTTCTCGCCGCCGCGCAGGTTGACGTCGAGGATCGCGGCGTCGATGCCGCCATCCTCGACCCGCGCCAAAGCGGTCGCGACGCTGTCGACGGTGCCGACGGCGGTCTTGTCGAGCACCTCGAGGAAATCCTCGAGCATCATCGCGATCAGCGGTTCGTCCTCGACGATGAGGATCTGGGTCGGAGCAGCCATCCATGGCCCTTACCCGCGGTTGTTGCGCAATGCCAACAGGTTGTTTTCGGTCTGTACCGGTCGGACGACACAAGGGCCGGGGCTAGCGCCCGACGAGCACGTCCCGCGCGGCCTCGGCGAGCTGCTGCACGCTGAACGGTTTGGGGAGGAAGGCGACGTTGTCGAGGTCGATCGACTTGCGCAACTGCTCCTCGGCATAGCCCGACATGAAGATGATCGGCAGGTCGGGATAGCGGTCGCGGGCGTGGCGGACCATGGTCGGGCCGTCCATCGTCGGCATCACCACGTCGCTGATGAGCAGGTCGGGGCGACCGTTGCGGTCGAGCAGGTCGAGCGCGGCCTCGCCATTCTCCGCGGTCATCACGGTATAGCCCTGCCGCGTCAGCGCGCGCTCGGCGACGGCGCGGACCATATCCTCGTCCTCGACCAGCAGGATGGTGCCGGTGCCCCACATCTCGACCGGCTTGGCGGGTGGTCGCGCGAGCGGTGGTCGCGTTACCGTCCCCGCCGCATGCACGGGCAGATACATGGTGAATGTCGCGCCCTGGCCGGGCCGCGAGTCAGCGAAGATCCAGCCGCCCGACTGTTTGACGATGCCATAGACGGTGGACAGGCCAAGGCCGGTGCCCTTGCCCACCTCCTTGGTGGTGAAGAAGGGTTCGAAGATCTTGGGCAGGATTTCGGGCGGGATGCCGCCGCCGGTGTCGGTGACGACCAGCGCGGTATAATCCGCGACCGGCAGGATGTCGGACGCCATCGCGCGCACTTCGCTGGCCGTCACCGCCTTGGTCTGGATCGTCAGGGTGCCGCCGCTGCGCGGATTGTGGGTCAGCATCGCGTCGCGCGCGTTGACCGCGAGGTTGACGACGACCTGTTCGAGCTGGCCCGGATCGGCGCGGACCGCGCCCAGATTGCGGCCATGGGTGACGTCGAGCGTGATCTGCTCGCCCATCAGACGCTTGAGCAGGTTCGAGACCTCCGCGACGACGTCGGGCAACTGCAGCGTCTGCGGGCGCAGCGTCTGCTGGCGGCTGAACGCGAGCAGCTGGCGGGTGAGGCTGGCGGCGCGGTTCGAGTTGGTGCGGATCTGCTGGATGTCGTCATAGTCGCTGTCGCCGGGCGAATGGCGCATCATCATCAGGTCGCAATGGCCGATGATGGCGGTGAGGATATTGTTGAAATCGTGCGCGACGCCGCCGGCGAGTTGGCCGACCGCCTGCATCTTGGTCGCCTGCGCCACCTCGCGCTTCAGGCGGCTTTCCTCGCTATTGTCCTTGAGGCTGAGCAGCACCGCGGCATCGCCGAGGCCGCGCGCGCCGGCGATGGTGAGCGCGACCGGTTCCTCGGGATGGCTCTTGAGCCGGACGGCCATGTCCGAGGAATGCGTCGCGCCCCCGGCGAAGCGGCGGATCGCATCGGCGACCGCGGTCTTGTCCTCGCGCACGACCAGGTCGCCGGGGTAGAGCGGCGGAGCATGCGGATCGACGCCGGCGGCGCGGATGAAGGCGTCGTTCATCTGCAGGAAGCGGCCCTCGCGATCGACCAGCGCCATGCCGAACGGCATCAGGCTGACGAGGCTGCGGACATGCGCCGAGGCGCTGGCGCCGATCGCCGGGGCGGTATCCTCGTCGTCGAGCAGCGCGACGAGCACGGGCGCATCCTCGCTGTCCATGAAGGGAATCTGGACGACGCGCAGCGGCGTGCCGTCGAGCCCCTCGCGTTCGAAGCGGACGAGGCCGCGGCTGTCGGTGATGAGCAGCCGGGCGAAGTCGCGCCCGTCGATCGGCCCGACCGCGCCCAGCGCGCGCTCGGCGAGCACGCGGTTGGTCGCGCGGACGCGGCCGTCGGGGCCGATCAGCGCCGCCATCACCCCTGCCCCGCCGAGCCGGTCGCCGGTCGCGCCGCCGATCAGCGCCTCGGTCGAGGCGGCAAGGTCCTGGCGCTGGAGGACGACGAAGCGCCAGACGAGCATGTCGCCGTCGTCGCCGGCGCGGGTGATATGCGCGGTGATGCGGTGGCGGCCAATGACGAGGCCCGCGATCTCGCCGCTGCCGTCGCGCCACGCGATGCGGCCGGCGTTACCGAGCAGCGCGACGCCATCGCCCTCAAGCGGCAGGCCGGGGGGCGTCGGAAAGCCGCCGAACAGCGTTTCGAACGCGTCGTTGGCGCAGACGAGGCGACCGGCGCGGTCAGTGATCGCCACCGCATCGCCGCTCGCCTGCGCGACGGCGCGGGTGAAGGCCCAGTCGATCGCATGGGGTTCGGCCGCGGCCTGCTGGCGCAGCAGGCGCCAACCGATGACGGCACCGGTGGCGACGATGCCGATGCCAAGGAAACCGGCGGCGACGGCGATGCTGCCGACGAGGAACAGGACGAGGCCGGCCGCGGCGATCGTCGCCCCGCCGGCGACGAGGATCGCGGCACGCTTCGGGTCGAGGCCGGCGGGGATCGGAAGGGACGCCATGTCGGCGCCGTCATCGCGGGATGTGACGCCCGCCGTCAAGCGATTGGTTTGACTGGTTGAGGCTCCGGCCCGCAGCGCCGGAGGGATCGGGCTCTCGCCGCGGCGCGACCGTCACCCCGGATCGGTCCGGGGTGACGGCACGATAGATCCGGGGCGTTACCAGATCTTGATGCGGTCGGCGGGGGCCAGATAATATTTCTGCCCCGGCTTCACGTTGAACGCCGGATACCAGGCGTCGAGGTTGCGGACGACATAGGCGCGCCACTGGCCCGGCGTGTGCGGATCGGTGGTGAGCTGGTTCTTGATCGACGCCTCGCGCGCCTTGGTCTGCCAGACCTGACCGAAGCCCATGAAGAAGCGCTGGTCGCCGGTGAAGCCGTCGAGCACCGGTGCCTTCTTGCCCTTCAGCGACAATTTGTACGCGTCATAGGCGACGTTGATGCCGGCGAGGTCGGCCATGTTCTCGCCCAGCGTCAGCTGGCCGTTGACGTGGCTGCCCGGGATCGGTTCGTAGGCGGCATATTGCGCGACGACCTTGTCGGTCAGCGCGCTGAAGCGCTTGACGTCCTCCGCGGTCCACCAGTCCGAGAAATTGCCCTTCGGATCGAACTTGCGGCCCTGGTCGTCGAAGTGGTGCGAAAGCTCGTGGCCGATCACCGCGCCGATCGCGCCATAGTTCACCGCCGGATCGGCGTTGGGGTCGAAGAACGGCGGCTGGAGGATCGCGGCCGGGAAGACGACCTCGTTCATCAGCGGATTGGCATAGGCGTTGACCGTCTGCGGGGTCATGAACCATTCGCTGCGATCGACCGGCTTGCCGATCTTGTCGAGCTGCCGCTTGTATTCGAACTCCGCGACGCGATCGGCGTTGCCGAGCACGTCACCCTTCACCACGCGCAGGTTGGTGTAGTCGCGGAACTTGTCCGGATAGCCGATCTTGGGGGTGAATGCCGCCAGCTTGGCGCGCGCCTTCACCTTCGTCTCGGGCGCCATCCATTCGAGCCGGGCGAGGCGCGCATCCATCGCCGAAATCAGGTTGCGGACGAGCTCGTCCGCCTTGGCCTTCGCCTCGGGCGGGAAATATTTCTGGACGTAGATCTGGCCGACCGCCTCACCCAGGCTGCCGTTGACGAGATCGACGCCGCGCTTCCAGCGCTCCTTGAGCTGCGGCGTGCCCGACAGCGTCGTGCCGTAGAAGGCGAACTGGGTGTTGACGAAGTTGGACGACAGCAGCGGCGCGGCGTTCGAGATGGTGTGGAAGGCGAGATATTCCTTCCATACCGGCAGCGGCGTCGCCGCGACGATCTTCGCGGTCGCGGTCAGCGCCGAGGGCTGGCCGACGATGACGCGGGTCTGGCTGCCGAGGCCCTGCGCGGCGAGCATCGCCTTCCAGTCGAAGCCCGGCATCGCGGTGGCGAGCTGCTCGACCGGCATCGGGTTGTAGCCCTTTTCGACCTGACGCAGCTCGGCACGCTCCCAATGGACCTGCGCAATGCTCTTCTCGAGGTCGAAGATGCGCTGCGCCGAACCCTGCGGATCGGGCTGACCGGCCATGCGCAGCATGTCGGCAATATAGGCGACGTACTTCGTACGCGCCTCGGCGAACTTGGGGTCGTCCTTGAGGAAATAGTCACGGTCCGGCAAGCCGATGCCGCCCTGGCCGAGGTAGACCGCGTAGACGGTATTGTCCTTGAGGTCCTGCTGCACGCCTGCGCCGATCGGCACGTCGATGCCGTGCATCGTCGCCTCGCCGAACGCCTTGGCGAGATCGGCCGGCGTGGCGATCGCGGCGATTTTCGCCAGATAGGGCTTCAGCGGCGCGGCACCGGCAGCCTCGATCGCGGGCGCGTCCATGAAGCTGGCATAGGTGTCGCCGATCTTCGCCGAGACGGGGTCGCCACCCGGATTGGCGGCGGAGCCCTCGATCACCGCGCGGGTGCGCTCGTCGGACAGGTTGCGCAGGATCGCGAAGCCGCCCCAGCTCGACCGGTCGGCCGGGATTTCGGTGCGGGCCATCCAGGCGCCGTTGACGTAATTGTAGAAATCGTTGCCCGGCAGCACCGCCTTGTCCATCGCGGTGAGGTCGACGCCGAAGTCGCCGAGCTGCGGCTTGCCGGGTACGGACTTCGCGGCGGGGGCGGCCGGCGTGGCGGTCTGGGCGTAGACGACGCCGGACGCGGCGGAGGCGAGCAGAAGAGCGGCGAGAACCGGTTTGCGCATGAATGGCCCTTTTGAAGGAAAGAACGGAAAATCAGACTCGGTATGACCGGTGTTGTAGCCGGTTAGAACGCCTCGTCAAATATGGTTTCGATTGTGACGATGTCGCCATTTGCGCGCGATCCACAGGCGCCAGCCGAGCGCCGACAGCGCATAGCCGAGCAGCGCGCAGCCCGTGGTCAGGACGATCAGGCCGAGCCCGAACGCCGGCCCCTGCGACCACAGCCAGTGGAGCGCGCCGGTGAGCCATTGCAGCCAGCCGGTCGCGGCCTCGGTGACGGGCTGGGTGATAGCGGGCGCATCGCTGCGCAGCAGCCACGTGCCGATCTTGTAGGCGACGAACCACAGGAACGGGGTGGTGAACGGATTGGTGATGAACGTGGTCAGCGCCGCCACCGGCACGTTGGCGCGAAACGGCAGCGCGAAGAGGGCGGCGATCGCGATCTGCGCGACCGGAAACAGGAAACCCGCGACCATGCCGAGCGCGACGCCGCGTGGCACCGAGCGGCGATTGAAGCGCCACAGGCCCGGCTCCATCACGCGATGCGCCACGGGCCGCAGCAGCCGGTTCGATTCCATCGAATCCCGCGTCGGCATGTTGCGCCGGCACCAGGCGAGACTCTTGTGGACCATGCCCGGGGCCGGCGACGCCATCAGCCCCGATCGCGCATGATTCGTCCGGCTTCCCGCTTCCATTCGCGCTCCTTGATCGCGGCGCGCTTGTCGTGGTCCTTGCGCCCCTTGGCCAGGGCGAGTTCCACCTTCGCGCGGCCGCGGCCGTTGAAATAGACACTGAGCGGCACGAGGGTCATGCCCTCGCGCGCGACCGCGCCGTGGAGCTTGTTTATCTCGCGTTCGTGAAGCAGCAATTTACGGGGCCGCTTGGCCTCGTGGTTGTAGCGGTTGCCGTGGCTGAATTCGGGCACGTTGGCGTTGACCAGCCAGACCGATCCGTCGCGCACCTCGGCATAGCTTTCGGCGATGCTGCCCTCGCCGAAGCGGAGCGACTTCACCTCGGTGCCGGTAAGCGCGATGCCCGCCTCGTAGACGGTGTCGATGCTGTATTCGAACCGTGCCTTGCGATTCTCGGCGACGATCTTCTTCTTGTCGAAGGTGGCGGGTTTGGGACGCGACATGTGAGGGCGATGTAGGGGGTGATGGGGGGCAAGGGAAGCGGGGTGGCGACGATTGCGCCGACCACCGCGTGTGATAGCATCTCGTCCATGATCGACTGGCGCGCCATGACCGGAACCTCGCTGGTGAATGCCGTGCTGGCCATGTCGCTTGCCGGCCTGTTCGCTCCTGTCCCGTTTTTCGTGTGCGCGGACTGCGGCGGCGGCTGGTGGTTCGGCGAACCCGATCCGATCGTCGCGATCGAGCTGGGCAGCCACGTCAATGTGTACCCGATCGACGCGGTGCCGACGCCAATGGTCGCGGGCGGATCACCGACGCCGGTCGTCGTTCGCAGACCGTGCGCCGGGCAGGAACCGGTCGATCGCCTCCCACGGCTGATCGATGCGAGACTGCCCGGCGCAATAGACCTCGGAAACATAACTGCCTGCGTCCACATCGGCGCCACCGGGCGGCCGGATGCCGTCCGTGTCGTCCGTCAATCGTCGCGACGGGCGACGGCGGCACTGCGCCGGCTTGTTCCGACGTGGACGTTCATGCCCGCCTATCGCAACGACAGACCCGTGGAATCCTGGGTCGCGGTGCAAGCCGTCCGTTAAACGCCGTCCGTCAAACGAGGCCCGCATGCGCCAGCGCCGCGTCGACCGCGGCGCGCGAGGCGTCCGATGGCCAGGTCATCGGCAGGCGGATGCCGTCGGGGAAGCCGGGGCGGACGCGGGTCATCGCGTATTTGACCGGGCCGGGGGATGCGTCGGTGAACAGCGCGTCGTGGAGCGGGTAGAGCCGGTCCTGCAGCGCCAGCGCTGCCGCATAATCGCCGGACTGGCAGGCGGCCTGGAAGTCGGCGCACAGGCGCGGCGCGACGTTGGCGGAGACGGAAATGCAGCCCCTGCCCCCCATTGCGTTGAACGCCAGCGCCATGTCGTCGTTGCCCGACAGCTGGACGAAGTCCGGACCGCAGGCGTCGCGATGCGCGGAGACGCGGGCGATGGCGCCGCTGGCGTCCTTCACCGCCACGAACACCTTTGGAAAGGCGTTGACGATCCGGGCGAGCGTCGCGGGCTGGATGTCCGTCACGGTGCGGGCGGGAACGTTGTAGAGGACGATCGGCAGTTCGGCCGTCTCCGCCAGCCTGGCGAAATGCTGGTAGATGCCCTCCTGACCCGGGCGGTTGTAGTAAGGCGGGACCATCAGCGCGGCATCGGCGCCGGCATCGCGGGCACGGGTGATGTTGGCGGCGGCGACCGCGGTGTCGTTCGATCCGGCGCCGGCGATGACCGGCACGCGCCCCGCGGTTTGGTCGACGCAGACCTGGACGATGGCGAAATGCTCGTCGGCGGTCAGCGTCGCCGCCTCGCCGGTGGTGCCGCAGGGGACGAGCGCGGACGAGCCCTCGGCGATCTGCCAGTCGATCAGCGCGCGATAGGCGGCTTCGTCGAATGCGCCGTCTTGCGTGAAGGGCGTGACGAGGGCGGGGATGGAACCTGAAAACATGAGGTAATTCGCGCTCCTGCTGCGCCGGGACGGGTTTTCGTTCAGGACAGATACGGGTGGAGGCCGTATGATGTCCACATGCACCCAGCCACGCTTCCGATCGGACTTCTTCTCGCCACCTTCGTCGGGGTCTCCGCGGCTCCCCTTCAGATGCAGGTCCAGCCCGTGCCGCAGGCGCCGGCGGATCAGGATCAGCTCGACCGCTATCGCACGCAGATGGCGAACATGTCGCCGCGGGCGCCGCAGACCCCCGCGGATGGGGCGATCGCCGCCGCCATCGCGCAGTGGAAGGCGATCCAGCAGACCGATGCGCTGCCCTTCGACAGCTATGCCGGGTTCCTGATGGCGCATCCGGGCTGGCCCGGCGAGCCCGCCAACAGGCGTGCCGCGGAGAAGCAGGCGGTGAACGCCGCGCCAGCCAATGCCATCGCCTATTTCACCCGCTTCGCGCCGCAGAGCGGTGCGGGGCTGGTCGCGCAGGCACGGGCGTTGCAGGCGACCGGTCGGATGGTCGAAGCGCAGGCTGCGGCGCGGGCGGCGTGGCGCAAGGGCGGCCTGGCGGCGAACGACGAGGCGACGGTGCTGACCGGCTTCGCGAGCGCGCTGACGCCGGACGATCACGATGCGCGGATGGATGCCCTGCTGTGGCAGAATGCGACCGGGGTCGCCGCCCGCCAGATCGCCTATACCAGCCCGTCGCGGCGGCCGGTGTTCGAGGCGCGGCTGGCGTTCCGCTCCAACACGGCCAATGCCGCCGACCTGGCGATGCGGACGCAGGATCAATATGCGAGCGATCCCGGCTATGTCGCCGACCGCGCGACCTGGCTGCGCAACACCGGCGCGTCGCCGACCGCGCGGTCGTGGCTGGCGCGGCCGCGTGCACTCGCGAGCCGGCCGGGCGACGTCGAGAAATGGTATGAGGTGCTGCTGGTCAACGCCCGCGCCGCGCAGGCGGACGGTCAGTATCAGCTCGCCTATGATATCGCGCGGCAAGTCGACGACGCCTATCCCGCCGGGACCGACGTATCGACCAAACCCTATGGCGAGCGCGACGATTACACCAGCCTCGCCTGGCTCGCCGGACAGGTCGCGATGAAGTCGCTCGGCCGCCCTGCCGATGCGATGGTGATGTTCGAGCGCTACGGCCGCGGCAGCCAGTCGCCGCAGACGCGGGCCAAGGGCTTCTACTGGGCGGGCCGCGCGGCGGAGGCGGCCGGCAAGGCGACCGAGGCCGCGGGCTATTATGCGCGGGCCGGCGGCTATCGCGACCAATTCTACGGGCAACTGGCGCTCGAGCGGACCGGCAAGCCGCTGGTTGCGCCGCCGGCGATCGGCGCACCCGTGATCGCGCCCGCTGTGCGGCAGGCGTTCGCCGCCCGCGAGACGGTGCGCGCGGCGCGCTTCCTGGGCATGATCGGCCAGTGGCAGGATCAGACCGCCTTCGTTCGCCAGATCGCGGCGCAGGCGACCAGCGACACCGATCATCTGCTCGCCGCGGAACTGTCGCGCGAGATCAACCGGCCGGACCTGGGCGTGATGGTCGGGCGCAGCGCGATGCAGAACGGCCTGTCCGACTATTCGGCGACGGGCTTTCCGACGGTGAGCGTGCCGACCGGTTACGAGGACAATTGGACGCTGATCCACGCGATCGCACGGCAGGAGAGCCAGTTCGACAAGACCGCGGTCAGCCATGCCGGCGCACGCGGGCTGATGCAGCTGATGCCCGCCACCGCGCGCGAGCAATCGGGCAAGATCGGCATCTCCTACGACCCCGCCTCGCTGACCAGCGATCCCAATCTGTCGATCATGCTGGGATCGAGCTATTTCCAGCGGATCTTCGGCATCTACGGCAGTTATCCGCTGGCGATCGCCGCCTATAATGCGGGCGGCGGCAACGTGAACAAATGGCTGCGTGCCAATGGCGACCCGCGCACCGGCGGCGTCGACATGGTCGACTGGATCGAGGCGATCCCGTATCAGGAAACCCGTAACTACGTGCAGCGCGTGCTGGAGAATGCGGTCGTCTACGACCTCATCAATCCCGCCCGGGCGAAGAGCCGGGGCCCCGCGAACCTCAGCTGGTATCTAGGCAAGCGGCCGGGCTGATCCGTGGAACAGCGACCGAATTACATCACGCCGGCGGGCTATGCGACGCTGCGCGCGGAATACGAACAACTGTTCGGCACCGAGCGGCCGGCACTGGTCGAGACGATCGCCTGGGCGGCGGGCAACGGCGACCGGTCCGAGAACGGCGACTACATCTACGGCCGCAAGCGGCTGCGCGAGATCGACCGGCGGCTCGGCTGGCTGTCGAAGCGGATGAAGGCGGCGAAGGTGGTCGATCCGGCGCAGGCGCAGGATCGGACGCGGATATGGTTCGGCGCGACGGTGACGATCGCGGATGAGGACGATGTCGAGCGCGTGCTGACGCTGGTCGGCGACGACGAGGCGGAGGCCGGTGCGGGACGGATCGGGTGGAACGCGCCGATCGCGCGGGCGCTGCGCGGTGCGACGGTGGGCGACCTGCGCCGCGTCACGCTGCCCGCGGGCGAGAAGGAATATGAGGTGATCGCGGTCATCTATCCGGCCGGGTGACGATCACGCGAAGTGACGCCAGGACCGTGCTTAGCGGTTGACCGTCGGCGATCCGGCCGCGAGGTTCGCGCGCATGGAAGACACTCTGCGCAACATCGCCCTCCTCATCGACGCCGACAATGCGTCTTGGCACGCGATCGATCCCGTCCTGACCGTGCTCGCCGAGCTCGGCACCGTCAACATCCGCCGCGTCTACGGCAATTGGTCGAAGCCCGCGCTGAAGGGCTGGCGCGACATGACGGTCAAGCACGGCATCGAGCCGCAGCAGCAGTTCGACCTGACCAAGGGCAAGAACGCCACGGACATGAAAATGACGATCGACGCGATGGACCTGCTGTTCCGCGGGCGGATCGGCGGGTTCGGGATCATGTCGTCGGACAGCGACTTCATGCCGCTGGCAATGCGCATCCGGCAGGACGGCATCCCGGTCTATGGCTTCGGCAATGCCAAGACGCCCGAGGCGTTCAAACAGGCGTGCACGCGCTTCATCGACGTCGGCGCGCTGGTGAGCGAGGCGAAGGCGGAGGCGGTAGCGCCGGTGGCCGCCAAGCCGGCCAGCGTCGACGTGCCGATCGGCGACTCGCTGCCGCCGTCGATCGCGAGTGCCCCCAAGACGAAAAAACCGATTGATCCCGAGCTGATCGCGCTGCTCATCGATGCCTATCAATCGGTGAAGCGCGACGAAAAGGGCTATGTCAGCCTGTCGGCGATGGGGCAGCTGGCGGGCAACCGGTCAAGCTTCGATACGCGCAACTACGGCTATCAGCGCCTGTCGGACCTGATCCTGGCGGTGCCAAACTTCCAGTCCGAACGCCGCGAGAGCGGAGTTTTCGTCAAGCGCGTGCGCTAGATGGGGAGACGTGATAGGGTGACGGGATGAACTACCACGCGCCTGTGGAGCTGGGGCCGCAGCCCGTCCGGCTGAAGGTGAAAGACGTCGTCCTGCTCGACGGCGGGGGCGCGTTCAGGGATTATGGCCGGATCGAGCTGATCGAGGGGGAGCTGCTTTACATGAATGCGCAGTTCCGTCCTCATATGTTTGCCAAGGACGAACTCGCCTATCGGATCCGTCAGGCGCTGGAAGCGAACGGGGTCGACCTGTTCGTCGGTACCGAAGCGTCGGTCCATCTGTCTGACCATGATCTGCCGCAGCCCGATATCATCCTGACGTCGGAGGCACGTGGTGACGGCCCGGTTCCCGGCGACAGCGTTCGCCTGCTGGTCGAGGTGGCGGATACGACGCTCGATCACGATCTGGGACGAAAGGCAACGATGTACGCATCGGCGCGAGTGGCGGAATATTGGGTGGTCGACCTCAATGGTCGCGTGATCCACCAGCTCGCGAACCCCGAAGGCGTGCAGTTCAGCCGACACGACGAAGTCCCCTTCGGCCAGCCCATCGTCGCGATCACGATTCCCGGACTGACCGTTGCGACTAACCGGCTGTAGTCACCCCGTCCTCGGATCGGGCGTCACCAGCCGCGCACGGGTGCCGGGGCCGGCATCCTCATAGGCCAGTTCGCCGCGCAACTGGCGCGCAAGGCTGGCGATCATGCGCATGCCGAGGCTCTGCCGCGAGGCCGATTTGAGGTCGAAGCCGGCGGGCAGCCCATGGCCATGGTCGCTGACTGTGAGATGCAGTTCGCCCGCCCGATTGGTGATCGCGACGATAATCTCGCCCCCCTCGTCATAGGCGTATTTGATTGCGTTGGTGACCAGTTCGGTGACCAGCAGGCCGATCGGGATCGCCGAATCGGCGCTGATCTGGACGCGTGCAATATCGCAGTGGATGGCGTGGAGCGGCGCCTGTTCGCGCAACTGCTCGACGATACCGCCGATCAGATCGTCGAGCGCGACGATGCCGACCTGCTCGCCGCGCCACAGGCGGTCGTGCGCCTGCGCGATCGCGGTGATCCGCGCCTGCGCATCGCCGAGCAGGCGGGTGATGCGTTCATCGGGATCGGCCTGCATCTGCAGGTTGAGCAGGCCCGATACCATCGCCAGACTGTTCTTGACGCGGTGGCTCGCCTCGCGAGTCAGCAGCTCCTGATGCTCCAGCGCGTGGTTGAGGCGGCGCTCGGCCTCCTGCCGCTCGATCGCGACGCCGATCAGATTGGCGAAGCCCTGCATGAAGGCGAGGTCGGATGCCTCGAACTTGCCCTCGTCCGGGCTGTCGACCTCGAGCACGCCGAACCGTCGGCCGCCGGCCTCGACCAGGACGTTGATCGCCCGGCGGATGTTGTGATCCGCCATGAAGCCGGGCGTGCGGAACCGGGTTTCGTTTTCGAGGTGGTTGGAGATCACCGCCTCGCCGGTGTGATAGGCATAGCCCGCCGGCGAACCGAGATCGGCACGCATCTCGGTCCCGCCGACGACGCCCGCGCGCCAGCCGACGCCGTTGCGCACGAGCAGCACGTTGTCGTCGGTGCAATGTTCGAGGAACTTGCAATAGCGCGAGCGCATCCCCTCGGCGCACAGCTCCACCGCGCGTTGCAGCATCGGCTGCAGGTCGCGCGCGCGTAGCGCCTCGATCCCGAACCGGGCGAGGACCGATTGCTGTTGCAGCCGATATTGCAACTCACCGGCACCGGGAGGCTCATCCCCGCCGGGCGATCGTTCGACCACTGCCAACCCCGCTTCTTCCCCTTGCATGCGGGTCCGCGCCCGCCTGTAACCTGACACGCACGTAGAACGGATCCAAAGGTTTTCAACCGGAAACGGGACGGTCCGCCCGTTCTCACAGGTTCGGCACCAGATCCCGCATGATTTACGACCGTTTCGGATATGCTTTCATCCCGACGCCGTCCGATTGCGGGCAGTGTCGATCCTGCACGTAGCCTGACGTGCCGGTTCGGGGGAACGATGAAACTAAAGATCGAAGATGTCGTCATCTGCCTTGCACTGCTGCTCGGCTTTTCCACATCTCTGCTGATGGCGATCGCCAACGAATCCTGGGGGACGCATTTTCCATCCAGCCTGATCGCCTTCTTTGCCGCGGTATCGGTCGCGGCGCTGATCTACCGCTTCCTCGGCGGATCGGAGGGATCGGAATTCAAGATGGGGGTGCTGAAGGTGACCGGTTCCGCCGCAATCCTGTTCGGCGCGACGTGGTTTCTCGGCGACCGCATCCGAAGCGAGACGCTGATGTATCAGACCGACATCGGTTACCGGACGGTGTTGGCGGAAAAGGCGAAGGCGGTGGCGGACCTGACCACGCTCAACGCCGATCTGACGTCGAAAATCCAGCATCTGGAAACCCGCGTCGCCGACCTCAGCGGCGTGCGCAGCGGCTATACGATCGAACAGATCCGCCGGATGAAGGCCGATGACACCTTCGTATCCACCATCCGCCGGATGTTCGTGAACGAGGACGATCCGTTTCGCCAGACCCTGCGCGAGATGCCGGCGCTCGTAACGCTCAACGATGCGATGACCGATACGAACGTCTATCGCATCTGCGTCGACACGCAGCTGGCGCTGTTCAAGGATTTGGAAACGCAGAAGGACCGAATCCGCATGCGCCGCAACGGCGGTGACGGCGATACGCATGCGGTGGATATCATCCGCGGCGGTACGATCGCATCCGATGCGACCGTGTGTTCGAAGACGATGCCGCGCAGCTTCGATATCCAGATCACCTGCGCCGACGCGGCCAAGCTGTTTCCGGATCGCATTCAGCGCTGCGCGGGGCTGAAGCCGGTATACCAACCGGGGATCACGTCGATCCGCGGCGAGAGGGTCACGCTTGGTGCCCTTCCGCCACGGTAAAGATCAGCGCGTCAGCTTCTTGTAGGCAAGGCGCGTCGGACGATCGGCGGCGTCGCCCATCCGGCGGCGCTTGTCCTCCTCGTAGCTTTCGTAATTGCCCTCGAACCATTCGACGTGGCTGTCGCCCTCGAATGCGAGGATGTGCGTGCAGAGGCGATCGAGGAAGAAGCGATCGTGGCTGATAACCACGGCGCAGCCCGCGAACGTCTCCAGCGCCTCCTCGAGCGCGCGCAGCGTCTCGACGTCGAGGTCGTTGGTCGGTTCGTCGAGAAGCAGGACGTTGCCACCCTCCTTGAGCATCTTGGCCATGTGGACGCGATTGCGCTCGCCGCCCGACAGCTGGCCGACCTTCTTCTGCTGGTCCGGCCCGCGGAAGTTGAACGCGCCGACATAGGCGCGCGTGCCGAGTTCCTGCTTGCCGAAGCGGAAGACCTCGAGCTCGTCGGAGATTTCCTGCCAGACGTTCTTGTTGGGATCGAGATCGTCGCGGCTCTGGTCGACATAGCCGAGCTTGACCGTCGAGCCGACCTCGATCGTGCCGCTGTCGGGCTGTTCCTGACCGGTGATGAGTTTGAACAACGTCGACTTGCCCGCACCGTTCGGTCCGATGACGCCGACGATGCCGCCCGGCGGCAACGTGAAGTCGAGACCGTCGAACAGCAACTTGTCGCCATAGGCCTTGGTCAGGCCCTTCGCCTCGATCACCTTGCCGCCGAGACGCTCGGGCAGCTGGATGAGGATCTGCGCCTTGCCGGCGACGCGATTCTCCTGCTTCGCCATCAGCTCGTCGAACGCGCGGATACGCGCCTTGGACTTGGTCTGGCGGGCCTTGGGGGTCTGGCGCATCCAGGCCAGTTCGTCAGCGATCGCCTTCTGCTTGCCGGCCTCCTCGCGCTCTTCCTGCTCGAGGCGCTTGGCCTTCTTCTCAAGATAGCCCGAATAGTTCGATTCGTAGGTGTAATAGCGGCCGCGATCGAGCTCGAGCACCCAGTTGACGACATTGTCGAGGAAGTAGCGGTCGTGCGTCACAAGGATGACGTTGCCGGTATATTCCTTGAGGTAGTTTTCCAGCCACGACACGCTTTCGGCGTCGAGGTGGTTGGTCGGTTCGTCGAGCAGCAGGATGTCGGGCTTTTCGAGCAGCAGTTTGCAGAGCGCGACGCGGCGCTTCTCGCCGCCCGACAGCTTGCTGACGTCGGCATCGCCCGGCGGGCAGCGCAGGGCCTCCATCGCGACCTCGAGCTGGTTGTCGAGCGTCCACCCGTCGACCGCGTCGATCTTGCCCTGAAGATCGCCCATCTCCTCCATCAGCGCGTCGAAGTCGGTGTCGTCCTTGGGATCGCCCATCTCCGCCGAGATCGCGTTGAAGCGATCGACGAGGTCGGCGACCGGGCGCACGCCGTCCTTGACGTTGCCCATCACGTCCTTGGTCGGATCGAGCTGCGGCTCCTGTGCCAGATAGCCGACGCGCACGCCCTCGGCGGCCCAGGCCTCGCCGGTGAAGTCGGGGTCCATGCCCGCCATGATCTTCATCAGCGTCGACTTGCCGGCGCCGTTGGGGCCGATGATCGCGATCTTCGCCGAAGGGATGAACTGCAGGTGGATGTTGTTGAGCACCGGCTTGTTCGCGCCGGGGAAGGTCTTGGTCAGGCCCTTCATGACGTAGGTGTACTGGACGGCCATGGTCGGCACGCGCTCCTGATCGATACGGACGGGAAAATCTGTCCGCGCATGTAGCGAGCGCGAGGGCCGGGTGCAAATGCCCGGCGCTTGTGCCGGACGCCGCCATCGCTCACACCGTCGCGATCAGAACATGTCCAAGGGGATTGACCGAATGACCCGCCTCGCGCTCGCGCTCCTCGCCCTCGCCTCCTCGACCGCGCTGTCGGCGCAGCGCACCGCCCCGCCCGCCCCCGCTCCGGTCGACCCGAAGGTCGCGGCGCTGCGCGACGCCGCGCTGAAGGACGACGTCGCCTATGACATCGTCGAGGGGCTGACGACGGAGATCGGACAGCGCCTGGCGGCCACCGAGGCGGAGGCGCGGGCGCGGACATGGAGCGTCGGCAAACTGAAGGCGCTGGGGTTCAGGAACGTCCATGTCGAAACCTATCAGATGCCGGTGTGGCTGCGCGGCGAGGAGACCGCGGAGGTCGTCGCGCCCTTCCCTCAGAAGCTGAAGCTGGTCGCGCTGGGCAATTCGGGCGCGACGCCGGCCACCGGCCTGACTGCGCCGGTGGCGGTGTTCAAGACCTATGGCGATCTCGCCAACGCGCCGGCCGAGAGCGTACGCGGCAAAATCGTCTATATCGGCCATGCGATGCAGCCCACGCAGGACGGGTCGAGCTATGGTGCCTACGGCCCCGCCCGCTTCGTCGGCCCGGCGCTGGCGGCGAAGCTGGGCGCGGCCGCGGTGGTCATCAAGTCAATTGGCACCGACCACCACCGCAACCCGCACACCGGCGGCACCAACTTTCCCGCGGGCGTCGCACCGATCCCCGCCGCGGCGCTGTCCGTTCCCGACGCGGAACTGCTCGAACGCATGGCCGGGCGCGGCAAGCCGATCACGCTGAAGCTGGTGCTGACCCCGCGTTTCGCCGGCACCGGCACGTCGGGCAACGTCATCGCCGAAGTGCCCGGCAGCGACCCCAAGGCGGGGATCGTGCTGGTCGGCGGGCATCTCGACAGCTGGGATCTCGGCACCGGCGCGATCGACGATGCATCCGGCGTGGCGATCACCGCCGCTGCGGCGAAGCGCATCCTCGACGGACCCAAGCCGCGGCGGACGATCCGCGTCGTCTGGTTCGGCGCAGAGGAACCGGGCGGCTATGGCGGCAAGGATTATGCCCGCGTCCATGGCGGCGAACGCCATGCCACCGCCGGCGAGAGCGATTTCGGCGCCGATCGCATCTGGCGGTTCGAGGTCAACCTGCCCGACGGCGCCAGGGCGATCGCGGACCGGTTGCAGAGCGCCCTCGCCCCGCTCGGTATCGCGCGCGGCGCGGGCATCGGCGGCGACGGCACCGACGTCGGCCCGACGCTGGCGTTGGGCGTGGCGGCGATCGACCTCAACCAGGACGGTACCCGCTATTTCGATACGCACCACACGCCGGACGACACGCTCGACCGGATCGACCCCGAACAATTGCGCCAGAACGTCGCGGCATGGACGACGATGCTCGCGGTCGTTGCCAATGCGCCGGAGGATATCGGCTCCGTCACACCGCGTCGTTGAGGGCCTCAAGGATGGCCGCAGATGACCCCCGGATGAATTTGGTGATTGACCGGGGGGAGTCGTGCGGTATTTGGGCTGTCTCGCGACGGCGATCGGGCCGGCCGCGATTTTTGCTTTGCTTGGGAGCATTCGAATGAAGAAGATCGCTTTCGTTCTCGCTGCCGCCGGCCTGATGTCCGTCGCTGCCTGCTCGAAGTCGCCTGAAGCCGCTGCCGTCGAGAACAACGCGGACCTGCTGGCGGACAACCTCGAAGCGCAGGCCGATAACATCGACGCGCTGGCCGACAACACCTCGAACGCGACGGCCGAAGCCGTGCTCGAGAACAAGGCCGACAACATCAACGCGGCTGCGGACAACGTCCGTGACGCGGCTGAGGAAAAGGCCGACAACCTGTAATCGCGCTGCGCCGGGCCTCGCCCGGCGCGCCGATCATGCTGTCGCACGTTCCGGAAAGGGGCGCTTCCCACGCGGGAGGCGCCCCTTTTTACGTTCCGGCGCCCAACCGGTGGCTTTTTCTTTGGCGACGGGTGCGCTAGCGAACGCGGCACGGTGGGGCCTGTAGCTCAATGGTTAGAGCTGGCCGCTCATAACGGCTAGGTTGCGGGTTCGAGTCCTGCCGGGCCCACCAGTCCTTGCCCGCCCCACGCACGGAAAGCGGCACCGCCACACCGGATCGGTGCATTGCACGGCTTGCCAGACCGCCCATCGCGATCTACTGCCCTCCCGTCCGCGGTTCTTCGCCGATGCGCGCTTCGCGTATCCGCACCGACCACCGCGGACTCGTCGGGGAGTGGCGCAGGCTGGTAGCGCACCTGGTTTGGGACCAGGGGGTCGCAGGTTCGAATCCTGTCTCCCCGACCACAGTATCGAACAGATCGTAGCGCATTGCGCCGCGCCGTCGCTTGCCAGCGGCGGGCGGATCGGCGAGCATCTCCCTCAATAGGGGAGATACCATGTTCACGACATTTCTGGCGACACTGGCGGCAACGACGGCCGTGTCCGCGCCCATGCCGGCCGCGCCGCAGGATCGGGTGACCGGCACCACGTACATTCAGGCGGGGACGTTGCTGGACCGGCCGGGTCAGGCGCCGCGCGGGGCCAGCACCGTCATCGTCCGTGACGGCAAGGTCGCCGAGATCCGCGACGGCTTCGTCGCGCCCGAGGCTGGCGCCACGCTGGTCGATCTGCGCGATGCGTTCGTGCTGCCGGGCATGGTCGACATGCACGTGCATCTGTGGGGCATCGGCGGCGATCCGATGCGCGCGCGGCTGGAGGCGATGACGCGCGACCGGTTCGACGACGAGATGACCGCCGTCGCGAACGCCCGCACGACCCTGGCGGCGGGCTTCACCTCGGTCCGCGACCTCGGTGGCGATCCGCGCGGCATCCGCGCGCTCCGCGACGCGATCGAGGCGGGGACCGTCGAGGGGCCGACGATTACCAATGCCGGCGAGATGCTGTCGGTGACCGGCGGTCATGGCGATGGCGGCAACGGACTGGCGGAGGAGTTCGCGGGCCTCGCCCATGCGCGACAGGTCAATATCTGCGACGGCCCCGACGATTGCCGCCGTGCGGTCCGGGCGCAGGTGGCGCTCGGCGCGCGCGTCATCAAATTCGCGGCGACCGGCGGGGTGCTGTCCAACGTCAGCGGCGGTCTTGGCCGGGCGATGACGCCGGAGGAGATGCGCGCGATCGTCGAAACCGCGCATACGCTCGGCCGCAAGGTCGCGGCACACAGCCATGCGGCGGAGGGAACCAGGGCTGCGCTGGAAGCCGGGGTCGACTCGATTGAACACGGCACCTTCCTCGACGACGCAACGATCCGCCTGTTCAAGGCCAGGGGCGCCTATCTGGTGCCGACCGAAATCGCGCCGGTCGCCGCCCTCGCGCAAGCGCGCGGCGGGGCGCTGCCGCCCGCAACGATCGCCAAGGCGGAAGCGGCGGCGGCAGCGATGGCGGCCAGCCACGCGCGCGCCTATGCCGCGGGGGTGAAGGTCGCCTTCGGCACCGATACGGGTGTGTCGAAGCACGGCGACAATGCGACCGAATTCGCGCTGCTCGTGAAGAACGGACTGACGCCGGCGCAGGCGATTGCCGCCGCGACGGTGGCGGCGGCCGATCTGCTCGGGCGCGACGACATCGGCATGCTCGCACCGGGTAAGACGGCGGACATCATCGCGGTGACGGGGTCGCCGCTACAGGATGTGACACAGCTGGAGCGGGTCCGCTTCGTCATGCATCGCGGCAAGGTGGTGACGACGGCGGCGGCGGTGCAATAGCCACACGCCATGGTGTCCGCCGTCTGGCGCGTACCGGCGTTGCCAGCAGCCTTTCATGTCGGCGAGGGCCGTTCCCCGTATTGCGCCGCAGGATCGCTGTCGTGTAGCCGATCCTGAATCAACAAGGGGAGCCGAAGCTCCCCTTGTCTTTACATATTCCGGTGTCCGGCGAGCGTCTTGGGAACTCCGCCGGGCGCCGGCAATACTCAGTTGCTGTCGCTGTCGTCGGCAACGATCACGATGCCAGCAACGACCGCAGCCGCCGCGACCAGCGCGATGATGAGACCGCCGCCGGCGAGCTCGTTGCTCTTCTTCGACACCGAACCGGTACGAACCGACTTGGCCACCGACAGGCTCGCTGCGGGGTTCGCAGGAGCAGCCGCGGCGGGCGCCACGGCGAGAGCGGCTGCAGCAACAGCCATCAGATACTTGGCAACCATGATGGTCCCCCCTCATAAAGTGAGTGTCATTCATGGACACAATCGAACAAAAACACAAGCGAAATCGACGACGACGGAGGACAACGATACGTTACAGTTTCAAGTCGCTGCGTCGTGCGAGGGTTCGGGGCCATTGGCCAAAGACGAACCGCAAAGGATTCGCCGTCCGGATCTCGTCCTGTTAAGTTGTTGTTAGGACTCTATTGGCGCGGATCATGAGTCCAGGGGTGTCAATTGTCTGACGGGTCGCGTAGCGACCGGTCACATCGCAGGCCGCGGCGCACCGGCCGCCGCGAGCAGCGCATCGATCCCGACCGGGGTGACGTCCAGCCGGTCCAGACAGGCGAGCATACGATCCCACCATCTCCAGAAATTCGCAAGGTCCGACGCATTGCGGACATAGGGCGTGTGCCCGGGTTCGAGCGAGGGCGAGTGGAAGGAGAAGCTGAGCAGTCGCTGTTCGCCCTCGCCGATCGCGATCCGCACCGCTTCGAGCGCATCGTCGATCGGCATGTCCTCCGGCGTCAGCGCGATCCGTTGCAACAGACCCGATCGTGCGAACAGGCCACGCCCATGCGACAGGCGACCGAGCAGCGGGTGAAGCATTGCGCCGGTCCGGCGGAGGCGGCCCGTAAAGATCGTCGTCAGCGGCACCTCGATCAGCGACCCCATCCGATAGGCCGCGCCGCTGATCGCGGTGAAGTCCGGGCCGCCGTCCACGCGATAGTCGTACCGCGCCCTGACCGACGCATCGACGCGATAGCCACGGGCCGCGAGCAGGGCCGCAGTCGCCGGCCCGATCCCGTAGCGGCCGGCCCGATAGGCGAGCGGAGGCGCGCCGAAGGTGTCGCGCAACAGGTCGGTCAGCGCGTCGAGCTTCGCGGCCTCCAGCGCGGGCGGCAAATTGCCGGCATAGCTGTCCCCCGGCTGCGGCGGCGCATAGGGCGGGGTCACCCAGGGGTGCAGCTGCGCGCCGATCGACGACCGGCCGTCCGCGGCGATCGCCTGCAGGATGTCGACCGCGGCGGCATCGCTCGCGACCGGGTGGTCGACCATGCAGGCAAGGCCGATGCCGCGTTCGGCGAAACGCGCATGGGCGGCGGGCAGCGCGCGCATCGCGGTGACCGACCGGTTGCGCGGATCGAGCGGCGCCGACCAGTCGAACTCCTCCTCGACGTCGACGAAGACGATGAAGCGGTTGCCGAATGTCGCTGGCCAGCGGATCAGAACGCCCGATGCCGGCCGCGGCGCCCGATATGGCGTTACGGCGCCGTCCGCCACGATCAGTTGGTCGCCTGCCCCACCGCGTCATCTAGGGCGGCGGGCAGCCGCAGTGTCAAGAGATGCTCGCCGAAGATCAGCTCGCCGCCGAGTTCGCGCGCGAGGTTGCGCGCCAAGCGCAGCGCGAAGCCGGTGCCGAGCAGAGGCGCGCCGCCCCCCGCCTCGGCATGGTCGGGCGTGTCGCCGTCGATGCTGAGCAGCACGTCCTCGCCGCCCGTGCCGAGCGATTGCGGGCGCGCGAAGCAGAGCGCGACCTGACCGGCCGGCGCCGGCGCCTCGGCGATATCGATCCGTTCGTCCGCGACCGCCGCCGCGGTGAGTGCGGCGAGCAGGCGCGACAGCAGCCGTTCGACCGCGCGATCGTCGGCCAGCGCGGCGTGATCCCCCATCGGATGGATATCGAGCGCGGTGCCGCGCAGCGTCGCGAGCGGTTCCAGATCCTGCGCGATCCGCGCCAGCATCGGCTCGATCGCGACCGGGCCGGCACGCAGGTCTAGCGCCTTGCCCTCGATCCGCGCCGCGGTGTCGAGGTCCTCGATCGCGCCGAGCAGGCTAGCGGCCTGGTCGCGGATCGTCAGGGCATGCTGGCGATAGACGGGCGCGACTGGCCCGAGCAGCTGCGCCTCGATCAGCTCGGCGAAGCCGGCGATGGCGTTGGTCGGCGTGCGCAGCTCGTGGACGAGTTGACGCAAGGAATCCGACGCCGCCTTGCGGGGCGCGGGAGCGACGTCCTCGTCGCGACGCGGACGGCGCGCGATCGCCGCATAGCCGGTGAAGCGGCCGGTGGCGGCATCGAATTGCGGCGTGCCGGTGACCCGCCACGCACCCGCCGCGTCGGATCGCCCGCCGATATCGAGGCGGGCGCCCGCGAACCGCTGGCGCTGGCGCAGCGCACCGTTGATGACCGCGTCGATCCGCACGTCGCCCTGCGGCGCGCCATAAGCGAGCGATGCGCCGATCAGCGTGCCGCGCGACACGCCATCGACGGCGCAGATCACGCCATGGGCATCGGTATCGAACCGGAAGCTGGTCGCTGCGGCCTCCGGCCCGGGCAAATCGGCCGGGGCGTCGGGAACCCGCTGGCGCTGGAAGGCGTCGATCCGCGCGACGAGATCGGCGATCTGGAAGCCGCCGTCGGCGACCGGGCGCGGCTCCGGCGGCGCGGCAGCGGGAATGGCGGCGAGCGCGGGTGGCGGCGATGGTTCGGCGACGGGCGCTGGCATCGCTTCGGGCGCCGGCGCCGCTTCGGGAACCGGCGCCGCTTCGTCATTGGCGGCGACCGGCGGGTCGTAGGGCAGGATAAAATCGCTCGGCCCGAAGCTCTCCAGCCCGCGCGTCACCGTCGCGGGCAGGTCGCGGCGGTGGCGCAGCAGTGCGCGGCCATGCGGGTCGAGACGCGGCAACAGCGCCAGCCAGGCGTCGTCGTCCATCCGCGCGGTGCGCAGCACGGGTGCGGCGACGGCGATGACGTCCTCGGCGAAGAAGGCGATCAGCGGCGCGGGCGGGGTCGCGAAGGCCAGCGCGCGTGCACTCGCCGACCGCACCGCGACGGGCACGGCCTGACGCAACAGGCGCAGGCGGGCGAGCGAGGGTTCGTCGGCCGGGATGCGTCCGCGGCCCATCAGGTCGATCAACTGCCGCCACGCGGATTGCGCGCCGAAGCCACTTTCCATGTCGGCCGAAAGCACGGTTTTCAGGCTGTCGTCGAAACGCACGTCAACTCCCGCAGGGCCGCTTACCGGACGATAAGCGTCGCCCGTCCTTATCGACGGGGACTCACGGTGGAAACCGCTCATTTGTGCGCCCCGGTCGCCACGTCGCATAGTGGGACAATTGCGTTGCGCCGCAATTTTCTTATGATTAAGGGATTGCGCCGCCGTCGATCGGCCTGTTTCCGGAGTTTCTTACGCAATGTCCTTCGATCGGATCGATCGTCAGATCCTCGCCCACCTGCAGCAGGACGGGCGGATGACCAATGTCGAGCTGGCCGAACGCGTCGGGCTGACCGCCCCGCCCTGCCTGCGTCGCGTTCGCGCGCTCGAGGAGGCGGGGGTGATCCGCGGCTATCACGCCGATCTCGATCCCGCCAGCCTCGGTTTTCCGATCACGGTCTTCGCGATGGTGTCGCTGCGCAGCCAGGCCGAGCACGACCTCGCCGCGTTCGAGGCCCATGTCGCGGAAATCCCCGAGATCCGCGAATGCCACATGCTCAACGGCGAAATCGACTTCATCCTGAAGATCGTCGCCAGCGATCTCAAGAGCTTTCAGGAAATCCTGACGACCCATCTGACGCCGGCACCCAATGTCGCCAGCGTGAAGACCTCGCTGACCATCCGCACCGCCAAGTCGACGTCGGGCATCCCCGTCATCATCGACTGACCGCCGACGAGAAAGGGCGGCCCGTCTCCGGACCGCCCCCCCCCTTATCCGAGGCCGTACGCGGTTACGCTGCCGGTGCAGCCGCCGCAGCCGGTGACGAACCGACCTGCGTCCAGGTCGTCCACAGCGCTGCGATGCCCGCCCGCGGATTGCCGGTGACCGCACCGAACGCCGCCTGCGCACCGGCCTTGTCGCCCGACCGCGCCAGCGCGATGCCGAGGCGGGTGTTCACCTCGTTCGCGTCCACGCCACCCTTCCCGAGTGCCGCACGGTAAAGTTCGGCCGCCTTGGCGTAGTTGTTCTGACCGAGGTAAGCGTCACCCGTCGATGCGGCGATCTTGCCGTCCTTCGCCGCCAGCGCCTGCTTCTCGCTGGTGGCGAGCGAACCTTCCGCCTTGATCGCGGTGTTCGCGGCGGTCAGCAGCCCCTTGGAGAAGGTGCTCGACGCCGGAATCCGGCCCGCCGCCATGCCTTCCTTCAGCACCGCGGCCGCCTCATACGGGTTGCCGCGATCGTAGACGCTCTTCGCGTAATCCTCGTACATCGCCTGGTCCGGCATCGCACCCGCGGCGCGCATCAGGCGGTACAGGTCGACGTTCTGCGCCTTGTCGGGCGCGGCGAGGCTGTTCTGCGCAAAGGCATATTGCAGGATGACGTCGCGCCACACCTTGGCGTTCGGATAGGCCGCCACATATTTCTGCATCCAGGCGAGCGTTTCCGGCGCCATCTTCTTGCCGTTCGCGGTGGCGATGCCGAAGCGGTAATAGGCTTCCGGCACCGGCTGGCCCGCGGCCTTCTGCGCGGTGATGAACCGGTCGAGGTCGGCGAGGCCGCCCGCGGTATCACCCGCCTGCACCTTCACCTTGGCGAGCTGCAGGTCGAAATCCGGGCTGGAATAGCCGGCCTGCTTCGCCTGCGTGAAATATTGCGTCGCAACCGGATACTGGCCGCTGTTGTAGGCGAGCTGGCCGCGGCGGAACAGGTAGCGGCCACGATCGGCGGCCGGCGTCGACTTGGCGGTCAGCAGCGCATCGAGCGGCTTGGCGAGGACGGTTTCGTCCAGCGGCGCCTTGGGATTGGCGGCCTGGGCGATCGCCAGCTTCGTGTTCTCGAGGTCGTAGCGGAGCGCGGCGGCGATATACTTGTCGTCGTCGGTCGTCGCCGCGGCCTCGATCTGCGCGACGAGCGGCTCGGCGGTGGCGGGGGTGCGCGCCTTGATCGCCTCCTGCGCCTGGAAGGCGATCGCCTGCACCGGCTTGCTGAGCTTGAAGCCCGGTGCCGCCTGCTCTTCCTTCTTGTCCTTGGCCGCCGCGGGCGCGACGATCGCAAGGCCACTCACGCCGGTGGCCAGCACCGCGGCAAGCGCGAGCTTCGAAAGGGTCTTCATGCTAACTCTCTCTCCAACAAGTGGGGCATCGCTGCCGTAACGTTCACCGGCCTCTAACGGTCCGTCGCGGGCCGTTCAAGCAAAGCGATAGAGCGTTTTTCCATGGCCGGAGGCCGCTGAACGACGATTGAACGCGCCCGCCATGACCGCTACCGGCAGTGGCGATGATCGCGATTATCTCCCCCGCCAAGACGCTCGATTACGAGACGCCCCTGCCCGACCTGACGCCGACGACGCCGCGCTTTGCGGGCGAGGCGGACAGGCTCGCGGCGGCGGCATCGCATCTGACGCAGAAGAAGCTGTCCGAGCTGATGCACATTTCGCCCGCGCTGGCGAAGCTGAACGCCGACCGGTTCCGCGATTTCGCCGAGGCGCCCGAACGGCCGGCGCTGTTCGCTTTCGCCGGCGACGTCTATACCGGACTCGACGCCGGCACGCTGGAGCCGGAGGCGCTGCCGTTCGCGCAGGATCATCTGCGCATGCTGTCGGGCCTCTATGGCCTGCTGCGGCCGCTCGACCTGATGCGCCCCTATCGGCTGGAGATGGGGACGCGCTGGGGCCCGCGGGTCAAGAAGCTGACCGACTGGTGGGGCGACCGGATCGCCGGGGCGCTGGCCGAGGACGTCGCGGCGGAGGGATCGGGCATGGTGCTGAACCTCGCCAGTCAGGAATATTGGGCGGCGGTCGACGGCCGGCTGCCCGCCGGCGTCCGCGTCGTCGCGGTCGACTTCCGTGACGGCGATCGCTTCGTCAGCTTCCATGCCAAGAAGGCGCGCGGGCTGATGGCACGCTGGATGATCGAGCATCGCATCACCGATATCGACGCGATGAAGGGCTTCGACAGCGCAGGCTATGCCTATGACGCGGACGCCAGCACCGCCGACCAATGGCGGTTCGCGCGATGAGCGGCGGCGGCGCCAGCGCGGTGATCGTCGGCGCATCCGGCGGGATCGGTGCGGCGCTGTACGAGGCGATTGCGGACGAAGGCGCCTATGATGTCGTCCATGCGCTGTCGCGGTCGGGCGAGGCGCGGATCGACATCGAGGACGAGGCGAGCGTCGCCGCCGCGGCCGCCCGAATCGCCGCGGGTCCCGCGCCGTCGCTGGTGATCGTCGCCACCGGCCTGCTCCACGACGGCGACCGAGCGCCCGAAAAGAGCTATCGCGAACTGGACGCTGCATGGCTGGCGAAGACGCTGGCGGTCAATGCGATCGGCCCGGCGCTGGTCGCCAGGCACCTGCTGCCGCTGATGCCCCGGCAGGGCCGCACGGTGTTCGCCGTGCTGTCGGCGCGGATCGGCAGCATCTCCGACAACCGGCTGGGCGGCTGGTACGGCTATCGCATGGCCAAGGCGGCGCTCAACCAGCTGGTACGGACGCTCAGCATCGAGGAGAAACGGCGCAACGATCGCGCGATCGTCGTCGGGCTGCACCCGGGCACCGTCGACACCGCGCTGTCGCGGCCGTTCCAGGGCAATGTCCGCCCCGGCACCCTGTTCGCGCCCGATCGCGCGGCGTCACAGCTGCTCGACGTGATCGACGGGCTGAAGGTCACGGACAGCGGCCGGTTGTTCGATTTCGAGGGCAAGGAAGTCGCGCCCTGACGATCGCGCGAGACATGACGAAAACGTCATAATCCGGCCACTTCCCCGTCAGTTGCGTCGGCGCATCCCGTCCTCACGACGACGCGGCATCCGCTGCGTCCGCCGGTGGAGATGATGCCATGACCAAGTCCCTGCCCTTCGCCCTGCTCGCCGCCGCCTCGCTCTGCTGCGGCTCCGCCGCATTCGCCACCGGCGGCCAGAACGCGGCAGTGAAGACGACCGCGACCAGCCGCACCACCACGACCACCAGGCCCGTGATCGGCAAGCCGATGGTCGCGACCCGGACGACGACGAAAGCGACCACCGCGGCCAAGGGCCGGATGGTGACGGTCAAGACCAGCACCGGAAAAACCGTGACCTACGATTGCGGCAAGGCGGGCAACGCCAGCAAGGCCGCCTGCAAGAAGTGAGCCCTTCCCGCGCTTTGTGAGCCCCCACGCGCACGTACGCGCAGGTGCGTACGTGCGCGTGACTTTCGCGTCCCGGCGGCTTACAGGATCGGCACACATCTGTAACAATCCGAAAGCGTATTGCCTTGGCCGACGAGACCACACTCGCCGAACCCCCCTCCCATCACGATGGTATTTCGACGATCTCCATCGTCGATGAGATGAAGACGAGCTATCTCGACTATGCGATGAGCGTCATCGTCGCGCGCGCGCTGCCCGACGTGCGCGACGGCCTGAAGCCGGTGCACCGCCGCATCCTGTTCTCGGCGCAGGAAAACGGCTTCCTGTTCAACCGGCCGTACCGCAAGTCCGCGCGCATCGTCGGTGACGTGATCGGTAAATATCACCCGCACGGCGACCAGTCGATCTACGACGCTTTGGCGCGGATGACGCAGGACTGGGCGATGCGGCTGCCGCTGATCGACGGTCAGGGCAACTTCGGCTCGATGGACCCCGATCCGCCCGCCGCGATGCGCTATACCGAGGCGCGTCTGGCGCGGTCCGCCAGTTACCTGATGGACGATCTCGACAAGGATACCGTCGATTTCCAGCCGAACTACGACGCCAGCGAGCGCGAGCCGCAGGTGTTGCCGGCCCGCTTCCCCAACCTGCTCGTCAACGGCGCGGGCGGTATCGCCGTCGGCATGGCGACCAATATCCCGCCGCACAATCTCGGCGAGGTCATCGACGCCTGCCTGGCCTATATCGACAATGGCGCGATCACGATCGACGAGCTGATCGATATCGTGCCCGGGCCGGACTTCCCGACCGGCGCGATCATCCTCGGCAAGGCGGGCGCGCGCTCGGCCTACCATACCGGCCGCGGCTCGATCATCGTGCGCTCGCGCCACATCGTCGAGGAAAGCCGTGGCGACCGGCGCTCGATCGTACTCACCGCCATCCCCTTCCAGCAGGGCAAGAACGCGCTGGTCGAAAAGATCGCCGAGGCCGCGAAGGACAAACGGATCGAGGGCGTCAGCGACATTCGCGACGAATCGAACCGCGAGGGCGTCCGCATCGTCATCGACCTGAAGCGCGACGCGACGCCCGAGGTGGTGCTCAACCAATTGTGGCGGCACACGCCGGCGCAGGGCTCGTTCCCCGCCAACATGCTCGCGATCCGTGGTGGCCGGCCGGAAACGCTGAACCTCAAGGACATCATCCAGGCGTTCGTCCAGTTCCGCGAACAGGTCATCACCCGCCGGTCGAAGTTCGAGCTGAACAAGGCGCGCGACCGCGCGCACATCTTGCTCGGCCTGGTGATCGCGGTCACCAATCTCGACGAGGTGGTGCGGATCATCCGCGGCTCGGGCAGCCCGGCCGAAGCCCGCGCCGCGCTGCTGGCGCGCGAATGGCCGATCGCGGAGATCGCGCCCTATCTCAGCCTGGTCGAGGCGGTCGAGGGCACGCAGGCGGGCGACGGCTACACGCTGTCGGACACGCAGGTCCGCGCGATCCTCGACCTGCGCCTGCATCGCCTCACCGCGCTGGGGCGCGACGAGATCGGTGAGGAACTCAAGGGGCTGGCCGATTCGATCGCCGCGCTGCTCGAGATCCTCGGCAATCGCGTCCGCCTCTATGAGGTGATGCGCGAGGAACTGGTCGACGTCCGCTCGATCTTCGCGACGCCGCGCCGCACGGAGATCGCCGCGGCGGCCGACGGCATCGACGACGAAGATCTGATCGAGCGCGAGGAGATGGTCGTCACCGTCACCGTGCAGGGCTATATCAAGCGCACCCCGCTCGACGCCTTCCGCGCGCAGAAGCGCGGCGGCAAGGGACGCGCCGGCATGGCGACGAAGGAAGAGGATGCGATCACCTCGCTCTTCGTGACCTCGACGCACACGCCGGTGCTGTTCTTCAGCAACCACGGCAAGGTCTATCGCAAGAAGGTCTGGCGCCTGCCCGAGGGCGGACCGGCGACGCGCGGCCGGCCGATGATAAACCTGCTGCCGCTGGCCGAGGGCGAGACGATCTCCACCGTCCTGCCCCTGCCCGAGGACGAGACGCGCTGGGGCGACCTGCACGTCATGTTCGCGACCGCCAACGGTACGGTGCGGCGCAACGCGATGGACGCCTTCGCCAACATCCCGACCAACGGCAAGCTGGCGATGCGCTTCGACGAGGGCAGCGACGACAAGCTGATCGGCGTCGCGGTGCTGACCGAAACCGACGACGTGCTGCTGGCGACCCGCAACGGCAAGGCGATCCGCTTCGCCGCGACCGACGTGCGCGAATTCCAGAGCCGCACCTCGACCGGCGTGCGCGGCGTCAGCCTGATCGGCGACGACGAGGTCATCAGCCTGTCGATCCTGCGCGGCTTCGCGGCGACCACCGAGGAGCGCGAGCAATATCTGAAGGCCGCGGCGTGGAAGGAGGGCGAGCGCGAAGCCGCGCTGCCAGCCGAACGCATGGCGGAGTTCGAGGCGGCGGAGGAATTCATCCTCACCGTCACCCAGAACGGCTTCGGCAAGCGGACGTCGGCCTATGAATATCGCCGCACCAACCGCGGCGGCCAGGGCATCACCAACATCGTCTCGGCCGGGCGCAACGGCCCGGTCGTCGCGAGCTTCCCCGCGCATTCGGGCGAGCAGCTGATGCTGGTCACCGATCAGGCCAAGCTGATCCGCATGTCGGTCGGCGACGTCCGCGTCACCGGCCGCAACACGCAGGGCGTAACGCTGTTCAGCGTGGCGAAGGACGAGCATGTCGTCTCCGCCGCCCGGATCGACGAGGAGGAAGACCCGGAGAACGAGGCCGAGGCGATCGTCGCCGAGGAACTGGCCGGAGAACTGGGCGACACCCCTGCCGCGCCGACCGGGGATGCGCTGATCGTCGACGACGGCACCGGACCGCAGACGATGGACGAAGCGGTCGACGAGACGGACGACGGGGAGGACGAGGCGTGAGCGACCTCCCCACCACCGCCTACAAGGTGCTGACCGCCGAGCAGATGGCGACGCTGGAACGTGAAGGCAGCTTCGCGGGCGCGCCGGTCGATCTGGCGGACGGCTACATCCACATGTCGACCGCGGCGCAGCTGACCGAGACGGTCGACAAGCATTTCGCCGGCCAGAGCGATCTGCACGTCGCCGCGGTCGATCTGGGCAGCTTTGGCGGATCGCTGAAATGGGAGGAATCGCGCGGCGGCCAGCTGTTCCCACATCTCTACGAGCCGCTGCTGCTCGAAACGGTGATCGCCTACTCGCCGTTGAGACGAGACGCGGACGGGACGGTCCGTTTGCCCGTAACCGGCTGATCCCGTTAGGAACTCCGCTCGCCGATCAGGGCGGGCGGAACCGCATCGGACATACCATCGTTTCCCTGTCACAACGACAGAAGATGGAGAATCCCCATGCGTACCCTGGCCCTGACGATCGGCAGCCTGATGATGGTGCCCGCCGCGGCTCTGGCACAGCAAGCCACGCCGGCCCCGGGCGCCGCAGCGCCCGCCGCCTCTGCCGCCACCGCCCCGACGGTCGGCGCGACGATCTATGACAGCGCCGGCGTGTCGCTCGGCACCGTCGCCAGCATCACGCCCCAGGCCGTGATCCTCAACACCGGCACCGCGCAGGTCCCGGTTCCCCCCGCCTCGATCGGCAAGACCGAAAAGGGCTTCGCCATGGCGATGACCAAGGCCGATCTCGATGCGGCGGTCGCCAGTTCGCAGGCACAGGCGCAGGCCGCGGTGAAGGCGAAGCTCGTCCCCGGCACGGCGGTATCCGGCCTGCAGGGCGCGCCGCTCGGCACGATCAAGGCGGCGGACGCGCAGTTCGTGACGCTCACCACGACCAAGGGCGACGTCAAGCTGCCGATCGCGGGCTTCTCGGCCGATGCCAGCGGCAAGGTGATCGTCGGCATTACCGCCGACCAGCTGGCCGCCGCCACCGCCGGGGCGAGCGCGAACGCCACCACGAGCAGCGCCGCACCGAAGTAAGCAATTCGTTGCGACTAACCGATACGGGGAGGGTCAGCGCCCTCCCCGTTTTCGTATCGATCGCGATCGTCCCGCCCTGAACACGGGATCGACACCCGTCCGGCGCGAACCGCGCGCCGGCCTCACGCCGCCAGCGGTTGCTCCGCCAGCGCCGCGCGGATCGCGTCGACCGCATCGGCCGCCTTCGACCCGTCCGGTCCGCCACCCTGCGCCATGTCGGGCCGGCCACCGCCGCCCTGCCCGCCGAGCACCGCCACCGCCTTGCGGAGCAGATCGACCGCGTTGAAACGCCCGGTCAGGTCGTCGCTCACCCCGACCGCGATCGAGGCGCGCCCGTCGTTGACCGCGACCATCACCGCGATGCCCGATCCGTCCAGCCGCTGTCTGGCGTCGTCGACCGCGCCGCGCAGGCCCTTGGCCTCGAAGCCGTCGAGCACCTGCCCGATGAACGCGACGCCGCCGATATCCTCCGGCCCTGCCGCCGCGCCGCCACTGCCGCCGCCCATCGCCAGCGCCTTCTTCGCCTCGGCGAGTTCGCGCTCCAGCCGGCGCCGCTCGTCGAGCAGCGCGACGACGCGTGCCGGCACCTCGTCGGGCGTGGTCTTCAGCGCGGTCGCCGCCTCGCGCAGGCGTTCGTCGCGCGCGGTCAGATAGGCGCGCGCCGCCTCGCCGGTCAGCGCCTCGACGCGGCGGACGCCGGACGACACCGCGCCCTCGCCCACCACCTTGAACAGGCCGATATCGCCGAGCGCGTTGACATGGGTGCCGCCGCACAGCTCGACCGAATAGGTCTTGCCCCCCTCACCACCAACAGCGTCCTCGCTGCCCATCGACACGACGCGCACCTCGTCGCCGTATTTCTCGCCGAACAGCGCCATCGCCCCCTCGGCGATCGCCTCGTCAGGGGTCATCAGCCGCGTGGTGACGCTGCCGTTGCCGCGGATCTGCGCGTTCACCGCCGCTTCCGCATCGGCAAGTTCCGCCGGCGTCATCGCGACCGGATGCGACACGTCGAAGCGCAGGCGCTCGGGCGCGACGAGCGAGCCCTTCTGCGCGACATGCGTGCCGAGCCGCTGGCGCAACGCCTCGTGCAGCAGATGCGTCGCCGAATGGTTGGCGCGGATCTGCGCGCGGCGCGCCACGTCGATCTGCAGCCGCACGGCGTCGCCGACCTTGAGCTCGCCCGCCGTGATGCTGGCGTGATGGACGAAGATGCGGCCGAGTTGCTTCGACGTCTCGCCGACCACCGCACGCAGGCCCGCCTCGGTCGAAATGGTGCCGGCATCGCCGACCTGTCCGCCGCTTTCGCCGTAGAAGGGCGTCTGGTTGACGATGATCGCGACGCTGTCGCCGGCACCCGCCCGTTCGACGCGCACGCCGTCCTTGACCAGCGCCACCACCTCGCCCTCGCCGACATCGGCGCTATAACCGATGAATTCGGTCGAGCCGGTGTCCTCGGCGATGTCGAACCACAGATCGTCCGACGCCTTCGCGCCCGAGCCCTTCCAGGCGGCACGGGCGGCGCGCTTCTGCTCGGCCATCGCCACATCGAAACCGGCGCGATCCACGGATAGGCCGCGCTCGCGCAGCGCGTCCTCGGTCAGGTCATAGGGGAAGCCGAACGTATCGTAGAGCCGGAACGCGGTTTCGCCGGCGAGCGTATCGCCGGTCTGCATCCCCGCGGTCGCCTCGTCGAGCAGCTTCAGGCCCTTGTCCAGCGTCTTGCGGAACTGCGTCTCTTCCTGCCGCAGCGTCGCTTCGATCAGCGGCTGCGCGCGGACGAGCTCGGGATAGGCGGCGCCCATCTCGGCGACCAGCGCCGGGACCAGCCGGTGCATCAACGGCTCCTTCGCGCCGAGCAGATGCGCGTGCCGCATCGCGCGCCGCATGATCCGGCGCAGCACATAGCCGCGTCCCTCGTTCGCCGGCAGCACGCCGTCCGCGACGAGGAAACCCGACGAGCGCAGATGATCGGCGATGACGCGATGCGACGCCTTGCGCGGCCCCTCCGCATCGGTACCCGTCAGCGAGGTCGAGGCGGCGATCAGCGCCTTGAACGTATCGGTGTCGTAATTGTCGGTGACGCCCTGCAGCACCGCCGCGATCCGCTCCAGCCCCATGCCGGTGTCGATCGACTTCTTGGGCAGCTCGCCGACGATCTCGTTGGCGTCCTGCTCATATTGCATGAACACGAGGTTCCAGATCTCGACGAAGCGGTCGCCATCCTCGTCGGGGCTGCCGGGAGGGCCACCGGGGATATGCGCGCCATGATCGTAGAAGATCTCCGAGCAAGGGCCGCACGGCCCGCTGTCGCCCATCGCCCAGAAATTGTCCTTGGTCGCGATGCGGATGATCCGCTCGTCGGGCAGGTATTTCGTCCAGAGCGCGTGCGCCTCGTCGTCGGTGTGATAGACGGTCGCAGTCAGCTTCTCGGCCGGAATGCCCCACACCCCGGTCAGCAGCGTCCAGGCATGATGGATCGCCTGTTCCTTGAAATAATCGCCAAACGAGAAATTGCCGAGCATTTCGAAAAACGTATGATGGCGCGCGGTATAGCCGACATTGTCGAGGTCGTTATGCTTGCCGCCGGCACGAACCGACTTCTGGCTGCTCGTCGCGGTGACATAGGGGCGCGATTCCAGCCCGGTGAAGACGTTCTTGAACGGCACCATCCCCGCATTGACGAACATCAGCGTCGGGTCGTTCTGCGGCACGAGCGGCGCGGACGGCACGATCGTGTGCCCCTGCGATGCGAAATAGTCGAGGAAGCCGCGGCGGATGTCGTTGGTCGAGGTCATAGCGGTAGCGACTTAGGCGAGAGACGGCTCGCCCTCAAGCGCCGTTCGTTGCGCATCCGCCGCCCAGCGCAGGCCGCCCGGCAGATCGCAACCGGCGATGTCCATCTGCAGGACGCGGCGTCGCGATCCGGTCGCCGCGCGCGCCGAACCGTGAAGGATCGGCGTCGCATAGAACCAGACGCAGCCCGCGTCCGCCAGACAGGCCGCCTGTCCGCAACGCTCGACGACGCCGTCGATCGCATCCTCCGCAACATAGCCGAGCCGGTGGGAGCCCGGTGCGACGCACAATGGCGCATTGTCCGTGCCGACGGGATCGAGATGGATGCGGACGGTCACCATCGTGGCGAGAAGCGCGATCGGCGGCGCGGCGTGCAGGCGCCCCTGTTTGACCGTCCATGGACCATAGCCGGGCACGTCGATCCGCTCGGCGACCTCGATCGTCCGATCCTGATGCCAGCCGAGCGCCCAGTTCGCGCCATCGCGCTTGTCGAACAGCAACGCGCGGACCGGCCTCGCCCGCGGCCCGAGCAGATCGCGCAACGCCGGGCGGATCGCCCGAAAGGCGGCGAGATCATCGCAGATCGCCGGATCGATCCGCAGTCCAGGCCGGTCGATCGTCAATCGTGCGAACAGCCGTTCGATCCCGGCGAGCCCGGCCGCGTCGATCCGCCCCGGCCAGAGCCCGAAGCCCGCATCGGCGAGCGCTGCCCTCATGCCAGCGGCGCGTCGATCGACGACGGCGGCGTACTGAACCATCGGGGCCCTTCGGCGGTCATGTGGAAGCAGTCCTCCAGCCGGACGCCGAAGCGGCCGGGCAGGTAGATGCCGGGTTCGTTCGAGAAACACATACCGGGCGCGAGCCGCGTCGTCTCGCCGCGGACGAGATTGACGGGCTCGTGCCCGTCCATGCCGATGCCGTGACCGGTACGGTGCGACAGGCCGGGCAGCTTGTAGTCGGGGCCGTAGCCGAGCCCGGTGTAATAGGCCCGCACCGCATCGTCGACGCTGCCCGCAGTGGCGCCGAGCTTTGCCGCGGACAGCGCGACCTGCTGGCCGCGGGCGGCATCGGCCCAGACCTTGCGCTGGTCGGCGGTGGCGCGGCCCTTGGGCACCCAGGTGCGCGACACGTCGGACTGATAGCCCTGCACGGTGCAGCCGCAATCCATCAGCAGGATCTGGTCGGGCGCGATCCGATGCACCTCGCGGCTGCCATGCGGCAGCGCGGCGGCGGGGCCGATCAGCGCGAGGGCAAATTCGGGATCGCCGCCCAGCCTGCGCGTCGCCGCGGTCATCAGCGCGCCGATCTCCGCGCCGGTCATGCCCGTCTCGATCCGGGGCGCGAGCCAGCGATAGGCGGCGATGGTCACGTCGGTCGCGGTCTGCATCAGTGCCAGCTCGGCCGGGGTCTTCACCATGCGGCAACCGCGCACGACCGGATTGGCGCTCACCTGACGCACGGCGGGCGCGAAGCGGGCGAGGTCGGCGGGGATGAAGGTACGCGTCGTCTCCTCGATTCCGATCGGCAGGCGGTCGAGGCGGCGCTCCTTCAGCCAGGCGGCGACGATCGCCAGTGCGTTACCGTCCTCCTGCCAGACCCGCACCTCGGCAGGGACGGCGAGCGTCTGGCGGACGGAGGGCTCCTCGAAGAAGGGCGTGACGATCAGCGGCTGCCCCTCGCGGGGCAGGATCGCCAGCGTCGGACGTTCGCTGCGGCCCCAGCGGACACCGGTGAAATAGACCATCGACGAACCCGGTTCGATCAGCACCGCCCCCATGCCGTTCGCGCGCATCAGCGCCTGCGCCCGCGACAGCCGGCGGGCCCGCTCGTCCGGGCCGATCGGCACCGCGCCGGTGGTGATGTCGCGCAGGTCGGACAGGTCCGGTTCGGCGGCACGCAGCACACCGGTAGACAGCAGCGGTATCGCGGCTAAACCGGCGAGCAACGTGCGGCGGGAGGGGGAGACGACCATCGCAGATCGATAGGGCGCTTGACCCTGGACCCGCAATCCCCTTCCCTGCCGGCAAATTCGGGAGTGCGTGCATGGCCAAGCGGCTGACTGTGTTTATCGTGATCGGCCTGCTGCTCGGCATCGTCGCGGGATTGGCGATCAACGGCTGGCTCGACGACGGCACCCCCGTCGCCGCCGAGCGGCTGAAGGCGATCGCCGGCTATTTCTCGATCGGCACGACGATCTTCCTGCGCCTCATCAAGATGATTATCGCGCCGCTCGTGTTCGCCACGCTGGTCAGCGGCATCGCGCAGATGGGCGACACCGCGGCGCTGGGACGGGTCGGTGCCAAGGCGATCGGCTGGTTCGTCTGCGCCAGCCTGCTGTCGCTCGGCCTCGGGCTGATCCTGGTCAACGCGATCCAGCCGGGGGTCGGCATCAATCTGCCGCTGCCGCCGGTCGGAGCGGATGCGGGCGTGTCGACCGACGCGTTCAGCCTCGCCAAGTTCATCACCCATATCGTGCCGGCATCGATGATCGAGGCGATGGCGACCAACGAGATCCTGCAGATCGTCGTCTTCTCGATCTTCGTCGGCGTCGCGATCACCGCGGTCGGCGACGTCGCCAGGCCGCTGGTCCGCGCGGTCGAGGCGCTGGTCGCGATCATGTTGCAGATCACCGACTATGTCATGCGCTTCGCGCCGATCGCCGTGTTCTGCGCGGTCACCGCAACGCTCGCCGAGCGCGGCGCCGGGGTGATCGGACAGCTCGCCTTCTTCATGGGCAGCTTCTACCTCGCCCTGGTCGTGCTGTGGGCGATCCTGCTCGGGATCGGCTTCCTGTTCATCGGGCCGCGCATCCGCGACCTCGTGCGTTACATCCGCGAACCGTTGCTGGTCGCGTTCACCACTGCCTCCTCGGAGGCCGCCTATCCGCGCATGCTGGAGGCGCTCGACCGGTTCGGTGTGCCGCCCAAGATCGCCAGCTTCGTGCTGCCGCTGGGCTATTCGTTCAATCTCGACGGCTCGATGATGTACGTGACCTTTGCGTCAATCTTCATCGCCCAAGCCTACGGCATCGACATGCCACTAGGGACGCAGATCGCGATGCTGCTGTTCCTGATGATCTCGTCCAAGGGGATCGCCGCGGTGCCGCGTGCCAGCCTTGTCGTGATCGCCGCGGTGCTGCCGGTGTTCGACATTCCTGAGGCTGGGCTTCTGCTCATCCTCGCGATCGACCATTTCCTCGACATGGGCCGCACCGCAACCAACGTCATCGGTAACGCGGTAGCAAGCGCCGTAGTGGCGAAATGGGAGGGCGGATTCGATCCCCGCGAACCCGCCGAGATCGATCCACCGCGGGCGCCATCGCACGTGCCCGAACCGCCCGCGCCGACCAGCTTCCGCTGATCGGCAGCGGGGACATCACGCGTAGGCGTAGGGGCCGCCCTTGGCGAGGGCGGCCTGATAGGCCGGGCGGGCGTGGACCTTCTCCAGCCAAGCGATCGTCGCCGGGCGCGAGGCGTCGAGCCCGGCCCGGCTGCGCGCCGCCTCGATCGGGAAGCTCATCATGACATCCGCGGCCGTCATCTCGTTGCCCGCGAACCAGGGACGCTGCGCCAGTTCCGATTCGACGTAATCGAGGTGAACGTCGATCATCGGCTGGATGCGCTTGATCGCCGGCTTGCCCATCAGCGGAATGCGGCTCAGCACCAGCTTGAGGAACAGCGGCGGCATCATCGATCCTTCCGCATAATGGAGCCAGAACCGATACCGCAGCGCCGAATCGCGATGCGCGGGCGGGCCGAGGCGGCCGTCCGCCTTTTCGACCAGATATTCGACGATCGCCCCGGTTTCGGCGACGACATGACAGGTGCCGTCATCGTCCTCGATCACCGGCGACTTGCCGAGCGGATGCACGCGCTTCAGTTCGGGCGGCGCGAGCATCGTCGTCCGGTCGCGCTCGTAGCGCTCGATCCGATAGTCGAGGCCGAGTTCCTCGAGCATCCAGAGCACCCGTTGCGACCGGCTGTTTTCGAGATGGTGGACGACGATCATGCTCTCTCCCTTTGTCAGGCGGTGGCCCGCCATATCCATGCCGACGCCGCAAAGGCGACGGTGCTGCCGGTACGATAACGTTCCAGCACGGCTTTGAGCCGCGCGTCCAGCGCGACGGGATCGGCGGCCTGTTGCAGCATGGAGGCGAGCGGGCCGATACGGCGGAAGAAGGCGGCGGCGTCTGCGACCGGATCGTCGCCCGCGCCGGCCAGATAGCGGAAATCGACGCGGGCGTAGCTATCGATCGTCCAGCCGGCATGTTTTAGGATGGCGGCGGTAACCGACGGGTCGGCGAAGCCGAACGGGCCGGGCGCATAGTCGGTCGGGACCGGCGGGCGGATGCCGGTTACCTGTTCGACGAGATCGGAGGCCCAGACATTGTCGCTGCGGTCGCGGAAGCAGGAGAAGATCAATCCCGCACCCGGCCGGCTTGCCGCGCGCAGGCCGGCGAAGGCGACGACCGGGTCCCCGAAGAACATGACGCCGTGGCGCGACACCAGCAGGTCAAGCGGCGCCAGCATCCGGGCGACGTCGGTCGCGTCGCCGAGGCGGAAGGCGAGGTTGGCCTGTCCGGCCCGGCGGCGATCCGCAACCAAGACCAATTCGGGCGACAGGTCGACGCCCAAGACCTGAGCATCCGCGCGGGCGCGGGCCAACGCTAGGCTGGTCGATCCCGCACCGCAGCCGACATCGAGGCTGCAAAACGGGCCAGCGGGCGCGGCTGCGAGGATCGCCGCGTCGAGATGCGGCGTCAGGCCGGCGAACGAGCGATCGGTACGCTCCCATTCGATCGCCCAGGTCTGGCCGACGCGGCCTGTCCAGTCGAAGGCGGAGGTCATGGCATGGGCTCCCTCAGGCGTGACGCGGGGATTGATGGTGGCAACTCGCCGGCCCTATGGGGTCGTTGCCGCCATTCTCTCAAGGTCAGGACCTGTCCGTAACATATAAGCCCGTTGCGCTCGGCAGCTCGAAAAACGCTTGGCCTTCTTCGGTCTCGAAACGAATCATCCCCCTTCGGCCTCCATGCCATCTTGGTAAACAAAAGAGAGAGTTCACGCGGAGACGCGGAGGCGTCGCGCCAGTCGAGGCAGGAATCTTCTCATCACAGCAGCAAGGTGTCGGAATCAAGCTGCCGCATGCGGAACACCTCCGCGTCCTCCGCGCCTCCGCGCGAACCCAAGCTCTTTTTTTTATACGCGTCAGTGCGCGTAAATGCCGATGGGCCCTGACACCCTCCGTACGGGCGACAGGAAGGATCCCGGACCATGTCCAGCATGACGGCCGGCACGACATGGTGGTTCATCACCACCCGGACGACGCCGCCGCCGGGCCCCTCGAAAAAGGCCCGCCGTTGACGGCGAGCCCCCTTTCGTACCCGGACAGGGTACGATCGCATCAGATGTCGTCTTCGGCGTCCGGGCCGGTCATCATCTCTTCGGCGACCTTTTCGGTGCGCTGGCGGATCGCCTTTTCGAGGCGGTCGGCCATGTCCGGATGCTCGCGCAGATAGGTCTTCGAATTCTCGCGGCCCTGGCCGATGCGGACACTGTCATAGCTGAACCACGCACCCGACTTCTCGACGAGGCCGGCCTTGACGCCGAGGTCGAGGATTTCGCCGATCTTGGAGATGCCCTCCCCGTACATGATGTCGAATTCGACCTGCTTGAACGGCGGGGCAACCTTGTTCTTGACGACCTTCACGCGGGTCGCGTTGCCGGTCACCTCTTCCTTGTCCTTGATCGCACCGGTACGGCGGATGTCGAGACGGACCGAAGCATAGAATTTGAGCGCATTGCCGCCCGTCGTCGTCTCCGGATTGCCGTACATCACGCCGATCTTCATGCGCAGCTGGTTGATGAAGATCACCATGCAGCGCGAGCGGCTGATCGATCCGGTCAGCTTGCGCAGGCTCTGCGACATGAGGCGCGCCTGAAGACCGACGTGGCTGTCGCCCATCTCGCCCTCGATTTCCGCGCGCGGCACGAGCGCAGCGACCGAATCGACCACGAGCACGTCGATCGCGTTGGAGCGGACGAGCGTGTCGACGATCTCGAGCGCCTGTTCGCCCGTATCGGGCTGCGAGACGATCAGTTCGTCGATATTGACGCCCAGCTTCTTGGCATAGACCGGGTCGAGCGCATGTTCCGCATCGACGAAGGCGGCGGTGCCGCCACCCTTCTGCGCCTCGGCGATGACGTGCAGCGCGAGCGTGGTCTTGCCCGAGGATTCGGGGCCATAGACCTCGATCACGCGGCCACGCGGCAGGCCGCCGACGCCGAGGGCGATATCGAGCCCCAGGGATCCGGTGGAGATCGTCTCGACCTCCATCGACTGTTTCGCGCCGAGCTTCATCGCCGAGCCCTTGCCGAAGGCACGGTCGATCTGGGCTAGAGCGGCGTCGAGCGCCTTCTGGCGGTCGGTGGATGCGGTTGCCATGCCGGTATCGATCACTTTCAGATTGGCGGCCATCGGGAGCTTCCCTCGCTAGAGCAAGCGCGCCATCGGGGCAACGCGTCTGTTCGCTATGTACGATGTTTGTTCTTATGGAACAAGAGGGGAACTTTTGCCGACGATCGAACAGGTTGGAACCGCCGTGCTAGGTCAGCGTGGTGGCGAGCGTCCACCATTGCGGCATCGCCGCAGCCGCCGAGTCGCGCGCGCCGGCATCGTCGAACAGCGCGAAGCAGGTGGCGCCGCTGCCCGACATGCGCGCGAGCCGCACGCCGTCGGCTCCCTCCAACGCTGCCAACACGTCGGCGATCACCGGCGCCAGTGCCAGCGCGGCTGGCTGGAGGTCGTTGCGGCCGGCGATGGCGCGGGCGAGCAAATCGCCTTCGCCCGCGATGCCGCCGCGATCCTTCCCGTCCCAGCGGGCGAAGACCGCACCGGTCGACACCGCGACGCCGGGGTTGACCAGCAGCAGAGGGGTGCCGGCAAGCCCCTGCACCGGGATCAATGCCTCGCCCTTGCCGGTGCCGAGCGTGGTGCGCCCCAGCAGGCAGGCGGGAACGTCGGCACCGAGGCGTTCGGCGATCACGAACAGGCGGGGGTCTGCGGGCGCGATCGCGTGCAGCCTCGCGAGCGCGCGGAGCGTGGCGGCGGCATCGGCCGACCCGCCGCCGATGCCGCTCGCGATCGGCAGATGCTTGTCGAGCGTGATGGCATGCGCCTGCCGGACGTCGAAGGTGTCGCAAAAAGCGTGTGCCGCCGTCTCGACCAGATTTCGCGCGCCGCTGGCAGGCGCCTGCAGCGCCGCGGCGAAGGGGCCGATGACATGAAAACTGTCGGCCACCGCCGGCGTCACCGTCACCGTGTCGCCGTGGGCGGTGAAGGCGAACAAGGTTTCCAACTCGTGATAGCCGTCCGGGCGGCGGTGGCGGACGTGGAGGGCGAGGTTGATCTTGGCGGGGGCGCGTTCGACGATCACTTGGCGGGCAATCCCTGGACGATCTTGGTGGACAGGCGCGCCTGGTCGGCCGCATCCGCCGTGAGCGCGGCGGCACGCCAGGCGTAGCGCGCCTCGTACCGGCGGCCGACGGTCCAGTACAGGTCGCCGAGGTGTTCGCCGATCTCCGCATTGATCGGGTCGCCCGCGGCAGCACGCTCGATCAGCGGCATCGCCCGCCCGGTATCGCCGTTGATGAAATAGGCCCAGCCCAGCGAATCGGCGATCGACGCATCGTCCGGCTTCAGCGCGCGGGCGCGTTCCAGCATCGCGATCGACTCCCGCACGTCGATGCCGCGTTCCGCCTGCGCATAGCCGAGATAGTTGAGCGCCAGCGGCTCGCGCGGCGCGATCGCCACCGCCTTCTGCAACGCCCCGCGCGCGCCGGGCCAGTCGCCCGCCTGTTCCAGCGCACCGCCATATTGCAGCCAGGCTGTCCATTCCGCCGGATCGGCATCGAGGACCCGCCGATACCAGCCGGCGGCGTCGGCATGGCGGTTCGCGGCGGTCAGCCGGTCGGCATAGGTCTGCCAGTCGGCCGCGGTCGCGCCGTCGCGCGCTGCGGCGCTGCAGGCGAGCGCCAGCGCCTCGTCGTCGCTGCCGGCGTTGGCGAGGATCGTAATCCGCGCCGCCGCCGCGGTCGTCGCAAAGGGGCTGGCGGCGGGCATCGCGTCCAGCGTCGCCAGTGCCAGCGCGGTGGCGCCATCCTTGGCGAGGGCCGAGGCGAGCAGCAGCCGCGCTCGGTCGTTGGCGGGATTGGCGATCAACGCGGTCCGGGACAGAGCGATCGACAGCGCCGGCGCATCCTGTTCGGCGAGATCGCTGGCGATCCGGCCGAGCAGCCGCGACACGCCGAAGCCAAGCGTCGGCTTCGCCGGCGTCCCCTGCCGCAGCGCCGCGAAGACGGGATCGCCGCCCGCGAGCAGCGTGCGCGCCCGATCGGCATGGCCGTTGCCGAACAGCAATTGCGCCGCGGACAGGCGCAGGTCGATCGGCGATCCGGTTTCGCGCAGCGCCTGCACCGCCGCCAGCCCGCCGTCGACGTCGCCCCGCGCAATCTGGAGCAATGCGGCGGTTTCGGCGGCGAGGCGCTGGGTAACGGGGTTCTTGCCCGCCCCCGCGGCGGCCAGCGCGGGTGCCGGGTTCTGCCCGCGATCATAAGCGATCCAGGCGCGCAGCGACGGGCCGAGCACCCCGAGCGGAGTCGCGGCGAGAGCGGCGACCGCCTGTTCCGCCGCAACGGCATCGTTGCGCGATGCGGCGATGGCGAGCGGCAGCAACGGCAGGTCTGCGGGCGCATCGGCGGTGCCGCGCAGCACCGCGGCGGCGCGTGTCGCGAGCGCGATGTCGTTCGTCGCCAGCGCCTCGCGATAGGCGCGCGCGGCGATGGCGGTGCTGGTCGGCGCGCCGGCCAGCGCGCGGGCATAGCCGGCGGCGGCGATCACGCTCCGGCCGTCCGCATCGGCGGCGCGCGCCTTCAGATAATCGGCGATACGGGACGTATCGGCCCCCGCCGGCGCGATCGCGCCAAGGCTGAGGACCGATGCGAGGAACAGACGCTTACATGTTGGGATAGTTCGGGCCTCCACCGCCCTCGGGTACGACCCAGTTGATGTTCTGGGTTGGGTCTTTGATGTCGCAGGTCTTGCAGTGGACGCAGTTCTGCGCGTTGATGACGAATTTCGGATCGCCGGTATCCTGACCCACGATCTCGTAAACGCCGGCGGGGCAATAGCGTTGCGCAGGCTCGTCGTACATCGGCAGGTCGTATTCGACCGGCACGTCGGGGTCCTTCAGCGTCAGGTGGACCGGCTGGTCCTCCTCATGATTGGTGTTCGACAGGAACACCGAGGACAGGCGGTCGAAGGTCAGCACGCCGTCGGGCTTGGGATAGACCGGCGGCTTGACCATGTCCTTGCGCCACAGGCTCTCATGGTCGGGATGATGCTTCATCGTGAACGGCATCTTGATGCCGAAATGCTCGAGCCACATGGTGACGCCGGCGAGGCCCGAGCCGAGGAAGTCGCCGAATTTCTTGACCAGCGGCACGACGTTGCGGACGACCGACAGCTCCTTGTGCAGCCACGATGCCTCGAACGCCGCCGGATAGGCGACCAGTTCGTCATGTTCGCGCTGCGACAGGATCGCGTCCGCCGCGGCCTCCGCCGCCATCATGCCCGACTTCATCGCGCCGTGCGTGCCCTTCAGCCGCGGCACGTTGAGGAAGCCCGCCGAACAGCCGATCAGCGCGCCGCCCGGGAAGACCAGCTTCGGGATCGACTGCAGGCCGCCGTCGTTGATCGCACGCGCGCCATAGGAGACGCGCTTGCCGCCCTTGAGGATCGCCGCGATCTCGGGATGCGTCTTCCACTTCTGCATCTCCTGGAACGGAGACAGATAGGGATTGCTGTAGTTGAGCCAGGTGACGAAGCCGAGGCTGACCTGTCCGTTCGCCTGATGGTACAGCCAGCTGCCGCCATTGGCGTCGTCGCCGAGCGGCCAGCCCTGCGTATGGATGACCCGCCCGGGGCTGTGCAGTGCGGGATCGATGTCCCACAATTCCTTGATGCCGAGGCCATAGACCTGCGGCTGCGCATCCTTCGCCAGATCGAATGTGCGGATCACCTCCTTGGTCAGATGACCGCGGACGCCCTCCGCGAAGAAGGTGTATTTGGCGTGGAGTTCGAGCCCCGGCGTGTAATCGCCCTTGTGCGTGCCGTCGCGGGCGACGCCCATGTCGCCGGTGGCGACGCCCTTCACCCGGCCCTGCTCGTCGAACAGGATCTCCGCCGCGGCGAAGCCGGGGAAGATCTCGACGCCCAGTTCCTCGGCCTTGCCCGCCAGCCAGCGGCACAGGTTGCCCAGGCTGCCGGTATAGGTGCCCTTGTTGTGCATGAACGGCGGGGTGAGGAATTCGGGCAGGTTGCGTTTGGTCGTCGCGGTCAGCACCCAGTGGTGGTTCTCCGTCACCGGCACCTCGGCGAGCGGACAGCCCTGCTCGCGCCAGTCGGGCAGCAGTTCGTCGAGGCTGCGCGGGTCGATGACCGCGCCCGACAGGATATGCGCGCCGACCTCCGAGCCCTTTTCCAGCACGCAGACCGACAGATCCGCGCCCTTTTCCGCGGCGACCTGCTTGAAGCGGATCGCCGCCGACAGCCCCGCAGGGCCGGCGCCGACGATCACCACGTCATAGGGCATCGATTCACGTGTCGACATCATTCCACTCCCGCGGGACCAATTCTTGCTGTTGTCGGCGGCTTGAAAAGCGTTCAGGCGCAGGGCGACAACGTCTCGTCTCCGAACCGCGATCGGACAAGTTGACGAAAACGTCAACCTACAGAAAAAGGGAATGCGTGGGGGCCGATCAACATCTCGACTGGATGAGCAGCGCCGCGAGCGCGCTCGACTGGTGGCAGGACGCGGGCGTCGACGTGCTCGTCGAGGATGCCCCCCGCGACTGGCTGGCCGAACCGATGGCGGCACCGGTGGCGTTCACCGCTTTGCCCCCGGCCGCGCCGGTGCATGTGCCGGCGGCACTGCCCGACACGCTCGCCGATTTCATCGCCTGGCGGCTGGGCGATGCGGTGCCGGAGGTCGAATGGCGCGGGGTGTCGATCGCGGCATCGGGTCCGGCGGACGCGGACGTCATGGTGCTGGTCGATTGCCCCGACAAGGACGACGGCGCGGCGGGAATGCTGATGACCGGCCAGACCGGTGCGCTGTTCGACCGGATGCTCGCCGCGATCGGCCTGTCGCGCGAGACGATCCACCTCGCCGCGGTGTGCGCGAGGCGCCCGGTGGCGGGGCGGATGCCGCGCGAAGTCGAGGCGCGGCTGGCGGAGATTTCCCGGCACCATATCGGCCTCGTCGCGCCCAAACGGCTGCTCCTGCTTGGCAATGCGGCGAGCCGTGCCATTCTGGGGGCGGAAATGCCGGGGACGCGCGGGTCTTTACACCCGTTTAACCATAGACGTGGTGAAACCGGCGTGGTCGCCAGCTTTCATCCGCGCTTCCTGATCGAGAAGCCGGCGGCGAAGGCGGAAGCCTGGAAGGATCTGCAATTGCTGATGGGGGGAGTATCCGCGTGACCCGCAAGCTGGCGCTGACGTTTGGAACGGCCGCGATGATGATGGCGGCGCTGCCCGCGGGCGCGGACCCGTCCGCGGCCCCCGCTGCCGACGCCAGACTGGCGGCGGTCGGCACCCCCGATCGCATTCCCGACCAGCTCGATGCCGGTCAGCGCGAAGGCTATCGCGCGGTGTTTCAGGCGATCCGCGACGGCAAGTGGCAGGATGCGCAGATCGGGCTGGACGCGATGAAGCCCGGTCCGCTGCATGCGATCGCCCGCGCCGAACTCTATACCGCCAAGGGATCGCCGCGGATCGAGCTGGAACCGCTGATGGCGGTGCTCAACGAAGCGCCCGAACTGCCGCAGGCGGCGGACCTCGCCCGGCTCGCCAAAGCGCGCGGGGCGAGTGAATTGCCCCCCCTGCCCCAGGCGCAGCGGCTGATCTGGCAGGATGGCGCCCCCCGCCGGGTGCGGGCGAAGGCGACCAAGAGCGACGAGATCGCGGCCGATCTGGCGACGAAGATGCAACCCTTCGTCAAGGCGGACATGGCGCTGGACGCGCAGGCGCTGCTCGACGCCACGCAGGGGCTGACGCCGGAAGCGCAGACCGAATGGCAGGCGAAGGTCGCCTGGATGTATTTCCTGACCGGCGACGACGCCAGCGCGCGCAGCATGGCGGCGAAGGCGGCGAACGGCGCGGGCGACTGGGCGGTGCAGGGCCGCTGGACGGGTTCGCTGGCGGCGTGGCGGCAGAACGACTGCGCCGCGGCGGAGAGCGGGTTCGAGGGCGTCGCGGCCCGCGCGACCGACGTCGATCTGCGCGCGGCGGCGCTCTATTGGGCATCGCGCGCCGATATCGTCTGCGGCCGGCCCGACAAGGTGCAGGCGCGGCTGCAGTCGGCGGCGCAGTTCTCCGAGAGCTTCTACGGCCAATTGTCGCGTCAGGCGCTGCTTATCAAGGACAAGGGCAAGCCCTCGACGCAGGTCGTCGCGGCGGACTGGGCGCGGCTCGACAAGCGGCCCAACATTCGCGTCGCCGCGGCGCTGGCGGAGATCGGAGAGACCGACCTCGCCGACAGCGTCGTGCGGCAGCAGGCACGGATCGGCGATCCGTCCGAATTCGGCAGCCTGGTCCGCGTCGCCGAGGCGCTGAGCCTGCCGGCGACGACGGTGTGGCTGGCGCACAATTGCCCGCAGGGCGTTGTCGCCACCGCGGAGGCGCGCTATCCGACGCCGAACTGGACGCCGTCGAGCGGTTGGCGCGTCGACAAGGCGCTGGTCTACGCCCACACGCTGGAAGAAAGCGGCTTCCGCAACAAGGTGGTCAGCCCGGCGGGCGCCTATGGTCTGATGCAGATCATGCCCGCGGCGGCGACGGACTATTCGCGCGAGAAGGGCCTGCCGCTCGACAAATCGGCGCTGACCCGGCCGGCGACCAACATGGATATCGGCCAGCGGCATCTGGAGCGGCTGCGCGACATGGCCGGCGTGACCGGCGGGCTGCTGCCCAAGGTGATCGCCGCCTATAACGCGGGGCCGCGACCGGTCGGCGACTGGAACGCGATCGTCCACGATAACGGCGATCCCCTGCTCTATATCGAGAGCATCCCCTATTGGGAGACGCGCGGCTACGTCACGACCGTCCTGCGCAATTACTGGATGTACGAGGCGCAGGGCGGGCGGAAGGCGTCGGTCAGCCGCTCCGCGCTCGCGCAGGGGCTGTGGCCGCGCTTTCCTGGCCTGCCCGGCGCCGCCGCGGTGCGCGTCGCCGCACGCCCGAGCGCGACGGCGATCGCGGTGAACGGCAGCGTCAGCCCGCAGTCGACCACCGTTTCGACGAACTGATCGCGGCCCGGCGTCGCGGGCCCGGCAGTCAGCTTCGCCGCGTCACCGTCAGCACCCCCGCGGTGCCTTCACGCGTCGGCCGCAGCACCAGACGGAAACCACCGCCGGCCGGCCGCCGGCCGACGAGGATGCGCGCGCTCGACGTCGTCTCGTAACCCGCCCGCCGTGCCGCGACGGCATAAGCGGCACGGAACGCCGCCGGCGGCAACGGGCTCGCGATGCGGTACACGTCCGCCTGCTCGCGCCGCTTCGGCACCGTCGCGATGTCCATGCCGACCAGCAACGTGCCGTCGGGCGGCGTCACGCCACCGACCGGGGGCAGCAGCGCGCTTGCGACCAGAATCAGCCATGCAAGGATCATCACGGGCTCCCATAAGGCGCGCCGAGGCTAAGCGCGCCCCGCCGCCGGAGCAACGACGGCCGCGGCAATCATTCATCACGCGCACGGGATTGCCCTCGCTGATGCGTCCGGTATGGTTTCGCCGATGAGGAGGCGCGGTCAGCGCCCTGTTCTTAGGAGGAAGCGATGCTCGGCGGGATGCAGGATTTCGAACTTCGGGTATCGACGCTGATCGACCATGCCGCGCGCGAGCACGGGACCCGCGAGATCGTCACCCGCTGGGCCGACGGCAGCGAATCGCGCAGCGACTGGCGCGGCGTGGCGCATGACGCGCGGCGGCTGGCACAGGCGCTCGAGCGGCTCGGCTGCAGGCCCGGCGACCGGATCGCGACGCTGGCGATGAACCACGGCCACCACCTCGCCGCCTGGTATGGCGCGATCGGCATGGGCGGGGTGATCCACACGATCAACCCGCGCCTGTTCGACGACCAGCTCGTCTATATCGCCAACCATGCCGAAGACCGCGTGCTGTTCTACGACCGCGCCTTCCAGCCGATCGTCGACCGGTTGCGCGATCGCTGGACGACGATCGACCATTATGTCGTGATGGACGGCGACGGCCCCGGCACCTTTCGCGCGCTGATCGAGGCGGAGGACGGCGATTACGCCTGGGTCGAGGGCGGCGAGCGCGAACCGTGCATGCTCTGTTACACCAGCGGCACGACCGGCAACCCCAAGGGCGTGCTGTACGAGCATCGATCGACGCTGCTGCATGCGATGCTGGTCGTGTCCCCCGCCGTCCTGTCGCTGTCGTCGGCATCGGTGCTGCTGCCGGTGGTGCCGATGTTCCACGCCGCGGCCTGGGGCACGCCGTTCGCCGCACCGCTGGCAGGCGCCAAGCTGGTCTTTTCCGCGGTGAACGATGCGAAGGTGCTCTGCGACCTGATGAACCGCGAGGGCGTCACCATCTCCTCGGGCGTGCCGACGGTGTGGCTGGCCCTGTTCGCGCATATCGACGCGACCGGCGATACGCCGCGCGCGCTCCGGCTGGCGACGATCGGCGGGTCGGCGGCGCCGCGCGCGATGATCGAGCGGCTGATGGATATGGGCGTCGAGGTGAAGCACCTGTGGGGAATGACCGAAACCTCGCCGGTCGCGACCGCGGGCGCGCCGCCGCTCGGCTGGGAAGACTGGCCGAAGGATCGCAAGCTCGATTTCCTGATGAAGCAGGGCCAGATCCCGTTCGGCATCGAACTGACGGTGATCGGCGACGACGGCAGCCACCTGCCCCGCGACGGCAGCAGCGCCGGGCGGCTGCACATCCGCGGGCCGTGGATCGTGAAGCGCTATTTCGGGGCGGAGGCGGAGGCGATCGACGCGGACGGCTGGTTCGACACCGGCGACGTCGCGGTGATCCATCCGGACGGCACGATGCAGATCACCGACCGGTCGAAGGACGTCATCAAATCGGGCGGCGAATGGATCAGCTCGGTCGACCTCGAAAATGCCGCGATCGGCTGCCCCGGGGTCGCCGAGGCGGCGGCGATCGGGATCGCGCATCCCAAATGGGACGAGCGCCCGCTGCTGATCGTCGTCCGCAAACCGGACAGCCAGGTGGGCGAGCATGAGATCGTCGCGCATCTCTCCGGCATGGTGGCGAAATGGTGGCTGCCCGATGCGGTCGTGTTCGTCGACAGCCTGCCGCACACCGCCACCGGCAAGCTGCTCAAGACCGCGCTGCGCGACCAGTTCAAGGATTACCGGCTGGTCGCCGCCTGATCGCCCGGGCCGCCGCCCGACGCTCTTGCCGTCGATCGGGAAGCCTTGGTTTGCCGCCGCCTGTCGATCAAGGGCTGACTTTTGTCGCGCCCGGCCTCTAAGGTCCGTGCATGGCGATCGGACTGGATAATGCAGGCTTCAGCGATGCGCTGGTGATCCTGGGGGCGGCGGGGCTGGTGATCCCCGCCTTTGCGCGGTTCCGGGTGAGCCCGGTGATCGGCTTCATCCTGGTGGGGATGCTGGTCGGGCCGTTCGGGCTGGGGCAGCTGACCGACCGGGCGCCGTGGCTCTATTATCTCACCATCTCCAATCCGCATTCGATCGAACCCTTCGCCGAATTCGGCATCATCCTGCTGCTGTTCTCGATCGGGCTGGAACTGTCGTTCAAGCGATTGTGGTCGATGCGCGCGCAGGTGTTCGGCACCGGGCCGGCGGAGCTGATCGGGTCGGCGGTGCTGATCGCGATCGCGGTGCACCTGCTGGGGCAGGACTGGGGCGGTTCGGCCGGCCTCGGCCTCGCGCTCGCGCTGTCGTCGACTGCGCTGGTGCTGCCGCTGGTCGGCACGACGAGCCCGGTCGGGCGCAGCGCCTTTGCGATGCTGCTGTTCGAGGATCTGGCGCTGGTGCCGATCATCTTCGCGCTGGGTGCGATGGCGCCGACCGCGACCGACGAAGGCTGGGTCGGGATCGCCGGCGTCGCGCTGCGCGGCGCGGCGACGGTCGTCGTCATGTACCTCGGCGGCCGACTGGTGCTGCCGCGCCTGTTCGCGCAGGCGGCGCGGACCAAGAGCCCCGAGCTGTTCCTCGCCGCGTCGCTGCTCGTCGTCATCGTCGCCAGCGTCGCGACGACCGCAGCGGGCCTGTCGCCGATCGTCGGCGCCTTGCTCGCAGGATTGCTGATCGCGGAAACCGAATATCACACCGAGGTCGAGGTGATGACCGCGCCGTTCAAGGGGCTGGCGCTCGGCGTGTTCCTCATCACCGTCGGCATGAGCGTCAACCTCGCCGAGGTGGTGGCCAACTGGTCGTCGCTGCTGATCGCGGTGGTCGCAGTGGTCGGGGTCAAGGCGGTGGTGACCTACCTGCTGCTTCGCGTCGCGCAGACCGGGCGCGGCACCGCTGCGGAAACCGGCCTGCTGATGGGCAGCCCGTCGGAGACGACGCTGATCGTGCTCGCGACCGCGGCGCAGGCACAGCTGATCCTGCCGTCCACCGCCGCCTTCTGGCAGACGGTGACGGCGATCGGGCTGACGATCACGCCACTGCTCGCCAAGGCGGGCAAGTCGCTGTCGCGCGGGATCGAGGGCAGCATCGCCGGCGACGGCCTGCCCCCGGACAACGGCGGCGAGGGCCCCGGCACGGTACTGATCGGGTTCGGCCGCGTCGGGCGGATGGTCGCCGACATGCTCACCGTCCACGACCAGCGCTTCATCGCGGTCGAGGCGGATATCGACACCGTCGCCGAGGCGCGGCGCGGCGGCTATCCCGTGCTGTTCGGCGACATATCGCGCAACGAGCTGGTCGACCGGCTCGACCTCGCCCGGGCCCGCGCGCTGATCCTGACGATGGACGATCCGGTGCTGACGGTGCGGCTGGCGCGACGGATGCGCGCGCTCGCCCCGGACCTGCCGATCATCGCCCGCGCGCGCGATCCCCGCCATGCCGCCGAACTCTACAAGGCGGGCGTGACCGACGCGGTGCCGGAGACGCTGGAAAGCTCGCTGCAATTGTCGGAGGCGGTGCTGGTCGACCTCGGCGTGGCGATGGGGCCGGTGATCGCCTCGATCCACGCCAAACGCGACGAACTGCGCCAATCGATCCGCGCCGAGGCCGAACTCGACCGAGAGCCGCGCATCCGGCGGGTGCGGCGGCTGGGCGACGTCCCCAATCCCGGCACGATCGTCTGACCGCCATGCCGCGCGCGCCCGCGATCGTCCTGCTGCTCGTGGGCGGCGCGCTCTATTGGCAGGGGGTCTGCCACGCCGGCGGCGTCACCGAGCCTTGGGACGCCGCATCCTATTGGCGGCTGTGGTATCCGCTGTCGGTGCTGATCGCCGCATCCGGGGGCATGCTGCTCCGCCGCCGCGCGTGGCTGGCGGGGGCGATCGTCACCTTCGCGCAGCTGCCGGTCATGTGGCTGAATGCCGGCACCGCCGAATCCTGGATCGTCGGCGTCGCCTTTTGCGCCGCGCTTGCGATCCCCGCGGTCCTCGCGTCGGTGATCGCGGGCCGGTTCGTCCGGCGTCAGGCGTAAAGGTCGACCACCGTCGCGCCCTCGCCGACCGCATCGAGCAGCAGCGTCCGGTGGCAATGCTGCGGATCGCGTTCGTAGCAAAGCAGCGCACTCGGCCGCTCCCCGGCAAGGCCGAGCATGATCGCGGCCGCCGCCTGCGCCTCGGGCAAAGCGAGCTGGTCGTCGTACACCGCCTCCAGCGTCGCGACGTCGCCCTTCTTGGCGGCATCGCGGCCCCGCTTGGGCGTACCGAGCGCCTTCAGATGGACATAGTCGATGCCCGCCTCGGCCAGGCTGGCGGCGAGGCTCGACTTGGAGAAGCCGGGCCGGCGCGACAGCGGCAGCGCGCGGACGTCGATCACGCGCTCGACCCCGGCGGCGCGCAGGGCGGCGAGGAAATCCGCCATCGTCGTCGCTTCATAGCCGATCGTGTAGATGGTGGTCATACCGCCGCTATAGCGCAAAGCGCGGGCGGTGTGACGCTTCTTCGTCGCGGCACCCGCGCGCGGGCCGGTTCCGCATCGCTTGCGCATGGGGTATGTCCGGGCGCATCACGGCGCTAAGGCGGCGCGACGGGGCCTTGCTCCGCTCCCATCATCGATACGGTATGCTCTCATGACCACGCATCACATCCACATCGTCGGCGGCGGCCTCGCCGGGTCCGAAGCCGCCTGGCAGCTCGCCGAGGCGGGCTATCGCGTCCGCCTGTCGGAGATGCGCGGCAGCGGCGAGGCGACCCCGGCGCATCACACCGACGGGCTCGCCGAGCTGGTCTGTTCGAACAGCTTCCGCTCCGACGATGCGGAGAGCAACGCGGTCGGGCTGCTGCATCAGGAGATGCGCCGGCTCGGCTCGCTCATCATGACGCAGGCCGACATCCACAGGGTGCCCGCGGGATCGGCGCTCGCGGTCGATCGCGACAATTTCTCGGCCGGCGTCACCGCGGCGCTGGAGGCGCATCCCAACATCACCATCGTCCGCGAACGGATCGACGCGTTGCCCGACGGCCCCGCGATCATCGCGACCGGGCCGCTCACCGCGGCGGGCCTCGCGACGCAGATCGGCGCGGCGACCGGCAGCGACGCCCTCGCCTTCTTCGACGCGATCGCGCCGATCGTCCACCGCGACAGTATCGACATGAACACGGCCTGGTTCCAGTCGCGCTGGAACAAAGGAACATCGGGGCGTCTGCCCCCCGGGCAGACTGAAGACAGCGGGGGGCTGTCGTCACCCGATGCCGGGCACGATTACATCAACTGCCCGATGAACAAGGACGAATATCTCGCCTTCCACGCCGGGCTGATCGGCGGCGAGAAGACCGAGTTCAAGGAATGGGAGAAGGACACGCCCTATTTCGAGGGCTGCATGCCGATCGAGGTGATGGCGGAGCGCGGCGTCGACACGTTGCGCTACGGCCCGATGAAGCCGGTCGGCCTCGACGACCCGCGCACCGGCCGCTGGCCCTATGCCGTCGTGCAGCTGCGCCAGGACAATGCGCAGGGGACGCTGTGGAACATCGTCGGCTTCCAGACCAAGCTGAAACATGCCGAACAGGTTCGCCTGTTCCGCACCATCCCCGGCCTGCAGAATGCCGAATTCGCGCGATTGGGTGGCCTCCACCGCAACACGTTCATCCGTTCGCCCGAGCTGCTCGATCCGACGTTGCGGCTCAAGAACCGGCCGAACATCCGCTTTGCCGGTCAGATCACCGGCTGCGAGGGCTATATCGAAAGCGCAGCGATCGGGCTGATGGCCGGACGCTTCGCCGCGGCGGAGCTAGCCGGCGAGACGCTGGCACCGCCGCCGGTGATGACCGCGCTCGGCGCGCTGCTGCACCATATCACCGGCGCCGCGGTGGCGGAAACCTATCAGCCGATGAACGTCAATTTCGGCCTGATGCCGCCGATCGAGGGCCGCACCAAAAAGGCCGACCGCAAGCGCATGTACACCGACCGCGCCCGCGCCGCCTTCGCCGAATGGCTCAGCCCTCGTCCGTCGGAGCCGGTTGCGGCGGACATTTCGCCCGAGCCGGTGCCTTCCGCCTGACCGCGGTCGTGGCGAATTCGGCCGCGTTCATCGCGCCGGATTTGTCGCGATCCGCCGCGGAGAATTTGGCGGTCGCCTTGACAGCCCATTCGTCGAAATCGAGCCGGCCGTCGCCGTTGACGTCCAGCTTCGCGAACGCCTTGCGCCGGGCGGCGAGATATTCGTCGCGCGTGATGCTGGCGTCGCGATCCTTGTCGTAACGGTTGAAACGCCTCTCCTCACGCGTCGCGGGCGAGGCTTCGGGAACGTCGCTCTCGCCCGCGGGCGCATCCGCCGCGGCGACGGCGCGTTGCGGTGGCGCAGGCAGACGCGGACCGTGGCCGGCGTCGCCGCCGAGAAAGACGAAGCCTGCCGCCACCGCCGCCAGCAACGCGCCACCTCCCGCCAGATATCGCCACATATCGCCGCCCCTTCGATCGCGATCAGGCTAGCACCGCGCCTCCGCGGCGCAAGTGTTCAGCGACCCGTCAATCGAAAGGCGGTCAGGCGAGCATAGTTTCGGATCGGGCTTTTACCTTCCAGTTCAAGCATCTGGAGCAACGCCAGCACGCCGACCGGCCGCAAGGATTTCGGCCATGGCTCTGCAAAGGCACGGGCGAAGGCCTCATGCGCCGCGAATCGCGCCAGCTCCGCAACGGCGACTTGCGACACGTGCGTCGACAGGTCGGCGAGCGCCCAGCCCTCGCCCGCCACGGCCAGCGCCGCAGCATCCCCGCCGGTTGCCCGCCCCAGCAGCGTGAACAGGCGACCGCCCCGCCCCGCGGCATAGGTCGCGATCCCCGCCTCCTCCAACGGATCGAGCAGCATCTCCCATCCGTCGGTCAGCCCGGCGATGTCGCCGCCGGTCAGCCCGAGCGGCAGGCAGGCCCCTTCGATCTCCTGCAGCAGCGGTTCGGCCGGCGCCGGTGCGACATCGAGCCGCCCCAGCGCCTCATGCCACCACGTCAGCCGCATCTGCCCGACCAGCGGTTCGCGCGTCGTTCGGACGATGCCCGCGAGCCGCTGGTCGAGCGTCAGCAACGCGGTCAGCGCGGTGCGCAGGCGAGGATCGACAAGGCTGATCGCAAGGCGCCGGTCGGCAGGAAGGTCGTCGCTCATCCTGCCCCGCTGCCCTGCGGGCGGCGATCGCGCAAGCGGCTTGGCCAACGCCGACGGATGCATGGTGAATTTCCATTAAGCACATTTCTTGACGTGATTTGAGAGCGCTAAGCCGCATGACGACGGTGATCGGGCGCGATCGCAATCAGGCAAAGGACGTCATGGGTAGAGGTTTGGGCAGATCGATGGTGACGGTTGGGTGCGTGTTCCGCCGGCTCTCGGACGATCGACGGGGCAATGTCCTCGCGATGACGGCCGCCGCGATCTTTCCGCTGATGGCGATGATCGGCGGCGCGATCGATCTCAGCCGCCTCTACATGACCAACACGCGGCTGCAGCAGGCCTGCGACGCCGGCGCCCTCGCCGCCCGGCGCACGATGGCCGACGTCAACACGCTGTCGGAGAGCGAGCGCAAGATCGCGGTCAACTATTTCAAGTTCAACTTTCCCGACAACGCCTATTCCGCCGGAACGCCGGTGCCGACCTATACGCGCGGCGCGGTGGGGACGGTGGCCGGCGCGGTGTCGCTCGCGGTGCCGATGACGATCATGAAGATGTTCGGCTACAACACGGTCACCCTCAACGTCACCTGCCAGTCGACGCTGGTCGTTCCCAACACCGACGTGATGTTCGTGCTCGACGTGACGGGATCGATGTCGGAAGTGCCGTCCGGCGACACCCAGTCCAAACTCTCGGGCCTGAAGCAGGCCGTGAAGGATTTCTACAGCGCGCTCGGCCCGGGTACGGCGAGCGGCGCCGGCCGCATCCGCTACGGCTTCATGCCCTATTCCAGCAACGTGAACGTCGGCAAGATCGTCTACGGTCTGAACCGCAGCTACATCAGTGGCGGCAATGGTTCGGAAAATGTCCAGTATCGCTCGCGCGTGCCGAGACTGTCATCGACCATCTACAACACGTCGAGCGGCCCGCAGCGCAAGTTCGTGTCATGGAGCTATCAATCCACGACCTTCGACATATCGTCTGTCGTCCAGAATGCGAGCGCGCCGAATCCGACATATTTCAGCGGTTATGCGCCGGATACCAAGCCCAACGTCAACAAGGGCTATGACTTCGACGCCTGGAATCGTGCCTACGAAACCAGTGCCGCGACGCCTGCCACCATCAGCTGGGGTGGCTGCATCGAGGAGGCGAGCACGGTCAACACGATTACGTCGACCTCGCCCTTGACTGTTCCCTACGGCGCCAACGACCTCAACATCGACCTGATCCCGTCGAGTGCGGAGACGCGGTGGAAGCCGTATCTGCCGGCGATCCAGTTCGACGATGACGGCTATTGGCTGGGCCGTGGCGGAGGCTGGATCGACCGCGGTTTTGCGGCCTGTCCTCGCGAGGCTTCGCCGCTGACGCAATACCAGTCGGATTACAGCGCGACCACGAAGCTTTCGACGAGCTTCGAAAGTTATGTGAACTCGCTGACCGCCGTCGGCGGCACCTATCACGACATCGGGCTGGTCTGGGGCGCACGCTTCCTGTCGCAAAGCGGCATCTACTCAGCGACCAACGCCGATTCGACGGGACCGGGGGGCTTTTCCATTTCACGCCACATCGTGTTCATGACCGACGGCACGTTGGACAACAAACCCCAGGCCAACGACCCTTGGGGCATAAACAACCTCGAAGCCCGGATAGCGCCGATCAATACCGACGAAGCGGGGCTGGAGGCGATCCACAAACGCCGTACCAGCATCATCTGCAATGCAATGAAGGGGAAAGGGTTCACCGTCTGGGTCATCGCCTTCGGCATCAGCAAGATGCCGCAGGAATTGCAGGATTGCGCCAGCGATGCCGCCCACGCGTCGATCGAAGCGGATTCCGCCGCGCTCAAGACGCGCTTTCAGCAGATCGCGCAGACGATCGGCGGATTGCGGCTGTCGCAATGATGCTCCGCCTGTTCCATCGCCTGTCGCGCGAGCGGCGGGGTGCCACCCTGCCCGAATTCGCGATCGTGCTCGTCCCGTTCCTCACACTGGTGATGGGGTCGCTCGACATCGGTTATCAGGGCTATCTCCGCGCAACAGTCACCGGCGCGCTGGAGAAGGCCGCCCGCAAGGCGACCGTCGGCGACCGTACCCGCGCGCAGATCGTGACGATGATCGACAACGAGGTCCGCGCCGTCCTGCCGGTCAATTCGCGCACCGATCCCAATGCGGTGGTGGTGACGCCGCAAAGCTATTTCAATTTCTCCGCGGTCGGCGGCGGCGAGCGGATCACCGGCGATACCGCGCCGGTCGGCACCTACAATTCGACCGATTGCTACGAGGATCGCAACGGCAACGGCCGCTATGACGCGACCGGCGGCGGCGGCGACAATCTGGGGACCGCCGACGACATCGTCTATTACACGGTGTCGGTGGACGTACCGCGGCTGTTCCCGATCTGGCGGGTGATCGGCTGGAGCAACGACGTCACCGCGACCGCGAAGACGCTGATCCGCAACCAGCCTTTCGGCGCGCAGCAGGTGGTGATCCGATGCTCATGACGGCCCCTCGCGCGCTGACGCGCCTGCGCCACCTCGCCCGCGACCGGTCCGGGCTGGCGCTGATCGAATTCGCCTACGGCCTGCCGCTGCTGCTCACGGTCGGGCTGGCGGGTGCGGAAACCGCAAATCTCGCGATCGTCACGTTGCGGATCAACCAGATGGCGATGCTGGCGGCGGACAATGCCGCGCGCGTCCGCATCTCGATGGACGAAACCGACATCAACGAGGTCATGGTCGGGATGCGCTTCTCCGGCACCGGCATCAAGTTCGGCGAACTTGGTCGCGTCATCATCAGCGATATCGAGGCGAACGGCCAGAGCGGCAGCAATGCGGGCTACAAGATCACGTGGCAACGCTGCTTCGGCGCGAAGAACGTCACGTCAATCTATGGTGGGGAAGACACGGGCAAGACGGGACCGGCGCTCAAATTCGGCATCACCACCAGCGGACCGGCCGCTACGGCGCCTGCCGGCACGATTCCGGTCACCGGCGGCGCGCTGATCGTGGCGGAGGTGCGCTACACCTATACGCCGCTGGTCGCGGCGCTGTTCATGGGCAATCGCGAATTGCGCGCGGTACAGACGTTTCCGGTGCGCGACCGCGCCACCCAGACGCTGCTCAACAGCACGAACATGAGCACCGCCAGCCAGCGCAAATGCGATGCGGCGCATCTTAGCGCCACCTAAACCGGGCCGGACCGGCGGGCGACG
>NZ_DBBS01000008.1:82492-82700 GCF_002292295.1 Sphingomonas sp. UBA978
CCCGCCGGTCATGCACGGTCAGACGATCTTCTTGACCGTCGCGACGATCTTCTTGGCGTCGATCAGCGCCTTCTTCTCGAGGTTCGCGGCATAGGGCAGCGGCACGTCCTCGTTGGTGACGCGCAGCACCGGCGCGTCGAGGTCGTCGAAGCCCTCTTCCATCACGATCGCGGTGATCTCCGATGCGATCGAGCAGGTCGGCCAGCCT
>NZ_DBBS01000008.1:82763-82981 GCF_002292295.1 Sphingomonas sp. UBA978
CGCAGCGTGCGCAGGTCGATGACCTCCGCCTCGATGCCCTCGCCCGCCAGCGTCTCGGCGGCTTCGAGCGCAAGGCCGACGCCGATCGAATAGCTGACCAAAGTGACGTGCTTGCCCTCGCGCATGATCCGCGCCTTGCCGATCGGCAGGACGTAATCGTCCAGCTTGGGCACCTCGAACGACCGGCCGTACATCAGCTCGTTCTCGAGGAAGACGAC
>NZ_DBBS01000005.1 GCF_002292295.1 Sphingomonas sp. UBA978
CTAGGGTCCAAACCCAATCATCTGCTTGAAGGCGTGCGGCTTTCGTGATTCACAGGCGGTGTGGATCAAAAGAGGTGCGGGATGGCGCTGTTCTGGCTTTCGGACGAGGCGTGGGCGGCGATCGAACCGCATTTGCCAAAGAACCAGCCCGGTGCCCGACGGGTGGATGATCGTCGGGTAATCTCGGGCATCCTGCACGTGCTGAAGGTCGGTTGCCGGTGGTGCGACTGCCCGGCCGATTATGGTCCATCGACGACGATCTATAACCGCTTCAACCGCTGGTCGCACAGGGGCTTCTGGCTGAAGCTGCTCGATGCCTTGGTGGATACCGGCGCGGTCACGAAAAGCACCGCGATCGACAGCACCTACGTCAAGGCACAGCGCGCGGCGTTCGGCGCAAAAGGGGGCGATCGAGCCAAGCGATCGGCCGTTCGCGCGGTGGCTGGACCACCAAGGTACACGCGCTCACCGACGTCATCGGCCGCCCGTATGCGCTGATGCTGACGCCCGGCAACGTCAGCGACATCAAGGCCGCACCCGCGCTTCTCGAGCGCGCCGGGCACATGCGCTACCTGCTGGGCGACAAGGGCTACGACGCCGACCGGTTGCGGCGCTCGTTGCGCGATGCAGGGGCTGTCCCCGTCATCCCAGGTCGGCGCAACCGCAAGCGCATCATCCGCTATGACAAGGACCGCTATCGCGGTCGCCACCTCATCGAGAACGCCTTCTGCCGCCTTAAGGATTTCCGCCGCGTCGCCACCCGATACGACAAGCTCGCGGCCAACTTCCTGTCAGGCGTCGCGCTGGCAACCGCTTTGGCGTTCTGGCTCTGAATGAGTCTGAACCCTAGGCAGCACGTCCGAAGCCTTCGCCGAAACTCCCGATGTTCCCGACGCCACTACGCTGGCACCGGGTCAGACGGCCAATAGCTCGTTCGGGTTCAATGGCCTTCCAAGCCCTGCCGCGCAGGCTCCCTCAGCGACCGCTCAGGCGGCAAGTGGCCCTCAGTGGGTGCAGACCGCGACCGGCTTTCGCCTCGTCGCACAGGCCCCCGCAAGTGGGCCTCAGGTGGGGCAAAGCATGACCGGCTATGATCCCTATCAGGCCAGCCGTAGTCCGACCGGCATTCGGGTAGCTCAGACCGGAGACGCTGCGCGCCGTTCGCATGGCACCCCGGTAGGTGACATTGCCTATTCAGCAACCGGCACCGGATACCGAGTGACCCCGACCGGGGAAGCTGCCCGCCGTGAGGCTGGCGTGCCGCTCGGGCCGGATGCCTGAGAATCGCCCTAGGAGACTCACACAGAGCTTCTAGGCTATCCCGGCCTACAGATACCCGACCGTTTCCAAATCGCTCCACACGGGCGGCTCTGGGGCGATTTCGGGTATCTGTATGTCCGGGTCTATTCGATCAACGGGAAAGGCGGCAACAGGAACCCCTATCGCCGCTGCCGGATCGCATCCGTTAAGCCGTTCAATCACTCTCTAGTCATCGCCGCTCTAGCCGTAGCCGTCGCTTTGGTAGCTGATCGCATGATCTACTAAGTCGAGGGCTGGCGTAGCCGCTCTCTAATCGGCCCGTTCCCTGCAAGGCCCCCTTAGCGGACTGGATCGGGAATGGCAAGTCCCGGCACCCGGTAAGATGCCATTGCCTCAGCCAAGCTATGAAGGTCATATCCGCTGCCATAATCATCGGCCACATCTTTGCCAGCATGGCCCATTAGCTGCCGCTGTATGCCCTCTGGCACCTTAGCTCTACGGGTATAATCCTTGAAGGTATGACGGAATGAATGGAATACTTTCCGCTTGTCCGTAATGCCGCATACTTTCCGCATGTAGGGGCCAAACCATTCACCCCACTTAGCTGTAAGACGGCCATAGATATTAGGAACAAGGTCCGGGAATACCCTGCCCTGTTGATCCTTCAATTTCTCAACATAGGTGATGAAGCCCAGCCGTTCTAGCTCAGGATGCAACGGCACTAGTCGTTCGCTAGCAGCATTCTTGATCCGGTTAGCCTGTCCTCGCTCGTCCGTACTCTCAGTGATATGTAGGAACCATCCGGCTAGCATCTTGCCATCCTGATCGGGATACTCCCGGCGCTGCACGTCCGAGACGCGAAGCTGGCCTATTTCCTCTAACCGCGCTCCGGTAAACAGACCGAGCAGCGGGAGCCAGTAAGCCGCCTCTCCCTTGCCCTGCTTAGGCCGTTCGCCATTAGCATAGACCGGGCTGGCGAAGATGGCCTGTAGCTCATCCAAGGCGAAGGGAAGCCGCTTGCCCTTGCCACTGTCGGCAACCTTGACGCTGATCCCCTCAGCTACATTCGCTGGCGCTAGGTCATTCTGGTAAGCCCAGCCTAGCAGGGTCCGCAGCCGGGATAGCTTCATGTTGGTATTGGAGACAGTCTGCCCCTCAGCAAGGAGCTTGTCCTTGAAGGCCAGCACGTCCTGCCGGGTAATCCGCTCGACGGGCTTGCGCTCAGTGCGGGCATAGAACCATTCGGCTACGGCCCGATGCGTATCCTTGCCCTTGGGGACGACACCGCGCTCTGAGGCCCAGCGATCTAGGATGTCCTTGTCGAGATACAGGCCGGAGGCGGTAGCAGGCTCGCACTCAACGGCTTGGATTTGACCTTCCGATGCGTGGGCAGATTGTCCATAGCGGGCATGTAAGCTGGCGACCAATGCCCCAGCCGTTTCCCGCTCATGCTCGACGGCCAGCTTCCCGGCTCTGACGATATCGGACACGGGAGCATCCGGCTCGATCCCAGCCGCAACGGCATCCATGATCGGGCTTAACCGCTCAATCTCCATGTCAGAGGCGAACAGGGCATCGGCCAGATTGTCTGAGTGCTGTTGCTCAGCTTCCCACCGGCTCCGCTCCCGCTCCAATGCAGCGGCGGACTTGGGTGGCAATGGCTTGGCAACGGACTTCGCAGCCGTGTCACGATCCCGCTCAGCTTGCCTCAACAGGGCATGAGCCGCTTTCGTCATGTCGGGTATCACGGCCTTGGCAGCGTCCCGGTCCTTTAGACCTAGCGACCGCTTAATCTCCCGCTTGCCAGCCATGAAGGGGCGCAGGTTCGCAGGTATCCCCATGCGGAAATAATAGACGCCATTGGGCGCTCTATGGAGGTAGGAACACATAGGCTATCGTCCTCGTACCTTTGTACTAGACGCCTGTAAAATACCTATGTTTCTCAGGGCTTTGCTGCAGTTTCAGCAGCTTAGAACGAATGGTGGAGCCGAGGGGGATCGAACCCCTGACCTCTGCAATGCCATTGCAGCGCTCTCCCAGCTGAGCTACGGCCCCATTCGTTCCGGGAGGCGACCCACTAGCGGGGGCGCCCGGGCATGGCAAGCGGGGAAATCCGCCTGCCATGCCTTTTTTCATATCGCCGTCAGATCAATGGTCGTCGTCTTCGGTCGGCGCTTCCACGCCGAGGTCGTCGTCGCCGCCGAGATCGACCTCGTCGTCGGCCGAGGGCTCTTCCTCTTCGCCCAGCGCTTCCAGATCCTCGTCCTCACCCTCGAGGTCGCGGTCGGCTTCCTTGGTGTCCGGCTTGGCCTGCTCGAACGGCAGCGGCTGCTTGGACTTCAGGATGGGTTCGGGATTCCACGTCGATCCGCAATTGATGCAGGTGACGGGATCGTCCTTCTCGAGGTCGTAGAAGCGCGTGGCGCATTTCGGGCACGTACGCTTCGTGCCCCATTCCGGCTTAATCATGCCGTGTCGTGCCTTTCGGAATTGGGTGTCGCAGGCTAAAGTCGCCCTTAGCCCGAGAGGTGGGCGGCGCCTTGCCATAGCGCAAGGTGGCTGTCAAAGCCCCCGACCCATGGCGCACCCTCTTCCCCAGGAACTGAGCATGGCCCCGCGCGGCCCGCTCACCGGCACGATCCAGGTCCCCGGCGACAAGTCGATCAGCCACCGCTCGCTGATGTTTGCCGCGCTCGCGGTCGGCACCAGCCATATCACCGGCCTGCTGGAAGGCGAGGACGTGCTCGCTACCGCGGCGGCGCTTCGGGCGATGGGCGCGGATATCGAGCGGATCGGCGAGGGCATGTGGCGGGTCGACGGTGTGGGCGTCGGCGGGCTGCTGCAGCCCAAGACCGCGCTGGAGATGGGGAACAGCGGCACCTCGACCCGGCTGCTGATGGGTCTCGTCGCCAGCCACCCGATCACCGCGACCTTCACCGGCGACGCCTCGCTCTCGGGCCGCCCGATGGGCCGCGTCATCGATCCGCTCGCGCAGATGGGCGCGGACATCACCGCCAGCCCCGGCGGCAGGCTGCCGCTGATGGTCCGCGGCCTCTGCCCGGCGGTGCCGATCAGCTACACGCTGCCCGTCGCCTCGGCGCAGGTGAAGTCGGCGGTGCTGCTCGCCGGCCTCAATACGCCCGGCATCACCCGCGTGATCGAGCCGGTCGCAACGCGCGATCACAGCGAGCGCATGCTGCGCGGCTTCGGCGCGACGATCGGCATCGAGCACACCAATCACGGCCGCATCATATCGATCACCGGCGAGGCCGAGCTGACGCCGCAGACGATCACCGTCCCCGGCGATCCCTCGTCCGCCGCCTTCTGGCTGGTGGCCGCATCGATCGTGCCGGGCTCCGATATCGTCGTGCGCAACGTCGGCCTCAACGTCACCCGCACCGGCCTGATCGCCGCGCTGCGCCTGATGGGCGCCGACATCACCGAGCTCGACGCGCGCGAAGTGGGTGGCGAGCCCGTCGCCGACCTGCGCGTCCGCCACGCAGCCCTGACGGCGATCGACGTGCCGCCAGACCTCGCGCCGAGCATGATCGACGAATATCCGGTGCTGTTCGTCGCCGCCGCCTTTACGACGGGACGCACCGTCGCCCGCGGCGCGCACGAGTTGCGCGTCAAGGAATCGGACCGGATCGCGGCGATGAGGGATGCGCTCGAGGCCTGCGGCGTGCCCTGCGAGGAATTCGAGGACGGGCTCGCGATCACCGGCACCGGTGGCGATGCCATCCCGGGCGGCGCTCGCATCGCCTCGAAACTCGACCATCGCATCGCGATGAGCCTGACCGTCGCCGGACTGCACGCCGCAAAGCCGGTCACGATCGATGACATAGGCCCGGTGGCGACCAGCTATCCCGTGTTCTATCAGTCGCTTGATGCATTGACGCAGGGAACGGCCGCATGATTATCGCCGTCGACGGGCCCGCCGCATCGGGCAAGGGCACGATCGCCAGAGCACTCGCGCGCCACTATGGCCTGCCCCATCTCGACACCGGCCTGCTGTACCGCGCAGTCGCGCTGACGGTCCGCCGGCTCGACCTCGATCCCGCGAAGGAAGCCGATGCGGTCGCCGCCTGCGGCTTCGACGACGCGCTCCTCGCCGATCCGGAATTGCGCAGCGACGAGATCGGCCAGCTTGCCTCGATCGTGTCCGCCCACCCCCTCGTCCGCGCGGCGCTGCTCCAACGCCAGAAGCGCTTCGCCCGCCAGCCCGGCGGCGCGGTGCTAGACGGTCGCGACATCGGCACGGTCATCGCGCCCGACGCGGACGCCAAACTGTTCGTCAAGGCCACCCCCCAGATCCGCGCGCAACGCCGCCACAAGGAGTTGCAGGGGCACGGCTCGCAGGTCAGCTTCGACAAGGTCCTCGCCGACATCCGCGCCCGCGACGCCCGCGACAGCGGCCGTTCCACCGCGCCGCTGGTGATGGCGGACGATGCGGCGCTGCTCGACACGAGCTTCCTGTCGATCGAGGCGAGCGTCCAGAAGGCGGTGACCCTGATCGAGGCGCGGCGGGTGAACGTCGCGGATGGTGCCGACGGCGGATGAGGGCGATTATCGGATGTTCAGGGGAAGCGGATTTCACCTTCGTCACTGCTAACATCGAAGAAGCCCACGCTGTGTTTGGTTGCAAGGCGGTCAACCTCTTCGAAGGCTAACGCGGCCACTGACCAAGCGAACGCCGCGTAAATTACAGATCGACCAATCGAGTAATCGGTCACGTTCGGATCGTCATAATCGTTCGACGCATGGGGGCCGTTCATCGGCGGAAAGACTTTCGACACGTCCGCAAACCAGCTTGCAAGCGAGGGCGTAGTTACTTGCGGGTCGTCATAGGAATGACCCTCGCCCCACCTCGTCTGTGCATCATACCAACGTAGAAAGTCGCCTCTGTTGCGGGGAGCAATAGCAGGATCGAACACCATCAAGTCGTAGCTCATGCATGGGTTCTGATTGATGCCTCGAATGTCCGCAAGTGGGCGAAAGCGACCTCTCCTACTCCTCCACGCCGCGCCACCCCGCCCACCTTGCCAAAACACCCGTTTTCCCCTAAGCGGCCACCGTCCGGCGAGCAGGTGCTCGCGGAGGTAGGCGCGATCGGTTCGACCGTTCGCGCCCTTTTCGCATGATGCGCATCGCTTTTCCTCCGCCTGTCCCAGCCCAATGGATGCCGCGATCGGCATGGGGTCGCCGCGGCGTTTTCAGCCAAGACCAGCGGAACCAACCGCTTGGCCGGAAACAGTAAACCTGAGGACACTCTAACCCTATGGCTACCCAGCCCACTCCTACCCGCGACGATTTCGCCGCGATGCTCGATGACATGTTCGGCGGTGCCGACAGCTTCGAGGGCCGTGTCGTCCACGGCACCGTCACCGCGATCGAGAACGACATGGCCGTCATCGACGTCGGCCTGAAGTCCGAAGGCCGCGTGCCGCTGCGCGAGTTCGCCGCACCGGGCCAGAAGGCCGAGCTGAACGTCGGCGACGAAGTCGAGGTCTATGTCGACCGCGTCGAGAACATGCATGGCGAAGCGATGCTCAGCCGCGATCGCGCCCGTCGCGAAGCCGCCTGGGACAAGCTGGAGCTCGAATTCAGCAAGACCGCCCGCGTCGAGGGCGTCATCTTCGGTCGCGTCAAGGGCGGCTTCACCGTCGACCTGTCGGGCGCCGTCGCGTTCCTGCCGGGCAGCCAGGTCGATATCCGCCCCGTCCGCGACGTCACGCCGCTGATGGACATCCCGCAGCCGTTCCAGATCCTGAAGATGGACCGCAAGCGCGGCAACATCGTCGTGTCGCGTCGCGCGGTGCTGGAAGAGACGCGCGCCGAGCAGCGTTCGGGCCTGATCCAGAGCCTCGCCGAGGGCCAGATCATCGACGGCGTCGTCAAGAACATCACCGATTACGGTGCGTTCGTCGACCTCGGCGGCATCGACGGCCTGCTGCACGTCACCGACCTGTCGTACAAGCGCGTCAATCATCCGTCCGAGATGATCGCGATCGGCGATACCGTGAAGGTGCAGATCATCCGCATCAACAAGGACACGCAGCGCATCAGCCTCGGCATGAAGCAGCTCGAGTCCGACCCGTGGGATGGCGCATCGGCCAAGTATCCGGTCGGCGCGAAGCTGTCGGGCCGCGTCACGAACATCACCGAATATGGTGCGTTCGTCGAGCTGGAAGCGGGCATCGAGGGCCTCGTCCACGTCAGCGAGATGTCCTGGACCAAGAAGAACGTCCATCCGGGCAAGATCGTCAGCACGTCGCAGGAAGTCGATGTGGTGGTGCTCGAGGTCGACGAGGACAAGCGTCGCATCAGCCTCGGCCTCAAGCAGGCGCAGAACAATCCGTGGGAAGCGTTCGCCGCCGCCCATCCGATCGGTTCGACCGTCGAGGGCGAAGTCAAGAACGCGACCGAGTTCGGCCTGTTCATCGGTCTGGACAACGACGTCGACGGCATGGTCCACATGTCGGACATCGCCTGGGGCGTGTCGGGTGAGGATGCCCTCAACCTGCATCGCAAGGGCGAGACGGTCCAGGCCGTGGTGCTCGACATCGACGCCGAGAAGGAGCGCATCAGCCTCGGCATGAAGCAGCTCGAGCGCGGCGGCCCGTCGGCCGGCGGCATCGCGGCATCGGGCGATCGCCTGAACAAGAACGCGATCGTCACCGTCACCGTCCTCGAAGTCCGCGATGCGGGCCTCGAAGTCCAGCAGGGCGACGATGGCGCGACCGGCTTCATCAAGCGCACGGATCTGGGTCGCGACCGCGACGAGCAGCGTCCGGAGCGTTTCCAGGTCGGCCAGAAGTTCGACGCGATGGTGACCGGCTTCGACCGGTCGAAGAAGCCGACCTTCTCGATCAAGGCGATGCAGATCTCCGAAGAGAAGCAGGCCGTGGCCCAGTACGGTTCGTCCGACTCGGGCGCGACCCTCGGCAACATCCTGGGCGAGGCTCTCAAGGCCCGTTCGGACGCCGAAAAGAAGTAAAGACCTGCGGGGCCGGGACAAAAACGTTCCGGCCCCGTTTCTTTTTTTGGACCGGTTACGGATCGGCCCTGTACGTGGGGCCGATTGATCTCTATCAAGCTCTGGTTGCATAGAGCCGGGGGGAGCTTGTGATGATCCGTTCTGAACTCGTTCAAAAATTGTGCGATCTGAATCCGGGCCTCGCGGCCCATGACGTCGAGGCGATCGTCGCGACGTTCTTCGACGAAATTTCGCGTCGGCTGGCTGCCAATGGCCGGGTCGAATTGCGCGGCTTCGGGGCCTTCTCGACCCGCTCGCGCGAAGCGCGCGTCGGGCGCAATCCCCGCACCGGCGAAACCGTCGATGTCGAGGCCAAGCGCGTTCCGTATTTCAAGCCGGGCAAGGAAATGCGCGCGCGCCTGAACGTCTGAGGCGGATATCCGCCATAGCGGCTTGACGCCCCGGCCCGGCTGGGCTTGTCGTGCGCGGGTGCGCGGACGTGGCGAAATCGGTAGACGCTGCCGACTTAAAATCGGCTTCCATCGGAGTGCGGGTTCGAGTCCCGCCGTCCGCACCATCCTTCTGCTCGCCGGGTTGGTCCCGGCGCTGCTCGCCGGGTGCGACCGGCGGCCCGATTCGGGGCCGGTGATCGTCAGCGCGATCGGTGGCGCGCCGCGGCTTTCCGACCCGGTGCGCGGCCGGCCGGATACGGCGGGGCGGCTGTTGCTCGACGCCGCCGCCGAGGGGCTGGTCCGCTTCGATGCCAACGGGCAGATCGAACCCGGCCTCGCCGAGCGATGGATCGTGATCGATCAGGGCATGAGCTACATCTTCCGCCTGCGCGATGCGCGGTGGAGCGATGGCAGCCGCGTCGAGGCCGAGCAGGTCGTCGCGCAATTGCGCCGCCAAATTGCGAGCGGATCGCGCAACCCGCTCGCCCCTTTCCTCACTGCCGTCGACGAAATCGTGACGATGACCCCGCAGGTCATCGAGGTGCGGTTGCGGCGGGCGCGGCCCGATCTGTTGAAGTTGTTCGCGCAGCCGGAACTGGCGCTGTGGCGTGACGGGACCTCCGGCGGCGCCGGGCCGATGCGGGTGGTGCAAGAGGGCAAGCGCAGCCTGCTGCTGCGCCCCGCCTTCGATCCCGGCCGCGCCGATCCCGAGGACCAGCGCCAGACGCGGCCCGAACAGGACGTTCGGCTGATCGGCGAGCGCGCCGCCCGCGCCATCGTCCGCTTCGCCGCACGCGATTCGGATTACGTCGCCGGCGGCAGCTTCGCCGACTGGCCGCTGGTCACCTTCGCCGCCATCGCCCCGGCGAACGTGCGCACCGACCCGGCGGCGGGTCTGTTCGGCTTCGCCATCGTCCATCGCGACGGCTTCCTCGCCGAGGCGCAGAATCGCGCCGCGATCAGCGGAGCGATCGATCGCGTCGCAGTGACCGGCGCGGTGATGCAAGGCTGGGAACCGGCCGAGCGCATCCTGCCCGACACGCTCGATTCGACCGTGCCCCCGGCGCTGCCCGGCTGGTCGCTGCTCACCCCCGACCAGCGCCGCGAACAGGCGCGCGCGCGCGTCGCGGCCTATGGCATGCCGGTAACGCTGCGGATAGCGCTGCCCGCCGGACCGGGTGCGACGATCCTGTATGCGCAGGTCGCCGCCTCGCTGCTGGCCGCCGGGATCACGCCGCAGCGCGTGGGCATGGCCGAGGATGCCGACCTGCGCCTGATCGATCAGGTCGCGCCCTATGACAGCGCGCGCTGGTACCTCGCCAATGCCTGCGCGATGTGCGGCGACGAGGCGCGGACCGCACTGATCGCCGCGCGCGATGCGCCGACGCTTGCCGAACGGTCGCGACTGATCGCGGTGGCGGATGCGGCGCTGGCGATCGACACCGCCTTCATCCCGATCGCCCGCCCGCTGCGCTGGTCGCTGGTCGCGATGCGGCTGCGGCAGTGGCGGCCCAACACGCGGGCGTGGCACCCGTTGAACCGGTTGCGCGACGACACCAGATAGAGCGCATGACCACGCGCCCGCAACCGATCCACGCCCGCCCGCTGCTGGACAGCCTGCCGATCGGCCGCGACGCCGCCTCGACCCGCATCCGGCTGGAGGCGATGGAGCGGGTGATGGAGGGGCTGTTCGTCATCCCCGGTACCAATCGCAAGGTCGGCATGGACGTGCTGCTGGGGCTGGTGCCGTTCGTCGGCACCACGCTGGCCGCGCTGATCGGATCATGGCTGGTGTGGGAGGCGCGCAACCTCGGCATGTCCCGGCTGCAGATGGCGCGGATGTTCGGCAATGTCGGGATCGACTGGGCGCTGGGCCTCGTGCCGTTCGTCGGCGCAGTGCCGGACTTCTTCTTCCGGTCGAACACCCGCAACCTGCGGATCATCCGCAAGCATCTCGACCGGAATCATCCGGCGACCGCGACGATCGTCGGCTGATACCGGCCGGCGCGGGCGCTATCGCGCGCCGCGCCAGATTTTGATCGCGGCGGCGGGTGCCACGCCGCCCTGATGCGCCGGGCAGCGCCGATAGCGGAACGCGGTGTCGAGACAGATCCAGATTTCGTCCAGCCAGCCCTGCCGGTCCGCAGTGACGCGCATCATGTCCGCATCGAGACCCGGATTGGCCTTCGCGACGGCCTGCGCCAACCCGCCCGCGGTCAGCGGGTCGCGCGACAGGGCGTACATGTCGGGGTAGCGCAGCCTGGCATACAGCCCGGTCGAGCGCGCGAAATAGCTGTCGGGCCGATAGCCAGCCATGCAGGTGCCATGCTTGGCCCATTCATGCTGCAACAGCTGTGCCGACGGCGTCGCGCAGATGTTGCGACGGATGACGCTGCGCGACAGCAACGGCGTCGCCTTGCAATATTGCGGCCACTGCTTGCCGACGCCATCGGGCCACAGGCCGTGCAGCGTGAAGCCGAAGCGATTGCCACCGCCGCACTGGAACCGCGCCGCGGCGTCGCGGCCGTGCTCGCGGCAATATTGCGGCGCCCAGCTGATCGCGAGCGTATAGCTGCCGATTGGCAATTGCCGTTGCGGCTGGCCGGCGCTCGGCAGGTCCGGCCGCGGGCGATCGATGGTCGCCGGTGTCGCACAGCGATAGGCCTGCGCCTGCGCGACCGCCGGCACCGCAAGCGCGACCGCCGCGGTGGCGAGCCGTGCGATCATGGCAGCGGCGTCTCGAGATCGTCCTCGTCCAGCCCCTCGCCGAACCAGATCTTGGCATCCGGCCGGAACAGCATCACTATCGCGATTCCATTCAGTACCGCCGCAAATATGCTAAGTACTGCAGAAGGCGGGGAAACGAATGTCTTCATCAACAAATTAAATAGCAACCCCAAAACAGATATACAGAAAACGATAGTCACTATCCATTTTGCTACCAGACTGCTCCGTCGCGCGACAAAATACCAGATAACCACCGGAAATACAAAACCAAGCACGGTAGTTACCGGCAGATACCACTCACCAATCAACGCAGCTGCCTGGCGAACAGCAGGCATAGCTTGAATTTTATTCCAGCTAATCAGTAGATTAATCAAACCGACAAAAAGCGCGCCAAGATAGCAACGCTCGAACTTTACGATCGAAACCGGCCGCTCCATTACGCCCCCCTGCCAATACCAAAGCTAGGCTACTGCACTGCGAGAGCAAAATCGAGCCCGATATCGGCGGCCGGCGCCGATTGGGTCAGTCGCCCGACCGAGACATAGGTGACGCCGCTGGCGGCGATGGCGCGGATCGTGTCGAGGCGGACGCCGCCGGAGGCCTCGGTCGGCACGCGACCGCCGACCAGTGCGACCGCCTCGCGCAGCATCGCCGGCGCCATATTGTCGAGCAGCAAGTGCGTCGCCCCGGCGCCGAGCGCGGGTTCGATCTGGTCGAGCCGGTCGACCTCGACGATGATCCGCGCGATCCCCGCCGCGACCGCGCGCGAAACCGCGGCGGCGACACCGCCCGCGACCGCGACGTGATTGTCCTTTATCATCGCCGCGTCCCACAGGCCCATCCGGTGGTTCTGCGCGCCGCCGGTCGCGGTGGCATATTTCTCCAGCCGCCGCAGCCCGGGGATCGTCTTGCGCGTGTCGAGCAGGATGCCCCCGGTCCCCGCCATCGCATCGACATAGGTACGCGTCAGCGTCGCGATGCCCGACAGATGCTGGACGGTGTTGAGCGCGGACCGTTCCGCCGTCAGCATCGCGCGGGCATTGCCGTGCAGGCGCAGCAAGGCAGTCCCCGCCGCGACGCGATCGCCGTCCTCGACCAGCCTCTCCAGCACGACGCCGGCATCGAGGCTGCGGAAGAACGCCTCCGCCACGCCTATGCCTGCGACGACGATATCCTCCCGCGTGTCCATCAGGCCGGCGAAACGCGCATCGGCGGGGATCACCGCGGCCGAGGTGATGTCACCACCCTCGCCCATGTCCTCCGCCAGCGTTGCCGCGACGAACGCATCCACATCGAAACCGGGTAGCGAAAAGACCATTATTCGTATACCAAAAGAGGGTTAGAGATGACGATGCGCAGGGTCATCGGTTCGGCATCCGGCCCGGTAGGATTGACGATGATGGATGAACAAGCGGCGACCGCCGAACTGCATCGCCTGTTGACCTTGGCGCTGGAAACGGCGGACCGGCTGGACCTGACGATGATCGCCATCCACATCGACGAGGCACGCAACCTGCTTGCCGAAAACGACGCGGCGGCGAACCACTGATCCGGCTCAGTCGCCGGTGACCGGCACGGCACGAACCGGACCGAGATCGCCCTGCCCGACCGTCGCCGACGCCATCGTCAGCATCGCATCGAGGCTCTTTTTGGCCTTGAGCCGCAGCCCCTCCTCGATCTCGATCCGCGGCGTCAGGTCGCGCAGTGCGACGTAGAGCTTTTCCATCGTGTTGAGCGCCATGTACGGGCAGATGTTGCAGTTGCAATTGCCGTCCGCGCCGGGCGCACCGATGAAGCGCTTGGTTGGCATCGCCTTTTCCATCTGGTGGATGATGTGCGGCTCGGTCGCGACGATCAGCGTGTCGCCCGGCATGGCATTGGCGAATTCGAGGATGCCGCGCGTCGAGCCGACGTAATCGGCATGGTCGAGGATCACCGCCGGACATTCGGGATGCGCGGCGACCGGCGCGCCGGGATGTTGCGCCTTGAGCTTGAGCAATTCGGTTTCGCTGAACGCCTCGTGGACGATGCACACGCCCGGCCACAGCAGCAGCTCGCGCCCGGTCTTACGCTGGAGATAGCCGCCGAGATTGCGGTCGGGGCCGAAGATGATCTTCTGGTCGCGCGGCAGCTGCGCAAGGATCGTCTCGGCGGAGGAGGAGGTGACGATGACGTCAGAGAGCGCTTTCACCTCGGTCGAGCAGTTGATGTAGGTAAGCGCGATGTGATCGGGATGCGCGGCGCGGAAGGCGGCGAACTGGTCGGGCGGGCAGCTGTCCTCGAGCGAACAGCCGGCGTCCATGTCGGGCAGCACGACGATCTTGTCCGGGCTGAGGATCTTGGCCGTCTCCGCCATGAAGCGCACGCCGCAGAAGGCGATGACGTCGGCGTCGGTCGCCTGCGCCTTGCGGCTGAGATCGAGGCTGTCGCCGACGAAATCGGCGAGATCCTGCAATTCCGGCTTCTGGTAATAATGGGCCAGGATCACCGCGTTGCGCTCCTTGCGGAGGCGCTCGATTTCGGCGCGCAGATCGAGTCCGGCGAAGCTCAGGGTCAGTTCCATACGCCCCCGTTAGGCGATTGTGGCGCGCCGCTCAACGCGCGTTGCCGAGCACCTCTTCGAGCGAGCGGCTGGCGTCCCAGCGTTCGGTCGATGCGACGGGATCGTCGGCGAAGCTGACCTTGACCGTGGCGTCGATCCCGGCGGCGCGCAGCGGCATCGCGAAGCTGCTCTCGACCGCACGGCGGGTGGCGTCCTTGGCCAGTTTCATCGGGGCGCCGTCGCGCGCCTGCCGCACGAGTTCGGCCTGACCGGCGCGGCGATTGGCGGCGTCGAGCCGGGTGTCGGCATCGGTGACGTGCGACAGGATGCCGCCCGTGCCATATTCGCGGATTGCGGTCAGATCGACCTGCGGCCCGTCGAGTTCGATCCCCGGCAGCCGCACCGATAATGTCCGCGTGTCCGCGTCCCACGCGACGTCGCGCTGGGTCAGCTTGCCGAGATCGACCTCGTAGCGGACCAGCCCGGGCATGATGAGCGTCTTTTCCGTCGACAGGCCGAGCTGCGACTGGCGCGAGGTGCTGACCGCGACGAAGCGCGCGGCGAAGGCGGACAGGCGGTTCTGTTCGCGCAGCCCCTGAAGGCTGGCGCTGGCGACGGTGGTCGGATCGGGCGACAACCGCCGCTCGACGTAGCGCTGCACGCCCCACAGGCCGATCATGACGGCGAGGCCGAGCAGGATTATCACTCCCACCGCCTTGCCGAGGAACGATCCGGTCGAGGATCGCGCGACCGGAACAGGCTCGTTCACGCCGCGATCCGCCATATCCCGTCCTCCCCGTTCACCAGTTCCCGGCCGCGCAGGTCGTAGAGATGCGCCAGCACCGACCGCTCCGCCGCCGGGATCAGCCGCGGGTCGAGCCCGACGTACATCCGCGCGGTGATCGCATCAAGCGCGAGCGGCGCCGCGCGCAGCAGGCGCAGGATCTGCCCCTCGCGCTGCTTGCGGTGGCCGAGCATGCCGCGCACCAGCCGCTGCGGATTCTCCACCGCCTCGCCATGGCCGGGATAATAGATGCGATCGTCGCGGCCGAGCAGCTTGTCGAGGCTCGCCATATACTGGCCCATGTCGCCGTCGGGCGGCGAGACGACGCTGGTCGCCCAGCCCATGACATGGTCGCCGGAGAACAGCGCGCGCGTTTCCGGCAAAGCGAAGGCAAGATGGTTCGAGGTGTGGCCCGGCGTCGGCAGCGCCGTCAGCGTCCAGCCGTCGCCGGCGACGTCCTCGCCCTCCGCCAGCACGCGGTCGGGCGCATATTCCATGTCGAACGCCGCATCGAGCCGCGGGGTGTCGCTGGCGACATGCACAGGCGCGGCCCCGACGATCGGCGCACCGGTGGCGGCGGCGAGCGGCCGGCTGCCCGGGCTGTGATCGCGGTGATGATGGGTGATGACGATCGCGCGCACCGGCCGGCCGGCGATGACGCGGAGCAGCGCGTCGATATGCGCGGGGTCGTCCGGCCCCGGATCGATCACCGCAAGATCGCCCGCGCCGACGATGTGCGTCTGCGTGCCGCCGTTGGTGTAGGGCGAGGGATTGGTCGCGAGCACTCGCGTAACGAGCGGCTCGAGCTGGATCGGGATGCCGGTCGGATGCTCAGCCATTGCGTCCGATGTGGCGCGGTGTGCGCTGCAGCGCAAGAGGCGACCTCCCCCGCCGGCATGCGGGAGAGGTCGCGCGCATCGGATCAGTCCTTGTCGGGCGAGGCCATTTCGGTGCGCAGTTCGGCGAGCGCCTCGTCCATCTCGGCGAGCGCCTCCTTGCGGTCGGCGTCCGCCATGTCGCGGTTGGCGGCGATGCTGGCACGCGTCGCCTGCACGCTGGCGAGCGCGGTCGTCATCGCGTCGCGGCGGATCTTCTCGGCGTCGACGGCGGCGAATTTGTTCGCGGCCACCATCCCCTCGATCCGGTTGGTGCAGATCACCATCGTCCGCTTCTCGCCCTTGACCGCATGGACCACGATCTCCTTCGGGCCGCCGTCCCGGCCGTTGGTGCAGTTCCGCTCGGTGACCTCGGGCGCCATCTTCAGCGACCGGTCGACCATCTGCTGGATCGCATGGTCGTCGAACGTGCCGTCGGACGCGGAGGTATAGGTGCTGACCTTGCCGTCCTTGCCGACGCGATTGACGACGATGCGCTTGGCCGGTTTCGCGACGGCGGGCGGCTGCGGCGCCTCGGGCGCGCGGGGCGCGTCCACGGCGCCCGGGGCCGGCGGCGCGGCGGGGGCAGGCGGCGCCGGCGGCGCGGTCTGGAGATCGACGCCCAGCGTGTTGCCGACCTTGCCGGTCAGCGCGGCGGCGGCGCTGGTGCCGGATGCGGTCAGGCCGAGGCCGGCGAGGACGAGCGTGGAGACGAGCGCGCCTCCGGTGGCGAGGCGGCGGCGCGAGCGCGGCGAGGTGGACAGCATGCGGATTCTCCCTTTCAGATCGTCGATGGTGTGGAGGTGGCAGGCGGCGGACACCGCGCCGCCGTGCGCCGCCTTGACGATGGCGCAGGCATAGGCGTGGCGGTCGATGGTCGAGCGGCCGGCGAGCACGCGGGCGTCGTTCGCCAGTTCCTGGTCAGCCCGGAAGGCGCGGAAGGCGCGCCAGGCGACGGGGTTGAACCAGTGGATCGCCAGCACCGCGAGCGCGATCCAGTTGGCGATCAGGTCGCCGCGCTGGTGGTGGCCGATCTCATGTTCGAGCGCGAGTTCGCGTTCGTCGGCATCGTAGCGGTCGGCAAAATCGAGCGGAAAGGCGACGTAGCGGCGCAGCACCCCGAAGGCGAGCGGCCCGGTCGCGACATGGCTGGCGATGACATGCACCCCCCTCACCCGCTCGATCGCCGCGGCGGAGCCGAGCAGGCGGCGGCAGAAGCGGGTATGGCTGGTCAGATGCCAGAACAGGAAGGCGAGCGCGCCCACCGCCCACAGGCCGCCGACGACCAGCGCGATCGAGGGTACGGACGGGGCGGCCACCGCGGCCGCAGCGCTGCCGCCGCCATCGACGACGAAGACGGTGATCGTCTCGCCGACGCCGGAGATCGGCGTCACCGCCGCCTGCCGCCACGCATCGGGCAGCGGCGGCAGCGCCAGTCGCAGCACCGGCAGCGCCCATAACGCATAGGCGACCTGCGGCCCGAAGGCGTTGCGGACCGGGCGACGCGCCAGCAGGACCAGCAGCATCAGCAGGGTGGAGGCGATCAGCGCCTCGATCAGCCACCCGGTCATTGCTTGAGGTCCTTCAGCAGGGCCTCGATCTCGGCGATGTCCTGCGCGGTGAGCTCGTCACGTTCGGCAAGGTGCGCGACCAGCGGCGTGAGCTTGCCGCCGAACAGACGGTCGATCAGTCGCTTCGATTCGCCCGACACATAGTCGCCGCGCGCGACGAGCGGGTGGTAGAGGTAGCGACGGCCATCCTCCTGATGCGCGATCGCCGCCTTGGCGAGCAGCCGCCCGAGCAGCGTCTTGACCGTATTGGCGCTCCACCCCTTGGCGGGATCGACGCGCTCGGCGACGTCCTGCGCGGTCAGCGGCGCCTCGTCCCACAGCACCTCCATCACCGCATGTTCGGCATCGCTGATTCGTTCTGCCATGGTCGGCTCCTTTGTAACTACGGATGTAATCGCTGTGATTACGCCTGTAGTCAAGAGCCAACGCGGCGTAGCGGTACAACTGTCGGACGGCTTTACAGGCGGGAGAGTGCAGCGCGGCGCGTTAACCACCGTGACGGCGCAAATCCGGGGGTCGGCCGAACTGGCACACGGCCTGCATCGTGTGCAGCAGCCGAGCGTTTCGACGCTTCAGCAGGGTGGGCCTGCCGCTATCTTCCGAGTCTCGCGCAGCCCACCCGCACCCGGCCGTCAGCCGGCGGCGGCCATCCGCACCGATGATCCAGACGCGCCCCGCAACGCGGCATGCGCCAGCGCTTCGGGATAGATCGTTCCGAACAGATGGTCGAAGGTGCGCGTCCAGCTGAAATGCCGCTCGACGTGCGCGCGTGCCGCGGCGCTGGTCCCGGCGAGATCGCCCCGCCACAATCGCTCGACGTTCGCCGCCATCGCCGCGGTATCGTCGACCGGACCGAGCAGCCCCAATCCAGCCGGCACCCGCGCCGGCATCGCGCCGCTGGCGACGCCGACCACCGGCAGCCCCGCCGCCTGCGCCTCGATGATCGAGATGCCGAACGTCTCGTCGGCCATCGCCGAGACGTACAGGTCCGCCGACGCCAGCGCCCGCGCGAGCGCCGCACGATCGGGTTCGAAGCCGGTGAAGGCGATGGGCAGGTCGGCCGCGTCGCGCTGCAGCTGTGCGCGCAGCTTGCCGTCGCCGATCATCACCAGCGCCGCGCCGAGCTCGGGGGGCAGCCGTCGCATCATCGCGACCAGCCGGTCGGCACGCTTCTCATTGTCGATCCGGCCCGCATAGACGAGCAACGGCCCCGCGCCCGGCAGGCCGAGGCGGCGGCGATAGTCGGGATCGCGCTGCGCGGGATGGAAGAGCGCGGTATCGACGCCGAGCGGCAGCACCCCGGTCCGCGTGATGCCGCGGCGGCGCAGCGTCTCGCGCGCGGCCTCGCCCAGCGTATAGACGTGGTCGAACTCGCGATAGGTGATCTCGGTATAGCCGAGGCTGAGCCAGTAGAAGAGCTTGCCCGCCGGCCCGAACAGCGAACGCGCGACCCGGTCGACATGCGCGTTGGGAAAGTCGGTACGATAGCCCGCGACCAGCGCGGTGGCGGGAAACGCGCGGCGGTGTTGGATCGCGGTCCAAGGCAGCACCCAGGGACAGAGCGATTCGATCACGTCGGGGCGATAGTCGGCAAGCAGCCGGCGCACCGCGGCGACGCGCAGGATGAAGCGATAATGGGGGCTGCCGCGCACCGGATCCGCCGCCACCTCCGCAAAGATATGGCGGCCGTTCATCGTCACCCGATCTTCGGGGCCCGGCACGATCTGCAACAGGTGATGCGGCGTATGCGACAGCACGTGGTCGCGCTTTTCGCGCAGATAGGTGCTGATCCCGCCACCGCCGGTCGGCGAATAGCTTTGCGTCAGGTCGCAGACGAGCAACGGGCGCCCCGCATGCGGCGCGCCCCGGTCGACCAGCATTGTCGCGAACCGCTCAGCCGGCCGCGGCTTCGCCCTTCAGCAGGGTCGCCAGCTCGCCGCTCTCGTACATCTCCATCATGATGTCCGATCCGCCGACGAATTCGCCGTTGGCATAGAGCTGCGGGATCGTCGGCCAGTCCGAATAGGCCTTGATGCCCTGACGGATACCCTGATCCTGCAGCACGTCGACGCTCTCGTAATCGACGTTCAGATGATCGAGGATCGCGACGGCGCGGCTGGAGAAGCCGCATTGCGGGAACAGCGGGCTGCCCTTCATGAACAGCACCACCGGGTTGCTCTTCACGACGGCATCGATGCGGGCGTGGGTATCGTCGGTCATGGTCATCATCCTCAAGCGGCTGCGGTCTTCAGTTGCAGCGCATGCAATTCGCCGCCCATGCGATGCCCTAGCGCCGCATAGACAGCCTGGTGTTGCTTGCGGAGCGGCAGCCCCGCGAAACTCGCCGACACGACGCGTGCGGCATAATGATCGCCATCGCCGGCCAGATCGGTGATCTCCACCTCGGCATCGGGGATCGCGGCGCGGATCAAGGCGGCGATATCGTCGGCAGCCATCGGCATCCGCCTTACTCCGACTGCATCAGCTGGCGGCGCGCCTCGATCGCCTTTTCGGCGAGCGCGCGGCGGACGACCGCATCGTCGATGTCGACGCCGGCGGCGGTGAGGTCGCTGAACAGCTTGCGCATCACGTCCTCGTCGCCCGCTTCCTCGAAATCCGCCTGGACGACCGCCTTGGCATAAGCGTCGGTTTCCTCGGGCGTCAGCCCCATCTGCTGCGCGGCCCATTGACCGAGCAGGCGGTTGCGGCGCGCGGTGACGCGAAACGCCATCTCCTCCTCGTGCGCCATGTGGTTTTCCTCGGCCTGTCCGCGATCGTCAAAACTGGTCATGGCCCACTCACCCCCGGGGTTATGCTCCCCCGTCACATAGGTGCCGCCCCGCACCCGTGCAACGTATGCGCCGTTCCGGGACGTTTTCCTGAAACGGGTATGTCGACATCGAACCCTGTGGAACTTTCGGCCGGGACGTGAGATGGTGAAATACGACGTCATCAACGACGCCCGAGGAGAAGGACGATGCTGAAGCCCCATGCCACCATCGGCTATGACGCCCGACATGCCGACGGTCGTGCGCCGCCGCTCGCCGGGGTCGTGATCGGCACGGCGATCTCGCTGCTGCTGTGGGCGATGATCGCCGCGCTCGTCTTCGCGGTGCGCTGACCGGTCAGCCGACCTCGACCACCAGTTTGCCGATGGCGGCGCGCGCCGCCATCCGTGCGATCGCGTCGCCGCCGCGCTCGAAGGCGAAGGTTTCGGTGACGCGGGGGGCGATCCGCCCCTGCTTCCAGAGGCTGAACAGCTCCTCGACATGCGCGGCATTGGCCTGCGGATCGCGCGCCGCGAACGCCCCCCAGAAGACGCCGCAGACGTCGCAGCTTTTCAGCAACGTCAGGTTGAGCGGCAGCTTCGGAATGCCGGCGGGGAAGCCGACGACCAGATAGCGCCCCTCCCATGCGATCGACCGTAATGCCGGCTCGGCATAATCGCCGCCGACCGGATCGTAGATGACGTCGAACCCGCCGCGACCGCCCGCCGCCTTGAACTGTTCGGCCAGCGCCTTGGACTGGTCCTTGTCGAACGGCGCGCGACCGTAGATCAGCGTCTCGTCCGCACCCGCCGCTTTGGCCGCCGCCGCTTTCTCGTCGGACGACACCGCGGCGACGACGCGCGCGCCATAGGCCTTGCCGAGTTCGATCGCCGCCAGCCCGACGCCACCCGCGGCCCCCAGCACGAGCAGCGACTGCCCCGCCTGCAGCCGGCCCCGATCGAGCAGGGCGTGGATCGTGGTGCCGTAGGTCAGGATCAGCGCCGCGCCCTCGGCGAAGCTGCGCTCTTCGGGCAGGCGGTACAGGCGCTGCGATTCGGTCGCGATCTTCGTCGCGAGGCCGCCATGGCCGATCACGCCCATCACCCGGTCGCCGATTTGCCAGTCGGTGACGCCCTCGCCCACCGCCTCGATCACGCCGGAGATCTCGCCGCCCGGCGCGAACGGCCGCGTCGGCTTGAACTGGTATTTGTCCTCGATGATGAGGACGTCGGGATAGTTGATCGCGCATGCCCTGACCGCGATCAGCACCTGCCCCGCGGCAGGCTGCGGATCGGGCAGCTCGGTCAGTTGCAGGGTTTCAGGTCCGCCCGACGCCGTTGACAGCAATGCCCGCATATCCGCTCCTGCTCGCGATCCAGGGGCGGTGTTGATCCACCGCGCCTTCGAAATTCGAAATCGCGGTATCCTTTGCCATCGTCAGGCCGATCTCGTCCAGCCCCTGCATCAGGCATTGGCGGCGGAAGGCGTCGAGTTCGAAGGCGAAGCGGTCCTGATACGGGGTGGTCACCGTCATCGTTTCGAGGTCGACGGTGACCGGCTGGTCCCTCGCCACCTCGACGAGCCGGTCCACCGCCGCCTGCGGCAGCACGACGGGGACGATGCCGTTCTTGAACGCATTGCCCGAGAAGATATCGGAAAAGCTCGGCGCGATCACCGCGCGCACGCCCATGTCGGCGAGCGCCCAGGCGGCATGTTCGCGGCTCGACCCGCAGCCGAAATTGTCGCCCGCGATCAGGATCGGTGCGCCGGCATAGCGCGGGTCGTCGAAGACGTTGCCGGGCTGCGCGCGTACCGTTTCGAACGCCCCGCGCGACAGGCCGGTGCGCGTGATCGTCTTCAGCCAGTGCGCCGGGATGATGATGTCGGTGTCGATATTCTTGGCGCCCCACGGATAGGCGACGCCGCTGACGGTCGTGACCGGCTGCATCAGCGCTGCGTCTTCACCGGATGCGCGAGCACGCGCGCGCCCGCGACATAGGCGGCGACGCCGCTCATCATCGCGCCGGCCACCAGCAGGACAAGGACCTTCTTCACAGCTTTGCTCCCATCAGATCGCGCACGTCGGCGAGGCGCCCGGTCACCGCCGCGGCGGCGGCCATCGCCGGCGACAACAGGTGTGTGCGTGCACCAGGCCCTTGTCGACCCACGAAGTTCCGGTTCGACGTGGACGCGCACCGCTCCCCCGCAGGCACCTTGTCGGGGTTCATCGCCAGGCACATCGAACAGCCCGGCTCGCGCCATTCGAAGCCGGCGGACAGGAACACGCGGTCGAGCCCCTCGGCCTCGGCCTGCCGCTTCACCAGACCCGATCCCGGCACCACCATCGCGCGCACGCCGTCGGCGACGTGCCGCCCGTCCGCGACCGCGGCGGCGGCGCGCAGATCCTCGATCCGGCTGTTGGTGCAGCTGCCGATGAAGACGTGCTGGACCGACACGTCCTGCATCGCCGTGCCCGGCGTCAGGCCCATGTAATCGAGGCTGCGCTGCGCCGCGGCGCGCTTCGAGGGATCGGCGAAGCTGTCCGGCGCCGGCACCACACCGGTGATCGGCACCACGTCCTCGGGGCTGGTGCCCCAGGTCAGCGCCGGGGCGATGTCGGTCGCATCGAGCCGCACGACCTTGTCGTAGGTCGCGGCCGGATCGGTCGCGAGGCTGCGCCACCATGCCACGGCCCGGTCCCACGCCTCGCCCTGCGGCGCCATCGGGCGGCCCTTCAGATAGGCGAAGGTCCGATCGTCCGGCGCGACGAGGCCGGCGCGCGCACCGCCCTCGATCGACATGTTGGCGACGGTCATCCGCCCCTCGATCGACATGGCGCGGATCACGTCGCCGGTATATTCGATGACATGGCCGGTACCGCCCGCCGCGCCGATCCGGCCCATGATCGCGAGGATCACGTCCTTCGGACTGACGCCGAAGCCGAGCGTGCCGTCGACGCGCACCTCCATCGTCTTCGACTGGCTGAGCAGCAGCGTCTGCGTCGCGAGCACATGCTCGACCTCGCTGGTGCCGATGCCGAACGCCAGCGCGCCCAGCGCGCCATGCGTCGAGGTGTGGCTGTCGCCGCACACCAGCGTCGTGCCGGGCAAGGTGAAACCCAGTTCCGGCCCGACGACATGGACGATGCCCTGCTCCGCGGCGGTCGCATCGATATAGTCGATGCCGAATTCGCTGGTATTGCGGCGGAGCGCGTCGAGCTGCTGCGCGCTTTCCGGATCGGCGATCGGCAGCAGCCGCCCGGCGGCATCGACGCGCGGCGTTGTCGGCAGATTGTGATCGGGCACGGCGAGCGTCAGTTCGGGCCGGCGGACGCGGCGGCCGGCGACGCGCAGCCCCTCGAACGCCTGCGGACTGGTCACCTCATGGACGAGGTGGCGGTCGATATAGATGAGGCAGGTGCCGTCGTCGCGCCGTTCGACGACATGCGCCGCCCAGATCTTCTCGTACAATGTTTGCGGTCGGGTAGCCATGATGCGGGCGCGTTAACCGAAAGCTGCGCGAAGGTCGAGCCGGAGTGGCGGAAAATTGCTTTGCCGCACCCAAGCGTTGCTGCGCGCGGCGGCGATGACCTAGCTGTCGTAGGCTGCCGTCGTCTTCGCCGCGACCTCCTCCGCGGTCACGCCGGGTGCGAGCTCCACCAGCCGGAACGCCGAGCCGTGATCCGGCCGGCGGAACACCGCGAGATCGGTGACGATCATGTCGACGACGTTCTTCCCCGTCAGCGGCAGCGAACAGGCGGGGATGAATTTCGGGCTGCCGTCCTTGGCATTGTGGTCCATCACGACGATGATCTGCTTGACCCCGGCGACGAGGTCCATCGCCCCGCCCATCCCCTTTATCATCTTACCGGGGATCATCCAGTTGGCGATGTCGCCGCCCTCGCTGACCTCCATCGCGCCCAGCACGGTCAGGTCGATATGGCCGCCGCGGATCATCGCGAAGCTCTGCTCGCTGCCAAAATAGGCGCTCTGCGGTAGTTCGCTGATCGTCTGCTTGCCGGCGTTGATGAGGTCGGGGTCGACCTCGTCGTCATAGGGGAACGGGCCGATGCCGAGCATGCCGTTCTCCGACTGCAGCGTCACGGTCATCCCCGCGGGGATGTTGTTCGCGACCAGCGTCGGGATGCCGATACCTAGGTTGACGTAATAGCCGTCGCGCAATTCCTGCGCGGCGCGCGCGGCCATCTGGTTGCGGTCCCACGCCATGCTATTTCTCTCCTTGCGTGTCGGTCCAGCGCTTGCCGGCCGGGAACACCTCGTCGAACCCGCCCTTCAGCGCCGATCCATAGACGGGGTTGGGCAGCACGAACCAGCCGTTGCCCCACAATGCCGCGACCGCGCCGCCGTCGGCCATGCGGCGGCGGTCGGCCGCGGACGGCAATGCGTTGAACAGGTCGCTGAAATCGCCGAGCTGGTCGCCGCCCATCGCGACGACGCAATAGCGCTGCGCGATGACGGTACGACGCGCGTCCTTGCCGCTGGCGCCATCGCGCAGGAACAGGTCGGTGCCCGGCACGAAGTCGCCCAGCCCGGCGGCCTTCAGCCCCGCGACCGTGCCGGCCGCGTTGGCGGCGCTGCGGTTGCTGTTGATGATGACCGTGATATTGGCGGCGCGCAGTGCGGCGAAGGCCTCGACCGCGCCGGGGACGGGCGCCACCGCCGCGGCACCGGTCCGCTCCCAGCGGGACCATTGCGCCGCATCGAAGGGCGCGGCCGGATCGCGCGCGGCCAGCGCCTCCACCCCGAGGTTGAGCACGACGGTTTCGTCCGCATCGAACACCGCGGCGCGCGGCTTGCCGGCGCAGCCCTCCCATTGCGGTGCGGCGAGCGTCGATCCCGGTTTCAGCACCACGCCGTCCCCGGCGGCGCGGCGATAGGTCGCATAGTTGACCAGCGCGCGGAACGCCTGCCGGCTGAGCGCCGCGGCCTCGCCCGATCCATAGAGATACTGGAATTGCGGCGGCACCGGCGCCCCCGCGACCGCCATCGCAGCCGCGCCGCCACCGGGCGGCGGCAGCGCCTTCAGCCCGGTGATCCGCACGACCTTGCCGTCCGCGGTATAGGTCTGCCCGGGCGCCGGTAGCGTCGCCACACGCGGACGGCGCGTCGGGCCGCACGCCGCGAGCGTCGCGGCGCCGGCGAGGATCAGGACGGTCCGCCGCATCACGCCTCGGCCTGCTCCCGCGCGCGGACGGTGCGGAATTCGATCTTCTTGTCGTAGGGCGCGCCGACGATCATCCGCTTCACATAGATGCCCGGCAGGTGGATCGCGTCGGGATCGAGGCTGCCGACTGGTACCACCTCCTCGACCTCGGCGATGCAGATCTTGCCCGCGGTCGCCATCGGCTGGTTGAAGTTGCGCGCGGTCTTGCGGAAGATGAGATTGCCGCTCTCGTCCGCCTTCCAGCCCTTGATGATGCTGATGTCGGAGCGGATGCCGCGTTCGAGGATATAGTCCTCGCCGTCGAAGCTCTTCACCTCCTTGCCCTCGGCGACCAAGGTGCCGACGCCGGTCTTCGTATAGAAGCCGGGGATGCCCGCGCCGCCGGCGCGGCAGCGTTCGGCGAGCGTCCCCTGCGGGCAGAATTCGACCTTGAGCTCACCGGACAGATACTGGCGCTCGAACTCCTTGTTCTCGCCGACGTAGCTGGAGATCATCTTTCTGACCTGGCGCGTGCGCAGCAGCTTGCCGAGCCCCTCGCCGTCCACCCCGGCATTGTTGCTGGCGATGGTCAGATCCCGGACCCCCGACGCCTGGATCGCATCGATCAGCCGTTCGGGGATGCCGCACAGGCCGAACCCGCCCGCGCAGATCGTCATGCCGTCGTGCAGCAGGCCGTCGAGCGCGGCTGCGGCATCGGGATAGAGCTTCTTCATCGCCCGTCACTCTCCTGTCGTTGCCGCGGCGATAGCGGGGCCGTCGCCGTAGCGTCAATCACGCGCTCGCCTCCCCTTCCTCTCAGGGAAGGGGCGCGGGCGAGTGGGGGCCTGGTGATACGGATCCCGAATGTGCCGGGTCGCCGTATCGCGAGCACGCCACCCACCCCCGGCCCCTCCCTTGAAGGGAGGGGAGGAAGGGTTACTTCAATGCCGCCTGCGCCGCCGCGAGCCGTGCGATCGGCACGCGATAGGGGCTGGCCGAGACGTAATCGAGCCCGACCTTTTCGCAGAAGGCGATGCTGGCCGGGTCGCCGCCATGTTCGCCGCAGATGCCGAGCTTGATGTCCGGCCGGGTCTTGCGGCCACGTTCCGCCGCCATCTCGATCAGTTCGCCGACGCCCTCGACGTCGATGCTGACGAACGGGTCCTTGGCGTATATGCCCTGTTCGACATAGGCGCCCAGGAAGCGCGCCGCATCGTCGCGGCTGACGCCCAGCGTCGTCTGGGTCAGGTCGTTGGTGCCGAACGAGAAGAACTCGCCCGTCTCGGCGATCTCGCCCGCCTTCAGCGCGGCGCGCGGCAGTTCGATCATCGTGCCGACCAGATATTCGATCGTCTTGCCGCGTTCGGCGAACACCGCCTGCGCCGCCTTGTCGACGACGATCTTCATCAGGTCGAGCTCGCGCTTGGTCGCGACCAGCGGGATCATCACCTCGGGGATCGGCGCCTTGCCCGATTTCTCGGCGACGTCGAGCGCCGCCTCGAAGATCGCGCGCGCCTGCGTCTCGTAGATCTCCGGATAGGTCACGCCCAGCCGGCAGCCGCGATGGCCGAGCATCGGGTTGAATTCGTGCAGCTCGGCGGCGCGCTGCTTGAGCACCTCGATATCGATCCCGGCCGCCGCGGCGACCTCGGCGAATTCATTCTCCTCGTGCGGCAGGAATTCGTGCAGCGGCGGATCGAGCAGCCGCACCGTCACCGGCAGGCCCGCCATCACCTCGAAGATCGCGGTGAAGTCGCTGCGCTGCGCCGGCAGCAGCCGCTCCAGCGCGGTGCGGCGGCCCGCCTCGTCGGTGGCGAGGATCATCTGCCGCACCGCGGTGATGCGATCGGCCTCGAAGAACATATGCTCGGTGCGGCACAGCCCGACGCCCTCCGCGCCGAAATCGCGCGCGGTCTGGCAGTCGAGCGGCGTTTCGGCATTGGCGCGCACCTTCAGGCGGCGCACCCCGTCGGCCCATTCCATCAGCGTGCCGAAATCGCCCGCCAGTTCAGGCTGGACGGTCGCGACCTCGCCGAACATCACCTCGCCACTGGCGCCATCGATGGTGATCGTGTCGCCTTCGCGGATCTCGCGCCCGGCCACCTTCATCACCTTGTCCTTGGCCGAGATCGACAGCGATCCGGCGCCGGAGACGCAGGGGCGGCCCATGCCGCGCGCCACGACGGCGGCGTGGCTGGTCATGCCGCCGCGCGCGGTCAGGATGCCCTGCGCCGCGTGCATGCCGTGAATATCCTCCGGACTGGTCTCGACGCGGACGAGGATGACCTTGTCGCCCGCCGCCTTGCGCTTTTCCGCAGTGTCGGCGTCGAACACGACGGTGCCGGACGCGGCGCCGGGCGAGGCCGGCAGCCCCTTGGCGATCACGTCGCGCGGCGCATCGGGGTCGAGCGTCGGGTGGAGCAGCTGGTCGAGCGCCATCGGATCGACGCGCAGGATCGCTTCCTCACGCGTGATAAGCCCCTCGCTCGCCATGTCGACCGCGATCTTGAGCGCCGCCTTGGCGGTACGCTTGCCCGAGCGGGTCTGCAGCATCCAGAGCTTGGTCTGTTCGACCGTGAACTCGATGTCCTGCATGTCGCGATAATGCGTTTCGAGCCGGTCAAACACCGCCGCCAGCTCGGCATAGACCTCGGGCATCGCCTCTTCCATCGAGGCGGGCTTGGCGCCGGCTTCCTCGCGGGCGACCTTGGTCAGATATTGCGGCGTGCGGATGCCGGCGACGACGTCCTCGCCCTGCGCGTTGATGAGGAATTCGCCGTAATAGGCGCGGTCGCCCTTGGCGGGATCGCGGGTGAAGGCGACGCCGGTCGCCGACGTCTCGCCCATGTTGCCGAAGACCATCGCCTGCACGTTGACCGCGGTGCCCCAGTCGGCGGGAATGTCGTTGAGCCGGCGATAGACCTTCGCCCGCTCCGACTGCCACGATCCGAACACCGCGCCGACCGCACCCCAGAGCTGGTCATGCACGTCCTGCGGGAAGGGCTTGCCCCATTCCTTCTCGACCAGCGACTTGTATTCGGCGACCAGCGCCTTGAGATCACCGGCGGTCAGCTCGGTATCGAGCGTGAAGCCATTGTCCTCCTTGGCGATCTCCAGCGCTTCCTCGAACGCGCCGTGGTCGAGTTCGAGCACGACGTCGGCGTACATCTGGATGAAGCGGCGATAGCTGTCCCAGGCGAAGCGTTCGTCGCCCGACTTCGTGGCCAGCCCCTCGACCGTCGCGTCGTTGAGGCCGAGGTTGAGCACGGTATCCATCATGCCCGGCATCGACACGCGCGCGCCGGAGCGGACCGACACCAACAGCGGATTGTCGGGATCGCCGAACGTCTTGCCGGTGATCCCCTCGATATGCGTGATCCCCGCGGCGACCTCGTCACGCAGCGACTGGGGGAATTGCTCCCCCTCCTCGTAATAGCGCGTGCACATCGCGGTGCTGATGGTGAAGCCCGGCGGCACCGGCAGGCCGATCGACGCCATTTCGGCAAGGTTCGATCCCTTGCCGCCGAGCAGATTCTTATCGCCCTTTCCGCCGTCCGAAACGCCGCCACCGAAACGGTACACGTATTGGGTCATCGCTGGTCCTTGAGCTACGTTGGATGCCTGTCCCGGGGAGGAGAGAAAGCACGGTCACGTCTGGTCGGCGGAAGGCGGGGGTATGCGCTACCCCTCGATCTTGGAGAAATCGGCCACGGCATGCACCGCCGCCCGCACCCGCGCCAGCAGCGCCAGCCGCGCGGCGCGCCGGTCGGGATCGGGATCGTTGACGGTGACGTCGTCGAAGAAGGTATCGATCGGCGCGCGCAGCGAGGCAAGCGCCGCCATCGCGCCCTCGAAATCCTCGCGCGCGATCGCCGATGCGGCGGCGGGTTCGGCGGCATCGAGCGCGGCGATGAGCGCGGCTTCGGCGGGTTCGGGTGCGTAATTCCCTCTCCCCTCGGGAGCGGACGGGTGAGGTTCGGCGGGCGTCTCGCCCCTGCCCTCACCCCGCGGCGCTGGCGCGCCTGCCCCCTCTCCCGCCGGGAGAGGGGAATAGCCCTCCTTCTTCAGGATGTTGGCAGCACGCTTGTAGCCGGCGAGCAGGTTGGTGCCGTCCCCGGTGGTGACGAAGGCCTGCAACGCGCGGACACGGGCAAGCAGACGGACGAGGTCATCCTCGCCGCCCAGCGCGAATACCGCGTCGATCAGGTCGTGACGAACGCCGGCCTCGCGTTGCTGCACCTTGAGGCGGTCGGCGAAGAAGTCGAGAATCGAATCAACAAACGGTTTTATGCGATCCACCACGGCCGACAGGCCTTGCATACGATCCGACACGTTTTGAACCTGAGCAGACAATCGTTTGAGATCATCGCTGTTCGAACTCATATCGACTAGCGCTCCGGACGCGTTCGGCGATGCATTGCCTGATCGCGATGAATCACCCATCACACGACGGACTTCAGCTTTCAAAGCAGCTAGATTCTGGGACTCCTGTTCACTGCGCTCCAGAAGATTTTCATGAACCACACGCTCTATTGGAAGGCGTACAGAAGCAACGCTCATCTGCAGGATCAGCGAAAGCGCCGAGCGCCGCAATGCAAACGGGTCTTTAGAGCCGGACGGACGGAGATCGGCTGCAAAAAAGTGTACGATCGTATCCAGCTTGTCCGCCAGCGACACCGCCACCGTGACCGGGGCGGTGGGCACGTCATCACCCTGCCCGACAGGCTTGTAATGGTCGCGGATCGCATCGGCGACTTCGCGCGGCTCGCCCTGCGCGGCGGCGTAATAGCCGCCCATCAGGCCCTGCAATTCGGGGAATTCGCCGACCATGCCGGTGACGAGGTCCGCCTTGGCGAGGCGTGCGGCGCGTTCTGCCATGTCGGCGAGGGACATACCCTCTCCCACCGGGAGAGGGAGGGGCCCGCCCGGCGCAGCCGGGTGGGAGGGTGAGGGTGACGTGACAGGCGTTAGGCCCTCACCCTCACCCCGCGGCTCTGACGCGCCTTGCCCCTCTCCCGATGGGAGAGGGGAAGAAACGATCCCCTCTTCGATCAGCCAGCGGGCGAGCTTGGCGACGCGGTCGACCTTGTCGGCGAGCGTGCCGAGCTTTTCGTGAAAGACGATGTTGGAGAGCTTTGCCGCCTGCTCCTCCAACGGTGTCTTAAGGTCCGTCTCGTAGAAGAAGCGCGCATCGCTCAGTCGCGCGGCGAGCACCTTGCGGTTGCCCTCGACGATCTTGGCGCCGCCGTCGGTCGCCTCGATATTGGCGGTGCAGACGAAGGCGTTCGCCAGTGCGCCGGCGCCGTCGCGGCAGACGAAATACTTCTGGTTCACCCGCGCGGTAAGCTGGATCACCTCCGGCGGCACCGACAGATAGTCCGCGTCGAAGCGGCCGAGCAGCGGCACCGGCCATTCGGTGAGGCCCGCATTCTCCGCGACCAGCCCCTCGTCCTCGACCAGCACCAGCCCCGCCTCGGTGGCCAGCGCGGCGGCGCGGTCGCGGATCAGCGTGCGGCGTTCGTCCTGGTCGACGATCACGTGGCAGGCGCGCAGTTTCTCGACGTAATCCGCCGCCGACCCGATCGTGATCTGGCCCGGGTGATGGAAGCGATGGCCGAAGGTCGCGAACCCCGAACGGATGCCGGCGATCTCGACGTCGACCAGATCCTCGCCGAACAGCGCGACGATGCCGTGCAGCGGCCGCACCCAGCGCAGGCTCTCGGTCGAGGCGGAGGCGGCGCCCCAGCGCATCGACTTGGGCCAGGGAAAGGCGCGGATGATCGCCGGGATCGCCTCCGCGAGCACCGCCGTGGTGGCGCGGCCGGGCTTTTCGGTGACCGCATAGAACACGCCGTCGCGTTCCGTCAGCGCGTCGCGGGTGAGCCCGGTCTTGCGCAGGAACCCGTCCAGCGCCTGCGGCGGGGCGCCCGTCTTGGGGCCCTTCAGCTCTTCGGACACCGCCTGCGTCTCGACCGGCAGGTCGCGCGCGATCAGCACCAGCCGGCGCGGCGTCGCATAGGTGACCAGCGCCGCGGCAGCGAGGCCGGCCTTCGCCAATTCGCCCGCGAACAGCCGCGACAGATCGTCCCGCGCCTTGTCCTGCATGCGCGCGGGGATTTCTTCGGAGCGGAGTTCTAGAAGGAAGTCGGTCATTGCGAGGCGCCGAAGAAGGAAGAAGGTTTTTTTGCGCGCGGAGGCGCGGAGACGCGGAGAAGAAGTGAAGAGATTTCGGGCCGCGCTCGTGACAGCGACAGAGCTTCGAGCCGCAGGCGCCTTTCATGTCGGGCTAGCAGGATCGCGAGACCATTCGAAGGACGCGACCGTTCGCCGCCCGTCTTCTCCGCGTCTCCGCGTCTCCGCGTGAACCTCCCTTCTTCCATGCGCGGCAGAAGCATCACGCCGCCCACCCGTTCTTCTCCATCCACGCGCCGCACGCGCCCTTGGCGAGGTCGCGGACGCGGCCGATATAGGCCTGCCGCTCCGCCACGGAGATGACGCCGCGCGCCTGCAACAGGTTGAAGGTGTGGCTGGCCTTGATCGCCTGTTCGTAGGCCGGGATCGGCAAGCCGGCGGCGAGGCTGTTCTCGCACTCCGCCGCCGCCTTTTTGAAGGCGTCGAACAGCGTCGCGGTGTCCGCGACCTCGAAATTCCACGTCGACATCTGCTTCTCATTCTCGAGAAACACGTCGCCATAGCTTACGCCGTGATCGTTGAACTTGAGGTCGTAGACGTTGTCGACGTCCTGGATGTACATCGCCAGCCGTTCGAGCCCGTAGGTCAGCTCGCCCGCGACCGGCTTCATGTCGAATCCGCCCATCTGCTGGAAATAGGTGAACTGCGTCACCTCCATCCCGTCGCACCAGACCTCCCAGCCCAGCCCCCAGGCGCCGAGCGTCGGCGATTCCCAATCGTCTTCGACGAAGCGGATGTCATGCCGCGTCATGTCGACGCCGATCGCCGCGAGGCTGCCGAGATACAGTTCCTGCAGGTCGGGCGGCGAGGGCTTCAGGATCACCTGATACTGGTAATAATGCTGCAGGCGGTTGGGGTTCTCGCCGTAGCGCCCGTCGGTCGGGCGGCGGCACGGCTGGACGAAGGCGGCGTTCCACGTGTCCGGGCCGAGCGCGCGCAGCGTCGTCGCCGGATGGAAGGTGCCCGCGCCCATCTCCATGTCGTACGGCTGGAGGATCACGCAGCCCCTGTCGCTCCAATAGTCATGGAGCGTGAGGATCATCTTCTGGAAGGAAAGCGGTGTGGCGGCCATTGCGCCTGTGGCTTTGGCGGATGAGGCGGCGTCTAGCAAGTGGTGCAGCGCGGCATTAGCTATGGGGCGAGCTTCACTTCAGGACACCGTTCCCGCATGATCCGAACCCTTGGCGCCGCGATATCGGCAATCGCGCTCAGCCTCGCGCTGCCCGCCTGCGCGCAGCAGCCCGCCACGCCCGCCCCCTCCCCGGCGGCGAACGATGCCGACCCCGCGCTGTGGGTGGTGAAGGACAAGGATACGACGGTCTATCTGTTCGGCACGATCCACGTGCTGAAACCCGGCCTGACCTGGTTCGACGAGGCGGTGAAGACCGCCTTCGACCGGTCGGACGAGGTCAAGCTGGAGATCGTGATGCCCGATCCCGCGACGATGCAGGGGCTGGTGCAGGCGACCGGCGTCGCCGCGCCGGGCACCCCGCCGCTGACGGAGCGCCTGCCCGAGGGCAAGCGCGCCGCCTTCACCAAGGCGGTGACCGACCTCGGCCTGCCCGCCAACGCGCTCGACCGGTACAAGCCGTGGCTGGCGGCGACGCAGCTGTCGGTCGCGCCCTTGTCGAAGCTCGGCTACGACAGCACCAACGGGCCGGAGGAGGTCATCTCCGCCGCGGCGAAACAGGCGAACAAGCCGCTGACGGGGCTGGAAACGCCGGAACAGCAGCTCGGCTTCTTCGGCAGCCTGTCGGACGCGGCGCAATTGCAGTTCCTCGAAAGCACCGTCGACGAACTGCCCAAGCTCGACAGCCAGATGGCCAACATGGTGGAGGATTGGGCGAAGGGCGATCCCGACGCGCTGGCACGCGAGATGAACGACGAGCTGAAGAGTTCGCCGGAGGTGGCGAAGGTGCTGCTGACCGATCGCAACGCGCGCTGGGCGCAGTGGATCAAGCAGCGGATGACGACGCCGGGAACCGTGTTCGTCGCGGTGGGTGCGGGGCATCTGGCCGGGCCCGATTCGGTGCAGGCGCACCTGGCGAAGCTGGGGGTCAAGGCGGAGCGGGTTAAGTACTGACGCCGGTCACCTGTCCTCACCCCTCGGCGCTGCGCGCCTCTCCCCTCTCCCGCCGGGAGAGGGGATAAGACGGCGAAGCCGGCGAAGGGTGAGGACGGGAGCGCGACGCTGAGTTGCTTTTCCCGCCCCCGTCCGCTAAGCGCCGCCGCTTCCGGTCATGGTCATCCCTGGAGGCGTGGCGCGGAAGCACATACAAGCACGTTTCGGAAGGTTATCTGCATGAGCGACACCATTACGCTCGCAGCCGAGACGCGCGACCGGGTTGGCAAGGGAGCCTCCCGGGCGCTGCGTCGTGACGGCCGCGTCCCCGCCGTGATCTACGGCCAGAACAAGGAACCGACCTCGATTCATCTCGAGGAAAAGGCGCTGATGAAGGCGCTGATGACCGGTCACTTCATGAATTCCGTCATCATGGTCTCCGGCGAGCGTACGCTGCCGAAGGACGTGACGTTCCACCCGGTCACCGATCGTCCGGTGCACGTCGACTTCCTGCGCATCGGTGAGCACACCGAAGTGACCGTGGCCGTCCCCGTCGTGTTCGCCGACGAAGACGAATGCCCGGGCATCAAGCGCGGCAACGGCGTGCTGAACGTCACGCGCCACGAGATCGAGCTGATCGTCGACGCCGCGGACATCCCCTCGGAGATCACGATCTCGCTGAAGGGTCGCGAGATCGGCGATTCGATCCACATCAGCGACGTGACGCTGCCGAAGGGCGCGAAGCCCGCGATCGACGACCGCGATTTCGCGATCGCCACGATCGTGCCGCCGACCGTCCCGACCGCGCAGGACGAGGCGCTCGAGGCCGAAGTCGCCGAGACGCAGGCTGCCGAGGCGGCTGCCGAAGCCGAAGCGACCGACGCCGGGGACGACGCCAAGGAGGGCTGATCCCCTTCGTCGAACCGTTGAAGGGGGCAGGGTGGCGCAAGCTCCCCTGCCCTTTTTTCGTTCTTGGTTCCGGCGGCCTGCTTGCCGTCCCGTCACCCCGGACTTGTTCCGGGGTCCACCGGGCGGCTAGGCGCAGCGGTCGAACCACTGGCGGTTCGCCTCGCCGCGAAGTGGACCCCGGAACAAGTCCGGGGTGACGAAGAATAAGGACCAAAGCCATGCAGATCTGGACCGGGCTCGGCAATCCGGGGCCGCAATATGCGCTGCACCGGCACAATGTCGGCTTCATGGCGCTCGACCTGATCGCCGACATGCACGGCTTCGCGCCGGTCAAAAAGCAGTTCCAGGGCTGGACGCAGGAGGGGCGGATCGGCAACCACAAGGTGCTGCTGCTCAAGCCCGCGACCTTCATGAACGAGAGCGGTCGCGCGATCGGCGAGGCGCTGCGCTTCTACAAGCTCGGCCCCGACGCGCTCACCGTCTTCCACGACGAGCTCGATCTCGCGCCGTTCAAGGTGAAGGTGAAGCGCGGCGGCGGCACCGCCGGGCATAACGGGCTGCGCTCGACCGACCAGCATCTGGGGCCGGAGTTCCGCCGCGTCCGGCTCGGCATCGGCCATCCCGGCCACAAGGATCGCGTCACCGGCTATGTGCTCGGCAATTACGCCAAGGCGGAGATGGACGGCCTTGCCGACATGCTCGGCGCGATCGGGGCGGAGGCGCCGTGGCTCGCCGCGGGCGACGACGTGCGGTTCATGAACGATGTCGCTATGAGGCTGGCGTCATGACGATCCGCACCCTGTTCGCCACCCGCTTCTATGAGGACGATCTCGGCGACGCCGCGCTGCTCGAGGAACTGGAGGATGCCTGCCTCGATCTCGCGCGGCAGGACCGCGCCGGCGTCGCCTGGTCGAAGGCGCACGGCTATCGCGGCTACACCTCCTACGCCTCGTTGAACGACCTGCCCGCGCGCGACCCGCGCTTCGCCGATCTGGTCCGGCTGCTCAACAAGCATGTCGCGCGCTTCGCCGAGGCGTGCGCGTTCGACCTCGGCGGGCGCAAGCTGACGCTCGACAGCCTGTGGGTCAACGTCCTCAAGCCCGGCGGCACGCATTCCGGCCATATCCACCCGCACAGCGCGGTCAGCGGCACGATCTATGTCGCCACGCCGCCGGGCGCGGGCGCGCTCAAGCTGGAGGACCCGCGGCTGCCGATGATGATGGCCGCCCCCACCCGCCGCGCCGACGCGGGCGAGGATCACGCGACCTTCGTCTATGCCGAACCCAGGGCCGGCAGCGTCTTCCTGTGGGAAAGCTGGCTGCGGCACGAGGTCGTCCCCAATGCCGCCAAGGGCAAACGGATCAGCATCAGCTTCAACTATCGCTGATCCGCCTTTCCGCCGCCGCAATCGCGTATCACCTTCGGGCGATCGGGAGGCGAGGCGATGCGGCTGGCGGTGATGATGGCGATGCAGGCGGTGGCCGGTCCGCCGGTGCCCGCGGAACTGCGGCCGGTCCGGCCGACCCCGGTCGCGACGCCGTGCAACGAACCGGATGCGCAGGGCGACATCGTCGTCTGCGCCCGCGTCCGCGACGCCGATCGCCTGCCGCGAATCGACCCCGATCGCTACGCCGGGCGGCCGGTGCGCGCCGAAACCGGGCTGGTCGGCAAGATGCGCATGTCGGCCGCGGCGGAACAGGGGACGCTGCCCAACGGCCAGAGCAGCCCGCGCGCGATGCTGCATTTCAAGCTGCCGTTCTGATCCGCAACCCGCCGTTCACGCGCGCGACGTTACGACGGCGATCATGCGTATCACGACATCCCGGATCGGCCTTGCCGCCGTCGTCCTGCTGGCCCCCGGCGGCTTCCTGCTGGGCGCGACCCTGATCGCGAACAACTACCGCAAACGCCATGCGAAGACGCCGTCGGACCCGCCGATCGTTTCCTGAACGGAACGTTGTTTCAGGTTCATGCAACCGGCTTATGTTGACCGACGTTAGCACATCACAAGTTTCGAGAACGGGAGTGATTTTTATGCGTAAGTTGATGCTCGCCATGGGTTGCGCCGCGATGGTCCTGCCCGCCACCATGGTCGTGCCGGTGTCGCAGGCCGGTGCGCAGCGCTACAAGTATCGCGAATGGCGCGACGATCGCGGCCGCGTCCGCTGCCGCAAGCCCGACGGCACCACCGGTGCAGTGGTCGGCGCGGTCGGCGGTGCGCTGCTGGGTCGCACGATCGACACCCGCGGCGACCGTACGGTCGGCACGCTGGGCGGCGCGGTCGCCGGTGGCCTGCTCGGTCGCGAGATCGACCGCGGCGGCAAGCGCCGCTGCCGCTAAGCCACGGGATAAGTTTCGTCAGGAGGGGCGTCGCGAGGAAACTCGCGGCGCCCTTTCTGCGTATGCACGTCCGAACCCCACAGGAGACGTTTTACATGGTCACCCGCAGCGCTTCGGCGAGCTACGACGGCCTCGGCAAGGACGGCAAGGGCAAGATCACGACCCAGTCGGGCGTGCTCAGCGACAGCAATTACGGCTTCGGCACCCGCTTCGAGGATGGTCCCGGCACCAATCCCGAAGAGCTGATCGCGGCGGCGCATGCCAGCTGCTTCACGATGGCGCTCAGCTTCGCGCTCGCCGGCGCCGGCCATGCGCAGGGCAATCTCAAGACCGACGCCAAGGTGACGCTGGACAAGGACGGCGACGGCTTCACCATCACCAGGTCCGCGCTGACGCTGACCGGTCATGTAGAGGGCATCGACCAGGCGGAATTCGAACGTATCGCCAACGAAGCCAAGGCCGGCTGCCCGGTCTCCAAGGTCCTCAACTGCGACATCACGCTCGCGACCACCTTCGGCTGATCCGCCGGGACGGCCTGTCGGAGTGGTGAACGCGACGTAGTTTGCCGTTCACGCAACCCGGCGGGCCGTCCGCTGGTTCTGTGGGCACGTCCATCAAGGAGCCAGACCCATGCGTATCGCCTTCCTGTCCGCCGCACTTGTGGCGACGATATTCTCGGCGATCCCCGCCGCCGCCCAGGACACCCGCCGCGAGGCGAACCGGGAGTATCGTGGCGAGGTACGCGACGCCCGTCAGGACGATCGCCGCGAATTGCGCAATGCCGATTCGCGCCGCGACGTCCGCGATGCCCGCCGCGAATATCGCGACGAGGTCCGCGACGCGCGTCAGGATCGCCGCGGCGACCTGCGCGACATTCGTCAGGACCGCCGCGACGACTGGCGCCAGTATCGCAACTACGATTACAACCGCCTGCCCCGCGGGCAGCGTGCCTATTTCGCCGATCAATATTATCGCGACGGCCGCTACTACCAGACGCGCCGACTCGGTCGTAACGACCGCATCTATCGCGGCAACAACGGGCGTTATTACTGCCGCCGCACCGACGGCACGACCGGCCTGATCGTCGGCGGGCTTGCCGGCGGTGCGCTCGGCAACGTCATTGCCGGCGGCGGTTCGCGCCTGCTCGGCACGCTGGTCGGCGCCGGCGGCGGTGCGCTGCTCGGCCGGTCGATCGACCGCGGTCAGGTCACCTGCCGCTGATCGACGGCGCAGGATTAAGAAAGGGCCCGGTGGCGACATCGGGCCTTTCTCACGTCCTCAGATGATGCCGCCACCCAGGCTGAGGCGGATCGCGAAGATCACGATCAGCACGAGATTGAGGTTGCGACCGCCGTTCGACGACGACATCGCGCCGATCGCGGCGCCGACGATGCCGATCGGAATGACCAGCCAGTTCATCCAGCCGAGCAACGGCATGAAAGCGACGAGCCCGAGCACTAGGGTGACGAGGCCGATCGCGACGGAGACGATGTTGAGCATGGCGCCAACATGGTCGCTGTCTCGGCACGGGACAAGCGCCCATCGTGTGACGTTCGGTTAACCATCAACGCCGATGGCACCTTAACGGCGGCTGCGCCATGACCATGGCGTGACGACGAATCGCGCCCTCCTCCTGTCCGTCCTGCTGCTCGCCGCGTGCAGCAAGGAACCCGCATCGCAGCAGGACCTCGACAGCCTCGACCGGGAACTGACCGGATCGGCGGCGGGCAACACGCGCGATCCGGCGCTGACCGCGGCGCTGCACGACCAGATCATGGTCGATCCCGCGCTGACGCAGAGCGCCAACACCAATGTCGTGCGCCCGCCGAGCCGCCCCGACCCGCTGTCGGTGCCGGTCGACCCTGCCCGCAGCGGCGACGGCGTGCGCGCCGCGGATCTCAAGCCCGTCCCCGCCGCCGGCAAGGACTGCCCGGCCTGTCGCAAGGCCGATGGCGCGCTGACGCTGGGTGAGCTCGCGGCGCGCCAGTCTGGCGACGGCGGCTGCGCGCAGCGCGTGACCTATTCCGCCGCCTGGGCCAACCGCCTGCCCGCCGACGTGCCGCTCTATCCCGATGCGCGCGTGCGCGAGGCCGCCGGCAACGACGCCTGCGGGCTGCGCGTCGTCAGCTTCACCAGCGCCGCGCCGGTCGGCCGCATCCTCGACTGGTACAATGCGCGTGTCAGCCGCGCCGGCTATTCCGCCGAGCATCAGGCGTCGGGCGCACAGCACATCTTGGGCGGCACGCGCGGCGATGCCGCCTATATCGTCTATGCGACCGCCAGCCCTGGCGGCGGCAGCGACATCGACCTGCTGGTCCGCTAACGCCAGAGCGGCGGGTCAGCCAAGGGTACGGCAACAGCACTGCCATAGATCAAGGCGATCATCGCTTGCGATCTCCGGCCGCTCGCCCATATTGTGCAGCGCAGCATCAATACGTCTGCCGGCGATCCTGCCCCTTACGTGGAGTGCGCGCATGCGACGTTTGTCCGATACCATCGGCCGCCTGGCCGCCGCCCGCATGCCGCTCGACGGGCGGACCGGGACGACGCCCGATCGCCTGACCGATCTCAATGGCTTCGGCCGCAATCCCGGCAACCTGCGCGCGCGCTTGTATGTGCCCGCCAGCGTCGCGGCACGGCCGGCGCTGGTCGTGGTCCTCCACGGCTGCACGCAGAATGCCGCCGGCTACGACATGGGTGCGGGCTGGTCGCGACTCGCGGACGAACAGGGGTTCGTGCTGCTGTTCCCGGAACAGAAGAGCGCCAACAATCCCAACCGCTGCTTCAACTGGTTCGCCGCCGAAGACGTCAGCCGCGACCATGGCGAGGCGCAGTCGATCCACGAGATGATCGCCGCGATCCGCGACGATCACGACGTCGATCCCGACCGGATCTTCATCAACGGCCTGTCCGCCGGTGGCGCGATGACCGCGGTGATGCTGGCGACCTATCCCGAATTGTTCGCTGGTGGCGCGATCATCGGCGGCCTGCCCTATGGCACCGCGATGGGCGTGGTGCAGGCGCTCGACCGGATGCGCGGCCACGGCATGCCCGACGACGCCGCGCTGGCCACGCTGGCACGCGATGCGTCGGGGCATAGCGGCCGCTGGCCGACGCTGTCGGTGTGGCATGGCGATTCGGATGCGACGGTGCAGGATGCCAATGCCGAGGCGATCCTGACCCAATGGCGCGCGCTGCACGGCGTCGCCGACACGCCGGCATCGCGCAGCGCGACCGGCGGTCAGGTGCATCGCACGTGGCAGGACGCCGCCGGCCGGACGGTGATCGAGGATCACCGCATCGCCGGCATGGGCCATGGCACGCCGATCGCGACGCGCGGCGCGGAGGCGGGCGGCACCGCCGGCGCGTTCATGCTCGACGTCGGCATTTCCTCGACGCGGCGGATCGCCGCCTTCTGGGGCATCGCGCCCGCCCCCGCGGCGACCGGCGACCCCACTGCCTCCACCGCCGCGCCCCGCCAGCCGCAGCGCCTGCGCCCCGAACCGACGCCCCGACGCGAGGTGACCGGCGTCGCCGCGATCATCGACGATGCGCTGCGGGCCGCCGGGCTCGTCCGCTGACGCGGCGGTGTGCGGCCTGCATTCCCCTGACGGCGTTCTTGCTTTAGGGCGAGCGGCATGCCTCTTGTCTTAGTCATGGTCGGCGGTGCCCTAGGGAGCGGCGCACGCTATCTCACCGGCCGCGCCGCGCTTTCGCTGTTCGGCCCGAACTTCCCCTACGGCACCCTCGCCGTCAACCTGATCGGCGGGCTGCTGATGGGCGCGCTGGCCGGCAGCCTCGTGCGCGCCGCCGGCTCCGGCGAGGCGTGGCGGCTGTTCGTCGGCGTCGGCGTGCTCGGCGGCTTCACCACCTTTTCCTCGTTCAGCCTCGACGTCGTCACCCTGATCGAGCGCGGCGCGCCCGGCACCGCGCTCTTCTATGTCCTGCTGTCCGTGACCGGATCGGTGCTGGCGCTGTTCGCCGGGCTGATGATGACCCGCACCGGAGGCACGCTGGCATGAGCGACGACAGCAAGGCGATCCGGGATCAGGGCATCCGCCAGTTCAACGTCGGCTATGACGACGACGGCATCCGGCTCGATCGCTGGTTCAAACGGCATCTGCCCGACACCAGCTTCACCACCGTCGCCAAATGGGCACGCACCGGCCAATTGCGCGTCGATGGATCGCGCGCCACGCCGGGCGACCGGATCAAGGCCGGCCAGACGCTGCGCGTGCCGCCGCCCGAACCCGAGATCAAGGACGAGGCCGGCGTCGTCGTCGCCAAGCCGAAGCGCGAACGCGCGCCGCTGAGCGAGGACCAGACCGCCTTCGCGCGCGAGATGGTGATCCACAAGGACCTGCAGGCGCTCGTCCTCAACAAGCCGCCCGGCCTCGCCACCCAGGGCGGCACCAAGACGATCGATCACGTCGACGGCCTGCTCGACGCGCTGCAGTACGATGCCGAAGGGCGGCCGAAGCTCGTCCACCGCCTCGACAAGGACACGTCGGGCGCGCTGCTCGTCGCCCGCACCAGCCGCGCCGCGGCGTTCTTCGCCAAGGCCTTTTCCGGCCGCACCGCGCGCAAGATCTATTGGGCGCTGATCGTCGACGTCCCCTCGATCGAGGATGGCGTCATCGACCTGCCGATCGGCAAGCAGCCCGGCACCGGCGGCGAGAAGATGCACGTCGACGAGGAGAACGGCTCGCCCGCGCGCACCCGCTATCGCGTCATCGAACGCGCCGGCAACCGCTGCGCCTGGGTCGAGTTACAGCCGTTCACCGGCCGTACGCATCAGCTGCGCGTCCATATGGCGGCGATCGGCCATCCGATCGTCGGCGACGGCAAATATGGCGGCGCGGCGGCATTCCTGACCGGCGGGATCAGCCGCAAGATGCACCTGCACGCACGCCGCATCCGCGTCGACCATCCCGACGGCGGCAGCATCGACGAAACCGCGAGCCTGCCGACGCACTTCGCCGAGAGCCTCGCCACCCTGGGCTTCGACGAGGCGAAGGGCGATGCGATGCCGTTCGAGGAAGTGAAGAAGGGGCCGCCGCCCAAGGCCGTGCTCAAGCAACGCGCCAAGGCGCATGCCAAGTCGATGCGCAAGGAGCATCGCGGCGAGCGGCGCCGGCGCGGCGCCAAGGACTGATGCACCCCGACCCCCGGTTTCGGTCGGATACGGCGTTGCTTGCCGATGCGGAGCGGATCGGATTCGCCCATATCTTCGCGGCGACGCCGGACGGGCCGATGGTGGTACAGGCTCCGGTGACGCTGCATGGCGAACGGCTGCGCTTCCATGTGTCGCGCGCCAACCGCATCGCGCCGCATATGGACGGCGCATCGGTCGTGCTGAGCCTGGCCGAGGTACAGGGCTATGTCAGCGCCAATTTCTACGCAGCGCCCGGCAATCAGGTGCCGACTTGGAATTACGTGTCGGTCGAGGTCGATGGCATCGCCAACGCGATCGGTGCGGACGAACTGACGGAACAGCTGGACCGGCTTGCGGCGCTGCACGAACCGCGCGACGATCCTTGGACGCGCGACAAGGTCGATCCCGTCGTCTTCGCGAAGCTGCTCGGCGGCATCCGTGGGTTCGACGTCACGGTGACGGCGGTGCGCGGCACGACCAAGCTCAGCCAGAACAAGACACCGCAGGATCGCGCCGGCGTCGTCGCGGGGCTGCGCCGCGAGGGACGGCATGCGCTGGCCGACCGGATGGACACGCTGCGCTGACCAGCCCCTTCACCTGTCCGTCCCGCCCCGCTACGGCAGCACGATGACCAAACTCGCCGTGTTCGACTGCGACGGCACGCTCGTCGACAGCCAGGCCAATATCTGCGTCGCGATGGAGGAGGCGTTCCGCATCGCCGACCTGCCCGCGCCGCCGCGACCCGCGATCCGGCGCATCGTCGGACTGAGCCTGGTCGAGGCGATCCGCGCGCTGCTGCCGCATGCCGACGACGCGCAGCACCGGCGGATGGCGGCGGATTACAAGGATGCGTTCTTCCGCCTGCGCACCAGCGGCGCGATGGCGGAGGAGCCTTTGTTCGAGGGGATCGGCGACGTGCTGCGGACGCTCGCGGCGGGCGGGTGGACGCTCGGCGTCGCGACCGGCAAGTCGGATCGCGGGCTGGCGCACATCCTCGCGCACCATGATATCGCCGACCGCTTCGTCACCCTGCAGACCGCGGACCGCCATCCGTCCAAGCCCGATCCGGCGATGCTGCTCGCGGCGATGGACGAAGCGGGCGCGACGCCGCAGAACAGCGCGATGATCGGCGACACCAGTTTCGACATGGCGATGGCCAGGGCGGCGGGTGTGCGCGCGGTCGGTGTCGCCTGGGGCTATCACGATGTGCGCGACCTAATCGATGGCGGCGCCGACGTCGTCGCCGATCATGTCGCCGCGCTGCCGGGCCTGCTGGTATGACCGCGCACGAGGCGCGAGCCCGCCGCCGCTGGCTCGGCATCGTCGCCAGCCGCATCGTCGGCAGCCTCGGCGCCGTGTTCGGGCTGGTGCTGGCGGTGCGCGCACCCGACTGGCCGGTAAAGGTGCTCGGCGTCGCGATCACCCTGTCGGCGCTGGCGGTGGTCGCAATCGTGCCGGCGAGCCTCGCGCACCGCTGGCGGACCCCGCCCGGGTCATGAAGCGCTTCTGGACCGAGGTCGCGGTCGACGCCGATCGCGTCGTGACGCTCGATGGCCGGCCGGTGCGCACGCCCGGCCGCGTGCCGCTCGCGCTGCCGACCGACGCGCTCGCGGCGTTGGTCGCGGCGGAATGGCGCGCGGTGCCGGAGACGGTCGATCCACGCGCGATGCCGCTGACCGGGCTGGCCAATGCGGCGATCGACCGGATCGCACCCGCGTCCGCGCCCTTCGCCGCCGGCCTCGCCGCTTATGGCGACAGCGACCTGCTCTATTACCGTGCCCAAACGCCCGATCCGCTGATCGACCGGCAGAAGGCCGCGTGGGACCCGTGGCTCGACTGGGCGCGTGCGCGCTACGACGTGCATTTCGAAACCACCGCCGGCATCGTCCACCGCGCCCAGCCCACGGCGACGCGCGCGCGCCTCGGCGAAGCGGTGGCGGCGCTCGATCCGTTCCGGCTGGCGGGGCTGTCGCCGGTGGTGACGATCACCGGATCGCTGGTGCTCGCGCTCGCGCTGGTCGAACGCGCCGGCGATGCGGACAGCCTGTGGGCGGCCGCTCACGTCGACGAAGACTGGCAGGCGGAGATGTGGGGCGAGGACGACCTCGCGACTCAGGCCCGCGCCCACAAGCGCCGCGAATTCGACGCCGCGTCGGCGTTCCTGTCCGCGCTGGAAACCTGACGGCCGCGATCAGTGCGTTTCGGCGACCCGGGTCAGGCGGCGGATGAAGCCGATCAGGCCGGTCTGGCGTGACCGCTTCAACCGTTCCGCAGCCAGGATCGTCTTCACGCCCTTGAAACACTGATCGACGTCGTCGTTGACCAGCACATAGTCATAGCCGTCCCAGTGGCTGACCTCGTTGGCGGCGCGCGCCATCCGCGCGTCGATCACCTCGGCCGAATCGGTGTTGCGGTTGGTCAGGCGGGTACGAAGCTCCGCCATCGACGGCGGGAAGATGAACACGCGGACGACGTCGCCGCCGGCGATCTGGAACAGCTGCTGCGCGCCCTGCCAGTCGATGTCGAACAGCACGTCCTTACCCGCCGCCAGCATCTCTTCGACCTGTGCGCGCGGCGTGCCGTAGCGGTGGCCGAAGACGTGCGCCCATTCGAGGAATTCGTCCTCCGCGGCCATGCGGCGGAATTCCTCGAGGTCGACGAAATGATAGTCCTTGCCGTCGGTTTCGCCGGGCCGGATCGTCCGCGTCGTCGCCGACACCGACATCGCCAGTTCGGGTTCGTCGGCCAGCAATTTGCGCGCGATGGTGGACTTGCCCGCGCCGGATGGCGAAGACAGCACGAACAGGACGCCACGGCGGCGGAAGTTGTGCGGATCGGTGGGGAGGGACGACGGCATGCGCGCTAGTGGCGTCTGGGTGGGGCGGGCGTCAAGCATCGGTGGCCGGCTCGCCGCGAAAAGTGCGTGGTTGATCCCGCTGCTGCTGGTCGCCACCGCTGCGATCCTGCTGCTGATGGGCCGGTCGGCGATCTGCCCCTGCGGCCGGATCGCGCTGTGGCACGGCGCGGTCCAGTCCGACCAGAACAGCCAGCAGCTTTCCGACTGGTACAGCCTCAGCCATATCGTCCACGGTCTGCTCTTTTATGGCATCACCCGGCTCGCGCTGCGCCGCTGGCCATGGACCGCGCGGCTGGTCGTCGCGGTGGCGATCGAGGCGGGGTGGGAAATCCTGGAAAATTCGCCGCTGATTATCGATCGCTATCGCAGCGTCACCATGGCCTGGGGCTATACCGGGGACAGCGGGCTCAATTCGATCAGCGACATCGCGATGATGATGCTCGGATTCGCGATCGCCCGGCGCCTGCCATGGTGGGCGAGCGCCGGGCTGGTCGTGATCCTCGAACTGGTCGCACTGGCCGCGATCCGCGACAATCTGACGCTCAACCTGCTGATGCTAATCGCGCCCGTGGACGCGATCCGCATCTGGCAGGCGGGTTAGATCCGTCCGCGGCGGCGATCATAGGCCTTCTTGGCGACATAGCCGCCGCCGAGCAGCATGCCGAGCGGGCCCATCCGGCGCATCGCACCCATGGTCAGCGCGCCGATCGCTGCGCCCTTCATGCCGTTGCCGCCCTCGCGACGACCCATTTCGCGCCCGACGAGCGCACCGATAATCTTGCCGATCATGCTTCCACCTTTCCGAAAATCTGGTCCTTGAGCTCCGTCGCACCGCGCAGCACCGCCCAGCCGACCGCATAGGTGACGGCGAGCGGCAGCACGATCTTGAGCACGTTCGCCGTCACCGCACCGATGATCGCGCCGTCCGCGACGCCGTCGTCGCCCGATATCGAATCGATCGCCGCGCCGATCAGCGCGCCTGTGGTTGTCGTGCTCACATCATGCCCCTTGCGGTGTGGTGCTTCGAAGCGCGCGAACCGCGGGGAAGTTCCTCGTGACGGCCGCGCCGCTAGCGGCCGATCATCGTCTCGGGCCGTACCAGCCGGTCGAACGTCGCCGCGTCGACGAGGCCCAGCTCCAGCCCCGCCTGCTTCAGCGTCTGCCCCGTCTGGTGCGCGTGCTTGGCGATCTTCGCGGCATTGTCGTAGCCGACCTCGGGCGCCAGCGCGGTGACCAGCATCAGCGACTGTTCGACGAGCGCGCCGATCCGCTCGCGATTGGCCTTCAGCCCGTCCACCGTCCGCTCGGCGAAGCTCTGCATGCCGACGCTCAGCAGCGCGATCGAACGGAGCACGTTCGCGCCGATCAACGGCTTGAAGACGTTCAATTCCATATGGCCCTGCAAGCCGCCGACCGTCACCGCGACATTGTTGCCCATCACCTGCGCCGCGACCATCGTCAGCATCTCGGCCTGCGTAGGATTGACCTTGCCGGGCATGATCGAGCTGCCCGGCTCGTTGGCGGGCAGCTCCAGCTCGCCGAGGCCGGAGCGCGGCCCCGACCCGAGCAGGCGGATATCGTTCGCGATCTTGGTCAGCGCCACCGCCAGCACGTTGAGCGTGCCGTGCAGGTCGACCAGACCGTCGTTCGACGCCAATGCCTCGAACTTGTTGGGCGCGGTGACGAACGGCAGGCCGGTCAACGCCGCGATTTCGGCCGCCACCGCCTCGGCAAAGCCCGCCGGCGCGTTGAGCCCGGTGCCGACCGCGGTGCCGCCCTGCGCCAGCGGCATGATGTTGCGCTCCAGCGTCCCCGCGATCCGGTCGCGCGCATTGGCCAGCTGCTGGACGTAGCCGGAAAATTCCTGTCCCAGCGTCAGTGGCGTCGCGTCCTGTAGGTGCGTGCGGCCGATCTTGACCAGATCGTCCCATTCCGCCGCCTTCGCCGACAGCGCCTCGTGCAGCCGGTCGAGCGCGGGATACAGGTGCCGCGTTACAGCGAGGGCAGCCGCGACGTGGAGCGCGGTTGGGAAGCTGTCGTTCGACGACTGGCCGCGGTTGACGTCGTCGTTGGGGTGCACCGGCGTCTTGCCGCCGCGCGTGCCCGCCAGCACCTCGTTGGCGCGGCCCGCGATCACCTCGTTGACGTTCATGTTCGACTGGGTGCCGCTGCCCGTCTGCCAGATCACCAGCGGAAACTGGTCGTCGAGCCGGCCGGCCGCGATCTCCTCCGCCGCGGCCTCGATCGCATCGGCCGTGTCGGCGGCAAGGCCATGCCGGCGGTTCACCCGTGCCGCCGCCCGCTTCACGATCGCCAGCGCATGAACGATCTCCACCGGCATCCGTTCGCGCGGGCCGAACGGGAAATTCTCGAGACTGCGCTCGGTCTGCGCGCCCCAATAGGCGTCGGCGGGAACGTCGATCGGCCCGATCGAATCGGTTTCGGTGCGTGTGGTCATACCCAACAACCGCACGAAGCGGTCAGTCGATCCGCTTGCGCAGAAAGAACCGCGCTTCGCCCGGCGGGAAATCGTCGATCCGGCCGACGACGTCATACCCCAGCTTCTCGTAGAAGCCGCGCGCCTGGAAACTGAACGTATCGAGCCATACGCCAACACAGCCCAGCCGCCGCGCTTCCTCCTCTGCCGCCAGCATCAGCGCACGACCCCGCCCCTGCCCCTTCAGCGCGGGTGGCACGGCCAGATATTGCACGAACAACCAGCGAAAACCGGTCAGGCCCCACAGCCCGCCGACGATGGCCCCGTCCGCGTCGCGCAGCACGATCGCGACCGTATGCCGCTCGGTCGGGCCGACCATCGTCTCGTTATAGGCGACCAGCGGCGCAAGGATCGCCTCCCGATCCGCCTCGGACGGCGCGGAGACAATCTCCGGATCGCCGGCCGCGCTCATTTCTTCCGCTTGAAATCCACGCTGACGACGTTCGACCCATCCGCCGCCGGCGTCACCGCCGGGCCGTCGTTCTCCGCCTCGTCATGCGGCTCCGGCCCGTCGCTCGGGTCTTCGGTCGCCTGGAAGCGCAGCTCGAAATTCACCGCCGGATCGTGGAATCCGGTGATCGCCGAATAGGGGATGACCAGCTTGGACGGCACCTGGTTGAAGCTCAGCCCGACCGAGAATTTCCGCTCGTCGACCAGCAGGTCCCAATAGCGGTTCTGGAGGACGATCGTCATCTCGTCCGGGAATCGCTCGATCAGCCGCTGCGGGATGTCGACGCCCGGCGCCTGCGTCTTGAAGGTGATGTAGAAATGATGCTCGCCCGGCAGGCCGCCCGATTCGGCGACGGAGCCGAGCACGCGGCCCACGACGGCACGCAAGGCCTCCTGGACGATCTCGTCATAGGGGATAAGGCTATCTGGCAGGCCGTCGGTCATGCCCCTTGGGTAGCGGACCGGACGGCGGGGTCAAGATTGTGTGTGCCGCCACACACGCTATGGAGCGTGACGATGCGCACCGCCACGATCAACCGCTCCACCGCCGAAACGCGGATCGACGTCACCGTCAATCTCGACGGCACCGGCGTCTATTCGATCAACACCGGCATCGGCTTCCTCGATCATATGGTCGAACAGCTGTCCCGCCACGGCCTGATCGACATCGACCTCAAGGTCGACGGCGACCTCCATATCGACGGGCACCACACCGTCGAGGATTCGGCGCTGGCACTGGGCCAGGCGGTGGCGCAGGCGCTCGGCGACAAGCGCGGCATCCGCCGCTACGGCGACGCACTCAGCCCGATGGACGAGACGCTGACCCGCGTCGCGCTCGATATCTCGGGGCGGCCGTGGCTGGTGTGGAAGACCGCCTTCACCGTCTCGCGCCTCGGCGAGCTCGACACCGAGCTAATCGAACACTGGTTCCACAGCTTCGCGCAGACCGCCGGCATCACGCTGCACGTCGAGACGCTGTACGGCACCAACAACCACCATATCGTCGAGGCCGCGTACAAGGGCCTCGCCCGCGCGCTGCGCACCGCGGTCGAGATCGACCCGCGCAAGGCGGACGCGATCCCCTCGACCAAGGGCGTGCTATGACCGAACCCTTCACCCGCCCCGGCACCGACCTTTGCGTCGTGTCGCTGACCTATGGTGACGACATCGGCGCGATCGATGCGGCGATGGGCGCGCATGTCGACTGGCTGTCGGACGGCTATGCCAACGGCGTGCTGCTCGCCTCCGGCCGCAAGCAGCCGCGCACCGGCGGCGTCATCATCGCGATCGGCAACCGCGCCGAGGTCGAGGCGCTGATCGCCAACGATCCGTTCGTGTCGAAGGGGCTGGCGAGCGCGGAGATCATCCCCTTCACCGCGAGCATGGCGGCGACCCCGCTCGCCGACCTGCTGTCGTCATGACGATCGCGCTGATCGACTATGGCGCGGGCAACCTGCACTCGGTCGAGAATGCGCTGCGCGCGGCGGGCGCGACCGACCTGACCGTCACCGCCGATCCCGATGTGGTGGCAAAGGCCGACCGCATCGTCCTGCCCGGCGTCGGTGCCTTCGGCGCCTGCGCGGCCGCGCTGCGCGGCGTGCCGGGCATGGTCGAGGCGATGGAACGCCGCGTCCGCCGCGAGGCCGCGCCGTTCCTCGGCGTCTGCGTCGGCATGCAGCTGATGGCGGACGTCGGCGAGGAGATGGGCCAGCACCGCGGCCTCGGCTGGGTGCGCGGCCGCGTCCGCCGGATCGAGCCCGGCACAATGGACGCCAAGGTCCCGCACATGGGGTGGAACGACGTGCGCCCGGTGTCCGACCATGCGCTGGTTTCCCCGGGGGAAGCCTATTTTCTCCACAGCTACGCCTATGAGGGCGAGGACGTGATCGCGACCAGCGACCATGCCGGCCCGGTCACCGCCGCGATCGCGCGCGACACGATGCTCGGCGTCCAGTTCCACCCCGAAAAGAGCCAGCGCTACGGGCTGGTGATGCTCGCAAAATTCCTGGAGTGGCGGCCATGAGCCTGATCGTCTTCCCCGCCATCGACCTGAAGGGCGGCCAGGTCGTCCGCCTCGCCGAGGGCGACATGGACCGCGCCACCGTCTATGGCGACGACCCCGCCGCGCAGGCGATGCTGTTCGCCGACGCCGGCGCGCAGCATCTCCACGTCGTCGACCTCGATGGCGCCTTCGCCGGTGAATCGGTCAACGGCGAAGCGGTACGCGGCATCGTCGAACGCTTCCCCGGCCACGTCCAGCTCGGCGGCGGCATCCGCAACCGCGCCAGCGTCGAACGCTGGTTCGACCTCGGCGTGTCGCGCGTCGTCATCGGCACCGCGGCGCTGGACGATCCCGATTTCGTCCGCGGCGCGGCGCGCGACTTCCCCGGCGGCGTCGTCGTCGCGGTCGATGCGCGCGACGGCATGGTCGCGACCAAGGGCTGGGCGGACGTCTCCACGACCAGCGTCGTCGATCTCGCCCGCCGGTTCGAGGATGCCGGCGTCGCGTCGCTGCTGTTCACCGACGTCGGCCGCGACGGCCTGCTGAAAGGATGCAACGTCGAGGCGACGGTCGACCTCGCCCGCTCGGTCTCGATTCCGGTCATCGCCAGCGGCGGCGTCAAGGGGATCGCGGAAATCCACGTCCTCGCTCTCCACGTCCGCGACGGCGTCGAAGGCGTCATCACCGGCCGCGCCCTCTACGACGGCCGCCTCGACCTGTCCGCGGCGCTCGGCGTGGCGCGGGCGGCGGCAGAATAATGCTCACGCGAAAGCGCGAAGACGCGAAGAGGGTGCGCGCAGAGGCGCAGAGGACGCAGCGATGTCCGATGCCGCGCGAAGCGCTCTCCCCATTCCTGCGCAGCGGATCCCGAACCGAGCGCTGGCCCGACCGGCCTCCCCACATGGGCTCTGCGTCCTCTGCGCCTCCGCGCGCTAATCCTTTTTCTCTCCGCGTCTCCGCGTCTCCGCGCGAACAAACCTTCTCCATCCGACGAGCCACAGCATGACCGTACGCGCCCGCGTCATCCCCTGTCTCGACGTGGCCAACGGCCGCGTCGTGAAGGGCGTCAATTTCGTCGAACTGCGCGACGCCGGCGATCCGGTGGAACAGGCGCGCGCCTATGACGCCGCGGGCGCCGACGAACTGTGCTTCCTCGACATCACTGCATCTCACGAGGATCGCGGCACCATCCTCGACGTCGTCCGGCGCACCGCCGCGGTCTGCTTCATGCCCCTGACCGTCGGCGGCGGCGTGCGCAGCGCCGACGATGCCCGGGCGCTGCTGCTCGCCGGTGCCGACAAGGTCGCGGTCAATTCCGCCGCGGTCGCCCGGCCGGAGGTCGTCGCCGACATCGCGGAGCGGTTCGGCAGCCAGTGCTGCGTCGCCTCGGTCGACGCCCGCCGTGTCGGCGAGCGCTGGGAGGTGTTCACCCATGGCGGCCGCCGCCCGACCGGGATCGACGCGATCGCGCATGCCGTCCACCTCGCCGATCTCGGCGCGGGCGAATTGCTCGTCACCTCGATGGACCGCGACGGCACGCGCAGCGGCTACGACCTCGCGCTGGTCCGCGCCATCGCCGACCGCGTCAGCGTTCCCGTCGTCGCGAGCGGCGGCGTCGGCGGCCTCGACGACCTCGTCGCCGGCATCCGCGACGGCCATGCCAGCGCCGTCCTCGCCGCCTCGATCTTCCACTTCGGCGAGGCGAGCATCGCCGATGCGCATGCCGCGCTCGCCGCGGCCGGAATCCCGGTGCGGCAACCGGTCGTTTAGGGCTTCGGCAACGCTTCGCGGGCATATCACAGGGTCATGTATTCGATCGTTTTTCGCCACGACCTCAACCTCGTAGACATCAAATGGACCGGCCTGTTCGACCAGCCCTCCGTCGATGCCTATGCCGACGAACTGATCCGCCGTTTCCGCGAGGAGGGCTTCCGCACCGGCTATCGCCTGCGCATGGATATGAGCGGCACCAGCGTCCAGCCGGTCGACGCGGCACAGGCGATCAACCGCCGGCTCGGCGCCTTCCATCGCGCCAGCCGGATCGCGATCGTCGCCACCAGCGCGATCACGCGGCTGCAAGTGCGCCGATTCATGACGCAGGACTATCTGCGCATCTTCGATTGCGCCGACGCCGCGCTCGACTGGCTCGTCGCCGCCGATGCACGGACGCAGGCGGCATGACCGCCGTCGCGATCCTCAGCGTCGCGGGCGGACATTCCGGTACCGTCCACCGCAGGACCGGCCCGGAATGGTCGGACGTCGCACTGTTCGTGGTCGCGGCACTCGGCGTCTGGCTCGTCCGCCGGGCGATGCGGCGGCGTTTCGCGCGCCGTCCGCCGATCAAGGATTGACCCCTCCCCACCTCCCGCGCCAAGCGGAGGCCATGGACCCGCTCGATCGCCTGGAAGCCACCATCCGCGCCCGCCGCGACGCCGCCGATGCCGGCGGCTCGTACGTCGCCAGCCTGTTCGCCAGGGGCCGGCCCAAGATCGCGCAGAAAGTCGGCGAGGAAGCGACCGAGACGGTGATCGCCGCGCTCGCCGAACCGGACAAGCTCGCCTCCGAGGCCGCCGACCTCGTCTTCCACCTGCTCGTGCTGCTCGCCGATGCCGGGCTGGGGCTGGACGACGTCCGCGCCGAACTCGCCCGCCGCGAGGGCGTGTCGGGCCATGCCGAAAAAGCCGCTCGCTGAGGACCCGCCCCATGCCGATCGATGCCACCCTGCCCTATGACGACCAGAACGTCTTCGCGAAGATCCTGCGCGACGAGATCCCGTCGCAGCGGGTCTACGAGGACGACTATGCCGTCGCCTTCCACGACATCGCGCCGGTCGCGCCGCTGCATATCCTCGTGATCCCGCGCGGCGCTTATGTGTCGTGGGACGATTTCAGCGCCCGCGGGTCGGATGCGGAGATCGCCGGCTTCGTTCGCGCGATCGGTCATGTCGCGCGCGAACACGGGCTGGTCGTCCCCGGCTATCGCCTGCTCGCCAACGTCGGCGGCCATGGCGGGCAGGAAGTACCGCACCTCCACGTCCACCTGTTCGGCGGCAAGCCGCTCGGGCCGATGCTGGCGGGATGATCGCCGCGCCGCGGCAGGCGGCGCGAAGCGGCGGCGCGATAAGGGATTGCCTCTCCCCCATTTGCGGCTAGCATCCCCCGCTTCACCATGCGGCGGCGTTCCAGGGACCGTTCGCATCTGGGGGGATAGAGCTTCATGATATTCGGGCGCGTCAAACCACTCGACGCCATTCTCGCCACGGCCGAAAAACGCGGCTTGCATCGTTCACTCGGGGCGTTCCAGCTGACCATGCTGGGCGTCGGCGCCGTCATCGGCACCGGCATCTTCGTCCTCACCTCCGAAGCCGCGCAAAAGGCCGGGCCGGGCATGATGATCTCGTTCATCATCGCCGGCTTCGTCTGCGCGGTCGCGGCGCTCTGCTATTCCGAGCTCGCCTCGATGGTGCCGGTGGCAGGCTCCGCCTACACCTATACCTATGCGGTGATGGGCGAATTGCTCGCCTGGATGGTCGGCTGGGCGCTGATCCTCGAATATGCCGTCGGCGCCTCCGCGGTCGCGGTCGGCTGGTCGGGCTATATGGTCGGGCAGCTGCGCAATTTGCTGGGGATCGAGATCCCGATGGAATGGGTCAACGGCCCGTCGGCGGGGGGCTATATCAACCTGCCCGCGGTCATCATCTCCGGCCTCGTCACCTGGCTGCTGGTGATCGGCACGACCGAGAGCGCGCGCGTCAACGCGGTGCTGGTGTGCATCAAGGTCGCGGCGCTGTCGCTGTTCGTCGCGCTGTCGCTGCCGGTCATGAACCTCGACCATTTCGAACCGCTGATGCCGACCGGCTTCACCGGGGTCGCCGGCGCCGCCGCCTCGATCTTCTTCGCCTATGTCGGGTTCGACGCGGTCTCCACCGCGGCGGAGGAAACCAAGAACCCGCAGCGCAACGTGCCGATCGGCCTGATCGCGTCGCTGGGCTTCTGCACCATCTTCTATCTTTTGGTGTCGGCGGGCGCGATCGGTTCGCCGCTCGGCGCGCAGCCGGTGCGCGATGCCGCGGGGACCTTGCTGTCGCCCGGCACGTCGGAACTCGCCGACCGCTGCCGTGCGATCGTCGCCGGCGGTGCGCTCGAACCGCTCTCCTGCTCGCGTGAGGCGCTCGCCCACGTGCTGCGCACGATCGGCTGGGTGCAAGTGGGCAACCTCATCGGTCTCGCCGCCACCCTCGCCCTCCCCTCCGTCGTCTTGATGATGATGTTCGGCCAGACCCGCGTGTTCTTCACCATGGCCCGCGACGGGCTGCTGCCGGCGAAGCTCGCGACCGTCCATCCGAAGTACCGGACGCCGCATGTCGTAACGATCGTCACCGGCATCGCGACGACGCTCGCCGCGGCGTTCCTGCCGGTCGGCAAGCTCGCCGATTATTCCAACTCGGGGACGCTGTTCGCTTTCCTGATGGTGGCGATCTCGGTGCTGGTGCTGCGCAAGGTCGATCCCAGCCGCAAGCGTCCGTTCCGCACCCCGCTGGTGTGGCTGGTCGCGCCGGCTGCGATCATCGGCTGCCTGTACCTCTATTTCTCGCTGCCGCTGCTGGCGATCCTCGTCCTGCCGGGCTGGGGCCTGATCGGGCTGCTCATCTACTTCGGCTACAGCCGCAGCCGCTCCTACGTGGGCCGCGGCATCACCGACGTGGTCGACGACCCCGCGATGCAGCCGGAAATCGCCAAGCCTCTCCACTGAGGTTTCGATGCACGATGAAGGGCCGGGGGAGCGATCCTCCGGCCCTTTTTCTTGTGCGACACCTGATGGGTTCACGCGAAGCCGCGAAGACGGAAAGAGGGCGCGTTCAGGGCGAACGCATTGCTTCCCAGTTCTGTCTTAATGATAACCGCAGCCACGGAAGCAACATCGTCGCGGCTTCGCGGCTTCGCGTGAAACCGATATTTCGCGCAGAGGCGCGAACGACGCGGAGGGGTTGCGCGCTTCTCTCCGGTTCATCCGCCGGCACAGTATGAGAGCCGCACGCGAGGCAGGCGGGACGCCTCGGCGGCCTCTGCGCGAACCCCCCCTCTCCGACCGGAGAGGGGGGCAACGCGATCAACCGATCTTGGACGTCGCCAGCGCCTTCATGTCGACGTTCGGCCGCGCGCCGAAGTGGCTGATGATCTCCGCCGCGCAGATCGCGCCGAGGCGGAGAGACTGTTCAAGTCCTTTGCCCTGCGCCTGACCGTGCAGGAAGCCCGCCGCGAACAGGTCGCCCGCGCCGGTCGTGTCCACCACCTGTGCGATCGGCTCGGCCGGTACTTCGGCGCGGGTGCCGTGCTGGATCGCGCAGGCGCCCGAGGCGCCGCGGGTGACGACCAGGGTCGGCACCTGCGCCGACAGCTTCTCCGCCGCCGCCTCGAAATCGTCGGTTTCGGCCAGCGCGGCGAGTTCGCTCTCGTTGGCGAACAGGATGTCGATCAGGCCGTCGGCGATCAGGCTGCGGAAATCGCCGCCATGGCGACCGATGCAGAACACGTCGGACAGGGTGAAGGCGACCTTGCGGCCCGCCTTGCGCGCCGCCTCGATCGCCGCGCGCATCGCCGCGCGGGGCTCCTCGGGGTCCCACAGATAGCCTTCGAGATACAGGATCGCCGCATCCTCGATCACCGACAGGTCGAGCGCGCTCTCGGGCAGGAACTGCGACGCGCCGAGATAGGTGTTCATCGTCCGCTGGCCGTCCGGCGTCACGAAGATCAGGCAGCGCGCCGTGGTCGGCTGACCGGGACGCGACGCGGTGTCGAAGGCGACGCCGGCGGCGCGGATGTCGTGCGCGAACACCTGCCCGAGCTGGTCGTCGGCGACCTGCCCGATGAAGGCGGTGCGCCCGCCCAGCGCGGCGATCCCCGCCACGGTGTTGGCGGCGGACCCGCCCGACACTTCGCGGCCCGGCCCCATCTTGGCGTAGAGGGCATCGGCATCCTCGGGCGAGAACATCAGCTGCATCGAGCCCTTGGCGACGCCGATCGATTCGATGAAGGCATCGTCGGCCTGGCTGAGGATATCGACGATCGCGTTGCCGATCGCGACCACGTCATATTTGGGCTGGAACAAGGGATTGGGGCTCCGGAAAAGATATCGCCACCCCCTAGAGCCGCGACGCCCTTGGCGCAACGTACCGGCGGTTGACGCGCCCGGCGCCACCCGGCACGCCGACGGTCATGCTCCGCGCCCTCTCCCTGTCGATCGGCCAGCTCGGCGACCCCGCGATCCTGCGCGTGCTGATGAAGTCGCTACTGGTGACGCTGGCGCTGTTCGCTGGGCTGGGCGCCGCGCTCTACGTCGGCCTGCGCGCGGCGTTCGAGGCTCTGGTCGGTATCGAATTCGGCGGCAGCCTCGCCGGCGTCGCGGCGGTCGTGCTGCTGGTGCTGGGCGCCTGGCTGCTGTTCCGGGTCGTCGCGATCGCCGTGATTGGCCTGTTTGGCGACGAGGTGGTCGCCGCGGTCGAGGCACGGCATTATCCAGCCGCGCACGCTGCGGCACGGCCGGTCGGCATGGCCCGCTCGACGCGCATGGCGCTCGGCTCGGCGGGGCGGGCGGTGGCGGCCAATCTGCTGATGGTCCCCGTCTATATCGCCCTGCTGTTCACCGCGATCGGCCCAGCCATCGCCTTCTTCCTCGTCAACGCGCTGCTGCTCGGCCGCGACCTTGGCGAGATGGTGGCGAGCCGGCACATGGACGATGCGACGGTGCGGGGCTGGCGCACGGCGACGCGCGGGCGGCGGTTCGCGCTGGGGCTTGCCGGCACCGGGCTGTTCGTGGTTCCGCTCCTCAACCTGTTCGCCCCGATCCTCGGCGCGAGCATGGCGACGCATCTGTTCCACGCGTCGCGACGGGGGACGAGCACGTGAAGGCACTGGCGGCATCCGTACTGGCTCTGGGATTGAGCGCCTGTGCCGCACCCGGCGGCGTCGCGCCGATCCCGGCCGGCCGCACCGTCATCCCCTACACCACCGCCGGGCTGGAGCGCGTGCTCGGCCAGGACGCCGCCGGCCTGACGCAATTGTTCGGCCAGCCCGATGCCGACATCCGCGAAGGGACCGCGCGCAAGCTCCAGTTCGCCGGCCCGATCTGCGTCCTCGACGCCTATCTCTACCCCAAGGGCAGCGAACCGCCGCGCGTCACCTATCTCGATGCGCGCGAACCCGACGGCAGCACCATCGACCGCGCCAGCTGCGTCGCCGCCCTCACCCGCCGCGATGGCGGCAGATAGCTTGCCCGATCGATTTGACAGCCTAGGTCAATCGTCCTAATTTTTCGGCTCCGCTGCCGAAGGCCCTGACGATGCCTGCTGCCACCACCCGCGACCTGATCGTCGAGACGGCGGACGAACTCTTCTACACGCAGGGTTTCGAAGCGACGTCCTTCGCGCGCATCGCCGGGCCGCTGGGCCTGTCGCGCGGGAATTTCTATCATCATTTCAAGACGAAGGATCACATCCTCGATGCCGTCATTACCCGCCGGCGCGACATTACGCAGGCGATGCTCGACGATTGGCAGGTCGTGGGCGACGATCCGCGGGATCGCATTCTCCGCTTCGTGCGGCTGCTGATCGTCAACCGGGTCAGGATCATGGCCTTTGGCTGTCCGGTCGGAACATTGTGCGCCGAACTGGCCAAGCTCGACCACGATGCGCAGCCGCGCGCGGCCGGCATCCTCCTGATGTTCCGCGACTGGCTGACCGACCAGTTCCGTGCGCTCGGCGCAGGCGACGCCGCCGGCGACCTTGCCCTGCACCTGCTCGGCTGGGCACAGGGGACTGCGGTTCTGGCGACGGCGTTGCGGGACGAGGCCATGATCCGCCGGGAGGTCGCCACGACGGAAAGCTGGCTGGCCGGACTGCCCTATCCTTCACCCTCTGCATGAACGGGGAGCATCATGTTCGTTACCTTTCTGCACTTCACCGAACGGCGCGAGGCAGCGGCCTCGTTCATGGCCGGGCATAATGCCTGGATAGCGCAGGGATTCGCGGACGGCATTTTCCTGTGCGCCGGTTCGCTCGACCATGGCGCCGGTGGCATGATCCTCGCCGCCGGCGAGGGTCGCGTGGCCTACGATGCCCGGGTTCAGGCGGACCCGTTCGTGGTGCACGGCATCGTAACCGCGGAAACGCACGAGATCGATGCGAAGCGAACGATCCCGGCGCTCGCCTTCCTGAGGGCAGCGGCATGACCGACACCCTTCCCGGCCCCGACGGCCGGCCGCGCTGCCGCTGGTGTGCGATCACGCCGGACTTCGTCGCCTATCACGATCGCGAATGGGGATTCCCGGTCGCCGACGACATTCGCCTGTTCGAAAAGCTGTGCCTCGAATGCTTTCAGTCGGGCCTCAGCTGGCGGACGATCCTGTCGAAGCGCGAAAATTTCCGCACCGCCTTCGCCGGCTTCGATTTCCGGACGGTCGCCCGCTTTGACGACGCCGACGTCGCGCGGCTGATGGCGGATGCGGGGATCGTCCGCCACCGCGGCAAGATCGAGGCGGTCATCAACAACGCCGCCCGCGCCTGCGAACTGGTCGCGGCCGAGGGATCGCTGGCGGCCTTCCTCTGGCGGTTCGAGCCGGCGGACGACGGCATCGCGCCGCAGAGCCGATCGACCTCCCCCGCCTCAGAGGCCCTGTCGAAAGCCTTGCGCAAACAGGGGTGGAAGTTCGTCGGACCGACGACGGTCTACGCGTTCATGCAGGCCATGGGCCTCGTCAACGATCATGCCGAAGGCTGCGTGATACGCGACGAGGTCGCCGCGGCACGCGCCGGCTGCGTGCGGCCCGCCTAGCGGCTCACGACGTCAACCGACCGATCGCCCAGTCTGCCGCCTCAGCCACCACCGGGTCGGCGTCGTCGCGCAGCCGCTCCAGCACCGGCAACAGCGCCGGCGCGCCGCTGTTGCCCGCGGCGATCGCGGCGTTGCGGACCATGCGGCTGCGGCCGATGCGCTTGATCGGGGAGCCGGCGAACACCTGCCTGAACGCCGCATCGTCGAGCGACAACAGGTCCGCGAGCGCAGGTGCGGTCAGCTCGGCGCGGGGGTGGAACGCCATGTTGGCGGCAGCGCTGGCGGCGAACTTGTTCCACGGACAGACCGACAGGCAGTCGTCGCACCCGTAGATCCGGTTGCCGATACCCGTGCGGAACTCGACCGGGATCGGGCCGGCATGCTCGATCGTCAGATACGAGATGCAGCGCCGCGCATCGAGGCGGTAGGGCGCCGGAAAGGCGTCGGTCGGGCAGGCGCGCTGGCAGGCGTCGCATGATCCGCAGCTGTCGCGCCCCGGCGCGTCAGGGGCCAGATCGAGCGTCGTGTAGATCGCGCCGAGGAACAGCCAGCTGCCATGGTCGCGGCTGACCAGATTGGTGTGCTTGCCCTGCCAGCCGAGTCCCGCCGCCTCGCTCAACGGCTTCTCCATCACCGGCGCGGTGTCGACGAACACCTTGAGGTCGCACCCCGCCTCCTGCGCCAGCCAGCGCCCCAGCGCCTTCAGCGCGCGTTTGATGACGTCGTGATAGTCGCCGCCCTGCGCATAGACGGAGATGCGGCCGCGCGTCCCCTCCCCCGCCAGCCGCAACGGATCGACGGCGGGCGCATAGCTCATGCCGAGCGCGATGACGCTGCGCACCTCCGGCCACAGCCCGGCGGGGGAACCGCGGTGATGCGCGCGCTCCTCCATCCAGATCATCCCGCCGTGCCGGCCCTCGTCCAGCCACTGGCGCAGCCGCGCGGCGGTCTGCGGCGCAGCGTCGGCGCGTGCGATGCCGCAGGCGACGAAGCCGAGTTCCGCCGCTTTCGCCCTGATGCGCGTCTCGATACCGGGTTGTTGCTTGTGTTCGGACACGCCGCGCCGCTACCACAGGTCGGGGGCCAGGGTCATCGGCCCCGATACTGGGGCAGGATGCGATTTTGGCGGACGATCAAGTGGCGGTGTTCGCCGAACATCTGGTGAAGCGCTTCGGCGACCGGCGCGTGGTCGACGGCGTCGACCTGTCGGTGCCGCGCGGTGCGATCTACGGCGTGCTCGGGCCGAACGGCGCGGGCAAGACCACGACGCTGCGCACATTGCTCGGCATCATCGAACCCGACGAGGGGCGCCGCGCGATCCTCGGCCATTTCGCCCCGCGCGAGGCGAGCGACCGCGTCGGCTACCTGCCCGAGGAACGCGGCCTGTACCCGTCGATGAAGGCGCGCGACGCCATCGCCTTCATGGGCGCGCTGCGCGGGCTCGACCGCCGCACCGGCCGCGCCCGTGCCGCAGAGATGATGGAGGCGGCGGGCCTCGGCCATGCGATCGACGAGAAGATCAAGAAGCTGTCCAAGGGCATGGCGCAGCTGGTCCAGCTGCTCGGGTCGGTGGTGCATCGCCCGGACCTGCTGGTGCTCGATGAGCCGTTCTCCGGCCTCGACCCGGTCAATCAGGAAAAGCTGGAGGCGCTGATCCTCGCCGAGCGCGATCGCGGCGCGACCGTGCTGTTTTCGACGCATATCATGGCGCATGCCGAGCGGGTCTGCGACCGGCTGGCGATCATCGCCGGCGGCAAGCGCCGGTTCGAAGGGACGGTGGACGACGCGCGCGGCACGTTGCCGAGCCGGGTCCGCTATCTGCCGACGCGACCCGATCCGGCGGTGGCGGCGGTGCTGCCGCACGATGCGGTGCCGGACGGCGACGGCTGGCGCTTCCAGCTGCCGCGAGAGGGGATCGAGGGGTTGCTGGTGACGCTGATCGAACGGGGCTACGGCATCGGCGGCCTGTCGATCGAACGGCCCAGCCTGCACGATGCGTTCGTCCGGATCGTCGGCCGCGACGCCACGCCCGACGCGATGCAGGAGTATGCGGCATGAGCCTTGCCCGCACCCTCCGCCAGGCGCTGACCATCGCGCGGCGCGACTTCATCGCGACGGTGTTCACGCCGATCTTCCTCCTCTTCCTGTTCGCGCCGGTCATCATGGGATCGTTCGGCGCTGTCGGCGGCCTCGGCGCGGCGAGCGTCGCGGACGGCCGAGGCGACCGCGCGCGGATCGTCGCGATCGTCCCCGATGCGCAGGCGCGGACGATCGCCGAGGCGGACACGCGGCTGCGCGACGTGTTTCGCCGCAGCGAGGAGGCGCCACCGGGACTTACCACGCTACGGCCTGCGGGCGACCCCGCCGCACAGGCCCGCGCCGCCTTCGCGAGCAAGGACTATGAAGCGAGCGCCGTCCTGTACGGGCCGCTCGCCGCGCCGCAGGTGCTGTACGGCCCGCGCGGCAAGCGGGCGGCGGACTATCTGGCGCTGCTCGCCGCGGAGACGTTGACGGCTGACCGGTTGAACGGCGACCTGCCGCGGGCGAATGCGGTGAAGACACCGATGGAGCGGCCGGACGGATCGGCAGGCAACCGCCGCCAGTCGGCTTCCTTCGCGGTGTTCGGCGTGTTCTTGCTCAACCTGTTCCTCGCCAGCCAGGTGGTCGGCACGATGGCCGAGGAGCGCAACAACAAGGTGATCGAGGTGCTCGCCGCCGCGGTGCCGTTGGAAAGCGTGTTCCTCGGCAAGTTGCTCGGCATGTTCGGCGTGGCGATCCTGTTCGTCTGTTTCTGGGGGACGATCATCGCCAAACTGGGGTCGCTGCTGCCGCCGGAGCTGGCCTCGGCGCTGGCGATCCAGGCGGCGGTGGGGATGCCGGCGTTCGTCGCGCTGTTCGTCACCTATTTCACCATGGCCTATCTGCTGCTCGGCTCGGCCTTCCTCGTCGTCGGGGCCCAGGCCTCGACCCCGCGCGAGATCCAGATGCTGGCGCTGCCGATCTCGGTCCTGCAGATGGGCATGCTCGCGCTGGCGCTCGCCGGCACCGCGCGGCCGGGCAGCTGGATCGCGACGCTGGCGGAGATGTTTCCGCTCTCCTCGCCCTTCGCGATGGCGGGCCGCGCGGCGACCTCCGCCGACCTGTGGCCGCACGTCGCCGCGATCGCGTGGCAGTTGCTGTGGGTGTCAATCTTCATCGCCCTCGGCGCCCGCCTCTTCCGCCGCGGCGTCCTGCAATCGGGCAGCGCCAAACCGTTCTGGAAGCGCGCGAAGGGCTGAGCCGCCCATGCCGTCACCCCGGACGGATCGGCCGGGGCGCTCCATCGCATAGCCAATTGACATGAGTGTCAGTTGGGTATCTCCTGCCGCAAAACGACAGGAGAGAGATGATGGCGACGCTGATGCAGCCCGAGGTGCGCGTGGACCCGCTCGATGTCAGCCGGGCGGAGCTCTACCGCGACGACGTCTGGCAGGCCCCCTTCGCGCGACTGCGCGCCGAGGCGCCGGTCTATCGCTGCGAACACAGCGATTACGGCCCCTATTGGTCGGTCAGCACCTACAAGCCGATCGTCGAGGTCGAATCGCTTCCCGAACTCTATTCGTCGGAGGCGGGCGGGATCACGCTCGCCGATTTCCTGCCCGACAGCGACGTGCGCATGCCGATGTTCATTGCGCGTGACCGGCCGATCCACACCGCGCAGCGCCGCACCGTCGCGCCCGCCTTCACCCCGTCCGAGATGACGCGGATGAGCGAGGACATCCGCCATCGCACCGGCGAGATCCTCGACAGCCTGCCGTGGAACACGCGATTCGACTGGGTCGATACCGTGTCGATCGAACTGACCACGCAGATGCTGGCGATCCTGTTCGACTTCCCGTGGGAGGACCGGCGCAAGCTGACCTTCTGGTCCGACTGGGCGGGCGATATCGAGCTGGTGAAGAACGAGGAACTGCGCAAGCAGCGGCTCGGCTACATGTACGAATGCGGGGCCTATTTCCAGCAGCTGTGGAACGGCAAGGTGGGCAAACCGCAGACGCCCGACCTCATCAGCATGATGATCCATTCGGATGCGATGAGCCACATGGATCATTTCGAATTCATCGGAAACCTGATCCTGCTGATCGTCGGCGGCAACGACACGACGCGCAATTCGATGTCGGCGCTTGCCTATGGCCTCGACCGGTTTCCGGACGCCCGCGCGCAGCTGGAGGCCGAACCGGCGCTGATCCCCAATGCGACGCAGGAGATCATCCGCTGGCAGACGCCGCTCGCGCACATGCGGCGCACCGCGACGCGCGACACGGAGTTGATGGGGCAGACGATCCGCGCGGGCGACAAGCTGGCGCTCTGGTATCTCTCCGCCAATCGCGACGAGAGCGTGTTCGGGCCGGATGCCGATGCGATCCGCGTCGACCGGCCCAATGCGCGCCGCCACCTCGCCTTCGGCCATGGCATCCACCGCTGCGTCGGCGCGCGGCTGGCGGAAATGCAGATCGGCATCCTGCTCGAGGAGATGGCGAAACGGCGGATGCGGGTGAACGTGCTCGACGAGCCGACGCGCGTCGCGGCCTGTTTCGTCCATGGCTATCGCCAGCTGCCGGTGGAGATCAGCCGCTACTGACGGCCGGCGCGAGCGCGATGTGACGATGATGTCATCGGCGCTACGTCACCCCGTCATGCCGGCATGGTTACGAACCGGTCCCGTTCCGTGGGGGAGATGGATCGGTGCGTATGTCGGGTATCGCTATATTGGCGTCGATCCTGCTGGTGACGGGCATGGCCGAGCCGCGATCGGTGATGGCCAACGTGCCGGTGGTGCTGCACGCCGCGGCTGCCGCAGGGCCGGTGACGCTCCTGTCCTACAATGTCGAGGGCCTGCCCTGGCCGCTGACGCACGGCCGCACCGCCGCCGCCGCGGCGATCGCCGCGGAGCTGCGCGCGCTCCACGATCGCGGCGCGGGGCCGCAGGTCGTCGCGGTGCAGGAGGCGTTCGGCGACGCGCAAAAGGCGATCGGCACGAGCGCAGGCTATCGCTACGCCGCCTTCGGCCCCGCGGCCGATATGCCCGGCGCACCCGCCACGCGCGCGGACGAGGCTGCCTTCCTGCAGGCCGCGAGCTTCTGGCACGGTGAAACCGAGGCCCCGCATGAGGACAGCGGCCTTGCCGTCTTTTCCGATTATCCGATCGTCTGGGTGCGGCGCATCGCCTTTCCCCGTTTCGCCTGTGCCGGTTACGATTGCCTCGCCAACAAGGGCGTGTTGGCGGTCGCGTTGCGCGTTCCCGGTCGCGCGGATCCGCTGATCGTCATCGACACACACCTTAACTCGCGTGCCGCGTCCGGGGTGGACGATCCCCGCAGCTTCTACGCCTATCGCCATCAGGTCGATACGTTGCGCCGCTTCGTCGCCAGCGTCGTTACAGCGGCATCGCCGGTGGTACTGGCCGGCGACTTCAACGTCGGCAGCGATCCAGAACGGCAGGCCTATCTGGCGGACGCCATGTTCGGTGCGCGGGCGATGACGATCGCCGCGTCGGAAAGCAGCTGCGGCGATGCCTGCCGCATCATCGCGCCGGTCCCGACGATGACGAAGGCGAAGACGATCGTCGCCACTCAGGGGCCGATCGCGGCGGAGGGGCGGACGTCCGGTTTCGGCACGCTCGCGGACGGGACGCGGCTGTCCGACCATATCGGCGTCATGCGATCGTTCGCGCTGCGCAGCTGAGCCCGACCAAGCAACGGGAATGACGGAGAGAAACACGCTCAGCGGGACCACGGCATGGATTGCCGGCGGGCAGCGTCCTATATTCGGGCGATGATCCAGGACCCCACCCGCCGCTCCCTGCTGTCGCTCGCCGCCGCCGGCGTCGCCGGTGCCGCCTTATGGGGTTGCCGCAGCGCGCCCGCCGCGGCGGCCGAACGCTATCCAGTGCAGATGAGCGATGCCGCGTGGCGAAAGAGACTGGGCGACGCGGCGTGGAGCGTGTTGCGCCACGAAAGCACCGAGCGCCCCTATTCCAGCCCGCTCAACGACGAGCATCGCGCCGGCACCTTCGCGTGCAAGGGCTGCGCGCTGCCGCTCTTTTCATCGAGGACCAAGTTCGAGAGCGGCACGGGCTGGCCGAGCTTCTATGCGCCCTTGCCCCGCGCGGTGACGACGCGGACCGACGGATCGTTGATGATGGAGCGGACCGAGGTCCATTGCCGCCAGTGCGGCGGGCATCTGGGCCATGTGTTCGACGACGGGCCGAAGCCGACCGGCAAGCGCTATTGCATGAATGGCGTCGCGATGACGTTCAAGCCGGGGGCGGCAAAGGCCGCCTGATCGGCGCGGCGGCTTATTCGCCCGCGACCGGGACCACCGGGACGATCGCCGCCGTCGCGATCACGTTGGTATCGATCGCAGGGGCGCTCTCGACCGCCGGAGCACGGCCCGAATAGATAAACCCGTTGGTGGGATAGCTGGAGGTGCCGAGGCCACCGGTCGGGCCGTACCAGACCTTGACTTCGCTCCAGTCGCCGGCCGCCGAGACGTCCACGGCGCGGACGTCGCGCTCGATGCCGCCGGCGCGCGACCAGTTGGCGTGGGTGAGCAGCACTTCGCGGTCGTTGACGATGCGCGACACCATGGCGACATGGCCAACGCGCATGCGGCGGGTGGACTGGAAGGCGAGGACCGCACCGACTTTGGGCGCATGGCCACGCTCGTACTTGCCGGCCGCCTGGCCCCACCAGGTGTTGGCGTTGCCGTGGATGTCGATGCCCGAGATCTCGCGCGCATAGGGCGCGCACTGCCAGAACTGCGCCATCGCCGGAGTGGCCATCAACAGGCCGCACGAGAACACCAGCGCAAAACGCGCTGCCAACGCCTTCACAGTCATTTGCTGACCCCCCGGTCAAAACCCGTTCGTCGAGGATGTGGCTAGCCGGGGGTTCCGGAATCTCCAATGGCCGCGGGAACCATAAGCGGCGAACTGTGTTCGCGCGCCGACCAAGCGACGCCGAGTCGATGAAGCGGGTCGGAAGGGCTGACCCTTTCGCGGCGCTGAACGGGCAAACTAGCGGGAATCGGTCAGCTTTTCTGCCCCGAGCCGGGCCAGCCGCGCCTCATGCTCGCGCCGCCCGAACGGGAAGCGGGTGAAGCAGAACGCCGCCAGCCCGGCGATCACCAGATAGGCGGTGCCATAGGTGAGCGTCAGCCGGTCGATCGTCGCGACCGACACCTGGCCGGGCGTCGCCTTTTCCGGGAAGCCCGCCACCGCAAGGATCGCACCGGCGAGGAAGATGCCGATGCCCGAGGTGCATTTCTGCACGAAGAACGATCCGGCGAAGAACACCCCCTCCGACCGGCGACCGGTCGTCGCCTCCGAATCCTCGACCACATCCGCCATCATCGACGCGCCGAGGATGAAGGCGGTGACGTTGCATGCAGTCGCAATGACGAAGAAGAATAGCAGCACCGGCAGGAGCGTCGTGCTGCCGACCTCCGGCAGGAGGTGGAACAGGCGCAACGCATAGGGCGCGATGTTGAAGCTCGCGCCGACGATCACCGCGGTCGCCGCGGCGGAGGGTTTGCTCACCCGTTTGCCGATCCGTGGCGCCGCGATGAAGGCGACCAGCACGCCGCCGAACAAAGCCACCGTCGCATAGACGAAGACGATGCCGCGGAATCCCCAGACATAGGTGTAGAGATAGGTCGACATCGCATAGCTGATCCCCTGCACCGTATAGGCGCACAAGCCGGCGAGCATCAGGATCGCAAAGGCGCGGTTGCGCACCGTCTGGCCAAGCTCGCGGAAGCTGTCGCGCAGCGACTGCGCGACGATCGGCGAATTGGGCAGATTGGGGATCTCGCGATGCGTCCCCCAGGCGGAGATCAGGATCGCGACCCCCATCAGCAGGGCGCCGAGTAGCGCATAGCCGACATAGCCGTCGCGGTTGAGCAGGCCGTTGGGAAATTGCGGCGTCGGCGCGAGGAAATAGAGATAGGCGCTGACCAGCATCGTCAGCCCGCCGGCCCAGCCGAACAGGTAGCGCCACGCCATGATCCGGGTGCGCTCGTCGTAATCCGACGACAGTTCCGGCGTCAGCGCGACCGACGGTACCTCGTAACAGCTCACCGCCGTGCGCACGAGCACCGCGGCAAGGAACAGCCAGCCGAGCGTCGCCGGCTCCGACAGCGATTCGGGCGGATTCCACAGCAGCACCCAGCCGACCATGATCGGCAGCGCCGACCCGTACATCCACGGATGCCGCCGTCCCCAGCGCGTGCGCGTCCGGTCGGAGAAGAAGCCGACCATCGGATCGACGAAGGCGTCGATCAACAGCGCCATCATCACCACCAGCCCGACCGTCGCCGAGGGCAGGCCGACCACCTGATTGTAGAAGAGGAGCAGGAACGTGCCGAACCCGGCATCTTTGACGCCATAGGCGACCGCGCCGAACGCATAGGCGCCCATCGTGCCGCCGCGCAGCCGGCGGGCTGGCGGGACTGCGGCATGGCCGGCGACCGTGGCGGAGAGGGGTTCGGCGCGCATACTCATGCCATGGCGGCCAATGCGGTCAGCAATGACGGTTCGGCTGGGTCCCAGCTGCCGCGCGTGCCGATCGTCAGGCCGCCGTCGACGAGGATATGCGTGCCGGTGACGAACGCCGCGTCGTCGCTGGCGAGGAATGCCACCGCCGCGGCGATGTCCTCCGGCCGGCCAGCGCGCGGGATCGGCTGCGCCCCGGCGGCAGCGCGCGCGATCATCGCATCCGCCTGTTCACGCCGCCCGGCATCGAGATCGAGATTGCGGGTGAAGATACCGGTCAGCACGAAACCGGGGACGACCGCATTCACCCGGATGCGCGACCCCGCGAGGTTCGCCGCCGCCATTTTGGTAAGGTGGAGCACCCCCGCCTTGGCGGTCGAATAGGCGGTCGGCGCATAGCCGGCGCCGAGTGCCGATACCGACGATGTGTTGACGATCGCGCCGCCGCCGCGCTGCGCCATCAGCGGCGCGGCATAGCGGATGCCGAGCGCGACCGAGCGGAGCAGCAGCGCCATCGTCCGGTCCCAGTCTTCGGGGGCGATCTGGTCGATCGGCTCGCGCGCGCCGCCGGCGCCGGCGTTGTTGAACAGGATGTCGAGCCCGCCCGCCGCATCCGCCGCCTGCATCAGCGCCTCGATCTGGTCCGGCTGCGTCACGTCCGTATGCCGGAAGACGATGCGCCCCTGCGACGCGGCGGCCAGCGCCGCGCCGCCCTCGGCATCGATATCGGCGACGACGACGCTGGCGCCCTCGTCGGCCAGCCGCAGCGCGGTCGCCCGGCCGATTCCCGATGCGCCGCCGGTGACGACCGCACGTTTTCCTGCAAAGCGCATCCCGGCTCCTATGTGTTTTCGGCAATCATAGTATGGGCCTTAGACGGGTCAACCGATCGCTTTTCGAAATTCGGGTTTGCAGCCGGAACGGTCCCGCTATACCGGTCGCAGCGGATCAACAGCCCCAGCTTCACTGGAACCGACATGGCCCTCGACCCCGATACGTTCGACGCCCTCATCGACACCGTCCGGCGCTTCGTCGCCGAACGGCTGCGGCCGCTGGAGGCGGCGGTGGAAGAGGCGGATGCGATCCCCGACGCGGTCGTCGCCGAGATGAAGGACATGGGCCTGTTCGGCCTGTCGATCGCCGAGGAGTTCGGTGGGCTGGGACTCGACATGGTCGAGGAATGCCGCGTCGCGATCGAGATGGGGCGCACCACCCCGGCGTTCCGCTCCACCTTCGGCACCAATGTCGGGATCGGCAGCCAGGGGCTGGTGATGGCCGGCACCGACGAACAGAAGGCCATGTGGCTGCCGAAGATCGCGAGTGGCGAGATCGTCACCAGCTTCGCACTGACCGAACCCGATGTCGGCAGCGATTCGGGGTCGGTCAAGACGCGGGCGGTGCGCGCCAGAGACGAAGACGGGGGCGACGTCTATCGCCTGTCCGGCACCAAACGTTACATCACCAATGCCGACAAGGCCCAGCTGTTCACGGTGATGGCGCGTACCGGCGAGGACAAGGGCGCGCGCGGCGTCTCCGCCTTCCTCGTGCCCAAGGACCTGCCCGGCATCACCATCGGCGAGCCCGAGAAGAAGATGGGGCAGAAAGGCGCGAAGGTCGCCGACGTGCATTTCGACGACGTGCCCGTCCCCGCCGCCAATCGCCTGGGCGCGGAGGGCGAAGGGTTCAAGATCGCGATGCGCGTGCTCGATCGCGGGCGGCTACACATCAGCGCGGTCTGCGTCGGCGTGGCGGAGCGGCTGATCGCCGACAGCGTCGCCTATGCCGGCAGCCGCAGCCAGTTCGGCCAGCCGATCGCAGGCCACCAGCTGATCCAGGGCATGATCGCCGACATGAAGACCGAGGCTTTGGTCGCGCGCGCGATGGTGCTGGAGACGGCGGGCAAGAAGGACCGCGGCGAGGACGTCGTGCTCGAATCCGCCGCGGCCAAATATTTCGCGTCGGAGATGGTCGGCCGCGTCGCCGACAAGGCCGTGCAAATCTACGGCGGGGCCGGCTATATCGCCGATTACGGGATCGAGCGTCTGTACCGCGACGTCCGCCTGTTCCGCATCTACGAAGGTACCAGCCAGATCCAGCAGGTCATCATCGCCCGCGAAACGATGAAACGCGGCGGCTGACGCGATCCCTGCCGCATCCTCGCCCCTGCGGACGCCATGATGCGACGACGACCTGAAACCGGAGACATATCCCATGGACACCAGCACCCTCTTCCGCCTCGACGGCAAGGTCGCGCTCGTCACCGGCGGCAGCCGCGGCATCGGCAAGATGATCGCCGCCGGATTCATCGCGCAGGGGGCGAAGGTCTACATCTCCTCGCGCAAGGCCGGCGCCTGCGAGGACGCCGCTGCGGAACTCGGCCCGAACTGCGTCGCGCTGCCGCAGGACGTCAGCACCGTCGCCGGGTGCAGGGCGCTGGCGGGGCAGATGGCGGCGCACGAGCAGCGGCTCGACATCCTCGTCAACAATGCCGGCGCGGCATGGGGCGTGCCGTTCGAGGAATTCCCGGAAAGTGGCTGGGACAAGGTGATGGACCTCAACGTCAAATCGCCCTTCTTCCTGACGCAGGCGCTGCATGGCCTGCTCAAGGCGGCGGGGTCGCCGGGCCGGCCGGCCAAGGTCATCAACATCACCTCGATCGACGGCCAGCGCCTCAACCCGTGGGAGACGTACAGCTATCACGCGTCGAAATCGGCGCTGATCTACCTCACCAAGCGGATGGCGGCGCGTCTGGTCAGGGATGCGATCAACGTCACCTCGATCGCCCCCGGCGCCTTCCCGAGCGAGATGAACAAGGCCGCCCGCGATCACGGCGACACCATCGCCCGCGGCATCCCCGCGGGCCGCATCGGCAGCGACGAGGACATGGCCGGCGCCGCCATCTACCTTGCCAGCCGCGCGGGCGACTATGTGATCGGCGAGACGATCACCGTCGACGGCGGCCTCGTCCATGCCGCGCTGGGGACGAGCATCGACGCGTGAGGGCGAGGCCCGACCGGACGTCGCCGTCATTGCGAGCGCAGCGAAGCAATCCAGAGCGGCGCGTGTGCGGCTCTGGATTGCCGCGTCGCTTCGCTCCTCGCAATGACGAGCGGGCGAGCGGCATTCCGTTTACGCGGACCTACCGCGCGATCCCGCCTGCTGCGAGCACCGCCAGCGTTACCAGCTCGCTCGCGGTGGAAGTCATCGGCGCGATCTGCACCGGCTTTTCCATGCCGATCAGCATCGGGCCGATCACGCTTTCGCCGCCCAGTTCGCGCAGCAGCTTGGCGGCGATATGCGCCGACTGCAGGCCGGGCATGATGAGGACGTTGGCGGGGCCGGAGAGGCGCGCGAACGGATAGTTCGCCAGCTGCTTCGGATTGAGCGCGACGTCAGGCGGCATCTCGCCTTCATATTCGAAGCCGACGTTGCGACCGTCGAGCACCGACACCGCGTCGCGGATATTGTCGACCCACGCGCCCTTCGGATTGCCGAAGGTCGAATAGCTCAGCATCGCTACGCGCGGTTCGTGGCCCATGCGGCGCGCGACCTGCGCGGTCTGTTCGGCGAAATCGGCGAGCTGTTCGCCGGTCGGACGCTCGTTGACCGTGGTGTCGGCGATGAAGACGGTGTGGCTCTGCCCGACGAGGACGTGGATGCCGAACGGGGTGCGCCCCGCCTCGGGATCGATGACGCGCTTCACCTGCCGCATCGATTCCGCCCAGGTGCGGGTGATGCCGGTAATCATCACGTCCGCTTCGCCGAGCTGAAGCAGCGCCGCACCGAAGACGTTGCGATCCTGGTTAATCATCCGCTCGACGTCGCGGCGCAGGTAACCGCGACGCTGCAACCGCCCATAGACGAAGTCGACCATCTTCGGGACCAGCGGCGAATGGCGGCTGTTGTGGACCTCATATTCCTGCGGGTTGGCGACGCCGAGCGCCTTCAGGCGATCGTAGACGTCGTCGCGGCCGACCAGCACCGGCGTGCCATAGCCGCCCTCCTTGAACGAGATCGCGGCCCGCAGCACCACTTCCTCCTCGCCCTCCGCGAACAGCACGCGCTTCGGCCGCGCGCGGGCGCCTTCATAGGCCAGGCTGAGCACCGACGTGGTCGGGTTGAGCCGCGCGCGCAGCGTCTGCCGGTAGGAGTCCATGTTGATGATCGGCTTGGTCGCGACGCCCGAATCCATCGCCGCCTTGGCGACCGCGGTTGGCACCAGTTCCATCAGTCGCGGATCGAACGGCGACGGGATGATATATTCGGGGCCGAAGCTGTGCTGCACACCATAGGCCATCGCGACCTCTTCGGGCACGCGCTGGCGCGCCAGTTCGGCGATGGCGTTGGCGGCGGCGATCTTCATCGCATCGTTGATGCCGGTCGCGCGCACGTCGAGGGCGCCGCGGAAGATGAAGGGGAAGCAGATGACGTTGTTCACTTGGTTCGGATAGTCCGAACGGCCGGTGGCGACGATCGCGTCGGGGCGTGCCGCCTTGGCCAGTTCGGGGCGAATTTCCGGTTCGGGATTGGCCATCGCGAAGATGATCGGCGAGGGCGCCATGTCCTTGACCATCTCGGGCTTGAGCGCCCCCGCCGCCGACAGCCCCAGGAACATGTCGGCGCCGTCCAGCGCCTCGGTCAGGCTGCGGCGGTCGGTGACCGCGGCGTGCGCCGACTGCCACTGGTTCACGTCCTCGCGGCCCTGGTAGATCACGCCGGTGCGGTCGCACATGATGACGTTGTTGTGGCGCACGCCCATCGCCTTCATCAGCTCGGTGCAGGCGATCGCCGCCGCGCCCGCGCCGTTGACGACGATCTTGACCTCGTCCAGCCGCCGCCCGGTCAGCAGGCAGGCGTTGATGAGGCCCGCGGCGCAGATGATCGCGGTGCCGTGCTGGTCGTCATGGAAGACCGGAATGTTCATCCGCTCGCGCAGCGTCTGCTCGATGATGAAGCATTCGGGCGCCTTGATATCCTCAAGATTGATGCCGCCGAAGGTCGGCTCCATCAGCTCGACCGCGTCGATAAAGCGATTCACGTCCTCGGTCTTGAGCTCGATATCGATCGAGTCGACGTCGGCGAACCGCTTGAACAGCACCGCCTTGCCCTCCATCACCGGCTTGGAGGCGAGCGCGCCCAGATTGCCCATGCCGAGGATCGCGGTGCCGTTCGAGATGACCGCGACGAGGTTACCCTTTGCCGTGTAATCGTAAGCGGTTGACGGATCGTCGGCGATCGCCTGAACCGGCACCGCGACGCCGGGCGAATAGGCAAGCGCGAGGTCGCGCTGCGTCGCCATCGGCTTCGATGCGATGATCTCGATCTTGCCGGGACGCCCCTCCGAATGGAACAGCAGCGCCTCGCGCTCGGAGAACTGGATGGACGCTTCGTCGGACATGGGACCTCGCTGACGGGCTGACTGTCCGGCTCTTGGCCGGTTCGGGCGGGGCTTTCAACCCAAGGCGCGAAGGCTTATGCTCGCCACATGAAGCATGAGGCCGATATCGCTCCTCGTACGCGCCGCCTCCCCGACGCGGAGGATTTCGCACGCGCCAAGGCGATGTACGCTGCGGAGGAAGGCGTCGAGCATGTCGTCGTCGGGCAATGGCTGCTGACCTGGGGTACGCCGGAGTTCAAAGATTTTCCCGACTGGCTGGCTGAACAATATGGTTGAACCGGGTGGCTGAGGTCGTCTGGCGATCGCAGGCAGTGAACGACATCCGTGCCATCGCCCGATACATCAACGACCACGATCCGAGAGCCGCCAGCGACATATCCTCACGGTTGCTCGATCTTGGTGAAAGCCTGGCCTCTTTTCCGCGACGTGGTCGCCCACGGGGCGACGAACGCGAGATGACGAGCGTACCACCCTACATCCTGCGCTACCGCGTGGAAGGCGACACCGTCTTCATCCGCCACGGCGCCCGCAACACAGACTGAGCACGCATGACCACCCCCACCCCGATGATGGCGCAATATCTCGGCCTGAAGGCGGAGGCGGAGGATTGCCTGCTGTTCTATCGCATGGGCGATTTCTTCGAGCTGTTCTTCGACGATGCGCGGATCGCCTCGCAAGTCCTCGACATCGCGCTGACGTCGCGCGGCGAGCATGAGGGCGAGAAGATTCCGATGTGCGGCGTGCCGGTCCACGCCTCCACCGCCTATCTGCAGCGCCTCATCAAGGCCGGGCATCGCGTCGCCATCGCCGAACAGACCGAGACGCCGGCGGAGGCCAAGGCGCGCGGCGGCTACAAGGCGCTGGTGGCGCGCGGGATCGTGCGCGTCGTCACCGCCGGCACCCTCACCGAAGAGGCGCTGCTCGACGCGCGCCAGGACAATTGGTGCGTCGCAATCGGCGAGGCGGCGGGCGCGGTGGCGATCGCCGCGGCGGACGTGTCGACCGGACGGTTCGAGGTGATCGACTGTCCGACAGCGGCGCTCGACGCCGAACTGGCGCGGCTGGGCGCGGCGGAGGTGGTCGCGTCCGAGGCGGGCGAGCAGGCCCATGCCGCCACGACGCTGCGCCCGAAGCAGGGCTTCGACAGCGGCACCGGCGAAACCCGGCTGAAGGCGCTGTTCGGCGTCGCGACGCTGGACGGCTTCGGCCAGTTCAGTCGCGCCGGCCTCGCCGCGGCGGGCGGCCTCGTCGCCTATCTCGAACATACCGCCAAGGGCGCCCTCCCCTTCCTGCGCCCGCCGCGGCTGACGCAGGCGGCGGAGACGATGGCGATCGACGCGGCGACGCGCGAGAGCCTGGAGCTGACCTGCACCACCGGCGGGCAGCGCAAGGGCAGCCTGCTCGACTGTATCGACCGCACGGTGACGGGCGCCGGCGCGCGGCTGCTCGCCGCCGATCTCGGGGCGCCGCTGATGGACAGGGCCGCGATCGATGCGCGGCTCGATCTCGTCCAGTATTTCCACGACGCCGCCGGCCAGCGCGAGCAGGTGCGCGGCGCGTTGCGCGCCCTGCCCGATATCGGCCGCGCGATCGGGCGGCTGGCGGCGGGGCGCGGGTCCCCACGCGATCTCGGCCAGCTGCGCGACGGGCTGAACGGGGCGTGGCACCTGGGCGAGCGGCTGGCGAAGATCGACGCGCCGCTGGCGTTGCTCGACCGGATCGCACCGCGGCTGCGCGGCCATGGCGCGCTGATCGACCTGCTCAAGCGCGCGCTCGTGCCCTCGCCGCCGATCGAGGCGAGCGACGGCGGCTATATCGCCGCGGGTTACGACCTCGCGCTCGACGATCTGCGCGATGCGGGCGCGGGCGGGCGCAAGGCGATCGCCGCGCTGGAAGCGGAGATGAAGGCCGCGACCGGCATCGCCGCGCTCAAGATCCGCCACAACAACGTGCTCGGCTATCATGTCGAGGTGCCGGCGCGATCCGCCGATCCGCTGATGCAGCCCGACAGCGGATTCACGCATCGCCAGACGCTGGCCGGTGTCGTCCGCTTCAACACGCCCGCGCTACACGAGGTCGCCGCCCGCGTGTCGCAGGCGGGCGCGCATGCGCTCGCCGCGGAGGCCGCGCATCTGGAGGAACTGACCGCTTCCGCGCTGGCGCATCGCGAGGGCATAGCCGCCACCGCCGACGCGCTCGCGCGGATCGACGTCGCCGCCGCGCTCGCCGAACGCGCGTCGGAAGGGCAATGGGCACGGCCCGCGCTCGCCGATCATGCCTGTTTCGATATCGTCGGCGGCCGGCATCCGGTGGTCGAGTCGGCGGTGGCAAAATCGGGCGACCGCTTCGTCGCCAACGATTGCACGATGACCCCGGATTCGCGGCTGTGGCTGGTCACTGGCCCGAACATGGGCGGCAAGTCGACCTTCCTGCGCCAGAATGCGCTGATCGCGGTGCTGGCGCAGGCGGGCAGCTATGTTCCCGCGACCAGCGCGACGCTGGGGCTGGTCGACCGGCTGTTCAGCCGCGTCGGCGCGTCGGACAATCTGGCGCGCGGGCGGTCGACCTTCATGGTCGAGATGGTCGAAACCGCGGCGATCCTCGCGCAGGCGACGCCCAACAGCTTCGTCATCCTCGACGAGGTCGGACGCGGCACCAGTACCTATGACGGGCTCGCCATCGCCTGGGCGGTGGTCGAGGCGATCCATGAGGACAATCGTTGCCGCTGCCTGTTCGCGACGCATTACCACGAGCTGACCCGGCTGGCGGAACGCTGCGAGGCGCTGACGCTGCACCATGTCCGCGCACGCGAGTGGAAGGGGGAACTGGTGCTGCTCCACGAACTCAGCACCGGGCCGGCGGATCGCAGCTACGGCCTCGCGGTGGCGCGGCTGGCGGGCATGCCGCCGGCGACGGTGGCGCGCGCCAAAGCGGTGCTGGCCAAGCTGGAGGCGGGGCGCGCCAAGACCGGCGGGCTGGCGGCGGGCCTCGACGACCTGCCGCTGTTCGCCGCCGCGCAGGTCGCCGAAGAGGAGCAATGCGATGCGATCCGCGGCGCGGTCGAGGCGCTCGACGTCGATGCGCTGACGCCGCGCGAGGCGCTCGATACCCTGTACCGGCTAAAGGCGCTGACCCGCGAGGGGTGACGGCGGCAAAGCCGGGTGTCGCGCCGACGTGCGACCCGCTATGACCGCCGCCATGGCAGGCCGTTTCGATCACATCCCCAACCGTCGCACGATCATCGACCGGCGTGCGCTCGCCGAGCGGATCGCGGCGATCGATGCCAGCGATGCCGCCCTGCGCGCGCAGGTTGCGGCGACGCTGAAGACCGCGCTCGTCGAGGGGCGGGCGGAGATCGAACGACGGCTCGCGACGCATCCCTCGCGCGGGCTCGAGGCCTCCAACGCGCAGGCCTATCTGACCGACGCGCTGCTGCGCGTGCTGTTCGACGTCGCGACGCAGCGGCTGCATCCGATTTCCAATCCGACCGCGGGCGAGCGCCTGACGCTGATCGCGGTCGGCGGCTATGGCCGGGCGGAGATGGCGCCCTATTCGGACGTCGACATCGGCTTCCTCACCCCGGGCAAGCAGACGCCCTGGGCAGAGCAGGTCATCGAATCGATGCTCTATGCGCTCTGGGACATCGGGCTGAAGATCGGCCATTCCAGCCGCTCGCTCGACGAGATGGTGCGCCAGTCCAAGGCCGATGTGACGATCCGCACCGCGCTGCTGGAGGCGCGCTACGTGACCGGCGACACCGGCCTGTACGACGAGGCGGCGACGCGCTTCAAGACGGAGGTGCAGCACGGCACCGAGCGCCAGTTCATCGCCGACAAGCTCGCCGAGCGCGACGCGCGCCACCGCAAGATGGGCGACACCCGCTATGTCGTCGAACCCAACGTCAAGGAGGGCAAGGGCGGGCTGCGCGACCTGCATGCGCTGTTCTGGATCGGCAAATACATCCACGATGTGCAGCGCGGTGCCGACCTAGTCGATGCCGGATTGCTGACCGCGGAGGAATATACGCTGTTCCACCGCGCCGACAATTTCCTGCAGGCGGTGCGCTGTCACCTGCACAGCGTCACCCGCCGGGCGGAGGATCGGCTGACCTTCGACGTGCAGCGCGAGATCGCGACGCGGATGCGCTTTTCCGATCGCCCGGGCAAACCCGCGGTCGAGCGGTTCATGCAATATTATTTCCTGCAGGCGAAGACGGTCGGCGACCTGACCGGCGTGTTCCTCGCGCATCTCGACGAAAGGTTTGCGGCGCGCGGGCGGCGGTTCGGGCTGCCGACGATCCGCCGGCGGCCGGGCAAATTGCAGGGTTTCGTCCTCGATCGCGGCCGGCTGGCACTGCCGCGCGACGATTATTTCATCGAGGACCCGGTCCGGCTGATCGAGATCTTCCAGCTCGCCGACCTGCATGGCGTCGAGATCCATCCGCTGGCGATGCGGGCGGCGAACCGCGACGCACGGCTGATCGCGCGCCACCGCCGCGATCCCCGCGCCAACGTCCTGTTCCTCGACGTGCTGACGTCCCCGCGCGATCCCGAGCTGGTGCTGCGCTGGATGAACGAGGCGGGGGTGTTCGGCCGCTTCGTGCCCGATTTCGGCCGGGTCGTCGCGCAGATGCAGTTCGACATGTACCACCATTATACCGTCGACGAGCATACGATCCGCGCGATCGGACTGCTGGCGCGGATCGAGCGCGGCGAGCTGAAGGAGGATCATCCGCTCGCCTCCGCGATCATCCGGCACATCGTGTCGCGACGCGTCCTGTACGTCGCGGTGCTGCTGCACGATATCGCCAAGGGGCGCGGCGGCGACCATTCGATCCTGGGTGCGGAAGTCGCGGAGCGGCTCTGCCCGCGCTTCGGCCTCACCCCCGCCGAGACCGAGACGGTGGCGTGGCTGGTACGCTGGCATCTGCTGATGTCCGCCACCGCATTCAAGCGCGACCTCAGCGATTTCAAGACAATCCTCGATTTCTGCGAGGTGGTGCAGAGCCCCGAACGGCTACGGCTGCTGCTGGTGCTGACGATCGTCGATATCCGCGCGGTCGGGCCGGGGACGTGGAACGGCTGGAAACGCCAGCTGCTCTCCGACCTTTTCGAGGCGGCGGAAGAGGTGCTGCGCCTCGGCCACAAGCAGCGCGGCCGCGGCGAGCGGATCGCGACGCGGCAGGAGAATCTGCAGGCGACGCTCGGCTGGGACAATGCGCGCTTCGCCGCCTTCGTCCGGCGCTTCCCCGAGGCCTATTGGATCGCCGAGCCCGACGACGTGCTCGCGCACAACGCCCGCTTCATCGCCGCCGCCGGCGATGCGCAGCTGTCGATCGACGCGCAGGTCTATTCGGAACGCGGCGCGACGCTGGTGACGATCTACGCCGCCGACCATCCGGGCCTGTTCTACCGCATCGCCGGCGCGATCCACGTCGCCGGCGGCAATATCATCGACGCGCGCATCCATACGACGCGCGACGGCATGGCGATCGACAATTTCCTCGTGCAGGACCCGTTCGGTCGCCCGTTCGACGACCTCAGCCAGCTGGGGCGGCTTCGCACCGCGATCGAGGATGCGCTCGCCAATCGCGGCAAGCTCGCCGACCGGCTGGTCGCCAAGCCCGCCGCCCGCACCCGCGCCGACGCGTTCGAGATCGTCCCCAACGTCCTGATCGACAACCGCGCCTCGAACCGCTTCACGGTGATCGAGGTCAACGCCCGCGACCGGCCGGCGCTGCTCAACCAGCTGGCGCAGGCGCTGTTCCAGTCGAAGGTGACGCTGCATTCCGCGCATGTCGCCACCTATGGCGAGCGCGCGGTCGACACCTTCTACGTCACCGATCTGACCGGCGACCGGATCGTCGCACCGACGCGGCTGAAGACGCTGGAGAAGCGCCTGCGCACCGCCGCGGCGGGCGAATCGATCGACGTGGCCGCCTGATCTAGGCCACGCCCGGCGGCGCGAAGGTCAGCATCGTGTCGCCGCTTTCGACCACGGGCCGCTGGCCGGTCGAGAAGAGCAGCAGGCGCCGGTCGGGCTTGAGCACCGCGACCGGTTCCGCCTCCGGGGCGAGGCGCGCGCGATAGGCGTCGTAGGTGTGGACGTCGGTGATCCGGGTGCGGCCGAACGACCAGCCCGCCGCGACCCTTTGCTGCAATTCGTCGACCGTCTCGCCGCCCTCCAGCAGCACCCGTCCACGCCCGCGGGCGCGGCGGTCTTCGTCGACGCCGGTCTGCGTCAGTTTGTCGGTGCCGACCTCCGGCCCCAGATCGCCGCAGACCAGCGCATTGTAGGAATCGCTGTCGGTGGCGGCGATGACATGCTGGAACTGGAGCATGTCGAGCGTGTCCTGCGTCACCTCGTCGAGGATGTCGCCGCGATGCACCTCCAGCTGTTTCTTGCGCGCGGCGCGCAGCGCGAACTTGGCGGTATCGGCCACCGTTACCTTCAGCCCCAGGGCTTGCAGCGCGACGCCGAAGGCGGTGGTGAAGCTGTTGGCGCCAACCAGCAGCACCCCCTCCCCCTTGCCCTTGTCGATGCCGAGCCGGCGCGCGACCCAGGCCGCCGAGAAGCCGTGCGCGAAGATCGTCGCGACGACGACGCCGAACACCAGCGGCACCAAAGCATCGGCGTCTTTCATTCCAAAATCGTCGAGCCGCAGCGCGAACAGGCTGGTCACCGCGATCGCCACCACGCCGCGCGGCGCGATCCACGCGACGAACAGCCGCTCGCGCCACGGCATCTTCGAGAAGGCGAGGCTGGCGAGCACCGTCACCGGCCGCACCACGAACAGCAGCAGGAGCAGGAAGATCAGGAAGCGCGCCTGAAAGCGCTCGATCACGCTCCATTGCAGCGTCGCCGACAGGATGATGAACACGCCCGAGATCAGCAGGACGGCAAGGTCCTCCTTGAAATGCTTGAGCGCGGCGGTCGATTGGGTCTGGCGGTTGGCGAGCACCACGCCCATCACGGTGACGGTGATGAGCCCCGTCTCATGCTTGATGAGGTCGGCGAGGACGAAGCCGGCGATGACGGTGACGAGGACGCTGGGCGCCTTGAGATATTCGGGGATATAGCCGCGGCGGAAGGCGGTCGTCAGGCCGAACCCCAGCCCGACGCCGATCAGCCCGGCAACCAGGGTCGCGGCGGCGACGTCGAACCCAATCGCGACGACACTGCGGTCGGGGCCGACATAGGTGATATAGGCATAGATCGCGACCGCGAGCAGCGCACCGATCGGATCGTTGACGATCCCTTCCCATTTCAGCGTATCGCGCACCCGCGCAGGGACACGCAGCGTCCGCAACATCGGCCCGATCACGGTGGGCCCGGTCACGACAAGGATGCCGCCGAACAAGGCCGATATGCCGAGCGGCAGGCCCGCCCCGTAAAAGGCCGCCGCGGTGCCGAGCACCCAACCGACCGGCACGCCGATCACGACCAGACGCAGCACCGCCGATCCGGCATGACGCAAATCGCGGAAGTTGAGGCTGAGGCCCCCTTCGAACAGGATCACCGCGACGGCGAGCTTGATGATCGGTTGCTGCAACGCGCCGAAGTCGCGCTGCGGATCGATAAGCCCGGTGACCGGCCCGGCGAGCACGCCCGCGATCAGCATCAGCGCGATCGCCGGCCGCCCGGTGCGCCACGCGATCCATTGCGCACCGATGCCGAGCACACCGATCAGCGCCAGTTTGACGAGCAAGGAATCGAAGATCAGCGGCTTTCCCCTTTTGGCGGTCCCAATCGCTCCCACCGGGTGTCGGTTCCGGTCGCAGCGGCAACCATGTTGCGGCGCAGCGAAGACGTAGCGGGACGGATGCCAAAAGAAAGGGCCGGCCGCATCGCTGCGGCCGGCCCAGTTGGTCGTTGCCTCGTGGGATCAGAAACGGGCGCGGATGGTCGCGCCATAGGTGCGCGGCTCGGCGAGGAACTGCGAGAACAGCTGGCGCGAACCCGGATACTGTGGATCCTGGAACGCCGCCGACGTGCCGCCTTCCTGGAACGGCGAGTTGAAGGCGACCTGCGCATAATCGATGTTGAACAGGTTCTGGCCCCAGAATTCGAGGCTGAACTTCTCGTCCGGGGTCCGCAGGCCGATGCGCGCGTTGACGATGGCATAGCCGTCCTGCGTCTTCTGCGGGAACAGGTCGGAGCCGGTGTTATAGTCGCTCGTCACACGGGTATCGGCGTAGAACAGCGCCGAATAGCCACCGCCGATCTGCGGCGTCCACGATGCCGAGGCGGTGGTGACGATGTCCGCGGAGTTCGACAGCCGCTGCCCGGGCAGCTTGCGCAGCGACTGGTTGAGCGGTGCACCGGCACCGGTCCCGACCAGATTGTCGCGATAGCCGGTGTCGGTGAAGGTCGCACCCAGCGACACGCGCACGTCGCGCGCCGGGGCCAGCGTCGCCTCGAGCTCGACGCCCTGCGCGCGGACGCCGTAGCCGACGTCGCCCGACGGGCAGGCGCCGCTGGTGCCGGCGGCGGCGTTATAGTTGCTCGCGGCGGTGAACTTGCTCTGGTCGCGGTCGGCGCCGTTGAGGTTGGTCGAACAGCCGTTGATGTTCTGGACGATGAAGACGCTGCCGTCGAAGGTGTTGAGCTGGAAGTTCTTGAAGTCCTGACGGAAGGCCGCGACGCTCAGCGTGAACGGGCCGGTGCCGTATTTCGCGCCGATCTCGAACGAATTGACCGTCTCCGGCGCGAACTGGAGCGCGCCGACCAGCGCCTGCGCGCCGCCCTGCGAGGCGAAGGAGAAGGTCGGCAGCTTCAGCGCCGAACGGTCGAGGTTGAACCCGCCCGCCTTGTAGCCACGCGAATAGCTGCCGTAGACGAGCAGATCGTCGATCGGCTTCCACGACAGGATGCCGGTGCCGGTGAACTGATCCTCCTTGCGCTGGCTGTTGATCGTGACGCCGTTCAGCTCCGCGGTGGAATTGCCCTGGCACGACAGGCCGATGATGCCGCCCGCGACCGCGGCGAGGCCGGCGTTGGTCAGGAACGGAGTCAGCGCCTGCTGGTTGGCGACGCAGCCGGTGTTGTCGTTGGTGAACGCGGCGTCGAACTTCTTGCGTTCGTTGGTGTAGCGGACGCCCAGCGTCAGATCGAGCGTGTTGGTGAGGTGGACGATATTGTGCGTGAACAGCGCCCAGTTGCGGCTGTTCTGGTTGTAGACGTCGCGGGTCGAGCCCTTGTCGTTGATCGCGTCCAGCGTATCGATCGCGCGCACGATGGTCGCGCCGGCCGCACCGAACGGCCCGGCCGCGCTCGACAGCGCGCCGCGGCCGCCCGCGGTGATGCAGCCCGCCGAGGTCGGCGAGTAGAAGCCCGCCAGCGCCCCGCCCGAGATCAGGCGACAGGTGGCGAAACGCCCATAGTCCCGCCCGAAGCGCAGATTGTCGAGCACGCGCAGGTCTTCGTTCGCGAAGAAGCCGCCGACCAGCCAGTCGAGCTTGTCGTTGAACAGCGAACCGTTGAGGCGGACTTCCTGCGTGAAGGTGCGGAAACGGCGCGCCGCATTGCCGTTGGCGGCGCGATAGAGAATGTCGACGCGGCTGTAGTCGGTGTCCGACCCCTGCGACGAATCATAGTCGCGATAGGCGGTGATCGAGGTCAGCCGGGTGCTGCCGAAATTCCAGTCGAGCTGGCCCGAGACGCCCCAGTCCTTGGTCGTGCCGGCGAAGCTGCGGCCCTGGCTGACCGAGACGTCGCGGCTGTAGCCGGGCCGATTGACCAGATTGAGCGGCTGGCCGAGATCGCGGATGACGTTGACGATGTTGTTGCCGTTGCTACCGGCGATGCCGCTCGCATTGACCGAGCCCAGCCCTGCGTTGACCGAGGCCAGCGGCTCGTTGAGGTTGCCGATCGCCTGATTGACCGACCGGTCGACATAGGTCGCCGCGCAGCATTTCTCGTCGCGCTTGGTATAGTCGCCGATCAGGCGGAAGCTGATGTCGGCGCTCGGCTCGAAGCGCAGCTGGCCGCGCACGAAATAGCGGTCGCGATCGTTGACGTCGGTGTTGTTAGTATAGTCGCGGTAGAAGCCGTCGCGCTTGACGTAGACGCCGTCGACGCGCGCCGCGATCGTTTCGCCGAGCGGCAGGTTGAGATTGCCGGCGACGCGATAGAAATTGTAATTGCCGTAGGTCGCCTCCGCCCCGCCGGTGAAGCCCTGGAAGGACGGCGCCTTGCTGACGATGCTGATGAGGCCCGCCGACGAATTGCGGCCGCCGAGCGTGCCCTGCGGGCCGCGCAGCACCTCGACCCGGTCGATCTCGCCCAGTTCGGTGAGGCCGATGCCCGAGCGCGACCGGTAAACGCCGTCGATGAACACCGCGACCGAGCTTTCGAGGCCGGGGTTGTCGCCGACCGTGCCGATGCCGCGGATACGGGCCGAGCCATTGGCTTCCGATCCGGTCGACGACACGAGCAGCGACGGCGCAAGCTGGTTGAGCTGGCGGATGTCGTTCGCACCCGAATTCTGCAGCGTCTCGGCCGAGACGGCGGAGATGGCGACCGGGACGTCGGCCAGCGCCTGCGCGCGGCCCTGCGCGGTGACGACGATATCGCTGACGTCGGCCTGATCCTGCGTCACCGAGGCGCCCGCGGCAGCCGACGTCGTCTGCGTCGCGGGGGTCGCCTGTTCCGGAGACGTGTTCTGCGCCAGGGCGGGCGTGGCAATCGCGATCGTCGCTGCCGACAGCAAATATGCGGTAAGGCGCATGGTCATCTCTCTCCTGAACGATTTCGTTTTTCGAATATCGGGTTTTCTTTTGAGGCTAGGGTCGCTCAGGCGTGAGCGTCTAGCAATTTGTACCCGAAATCCGACTTTTCGAACGGAGTGTCGCCAATGCGCAACACCGGGCCCGTTGCCGGACCCGGTGTTCAAAAAAGCATGACGCTACGGAAAGCGTTTCATCGCGATAAAGTGCGACAGCAGGGTTTACCCGGCTGCCGGCGCGGCCGATTACTTGGGCGCGAGCACCATCAGCATCTGGCGGCCTTCCATGCGCGGATAAGCCTCGACCTTGGCGGTTTCGGCGACCTGTTCGGCGACACGCTGCAGCACGGCCATGCCGAGCTGGCCGTGGCTCAGTTCGCGACCGCGGAAGCGCATGGTAACCTTCACCTTGTCGCCCTCCTCGATAAACTCGGCGACCTTCTTCATCTTGGTGTCGTAATCGTGGTCGTCGATGTTCGGACGCATCTTGATCTCCTTGATCTCCTGCGTCTTCTGCGACTTGCGGGCGAGGTTAGCCTTCTTCTGCGCCTCGTACTTGAACTTGCCGACGTCGAGGAACTTGGCGACGGGCGGATCGGCGTTGGGCGACACCTCGACCAGATCCAGGCCGAGTTCCTGCGCCTGCGCCATCGCCTCACGCGTGTACATCACGCCAAGATTCTCGCCCTCATGGTCGATCACGCGGACCTTGGGGCTGACGATCCACTCGTTGAAACGAGGGCCATTCATTGGCGGCGCCTGGTTCGGCCGGCGCATCATGGGAGGACGTATGGGTATAGCTCCTGCAGTGGTTTGAATCGCATATAGGCGATTATCGTGCCGAATTGAAGGCTAGTCGAGTTCGTCGAGGCGAATCGTCACACCGGCGAAGAGCGCGGCCACCGGCTGATGCGCCTCGAACTCCGCGACTTCGACATAGCGGCCATCGACGGGATTGCGGTGGATGCGGATCGTCTGGCGGACGGCATCGACCACCCAATAGTCGCGCACGCCATGTTCGGCATAGAGCGGCCCCTTCACCCGCAGGTCGTAACCCAGCGAGCTGTTTGCCACCTCGATCACCAGCGTGAGGTCCGGTCCACGCACCTGCCGCGGCATACCGCCCTTGGCCCAGACCGCCAGATCGGGCTCCAGCAGGCGGACCGGCGAGAGGGTCACGGAGGGCTCCACGAACAATCGCAGGTGATCGGGCAACCCCCGAACGAGCGCCCGATTGAGCCGCGACTTCATGATCTCGTGCCAGTCTGCCTTTGCCGCCGCCATCGGCACGATCTCCCCGTCGATCAATTCGAAGTTCTCGTTCTCGGCAAAGACCCCGGCCGCGGTCAGCTCATAGACCTGATCGACCGTCAGTCTTGCCGGGATCGCCCCCGACTGGATATCCTGCAGGATAGTCACGCGTTCCTCCTATCGCAGATCGGGCGGCGTCGCCTCGTCGGTCAGCCTGACTACGATCTCCTCCACCGTCACGAATTCCTGCGCCTGGCTGCCGAGGCGGCGGACGGCGACCTTACCCACCTCCGCCTCGCGCTTGCCGACCACGAGCAGCACCGGGACCTTGGCGAGCGAATGTTCGCGGACCTTGTAGTTGATCTTCTCGTTGCGCAGGTCGGTTTCGACGCGGATGCCCGCCTTGCGCAGCGTCGCCGCCACCTGCTCGGCATAACCGTCGGCGTCGGACACGATCGTCGCGACCACCGCCTGCACCGGCGACAGCCACAGCGGGAAACGGCCGGCGTGGTGCTCGATCAATATGCCGATGAAGCGTTCGAACGTGCCGAGGATCGCGCGATGCAGCATGATCGGGCGGTGGCGGTTGCCGTCCTCGCCGACATAGCTCGCGTCGAGCCGTTCGGGCAGCACGGTGTCGGTCTGGATCGTTCCGACCTGCCACGTCCGCCCGATCGCATCGGTCAGGTGAAATTCCAGCTTGGGCGCGTAGAAGGCCCCCTCGCCCGGCAGCTCCTCCCAGCCATATTCGGGCGTGTCGCGGCCCGTCGCGGCGACGGCGTCGCGCAGCGATTGCTCCGCCCAGTCCCACATGTCTTCCGACCCGAAGCGCTTCTCCGGGCGCAGCGCCAGCTTGATCGCATAGCTGTCGAAGCCGAGGTGCTTGTAGACGCTGTCGAGCAGTTCGCAGAACTTGCGCACCTCATCGACCAGCTGGTCCTCGCGCACGAAGATATGCGCGTCGTCCTGCGTGAACTGGCGCACGCGCATGATGCCGTGCAGCGCGCCATGCGGCTCGTTGCGGTGGCAGCAGCCGAATTCGGCCATGCGGATCGGCAGGTCGCGATAGCTCTTGATCCCCTGTTTGAAGATCAGGACGTGCGCCGGGCAGTTCATCGGCTTGAGCGCCATCAGGTCGCCCTCGCCGGACAGCACCGCGCCCTCGTCATCGGTGTTCGGCACCTCGTCCGGCACCACGAACATGTTTTCGCGATACTTGCCCCAATGGCCCGACTGTTCCCACTGCTTGGCGTCCATCAGCTGCGGCGTCTTGACCTCGGCATAATCGGCGGCGTCGAGCCGGCGGCGCATATAGGCCTCCAGCTGGCGCCACAGAATGAAGCCCTTGGGGTGCCAGAACACCGACCCTTGCGCCTCGGACTGGAGGTGGAATAGGTCCATCTCCTGCCCGATCTTGCGATGGTCGCGCTTGGCCGCCTCCTCCAGCATGAAAAGATGCTGGTCGAGCTGCTTCTTGTTGAGCCAGCCGGTGCCGTAGATGCGGCTGAGCATCGCGTTCTTCTGGTCGCCACGCCAATAGGCACCCGACACGCGCGTCAGCTTGAACGCCTGCGGATCGAGCTTGCCGGTGGAGACCATGTGCGGGCCGCGGCACATGTCGAGCCACTGGCCCTGGCGATAGATCGTCAGTTCCTCGTTATTAGGCAGTTCGGCGGCCCATTCGGCCTTGAACGTCTCGCCCTGCCGCGTCCACGTCTCGATCAGCTGTTCGCGGGTCCAGACCTCGCGCGTGAACGGTTCGTTGCGCGCGATGATGCGGCGCATCTCGTCCTCGATCGCGGGCAGGTCGTCCTCGGTGAACGGCCGGTCCTTCGGCGCGAAATCATAATAAAAACCGTCGTCGGTGGCGGGGCCGAAGGTGATCTGCGTGCCGGGGAACAGGTGCTGCACCGCCTCCGCCATGACGTGCGCGAGATCGTGGCGGACGAGTTCAAGCGCATCCGCCTCGTCCTTCGCGGTCACCAGCGCGAGATTGGTGTCACCCTCGAACGGGCGGTTGAGATCGCGCACCTGCCCGTCGATCCGCGCGGCGAGCGCCGCCTTGGCGAGGCCCGGCCCGATCGCGGCGGCGACGTCCGCGGGGGTAGTCCCGGGCGCAACCTCGCGGACGGAACCGTCGGGCAGCGTGATACGGAACATGGCGGACATGGGGAGATTTCACCTTTTTGTTGAAACTGCGCAGATAGGGTGACGACGCCTATATAGGCAAGCGTCGCCACGCTTGCTTTCCGGCAGCCCTGACCGCGGCCCCGATTCCCTACGTCACCCCGGACGTGTTCCGGGGTGACGATGTATCGGGGGTATTCTATCGTTCAGATCATGCCGAACGGCACCACCCGGTTGCTCTGGGTATGGCCGATGTCCGCCCGCCCGAGATACGGCACGCCGAGGTCGCGGCACCAGCGCTGCACCATATATTCGAGGCTTTCGGCCCATTCGGGCTCGTTCGGCTTGATCGCGGTCGCATCGCCCAGCCGCACGCCGGCAATCCCCTTCAGCTGCGTCGCATGGCCCATGTGGAACAGCAGCCGGTCGATATTGTACATCGGTTCCGACACCTCCTCGATCAGCAGGACGTGATCGGTCAGGTCGGGCAGATAGGGCGTGCCGATCAGGCTGCCGAGGATCGACAGGTTGAACGCCGCCGCCGGCCGCCCGTCGAGCCCCGGCTCCAGCCCCTGCCGGTCGCCGCGCGCCAGCCAGCCGAGCGACCGCGCGACGGTGACGTCGCCCTGTTTGCGGCGAATGTCGCTCGCCATCGGGCCGTGGCAGGGCCGGCCGATCCGCCGCGCGTAGAGCGCACCGAGCAGGAACCCCATGTCGGAATAGCCGAGATAGGTCTTGTGCCGCGCCGCCGGCCCCAGTTGCGGCATCACCAGCGGCAGGATGCGGTTCGAACCATAGCCACCGCGCAGGAACCAGATCGCGTCGAAACCGGGATCGTTGGCGAATTCGAGGAAGGCGGATGCGCGGCGCGCGTCGCTGCCGGCGAAATGGCCGTCGACCTCCCAGCATTGCGGATGGACGATCAGATCGACCTCCGGATAGGCGAGCGCGGCGAAGGCGATGAACGGCGCCTCGGCATCCTTGTTGCCGATGCTGGCCGGCGCCACCACTCCAATCCGCATGCCCTGATCGCCTCGTCTCTTGCCCGCGCTGGCCTGCGTCGATAGCGCGGCGGGATGGCGAACGGCAACATCCCCTCATCCGTGCAGGGCTCCATCGGGGGCAAGCGCTTCTTTCTGGTCGGCATCGGCGGGTCGGGGATGATGCCGCTGGCGACGATCCTGCGTGGCCGGGGCGCGCTGGTCGACGGGTCGGACCGCGGGCTGGACCAGGGCCGCGTCCCCGCCAAGTTCGACGCGTTGCGCGCCCGCGGCATCGGCCTGTTCGCGCAGGACGGCAGCGGCGTCACCTCGGCGGAGCAGATTGTCGTCGCCTCCGCCGCGGTCGAGGACAGCGTAGCCGATATCGTCGCGGCGGACCGGCTCGGCTGCGCCCGGGCGAGCCGTGCCGACCTGCTGAGCAGCCTGTTCAACCAGAGCCGCCTGCCGATCGGCGTCGCCGGCACCAGCGGCAAATCGACCGTCACCGGCATGATCGGCTGGATCCTGCACGCCACCGGCCGCGATCCCACGGTGATGAACGGTGCGGTGATGAAGAATTTCGCCCGCCCCGACGCCGCCTTCGCCAGCGCGCTGGTCGGCGCGGGCGAGGCGTTCGTCAGCGAGGTCGACGAAAGCGACGGGTCGATCGCGCATTACCGGCCGCGCATCGCGGTGCTCAACAACGTCAGCCTCGACCACAAGGGGCTGGACGAATTGCGGCGCCTGTTCGCAGGCTTCATCGCCGGGGCGGAGACGGCGATCGTCAACCTCGACAATGACGAGGCCGCGGCGCTTGCCCGGGCGTTGCCGAAGGAGCGGCTGGCGACCTTCGGACTCGACCGCGACGCCGACTTCGCCGCGCATGCGATCGTCGAGGCGCCCTTCTCGGTCGCGTTCGACCTGATCGCCGGGGGTGGCGCGCCGATCCCGGTCCGGTTGCAGGTACCGGGCCGCCACAATGTCGCCAATGCGCTCGCGGCGATCGCCGCCAGCGTCGCGGCGGGCGTGCCGCTGGCCGACGCGGCGCAGGCGGTCACGGGCTTCACCGGCCTGCGCCGCCGCTTCGATCTGGTCGGTGAGGCAGGCGGCGTCGCGGTGATCGACGATTTCGGGCACAACCCCGACAAGATCGCGGCGACGCTCGACACGCTGCACGCCTTTCCCGGCCGGCTGCTGCTGCTGTTCCAGCCGCACGGCTATGGCCCGCTCAAGGTGATGCGCCGCGAACTGGTCGCGATGTTCGCCGACCGGCTCAGCGCCGACGACGTCCTGGTGCTGCCCGATCCGGTCTATCACGGCGGCACCGTCGCGCGCGAGGTCGGCAGCGCCGACATCGTCGCCGACGTCGCCGCCGCCGGCCGCGTCGCCGCGCACATTGCCGACCGCGCCGCCGCCGCCGCCCGGCTGGTCGAGATGGCACGCCCCGCCGACCGCATCGTCGTGATGGGCGCGCGCGACGACACGCTCGGCCTGCTCGCCGCGGACATGCTGGCGGCGCTGGCCGCGAAGGGCTAGGCTGGCGGCGGAGGTACGCAGCGATGAACCCGTTCACCGATCATCCGGCCACGGTCGGCGAGAGCTATACCGAGCATTTCCACGTCGCCACGCATTTCGGCCTGCGCATGATCGCGGGCGGGATCGGCGCGGTGCTGCACGGCATCTTCCCTTTCCTGTGCAAGACCACCGGCAGTCGCACGATCGAGGCGCTGCACGGCGAGATCGTCGCCAAGCGCGGCGACGTGGTGCAACAGAGATCGGTGGAATTCATCATCTGATGTAAAGCGCGCTTGACGTAAAGCTCACTTTCCATGTAAAGCTTCCTTCACAACGACTCGAAGGAGGCCCAGATGCGTTTCTCCCCCGCCCAGCGCCGCTACAACCGGCGCATCATCGTCCTCGCCATCATCTATGCCGCCGTGCTGCTGCCGGTCTGCTGGCTGTTCGCACGCCACCTCGTCGCCGGGCCGCTCGCCTATGCGCTCGGCATCCTGCCCGCCCTGCCGGTCTCTGGCTTCTTCGCCGTGATCGGCCTGTATCTCGCCGAGGAAACCGACGAATATCTGCGGATGCTGCTGGTGCGGCAGGCGCTGGTCGCGACCGGCCTCGCAATGACCACGGCGACCTTCTGGGGCTTTCTGGAGGGGTTCGACCTCGTACCGCATCTCGTCGGCTATGCCTGGCCGATCGTATGGTTCGCCGGCCTCGGCCTCGGCGCGGGCGTCAACGCGCTGATCGAGCGGAGGGCGGCATGAACAACCGCCTGCGCGACCTGCGGGGGCAGCGCGGCTGGTCGCAGCAGCATCTCGCCGAACAGCTCGAGGTCAGCCGGCAGAGTGTCAATGCGATCGAAACCGGCCGCTACGACCCGTCCCTGCCCCTCGCCTTCAAAATCGCCGAACTGTTCGACCTCGCCATCGAAGACGTCTTCGTCAGTCCATCCAGGGAGAAGTGATATGATCCGTTATTTCGGCCTCCGCCTCGCCGCCACCGCCCTGACGCTCGGCGTCGTCTTGCAACCCGCCCCCAGCCATGCCGCGACGCCAGCGCCCGCGATGCAGATGGCCCGCATTTCCGTCGTCGCATCGGGCAAGGGATCGCCGGTGATCCTCATCCCCGGCCTGTCGTCGCCGCGCGCGGTCTGGGACGGCGTCGTACCCGAACTGGCCAGGCGCCACCGCGTCTATGTCGTGCAGGTCAACGGCTTCGGCGGCGACGCACCGGGCGCGAACCTGACGCCCGGCATCCTCGACGGCATCGTCGCCGACCTGCATACGCTGATCGCGAAGGAACGGATCGCCGGCGCCGCGGTGATCGGCCATTCGATGGGCGGGCTCGCCGCGCTGATGCTCGCCAGGGCGCATCCGGCGGATGCGGGCAAGCTGATGATCGTCGATTCGCTGCCCTTCATCGGCACGCTCTATGCCCCCGGCGCGACCGTCGCGATGGTCGAACCGCAGGCGAAGGCGATGCGCGACGCGCAGCTCGCGAGCTACGGCAAGCCCGCCAGCGACGCGACGGCGACCGCCACCGCGAACCGGCTCGCCGCGAAGCCGGCGTCGCGCGCGCTGGTCGAACGCTGGTTCAAGGCCGCCGACCCGCGCGTGTCCGGACAGGCGATGTACGAGGACCTGACCACCGACCTGCGCCCCGCGATGAAGCAGATCGCGACGCCGATCACGATGGTCTATCCCTGGTCGCCGACCGGGCCGACCAAGGCGCAGGCGGACGCGCTCTACAAGACCGCTTATGCCGAGACGCCGCACGTCACCTTCGTCGATATCGGCGATGCCGCGCACTTCGTGATGCTGGACCAGCCCGAAGCCTTCGCCCGCGCGGTCGACGCCTTCGCCGGCCGCTGAGCGATGGGCAGGAGGGCGGGCGAGGCTCCACATCCCGCCCGGCCCGCGATAAGGAAGTGGCCATGACCCAGCTGCCCCGCCCCCGTCTCGCCTATCACCACACCGGGGGCGACGGCCCGACCGTCGTCTTCCTCCCCGGCTATGCCTCCGACATGCAGGGGACCAAGGCCGTCGCGCTGGAGGGCTGGGCACGGGCGACGGGGCGGGCGTTCCTGCGCTTCGACTATGGCGGCTGCGGCCAGAGCGAGGGCGCGTTCGAGGACCAGACGCTCGCCGGGTGGCGCGACGACGTCGTCGCGATGCTCGACCAGATCGCGACCGGGCCGGTGGTACTGGTCGGATCGTCGCTCGGCGGCTGGCTGATGCTGCTCGCCGCCCGGGCGCGGCCCGCCGCGGTGGTCGGGCTGGTCGGCATCGCACCGGCGCCCGATTTCACCGACTGGGGCTTCTCGACCGAGGACAAGATGACGATCCTGACCGAGGGCCGGCTGGCACGCGCCAACCCCTATGGGCCGGAGCCCACCGTCTACACCCGCGGCTTCTTCCAGTCGGGCGAGGCGAACCGGCTGATGTTCGGCACGATCCCCTTCGACGGTCCGGTGCGGCTGGTGCAGGGACAGGCCGACCCCGACGTGCCGTGGCACCGCACCGTGCGGCTGGGCGAGATGATCCGTTCAGCCGACGTGCAGACGCTGCTCATCAAGGATGGCGATCATCGCCTGTCGCGCGACACCGATATCGCCGCGATCGTCCGGGCGACCGAGGACGTGCTGAACCGCTTATGATCCTGCTTCTCGCCGCCGCGCTTCAGGCCGCTTCTCCCGCCCCTTCCACCGTCGCCACCGTCAGGGGCGCCGACCCGCGCGAGGCGCGCTACGACCTGTGCGTCCGGCTGGCGAACAGCGATCCCGCCGCCGCCCGTGCCGAGGCGGTGCGCTGGGCGACCAGCGGCGGCGCATGGTTCGCGCGGCAATGCGCCGGCCTCGCCTATACGCAGGAGGGCAATTTCCCGGCGGCCGCCGCCGAATTCGAGGCGGCCGCCAAAGCGGCGGAGGCGGCGCGCGACCGCCGCGCCGCCAATTACTGGGCGCAGGCCGGCAATGCGCGGCTGGCGGCGGGGGATGTGCCCCGCGCGCGTGCCGCGCTCGACACCGCGCTGGTCGCGGGCACGCTGGAGGGTTTCGCGCTCGGCGAGGCGCAGCTCGACCACGCCCGCGTACTGGTCGCGGCCAACGAACCGGAGGCGGCGCGCCGCGACATCGACCTCGCGCTGACCCATGCCGCCGACGACCCGCTTGCCTGGCTGCTGTCGGCGACGCTGGCACGGCGCGAGGGCGATCTGGTCCGCGCGAAGAAGGACATCGCCGAGGCGCTGAAACGCGCCGCGGACGACGCCTCGGTCCAGCTCGAGGCCGGCAACATCGCCGCCGCCGCCCGCGACGAGGCCGGCGCACGCACCGCCTGGACGCAGGCGGCCCGCCTCGCCCCCGATGCCCCCGCCGGCCGCAACGCGCGCGCCGCGCTTGCCCAGTTCGACGCGCCCGCGGCGAAGCCCTGACGCCGTGGACACCCTATGGCCGGCCATGCGTTGAGGGGCTAACCATCCATCGCCATCAGAACAGGGTTTCGCATGCAGTACCTCCACACCATGATCCGCGTCACCGATCCGGACGCGACCATCGCCTTCTTCGAGCTGCTCGGCCTTCAGGAGGTGCGGCGTCTGGAGAACGAGAAGGGGCGCTTCACCCTGATCTTCCTTGCCACCGAGGCGGACATGAACGGCCCCGGCGAACGCGCCAAGGCGGAGGTCGAGCTTACCTACAATTGGGACCCGGAGGAATATGGGAGCGGTCGCAACTTCGGCCATCTCGCCTATCGCGTCGACAATATCTACGACACCTGCCAGCGGATGATGGACGGGGGCGTGACGATCAACCGCCCGCCGCGCGACGGCAACATGGCGTTCGTCAAGACGCCGGACGGCATCTCGATCGAGCTGTTGCAGGCCGGCGATGCGCTGGCGCCGGCCGAGCCGTGGACGTCGATGCCGAACACCGGGAGCTGGTGATGGCCCTGGAGATCGTCCGCGTCCCCGTGCTCAGCGACAATTACGCCTGGCTGGTCCACGACCCGGTCAGCGGCGAAACGGTCGCGGTCGACCCGGGCGAGGCGGCGCCGGTACAGGCCGCCGCCGCGGCACGGGGCTGGACGATCGGCCAGGTATGGACGACGCACTGGCACCCCGACCATACCGGCGGCAACGAGGCGATCCGCGCCGCCGGCGCGCGGATCACCGGCCCCGCCGCCGAAGCCGCCAAGATTCCGACGCTCGACGAGACGGTCGGCGAAGGCGACGTCGTGCGGATCGGTACGGAGGTCGCGACGGTCCTGCACGTGCCCGGCCACACCGCGGGCCATATCGCCTTCCACCTCGCCGATGCGGGCGCGATCTTTACCGGCGACACGCTGTTCGCGATGGGCTGCGGCCGACTGTTCGAGGGCACGCCGGCGGAGATGTTCGCCAACATGCAGCGCTACGCCGCCCTCCCCGACGCGACCGAGGTCTATTGCGGCCACGAATATACCCAGTCGAACGGCCGCTTTGCGCTAACCGTCGAGCCGGACAATGCCGCGCTGGTCGCGCGGATGATGCACGTCGACGAGGCGCGCGCGGCGGGCGAGGCGACGGTGCCGACGACGATCGGGCTGGAGCGGGCGACCAACCCGTTCCTGCGCGCGCGCGATGCGGCCGAGCTCGGCCGGTTGCGCGAGCAGAAAGACACTTTTCCCGGCTGAGCTGTTCGGCCGGGCACGACAGGAGGTTCTCATGAAGACCGCAGGATCGTTGATCGCCGTCGCTCTGCTGGCTGCCGCCTGCACGCAGACCCCGCAGGAACGGATCGCCACGCAGGAGGCCAATGCCGCCGCCGCGGCCAAGCTCGGCAAGCAGCTCGCCGGGCTGACCCCCGGCCCGTCGACATCCTGCATGCCGCGCTTCCCGACGACGCAGGTGCAGGCGTTCGGCCCGACGATCCTCTACACGGTCAGCCGCGGCCTCAAATACCGCAGCGATACCGCCGGCGGCTGCGAGCGTGTCGGGCGCGGCGACATCCTCGTCACCCGCTCGCCGACCGGTCAATTGTGCCAGGGCGACATCGCGACGACGATCGACCAGACAGGCCGGACGTTCAGCGGCAGCTGCTCGTTCGGGCCGTTCGTCCGCTACAGCAAGTCGGGGTCGTGACGCGATGACCCGGCCGCTCGCCGCGCTGGCGCTCGCCCTGCCGTTGCTCGCCGCCGGATCGGACCCGCTCGCGGGCCGTGTCGCAGGGGCTCCACAACGGTGCATCTCCGTGTCGGCAACCAACGGCCCGTCGATCGTCGATGCGAAGACGATCCTCTATACCGAGGGTGCCGGACGCCGGGTCTGGAAGACCGGACCGATCGGCGCCTGCCCGTCGCTGGAGCCGCTGACGACGCTGATCGTCGACATCTACGGCGGGCAATTGTGCCGCAACGACCGGTTTCGCGTACTGACGCCGGGCACCTCGATCCCGTCCGCTTACTGCCGCTTCACCGAATTCACGCCTTATGTGAAGGTCGCGGACGCGCCGAAGCCGGATTGACGGGGACGACGATACACCCCCTGCCCAGCCCGCCCGACTTGGGCTAGCCAGCGCACATGATGACCCGATTCGTCCGACGGCTGAGTGGCGCGATCGTCATCGCGATCGGCGTGGCCGTCGGCGTCTTTCTCGTCGACGGGCGCGCCGACGGCGCGGCCATCGCGCTGGTCGGCGGAATCGCGGTCGCGCTGGCGGCGATGGGCCGCGGCGACGAGGGGCAGGCGACCACCGGGCACACCGGCCCGGATGCGAACCTGCTGCTCGGCGAGGTGCTCGACGTGATCGCCGAACCGGTGCTGCTGGTCCGCGGCGGCATCGTCACCTGCGCCAATGCCGCCGCCGGGGCATTGCTCGGCCGCCATATCGTCGGCGAGGACGTGCGCGTCGCGATCCGCCATCCCGCCGCCGCCGACCGGCTCAGCTCGGGTGCGCCACTGCCCGGCCGGCCGGTCGAGCTGGTCGGGCTCGGCACCCCCGACCAGCGTTGGGAGATGCGGACCGGCGAAACCGGCGACGGCGCTCGCATCGTCCATCTCGTCGACCAGAGCGGCAATTACGCCGCCGAGAAGATGCGCGTCGATTTCGTCGCCAACGCCAGCCACGAACTGCGCACGCCGCTCGCCTCGATCCTCGGCTTCATCGAGACGCTGAACGAGGAGGCAGGTGAGGACCCGGGCCTGCGCAAACGCTTCCTCGACGTGATGTTCGCCGAGGCGCAGCGGATGCAGCGGCTGGTCGAGGATTTGATCTCGCTGTCGCGGATCGAGGCGGAGAAATACCGCCTGCCCGGCGACCGGCTCGACCTCGGCGAGCTGCTCGAGGATGTCGCGGCGGAGATCGCGGCGGCGCGCAGCCCGCGCGCGGACGATGTCGGCGTCACCATCGAACCCGACCTGCCGCAGGCGATCGCCGACGAGGCGCAACTGTCGCAGCTGTTCCACAACCTCATCGGCAATGCGATGAAATATGGCCGCCCCGGCACGCCGGTGACGGTGACGCTGGGGCTCGACCGGTCGGGCCTGCTGCGGCTGACCGTGGTCGACGAGGGCGAGGGCATCGCCCCCCAGCATATTCCGCGCCTGACCGAACGATTTTATCGCGTCGACGCCGGGCGCAGCCGCAGCGTCGGCGGCACCGGCCTGGGCCTCGCGATCGTCAAGCATATCGTCGAGCGGCATCGCGGCCGGCTCGACATCGCCAGCAAGGTCGGCATCGGCACCACCGTCACCGTCGCGATTCCGCCCGCCGAACCGGTTGCCGGGGGCGCTGTCATCAAAGGGTAACCGAACCGTCACACAGGCGGATCGGGGCGACGCGGAGTCGCCCGCGGGGGACCGATGCGCGTTCTACTTATCGGCCTGACGGGGCTCTGCCTCGCAGGTTGTCAGGACCAGGCGAATGGCGGTGGCGGCGGCACGCGGGATCAGATCACCGCGGTCGGCTCGTCCACCGTCTATCCCTTCACGACCCTGATCGCGGAGACGTTCGTCGCGACCAATCCGGACGCGCGGGCCCCGGTGATCGAATCGACCGGCACGGGCGCGGGGATGAAATTGTTCTGCGCCGGCATCGGCGCGGGCCACCCCGATATCGAGGATGCCTCGCGCCGGATGAAGCGCAGCGAATATGCCGCCTGCGAAGCGAACGGCGTCGGCCCGGTGATGGAGATCCAGATCGGCATCGACGGCATCGCCTTTGCCGAGGCGCGCAACGGCCCCGGCATGACGCTGACCCCGGCCGACCTGTATCGCGCACTCGCGGCGACCCCGCTCGGCCGGCGCAACACCGCCAGGCTGTGGCGCGACGTCAATCCGGCGCTGCCGGCGACGCCGATCCAGGTCTATGGCCCGCCCGCGACCAGCGGCACGCGCGACGCGCTCGCCGAGCTGATCCTCACCCGCGGCTGCGAGGCGGTCGATCCGCGCGCGAAGACGCTCGGCCCCGACGCGCACAAGGCGCTTTGCACGCGGGTGCGCGAGGACGGCGCCTATATCGACGCGGGCGAGAACGACAATCTGATCGTCCAGAAGCTCGCCGCCAACCCGACGGCGATCGGCGTGTTCGGCTACAGCTATCTCGAACAGAATGCGGGCAGCGTGAACGGCGTCGCGATCGACGGCGTCAAGCCGACCTATGCGACGATCGCCGCGGGCGCCTATCCCGGATCGCGGCCACTGTATCTGTATGTGAAGAAGGCGCATCTGCGCGCGATCCCCGGCCTCGCGACGTTCCTGCAGCTGTACGCCCGTGCCTGGGGCCCCGACGGCCCGCTGATCCGCCGCGGCCTGATCGCCGCGCCCCCGGCGGTGCGGGCGAAGGCGGCGGCGGTCGTCGCGAACGAGACGCCGCTCGACCCCGCGGAGCTGGGATCGTGACCGGCCTCGCCATCGTCCTCGTCGTCTTCGGCCTCGCGCTGATCGGCTGGCTCGCCGCGCGGATGCGCGCCGCGACGTTCCGCAAGCCCGGGGTCGCGCGGTTCAGCGCCTTGCCCGTCCATTACGGCTATTTCGTCGCGATCTGCGCGCTGGTGCCGCCGCTTTTCTTTCTCGGCGTGTGGAGCCTGACCGCGCCCGCGCTGGTCACCGACGCGGTCGTTGCGACGCCCGCCGCCGCCGCGCTGCCGCCGGCCGGCTTCGAGCGCGCCTCGATCCTCGCCGAAGCGCGCGAACTCGGCGCGGGCCGCAGCTATGGCGCCTTCCACGCGCTGTCCGCCAAACTCGCCCCCGCCTATGCCGACGCGCAGCGCCGTTACGACTGGATCGCCACCGCGGTCGCACTGCTGCTCGCCTTCGCCGGCGGCGGCCTCGCCTTCACCCGCGTCCGCCCCGATTTCGCCGCCCGCACGCAGGTGGAGCGCGGCGTCATGCTGCTGCTGCTCGCCGCATCGCTGATCGCGATCCTGACCACGGTCGGCATCGTCGCCTCGCTGCTGTACGAATCCGCGCGATTCTTCAGCATCGTGCCGGTCGGCGAATTCCTGTTCGGCACGCATTGGAGCCCGCAGGTGATCGACGCGCGCGATCCCGGTGCCAGCCTCGGCGCGGTGCCGCTGTTCTGGGGAACGTTCTTCATCGGCGCGGTCATCGCGATGGCGGTGGCGATCCCGTTCGGGCTGATGAGCGCGATCTACCTCACCCAATATGCCCGCGCCACGACCCGCCGCTGGATGAAGCCGGTGCTGGAGATGCTCGCGGGCGTGCCGACCGTCGTCTACGGCTATTTCGCCGCGCTGACCGTCGCCCCCGCGGTGCGCGAGTTGGGGCTGACGCTCGGCATCGCCAACGCCTCGTCGGAAAGCGCGCTGGCGGCGGGGGCGGTGATGGGGATCATGATTATCCCCTTCGTCTCCTCCATGGCAGACGATTCGATCGCCGCCGTCCCCGCCGCGATGCGCGACGGCAGCCTCGCGATGGGCGCGACCAGTTCCGAAACGATCCGCAAGGTCATCCTGCCCGCCGCCCTGCCCGGCGTCGTCGGCGGCATATTGCTCGCGGTGTCGCGGGCGATCGGCGAGACGATGATCGTCGTCATGGCGGCCAGTGGCGTCGCGACGCTGACCGCCAATCCCTTCGCCAGCACCACCACCGTCACCAAGCAGATCGTCGACCTGCTGACCGGCGAGGCCGAGTTCGACAGTGCCAAGACGCTCGCCGCCTTCGCGCTTGGCCTGACCCTGTTCGTCATCACGCTGGCGCTCAACGTCGTCGCACTGACCGTCGTCAAACGCTATCGGGAAGCCTATGAATAGGACGCGCCAGCCGACCGACTGGAAGGGGGCGGCGTTCCGGCGCCGCACCCGCCGTCGCTATGCCGCCGAGCGCCGCTTCCGGTTGCTGGGCCTCGCCGCGGTGTGGCTGTCGGCGGGCTTCCTCGCCTTCCTGCTCGCCAGCATGCTGTGGCAGGGCGCCAGCGGCTTCCGCCAGACCCGCGTCGCCCTCCCGATCGACCTCGCCGCGGCGAGGCTGGCGGTGACGCCCGCGCAACTCAGGGGCCGCGGCGCCGACCTCGCGCTTGCGGGCGCGGGGCTGGAGGGCGTCGTCGATCGCGCCGCGACGCAGGCCTATGGCGGCGCCGGCACCGACCTGCTGTCGGACGGCGCATGGCTGGTGGTGCGCGACGCGATCAAGCGCGACCCCGCCATGCTCGACCGCCGCGTCACGATCGCAGTTCCCGTCGACAGCGCGCTCGACGTCGCCGCCAAGCATGACGGCAATCCGCAGGCCGAGGCGACGATCGCTCGGCTGACGGCGCAGGGCGTCCTTACCACCGGCTGGAACCTCGGGTTCCTCACCGCTGCCGATTCGACCGATCCGACCCGCGTCGGCATCTGGGGCGCGTTCAAGGGCTCGCTGCTCACCATGGCGGTGACGATCGGCCTCGCCTTTCCGATCGGCGTGCTCGCGGCGCTCTACCTCGAGGAATATGCGCCGCGGAACCGCTGGACCGACCTGATCGAGGTGTCGATCAACAACCTCGCCGCGGTGCCGTCGATCATCTTCGGCCTGCTCGGCCTCGCGGTGTTCCTCGGCACCTTTCACCTGCCACGGTCGGCGCCGCTGGTCGGCGGGCTGACGCTCGCGCTGATGACGATGCCCGTCATCGTCATCGCCGGGCGCAACGCGATCAAGGCGGTGCCGCCGTCGATCCGCGATGCCGCGCTGGCGGTCGGCGCGTCGCCGGTGCAGGTGGTGTTCGACCACGTCCTGCCGCTCGCGCTGCCCGGCATCCTCACCGGCACGATCATCGGCATGGCGCGCGCGCTCGGCGAAACCGCGCCGCTGCTGATGATCGGCATGCGCGCCTTCATCGCCGCGCCGCCGTCGCGGCTCACCGATCCCGCCACCGTGCTGCCGGTGCAGATCTTCCTGTGGTCCGACGACGTCGACCGCGGCTTCGTCGAGAAGACGTCGGCGGCGATCATCGTGCTGCTCGTCTTCCTGCTCGCGATGAACGGCCTCGCCATCTACCTCCGCAACCGTTTCGAGACCCGCTGGTGACCCACAAGATCTCTGCCAAGGACGTCAGCGTCTTCTACGGCGCCAAACAGGCGATCGATCACGTCTCGATCGACGTCGACCAGGACAATGTCGTCGCCTTCATCGGCCCGTCGGGCTGCGGCAAATCGACCTTCCTGCGCACGCTCAACCGGATGAACGACACCGTCGCCAGCGCGCGCGTGACCGGCGAGATCCTGCTCGACGGCGAGGATATCTACGCCCCGTCGATGGACGTCGTGCAGCTGCGCGCGCGCGTCGGCATGGTGTTCCAGAAGCCCAATCCCTTCCCCAAATCGATCTACGAGAACGTCGCCTACGGTCCGCGCATCCACGGCCTCGCCACCGCGCGCGCCGACCTCGACCTGATGGTCGAGCAATCGCTGCGCCGCGCCGGCCTGTGGGACGAGGTGAAGGATCGCCTGTCGGACAGCGGCACCGCGCTGTCCGGCGGCCAGCAGCAGCGGCTGTGCATCGCCCGCGCCATCGCGGTCGATCCGGAGGTGATCCTGATGGACGAACCGTGCAGCGCGCTCGACCCGATCGCGACCGCGAAGATCGAGGAGCTGATCCACGGGCTCAAGGGCCGCTACGCGATCGTCATCGTCACCCACAACATGCAGCAGGCGGCGCGCGTCTCGCAGCAGACCGCCTTCTTCCACCTCGGCCAGCTGGTCGAGTTCGGCCGGACGGGCGACATCTTCACCAACCCGCGGGAGGAACGCACCCGCGACTATATCACCGGGCGGTACGGCTAATGGTAGATCATACGGTCAAGGCGTTCGACGCCGACATCGGCCAGCTGCGGGGTATGATCTCGCAGATGGGCGGGCTGGCGGAGGATGCGATCGCGCTGGCGATGCAGGCGTTGCAGCGCCCCGACCCGGCGCTCGCCGCACGCGTCCGCGCCGACGACAAGGCGATCGACGCGATCGAATCCGAGGTCGAGCGGCTCGCCGTCCGCATCATCGCGCTGCGCGCGCCGATGGCGGTCGACCTGCGCGAGGTGGTGGCGGCGCTGAAGATCGCCGCGGTCGTCGAACGCATCGGCGATTACGCCAAGAACATCGCCAAGCGCGTGCCGATGATAGACGGCGAACACCGGATCGAACCAATCTCGCTGCTGCCGTCGATGGCGCGGATGGCGAGCGACATGGTCCGCGCCGCGCTCGACGCCTTCGCCGCGCGCGATCCCGAGGCGGCGATGCGCGTCGTCGAAAGCGATGCCGCGCTCGACGATTTCTACGACAGCATCTTCCGCACGCTGGTGACCTATATGGTCGAGAATCCGCGCACGATCAGCCAGGTCGCCCACCTGCTGTTCGTCGCCAAGAATCTGGAACGGATCGGCGACCACGCCACCAACGTCGCCGAGATGGTCTATTTCGCCGCAACCGGCACCCAGATGGCCGACCGCGACCGCGGCGGCGCCACTTCCGAGGACGAACGCTGATGGCACGCGCATCCATGCTGCTGGTCGAGGACGATGCCGCCCTCGCCGAACTGCTGATCTATCATTTCAAACGCGAGGATTTCGAGGTCGCGCACACGCCCGACGGCGAGGAGGCGCTGCTGCTCGCCAAGGAAAAGGCGCCCGACATCGTCCTGCTCGACTGGATGGTCGAGGGGCTGTCGGGCATCGAGGTCTGCCGTCGCCTGCGCCGGATGACCGAGACGCAGAACGTGCCGATCATCATGCTGACCGCGCGCGGCGAGGAAGAGGATCGCATCCGCGGCCTCGAGACGGGCGCCGACGATTACGTCACCAAGCCCTTCTCGCCGCGCGAACTGGTCGCCCGCGTCAGCGCGGTGCTGCGTCGCGTCCGGCCGGCGCTGGCGGGCGAGGCGCTGACCTATGACGATATCGAGATGGACACGGTCGGCCACAAGGTCCGCCGCTCGGGCGAGGTCGTGCCGTTGGGGCCGACCGAATTCCGGCTGCTCAAGCATTTCCTCGAACATCCCGGCTGGGTGTTCAGTCGCGAACGGCTGCTCGACGCGGTCTGGGGCCATGACAGCGACATCGAGAGCCGCACCGTCGACGTCCATATCCGCCGCCTGCGCAAGGCGATCAACGTCGGCGACCGCCCCGACCTGATCCGCACCGTTCGCTCGGCCGGCTATTCGCTCGATTCGGGCGCATAATAGAATCGGGCGCGAAACGAAGGAGAAAACTTTCGGTTGGGGCGTTGGGCTGGGGCGCTGACGTATTTCAGTGCATGAGATTCCAAAGGAGACTCCGCGATGAAGCTCATCTTGCTGGCCGCCACGGCCCTGATCGCCGCCCCCGTCATGGCGCAGACGACCCCGGCGCCGGCCGACGCGCAGACCGCGCCGGCCGGCACGCCCGATCAGACCATGACGCCCGCACCGGCCGATCCCGCCGCAGCGCCGGCCGATCCGGCAGCGGGTCCTCCCCCCGCCGACGCCGCCAGCGCACCGGCACCGCAGGCGTCCGCGCCCGCGCCGATGGCGACCGGTTCGGGAACGCCTGCCGGCGGCTATGCCCCGACGGGTTCGGCGCTGAGCGGCGGCACCCCCGGCGCGACGCTGCCCCCGGTCTTCCGTCCGGCGCCGACCCCGGATCAGGCCTATCCGGCCCCGGCACCGCTGGCCAAATATCCGGTCTGCAAGAAGGGCCAATACGACCAGTGCATCCAGCGCGGCGGCAAGTAAGCCCCGCGCATCGGCGACCGGCATGACCGGTTGCCAGATGCCACTTACCGTTTAGGGAAAGGCGCTCCAACGATAGAGAGGAGCGCCTTTTTCATGTCCCCCATTCGCTTCGACGGCAAGGTCGCGATCGTCACCGGTGCCGGCGGCGGTCTCGGTCGCCAGTACGCACTCGAACTCGCCCGTCGCGGCGCGCGGGTGGTGGTCAACGATCTGGGCGGCGCGCGCGACGGCACCGGCCATTCCGACGCCGCACTGGCGGTGGTCGAGGAGATCCGCGCGGCGGGCGGCGAGGCGATGTCGAACGGCGGCAACGTCGCCGACTTCGACCAGATGGTCGACATGGTCGCCGCGGCGAAACAGGCCTGGGGCGGCGTGCACATCCTCATCAACAACGCCGGCGTCCTCCGCGACAAGACCTTCGCCAAGATGGACCCGGCGGATTTCGAATTCGTCGTCCGCGTCCACCTGCTCGGCTCCGCCATGGCGACCAAGGCGTGCTGGGAGACGTTCCGCGAACAGAATTACGGCCGCGTGCTGATGACCGCCTCGTCCACCGGCCTGTTCGGCAATTTCGGCCAGGCGAATTACGGCGCGGCGAAGATGGGCCTCGCCGGCCTCACCAAGACGCTGGCGATCGAGGGCGCGAAGAACGACATCCGGGTCAACACGATCGCCCCCACCGCCGGCACGCGCATGACCGAGGACCTGTTCCCCGCCGCCGCATTCGAGGCCTTCGCCCCCGAAAAGGTCGCCCCCGGCGCGCTCTACCTCGTCAGCGAGGACGCGCCGACCAACGTCATCCTCGGCGCCGGCGCGGGCGCGTTCCAGGCCTCCTACGTCACGCTCACCCGCGGCACGCTGCTGACCGGCGACGACCTGTCCCCCGAAGGCGTCGCGGCGCATTGGGACGCGATCACCGACCGGACCGGCGAGATCGTGCCGAAGACGGGCGCGGAACAGGCGATGACGGTCGGCAAGCTGCTGCAGGGCGGTTGAGGTCGCACGGGGTGTATTGATTAAACAATACACCCCTGATACCCTCCCGGCGTCAACAGGGAGGATCACCATGTACAGCGAAAGCGACATCGATGGCGCGGTGACGGCGGGGGCGATCTCCCCCGCCGCCGCCGCGGCGCTGCGCGCCCACGTCGCCACCAGCCACGCCGCGCCGGCGGTGGACGAGGAGCATTTCCGGCTGCTCACCGGGTTCAACGACATCTTCGTCGCCATCGCGCTGGTGCTGCTGCTCGTCGCGGTCGGCCAGATCGGCATGGCGATCACGCCAGCCGCAGGCGGCACGCTGGTCGCCGCCGCATCCTGGGGCCTCGCCGAATATTTCACCACGCGCCGCCGCATGGCCTTGCCGAGCATCCTGCTGCTGATCGCCTTCGTCGGCGGCGTCGCGGGCGCGCTGTTCGGCCTCGTCGAGACGGTCGCGCCGCATATCGACGGACGCGCCGGTGCGCTGGCAGCGGCGGGCGTCGCCCTTGCCGCGGCGGGGGCGGCATGGCTGCACTGGCGGCGGTTCATGGTGCCGATCACCGTCGCCGCGGGGGCCGCGGCGCTGGTCGGAACCGCGATCGGTCTCGCCCTCGCCGCTGTGCCGACGATCGAGCAGGCGGTGTGGCCGCTGCTGCTGGTCGGTGGCCTCGCCGTCTTCGCCACCGCAATGCGCTGGGACATGAGCGACACGCAGCGCCGCACCCGCCGCTCCGACGTCGCCTTCTGGCTGCACCTCGCCGCCGCACCGATGATCGCGCATTCGATCTTCCAGATGCTCGGGGTGTTCCGCGGCGAGATCGGCGCGGGCATGGCGCTGGTGGTGCTGGCGCTCTACGTCGGCTTCGCTGCGATCGCGCTGGCGGTCGACCGGCGGGCGCTGCTGGTCAGCGGCCTCGCCTATGTGCTGGCCGCGCTCTACGCGCTGTTCCGCAGCGCCGGCGCGATCGAGCTGGGCGCGGCACTGACCGCCTTCGTCATCGGATCGGCACTCCTCAGCCTCTCCGCCTTCTGGCAGCCGATGCGCCGCGCCGTAGTCACCGCGCTGTCGCAGTCGCTGCGCCACCGCCTGCCCGCGGTGGCATAGACCTGACCGACCGGCGGCGGGCCTAGCCCCGCCGCCATTTCGTCCACAGATGCCGCGCCAGCATCGCCGGCGGCATGCGCAGCCAGTGCGAACGGATATAGAAGACCAGCCGCGTCAGCGGGCGGATTGGTCGGCCCCAATCGTCGCGGGCGAGCAGGCGGCGCAGATACAGCCGGTCGCTCCAGCCCGGCGCCTCGACCGGCGGCGGCGTCCCGAACAACCGCCGGCTCAGCCGCAGCGCCCGCGCCATCTCGCGCGCCAGTCCGTGATGCCGCGCCCGCGCCGCCAGCCCGTCGTCGCCATGCTCCCCGATCAGGCAGTGGATGTCCCACAGGTTGCGCAGGCCCCCCGCCAGATCGCCGTCCGCGAACAGATGCGCCGCCGCATGCACCGCCATGTCGTCGGGCGACAGCAGCGACAGACCGTTGCCGAGCGGTTGCGCATCGACCAGCAGCGCCGGAGCGTCCGGCCGAATCCGCGCGGTCAGCGGCAGGATCGTATGGTGGACGTCGATCATCCGGTCGCGCTCGCGATGGATCAGCGGCGGCAGCTCGTGCATCCAGCGACGGTAATAGGCGTCGTCATAGGGATCGGGCTTGACCCATTCCCACCCCGCCGCAAGCAGTGCCGCCTCGACCGCGTCCAGCGCATCCCGCGGCACCAGAATGTCGAGGTCGCCGATCGACCGACCCCGCCCCGCCGACAGTCCGCCCGCGACGAAGGCGGTGCCCTTCAGCAACACCACCGCGCATCCCAGCGGCGCCAGCGCCCGCCGCGCCATCTCCGCCTCCCACAAGGCGGCACGGCGGCCGTTCTCGGCGGCGGTGCGCGCATCCGCCAGCAGCAGCGCGACATCCTCGGGCAGCGGCAATCCGTCGAGCCGATAGGCCAGCGTCCCCAGCAATTGCTCGGCACGCGCGGTGGTGATGAGCCCGATCCAGTCGGTGTCGAGCGTCAGCGACTGCGGATCGGCGAGCGCGCGGGCGAGGGTCAGAGCGTCCGCCACAACGCCTCCACCTGCGCCACCGCCGCCGCGCCGTCGGGATAGTCGATCGCCTGCGCCGGCACCGTCCGCACCAGCCGCGTCAGCGTCGCGAACCCCGCCTCGCCCATGGCGACGTAATTGGTCGACGCCTGCGTCAGCCGGACGAACGCCTCGCTGCCGCGCACCGGCAGCGTCTCGGCCGCATGGCCGTAGCGGGGGAAGAGCAGCAGCACCGGCCGCGCCGGTTCGTCCATCGCCCCCACCGCCAGCCCGTCCGGCACCATGTGGCGGATGTCGCCCTTCGGCGTCCCCGCCAGCAGCGGCCCGAACCGCGCGTCGGGCTGCGCCGCCATTGCCGCGGCGATCCCCGCATTCTTGAGGCTGATGAGCCGGGGAAAGGCGTGGACGAGTCCGGTCTCCGGATCGATCAGCGCGAATTCGTCGCCCATGAACCGCCAGCCCTTCGCCGCGAGCAATGTCGCCAGCGTCGATTTGCCCGCGCCCGATTCGCCGGTCATCAGCAGCGCACGCCCGTCGCGCTCGACGCAGGAGGCGTGGAGCAGCAGGTGGCGCCGGCCGCCGAGCGCCAGTTGCAGGTTCATCGCCATTTCCGCGGCGAGCAGCCCCTGCGCCAGCGGCAGCGGCGCCGCCTCGGGCAGCGTATAGTCGCCGGCGATGCGGATCGACGGGCGCACCAGACGCCGCCACGGCCGCGTCGCCTCCAGCCGGACGGTGAAGTCGGGCAGGTTGGGCGAGGGATAATAACGGTACAATTCGCGCAGCTGGTCGATCGGCTCGCGCCAGTCGCTGCCGACGCGAAAGCCGATCGGCCCGATCCGCACCGAAAAGACGTGCCTCATGCCGCCTCGACCAGCCCGGCGACCATCAGTTCGTCGAGCCGGGCGGCAAGCGCGGCGCGGTCGGCATCGGCCAGATCGAACCGGTCGGCGAGCCGCGCGAGCAGTGCGTCGAGGTCGAGCGGTTCGTCGGCCAGCACCGTCAGTATCTCGGGCGCGGGGCTGGCGAGCAGATGCGTGATGCCCGACGGACGATGGAACACGGCGGTGAAGGCGTCGAGCCCGGCGGTCAGCAGCGCCTCGGCGGGCGGGGCGCGATAGCGCACGGCCGTCAGGCGCGGGGCATCTGCAACGAGGCGAAGCAGGTGAAGCCGCCCTGCCCGCGCTGCAACCGGCGGATATAGCTGACATAGGCGCGGTTGCTGTCATAGGTCGTGCCGGGCAGCTGGCCGCCGGCGAGCGCACGCTTGACCTCCTCGCCCTTGAACGGCCGCGCGGCGGGCGGGAACGCGCCTTTGGTGCCGGGCGCGACGACGTTGCCGGCGGGATCGATGAAGCGCCCTGCCCGCCCCAGGTCGGGCACCGGGATCTGGCAGTTCATCACCGAACCGGCGGTCTGCGCCAGCGCCGGGCGGATCGACACGACCGCACCCGCCGTCACCGCGCCGAGCATCAGCACGCGTCGCCGGGTCGAGACAGAATCGTCCCCGGCTTGCGCTTCGTCCTGGCCGTCGGTCGGCGTCGCGTCGTTCATGGCACCCCTGCTAGACGACGCTGAGTTTCACATTCGCCAACCACTGGCAAGCGCCGCAACACGTGCCATCGCGAGACGACGGGGGCGCCCGCCGTCTCGCTATCGGCCTGGGATTACAGCACGAAGCGGCTGAGGTCGGTGTTGCGGGCGATTCCGGCGAGCTGGCGGTCGACATAGGCGGCGTCCACGACCACGCTTTCGGTGCGATCCTCCGCGTCGAAGCTCACCTCCTCGAGCAGCTTCTCCATCACCGTCTGCAACCGGCGTGCGCCGATATTCTCGACCTGCCCGTTCACCTCGGCGGCGATGCGCGCGATCGCGGCGATGCCGTCTTCGGTGAAGCTCACCTCCGCGCCTTCGGTCGCCAGCAGCGCCTTGTACTGCAGCGGCAGCGACGCCTTGGTGTCCGACAGGATCGCGATGAAATCCGCCTCGGTCAGGCCCTTCAGCTCGACGCGGATCGGCAGGCGGCCCTGCAATTCGGGCAGGAGGTCGGACGGCTTGGCGACGTGGAACGCGCCGCTGGCGATGAACAGGATATGGTCCGTCTTCATCGGGCCGTATTTGGTCGCGACCGTGGTGCCCTCGATCAGCGGCAACAGGTCGCGCTGCACGCCTTCGCGGCTGACCGATCCACCGCGCACGTCGCTGACCGCGATCTTGTCGATCTCGTCGAGGAAGACGATGCCGTTGGCCTCCGCATCCGCCAGCGCGGTGCGGCTGACCTCGTCCTGGTCGAGCCGCTTGTCCGCTTCCTCCTCGACCAGCTTGTCCCACGCCGCGCGCACGCCGATCTTGCGGCGCTTCAGCTGCTGACCGCCGCCGAACGATTTCATCATCTCGCCGAGGTTTATCATCTGTGCGCCTGCGCCCGGCACCTCGAACGGCGTCGCGGGCGCCTGTTCCAGCTCGATCTCGATCTCGGTCGCATCGAGGTGGCCGTCGGCGAAGCGCTGCTTGAAGCTCTCGCGCGTCGCCTGGCTGCTGTCCTTGCCGACCAGCGCGTCGAGCAGGCGCTTCATCGCCGCCTCCTCCGCCTTGTCCTTCACCGCGACGCGGCGCCGTTCCTTCTCCAGCCGGATCGCTTCCTCGACCAGGTCGCGCGCGATCTGTTCGACGTCGCGGCCGACATAGCCGACCTCGGTGAACTTGGTCGCCTCGACCTTGACGAACGGCGCATCGGCCAGCTTGGCGAGGCGACGGCTGATCTCGGTCTTGCCGCAGCCGGTGGGCCCGATCATCAGGATGTTCTTGGGCGTCACCTCGTCGCGCAGGTCGGCGGACAATTGCTGGCGGCGCCAGCGGTTGCGCATCGCCACCGCGACCGCGCGCTTGGCGTCGGACTGGCCGATGATATGGGCGTCGAGCGCGGCGACGATCGCCTTGGGGGTCAGGTTCTGGTTCATGGGTTTCTTCTTGCCCCTCCGCTTCAGAGGAGGGGTAGGGGGTGGAGACGTCTCGGGCGGTAGCCGTTGTGGACAGGCCCCACCCCAACCCCTCCCCTGAAGGAGAGGGGATTTCCGGCGTTACGTATCGCTGTCCATCAATTCGATGGTGGTCCGGTCGTTGGTATAGACGCAGACCTCGGCGGCGATCGCCATCGCCTTGCGGCACACCGTCTCGGCATCCGCCTCGTAATCGACCAGCGCCCGCGCCGCGGCGAGCGCGTAATTGCCGCCCGATCCGATCGCGGCGACGCCATTCTCCGGCTCCAGCACGTCGCCGTTGCCGGTGAGGATCAATGTCACGTCCTTGTCGGCGACGATCATCATCGCCTCCAGATTGCGGAGGAATTTGTCGGTGCGCCAGTCCTTGGCCAGCTCGACCGCGGCGCGCATCAGCTTGCCCTGATGCCGCTCCAGCTTCGCCTCGAGCCGCTCGAACAGCGTGAAGGCATCCGCGGTCGCGCCGGCGAAGCCGCCGATGACCTGCCCGTCCGCGCCGAGGCGGCGGACCTTCTTGGCATTGGGCTTCATCACGGTCTGGCCCATCGAAACCTGGCCGTCGCCGATGACGACGACCTTGCCGTTGCGCCTGACCGACAGAATGGTGGTGCCATGCCAGACCGGCATGGAATGTGGATCGTTCCCGCTCATGCCGCGCGATGTAGGGTGGCGGGTGGCGGGGTGCAAAGGGTGCGCTGCGGTTAGATCGCCAGGTCGATTTGATTCACGCGGAGACGCGGAGAAGGGTCTGGCGCGCAGAGGCGCTGAGGACGCAGAGAAGGAACCAGCGGCGCAGCCCCCTCATCGCTCTTGCCCGATCGTTCGGGGTGAAGGGTAGATCGGCCTGCGGCGCTGACATTCCCCTCTGCGTCCTCTGCGCCTCTGCGCCTCTGCGCGCAAAAAACCTTCTCCGCGTCTCCGCGTCTCCGCGTGAACCAAACCTTCCTGGCGGCTTCGCGAGACCGAAACCCTATTCCACCCCCCGGACCTTCCCCCACGCCCGCGCCGCGGTATAGCCGAGATAGCCCGTCCCGAACAAAGCGTACAAAGGCTCCGGGATCGCCGCCAGATACGCCCCCATCCCCCGTGCCATCGCCGCCGCGGTCGCGGGGCTGACCGCGCCGATCACGCTCATCGGGATCGCCCACAGCAGCAACGCGTACATCACGTAGAGGAACGTCGGCCGTGCCCGCCGCACCCAAGGATCGGGCGTCACGACAGCCGCTCCGCCAGCCACCCGTACAGGAACGCCTCGTTCGCTGGCCGCCGCTCGGCGAGCGCGACATAATGCTCCCCCTGCAAGGCATCGACCGCACGCACCAGCACGCGCTCCCCCGCCGCCCCGCGCCGCGCGAGGAACGCGTCGAGCGCCGCCAGCGTCCGCGCGCCGATCGCCCGGTCGAGCGCCAGATCGGCATAATCGCTCGCCCCGCGGTTGAGCGCGTTGAGCGCGCGCTGAAGGAACCCGATCGCGGTCGCGGTCCCCATGTTGACGCCGGTGTCGAACAGCTCCGCCGCGAGCAGGGGCGCACGGGACGCGATGCGATCGAACCCCGGCGCGCGCCAGTAGACGCGCTCGTAGATCGCCGCCGCCACCGCGCGCGGCATATCCCGGATCGGCCCGTGATAGCCGTTGGCGCGCGCCACCGCGATCGTGATCCCCCAGCGCGTCGCCCCGCCGCGATCCGCGGGATGGTCGACATAACCGCCCTCCCGCGCGATCAGCTTCTCGATCAATACAGCCGGATTCATCGTCCCTTCCCCCTGTCGTACCCGCGCGAGGGATCATGCCTCACGCGAGTAGGACAGCGGATTCTGAACGGCGGCCGGGAATGCCGCTTCGTCAGGCGCTTGGCCGGGGCGCCCGGCGACGCCGCTCCATCACCCGGTCCGCCTGTTGCGCCGCAGCACGAAGCGGGGTAACCCGCGGTCATTCGCAAGGACCCGGTGCAATTCCGGGTGGCTATTCCGGCCGCCGATCCGCCGGACAACATGATACCGCGCCCGACATCCTCCCATCGCCGCCGCTGCGATGCCCGTCCGCGCGGTCCATGCGGACCTGTTCATGACCCCATATTTCTCCCGCTACCGTGCCGAATGGTACAGCGGCGCCGCCAATGCCCGCCGCGACGTCCTCGCCGGCATGGTCGGCACCTTCGCGCTCATACCAGAAGTCATTGCCTTCTCCTTCGTCGCCGGCATCGATCCCGAGGTCGGCCTGTTCGCCTCGTTCGTCATCGGCATCGTCATCGCGATCTTCGGCGGGCGACCGGCGATGATCTCCGGCGCGGCGGGGTCGGTCGCGCTGGTCGCCGCCGCGCTCGTCCACAGCCACGGCCTGTCCTATCTGCTCGGCGCGACGATCCTCGCGGGCGTGTTCCAGATCGCCTTCGGGTTGTTCAAGCTCGACGTGCTGATGCGCTTCGTGTCGCGATCGGTGCGTACCGGCTTCGTCAACGCGCTGGCGATCCTGATCTTCTCCGCGCAGGTGCCGCAAATGGTGGACGTCAGCTGGCACACCTATGCGATGATCGCGCTGGGCCTCGCGATCATCTATCTGCTGCCCCGCGTCAGCGATGCGATCCCGTCGCCGCTGATCTGCATCGTCGTTCTGACCGCGATCGGCATCGCCTTTCCGATGCCGCTGCACACCGTCGCCGACCTCGGGCGGTTGCCGGCGTCGCTGCCGCATTTCGCCCTCCCCGCGCTGCCGCTCGAATGGCGGACGCTGGGGATCATCGCGCCCTATGCGCTGGCGATGGCCGCGGTAGGTCTGCTGGAATCCCTGATGACCGCGCGGGTCGTCGACGACCTGACCGAGAGCAACAGCGACAAGGCGCAGGAATGCACCGGCCTCGGCCTCGCCAATGTCGCAGCCGGCCTGTTCGGCGGCATCGCGGGGTGCGGAATGATCGGCCAGACCGTCGGCAACGTCCGCTATGGCGGACGCGGGCGGCTGTCGACCTTGGTCGCGGGCGTCTTCCTGCTCGTCGTGATGGTGCCGCTGCGACCATGGGTGGCGCAGGTGCCGGTCGCGGCGCTGGTCGCGATCATGATTATGGTGTCGGCGAGCACCTTCTCATGGGGCTCGCTGCGCGACCTTGCCCGGCATCCCAAGGTGTCCGGCGCGGTGATGCTCGCGACCGTCGCGGTGACGGTGGCGACGCACGATCTGTCGATGGGCGTCGCGGTCGGCGTACTGATGAGCGGCGTGTTCTTCGCGTTCAAGGTGACGCGCCTGATGCGGGTCGAAACCGGCTATGACGCCGCGAGCGACACGCGCACCTATGACGTGTCGGGTCAGGTGTTCTTCGCAAGCGCGGAGATCTTCGCCGACCGTTTCGACCTGCGCGACACCGCCGGGCGCGTGCGGATCGACCTGACGCAGGCGCATCTGTGGGACATTACCGCAGTCGGCGCGCTGGAGGAGGTCGTCTCCAAATTGCGCGCGCATGGCATCGCAGTCGAGGTCGTCGGCCTGAATACGGCGAGCAGCGTGCTGGTCGACCGTCACGCGCCGCTGGTGATGGGCTGACCCAAAGAGGCCCCTCCCGTCGGGGAGGGGCTATCGCAGGATCAATACACCCGCTTCTTCGGCTTGATGTACTCGACGTCGTCGGTCAGCGTATAGTCGTGCACCGGACGGTAATCGATCGCCGTCGCACCGCCGACGCCGCCCCAGCCGGTGAAGGTCGTGATGGTGTGCTTCATCCAGTTCGCGTCGTCGCGATCGGGATGATCCTCGTTCACATGCGCGCCGCGCGATTCCTTGCGGTTCGCCGCCGAATCGATCGTCACCACCGCCTGCGCGACCAGATTGTCGAGCTCCAGCGTCTCGATCAGGTCGGTGTTCCAGATCAGGCTGCGGTCGTTGACCTGCACGTCCTCCATCTTGCGATAGATGCCCTTCATCAGCGACCGGCCCTCGGTCAGCAGCGCATTGTCGCGGAACACCGCGCAATGCTTCTGCATCGTGCGCTGCATCTCGCCGCGGATTTCTGCGGTCGGAATGCTGCCGGCGGCGTTGCGGAACTTGTCGAGACGGGTCAGCGACAGCTCCTCCGAACCCTTGGGCAGCGGGTTGTGCGTGCCGTTCGGCTTGCAGATGTCGGCGATCCGCTTGCCGGTCGCGCGGCCGAACACGACGAGATCGATCAGCGAGTTCGAGCCAAGGCGGTTGGCGCCATGGACGGAGACGCACGCCGCCTCGCCCACCGCGAACAGGCCGGGGACGACCGTGTCGGGGTTGCCATCGACGAGGTTGACGACCTCGCCGTGGAAGTTGGTCGGGATGCCGCCCATGTTGTAATGCACCGTCGGCGTGACGGGGAGCGGCTGGCGCGTCAGGTCGACGCCCGCGAAGATCTTGCCCGTCTCGGTGATGCCCGGCAGCCGCTCGTGCAGCACCTTGGGATCGATATGGTCGAGGTGCAGGAAGATATGGTCGCCGTTCTTGCCGACGCCGCGGCCTTCGCGCATCTCCATCGCCATCGAACGGCTGACGACGTCGCGCGAGGCGAGGTCCTTCGCCGACGGGGCATAGCGCTCCATGAAGCGCTCGCCCTCAGAGTTGGTCAGGTAACCGCCTTCGCCGCGCGCGCCTTCGGTGATGAGCACGCCCGCGCCGTAGATGCCGGTCGGGTGGAACTGGACGAACTCCATGTCCTGGAGCGGCAGGCCGGCGCGCAGCACCATGCCGCCGCCGTCACCCGTGCAGGTATGCGCCGAGGTCGCCGAGAAATAGCAGCGCCCGTAGCCGCCGGTCGCGAGCACGGTGTTGTGCGCGCGGAAGCGGTGGATCGAGCCGTCCTCCATGCACAGCGCGACGACGCCGCGGCACTGGCCGTTCTCCATGATGAGATCGAGCGCGAAATATTCGACGTAGAAGTCGGCATCGTAGCGCAGCGACTGCTGGTACAGGGTGTGCAGCATCGCATGGCCGGTGCGATCGGCGGCGGCGCAGGTGCGCTGCGCGGGGGGACCTTCGCCCATGTTCTGCATCATGCCGCCGAACGGGCGCTGGTAGATGCGGCCCTCTTCCGTGCGGCTGAACGGCATGCCGGCATGCTCCAGCTCGTACACCGCGGCGGGCGCCTCGCGGACCATATATTCGATCGCGTCCTGGTCGCCGAGCCAGTCCGACCCCTTGACGGTGTCGAACATGTGCCACGTCCAGTGATCCGGCCCCATGTTGCCGAGGCTGGCGGCGATGCCGCCCTGCGCCGCGACGGTGTGGCTGCGGGTCGGGAACACCTTGGTGATGCAGGCGGTCTTCAGGCCGTTCTGCGCGCATTCCATGACGGCGCGCAGCCCAGAGCCGCCCGCGCCGACGACAACGGCGTCATAGGTATGGTCGATGATCTTGTAGGCGGCGCTCATGCGGCGGCTCCGAAGGCGACCTTGAGGATCGCAAAAATGGCGGTCGCGGCGGTCGCGACGGTGAAGAAGTTGAGCAGCAGCATGTAGGCGACGCGCTTCTCGCCGTGCTGGTAATCCTCGATCACCACCTGCAGTCCGAGGCGGAAGTGGTAGAAGACCGACACGATCAGCAGCAGCATCGGCACTGCCGCCCAGCTGTTCTGCAACCAGCTGTGGACGCTGGCATAGTCATAGCCCGGCATGCGCAGCAGGGCGAAGACGAACCAGAGCGTCAGGAACAGGTTGGACCCTGCGGTGACGCGCTGGCGCCACCAGTGATGCGCGCCTTCCTTGGCGCTGCCGAGGCCGCGGACGCGGCCGATGCTGGTGCCCGAACCCATTACTTCATCCCCAGGTAGAACCAGAAGGCCGCGGTCAGGACGAACCCGCCGGCGATCACGATCAGGCTGAACATCTTGTTGCGCTTCAGTTCGAAGGCCGCGCCCGCGTCCATGACGAGGTGCCGGATGCCGTTCAGCATGTGCGTGAAGAAGGCATAGGTGATGCCGATCCCGACGACCCAGCCGATCACGTTGAGATTGCCGGCGTCCGTCGTGAACACGCCGCGGAACGTCGCATAGGCCTCCGCGCCCGACGCGATCGCGGCGAGCCACCAGACCAGCAGGACCGTGCCGACGGTCGCCATGCCGGATCCGGTCGCGCGATGGAGAATGGAGACCAGCATATGCGGCCCCCAGCTGTAGTGGAGCTTCAGGAAGCCCGAAAAGAGATGCGGGCTGCGCGGACGCGCCGGTGTGCGGGATGCCATGAACGGTCCTCGGGCAAAATCGAATGCATTGCCTATTAGGCCGCCAGTGCTGCGATGCAACCCATCGCTTCGGCTTGCCGCAGCAACGCGCCGACGGATCGCTCGCCTAGAAGCCTTCGGGCAGGTCGATCGCGCCGACCAGTTCGCGATAGCGGGCGATGGCGTAGCGATCGGTCATGCCGGCGATGAAGTCGGCGATGTGGCGACTGCGTTCCGGCTCGCTCGTCGGCACGTCGACCGACCAGTCCGCGCTCATCGCCGCCGGATCGGCGCGATAGGCGGCGAACAGCCCGCTGACGATGCCGTGCGCCGCATCCGCCGCCTCGAGCTGGCGGGGGTGATGATAAAGATTGGCGTACATGAAGCGTTTGAGGTCGCGTTCCTCCTCGCGCATCGCTGGCGAGAAGCCGCACAGCGCCTCGCCTGCCTGCCGGACGTCGTCCGCGCTGCCGACGCCCGATGCGGCGACGCGGCGACGCGTCTCCTCGATCAGGTTGTTGACCATCGTGCCGATCTGGCTGCGAACGAGTTCGCTCGCCAGCCGCTTGGGCGCGACCTCCGGAAAGCGCGCGCAGGCCGCGTCCCAGCCGCGCGCGACGATCGGCACCGCGAGCAATTGGTCGAGCGTCAGCAGCCCAGCGCGCAGGCCGTCGTCGATGTCATGATTGTCATAGGCGATGTCGTCGGCGATCGCCGCCACCTGCGCTTCAAGGCTGGCATGCGTCGTCAGGTCGAGCGGAAAGGCCGCATCCGCCTCGCGCAGCGCCCAGCCGGGATGGCGGACGGGGCCGTTGTGCTTGGCCAGTCCCTCCAGCGTCTCCCAGGTCAGGTTGAGCCCGTCCCAGCGCGGATAAGGCCGCTCGATATGGGTCAGCGCCCGCAGCGTATGGCCGTTGTGGTCGAAACCGCCGGCATCGGCCAGCGCCGCCTTCAGCGCATCCTCGCCGGCATGGCCGAACGGCGGATGGCCGATGTCGTGCGCGAGGCACAGCGCCTCGGTCAGGTCCTCGTTCAGCCCCAGCACGCGCGCGATCGTCCGGCCGATCTGCGCGACCTCGAGGCTGTGGGTCAGGCGGACCCGGAAATGATCGCCGTCGGGCGACAGGAACACCTGCGTCTTGTGCCGCAGCCGGCGGAAGCTGATCGAGTGGATGATCCGGTCGCGATCGCGCTGGAAATCGTCGCGGGGGCCACGGACCGCGAGAGGCGCGGTCCCTGTCTGTTCCTCGTGAAGGCGACCTTTGCTGCGCGCCGGGTTCGAGGCCCAGGGCGCGCGCACGCTCACTTGGCGGGCAATTTCGTCACGGCCTGCCCGGCATCGCTGCTGAAGGTGAAGGCCGAGACGCCCGCCTTGGCGAGCTGGTTGACGAAGGTGCGCGCCTCCGCGTCGGTCTTGAACGGGCCGGTCAGCACGCGATTGGTCGCACGCAGCGGCGTCGACCAGCCGCCGCGGCTGCCGAACACTGCCGGCGCCTTCGCTTTCACCGCGGCATAGGCCTTGGGCAGGTCGCCTTCATAGGCACCGCCCGCGACCTGCACCCAGATGCGCGCCGGATTCGCGCGCGCCGCCTTCTTCTCCTCGGCCGCCGCCTTGGCCTCGGCGAGCTTCTTCTCATCGGCAATCTTCTTCGCCGCGAGCGCCTTTTTGTCCGCGACCGCCTTGCGATCCGCCGCACGCTTCTCCGCCGCGGTCTTGATCGCCAGCGCCTTTTCGGCGGCGGCGTCGCGCGCTTCCTTGGCCTTCGCCTCCGCCATAACCCGCGCGGCGGTGTCGACCGGCGGCACGGCGGCAACCGGCGCGGCCCGGACCGGCTCGACGACGCCGAGTTCCGACGCCGGAATCGACAGGCCCGCAACGATCCGCGCGAGCACCGAATCGGCTTCGGCGCGCGACGGCGGCGCGGTGAAGTTCGCGGGCGGCGGCGCAGCGGCCGGCGACACCGCCGCGACCTGAACCGGTGGCGTCGGCGCGATCGCCGCAGGCGCCGGGGCGGCGGTGGCGACCGTCGGCTGCGTCGGCGAGGACGTGAAGCCCGGCGTCGGCGTGACTTGCGGGCGCGGCTGTGCGGGCACGGGCTGGACGAGCGTCGCGGCGGCGACCTGCGTCGGTGCCGGCTGTGCCGGAACGATGGCGGCGGTCGTCGGTGGCGGCGTCGGGGCCTTCGCCAGCACGGCGAGGTTCGCGGCCTCGGCCGTCGTCGGTGCCGGAGGACGGGTTACGGGGTTCGACACGGGCGCGGGTGTCGGCGCGATGGTGGCGGGCAACGGGTTCGACGCCGCGCTCGCCAGCGTCACCGGCGCGGCGGATGGCGGCAGCGGCTGGACGCGCGCGAGGGCCGCGGTCGCAGCCTGATAGGAGGGCGCGGCAGGCGTCGCCCGCGGCGGCTGCGTCGTCGTCGCGGCAAGTGCGACCGCTGGCGCGGCATCGCGATCACGGCCGCCCCGACGCCTGCGATCCTTCTTGCCCGGCGCCGCCGCGGGCTGCACCGCCGCCAGCGCAACCGGCTGCTGTTCGGGCGCCAGCTGCGGCAGGTTCGGCGCCAGCCGCGCGTCGGCGAGCCGCTCGGGCGTCGCATGCACCTCGCCGAAATGCACCGCGAAGGCGCGATCCGCGGCGGGCAGCGCCGGCAGGCGCTGGAAGAACGGCTGCAATCCCTGCGCCATGCCGACCGGCAGCATCGTCGTCGCGATCTTCTCGGCACCAGCCTGATCGCCGCCCATCGCCAGCACGAAGGCGCGGATGCGCCACGCGCTGCGATCCGACTTCCGCAGCAGCGGATCGAGCTGTTCGAGCGCCGCATCGCGCTTGCCGGAAATACCGAGCGACAGCGCATAGCGCTTGACGATCTCGTCGTCCGGCCGCGCCTTGAGCGCCAGCCGATAGTCGCGCTGCGCCCGCTCCTGCTGGCCGATCAGGTCATAGGCGAGACCGCGATCGGCCGCGAAACCGCGCGCGTCATAGCCCGCCGCCTCGGCTTGGGCGAAATAGCGTAGCGCCTCGCCCGGCCGTTCGGAGCGGACGAGGATCGCTCCCTCGCCCGCCTTGATCCGCGGATCGCTCGCCGACACCTTTTCGGCGCGGGCGTAGAGCGAGGCGGCACCGCTGAGGTCGCCGAGCGACAGCGACAGGTCGGCCGCCGCGATCAGCGCATTGAGATCTCGCGGGTTCGCCGCGAGCGCGCGCATCTGCTCGGCCAGCCGGTCGGCATCGGTGGTGCCGGGCAGCGCCTGCACCACCTCCTGCGCCAGGAGGGCGGCGGGCGCACTCGCCGCCAGAAGAGCGGCGGGCGCCAGAAAAGCGGAGGTCAGGAAACGCATGGGGTACCGGCGACTAGAGCCCAGCCCGGCCGAACCGGCAATGTCCGATTTGGCGTCGCGCGGTGAAACGGGCTTGGACGGCGACGAACATCGTTGGTGGCTCGGGCTGCGGGTTGGATCGTCATGCGACGTCGGCGGGCATGAAAGCCATGACGGCCGGCCGCGGCGACCGATGGATGCGCCCGTCACCCGAACGCCACCGTTCGGCCAGCGTCGCTCCCCTCCCTGACAGGGAGGGGCCGGGGGTGGGTGGGCCAACGAGGATGTGGCGGTGCCCCATGTACCAACCCAGCCCCGCCCCCTCCCTGTCGGGAAGGGGAGCGCGCAGGTACGAATCGTCGCCACCGCGCCGAAGCGGCGTAACGCCGCGCGGCGCGATGGCAGCATCGACACGACCACCCCTCCCCGCTCCGGGGAGGGCTTGCCGCTTACTGGTTGTTCTGGCGGTGCAGGAAGCGCGGGATGTCGATGGGTTCCTTGCCGTCGCCATCCGCCTCGTCGCGCGCCGGTCCACGCGCCGCATTCGACATGCGCTCGAACAGCGTGCCGCCGAGCTTCACGCGCGGCTGCGGCGCCGCGTCGGGCGTTGCGGCCTCGCTGCCGGGCGCGATCCACGGCCGGCGTCCTTCCGGAGCCGCCGCGACCGGGGCACGCGGCGCCGGCTCGTCGGCATAGGTCCTCGCCGGCGGCGGCACGATCGTCTCGGCACCGAGCACCAGTTCGTCGTCGGCTGCGTCCGTCGCCTGCGGCTGCGCATCGGCCTGCACCGCGTCCGCCTTGTCGAGGTCGAGCGGCGCGGGGGCTGCGGCCGGCGACGCGGCGAACGACACCGACGGGGCGGGCGCCGCCGCGTCCGTGGCCGGCGCACTCGGGCGGAAGGAGGTGCTGTCGTCGGTCTTGCGGCCCATGCCGAAGCTGAACGACTTGGCCGCTTCCGGGGCCGGCGCGGCGGCACCGGGCTTGGCGTCCGAATCGATGCCGGTGGCGACCACCGAAACGCGGATGCGGCCTTCCAGCTCGGGGTTGAACGCCGAACCCCAGATGATGTTGGCGTCGGGATCGACCAGGTCGCGGATGTGGTTGGCGGCCTCGTCGACCTCGAGCAGGCGCATGTCGTCGCCGCCGGTGATCGAGATGATGACGCCCTTGGCGCCCTGCATCGACACGCCGTCGAGCAGCGGGTTGGCGATCGCCTTCTGCGCCGCTTCCAGCGCGCGATTGTCGCCGCTCGCCTCGCCGGTGCCCATCATCGCCTTGCCCATCTCCTGCATCACCGACCGGACGTCGGCGAAGTCGAGGTTGATGAGGCCGGGCATGACCATCAGGTCGGTGATGCCGCGCACGCCCTGCTGCAGCACCTCGTCCGCCATCTCGAACGCTTCCTTGAACGTCGTGTTGGCGTTCGCGATCAGGAACAGGTTCTGGTTGGGGATGACGATGAGCGTATCGACATATTTCTGCAGCTCCTCAATGCCGCCGTCGGCGCTCTTGGCGCGACGGTTGCCCTCGAAGCTGAACGGCTTGGTGACGACACCGACCGTCAGGATGCCCATGTCGCGCGCCGCCTTGGCGATCACCGGCGCCGCACCGGTGCCGGTGCCGCCGCCCATGCCGGCGGCGATGAAGCACATGTGCGCGCCCTCGAGCCGCTTGGCGAGATCGTCGATCGTCTCTTCCGCTGCGGCCCGGCCGATCTCCGGGCGCGATCCCGCACCGAGCCCCTGCGTGATCTTCGCGCCCAGCTGGATGCGGTGCGGCGCGATCGACGACTTCAGCGCCTGCGCATCCGTGTTGGCGACGAGGAAGTCGACGCCCTGCACGTCGGCGCGCATCATGTTGGCGATGGCATTGCCGCCGGCGCCGCCGACACCGATGACGGCGATACGCGGGGTCAGCTCGTCGACCTCCGGAGTGATGAATTCGATGCTCATGACCTGACTTTCTCCGCCCCTACCGGTGAACGCGCCGGGACCTTGATTAACCTTTTGCCTCAACGACTCGCAACGTTCCACAGAAAACGGAGACGAGTCGTCGCGGACACTCAATAATTCGCGCGCGCCGCCTGGATCAGCTTGCGCATCATGCCCATGCCCTTCTGGCGATGAACGGTGGTTTGCTGCGGCGCCACCCCGCGCAGATCGATCGGATCGGTCGCAGCATAGAATGCCAGCCCCGCCAAGGTGGCGAACGCCGGTCCGCCATGCGCTTCGGGCAGAGCGGTCAGCCCGCGCGGCCGGCCGATGCGCACCGAACGGCCCAGCGCCTGCTGCGCATAGTCGGCGATGCCCTTCAGCTCGGCGCCACCGCCGGTCAGCACGACCTGCCGCCCGACCGGGCCCTCGAACTTGAGGTGCGCCAGCGCCTTGCGGATCTCGTCCATCTGATGTTCGAGCCGCTGGCGGACGATGCCGATCAGCTGCGCCTTGGTGATCTGCATCCCGCCATGGACGTCGTCCTCGGCGGCGATCGGCATCACCGGGATCATCTCGTGATTGTCGCGCGGGGACGCGTTCGCCGATCCGTGGAAGCATTTCATCCGCTCCGCCTGCGCCCGGCGGGTGCCGAAGGCGCTGGCGATATCGTCGGTGATGTCCTGCCCGCCGAGCGGAATCGAATGCAGCCCGACCAGCATGCCGCCCGCGAACAGCGACACGTTGGTGATCCCCGCGCCGATCTCGACCAGCGCCACGCCCAGCTCGCGCTCCTCCTCGGACAGGCAGGCGAGCCCGGTCGCGACCGGCGAGGCGATGATCGACTTCACCTCCAGATGCGCCGATCGCACGCACAAATCGAGATTGCGCACCGGCGATCCGTCCGCGGCGACGACATGGATGTGCACGCCCAGCCGGTCGGCGTGCAGCCCGAGCGGCTTCTTCACCCCGGTCAGCCCGTCGAGCGTGTAGAGCGCCGGCTGTGCATGCAGCACCATCCGCCCCTGCGGATCGATCGAATTGCGCCCCGCCGCGAGCAAGGCGTCGATGTCCTGCTGTTCGACGCGATGGCCGCCCAGCTCAAATTCGACCTCGGCGACGTCGCTGACGAGGCCGCCCGCGGAAAAGCCGACCCAGACGTTCTCGATGTTGATCCCGGCGATCCGTTCGGCCTGCTCCACCGCCTCGCGCACCGCCGCCTCGGTCGCCGCCATGTCGGCGATATAGCCGCGCTTGACCCCGCGGCTCTCGCGCTGGCCGGTGCCGAGCACGATCAATTCGCCGCCGTCGCCCTTTTGCGCGATCATCGCCGACACCTTCGACGACCCGATGTCGAGCGCCGTAATCAGCCCCTCCGGTGCAACCTTCGCCATCAGCCCTCAGCCCCCGCTTGAGAATCCGCATCCCCGGTCGAGGACGGCGGTGTCGTGACTTCGCTCGGATCCGGCACGTTATGCGCCATGCTCGCCCCCGGTTTGCGTGCGACCAGCTTGCTCGGATCGCGCATGTCGAACCGGATCCAGCCACGGCCGAGCAATGGCCGCGCGCCGTCCAGCTCGGCGAACCTGAGCAACGCGCCCGGCGCGCCGTCCTCGGGCAGCGCCAGCGTCTCGCCGCTGTCGAACGTCAGGTCCCAGCGCCGGTTGCCGATCCAGGTCGCCGCCTTCACCCGCGGCTTCAGGGCCGGTGCGGCGGCGAGCAGCGCCTGATAGCCCGCCTCCTGCCGGTCCGCGCCCGGGCCGATCACCAGCGGCAGGTCGGGGATCGCCTCGGTCCGCACCGGCTCGAGCAGCACGCCGTCCTTGTCGATCAGCGTCAGCTGGCCATTGTCCTGCCAGACCGCCGCAGGGGTACGCTCGACGATATCGACCAACAGCGTGTCGGGCAGCCGGCGCGAGACGTGCGCATCCGCAATCCAGCCGTAGCGCAGCAGCTTCTGCCGCACCGATTCCAGATCGACGAGCGGCATCGCCCGGCTCTGCTGGTCGAGCGCGACCGCATAGACGCTCATCCGGTCCATCCGCTTGAGGCCGGTGACCTCGATCTGCTCGACGCGAAAGCCCGCCTGCCCCGCGCCCTCGGCGATCGCGGTGCCGATCATGCCGGGGATGCCGATCCACGTCACCACCGCGAGCGCGCCGGCGATCCCCGCGCCGGTGATCGTCCAGGTCGCCGCCTTGCGGACCGTGTCCTCGCTCACCGGCACGGCGGCCATGGCGCGTTCGAACAGGCCGGCCTTGCGCACCGGCTGCTTGCGCCGCGCGCCCGGCCGCTTGGGCGGCGGCCCGCGCTTGATCGTGCGGCTCATCCCGCCTTCGCCTTCGCGTCGGCCAGCGCCTCGTCGACGATCGCCTGCACCAGCTCGGGATAGCTCATCCCCAGATGCCGCGCCTGTTCGGGAACGAGGCTGAGCGGGGTCATGCCCGGCTGGGTGTTCACCTCCAGCAGGAAAAGGCCGTCGACGTCGCGCTCGTCGTCCCAGCGGAAGTCGGAACGCGACGCGCCCTTGCAGCCGAGCAGCCGGTGCGCCTCGAGCGCGAGGCTCTTGCACGCCTCGGCGATGCGATCGGGGATGTCGGCGGGGCAGACGTGTTCGGTCAGCCCGTCGGTGTATTTCGCGTCGAAATCGTACCAGCCGTTCTTCGGCTTCAGCTCGGTGACGCCGAGCGCGCGGTCGCCGAGCACCGCGGTCGTCAGCTCGCGGCCGCGGACATAGGGTTCGGCGAGCAGCTCGTCGAACTCGGCCCACGGCCCCGCCACGTCGCGGCCGATCGGGTTGCCGTAATTGCCGTCGTCGGTGACGATCGCCACGCCGACCGACGACCCCTCGTTGATCGGCTTGAGCACATAGGGGCGCTGCAGCGGATCGCGCTCGTGAATGTCCGCCGACCGGACGATGCGACCGCCCGGCATCGGAATGCCGGCGGGCACCAGCACCTGCTTGGTCAGCACCTTGTCGATCGCGATCACCGACGTGGCCAGCCCCGAATGCGTATAGGGAATGCCCATCAGGTCGAGCAGGCCCTGCACGCTGCCGTCCTCGCCGGGGGACCCGTGCAGCGCGTTGAACACCAGATCGGGCTGCGCCTCGGCCAGCCGCGCCGCGACGTCGCGCCCCATGTCGATGCGCGTCACCCGATGACCGAGCGATTCGAGCGCCTCGGCGCAGCCCTCGCCCGACATCAGCGACACCGGACGTTCCGCGGACCAGCCACCCATCAGCACGACGATATGCAGGCCGCTCATGCCGTCACCCCGACCCGCTGGATTTCCCATTCCAGCGTCACCCCCGAATGCGCCTTCACCGTCTCGCGTACCTCTTCGCCCAGCGCCTCGATCTCCGCGGACGTCGCCGAGCCGAGGTTGAGCAGGAAATTACAATGCTTTTCGGATACCTGCGCGTCGCCTCGGGTCAAGCCGCGACAGCCGGCGGCATCGATCAGCGCCCACGCCTTGTGTCCAGCAGGATTCTTGAAGGTCGATCCGCCCGTTTTGCTCCGCAGCGGCTGCGACGCCTCGCGCTCGGCGGCGATCCGGTCCATCTCGGCGCCGATCGCCACGGGTTCGGCCGGATGCCCGCGGAACGTCGCCGACACCACCACCGCGCCCTCGGGCAGCAGGCTGTGGCGATAGGTGTAGCCGAGCGCGGCCAGCGCCAGCGTCCGCCGCTCGCCCGACCGCAGCACGACGTCGCAGTCGACCAGCACGTCCTTGACCTCGCGGCCATAGGCCCCGCCGTTCATCCGCACGAAGCCGCCGACCGTCCCGGGGATCGAGCGCAGGAATTCGACCCCGCCGATTCCCCCATCGCGCGCGGTGGAGGAGACGAGGATACCGCTCGCACCACCGCCGCAGCGCAGCGTGACGGCGTCCAGCCGCTCGACCTGCGCGAACGCCTTGCCGAGCCGGACCACGACGCCCGGCACGCCGCCGTCGCGGACAATCATGTTTGATCCCAGCCCCAGCGCCATCACCGGCACGGCGGGGTCGAGATCGCGTAGGAACGCGGCCAGATCGTCGGCATCCTTCGGCTCGAACAGCCATTGCGCCGCCCCGCCCGACTTGAACCAGACCAGCGGCGCCAGCGCGGCCCCCGTGGTCAGGCGCCCGCGTACCGTCGGCAGCAGATCGAGGACGGCAGCGCTCACCAAGGCCCGACGCCCCACAATCGCGTCCACGCCTGAAACGCCGCCAGATTCGCCTCGGCCGCCTTGCGCGTCGCCTCCTGCGCCTGCACCATGGCCTCACCCGCGCTCACCGCATGGCCGCCGGCCTCCAGCGACTGGCGCTGCGCGTCGAGCATCTGCTTCTGCAGCTTCAGGCTTGCATCGAACCAGTCGTTCATCGCCGTTCTCCGATCGCGCTCGCCAGTCCCGCGGCCCATCTGGTGATGTCGCCTGCCCCCAGGCAGACGATCATGTCGTTCGGCTGCACCGTCGCCGCCAGTTCGTCGGCGAGCCCGTCCGCATCGGCGACCGTCGCCGCGGAACGATGCCCGCGCCGCTTCAGCCCGTCGACCAGCGCCTGCGCATCAACGCCCTCGATCGGAACTTCGCCCGCGGCATAGACCGGCGTCACCAGCACGCGGTCGGCGTCGTTGAACGCGGTCTGGAAGTCCTCCATCAGATTGCCGAGCCGCGAGAAGCGATGCGGCTGCACGACCGCGATCACGCGCCCCTCCGCGCCTTCGCGCGCGGCGGCGAGCACCGCGCGGATCTCGACCGGGTGATGGCCGTAATCGTCGATGATCGTCACCGCCCCGCCCTCGACCGGCACCTCGCCGACGTTGGTGAAGCGGCGCTTGACCCCGCCGAACGCCGAAAAGCCCTGCTGGATCGTCGCGTCGGGAATGCCGAGTTCCAGCGCCACGCCGATCGCGGCGAGCGCGTTCTGGACGTTGTGGCGGCCCGGCATCGGCAGTTCGATATTCTCGATCGACCGCGTCGCGCCGTCGCGCGTCCGCACGATGCATTCGAAGCGGTTGCCGCCCGGCACCGGCGTCACGTTGACGCCGCGCACGTCCGCCTGCGCGGAGAAGCCGTAGGTGACGACGCGGCGGTCGCGCACCCGCGGCAGGATGTTCTGCACCTCGGCATGGTCGAGGCACAGCAACGCCGCGCCATAGAAGGGCACGTTCTCGACGAATTCGACGAAGGCGTCCTTCACCGCATCGAAGCTGCCATAATGGTCGAGGTGTTCGGGATCGATGTTGGTGACCACCGCGATCGTGCCGTCGAGCCGCAGGAAGCTGCCGTCGCTCTCGTCCGCCTCCACCACCATCCAGTCGCTCGCGCCCAGTCGCGCGTTCGATCCGTAGCTGTTGATGATGCCGCCGTTGATGACGGTCGGATCGACCCCGCCCGCATCGAGCAGCGCCGCGACCATCGACGTCGTCGTCGTCTTGCCGTGCGTACCCGCGACCGCGACGGTCGATTTCAGCCGCATCAGCTCGGCGAGCATCTCCGCGCGGCGCACCACCGGGATGCGGCGTTCCAGCGCGGCCTCGACCTCGGGGTTCGAACGGGTGATCGCGGTCGAGACGACGACCACCGCGGCGTCCGCGACATTGTCCGCGGCGTGGCCGATCGACACGGCGATACCCTTGTCGCGCAACCCCTGCACGACATAGCCCTCGGCGACGTCGGAGCCCTGCACGGTATAGCCGAGGTTCTTCATCACCTCGGCGATGCCCGACATGCCGATGCCGCCGATCCCGACGAAATGGATCGGCCCGATGTCGGTCTGCACGCCGCGGATCATGCGCCCGCTCCTGCCAGCGCAGCCTTCGGCCGGGTCGGCTTGCCCACCGGCAGGCGCGACAGCGGCGCATCCAGGCTCTCGACCAGGTCGGCGAGGTCGCTGACCGCATTCGGCCGGCCGACGCTCTTTGCGCGGGTCGCGGCATTTTCCAGCGCGGCGGGGTCGAGGCCCAGTTTCTGCATCTGCTTGGCCAGCTCCACGGCGGTGAATTCGGGCTGCGGGATCGTGCGCGCGCCGCCCGCCCGGGTGATCTCGCGCGCGTTGACGGTCTGGTGATCGTCGGTCGCGCCGGGCAGCGGCACGAGGATCGCGGGACGACCCGCCGCGGTCAGCTCCGCGATGGTCGAGGCGCCGGCGCGCGCGATCACCAGATGCGCCCAGGCCAGCTGCTCGGGCATGTCGGGCAGATAGGTCGCGAGTTCGGCCGGAATCTGATGCTCGGCATATTTCGCCCGCACCGCGTCGATATCCTCGATCCGCGCCTGATGCGTCACCTGCAACCGGCGGCGGAAGGTGACCGGCAGCATCGCCAGGCCATCCGGCACGACCTGACTGAGGATGCTCGCGCCCTGGCTGCCGCCGGTGACGAGGACGCGGAAGATGCCGTCCTCCTCCAGCAGGGGATAGGGCTTGCTGCGCAATGCCAGCACCGCCTCGCGGACCGGATTGCCGACGAGATGGACCTTGTCCGCCAGCTTCGCCGCCAGCCGCTCGGTCGCCTTGTACGAGGTGGCGATCGCGCCGACGCGGCCGGCGACCAGCCGGTTGACGCGGCCGAGCACCGCATTCTGTTCGTGCACCGCGGTCGGGATATTGTCGGCGAACGCCGCCAGCAGCGCCGGCATCGCGGGATAGCCGCCGAAGCCGATCACCGCGGCGGGCTTGAACGTGCGGTACAATTCGCGCGCCATCGCGCGGCCGCGCACCATCTCGCGCACCGCCGACGGCCAGCCGAGCGGCTTCTTCACCTGAAAGCGCCCTGCGGGCAGAACGTGCGTCTGGATACCCTCGAACAATCCCGGAAAGCGCACCCCGCGCGCGTCGCTGACCAGTGCGACGCGATGGCCGCGCCGGGTCAGTTCCTCCGCCAGCGCCGCCGCGGGCACCATATGTCCGCCCGTACCGCCGGCGGCGAGGACGTAATGCTTGCTCAATTCGAACCCCATCTGACTACATACGGACTGCGCGTCAGGAACGGGTTGCGCCGGGTGAACGCCAGCAGCAAGCCCATACCGACCGACAGGGCGATCATCGACGACCCGCCATAGCTGATGAACGGCAGCGTCATGCCCTTCGACGGCGCGAGGCCGGTGTTGACCGCCATCGACACCAGCGCCTGCGCCCCGAACTGCACCGCCAGCCCGGATGCGGCGAGCAGCTTGAACTCATCCTGTTCGTCGAGCAGCTTGACGAACACCCGCACGACGATGGCGAGGAAGACGAGCGCGATGATCGCGCAGGCGATCAGGCCGAATTCCTCGCCGATCACCGAATAGATGTAATCGGTATGCGCCTCGGGCAGGCCGAACTTGGCAGTGCCGCCGCCGGGGCCGGTGCCGGTCCAGCCGCCGCTGGTGATCGTAGCGTGTGCCGCATTGGTCTGGAAGTGATCGCTCGCCCCCTCCCCCTCGACACCGGGGAACAGGAAGGCGTCGATGCGGTTGCGGGCGGTGCTATAGAACATGTACGCCGCGACCAGCCCGACCGGCACCATCGCGACGATCGCGCCGAGGATGCGCATCGGCGTCCCCGCGATCATCAGCAGCGCCAGCCAGACGGTGCAGAAGATCACCGTCTGACCGAAGTCCGGCTGCAGCATCAGCAGCACCGCGATCACCCCGGTCATCGTGCCGGTGATGAGCACCGTCGGCAGTTCCGGGTCCTTCGCCTTCAGCGACAGCAGCCACGCCACCGTGACGATGAACAACGGCTTGAGGAACTCCGACGGCTGGAACGAGGCGAAGCCATAGCCGATCCAGCGCCGGGCGCCGTTGATGCTGTTGCCGACGAAGGGCGTCAGCGCAAGGCAGACGATCAGCACCGCGGCGCCGAGCAGCGCCAGCCGCCGCGCGAGCGGCACCGGCAGCATCGACACGCCGAACAGCACCGGCAGCGACACGCCGACCCAGATCAGCTGGCGCCAGAAATAATAGAGTGGGGTGAATTTGTGATGCTCGCCGGAATAGCGGACCGCGGTCGCCGGGCTCGCCGCCGCCACCGCGATCAGGCCGATCGCGATCAGGAACAGCGTCAGCAGCAGCAGCATCCGGTCGATGTCCCAGAACCAGGTCCCGAGCGGCGAGCTGTCGCCGCGCCCGCCGCGCCGCTTCACCTTCGCGATCAGCGTATCGCCGGTCGGCTGCTCCGCCATGGTTGCGCCATTCATGCGAGGGCCTCCACCGCAGCCCGGAATGCGGCTCCGCGATCCTCGTAATCGCGGAACTGGTCGAAGCTAGCACAGGCCGGCGACAACAACACCACGTCTCCGGGCTGCGCCGCCGCCGCCGCCTGCGCGACCGCGGTGGCAAGGTCGCCCGACAGCGCGACCGCCGGCACCCGGCCGGTCAGCAGGTCGCGGAACAGCGGCCCCGCCTCGCCGATCGTATAGGCCGCGACGACGGACCCGAAATAGGGGGCGCAAGCGTCGAGGTCGTCGCCCTTGCGCTTGCCGCCGACGATCCAGTGGATGCGCCCGAATGCGCCGAGCGCCGGCGCGGTGCTTTCGGGATTGGTCGCCTTGCTGTCGTCGACGAAGGTCACGCCATCGCGGACGGCGACTGTCTGCATGCGATGCGGCAGGCCGGCATAGGTCGCGAGGCCGCGGTCGATGTCGGCCTCCGCCACGCCCAGCGCCTTGGCGACCGCGATCGCGGCGAGCGCGTTCTGCGCATTGTGCGGCCCCTGCAGCGCCGGCCAGCGGCTCTGGTCCATGCACACGCCCGGCGCGATCTTGGTCAGATGCTCGCCCCGCGCCGACAGGCCGCGTGCGATCTGCGCCGACGCCGCATCGCCGATGCCGATCACCGCGTCATGGGCGGGCGACTGCATCGCGAACAGCCACGCCTTCGACGCCGCATAGCCTTCGAACCCGTCGTAGCGGTCGAGATGGTCCGGCGTGATGTTGAGCAGCACCGCGACGTCGCAATCGAGGCTCTGCGTCAGGTCGATCTGGTAGCTCGACAGTTCGAGCACATAGACGCCGCCTTCGGGCAACGGCGCCTGTTCGAGGATCGGCAAGCCGATGTTGCCGCCCATCAGAACCGGCACGCCCGCGGTCTGAAGGATGTGGTGAACCAGCGCCGTCGTGGTCGACTTGCCGTTGGTCCCGGTGATGCCCACCACCCTGTGCGCGGGCAGTTCGGCCCGCGCCTGCGCGAACAGTTCGATATCGCCGATGATCGGCACGTTCGCGTCCCGCGCGCGCGCGACCAGAGGATGCGTGTTGAGCGGCACCCCCGGCGACACGACGAGCCCGGCCGCGCCCTCCAGGTTCAGTTTGGCGATGTCGTGGACGATGACGCCGTTGACCTCGGCCGCCCGGTCGCGCGCGGCGGGGTCGCTGTCCCAGGCGACGACGTGCGCGCCGCTCTTCGCCAGCGCACGCACCGTCGCGAGGCCGGATCGGGCCAGCCCGAGCACCGCATAACGCTGCCCCACGAAGGCTTTCGAGACGATCACCGCAACTTCAACGTCGACAGGCCGGCGAGCGCCAGCACGAGGCTGATGATCCAGAAGCGGATGACGACGGTCGGCTCGCTCCAGCCCAGCTGCTCGAAATGGTGGTGGATCGGCGCCATGCGGAACACGCGCCTGCCCGTCCGCTTGTAGAAGAACACCTGGATGATGACCGACAGCGCCTCCGCGACGAACAGGCCGCCGACGATGCCGAGCACGATCTCGTGATGCGCGACGACGGCGATCGTGCCGAGCGCGCCGCCCAGCGCGAGGCTGCCGGTGTCGCCCATGAACACCGCGGCCGGCGGCGCGTTGAACCACAGGAAGGCGAGGCCCGCCCCGATCACCGCGCCGCAGAAGATGGCGAGCTCGCCCGCGCCGGGGACGTGCGGGATGCCGAGATAGGTCGCGAACTTCACGTTGCCGGCGAGGTAGACGATCAGCATGAAGGCGACGCTGGCGATGATGACCGGCATCGTCGCGAGCCCGTCAAGCCCGTCGGTCAGGTTCACCGCATTGCCGAAGGCGACGATCGTGAACGCCGCGAACAGCGGGAAGAAATAGCCGAGGTCGAGGTACATGCGATCGGTGAACGGCAGGTACAGATGCGGCCCGTTCTGCCCCATGATGATCCACGACGCGATGCCGGCGATGGCGAATTCCAGCAGCAGCCGGGTGCGCCCGGAGACGCCCGCGGTGCTCGCCTTGCGCACCTTGTCGTAATCGTCGAGGAAACCGATCGCGCCGAACCCCAGCGTCACGAACAGGCACGACCAGACGTAGGGGTTGGACAGGTCCATCCAGATCAGGATCGCCAGCGACATGGCGGTGAGGATCATCAGCCCGCCCATCGTCGGCGTGCCGCGCTTGGCGAGGTGCGTCTGCGGCCCGTCGGCGCGGATCGGCTGCCCCTTGCCCTGCCGCACGCGTAGCCAGCCGATGAAGCGCGGCCCGATGATGAGGCCGATCAGCAGCGCCGTCGCCACCGCCGCGCCCGTCCGGAAGGACTGGTAGCGGATGAGGTTCAGCAGCCCGGTGAAGCCCAGGTGCTCGGCGATCCAGTACAGCATTTACGTTCCGCCCCCCTGCGATCCCCGATCGTGCTCACCGTCGCGCGATCGCGACGCGCCCGCACTGGCGAGCCCCGCGACCACCCGCGACAACCCGACCCCGTTGGACCCCTTGACGAGCAATGCATCGCCGGCGCGAGCCAGATCCTTCAGACGGCCGAGCGCAGTCGCAGCATCGGCCACATGCATGACTTCGACCCGCCCCTCAAGGGCCTGCGCCAGCGGCGTCATCGCTTCGCCGACCAGCAGCGCCGTTTCGACGCGCGCAGCAAGGATCGGCCCGGCGAGATCGGCGTGATAGTCGGCGGAGGCGTCGCCCAGCTCGCGCATCTCGCCGAGCAGGGCGATATGCCGCCCCGGCTCCTCGGCGAGCACCGCCAGCGTCGCGCGCATCGAGGCGGGATTGGCGTTGTAGCTTTCGTCGATCACCAGCATGTCGCCGCCCGCCGCTGGGGCGAGGAAGCGCGCGCCGCGCCCGGCCAGCCCGCCCATCTCGGCGAGCGCGAGGCCGGCACGGGCGAGGTCCGCGCCCGCCGCATCGACCGCGGCGAGGACGGCGAGCGCGTTGGACACCCAATGCATCCCCGGCTGCGACAGCGTGAACGACAGCTCCCGATTCCCCAGCTTCGCGGTGACGAACGATCCGCCCGACGGCAGCCGCATCGCCTCGATCGCGCGCACGTCGGCACCCTTGTCGAGGCCGAAGGTCACCGTGCGGGCGGCAGAAGGCGCGGCGGCGGCGATCAGGCGGTCGCGGTGCGGGCTGTCATAGGGCACGATCGCGACGCCGCCCGGCTCCAGCCCGCGGAAGATCTCGCCCTTGGCGTCGGCGATCGCGCTTTCGTCGGCGAAGAAGGCGGTGTGCGCGGGCGCGATGGCGGTGACGATGGCGATATGCGGGCGGACCAGCTGCGTCAGCGCGCTGAGTTCGCCGGCATGGTTCATGCCCATCTCGAACACGCCGACCTTCGTGTCGCGCGGCATGCGGGCGAGGCTGAGCGGCACGCCGGTGTGGTTGTTGTAGCTCTTGACCGAGCGGTGCACCGCGCCGGGCAGCGAGCGGTCGAGCGCGGCGAACAGCGCCTCCTTGGCACTGGTCTTGCCGACCGAGCCGGTGACGCCGATCACCGTCCCCGTCATGCGTGCGCGGGCGGCACGGCCGAGGTCGCCCAGCGCGGCGAAGGTGTCGGCGACGCGCACGCCCGGATGCGCGGTATCGGCCGAGACGATCGCGCCCGTCGCGCCCTGCGCGAACGCCTGGTCGACGAACCGGTGGCCGTCGGTGCTCTCGCCGGTCAGCGCGACGAACAGGTCGTTGGCGCCGACCTCGCGGCTGTCGAAGGCGACGCCGTCGACGGCGAAGTCGGCGGATGCCACGCCATAGGTGGCGGCGGCGATCTCGCCGGCGGTCCAGAGGGTCACGCCGCGCACTCCCGCGCGACCGTCACGTCGTCGAACGGCAATTCCATGTCGCCGACGATCTGGCCCTGCTCATGCCCCTTGCCCGCGATCAGGACGATGTCCTGCGGCCCGGCCTGCTCCACGGCATGACCGATCGCCTCGCGCCGGTCGCCGATCTCGCGCGCATGGGGTGCGCCCTTCAGGATGGCGGCGCGGATCGCGGCGGGGTCCTCGGTGCGGGGGTTGTCGTCGGTGACGATCGCCACGTCCGCCTGCATCTGCGCGACCTGTCCCATCGTCTCGCGCTTGCCCGCGTCGCGATCGCCGCCCGCGCCGAACACCACGATGAGCCGGCCGCCGGCATGTGGTTTCAGCGCCGCGATCGCCGCCTCCAGCGCGTCGGGGGTGTGCGCATAATCGACATAGACCGGCGCGCCCGACCGGGTGATGACCGCACGCTCCAGCCGCCCGCGCACCGGTTGCAGCCGCGCGAGATCGGCGACCGTCCGCGCGACGTCGCCCCCGGTCGCGATCACCAGCCCGGCCGCGACCAGCGCGTTCGCCGCCTGATAGCCGCCGATCAGCGGCAGCATCACCTGATGGGTCTGCCCCTCGGCCTCGATCGTCAGCCCCTGCCCGAGCAGCGTCGGATCGCGCTGCACCAGCCGCAGCGTATGGCCGCGTTCGCCGACGGTTATCAGTCGGTTGCCGCGCGCCTGCGCCAGGTCGATCACGCGCCCGGCATGCACGTCGTCCGCCCATACGACGGCGGTGCCCGCCGGGCTCAGCACCTCGGAGAACAGCCGCAGCTTGGCGGTCAGATAGGCGCCGATGTCGCCATGATAGTCGAGGTGGTCGCGCGACAGGTTGGTGAAGGCCGCCGCGGCGACGTTCAGCCCCTCGGTGCGATATTGCACCAGCCCGTGGCTGGACGCCTCGAACGCCAGATGCGTCACGCCCTCGCGTGCCAGCCCGGCGACGTTGGACAGGAAGGTGACGACGTCGGGCGTCGTCAGCCCGGTCGTCACCCGCTCGTCCGCGGTGGTGACGCCCAGCGTGCCGATCGAGGCGGCATGCTGCCCCGCCATCCGCCACAATTGCCGCGTCATCTCGACCGTGGAGGTCTTGCCGTTGGTGCCGGTCACCGCCACCGCGACCGCCGGGAACGGCGCGAAGAAGTGCGCGGCAAGCTGCGCGAAGCGTTCGCGCGGGTTTTCGGCATGGATCGCCACCGCGCCCGCGACCGCGACGCCCGGCCGCGTCACCACCGCGACCGCGCCGGATCGCACCGCCTCGGCGATATAATCCTCGCCGTTCACCCGCACGCCCTGGAACGCGCCGAAGACGGTGCCGGGGGCGACCTTGCGGTGATCGATCGCGAAGCCGGTGACGACCGCCTCGTCCTGGCCGCCGGTCAACGTCGCCAGCCTCATGCGCGCGCGCTCACTGGCCGGTCGGCTGAACGCGGCTGGGGTCCTGCCACAGTGTCGGCACGATATCCGACACGTCGATATCGCGCGTCGCATCGGGGACGACGCCCAGCATCGCACCGACGCGACTGATCGTGCGGCCGACGACCGGCGCGGCGTTCCAGGCAGCGGTTTTCCACCCGAAGGTCTCCTTCGTTCCCAGCGGCGAATCGAGCATCGCCAATACGACGTAGCGCGGCTCGTCCATCGGGAAGGCCGCGGCGAACGTCGCCACGTTGCGCGACCGGTCGTACCCGCCCGCGACTGCAGCCTCCGCCGTACCCGTCTTGCCGCCGACGCGATAGCCCGGTGCTTCGCCCTTGCGACCGGTGCCGCGCAGCACGATCAGGCGCAGCATCTGGCGCATCCGCGCGCTGGTCTGTTCGCTGATGACGCGGCGGCCGACCGGCGCATGGCCCGGCGCGACCTTGAGCAGCGTCGCCGGACGCCACACGCCGCCATTGACCAGCGCGGCATAGGCGCTGGCGAGGTGCAGCGGCGTCACCGCGATGCCATGGCCATAGGCGGTGGTCATCGTCGTCGTGCGCGCCCAATAGGTCGGCAGCAGCGGACGCCCCTTCTCGCGCAATTCGATATCGGGCTTGGTGTCGAAGCCGAGCTTGCGGAACATCGCCTGCATCCGCTGCGGCCCGACCTCGTCGGCGACCCGCGCGGTCGCGATATTGGACGAATAGATCAGCGTTTCCGCCATGTTGAGCCAGCGCTTGGGGTCGCCGCGCTCGTCGTGGATGGTGTAGCCGCCGACCTTCAGGGGGTGCGTCGCGTCGAACCGGCGCGCGAACGACGTCACCACGCCGGTGTCCATCGCCGTCGCCATCGTGATCGGCTTGAACGTCGATCCCAGCTCGAACACGCTCTGCGTGGTGATGTTGCGCAGTTCCTCGCTGCCCGCCATGCCGACGCGATTGGGGTTGAACGTCGGCAGCGACACCATCGCGATCACTTCGCCGGTGTGCACGTCGAGCACGATACCGCCCGCCCCGCGCGCGGAGAAGGTCCCCATGGCGCGGCCGAGCTCGCTCTCCAGCGCCGCCTGCACGCGCGTGTCGAGCGACAGCGCCACCGGCTGCCCCGCCTTGGTCGGGTCGAGCAGGCGTTCGTCGAGCACCCGCTCCATCCCGCTCATGCCGTGGCCGTCGGTGGAGAGGAAGCCGAGCGCGTGGCTCGCCATCGTCGATTGCGGATAGAGTCGCTGCGTCTCGCGCGCGAAGACCAAGGCCGGCTCGCCGATCGCATTGACCTGCTCGACCAGCGCCGGGCTGGCGCGGCGCTGCAGGTAGACGAAGCTGACGTTGCGGCTCAGCTGGCCATAGAACCACGCCTGATCGCCGCGATCGGGCATCAACGCGGCGAGCCGGCTGGCGATCTCCATCTTGTCGCCGATGATCTTCTTGGGGTGGACCGCGATCGTCCAGGCGTCGATCGTCCGCGCCAGCGGCGCGCCGTTGCGATCGACGATGTCGCCGCGCGCCGCCAGGGCCGCCACCCGCGCCTCCGCATCGCGCCCCGACAGCGCGCCGAGCATCGCCAGCCGCCCGACCACCAGCGTCACCGCCGCCGCGAACAGCATCAGCAGCATCATCAACCGCATATGCGACGTCGCCACCAGCGCATGGCGCTGGCTGGCGTTACGCCGCTGCGGCACCGGGCGGGCGACGATGACGGTCAACGTTTGCGGGCCTCCGCACGCGCGCTGCTGAGGATATCGCCGAGCGTGGTGTCGGACAGCAGCTTCTTGTCGAGCATCGCCACCGCCTGCGGCCGGACCTTGGCGACCGCCGCCCGGGCGCGGGCCGCTTCGTCGAGCTTGGCGATCAGCGGCGCGCTCTTGGCGATCGTGGCGACGGTGATGACCGCGCGGCGGGCGGTCGGCATCGCCGCGGCGACCTGCACGGCGGCGGGGGCCGGCGTCGCGGCAGGAGCGACCGGATTGACCGTGGACAGCGAGGGAACGACGAGCGCGGCGGTCTGCATGCCGGGGGTGCCAGGCATGCCGATCTGCGTCACGTCGAGGCTGGCGAGCGCCGCCTCGTCGGTGACGAACTGGTGCGCGACGGGCGCGGCCAGCGCCAGCGTCTCGCCGTTCCACTTTTCGAGCTGGGCGAGGTTGGCGCGCGTCTCGAACTCCGTCTCGAGCGCGCGGATGTCGCGCTCGGCGGCGTCGATCCTGCGATCCATGCCCTCCAGCTTCTTGCGCTCGGCAGCGACCTGCAGCGAGACCAGGTAGAAACCGAGGACGATGGCGACGCAGCCACCGAACCACCCGATCCCCTTGAACCGATACGCCGCCGTCATACGATCACCTCCGCCAAGTCGTTGTTGTCCCCGGATTGCCCCCAGGCGGGCGCCGCCGTCCGCCGCGCCGTCCGCAAGGTCGCCGATCGGGCGCGCGGGTTGCGCGCCACCTCCGCCCCGCCCGCGCGCACCGCCCGGCCGACCGCCTCGAAACTCGGCGCCACCGCCACGCTCGCCTGCGGCAGGTGCCGCGATCCACCGGGCGTGTTGCCCGACCGGTCGCGCAGGAAGCGCTTGACCAGCCGGTCCTCGAGACTGTGGAAGGTGACCACCGCAAGGCGGCCACCCGGCTTCAGAGCGCGCTCGGCCGCGGCGAGGCCGTCGACCAGCTCGCCCAGCTCGCGATTCACATGGATGCGAATCGCCTGGAAGGTCCGCGTCGCCGGGTCCTTCTTGTCGTGCGGGCGATGGCCCAGCGCCTTGCGGACGACATGCGCCAGCTCGCCGGTGCGGGTGAGCGGCCGCGCGGCGACGATCGCACGCGCGACGCGGCGCGACTTGGGCTCGTCGCCATAGTGATAGAGGACGTTGGCGATCGTTTCTTCCTCGGCGGTGTTGAGGAAGTCCGCCGCGCTCGGCCCCTCCTGCGCCATCCGCATGTCGAGCGGGCCGTCGGACTGGAACGAGAAGCCGCGCTCGGCCTGGTCGAGCTGCATCGACGATACGCCGATGTCCATCGTCAGCCCGTCGACCGGCCCGTCCAGTGCCGCCTCCAGCGCGGAAAAGTCGCTGTGGACCAGCGTCAGGCCGGGGATGTTCGCCGCACGGCCGGCCGCGATCGCATCGGGGTCGCGATCGAAGGCGACGACCTGCGCCCCGGTGGCGAGGATCGCGCGGGTATAGCCGCCGGCGCCGAAGGTCGCGTCGACCATCGTTTCGCCCGGGGCGGGGGCGAGCGCGGCGATCACCTCGTCGAGCAGCACGGGGACGTGGGGGGCTTCCGCCGTCACGGGGCCAGTCACGGGGCCGGTCACGGGGCCGGTCACAGGGCGATCCCCTTATCCTGGCAATAATAGCGGCAGGCGGCGACCATCTGCGGCGCGATGCCGGGCGTTTCGAGCAGCGTCTTCGGGTCCCAGATCTCGATATAGTCGAGCGTCCCCCAGAAGAAGGCGTGCGCGCCGATATTGGCGTAGAAGCGCGGGAAGCCGGGCATGATGAACCGACCGGAACCGTCGAACGGCACCGCTTCGCCATTGGCGCCGCCGCGCTTGATATTATGGTCGACCTTGCCGTCAGGCCCGCGCGACAGCGCGACCCGTTCGTTCAGTTCGCGCTTCAGTTCGGCGATATAGGCGGGATCATAGGCGATAAGGCAGGGCTGATCCTCATGAGCGGCGATGATGACGGTGCCGCCGTCCTTGCCGTCGGCGCGGGGCGCATTCTCCGCGAGCGTGTGGCGGAGCGCATTGGGGATGGCGACACGGCCCTTGTCGTCGACAAGAGCAAGTCCACTGCCCTGATAATCGCCCCTTTCCGACACGCCCGTCTCGCACCCTGACGCGCACGGCTCACCGCTTCGAAAAGCAGCCTGTCGCTGCCCCTCGACGCCTTGCGAAAACGCAAATCGGTGATGCCTGCCCCGTTGTTAGCCGTTGGTATCAACAGCCCATCGGGGAAGCAACGGGATTTTTGGGGATGGTCGGGGAAAACGCGCCCGGACGAGGGCTATCCCGGCGGCGACTGGACTCGCCGCGATACCGGATCGCACCCCCCGAAACCCCGGCAACGCACGGATTCGGGGCAGCCGAACGGCGCGATCCCCGGATTTCCCCGGCGACCGATCATTTTGCGGCCTGAACGTTGCTGGTGGAGGGCGCGACGCCGAGTTCGGCGAGCGGTTCGCCCGACCCGTCCGCCGCGGCGGCGGCGACGCTGGCATTGGTCATCGCGATATTGGCGACGACGTCGGCCTGCGCCGAACCGGCGATCGCGATCGGCCGCTCGCGCGTTGCCGATCCCAGGATCGCGCTCGCGACCGCGATCAGCAGCACGACGGCGACAAGGCCGATCACGCCGACCTTGATCCGCTGCATCGTCTGGTGAGTGTCTCGCACGGCTCTCATCTTGCCGCACGGCTGTAACGCTTCGTCACCCGTTTGTCGAATGACGGCATGGCCGCGACTCAGGACAAGCCCTTGGCCGCCCGCCATTCCGGGTCGTAGAGCGAGGACAGGTAGCGGAATCCGGTGTCGCACAGGATCGTCGCGATGCGCCTGCCCGGCCCCAGATGGCGGGCCAGCTGCACCGCGCCGGCGACGTTGATCCCCGACGACAGGCCGAGGCACAGCCCCTCCTCGTCGAGCAGGCGGCGCACCCAATAATAGCCCTCCTGATCGGAGATGCGGAATTGCGTGTCGATCGGCGCGCCCTCCAGATTGGCGGTGATCCGCCCCTGCCCGATCCCCTCGGCCACCGACGATCCTTCCGACCGCAATTCGCCGTGCGCATAATATTCGTACAGCGCCGCACCATGCGGATCGCTCAGCGCGATGCAAACGCTGTCGTCCTTGGCCTTCAGCCCCAGGCCGACGCCCGCGATCGTGCCGCCGGTCCCCGCCGCGCAGGTGAAGCCATGGATCCGCCCGTCCATCTGCTGCCAGATCTCCTCCGCGGTGCCGACGATATGCGCGCGGCGGTTGGCGACATTGTCGAACTGGTTCGCCCAAATCGCATTGTCGCGCTCCTCGGCGATGCGGCGGCTGGTGTGCACGAAATGGCACGGGCTGGCATAGGGCGCCGCCGGCACCAGCACCAGCTCGGCACCCAGCGCGCGCAGCGTGTCCATCTTCTCGCGGCTCTGCGTCTCGGGCATGACGATGATCGTGCGATAGCCCTTGGCATTGGCGACCAGCGCCAGGCCGATCCCCGTGTTGCCCGCCGTCCCCTCGACGATCGTGCCGCCGGGGTGGAGCACGCCGCGCGCCTCCGCATCCTCGACGATCGACAACGCCGCGCGATCCTTCACCGACGCGCCCGGATTGGCGAATTCGCACTTGCCGAAGATGTCGCAGCCGGTCGCCTCGCTCGGCCCCTTCAACCGGACGAGGGGGGTGTTGCCGATCAGGGCGAGCGTGTCGGGGGTCGTATGCATCTGCGCTAGATGGCGTGCGTCGTCGCCAGCGGCAAGCAAAGCCGCGCTTCACCCCGGCAAAGTTTCCGCTCCCGTTCACCGCATTTTGCGACGCAGTCTCACATAGATCGGCCATTCGCCTTGACGCTCCGTGCTGCATGCGCGAACGTCTCGCCGCTATGAAGAGCCCTCTCCTCCTCTCCGCCGCCGCCGCGCTTCTCGCGCTGGCTGCCTGCAACTCCCAACCGGCCCAGCCCGACGTCCTCGATTCGAACCCGGATCCGATGGCGACCGAGCTGGCGAACCGCGCCCCCGTCGAGCTGCCGCCGGCGATCAAGGCCGACAAGACCTTCCGCTGCAAGGACAACAGCCTGCTCTACGTCACCCTGTTCCAGGGCGACAAGCAGGCGTTCGTGAAGACCAGCCCGACCGGCGCCATCAACCGCCTGACCGCCGAAAAGGCCGGCGATCCGCTGACCGCCGAGGGCGGCTGGAAGCTGACCGGCACGGCGTCGAACATCACCATCACGCAGCCCGGCAAGCCGTCGCAGACCTGCAAGTCCTAACGCATCCGGTTTCCGGATGACGACGGGCCGGCGGAGCGATCCGCCGGCCTTTTTCGTGTCCGCCGTTTCCGTGCGTGCCGCATTGCGGCATCGCGGCCGAAACGGTACGATCGCCCGCATGGCGACGATCGCGATCTACAGTTCGAAGGGCGGCGTCGGCAAGACGACGCTGGCCGTCAACCTCGCCTGGTGCGCGGCGGCCCTGTCGCAGCGCCGCACGCTGCTGTGGGACCTCGATCCGCAGGCGGCGAGCAGCTGGGTGGTCGGCCGCGAACCCGCCGGCGACCAGGCGCGCGCCCTGTTCACCAAGGACAGCAAGGCATCGGCGCATGCGCAGCCGACGATCGTCCCGGGGCTCGACCTGATCCCCGCCGACGCCTCGCTGCGCACGCTCGATCTGCTGCTCCACGATATCGGCAAGCGCCGGCGGCTCGGCCGGCTGATCGAGCGGATCGGCGATTACGACCATGTCCTGCTCGATTGCCCGCCCGGGCTCACCGAGACGAGCGAACAGGTGATCCGCGCCGCCGATCTGATCGTCATGCCGGTGATCCCCTCGCCGCTGGCGCAGCGCGCGGCGGACGAGGTGCTGCGCCACCTCGGCGGCAAGGTGCCGGTGCTGCCCGTGCATATGATGGTCGACCGCCGCCGCCGCCTCCACGCCGAGGCGCTCGCCGCGCAGCCCGACTGGCCCGCGATCCCGATGGCGAGCGCGGTCGAGGCGATGGCCGAACACCGCGCGCCGGTGGCGACCTTCGCACCGCGCTCCGCCGCCGCCGGCGCCTTCGCCGCGCTGTGGACCGCGATCGAGCGCCGCGTGGCGTAATCCGCGGGCGGCCTTGCCATCGCCGCGGCCGGACGCCACGTTCGCAGGACGATGGACATGCTCGACCCGCAACTCGTGCTCGGCGCCTATGCGGTGGGCGTGTTTCCGATGGCCGACCATCGCGACGCGGGCGGCGTCTATTGGGTCGAGCCGCGCACCCGGGCGATCCTGCCGATCGACGGGTTCCGCCTGTCGAAATCGCTGCGCAAGACGATCGGCCGCGACCGCTTCCGCGTCACCGCCGACGCCGCCTTCGAACGGATCATCCAGCTGTGCGCGGAAAGCGCGGAGGATCGGCCGGAAACCTGGATCAACACCGATATCGAGCGGGTGTTCACCACTCTCCACCGGCTGGGCTTCGCGCATTCGATCGAATGCTGGGAGGGGGAGGAACTGGTCGGCGGCCTCTACGGCCTCGCGCTCGGCCGCGCCTTCTTCGGCGAATCGATGGTCAGCCGCCGCACCGATGCCTCGAAGGTCGCACTCGCCTGGCTGGTCGCACGGCTGAAGGCGGGCGGATTCACCCTGCTCGACTGCCAGTTCATGACCGACCACCTCGCCTCGCTGGGCGCGGTGGAGATCGACCGGGCGGATTATTGCGCGTTGCTGGCCGGGGCGCTGGACGGCGGGACCGGTTCGGCCGCCGCATCGGTGCGATCCGCGGCGGCGACGGGCGATTTCTTCGCGCTCGAACGACCCGCCACATCGCCACCACCGGCACCCACCGCGGTCGTATCGGGGCCGGTCGCCGGCCAGGACATCGTGCAGCTCTTGGTCCAGACGTCGTAGACCGGGTGCTGGACGACGTTGAGCGCCGGCCGCTCGCGGAACAGCCAGCCCGAAAAGGCGCGCCGCCAGTGCCGGTCGCTGCCGCGCACGTCGAGCTGGACGAAGGCGCCGGTCAGCTGGTCCTGTTCCCAGGGCGCGGTATGTTCGCAGGCACGCAGGCGGACGATCGCATCGCCGACCCGCACCGCCTGCCCGGGCTTGAGCGTCACGTCGCGGCTGACGCCGTTACGCTTGTTGAGCAGCCCGACCACCGCGACCCGCTCCGCCATCGGCGTACCGCCGGTCGGCAGCGCGACGTCGCTCGACGCGATCGTCTCGATCGCCTCCGCCGGCGCGACGTCGCCCGGCGTCAGGTCCTGCGCGACGACGCTTTGCCCGCCCGTGTCGGCGCGATGCAGCGCCCGGTAGCCGAGCACCCCCGCCACGACCAGCGCCACCAGCAGCACGCCGGCGGCGAGCCAGCGCTTCATCACCCTTCGGGCGTCCACGCCTCGTAATCGCCGGTGGCGGCGGCGCGCTTGCCGCCCTTTTCCAACGAGCCCGAGGGGCGATAGGCGAGCGGCGTGCCGGTCATGTTCGGCACCGCCGGCTTCTGCCACGCACGCACCGGCGGCAGCGCGCGATCGGGCACGTCGTCGATATGATGATGCAGCCAGCTGAACCACACCGGCGGCACGCGGCTGGCGTCGTTCGCACCCTCGTAGATCACCCAGCGACGGACCCGGCCGCTGCCGTCCTTGCCGCCTTCGTAATAGACGTTGCCGAGCGCGTCGGTGCCCATCTGCTTCATGCCGCGCAGGCCATAGAGCATCGTGCCCCAGGATGCGCCGGACCACCAGGTGAACGGATTGAGGTTGATGCCCATAATGCCCCTGCGCTTACCCGTCTCGCGCGCCGCCTTCAACCGGGGATCGACGCGATCGTTTCAGGTGGATGGCGTGGGGAACGAAAAGCCTCCGTGTGGTCACGAACTGGACGACATGAACACGTTGGAGGAGACGATCCGGTTCTGTCGTTTCCGGTCGTGAGATGATGCGACGGAGCCGTATCGAGACGAATCAAACGTTATCGGACGGCACGGAGTAGGACATACCGGGATTGGGCCGCACCTATATTCTCCGGAATCGGAGGCGGCGATATCGGCACGGTGGCGCCGGACACGGTGGCGTCTGAGCCGTTTGCCCCGGGCGATGTCGAGGCGCGTTGGCGGAGATGGCGCCGTTGGGCTGGCGACGACGGTACATTCGTAAGCAAGATAACACCACACAGCCTAAAGTGTGGCCGGATGCGCCAATTGCAGACATTGCCTTTGCGTGCGAGCGTGATGGCATGAGCGATGATCGAACCGTGGTGGAGACCGCAAAAGACGGCAACGGGTTCAAACGTTGGCGGCTATTGCTGCGGCCGCACGGCTTCTTCCTTTTCGAGGAAATGACGTTGCAGGACGAGATTTGCTATGTCGATAATGATGGGAACGAGGGGGCAATAGTCGCCGAAGCCTACTGGATGCCGACGCACGTCTCCGGCCTATTCGAGTCGGAAGAAGCAGCCCGCGAGGACGCTCTCGCCACGCTTCCTTGGCTGCGCGAGGCTTTAACGAACGTCCGCTTCCCTCCCACTAGCGGATGCAGGCCAGTTATGGATTTGACCTGGGCCGTACCGACTACCAAACAGAAGATGCAGCATGAGAGCGGAGATATGGGTAGAGACAAGCGACTGCTCGGCGCGATGTCCCTTATGGTGGTTTCCGCCGTCGCTTGGCTTATCCAAGCAGGGATCGTTCGAGCGTACATCTACTCTGCGGTGATGGGAAACTGGTCCGATTTCACCAAATTCTTCCGTGTTCAGCCCCCATCAAAATACTGCCTCGATTATTGTGTAGCCGACCTGCCGTTCGTTGCAGGCTGGACTGGGATCGTCTGCTTTTGCTTGGGATTTGCCCTCATGTTCGCTGCTTGGCTTCGACCTGACCGGAAGCCGCCTGGCCGTGCCAAATACGATAAGCGGACAGCCTGTTGAATCGACAGAAGCGGCCGTCCCGCTATCGCCCACGACCGGACATTTAAGCTGGCGATGCGGGTTCCCGAAAACGGTCATTGGTATAGGTGCATCGCTCGCGAATACCGTTGAGCCTTAGGAACTTATCGGAATGGGTCTGTATCAGCTAGACTGCGATATCGCCTCCACGATAGGAGAAAAGCTTCCGTGCTAGGAGCTTTGTGGTCTGTGTTCTCGCATCCAGGCACGATCGCAGGCCGCGATGGTGTCGGAACCTTGGTGTTGCCCGCCGTCATTGTAGCACTGCTCACCTTCGGGTTCATGGCAGCTGTTGGACGGCATGTGATGGGTCGGTTCCCGGTTGTTGCCGTTCTGCTGGGCTGCGTTTTCGTTCCATCTGTCATGAACGCGCTCGCATTTCTGGCGGCGAGCAGTGATCGCGCTGGTACTGACGGCGGGGGAATACTCGTCTTTGCTGCCCTTGTGCTCTCGATCTGTGCAGTTCCGGTCACGCTGGCGACCAGTGTGCTGTACGCTGTTGTCTGGCGCAGGCGCAGGCGCAGGGTTGAATAAAGAGCGACTGCGTTATGGTTCTCGGGCCGGAAAGCTGCCCGCCCGCCATCCCCCCAAGATCAGACAGCCCAACGCAGCCTGACTCCCCCACCCCGGCCCCGCTACTTCGCCCAGGTCACCCGGTCGCCCTCGGCGATGCCGAGTTCGGCGGCGCGGCCGCCGACGATCTCGAGGACGGCGGCGACGGGTTCGCGGGATTTCACCTCGGTCGTCGCATACGGGACGGTGTTCTCGGCGATGGTCGCGATCGTGCCGTCGGCGCGGATGAAGAGGATGTCGAGCGGGGTCGGCGTGTTCTTCATCCAGAAGCTCGCCTCGCGCGGGGCGCCGCCGCCGGCGGGATAGGGATGGAAGAGCATGCCGCCGTCGGGCGTCAGGTCGGTGCGGTACATCAGGCCCTGCGCCTGCTGCGCCGCAGTCACTGCGCGCTCGACGAGGAAGACATGGCTGCCGCCAGCCCCGGTGATCGTCACCGGCAACCGCGTGCTGGCGTCCGCCGCCTGCCCGGCATTGCCCCCGCCGTCACCACCCGAACAGGCCCCGGTCGCCATGAGCAGCAGCGCCGCGGCCGTCGCCGCCCCCACCGCCTTCGCCGCCTTCGCCGCCTTCACCCTTGCGCTCATCGCCGTCACCCGCTCAATCCTGTTCGACGCTCACCGCCAGCGGCCCCTTGCGCCCGTCGACGATGCGCGCGCGCAGCCGCTGTTCGGGCTCGATGGCGGCGATGCCGGCGCGGCGCAACGTCTCCATGTGCACGAACACGTCGCTGTCGTCGCGGTCGCGGACCAGGAAACCATAGCCCTTCAGCCGGTTGAACCATTTGACCGCGACGCCCTCATAATCGCCGGCGGCATCGATCAGCGTCACCGGATCGATCCGGTCGGTGGCACGCGGCGGCCGCACCGGCTCCTCGACCGCGTTGCTGAGGTCGATCGCGACCACTTCGCGCGCCTGATAGCCGCGGCCGCGCTGCACCGACAGCGTCTCGACCCGCGCGCCTTCGGGCAGGCTACGTCGGCCGTGCGGTTGCAGGACGGAAAAATGGATCAGCACGTCGCCGACGCCGGCATCGTCCGCCACCGCGAAGCCGAAGCCGCGGGTCACGTCGAACCATTTGATGACGCCCGACACGGCGACCACGCCCTGGTCGTCGCCGTCCGGCGCGCGTGTGGCGGCCGTGGCGCCGGGCATGACCCCGTCGTCCCGCTCGTCGCCCTCCCGTTGCGGCTCGCTACGCATAACTCTACCCCTGTTAACGCTACGCTAGCACGGTTCGTCGCTGCTGCAATTGCGAAAGGACTGTTTACTCCAATTCATCCAGTTCTTCTTCGCTTTGCGCGACGACGATGCGGCGCGACCGTTCGAAACCATGGCCGGCGCGCAGCATCGCCGCGAGTTGCTTGTCGCGCACCGCCCGGTCTTCGGTCGGCATCCCGAACGGTCCGATCCGCTTGCGCCGGGCGAAGGTGATCGCGGCCTCCCCTGCCCGTTCGGCGATGGCGGGTGCGAGATCGTCGGCGTCGGCCTGTGCGATATGCGCCTGGCGCAGCGCCATCGTCACCCGCCGCGCGCCCAGCCCCTTGCGGCCCAGCGCGGCGGCCTTGCTCTCGGCGTACAGGCGGTCGTCGACATAGCCGAGATCGGCCATCCGCTGCGCCAGCGCCCGGGGATCGGCGGCCTCGCCGTCCCAGCCGCGTTCGCGGATCTTGCGCCCCAGATAGTCGGCCAGCTTGCCCCGCGTCGTCGCGAACCGCTCGACGTAGCGAAGCGCCAGCCGTTCGAGGGCGGCGGCGTCGAGCGGCGGTGGAGGGCGGCGTTCCTGCCTCATGGCCATGTTGTTGCCACACTGGCACCGGATTTAGAACGTCGATCGTGCGTTATAGCGCAGGATGACGACAGTCGCGGGTCGCGACGAGTGAACAGGAATATGTGATGACCGAGCAGTCTGCGCCTTCGCTGACGCCCACGCCCACGCTGGACGAGCTGCCGCGTCGCTACGCCGACTTCACGACGCTGGGCGAGGCGCTGGACTATGCGGCGCAGGGCGTGCGCGGCCTCAACTTCCACGATGCGCGCGGCACGCTCGCCCGCCCCTATCCGTTCGCGGAGCTGCGCGCCGATGCCGTCGCCATGGCGCACCGCCTGATCGCGGCGGGCGTGCAGCCCGAGGATCGCATCGCGCTGGTCGCGGAAACCGGACCGGAGTTCGCCGCCCTGTTCTTCGGCACCGTCTATGCCGGTGCATGGCCGGTGCCGCTGCCGCTGCCGACCTCGTTCGGCGGGCGCGATTCCTATATCGAGCAATTGCGCGTCCAGCTGGCGAGTTGCGACCCCCGGATGCTGATCTTCCCGCCCGAACTGGCCGCGATGGCGGCGGAGGCGGCGCGCCTCGCCGGGACCGAGGGGATCGACTGGTCCGAATTCGCGACGCGCGAGGCGGCCGCGGTCGCGCTGCCGCAGGCGGACGGGCAGGCGATCGCCTATCTGCAATATTCCAGCGGGTCGACGCGGTTTCCGCATGGCGTCGCGATTACGCATCATGCGCTGCTCAACAATCTGGCGGCGCACAGCCACGGCATGGAGATCGCCGCCGACGGCACCGATCGCTGCGTCAGCTGGCTGCCCTGGTATCACGACATGGGCCTCGTCGGCTGCTTCCTGTCGCCGATCGCCAACCAGGTATCGACCGATTACCTGAAGACCGAGGATTTCGCCCGCCGCCCGCTCGCGTGGCTCGACATGATCTCGCGCCACGACGGCACGACGCTGAGCTATTCGCCGACCTTCGGCTATGACATCTGCGCGCGCCGCATGTCGTCGCAGACCAAGGCGAGCGACCGCTTCGATCTGTCGCGCTGGCGCGTCGCGGGCAATGGCGCGGACATGATCCGTCCCGACGTGATGCAGGCGTTCGTCGACGCCTTCGCCGACGCGGGGTTCAAGGCAAGCGCCTTCCTGCCGAGCTACGGCCTCGCCGAGGCGACGCTGGCGGTGTCGCTGATGCCGCCGGGCGAGGGCATCCGGGTGGAGCTGGTCGAGGAGACGCAGCTGTCGGGCGGCGGCGATTCGCTCGCCGCCAACGATGGCCCGCGCCCGCAGCGCTTCCGCGCGATCGTCAATTGCGGCAAGCCGGTGCGCGACATGGCGGTCGAGATCCGCGAGGAGGACGGCACCCCCCTGCCCGACGGCGCGATCGGCAAATTGTGGTGCAAGGGGCCGAGCGTCATGGTCGGCTATTTCCGCGACGAGGCCGCGACCGAAGCGTGCATGGCGCCCGATTCCGACGGGAAATTCTGGCTCGACACCGGCGACATGGCGTACATGTCGAATGGCTACATCTACATCGTCGGCCGCGCCAAGGACATGATTATCGTCAACGGCAAGAACCACTGGCCGCAGGACATCGAATGGGCGGTGGAGCAACTGCCCGGGTTCAAGGCCGGCGACATCGCCGCCTTCGCGATCACCACGCCGGGCGGCGAGGAGACGCCGGCGGTGCTGGTCCAGTGCCGCAGCAGCGACGATTCGGAACGCCAGCGGCTGCGCGAGGAGATCCGCGAGCGCGTGCGGTCGGTGACGGGCATGAACTGCGTGATCGAGCTGATCCCGCCGCGCACCCTGCCGCGCACCAGCTCGGGCAAGCTGAGCCGGGCGAAGGCGCGCAACCTGTACCTGAACGGCGACATCAAGCCCTATGCCATCGCCGCCTGATCGACGAGCAGCGCCGGATCGGACGTAAAAGCCGGCGCGGCTAACCATCCATCAACTTCGTCGCGGTAGATCCTGCCGCGTGAGCAAGACCGTATCGCCAGCCTCGGATCCCCATGCGATCCATTTCCTGCAATTGCTCGGGCTGCGCGACGGCGCGGATGCGGCACAATGGGCGCGCATCCGCTCGACGCAGCTGGATGCGGGCCGCCGCCCCGCCCTGTTCCTGCTCGCCGCCAACCTGATCGGGGCGGCGGCGACGGTGTCGCTGTTCGCCACGCAGGTGGGGCATGCGATCCTCGCCGGCTGGGCGGCGCTGGTCGGGATCGTCTCGGTCACCGTCGCCATCCGCCGGCTCGGCACGCGCCATCGCGACGGCGGCTATGCGACGCAGGACGATGTCCGCGCAACCGTGCTGGAGGGGCTGGCGCTGGCGGTCGCCTGGTCGATCCCGTGCCTGGTGTTCAACACGCATCCTGGATCGAACGCGGCCTATGTCCTGTGGATGATCCTGTCGGTGCTGATGACCGCGGGCGCGGTGGCGATGGCGCCGCTGGCGCTGGCGACGATCGCCTTCGTCGGCGGCGTCGGGCTGACCGTGACCGGCAAGCTGGTGACGGTCGGCAGCTATGCCGCGGCGGCCGCGACCTCGCTGTTCACGGTCATGCTGATCGTCATCTGCCTCAACCGCGCCCGCTCGCTGGTCGTGATCCGCGCAAGCCAGATGGCGCTGGGCGAGCGCGACGAGACCGTCAGCCTGCTGCTGCGCGAATTCGAGGCGACCAACGCCGACTGGCTATGGGAAACCGACGCCGCCCGGCGGATCGTCAAGGCCTCGCCGCGCTTCGCCTATGCCTGTGGGCTGGACCCGATCACCATCGAGGGCCGCCCGTTCCTGCAGGTGCTGTCCGGGCCGGCGTGGGACACCGGCAATTTCTCCGCCGGCCTCCGCAACCTCGCCGACAAGCTGAAGACGCGCGAAAGCTTCCGCGACCTGCGGCTGCCGGTCGACGTCGGCGGCGAGGAGCGCTGGTGGGAACTCGCCGCCAGTCCGCGCTTCGATGAAAAGGGAACGTTCTGCGGGTTCCGTGGTGTCGGGTCCGACGTCACCGAACAGCGCGCCTCGGCTGACAAGATCAACCGCATGGCGCGCTTCGACACGCTGACCGGCCTGCCCAACCGGCTGATGGTCAACGAGACTCTGGTCCGGGCGATGGCCGATGCCGACAAATGGGGCGGCCGCTGCGCGTTCATGATGATCGACCTCGACCGGTTCAAGGCGGTCAACGACACGCTCGGCCATCCGATCGGCGACCGCCTGCTCAGCCGCGTCGCCGAACGGCTCGGCCAGCTGATGAGCGACAACGAGACGTGCGGGCGGCTGGGCGGCGACGAATTCGCCGTCGTCATGCGCGACGCTACCGACACGACCGCGGTCGAAGGCCTTGCGCAGCGGATCATCGAGACGCTGTCGCGCCCCTATGAGGTCGATGCGCACACGCTTTACATCGGCGCCTCGGTCGGCCTCGCCGTCGGGCCGCGCGACGGGCGCACCGCGGAGATGCTGATCCGCTCCGCCGACCTCGCGCTCTACCGCGCCAAGGATGCCGGTCGCGGCGTCTACCACGCCTATGAGCCCGAGCTGCACGTCCAGGCCGAGGAGCGCCGCGTGCTGGAAATGGCGCTGCGCCAGGCGCTCGAAAAGGGCGAGATGCACCTCCACTACCAGCCGGTGGTCGACGCCGGTTCGGGCCGGCTCAAGGGGTTCGAGGCGCTGCTGCGCTGGACGAGCCCGCAGTTCGGCAACGTGTCGCCCGCCAAGTTCATCCCGCTCGCCGAGGAGGCGCGGCTGATCCAGCCGATCGGCGAATGGGTGCTGCGCACCGCCTGCGCCGAGGCGGCGAATTGGCCGTCCGACGTGCGCGTCGCGGTCAACGTCTCGCCCGACCAGCTGCAGAACCCGAGCTTCGTCGCGGTCGTTACCTCGGCGCTGGCCAATGCCGGCCTGTCGGCGGAACGGCTCGAGCTGGAAGTGACCGAAAGCGTGTTCATGCACGAGGGGCTCGGCGCGACCAAGGTGCTGGAGCGCATCCTCGACCTCGGCGTGCGGCTCAGCCTCGACGATTTCGGCACCGGCTATTCCTCGCTCGGCTATCTGTCGCGCACCCGCTTCTCGTCGATCAAGATCGACCGCAGCTTCGTCCAGGGCGCGTCGAAGGGCGTCAAGGAGGCGATCGCGATCATCCGCGCCGTCGTCGCACTGGCGCAAAGCCTCGGCATGGCGACCACCGCCGAGGGGGTCGAAACCGAATCGGAACACCGCATGGTGCAGGACCTCGGCTGTACGAAGGTGCAGGGCTATTATTTCGGCCGCCCGCTGCCGGTCGACGAAGCGCGCGCCCTGGCGGCGCGGCAATGGGGCACCAGCGCCGCGGCGTGATGCCGCGCGTGTTCAGCCGAGCATGCCGGCGTAGCTTTGCGGCGCTTGCGGCAGCGTCGCGCGCGCCAGCGCGCCGATCGCGATCACGCCGACCAGCGCGAGCGTCGCGGCACGCGGCCAGCGCCGCGGCCCGATCAGCACCCAGCCGACCGCCGTCGCCGCGAGCGTCCACAGATGATAGCGCAGGTCGGAGGCGATGCTGATCGCAGCGAAGCTCACCTCGATCGCCAGTGCCGAGGTGAACAGCGCCGCTGGCAGCCGGTCCTCAGCCGGGCCACGCCTCGACCGCAACAGCCCGGCGATCGCCGCGACCACCCAGACCGACGGCCAGCCGAGCGGCGATTCGATCAGCCACGCCGCCAGCCCCTGCCACCGCGCGGCCGCCGCCGCGGGCTCGGCGAACCCGCGCCTATTGGGCTCGCTCGCCTGCGGCGGCGCTGCGCCGATCCAGTGCAGCGGCACCCACAACCGCTCCGTCGAATTGAGGTGCGCCAGCCGGTGCGTCGCATAGCTGAGCGGATGGCGCAGGATCATCCCCGCCAGCCGGATGTAGAGCGTGCCGGCTGCGGTCGCCTGCCACGGCGCGACCAACGCCTCGCATCGCTGCGGCTCGCCGAGCGGGTCCCAGAAATAGGGGCGGACGCACCGCTTCGCACGCATTGCCGCGAGCGTCGCGGTGGACAGCCCGACCGCCGGATCGCCGCTTGCCACGCCGATCCCGGACAGGTCGTACATCGCCTGCGTCCGTTCGACGCCGCTCCGCTGCGCCTGCATCAGCCGGTGGTTCAGCAGTGGCGCGAGCAGCAGCGCCAGCACGATCCCGCCGACCGCCACGCCCGCCCGCGCCCGCCCGTGCGGCCAGGGCAGCAGCATCGCGATCAGCGGCATCACTGCAAAGGGGGCATTGGCACGTACCAGCAGCGCATAGCCCATCAGGATCGCGACGAGCGCGAGCGCAGGCCATGGCAGCCGCCGCTCGCGCAGCCGCCACCAGCCGACGACGCCGACCGCGCCGAGCAGTGCGCCCGACATCTGCATGTCCTTGAGCACCACCGCCTGCCAGCCGAGCAGCGGCGGCCAGACGCCGATCGCCAGCATGGCACACGCCGCACGTCCGCGCCCGCGTGACGCCAGCGCAGCGGCGAGCAGGCCCAGTCCCGACCAATAGGTGCCGAGCTGCAATGCCAGCATCGGCGCCGGCCCGTGGCGCGCGAACAGCGACCACAGCCGCGCCATGACCGGCGGATGCCAGTCGTCGTAGCGCCCGTCGATCGCCTGCGCATGCTGCGCGAGACTGTCGAACGCGACATAGCCGGGCCAGAATATCGCCAGCGATATCGCGAACAGCAGCGCCGCCGCAAACGCGACGCCCGGCGCCGCCACCCTGTCCGAGGGCGCCGTCACAACGCCATGCCCTCACCCGGCCCGACCGGTGCCACCGGACGATCCCCCTTCTCCTCCCGGCGGGAGGGGAAGGAGGCAAGGGATGACGGGAGCGGCATCCCCGCAGGGACTAGAAGTGAATCGCCCGCCCGTAGGCGCCCAGCACGCTCTCGTGCATCATCTCGCTGAGCGTCGGATGGGCGAACACGGTTTCCATCAGCTCGTGCTCGGTGGTTTCGAGCTGGCGCGCGATCACATAGCCCTGGATCAACTCGGTCACTTCCGCGCCGACCATGTGCGCGCCGAGCAGTTCGCCGGTCTTGGCGTCGAACACGGTCTTCACGAAGCCTTCCGCCTCGCCGAGCGCGATCGCCTTGCCGTTGCCGATGAAGGGGAATTTGCCCGCCTTCACCTCATAACCGGCTTCCCTGGCCTTCGCCTCGGTGAAGCCGACGCTGGCGACCTGCGGACGGCTGTAGGTGCAGCCGGGGATGTTCCACGTCTCGAACGGATGCGGGTCCTGGCCGGCGATCTTCTCGACGCAGACGATGCCTTCGTGGCTCGCCTTGTGCGCCAGCCACGGGGCACCGGTGACGTCGCCGATCGCATAGATGCCCTCGACGTTGGTGCGGCCGTAGCCGTCGACCTTGATATGGCCGCGATCGGTTTCGACGCCCAGCGCCTCGAGCCCGATATTCTCGGTGTTCGGCACGATGCCGATCGCGACGATGGCGTGGCTGAACTCGGTGCTGGTGACCTTGCCGTCCGCGCCCTTGATCGCCGCGGTGACGCCATTGGCGCCGCTTTCCAGCTTTTCGAGGCCCGATTTGGTGAGGATCTTGATCCCCTGCTTGGTCAGCGCCTTGGTCATGAACTCGCTGACCTCGGCATCCTCGACCGGCAGGATGCGGTCGAGCATTTCGACGATCGTGACGTCGGCACCCATGTCGTTGTAGAAGCTGGCGAATTCCACGCCGATCGCGCCCGATCCGATGACCAGCAGCTTGGTCGGCATCACTTCGGGCACCATCGCGTGGCGATAGGTCCAGATGCGCTTGCCGTCGGCCTTGGCGAACGGCAGGTCGCGGGCGCGGGCGCCGGTGGCGACCATGATATGCTTCGCCTCGAGGTCGAGCGTCTTGTCGCCCTGCTTGACCGAGAGCTTGCCCTTCCCGGTCAGCGCGCCGACGCCTTCGAAGACCTGAACCTTGTTCTTCTTCATCAGACCCTTGACGCCGGCATTGAGCTGGCCCGCGACCTTGCGGCTACGATCGACGATCTTGCCGAGGTCGAAGCCGACATTGTCGGCCTTCAGCCCGTAGGCGTCGGCATGCGTCATGTAATGATAGACTTCGGACGTGCGCAGCAGCGCCTTGGTCGGGATGCAACCCCAGTTGAGGCAGATGCCGCCCAGGCGCTCGCGCTCGACGATGCCGACCTTGAGGCCGAGCTGGCTCGCCCGGATCGCCGCGACATAGCCGCCGGGGCCGGAGCCGAGGATGAGGAGGTCGAAGGTATCAGCCACGTTGCGAGGTCCTTACCGGGGGAGGTTCAACACGAATGTCAGGAGAGCGGCGCGACCCGGCGGGGTGCGCGGTTTTCGTCGGTGGCGACGAAGATGAAGCGGGCCTGCGTCACCTTGCAGGCATCGTTGGCATGGCGGGCGCGGCGCCATGCCTCGACCTCGATCGTCATCGAAGTGTTGCCGACTGCGGTCAGCCGCGCATAGACCGACACTTCGTCGCCGACGAGGACGGGGGCGTGGAACTTCATCGCGTCGCAGGCGATCGTCACCGCCCGGCCGCCGGCATGGCGCGATGCGACCGATCCGGCGGCAAGGTCCATCTGCCCCATCAGCCAGCCGCCGAAGATGTCGCCATAGGGATTGGCGTCGGCAGGCATCGCGGTGACGCGGATCGTCGGTGCGACGTCGGGCAGGTCGGTCATGCGCGCCTCCGGTCGATCGCGCGGGCGCGGCGCAGCGGGCCGACGCCCATCAGCACCGTCGCCAGCATCGCCGCCGCACCGCACCACCAGATCACCTCATAGCCCAGCGGATAGGACCATGCCGCCGCCCAGGTCATCGCCGCGGCCGCGACCAGCCCGGCGACGATGTGCAGCAGTTCGACGGTTGTCCGCGCCACGCCTGCCTCAGGCGAGCATGCCGAGCGGCCGCTCGACCAGCGCCTTGAACACCTTCATCAGCTCGGCCCCGTCGGCCCCGTCGATCGCACGGTGATCGAAGCTGCCGGTCGCCGACATGACGGTCGCGACGGCCAGTTCGCCGTCGACGATATACGGCCGCTTCTCGCCGGCGCCGATCGCCATAATCATCCCCTGCGGCGGGTTGATGACCGCCTCGAACTGCTTGATGCCGAACATGCCCATGTTGCTGATCGACGCGGTGCCGCCCTGGAATTCCTCGGGCTTCAGCTTGTTCTCCTTGGCGCGGGCCGCGAGATCCTTCACCTCGTTGGAGATCGCCGACAGGCTCTTGGTGTCCGCACCGACGACGATCGGCGTGATGAGCCCCGACGGCGTCGACACCGCGACCGAAATGTCCGCGCGCTTGAAGCTGATGAGCTGGTCGGGCGTGAACATGACGTTGCACTTGGGCACCGCGATCAGCGCCTGCGCCAGCGCCTTCACCAGCATGTCGTTGACCGACAGCTTGACGCCGCGGCTTTCCAGCGACGCGTTGAGCTCGCCGCGCAGCTTCAGCAGCGCGTCGAGCTGGATATCCACCGTCAGGTAGATGTGCGGCACCGTCTGCTTCGATTCGGTCAGGCGGCGTGCGATCGTCTTGCGCATGTTGCTGAGCTTGGTCGCCTCATGCGGAATATCCGGCACGGCAGCGGGCTTGGCGGCGGGCGCAGGTGCGGCCGCGGCGGCCGGGGTCGATTCGCTCTTCGCAGCCGCCGGTGCGGCCGCGCCGGACTTCGCACCCTCGACGTCCGCCTTGACGATGCGACCGTTCGGGCCCGAACCGCTCAGGCCGGCGAGTTCGATGCCCTTTTCGGCGGCGATGCGGCGCGCCAGCGGGCTCGCCTTGACGCGCTCGCCCGACTTGGCAGGGGCCGGCGCCGCGCCGGCATCGGCGGGCTTGCCGTGATCCTCCGCCTCGGTGACGTCGCGCTGGGCGGGCTTCGCCTCGTCGCCGGTCGCGTTGGGGTCCTTCGGATCGGGACGGCCCTTGAATTCGGGATCGGCGGGCTCGGGCGTCTCGCTCTTCGCCGGCGCGCTGACAGAGGATGCGTCCTCGCCCTCTTCGGCCAGGATCGCGATCACCGCGCCGACCTTCACATTGTCCGTGCCTTCGGCGATCAGGATCTTGGCGATCACGCCCTCGTCCACCGCCTCGAATTCCATCGTCGCCTTGTCGGTCTCGATTTCGGCCATGATGTCACCGCTCTTGACGGTGTCGCCTTCCTTGACGAGCCACTTGGCGAGCGTACCCTCTTCCATCGTCGGCGACAGCGCGGGCATCTTGATCTCGATCGACATGCAGGTCCTCTTGCCTGGGGAGCAGGTCGCTCCCTTCGCGCCCTACGCGCGGGGGGTCAACCCTTGCGCGGGCTCAAGGCGCGGACCACGTAACGGAAAAGGGGCAAAACATGCGCATATACCTCGTGGTGGTCGACGACAGTCCGGAAGCGGAGATCGCGCTGCGCTTCGCTGCGCGCCGTGCGGTGAAGACCGGCGGCGGCGTCGAAATCCTGACCCTGATCCCGCCGCAGGAGTTCATCGCCTTCGGCGGCGTGCAGGCGACGATCGAGGAAGAGGCGCTGCTCCACGCCGAAGGGCTGGTGTCCGCCGCGGCGGGGACGCTGGTCAGCGAATCGGGGCTGAAGCCGTCGATCACCGTGCGGCAGGGCGACGGCCCCAAGATCATCCGCGAGATCATCGCCGCCAACCCGGACATCGCCGCGCTGGTGCTGGGCGCGGCACCGGCGGGATCGCCGGGCACGCTCGTCACCCATTTCGCCGGTTCGGACGCGGGCGCCCTGCCCGTCCCGGTGATGATTATCCCGGGATCGCTGACCCGCGAGGCGATCGACCGGCTGAGCTGATCCACAGCAGCCGCAGGGCGATGAAATCGTTTGCATTTTTGTGCTTGCGGATCGTATAATATGACATGTCCGCCAATCTCTTGCCGCCGATGCCCTACATCCGGGCGCTCGACCTGCTGACCCGCGCGCTCAGCACGCTGGACGACCTCGACGAGGGGATCGCCGCCGCGCAGCTGAGCGGGGTCATCGACCTGGTCGCGGCGCGGCTCGGCGACCAGAGTCGCTGTACGCATTGATCGGCTAAATCAGGGGCTTGAGCGGACGGGCGCGACGCGCCACACCGCCATGCCATGCTGATCCTCCCGCTCCTCGCCGCCGCTGCCGCCACCGCTGCGGCCCCCGCCCCCGATCCCGCCCGACTGAAGGCCAGCGTCACCGCGCTGGTCGGCTTCGGCACGCGGCACACTTTGTCGTCGACCACCGATCCGAAGCGCGGCATCGGCGCGGCGCGCAGCTGGGCGGCAAAGCAGTTCGAGGCGATCGGGCGCGACTGCGGCGGCTGCATCAAGGTCGAACGCATCAGCCGCAGCTTCACCGGCCCGCGCGCGCCCGATGGTGTGATGGTGGAGGACGTGCTCGGCATCCAGCGCGGCCGCGATCCCGACCGCGTCGTCATCATCGGCGGGCATATCGATAGCCGCGTCACCGACGTGATGGACGCGACCAGCGACGCACCGGGCGCCAACGACGATGCCTCCGGCGTCGCCCTCGTACTGGAAACGGCGCGGCTGCTGTCGAAGCGGCGTTTCGACGCGACGATCGTCTATGTCGCCTTCAGCGCCGAGGAGCAGGGGCTGTGGGGCGCCGAGCTGCTCGCCGACACCGCCGCGACGCGGGGCTGGACCGTCACCGCGATGCTCAACAACGACATTGTGGGAAATTCGATTGGCCAAGGCGGCGTCCGCGACCCGAACCGCGTCCGCGTCTTTTCGGAAGGCATCCGCGCGGCCGAGGATCTGCCCCAGCAGCAGCGTCGCCGCGGCGACGGCGGCGAGGATGACGGCCCCAGTCGCGCGCTCGCCAAGACGATCGATGGCATTGCGGACGCGATTCCCGGCGGCTTCGACGTGGTGATCGACCGGCGTCCGGACCGGTTCGGGCGCGGCGGCGACCACGAACCGTTCCTGAAGCGCGGCTATCCCGCAGTCCGGTTCTCGGTCGGTGCGGAAAATTGGGACGCACAGCATCAGAACCTGCGCACCGAGAACGGCACCGTCTTCGGCGACACGATCGACCGGATGGATTTCGCCTATCTCGCCAAGGTGACGGCGATCAATGCCGCGACGATCGCCCGCCTCGCCGCCGCACCCGCCGCGCCCGCAAGCGTCACGTTGGTCGGCGACCTGTCGCGCGATACCCGGGTCAGCTGGATGCCGGTACCGGGCGCCGCGGGCTATCGCATCCGCTGGCGCGCCAACGACGCCGCGTCGTGGAGCCAGTCGCGCGACGTACAGGGCAGCGACGCGGTCGTGCAGCAGGTGCCGGTGGACGACACGTTTTTCGCGGTGTCTGCGCTGGCGGCGGATGGTAGCGAGAGCCTGCCGACGTTCGGCGGACGGGCGGCGCGGCGTTAGTTGGGTCTGCGCGAGAATTGGTTCACGCGAAGACGCTAAGCCGCGAAGAACGGGATTCACGCGGAGACGCGGAGAAGAGGTTTTTGCGCGCAGAGGCGCGGAGGACGCAGAGACGATTTGACGCAGCGCAGCTGCTTCCTGTCAGGCCGCAGTGGTGAGCAAAGAATAAGATTGCCTGCGGCGCAACACCCTCTTCGGCTCTGCGGCTCTGCGCGAACCTCCCTCGCCTTTTCTTCTCCGCGCCTCCGCGTAAATCCCCTTCTTCGCGGCTTCGCGTGAACCCGAAACCTCCCGGCATTACAAAGATCAGTCCGCCGGCAACGCCCCGCCATTGCCCAGCCATTCCTCCAGCGTATCGGGGATGCTCCGCGCCGGCGGTGGTGGCGACGGCGCAGCGCGGCCGAAGCCTTCGGTCAGCAGCTTCGCGACGAGGCGGTCGCGCAGTTGGACCGAGCGTTCGCCGATCACCACCGCGATCAGCCGCCGGTCGCCGCGTTTGGCGGAAGCCGCCAGCGCAAAGCCGGCCTCGGCGGTATAGCCGGTCTTGAGGCCGTCCGCGCCCGGATAGGCGCCGAGCAGGTGGTTGTGGTTCTGCACCGTCCGCCCGCCCCAGCTGAAGCTGCGCGTCGCGAACACCGCGTAGCGCCGCGGATGGTCGCGTTGCAGCGCCAGCGACAGCCGCGCCATGTCCTGCGCGGTGGTCAGGTTGGCGCCGGGCAGGCCGGTCGAATTGGTGAAGGAGGTATCCTCGAGGCCGAGCGCGCGCGCCTTGGCGGTCATCATCCGTGCAAACCGGTCTTCCGTGCCGCCGACGGTTTCGGCCAGCGCGACCGCGACGTCGTTCGCCGACACCACGGCGACGGCGCGGATCGCCTGATCGACGGTCATCGTCGCACCCGGGCGCAGGCCGATCCGCGATGGCGGCTGGTTCGACGCATAGCGCGAGATCCGCACCGGATCGCCAAGCCGCAACGTTCCCGCATCGAGCGCGTCGAACGTCAGGAACAGCGTCATCATCTTGGTGAGCGAGGCGGGCCGGCGGACGATGCCGGCATTCTGCGCATAGAGGATGCTGCCGTCGCGCGCGTCCATGACGATCGCCGACACCGGCCGCGTCACCGCGTCCGCCGGCGCGATCGGCGCGGCCAGCCCCGCCAGCAGCATGGCGCCGCACCAGCGATGGAGGGCGCGGCGCGACAGCATCGTCATACCCGATGCGTCCGCGATTACTGCGGCGCCTGGTCGTTGGCCGGCGCCTCGTCGCGCGACACACGCGCGGTCATGCCGGTGGCGTCGGCATCCTCGATCATCTGCGCATCGGGCGCGACCGGGGCTTCCGGCGGCACGTCGATCGCGGCGGTGTTCGCGTCCACTGTCGGCGGCAGCGACTCCGTCGGTTCGGCGGAGGGCAATGCATCAGGCGTCGCCTCGTCCATCGGCGCCTGCTCCGTCATATTCTCGTCGAGCGGCTGTTCGGGCTCGGAGCGCGAACAGGCCGCCAGCAGCAGCAATCCCGCGGCCAGCGCCGCCCAGGTCTTCATCTTACGCATACGCATCACCTCCCCTTTCACCGTGCCGCGACCATCTGGCTCGCCGAGCGCGCCTCGATCTTCGCCGCCAATGTTGCATCCCATCCATAGGGATCGTCACGGAAATTCATCTGGCCGCTGCCGCTGGCGAAGGCGGTCCAGTAGAGCAAATAGACCGACACCGGCTTCACCAGCCGCGCCCGCACGGTATCGCCCTTGTCGACGGTCGCCGCGATCGCCTCCGGCGTCCAGGCGGGATCGCCCTTCAGCAGCAGCTGCGCAAGATCGGCGGGCTTTTCCAGCCGGACGCAGCCGTGGCTGGCGAGCCGGCTAAAGCTCGCGAACTTGGCCCGCGACGGCGTATCGTGGAGGTAGACCGAAAAGGCGTTGTCGAAGTCGAACTTGTAACGGCCGAGCGCGCTCTGGTCGCCGGCCTTCTGTTGCAGGCGGGTGCCGTCGATGACGCGGAAGCCGTTGCGGCGGAAATAGCCGGGGCTCTTCTTTTCCTTCGGCCACAGCTCCTTGGTCGCGATCGAGGTCGGCACGTTCCACGGCGGGTTGATGACGACGCTGTGGATGGTCGAGGAGAGCATCGGCGTCTCATCGCCCGGCCGGCCCGTGACCGCGCGCATCGACATCACCGGCTGGTCGCCGTCGAACACGGTCAGCACCGCGGCGGCGATGTTCACCTGGATGCGGTCGCGCGGCAGGTCCTGCGGCAGCCAGCGCCAGCGCTCCATATTGGCCATGATCTGCCGCACCCGCGCCTGGGCCGGCACGTTGAGCGCCGCCAGCGTCTGCGTCGACACGGTGCCGGTGGGGTTAAGGCCGTAGCGACGCTGCGCACGGCGGACCGATTCGAGCAGTTTCGTGTCGAAACCGCCGGTGGCGGCGACGTCGGTGTCCTCGACCGCCAGCCGCTTGCGCAGCGCGAGCACGCGCGCTCCGCTCGCACCCATGCCGAGGTCCGGCCCGGCAGCGAGTGCCGGCCAGCCGCCGGCGGCGGCGATGCTGCGATAGCGTTCCAGCCCCGCCTTCAGCCCGTCATAACCCGAATAGGGCGGCGGCAGCGCGGCGAACCATGCGGCGATCCGGTCGCGGCGCACCGCATCGGCGAAGCCGGGCAGCGGATCGAAGGTCGGCGGGCGCAAGCCCCAGTCGCGCTGGAAGTCCGCCTCCGCCAGCCGCCCGGCATGGACCGCTCGGGCATGGTCGAGCGCGTCGCGCACCAGCCGGTCGCGGGCGGCGGCGTCCATCGGCTGCGGCGCGGCGAGGCTGAGCCCCTGCGCCAGCGTGTCGCGCGAAAGCAATGCCGCGAGCTGCGTCGCCTGCGCGTCGGTCAATTGCGGCAGCGGGATCGTCGGGACGACCACCGGCGGCGCCACGACCGCCGACGGCGGCACCGGAACCGGCACCACCTGCGCCGTCGCCGGCATCGCCGGCAGGAGCATGGCGGCCATCGCCACCGTCGCTATGGTTCGTGTCATGCTGTTCCCCTGGACGGCCCCGCTCGAAGCGCCGGGCCATCGCACCGTTCACCTCGCTCTAGGCTGAACGGACCGGTGCTGACTACCTTTGCGAACAGGATTTTTTGGCCTCAATAGCCCGCATAGTCGCTGAACTTGGTGATCGTCGGGTCGAACTTTAGCACCACCTTGCCGGTCGCGCCGTGGCGCTGTTTGGCGACGATCATCTCGGCGAGGCCATAGACTCTTTCCATGTCGCTCGCCCATTTGGCGTGATCCTCGAACACCTTGGCCTCGTCGCCTTCCATCGGGCGCTTCGGTTCGCGCTGCGCGGTGTAATAATCCTCGCGAAACACGAACCAGACCATGTCCGCGTCCTGCTCGATCGAGCCCGATTCGCGCAGGTCGGACAGCATCGGCCGCTTGTCCTCGCGGCTTTCGACCGCGCGGCTGAGCTGCGACAGCGCCAGCACCGGCACGTTCATGTCCTTGGCCAACGTCTTGAGCCCGCGCGAGATTTCCGAAATCTCCTGCACGCGATTCTCCTTCGATCCCTTGCCGCCGCTGGTCAGCAGCTGGAGATAGTCGACCACGACCAGCCCGATCTGGTTGTTGTGGCGGCGCTGCAGGCGGCGGACGCGGGTGTGGAGCGCGCTGATCGACAGGCCGCCGGTGTCGTCGATGAACAGCGGCAGATTCTCGAGTTCCGCCGCCGCGGCGGCAAGCTGGCCGAATTCGGCCTTGCTGATCTTGCCCATGCGCAGGCTTTCGGAGCTGATCTGCGACTGTTCGGCTAGGATACGCGTCGCCAGCTGGTCGGCGCTCATTTCGAGGCTGAAGAAGACGACCTTCGCCCCCACCGATTCGCTGGGCGGAATGCCGTCGGCCATGTCGCGCATCCAGCGGCGCGCGGCGTTGAAGGCGATATTCGTGGCGAGCGACGTCTTGCCCATGCCCGGACGGCCGGCGAGGATCATGAGATCGGAATGGTGCATGCCGCCGATCTTGGCATTGACGCTATCGAGGCCGGTGGTGACGCCCGACAGATTGCCGCCCGAGTTGAGCGCGCGCTCGGCCATCTTGACCGCCATCGTCGTCGCCTGCGCAAAGCTCTTGGTGGCATTCTCCGCGCCGCCGTCGCCGGCGACCTTGTAGAGTTCCTCCTCCGCCGCCTCTATCTGCGCGCGCGGATTGACCTCTTCGGAGGTGTCCATCGCGCGTTCGACCAGCGTCCGCCCGACGCTGACCAGCGCGCGCAGCATGGCGAGGTCGTAGATCTGCGTCGCGAACTGGCGCGCGCCGATCAGCCCCGCGCCAGACCCGGTCAGGCTGGCGAGATAGGACGGCCCGCCCAGTTCGCGCATGCCCTCGTCGGCCTCGAACATCGGCCGCAGCGTCACCGGCGTCGCCAGCATGTCGTTGGCGCGCAGCGTCTTGATCGCGGCGAAAATGCGGGCGTGGACGGGTTCGTAGAAATGCACCGGCTCCAGCCGGTCGACCAGATCGTCGGCGAGTCGGTTGTCGATCATCATCGCGCCGAGCATCGCCGCTTCGGCCTCGACGTTGCGGGGCAATTGCATGGGTTCGGCGGGGACCGCCGGAGTCGGGAATGCGAGTGTGGCCATGCGCCAGCTTCTATCCGAAAATTCGACGCGCGACACGATTTGTCGGATCGGTTCAACCCGACTATCTGGCCCTATGGCCGACCCGCGGATCATCGACATCACCCTCGACGAGCACAGCATCGGCTGGCGCTCGGCCGACGTCGAGCAGGAACGGCGGATCGCGATCTTCGACCTACTGGAGGGCAATCACTTCGCACCGCAGCGCCAGCATGCCGACGGCTATGCGGGGCCGTACCGGATCAAGCTCGAATCGGCGGAGGGGCGGCTCGGCATCCACATCCACCGCGAGGACGACAGCCATCTGGAGACGCTGGTGCTGGCGCTTGGGCGCTTCCGCCGGTCGATCAAGGACTATTTCGCGATTTGCGACAGCTATTATCAGGCGATACGCGCCTCCACCCCGCAACAGATCGAGACCGTCGATATGGCACGCCGTGCCGTCCACAATGATGCCGCAGACCTGCTGCGCGAACGGCTGGAGGGCAAGATCGACGTCGATTTCGACACCGCGCGCCGGCTGTTCACGCTGATCTGCGTGCTGCACCTGCGCGGCTGATGGCCTACGGACTGTTCAAGGCGGCGGGCGTACTCGTCGGCGCCGGGCTGCTCGGCATCGCCGGCTGGAGCTTCGCGACCGGCTGGCATCCCGCGCCGAGCCAATATCCGTTGCAGGGCATCGACTTGGGCGAGAATCCCGGCGCGATCGAATGGGGGACGGTGCGTGCGCGCGGCGCCGATTTCGCCTATCTGGTCGCGACGTCGGGCGCCGACCGCCGCGATCCGGGGTTCGAGGCGAACTGGGCCGCGGTGCCCGAGGCGGGGCTGCGGCGCGGCGCGGTGCATCTGTTCTCTTTGTGCCAGCTGGCGGCCGATCAGGCGAATGCGTTCAATGCGTTCGTGCCCCGCACCGATGATGCTTTGCCCATGGCGGTCGACGTCAGCTATCGCGGCGATTGCACCGCGCGGCCCGACCGCAACGTGCTCGCCGACGAAGTGCGCACCTTCATCCAGATGGTCGAGACGCATACCCGCAAGCCGGTGTTGCTGCGCATCACCAAGGCGGTGGACAAGGATTACCAATTGTCCGCCGCGATCGACCGGCCGGTCTGGGCGATCGGCAATCTCTTCCCGCCGAGCTATGCCGCGCGGCCGTGGCGGATGTGGCGCGCTAGCGACATCCGCCGCATCGACGGCATCGAAGGCCCCGTCAACTGGAACGTCGTAGCGCCATGACCGAAGACTCCACCCGCCTGATCCATGCCGCGCGCGAGGCGGCGACGCGCGCGCATGCGCCCTATTCGCGCTTCGCGGTCGGCGCCGCGCTGCTGATGACCGACGGCAGCCTCGTCACCGGCGCGAACGTCGAAAATGCCAGCTACGGCCTGTCGCTCTGCGCCGAGACGGTGGCGATCGCCACCGCCAGCGCGGCGGGGCGGCTGCGCGAGGTGGTCGCGGTCGGCGTGATCGGCGGCGCGATGGACGCCGACGGCCGCGCTACCGGCACTACCCCGGTCAGCCCGTGCGGCCGCTGCCGACAGGTGCTCAACGAGGCCGCGCAGCTCGGCGGCCGCGACATCGCCGTCTATTGCGGCGCGGCGGAGGGCGACGCGGTGGCTAGCTACCGGCTGTCGGAGCTGCTGCCACAAGCGTTCGGACCGGCGGATCTGGGCATCGGCTGACGCGGCAACCATGCGTTTACGCGTGCCGCTCTGGATTGCCGCGTCGCTGCGCTCCTCGCAATGACGATTCAGGGCGGCGGGCGGAGGTCTTTGCCGCCGTCCGTCGTCGCGAGCGGAGGGACGCCATCCAGAGCATCGCGCTTGCCGCTCTGGATTGCCGCGTCGCTACGCTCCTCGCAATGACGATTCGGGGCAGCGGGCGGAGGTCTTTTCCACCGTCCGTCGTTGCGAGCGGAGCGAAGCAACCCAGAGCCACACGCGGACCGCTCTAGATTGCCGCGTCCCTACGCTCCTCGCAATGACGATTCAAACCTGCGTCAGTGCGCTGCGCCGGATTGCCATGGTCAATTGCACCGGCAGGTCGGGGCCGGACGCCAGACGCGCTTCGTCTTGGTCCGCGCGCGCGGCTTGCGGGTGTAGGTGACGGCGTCCTCGTAGATTTCGGTCGTCGTGGTGGTCACGACCGGTGCGCTCTGCACCACGACCGTCGTGGTCGACGCGCCGGGGTAGAAATAGCCGCCGCGATAATAGCCGCCGGCGCCGCTGGTGGTGGTGACCGTCGTCGTGCCGTCCGCCGAGCGCCAGCTTTGCCCGCCCGGCACATAGCCGACCGGTGGCGGCGGGGCGCGGTCCGGTGCGACCGGCACCGCATGGCCGCGGTCGTAGACCGGCGGCGGTGGCGGGGCGCGGCGATCCTCCGCCCTGTCGATCGCATAGCCGGCGGCGGCACCGACGCCCGCGCCGATCAGCGTCCCGCCGAGGCGATTGCCGCGGCCGGCGATCAGATTGCCGGCGACGCCGCCGACGGCCGCACCCGCCACCGCCCCGCCGACGCCGTCGTCGCGCCGGTAGTCGCGATCCTCGTAACCCCGATCGTCGTAACCCCGGTCGTCATAGCCGCGGTCGTCATAACCACCATCGGCGTAGACGCGGTCGTCGCCACGGTCATAGCCGTCGTCATACCGGTCCCAGTCGATGCCGTCGCGCGTGTCGTAGACCGAGCCGCGCGCGTCGACGAGCACCGCATCGTCGTAATAGCGCACCCAGTTATAGCCGGCGGACGGCTGCGTCAGGCCATAGGACTGCCAGTCGCTGATATAGAAGCGCGGGGCGACCCAATAGGTCGGCAGCGCATAGCCGCGATACGGCCGGCGATAGGCGCTCCAGCCGCCGGGGGCGTTGGCCCCGCCCCACCAGCGGCCGCCGACCTTGCTGCCCCAGCGCGGCTGGCCGGGGTGAACCATCGGGGGCCGGCCGTTGCCGTTCCAGCCGACGGGCCGGCCGGGCTGCACCGTCGGGCGCTGGCCGGGATAGCCGCCGCGCTGCCAAGTCTGCGGCTGCCATGGTCCACGGGGCTGGATCGCCGGCGTCGGTGCGATGCCCTGCCGCGGGGCCGGATAGCCCGCGCCCGGACTCATCCCGCCGGGGCCATGCGCGACGACGCGCTGCTGCGCATCGGCACCGCCGGCCCCAGCCAGCGCCAGCCCTGCGGTCGCGATTAACCAGGTCCGCATCGTCTTCTCCCTGTTCCGGCGCGCGCCCCCTCGCGCCGACGGTTAACATCGTGTTGACGATTGGCTTATCACTTGGTTCCTGGAGTCGCCAGCGGACCGCTGTCCCCTTTTGGATCAGCCGAGCCGCGTCGCCAGCAGAGCCGCAAGTGCCTCGCAACCCACGGCATCCTCCGCGTCGAAGCGCGCCGGTTCGGGGCTGTCGAGGTCGAGCACGCCGATCAGCATGTCGCCGCGGACGATCGGCACGACCAGTTCCGACCGGCTTGCCGCATCGCAGGCGATATGGCCGGGAAAGGCGTGGACGTCCTCGACCAATTGCGTCGTGCGGGTCGCCGCGGCGGCGCCGCAGACGCCCTTGCCGACCGGGATGCGGATACAGGCCGCCTTGCCCTGGAACGGCCCCAGCACCAGCTCGTCACCGACCAGCCGATAGAAGCCGGCCCAGTTGAGGTCGGGCAGATATTGCCAGACCAGCGCCGAGGCATTCGCCATATTGGCGATTCCGTCGGGTTCGTCCGCGGTCAGCGCGTCGAGTGCGGACAACAGGTCGCGGTACAGGTCGGCCTTCGAGCCGGCGGAGATATCGAACTGGTACATGGCGGGCGATGTAGGCGCGGCGCCCGGCTCAATCCAGCCGCACCTTGCCGCGCCCGGCCTTGACCGTGCTGCGCCCCTTCTTCTCGTCGACGCGGCGTGCCTTCGCCGACCGGCTCGGCTTGGTCGGGCGGCGCTTCTTGGGGACGATCGTCGATTCCTGGATCAGCGCGACCAGCCGCTCGCGCACCTCGCGCCGGTTCATCTCCTGCGAGCGCGATCCGTCGCCGCGCAGCGTCAGCACGCCGTCCTTGCTCAGCCGCGATCCGGCGAGCACGCTCATCCGCTGCTTGACCATGTCGGGCAGGCTGGGCGAGCCCCAGACGTCGAAGCGCAGCATCACCGCGCTGTCGGTGGTGTTGATGTGCTGGCCGCCGGGACCGGACGCCCGGGTGAAGCTCTCCTCGATCTCGCGGTCGTCGATCGCGATCGATCGCGTCACCTGGATCAGCGGCATGCGCGCGCCGCTCCGGTCACGCCGCCTCGGCGGCCGATGCGATCCCCGGCCAGTCCCCGAAGCGCGCCGGCAGCGGCGCCTCGGCGACGATCGGGTCCTTGTTGGCGCGCGGTATCGTGAGCGCGGCGGCGTGCAGCATCATGCCGCCGGGTTCGCCGGCGCCGTAATGCGGATCGCCGAGCACGGGCAGCCCCAGCCCGGTGGCGGCATGGACGCGGATCTGGTGCGTGCGCCCGGTCGCCGGGCGGAACTCGACCAGCGCATGGCCATCGCGCGTCGCGACGACGCGCCATGCGGTGCTCGCCGCCTTGCCGTTCGGATCGGCGACGATCCGCCAGCCCTCCTCGCGCGTGCTGACCTTGCCGAGCGCGAGGTCGATCACGCCCTCCGCCTCCGCCGGCACACCGGCGAGGATGGCGAGATAGCGCTTTTCCACCGCGCCGCGCTCGAACGCCTGCTGGAAGCGGGCATGCGCCTTGGGGTTGCGCGACAGCAGCAGGCAGCCGCTGGTGTCGCGGTCGAGCCGGTGCACCGCGGTCGGCCAGCGCTGGAAGCCGAACTTCAGCGAATCGAGGTGGTTTTCCAGACTGAGGGAGCCGTCGCGCGGCTTGTCGACCGGCAAGCCCGCGGGCTTGTCGATGACCAGAGCCTCGCCGTCGATGAACAATACGCGGTCGCCATGCATGCGAAACGCCTTGCCACTCCCCGCCCCTTCGCGCCAGAGCCGTTGCATGCGCCGCGTCCTCCCCCTGCTGCTCGCCGCGATCCTCGCCACGCCCGTCGACGCGCAGCTGTGTGCCGGGGCCACCGCGAGCATGGCGAGCGACGGCCGCGTCTACGGCCATCTACCCTATGGCGATGCCGCCCCGTCCGATCTGGTCCCCGCGCCCGCCGGCTTCGCGCTCAACGCCTGCATGGTCCGGCGCGACATGATCCCCGACCTCGAACGCCTGCTCGCCGCCGCGCAGGGCGATGCGGCGGTGATCGGACAGCTCCGCGGCCTCTCCTGCCACCGGTCGATCATCCGCCAGGCCAACGTCTTCTGCCGCGAACATCCCGACACAAGCGGCAACCCCGACGCGACGCGTGCGATCTCGGTCGCGCCGCCGGGGCATAGCGAGCATTCGACCGGCTATGCGATCGACTTCGCCGTCCGCCCGGCCAACGGCTGTCCCGATGCGGAGGCGTGCATGGCGGCGACCCCGGCTGCGCGCTGGCTGGTGGCGAACGCGCCGCGCTTCGGCTTCGAGATGTCGTTTCCCGGCGGCAACCGCCAGACCGTGAAGTGGGAACCGTGGCATTGGCGCTGGGTCGGGGCGAACGCAAGCGCCCCCGGCGCCGCCCGCGCGCGGTTCCTGTTCGCCCGGGCGCGCGATCAGTTTCCCGCCGATCCGGCGGTCGACCGGGTCGTCGTCACGGTCGCGTCGGTGACGCCGGTGGTGTATGTGGCGGTGCCGCCATGGACGGAACCGAAGAAGAGGCGGCGGCGCAGATAAGGAGCCGGACGATGTTCATGGACTTCAGCGAGCAGCCGCCCCCGCCCCGCTGGGAGCCTTCACCCCGCCGCCCGCCGCTCACGCCGCGCGAACGCACGGCGGTGACGGCGATCCTGCTGTTCAACGTGGCGATGCTGGTCTGCGGCCCGCTCGCCGGCGTGACATTGTTTCAGGCGATCCCGGCGCTGTTCCGGTAATTACCGTCGGATATACCTGAAATACCACATTTCAGGCATATGTAAGTGCGAATTGGCAGGGATGCCTTGGTTTTTTGCGAGTCCACGGGTGCCAGCAAACCTTCTAGCAATCACCGGGTAATCATGGTGAGCTGTTTGGCACATCTCTGTTCGTAAGAACCAGGCGAGCAGTTAAGCCAAGTCCACCCTCCTGCTGAGTTGGGAGCCATGGACTCTGTCACCGGCTCGAAATAGCGTCATCACACAGGGGAGATGGGTGTGGTTGATCGTTACGACCGTTGGTGCTTGTTCTACGATCTGGAGATCTTGTCATCCCCCTCGCAAGGACCGGCGTATGATCTCGTTGGGCTCGTCCCCCTCCTGCAGCACCGTATTGAGCGAAACCTCAGCGTTAAAACAATCGATCGAGACAGGAGGATCCTTCGGATCGCGCAAGCGAGAGCGCTGGACGTTGGGGGGGCTCCCTGTTTGAGTATGGTTATGACCTTGGGCAATAAGACCGCCGCCGATCCATCATTCATTGATTTTGACGTCGGGACTGCTCGCGATGCTGACCGACAGCCACATGAGGCAAAAGGCGCCAGCGCACATTGCATTCTTCGCACAACAACAACGCCGGGTCATCCTGGCCGATATTTGATGATGCTTGAACAGACCACGGGTTTGGGACGCACGACCGTCGAGCGGCTGCTGAATAGCGAGTTTGCTACAATCGCGAGCGATCGCGGGGACAATTTTATCAGCCCGGCGACTGGCCGGCCGGTTTCGGTTCGCCCCGTGGCCCACATGAGTGGCCATAAGTCGAACCAAATGGAAGAGGCTTTGAGAACGGGAACTTTCGCGCCGATCGAACTGATAGATAGCACGCCCGATCACACGTTCGACGAACCCGGCGTCTTCAGACCGAAGCGTAGGATGTTGCGCGTGGAGCTGGTCGCCCCTCCCGGTGAGCGTCGCGCTGCGCTTGAAGTTCTAAGCGCGCGCGCGCGCGAAGCCGGTTATCAGCGGATGCGAATTAATTGGCGGCCTGCCGGAGCGACGAGGAACAGCGATAGCGAGATCGACACGGATTTGGACGACATTGGCGAGGCGATGTTCACTAAGCGCGAGCTAATTCACGTCGAGGCTGGTATGTCGGAATGCAGCCATACGCTACGCGGTGATTTTATCACGGCCATGGCTGAACGGTTTAGCTAGTTCACCGCGAGGAGGAAAAGTTGCTGCTGGCCCCGCTTCGCTACCTTCGAATCCAACACTCAGTTAAGTGGCGTTGGGACGCTTGGATGCCGTTGGCTGGAGCGACAGCGCTAACGGCCGTGCTACGCCTATGGCCCGCGATTCCCTCTCCATTTTCCGCCACAGGATACATCGCCGGTTTGCAGCCGATGTACGCGATCCTTGGTGGATTTTTCATAGCCGCCCTTACACTCCTCACGACGGCACAAACCACCGCCCTACGGCAACCGCTGGCAGGATACCCGGCTCCGATGGTAGCTGGCGAGTCCACCCCTCTCATCCGGCAGCGTTTTCTATGCCTGCTGTTTGGCTACTTGTCTTTCTCAGTGTTCGGCCTTTACCTCCTCGGTTTCGGTGCGATCCTATGTGCTCCAGGTCTCCGCCTTATGGTTGGAGGCGCCACTCGGGCATGGCTCGGGACGTTCTTCCTGTTCGGCTACAACTTCTGGCTAGCGCACACCGCAGTCGCCACGCTGGTTGGCCTCTACTATTTCACTGATAGGTTGCAGCGGCCTGATGTGGAATTTGCTCCGCCCCACCCGGCGCGTGCTGACTAGCCTATTCAGTCTGCGCAGTTCGCACTAACCCACGGGTGACCGTTCTCGACCATCGGTGTTAGCGGCAATAATCAAGATCAGATGGCATGTCCGATCTTACTGGCGGGAACCAACGGTGAGGCTCACGCTGGTTCTAGACGACCAGAGAGGCTGAAGAACCTAGCCAACTCGCGGGCAGCATCCTCGGAGACGAATTTTGCCAAGACTTCGCCAAAGCCGGTCGGGGATTGCCTATCAACCGAAACTAGATAAATTCCAGCACCATCGACCATAGGGCTATCGGCAGCGGCTTCGGCTTCGGCTGCGGTTATCTCGCCTATCACAAGACTGAGTCGGTTCGTGCTATGTGCGACCGCCTGAAAACTCATATTAATTTCCCACGCGAGAGGCCGACGATGAGTGTGAATCAGCCCGAACTCTCTGTCAACAAACTCGCCGAGTACATCGTCAGCAAGGGAGCCCGCCAACGAAAATTGCTTCGTGACCGGAAGTATCCCGATCCTGATTTTCAAATGGGCATGTTCCACAGAGAGGCAAGCGAATCGGTCCGGAAATACGTTGCGGATGGGTGCGTCGATGCGGTCCCGATCGAGAATCAGATCGCCGCGCTGAAGCAGCAGTCCCCCGGTAAAATCGGCACGATTCGACGTATCAATGCCAACATCGACGCGCTTGAGCGCTTTCTGGATATGCTGGACGATCTTGCGATCGATGGCGAGCCAGAGTTGGGAAGCCACGTCGCAGAAAAGGTCACGATCCACGGTGTTAAGATCAGCGTACGACCCGAGATTGTGGTGCGTGGCACCGGGCCGAAGGGCAAGAAACTCGTGGGCGCAATCAAGCTGCATTTCACTAAATCGTTTCCCATGACCGCTGAATCGGCGGGCTATGTTTCCGCCGTCGTGCAGGAATTCTGCAGAACACATTTACTTGGGCCCGATGAGGCCGTTTTTTCCGACTATTGCAAGGTGATCGATGTGGGGTGCGGAAAGGTGTTTCCGGGCGTGAAAGCAACGACTGCGCGGATGAAGGACGTTTCAGCCGAATGTGAGAATATTGCCGGGCTATGGCCGACCATCTGAGCGCCGGCATCAGCTCACGAACATCGCCTCAACGATCGCCTGCATCAGGACACCCCGAGGCACCGGCACGCTGACCGACGTATAGCCGGGGTTCTCCGCCCGCCGCTGACCATACAGCCCGATCCACGAGCGCCCATGCTGCCGCCAAGCCCGCTGTAGCGCCGGCACCGGCAGGAGGACGCATGTCGCTGCGGGCGCGTGGGCGTAGGCGATGAAGTCGCACGCCAATGGCTTCTGCACCCAACCAGGTGATTGCCGCGCCTCATCCGACCACCGCTCCAGCAGCACGTCCGGCCAGTCCTGAGTCCTGATCTTTTCATCGACCGTATAGGTCCGACCGCACGACAGCGTCAGCAGCCGGTCTATCCCCCCGCGCTGAGCCCACCCGTCATGCTCCACAGCAACCGCGGACATCAACGTCGGGAAGGCGCGGCGATAAATCGGGATCCACCAGTCCGGCCCGTACTGCGCCGCGAGGTCGTGGCTGTCCTTGAACCGGTGGACACGCCCGAAGCCCGCCACCCGCGATCTGCGGGCGACGGGCCGATGTTGCAACGGCCGGGCTGATGCCGGCTGCCACGTGGCGGGGCTATTCGTATGCTTTCTCCTGTCGGTGATGATGGTCGTCTTCACCGGGATCGCTGACGGGGCAACCGGGGTATCCCAGCCAGTTGGCGCTATGATCGACGAAGTCGTCTTCCCCGCCGGTGCCGTCCAATTCGTCGCCGTTCGCCTCGACAAGATCGCCGTCGAGTTCGTCCATGCGGTCGATCAGCCGTTCGGTCAGGCGCGACAATTCGGCCCGGGGGAGCGACGGGATAGCGGCGAGCAGTTGCCCGGCTGTCACTACGTCATCACCGCGAAGCCACCGGCGGCGTTGACGACGCGGCCAAGGCGAGCCGGTGCGATGTCCAGTGCGAGGCGCTGGGTGCATCATGCCCATCGTCATGCCTCCCCGTTCTGACGGCGCTCGATCGTGACCCGAACCGCCTCCGCACGATCAGGGTGGCCCACGATCTGCGCCATCAGCGGCGTCAGCTCGTCTGCCGGGCATTGCTCGACGACCAGCCACAGTTTTCGGCCGGATGCGAGGGCATAGCCGCCGCCGATCTTGACGAGGTCGTGCAGCCAGGCGGTGGGGTTGAATGTGGAGGGCGTCGTCATCGTCGCAGGGCGCGTTTGTAAAAGCGGGTTCATGCCGCACCTCGCAACGCCTTGATCGCACGCAGCGCCATGATGGTGGAAAGCTCCGGCTCGTCGGCGTTGGCCATCAGCCAATCCACATCCTCGCGGTCCATCGCGTCGTTCTCGGTACGATAGACAAGATCGCCGGTAAGGCTGAGCCACATCCGGATCTCAGCTACCCGCGGCCCCGTCTCGTCACTGTCGCGGATGATGTGCTCGGCCCGCTTCAGGCGATGCCAGATCGGATGATCGCCCTCGTCATAGTCGTCGTTCGTTGCCGCGTTGATCGCGCGGCGGATCGCCTTCCATTCCGCGAAGGCTAATTCGACTTCGCCACGGACCGGCGGCGGGGTAGCGCCGACCATCAAGGGGGCCAGAGCGAGGCTTGTGCCAGAGAGCATCGCGCGGCGTGTGGTTTCGATTTTCATGCTCATGCCTCCGCTCGCAGGGCATCCACCGCGATCTTGCGCAGCGTCGGAATGTCGATCTCGCAGCCCTCCAGATAGTCGAGCAATGCGTTGATCTTCACGCCGACGGCGGCGCGATCTGGCGCGGGCAGGGCGGCAAGGTGACGCACTGCGGCCCCCTCCTGATCAACTGCCGTATCCATGGCTTCATCCGAGGCGCCGCCCGGCACGGCATTGAGACGTGCAACCTCGTCATGGGCGGCGTTCCACGCTGCCACCGCCTTGGTCCATTCGGTGTTAGCGGCAACCGCTGTGACGGAGGCTGCTACGGCGGGAGCGATCAGGGTTACGCTGGCCAAGCAAGCGCCCCCGATCAGCATGCGGCGGGTGGTGTACGTCGTCATCGGATCAGCCCTCCAGTCCAGCGATGCGGCGGGCATCGGCATGCAGTTCTTCCAGCCAGTCCATGCCGTCGCCCAGCTCGTGCTCGACCAAGAAAGCGATCTTGGCGGCAAGGTCGAAAGCAGTGCTGACGGGGTGCTGGCCTACGTCGTACTGCGCAGCGCAACATTCGCTGGTCAGCTCGTCGCTGCGTTTACCGGCGGCGGCACAACCGGTGTCCCGCCTTATGCGATTGGAGGCGCGCTCTCGACGCAGTTGGGCAGCGGCAAGCGTGCGTGCGTGAACCAGACCGGCGCCGGTCATGTCCTTGCCTTCGCGGGCCATGTCCACGATCGAGCGGGCGATTGCGACGGTGCTGGGCTTCTCGGTCGACCAGACGACATGTCCGCCGGTGATGCTCGGACCGGCGTGGACGGTCGTATGGGGCAGCGCCTCGATAGCAGCGTCCGCCTTGTCTTTGGCGGGAAAGTATACGTCGCGGTTGTGCAGTTCTAGCACGAGCGACGCTTGCGCAGCCTTGTCCAGTAGCGCGGCGAGGTCCGGCGAAAGGGTTGCAGCCGTGGCAGGGGTGGCACCGCAAGAGGCGATGACGATGGCCGGGAGCGCCGCGGCGCTCCCGATGATGTGACGACGGTTGAGCATGGATCAGCCCTCCATCTTCGCGGCAAGGGCGGCTTCGCATGCCGTGTCGATGGCGTCGGTGACGCTGGCGGACTGGCAGTGCAGCGCGAAGACGGCATAGGCCGGGTCACCCTCGGCATGGTACAGGTCAAGCGCCCGCTGGCCGTGTTCGTCGCGGATCGCGGTCAGCGCATCAACGCGGTAGCCGATGTAGCGGAAGCCCTCGCCATATCCGTAGGAGTGATAGGCGCGGTGCCATTCGCCGTGCGGCATCAGAGCGGCGCAGGAGGCGAGCAGCAGCTTGGCGCGGCGGTCGTCCGTCCAGCTGCGAAGATTGTCGTTCGCGTGCGCGGTCGCGGCGATCACCGCCGGGCTGGCGACGGCAGGGTCCATGATGATAAGGGGCGCGGTAGCCATAGCTTGATCCTTGTACGATCGGTTGCGGTCAGGCCCGGCAGCGGTGTTGGTTGCACCCTGCTGGGCTGTTCCCGTTGGTATCGGGTAACGTTGAGCGTTATGGTAGCTGTTGAGCATCATGTCAACGCTCATCGTTAGCTTGCACTGCTGGCGTTGTAGTCTTACGCCTTAACTATGCTGACACCGTCTACTTGCCGTGCCGCCCGAGCGCTTGTGTCACTCGATCAGGCCGACGTCGCGAAGGCGGCAGGTGTGGGCGTATCGACGGTTCGAAATTTCGAAGCTGGTCGCTCGGTGCCGATCGGCAACAACCTGACCGCCATCCAGCGTGCGCTGGAGGCGGCAGGCGTTGTCTTTCTAGCTGACGGCGAAACCGCACCTGGCGGTCCCGGCGTTCGGTTGGGCGTTACGAGCTCCGCTGACGCGCGGTGACGATCGGCTGCCAGTGCTGGTGGATGATGATGTGACACGGGACGCAGAGCGCCCGCATAAACCGCCAATCGTATCGAGCAGGATGCCGATGGGGCAGATCGTGATGCGCCTCCGCAGACGGGCGCTGACCGCACCGGTGGCATGTGGGGTGCGAATCGAGGTATAGCTTATTGCGCTTCTGCCGGCTGTTCGGCGTCTCGGTGCGCCCGCGTCCGCGCCAGTTCCTGGGATTGCTCATTTCATTTTCTCCATCGCCCATCAGGGGCAATGGTCTTCCAACTGTATCTGGATCGGCGGCGTGGGCCGTTCCTCGCGAGCCGCGCAGCGGCAACCCAAGGTCCGCAGACGGACCGCCCAGAGCGCCCGCAGGCGCGACCGGTGCCGATTCTGGCAGCGGAACTTGATCCAGCTATGAATGACAAAGTGATTATCATTCAAAGCAGCTGATGTGTGGCGTGCCACGGATCAGCGGTATTGCGCCTGCAGTTGAGCTTCGAGGGAAGCGGCCTTGAAGCAGGCTGTGACGTCTTCGTCGCTCATCCAACGTCTTCGATGGCCGGCTACGACATGAACGAAAAACACGTTCTTTTATCTCGTGGCCGTGCATAAAAGGCGTGTCGAGCAACGCACAGGAGGACCCATGCTCGACAAGCTTTTGAAGACCGTCAACCGTCTGGCGGATAGGCATGCTGCGGAGGCCGAGGGGCTTCGCGCCAATGTCGAACGGGAGCGTGCCAGCGATCACGCCCGCCAGCACGCTGGTCGCGAGTTCCAGAATCCAGAAGGTTATACGACGCCACTGCGCAAGAATGCGGAGAACTCGCAGGTGGCGTACGCGCGGGCCCGCAAGGCGTTCGAGAAGGATGGCGGTCTTCGCGCGTTGGCCAATTACCTGGCCATGGAGATCGCTCGGCAGCGCCGGGATGAAGCGGTCGTGGCGCTGAAGAAACACGAGGCCGAGGAAGCGCAGCGCCTCGCGACTGGGGTCCATAAGGAGGTTGCAGCCTTCTTCGCGTTGATGTTCCGCGATGGCGTCGAGCCGCGGCATCTGGCTAATGTCAGCGAGGACGTCCGGGTCATCATCTCCAATCTGATCCGCTGGGACGGCCACGACTGGGATCGCGTCGGACCCGACTCTCCTGTGCCGCAGGTCATCGCGATTTACAGGCACCGCGCGAAGGTCCGGCCCGGCCGGATGGGCGACAGGTCTCGATCGCAGCCGTGTGAGGCAGGCAGCGACGACCCCAACCTGTATCGCTTCGGTGACAACGAAGATGGTCCTGCCAATCGGCCCCTCGACAACGAGCAGGCACCCGATGAGCCGCTGGCGGTGGTGCATGAGGATGTCGTGATCGCTGATGCGGTTCCTTATGCTTTGCCGGTCAACCTATCCCCGGGCACGGTCAAGCTGTTCACCGAGCTGGCCACCTCGCAGGTGGCGATCGATCCCGACTGGGATCTGGGCATTCGGCTGGCGTCGAACGGGTATGACGATCAGCGCAACATCAAGGACACGATCGAGGCTCTTGAGGGGATGTGGCAGCCTGATGCTGTGACGCCGTTCGTCTTCTTTATCGACGCCGCTCGTCGCGGCGGTCTAGGGGCCGGTCGTGCCGCATACCGGGAAGCGACCATCCGCCGCGCGGCAATGCAGATCGCATGCGAGTATGGCGTCGTTCCGGCCATGGGCGTCGCGGCCTGATCATCGACACTCGCCCATGCCGTACTGACGCCAATACCTAGTCCACCGTATCGCACCGCCTGCCGCGATGGCCGCGCACGACAGTGATCGGCCATCCGGCAGGGTGCACCGCGCGACCACACGGTTGTAGCTCTTGCCTACCGGCTGGCAGGAAAGCCGTTTGCCAAGGACGAGGCTAGAGACGATCCGCTGACTGTGGGCGGCGGCGCGATCGTCGCAGCTATAGTTTGCACGACGAGCATCAGGCCGGCGGCATGGTTCGGCGCTTTCGAAGTCCGGTGCTTGAATGCCGGCGATGCGCACCTTCTCGCCGGATCGGCACCATAGGGGGCCATCGCCGTCATGGACGCGGACGACGTCGCAAGTGAACGCCCGCAACGCAGCGGCGGCCAACATCATGGCAATCATCGATCAGGCTGCCATCCAATCGCTCTCCGCGTCGTCGATCGCGGCGAAGGCATCGCCGTCGGCCTGCTGTTTGCGGAGGTGAGCGCGAACGGCCTCGGGATCACCGTCCCGCGGAAAGGTGCGGTCCGCTCGGGCAGCTTCGGCGATGCCCCCCACCCAGTCGCCGCGGTCCCGTTGCGTCAGCAGCCATCGGCCGAAGGCAACTTGGGGTCGATCATCGTCATTCTGCTCGATCATGTGCATGCCTCCATGGTGGCCGCCGCCTGCCACCGATTGTTTGTTCATGCAATGTTCTTGCGAATCGATCGGCGATCGGCGTAGCCTTGGCCATCGCCGGACGCCGGCGCATCGACAGCATCAGGAGCCTCGGTATGGAGCACGATCTCCAGCTACGCGCAGCCGCGCGTGCGATCTACAACGCCTGCTATCCAACAGAGGAATGGGCGCCGTGTGGGTTCGATGAGGCTGAACGGTTCGGCACGGTGCACTACCGGCAGGCCGTCGGCGCAGCTCAAGAGGCACGGTGGGCGCTTACCTCGATGGAAGAACGGCAACTGCTTCTGTCGGTCGTGATCTGACCCAGGCAGCTTGACCGACTCGACTCCAGGAGATCGAAGGCGGATGCTTGCGGCATGGCGACTCACATTCACACGCCTCATGAGCTTGGCGAGCTGCTGACGACGCTACTCGCCGGAGCGGCCGGTGGGACCAAGAAAGACTGGGCGGCGAAGGTCGGCGTGGTCGAGAAGCTGCCGATCGCAATGAACGTGAAGTCGAATTGGCAGGTTACGCCAAACGGGCGGGCTGCAGACAAGAAGGCCATCGGGCAGGCGGTCGACATCGTTCGTGCGCAGCATCCCTACGTGGCAGACTGACAACGTACCTGCACGTCAGCCTACAACCCCGTTCAGGCTAGATGCGCGTCCTCAAGCCTATTGAGGGGCCATGCCCAATCTCCGGGCGAAAGGACACAACATGAAGATCACCAAGATCATCGCTGCAGCGGGCCTGCTCGCAGCTGCAATGGGCGCCAGTGCCAGTGCCGATGCACAGCGCTACAACGGCGACCGCGATCATGGGCGATACGAGCAGCGGAATGACCGCGGCGACCGTGGCCGTCACTATGGCCGGAATGACCGCGGGCATCATTATGGCCGGGACCGTCATCAGCGCTGCCGCACGGAATGGCGCCACCATCACCGTGTTCGCATCTGCCGCTGAAGCTGAAGGCTTGGGGTGCGTTACAGCACCCCAAGACAGCGCCTGGGTCAGCCTCGGTTCAGCACGACTCGGTTAGTTGGCGATTATGCTTAGATCACTGCTCATATCGGCGGTTACCCTCGCGACGCCCGCCGTTGCTGCTCATCGCGATACCCCTGAGATCCAGTTGCAGAAGGCGTTGGCCGGACGTGTGGCTGGCAAGCCGACGAACTGCATCACGCTGTCCGGCGTCAACTCGACCCAGATCATCGACGGTAAGGCGATCATCTACCGGGATGGCAGTCGGCTGTACGTCAATGAACCTCGCTCGGGCGCCGAGTCACTGCGCGATGACGACATTCTGTTCACGCGGACGTTCGGCTCGCAGCTGTGCAGCATCGATACCGTGCGGCTGATCGATCGCGGCTCACGCTTTCCGCGGGGCTTCGTCTCACTCGGCCAGTTCGTCCCGTACACGAAGGTGAAAAATCCGACGTAATCGCTGACGTACCAAGGCGGGATTCTGGATGCGATTTGTCATGCCATGCCCGTTGCTCGCCACTGTCGGCAAGGTCATGGTGGAACGACGCTCTGCCCGGTTGCTCGTCACTCCCGCCGGCAGGGCGACCATCATTAGCCGGTAGTCGTCCTCGTCGGAAACACCGGGCCGCGCACCGTCATCTTGTCGGCCGGGTATGGCTGCTGGAGCGCCACCACATCGTCGTAGCTACCGCGCAACCACCGTTGCCAGTCCGCTTCATGCAGGATGGTGATCATCGCCTTTGGGTGAACCGGGGCGACCAGTTCGTTCGGATCGCAGGTGACCATCGTGAACCCTGCCCCCTTCGCCGTCTGCTGCCAGAACCCAGCGACGGCGAACACCGGCTGATCCGGCACGTCGAACCACATCTCGCCCTTGATCGGCGGGCCATCACCAACCTTGTGCTTGTCAGGCGTCCACTCGCAGAACTCGGTCAGCGGCACGAGGCACCGATTGTGCGGTTCGGCAGCCAGTCGCCGCCACTGGGGCAGGCCCAGGTTGCGGACGTTGGTCATCGGCCACGCAGCACCACCGCCAAGGACATCCCACAGCATGAGGTCGACAGCACGCCGACCGTTCTCATCCCGAACGATGAACGCCTTGCTCTTCGGGAACAGCTCGACCGGATCCCTGTTCGGCCGGACCACGTCCTGAGCCCAGCTGGCGCCGAAGCGTTCGAACAGCGTCTCGGGTTCGCTCGACAGGCGGGCACGGTTACACATCAGGCATCAATCTCGTCATCCTCATCTGCGGAGGATGTCAGTCCCCGTGCGGCCAAAGCGTCCTTCAGCTGACGTTGGATAGTCGAGCCATTCAGATGACCATGGACACCATCGTGTCCTTCGGCGGTGAGCTGCGTGCGAATGTCCGCGACGGAATGGCACGCGCCGGACCGAGCGAGTTGAAATGCCCGCTCGATCGTGCCGATCTCGTTGTCCTTGCTCATGCCCGGCCCACCTTGTCGATCTCGGTCAACAGCCTTGTGCACTCGGCATTTGCTTGCGCCTCCGCCTGCCGCTCTGCCTCGGCACGGTCGGCATATTCGTCTGCCAAGTCGTCATGCGCGGTACGCGCCATGCAGGCTGCGTCTTCTGCGGCTGCTCGCTCGTCCGCTTCTCGCTGGCGCAGATATTCAATGTTATCCGATTCTTGAGTCGGTTCGCCGTTCGTCATGGGGAGCTTATGCGGAGGCCCGGCGAAAACGTCGAGCGTCGACTACTCGCACCCGACCCCATCGCCATCCCGATCGAGCTTGCGCGAATAGCCAGGCTGCCCCGATCGCACTGGCGCAGCGCCGGCGGCCCGCGCCGCAGAGCAATTGGCATAGTAGGAGGCACCACCGCCCCCTCCGGCGTAGGCATAGCTCGCGCCCGACCGGATGCGACGGGCTTTTGTCGAACCATAGTTTCGGCTGTAGCCGCCTCCGCGGCCCCGGCGGGCGTCAGCTTCTTCAGCGATTGCCACCGTGACGAAAATCGCCGCGGTCGCGGCCACCACCAAGTTCAGCACAACCGCCCCCTGCGATCATCGATTCGTTTGGTGAGTATTCCTGACCTGCCTGTCAGAGTCGACCGGCCAAACAGCGTCTGGTGCTACCTGTTGCGGGCTGGGCTTTTGCGCGCGTCGCGCATGTTGCGCATTTCGGCGCCGATCACCGTCAGGTTGGCAGCAATAAAACCGGACATAGCGACGTAGAATGCCATCGTGCTTCTCCCTCCGCCAGCGCGGCTGCTGGCGATGGGTGGATCGTTGGTCGAGGAAAGGTTGACGCCGTCTGAGCAACGAGCCGCCGATCTGTGATCCTGCGGCGACCCGTGCATTCCATAAGGTGATTATCGCCGCTGCTACGGTGATCGAGGGCGCGTAGACCAAGGGTGGGCGACGTTCAGCTCGATGCCTTCACCGTCGGCACCTCGGCGATGCTGGTCGTCCATGCCGGCGAGCGGTTCTCCGACCGCAGCTTCCATTCGCGCCTGAACCCCTGCGATGCCGTCACGGCGGTCCACTTGCCGAACCTGCCGTTGATCTCGTCCAGCGCGCTCATCAACCGATCGCGCTTGCCGCTGTCGTCCTCGAACAGCGTCCTAGGGCGCATGTCTACGGCGACAAGGTCGTCTAGCGTGATGCCCGCCTTCGTATACGCGTAACCGTCCCGCCACGCCCGTTCAGCGCCACGACGGGCGGCGGCGATCAGTTCAAGGCTGTCATTCGTCATCGGGTGCAGGGTCACCGTGCGCGATCCAGCGTATTGCGGCCGGTCGGGCTTGTGACGGTTGGTGTGGAAGAAGGCGGTCAGCCTGGCGGCGACGAGGCCGTGCTGCCGCAGCTTTTCGCCAGCGCGCAGGGCATATTGGCTGAGCGCGCCCATCAGGCCGTCGAACGTGGTCACCGGCGTCCCGAAGGACCGCGTCACGGCCATCCCCTTGCGCGGGGGCGCGACCATCTCGACGGCGGCCGACGGGACACCGCGCAGCTCGGCGACAAGACGTTCGAGCACGACCGTGCCGACCGCGCGCGCCTGCTTCATCGGCATATCGCGCAACGTCCCAGCCGTAGTGATGCCGAGGTCCGCCAGCTTGCGGGCCGTGGCACCGCCAACGCCCCAGACATCCCCAATCGGGAAGGCATGCATCACCTCATGCCGGACGCCGTCGTCGCGGAGATCAGCCACCCCGTTGAAGCCTGGGTTCTTCTTGGCAGCTGCGTTGGCGAGCTTCGCCAGCGTCTTGGTCTCGGCGATGCCCACGCAGGTCGGGATCGTCGTCCATTGGCGTACCTGATCCCGCATCTCATGAGCGTGTGCGACAAGATCGCGATCCTCGAAGCCGGCGAGGTCGAGGAAGGTCTCGTCGATCGAATAGATCTCGAAGTCGCGGGCGAACGCCTCGCAGGCGGCGATCACCCGGCGCTGCATGTCGCCGTACAGGGTGTAGTTCGATGACAGCACGCGGATGCGATGCTGCTTCACCTTGTCGCGCAGATGGTGGATGGGGTCACCCATCTTGATGCCCAGCGCCTTCGCTTCGGCCGATCGGGCAATGGCACAGCCGTCGTTGTTCGACAGGACGATCACCGGCACGCCGACGAGGCTGGCATCGAACGCCCGCTCGCACGAGACATAGTAGTTGTTGCAGTCGATCAGGGCGATCGGCGTGGTCATGCCATCTTGCGGGCGACGCCGACCACGACGCCCCAGATCTCGACATGCTCATCGACCAGGATGTGCGAATAGCCCTCTGCCTCAGGGATCAGCCAATAGCGCCCGTCCATATGGCGCAACCGCTTCAGCGTGCGGTCGCCGTGCACCAGCGCCACGACGATGGCGCCAGATCGCGGCGTTTTCGCACGGTTCACGACGATGAGGTCACCGTCGTTGATCCCGGCGCCCGCCATCGACTGACCATCCACCCGCATGATGTAGCTGGCGGCAGGATGCTCCACTAGCCAGGCGCCGAGGTCGATCGGCTCTTCCATGTCGTCCTGCGCGGGCGACGGAAAGCCGGCAGGCGTGCGGCACAGGAAGAACGGCACCTCGCGCGGCACCAGTTCGTACGGAATTTCGTGCAGCCGCAACGTGTTCATCTCGATTCCCTCGGTCACGCGCATTGTAACGCCCTACAGAACGAAAGAGGAACACGGAATCTGACGCGGTTCGTCGCATGATGCTGAACGGGTTCCAAAAACAGCGTTTGATCGGCCATGCATATCAAGGACGCCACCGGCCCCGCCGGCCACCATCATCGGCATCACGCCCGCCTGAAGCTGAAGATCGGCCGACGGTCTGTCCTGCGGGCGGATGTCGCGATCAGTTCATCCGGTCTACTGGCGATTGGCGGGCTGGTGTCTTCGATCCTGCTCTCGACGGCGGTGATCGTCCAGGTAGCCAAGGATCGCCGTGGATCGGCCCCGGCGAGACCCGACAATCTACCGTTTCGGCCATAACGTGATCGTCATTTGACGTGGCGCAGACGGGGACGCAGCATTGATCAGCCCGATCTCCGGGCGGGAGGATGTTGATGCGCAAACTTCTATTTGCCGCTGTCAGCGTGGGCCTGATGGCGACCGCAACGCCGTCGATGGCTGCACCATGCAAGGACGCGAAGGGCAAGTTCACGAAATGCCCGCCCAAGGCGCCGCCGAAGGCGACGCGCTGTAAGGCCGCCAATGGAAAGTTCGCCAAGTGCGGCACGCCCGGCGCCAAGCCAATCTGAATTCCAAGATACGGCTGGTTCACGGGTTGCGCGGACCAGCCGATCGCAGGAGAGAAGCTGAACCTAGCTCTTGGCGGTGAGTGGCACCGAGGCGCGAGCTGGGGGCCGTGACGCGCTCTGGCCGCCCCTGTCGACCTGTGCAGTCTGCCGCGTATCGTATAGCCGACGGAGGATCATTGCGAGATCGCGCTCAGTCAGCTGCGACGCCGGATCTATCACTGCGCCCTCGGGCAGCGGTTCCACGAACGCCGCTAACCGATTGCAGGCCGCACCAAGGTCGGGATCGAAGGTGTCATCGAAGGCAGCCATCAACCGAATTTATGCCTTATGCCAACGTCTGCAAGATCATAGATGGTCGCATATGCAGGAACTTACCCTTGCCGTGGTCGGCATCGACTTTCCGAACGCGGACGGCAGCAACCGTCGGTCCGAGGCGATGATGACGTTGCCCGGGGAACCCGTCGAACTGATCCCGGAGCCGAAGAACAAGCATGACAGCAACGCCATCGCGGTAATGAGTCCACGCGGCGTGCAACTCGGCTACATCAACGCCGAGCGGGCACCGTACATCGGCGGGCGGATGGCCCGCGGTGAGGATGCCGAGGCGATCTTCCAGGGCCTTGATGGCGGATCAGCGTTCATCCGGGTCAGGTTCGGTGGAGGTGCGCCGACGTTGCCGTCGGTGTCAGACACGCCAGCTACATCGGCACCGACACCACGACCCGTAAGGCGATCGGAGCCGTATGACCCGCACGCCTTCTACCCGGACGAAGACGGGCCAGAATGGGGCGCGTGATGATGCCGTCAGGCGTGAAGGGCGGGCGCCGTGCGCGCTCGGCGAGATCATTCTGTCGTCGCTATGCCAGTCCGGCGCATCCACGACGGCGACGTCTGCGTACCTTCACCTAAAGGGTACAGTGCAGATGATGATCACGCCTGACGAGCAGGCGGAAGCCGTGCATTTGGCGGCGTTCCACGGCGATCGGGTTTATCAGGTCGTAGTCGACATCCTCCAGGCAGCGTTGCGCGAGGAAGATGCAGAGCGAGTCGAGCGGTACAGCCGGATCACGTATTTTTTGAACGTTAAGCGATATGGATAAGCGGGGGCAGCGTTCCGAATGCCTGGTCGCGCGGCATCAAGACCGCGTGCTAGCACCCTGACGGAGCAGATCGTACTTCGCCGCGACCGCCTTCCACAATGCGACCGCCTCCCATTCGCCAGCGATGGCTGCAGCGCCTATCCGCTCGGCGATGTGTCTCGGTGCTCCGCCCCCGTGGTCCTGTTCGACCTTCAGTGCGATGGCCCATAGCTCGTGATCGGTCGCCATCGGATCATCCGCTGCGGATTACCGCCGGCCAAACCCCGCTGTGCTGTTCTCGCCATTGTCCGTCCGGTCGCGGCCAGCCAGCACGTTCTCAAGTTCGGCGAGCGTGTGCGGCACGTCGAGATGCTGCGCCCCAAGGAACAGCCGTGATCCATCGCCTTCAGGTACGGCGTGGGTCAGCTTGTCGATGTCCACCAGCGCCTTGCCCGAGGGGAGCATCTCAATCTGAACGAACCTCATCTCTTGATCCTCGGTTAGACGTTGAAACTGACATCGGTGATATAGAGTCGCTTGACGCATTGCTCAGCGGCCCAAGCCAAGCCCACTTTCTCGGCTTCCTCGCGCGACACGTACGACGGCAGCCCCATCAAGGCGACAGACTCGGCTTCCTCCCCATCGCCACACGTGATGAGCGCGGCGCCTTGCAGCTCGAAAGTGCCGTCAGGCTTTTCCTCGATGCTTATGCAGTCCGCTTCATCAGGCGCCCGCTGGCCGCTCGGTAATCTCGTGATCTCCATCGCTCATCCTTCTCCCTGACACACGATTGCAGAAGTTGCGTTGGTTACACCTGGTCCTCGTCCGGATCGAACGCAGCACGAGCCGCTTCGCCAGCCTTCTCCTCCTTGCCGTCCGTCTGATCGGCGCGACCAGTGTCGCTCTGCCCCTTCCCGTCATCGGACTGGTCAGAGATCGTGCTCTTGTCGACAGATGACGTCGCAGCTTTATCGATGGCCTGCCCTCGATCGTCCGAGCTGGAGCTGCCGTTCGCGTCATGATCTTCGGACATCGTAATCTCCTATTCCGCAGCCCAACGCCCGGCGCATCGTTTCGGCAGCTTCACGCAGCGTCGCTGGAAAACTGGTAAGGTTGGGCTTACGAGTTCCCTCGATCTCATTTGGGCGCGACCGCCCCAGTCTCGTGAGCTGCAACGAAAGACCGCGCGGGGAACGGGCCGGGGCAGTAAGCTATTGCTGATCGTCGCTTGCACCTGTCCCGCTCATCGGCTCAGCTGCGCCACCCAACAGGAGGGCATGATGCGTGACATAGGGTCAATCATCGCGGCGATCGGTGCCGCCGGGTTCTTGGCCATCGTCTTTTTGATGCCGACCAGCGTTGATGCGGCGCTGTACGGCGGTGGCGAGGTCACCAACCTGGCGCTCCAGCAGCGGCAGCTTTTGGCAGCGATGGGCACATCGGCGCTGTTCCTCGCAGGGATCATTCTGCACGCGGCCGGCGCACTGTTACCGAGCGTCGCGGCAGAAGCCGCTCCCCCGGAAGATGAGGAGACCATGTCGCGGCTCGGCATCACCCATGACGCGCACGGCTATCGCGCCGGCGGGTTCGTCTATTCGTCTTTCGCGGCGGCGGCGAAGGCGGTGCAGCGGCGTGGGTGACGGCGCTAGGCCGCCATCTGCTCCGTCAATCTCGCCTTTACGTCCTCGACTGGTTCCGCACCCTCCGGCGTAATCAGCTCGCCGATCCGATCTGGCCAACGACGCAGCAACTGGCGGGTGATGCCGGCGGCAGACACGGTCACCAGTTCGGCCAGTCCACCGACGAGATACTGGATCTGGCCATCGCCTGTGATGCCAACGACCAGCCGCTGAGCCTCGTGGAGCAACAGGCCTTCCCTAACTGGATCTAGGTTGTCGACATCCTCCTGCGTGTTAAACGCGCGTCCCAATATCCCGACGCCGTCCACCGCGGGCATGCAGCACGCCGGAGCAGCCAAAAGCGGCATACAGGGCTCATACCCGTCCAGATAAGAAATGCCCTGAACGTCCTCGGGGTCGCAGCGTTGGAACGTGCTCGCAATGCCCGCCGTCCAAGCCTGTCGTTCGTTCGACCAGCCCGCGATCGTCACCTCGAAATGCCGCTCGACGCATGGGGCGACGTCGCTGGTGACGATGTCGAACATCTGAAGGATGCTGCGGAGGGTGTTTGGAAGCGCGGTCATAATCGAGTCGAAGCTGGGCTGTAGCCCGAGGAGAAACTCCAACGGCATGGAGGGATAGTTCGCGCCCCTGACGGCCATCAGGCATCCGGACCGAGTAAGCTCAGCAACCTTGCTCCGAACGTCCGTCACTCGGCCATCGGGGTCATAGAACGCCCCGTCGGTGATCAAATGAACGGCATCGGTCTTCTGGATGATGATGATCGAGCTCATGCGATTGCACTCCAAGGGCGGAACTGTCCGGCCAGCGGCACGATGGTGGGAGCGTCCATAGTCAGGGGGTTACCGGCCAAGGCACCCAATCCGCCGCCGCCGCCGGTGGCAGCGGCTGCGAAACCACCCGCACCGCCGCCGAACAACGCTAGCAGGCCACGACGGAGCGCTAGGCGGGCAAGGTCCGCGATGATGCCCGACACAGCATCTCCAGCCGCGCCCCGCAGCTTCAGGAAGTTCGAGGCGGCTTCGGCCAGGCCATCGTTCAGCCTCTCGATGCCTCCGACCGCAATGCCTTCCAGCGCCTCGTTGACTTCGTCGCCGCTGGCGGGGATCTCGTCGAGATAGGCGGCGAGAGGGCCACGGTTGTTGCGGTTCACCGCCGCCGTGCCGAACTGTCGCAGCGAGGGTATCGAGTCGAGCACCCCCTTCGCGAGCGCCCCCTCCTGCGGGGTCGCCTTACCTTGCGCGGCAAGGTCCACCACCTTCTGCGCGGCAAGGCGCTGCTCCTCCAGCCCAAGCTCCAACAGCTTCAGCTCGATCGCGCGCCGCTCGGCTGTCGTGCGAGCGAGCCCTTCCTGCGCCTGAAGTATGTCCCGCTGGTGGCCGACCTGCGCCTGCGCGGTTTCCAACTCTTCGTTCGCGAACCGAATCGACTCGTTGCGGTTCACCAAGTCCAGGCGGTTCTGCGTGATCTCGTCGATCAGCTTCTTGCGGGCGTCATATTCCGCCTGGGTAAGATCGCCGCGGTCCTTCTGCTCGTCCAATCGGCCGACCTGAGCCTGCTGGTCGAGCTTGATCCGCTGCCGGCTGAATTCATCCTGCAACCGGGTGTCCGACGTCAGGTCCGACTTCGAAGATAGCAGGTCGCTGCGAAGCCCCAACAGCTCGCGCTCGGCACGGGCGGTGTCACGAATATCCTTCAGCCGCTCGCGTTCCGCCTTGGCCGCCTCGCGTGTCGCTTTGGCATGATCGCGCTTCGACTGCGCAGCGGACTTCTCGGCAGCCTCCGCCGAATTGACCGCCGTCTGCGCCTTCGTGAGATCGGCCCGGTATTGCTCCAGCGCCTTGCCGTCGCCCGCCTGAACCGATCGGCCGCGCTCCTGCACGAGCGCAAGCCTCGCCCGTGCTTTCTCCACCGCCGATGTGGCAGTTGCCAGCGCTACTTGCTTCTCGACCAACCCCGTCGTGGCCTTCCCGATGCCGAGCAGCGCCTTTTGTTGTGCGGTGGCCGTGCCGGTCAGTACAGCCTGTTCCGCCTTCAGCCGCTGCACGCTCTGCGCATAGGTGACGGTCGCCGCCGCCGACGCGGTGATGGTCTTGACCAGGCTCTTGTACTCGGGACGGTCGCCGACAGCCTGCCGAACGGCCAGAGCGAAGTCGTTGATCGGCTGACGGGTGCGGACAGCCTCAGCGGCGAGTTCCCGCAACCGCTTTTTAATAGGATCGGTGGTGTCCTGTTGCTTCGGGACGGTGACGCCGCCGGCCGTGAACACGGGTGTCGTGTCGATGATGCCCGCCGCCTTCTTCACGGACGTGATCGTCGCATTGCGAGAGCTTGCATACGACCGGGTGCCGCTCTCGATGTCGCCCTGGCGGGCCTGTGCCGCAGCGAGGCGCTGCACCGCCGTGGTCTGGCGATTGATCGCGCCGGTGGCCGTGTCCACGAACCGGGCAAGGTCGATCTGCGCCTTGCTCATGGTGTCCGCCGCATCGCCACCTTCTAGCAGGCGCGGGATCAGCACAGTGCCGAGGATCGAACCGGCAGCGAGAATGGCCGCGCCCCATGGACCGGCGAAGAATGACGCAACCCGTCCGGCGGCGCCGCCGACATCTGCCAGCGCATCTGCGATTTGCGGGGCCTGCTGGGCGAAGATGAGGGCGGGATTCTGTCCGCCCGATGCCTGCGCCCCGACGTCTGCCACCTGCCGTCCGAGGTTCCGCCGGGCGTTGGCTATCCGGCCTGCCGACTTATCGATGTCATCCGCGGCCTTTTTGGCGCCCGTGCCAAGACGGTCGAAGCTGGCCGTGCTGTTGCGGGCGAGCTGATCTAGATGCCCTTCAAGCTGCTTCGCCGATCGCTGCATGTTGTTCGTCGAGGACGTGAACGTCGCGTCCATGTCCTTCACGTCAGCCTTCGCCTTGGCCAGCTTCGCGATGATCTCGACCGACACGGTTTCGGCGGTGTAAGTCATGCCCGGTCCCCCATGGCGTTACGGCGGCGCATCAGTCTGTCTGCGCCTTCGCGGCGGCGCGGCCGACGGCTCCAGCAACGAGCTTGCTGATGGCACCGGCTTCCATCATCGCAGCCGGTCCCATGTAAGGGCGGGCAGCCATACGGCTTGTGCCCACCTCCAGTGACAGGGCAGCTTGGGACTGCGAGACGACAACCGAGCTGGTGGGGCCGGTCTGATCGTGCGTGATGCCGCGGACCAGATCGCCCAGATTGTTGTTGGGGGCTTCCCCCGGACGGCTGGCGACGTGGCCCTTGCCCGACGCAGACCCTTCGGTAATCAGGCCCTTTGCTCGATCTTCGACCAGCCGTGCGCCTTGTAGCACCGCCTTGCCGACTTCAGCTTCCATGGCTGCGGCCAAGCGTTTCAACCCACCCCGGCCCATCAGACTGGCTCGTCCGCCGCGGGCGCCTCGATGCCGTAGATCAGCGCGCCCAGTGTGGCGAAGGCGTAGTGCCATGCATCCTCAATCGGCTGACCGACCACGTAGGTGTTGAGCAACTCCATGGCACGAGCGGGAGGAACGGTAACTTCCCGTCCATCGACGACGCCGCGGTTGCCCCCGATCAGCCCAAGCCGAATCGTCTCGATGCAGTCGCGTTGCGTGATCTCGCTTGCGAGGATCTCCGCCTCGGTGATGTTGGACCAGTCGATCTCGCCGGTTGGCAAGAACGCGCGACCCTTCGCAACACGGGCGAAGACGGCTGCTACACCCAGCGGCACGAGTTCGCCGTCCCGGCCGGTGTACCCTGAGGCCCGCTCCAGTTCGTCGATCTGCCGGCGACCGAGATGGAACCGGTACACGCCGTCTCCGAATGGCACCTCGACCCACGTCACCCGGCGGGGGCGGGCCTGGATGTCAGCGCAGAGCTGCGCCAGGCGTTCAACCGCTGGCATTGAAACGATCTCCGCAATCACCTCGTCGGCCTGAACGGTCATGGTGTCGGTCGTCATGCTCGATACTCCAAGGTCCAGGCGGGGATCAGCGGTGCGGCATCAGGAATGCTGAAGGTGGCGATCTCTTCGGGTGTCGCTGGCCGCCCCTGCTGGATCGCCTCGGTCACGGTGCGGACGATCCTCCACAGCTCCGTCAGCGGGCGTGATGCGACGTAATCGGCAACTTCCATCGCCGTCGTGGGTGAGACGACGAACCGGTTTCCGAATCGTACCCCCATGCCGCCGCCGACGAGAGCCAGCCGCAACATCGCCAGACCATGGGCAGTCGGCGCCTTTGCTCGGTCTTTCGGCTCTTTGCTCGCAGGCGTACCGGCCCACAGGGTGCCGACCGGCGTAAGGCGCTCCAACTCCACGCACTGATTGGAGGCCAGATGTAGCCGGTACACGGCGTCGTCGATCGGGATCCAGACGTCGCAGCGATAGAGCCGCATTCGCTGCTCCCATGCGGTGAGAGGCCGACCATCCTCTTTCCAGACGGCGGCGTTTCCCTCTCCCGAGACGGTGCGCATGCCGAACGTCATGCTGTGCGCTGCCCGATCGTGGTGCCGACATCGGCGATCAATCGACCGATCGCGCGGGCGGAGCTGACCGCCATCACCGAGGGTGTGGCGTCAACGATCGTCGTGAACCGATGTTCGAGGCCTTGAAGCTGGCGGAACGCCTTCCGGTCGGCCTTCACCGCGGCACGGCCTTCCTCGTCCAGCCATCGCGCGACCACTTTCCAGCTAGTCGAATAGTGATCGACGCAATCCCACCCGAGCCGGATGAACTGCTCCCGGAAGTCGGCCGGACGCTCCCGCAATGGGGCGCCGGCTCGCACATCCTGCGTGTTTTCGTTGGTTCTCGCGGGCTTCATGCCCCGATTTAAGCGGTGACGAGGTGTATCGTTTACCGCCGTCATGATGCGGCAACCGCCCAGCAGAATGATCGTTGGACAGCGTCGAGGAGAAGACCGATCGCCCATGCCAGCAACGTCGTTCAATGCGATGGACCGAACAGCCCCCACGCCTTCGACATCATCCCGCTACAGCCGCGGAACGGCACCCTGGATGCGAAATGCCCGATCTGTCACGGCTACGGTCAGTGGAACACCGAGATCGATCTCGTCAGCTTCCGGTGCAAGCGGGCTATCTGCGACTATTGCCACGGGGCGGGCTGGGTTGAGACTGGCAACGATCCGGTGGGGCATGCTGACATCGTCATGTCGCCGGATGGCTATCCGCAATGGGTGGTCGCGTTCGATCCGCATCAGGATCCGGATCACCCTGTCGCAGATCCGGCTGCGCCATTGTCCCCGGAGCAGATCAAGCGCTAGATCCTACCGCCGGCTTGCCGCCCAATTTCCAGAGCGATCAACACAGGCCAATTCAACGCGTCAGCCAGCGCCATCTTCACCGCGGCGGCGATCTCGTCACCATGACCGGGATCGGAAACGAAGGTGGCAGGGCTGTCGGTGTACGAGACCGGGCCCCCAGCGGCGTCATAGTGCACCTCGTGGAGGGCCAGATGGTCACCGTGGTCGATGATGCGGTAGTTCCATGTCATTGGGCTGCTCCGGTTGATGGGGTGGTCCGCTCAACATGTGCCGTAGCGACAGGCGCGGCACAGGTTCGGGCATCCCGGCGCTTGCGGTGTCCGGCCGCAACGGCGGCGGCACGGGCTGCGCGGAGCTGTTCGCGACCCTCTTCCATGATCCAGCGGCGGATGCAGCGCCAATTGCAGCGATAATGTTCGTCCAGCCCGTCCCAGCCCATTTCGATGTAGCGATCTCGAAAATCGTCGGGTTTGGGGCGGTAGGGGCGGACGAGACCGGTATCGTTGCGGCGGGGCGGACGGGCGGCCATGGTCCATCGGGCTACCTACCGCAGTCAGTCTGTATTACCGCCGCCACGGCTGCTGGAGGACCGATCGATGATCTGGCGCGACTTGTTCAACCTGTTCACCGGGCGCGAGGCACCGGACGCGCCGCCGCCCTGGGCGGCATACGAGCCGGTGACCGTCGTGCCGGACGAGGAGGTGCGGGCAGCGTTGGTGCAGACAGGCCTATGTCATGGTCGAGACGGGGACGTGGCATTCGTGAAGGCGGCGATCGGCGGCACTGCGTTCGCCAAAGGCATCGACCTGCGACGTCATGGGACACAGCTCGACAAGCCGACGCTCAAGGCCATGAAGGTCCGGCCCACCGCTATGCTGACCGCGGAATACCTGGCGATCCTGACGCCGGCTGGGCTTGCAGACCCGATCGAGGCGGCGCAGTTCCTGACATCCGCTTACCAATCGCTGATTGCTGGCACCAATGCGCTGGGGCGTGCCGAGCATGCCGGTGTGCAGTTCGTCGAGGTGATCCCGAACAACACGGCGGCTGGTCCATGTGCGGCTTGCCTGAAGATGGCGCAGAAGCCGGTGCCGGTTGCCGAGGCGCCGACAGGTCCATTGCCCGAATGCCCGCACCCGACGCAGTGCGTGATCAGGACCAAGTCGGTCTTCTCGCTCAGCTAAGCCTGCGGATATAGAAAGTCCGAAAATGGTGGATAGCGGACGGGCGGGTTTGCGGCTGGATCATAATCAAAGCTGCCGCTAACTCTACCCGATGGACTTTTCCGGCCTCATCGTGCTTCCGCTCGCTGCGCTAATCACTGCCTGCTGGATCGTTGGCACGGCAGTCCTTTCAAAGAATGGTCCGGGCTTTCGAGCGCCGTTTCTCCTATCCTACGGCTTTGGCGCGATCTTCATGGAGCCATGGAAGATCGCGGCATGGCAAGAACTTGGCATGTTCGCGATTATGCTCGTAATGCTCGCGCTTTGGGTTGCGGCCGGATGCGTCGTTGGCGGCATTCCTGCTGCGCTGATCGTCTCGCTCGCGACGAAGTTGCGGCAACGCTTCCGGCATTAAGGAACGGCAGCTTCCTGGCACACTCATAACGGCATGTTACGTCCGACTTTAGGCGGAAGCGGAACGTCCGCTCTTGGGAGGAAAGCGGACATTCGCGAGATCGCGTGATCGGGGTCCGCTACAATCAGAAGCGGACCCGTGTCGGACAGATCAGGCAGGAAAATGAATTCCGCACAATTTGTTGCCGTCGGGGTCACGGAAATAGGCCAGCTCGATGGTGCCCATTGAAGCAGTTTCGCGCGGTCCGGGCGGAGCTTCGATCGATGCCCCGCCAGCGGCAACGGCGGCATCGTGAAGCTGCTTCACCTGTTCGGGCGAGTCGCATGAAAATGCGACGGTGCTGCCGTTGGCGACGCTTGCCGGTTCGTCGTTGATGGGCTGGCTGACGATGAAGTTCGTTCCTTTGCCGTTATTGTATATCAGACGTGTATGGCCGCTGTCGGCGATGTTCCGCGTCCCTTCCCCTGCACCCAAGGTGCCGAGCACCGTGTCGTAGAAGCGCTTGGACCGTTCAATGTCATTCGATCCGACCATGGTGTGAAAAAGCACAGGCACTCTCCTGAAGACTGATCGACTTCCGATCGCTATTATCAGTCTCACCTAGCCGGCGGGTGATCCGCAGTCACCCCGGCCCGTGGAGTGTCCGCTATTGGGCGTTAGCGGGCGTTGGCTGCTCTTCAGCGCGCAATCCGTGCTAGTTGGCCGGCGTTATGGCCGGCTCGGCTATGTCGAGGAGGGTGCCGCTAAATACCAGTCCTGCGGATCTTCTCGGTTACTGGGTAGTGCAACGCCAGGAAGCAAAGTCAGGATGATCGAAATACAGGCTGAGGAATGAGGGCGTAGCCTCGGCGGCGAGAGGGTGTCGCAACAATGCCGTGCTTCGTTCGAACCAGTCCCGCGGCACGGCCACGCTGTCCGAACCGTTCAGGGCTATACAGCGGGCGTGATCGAGCCGGCGAGCGAAGCCGTAGCGGATGTTCGTCGCCCGATCGTTTGCAGCGTGCGCTCGGTCGATGCCGCGGAGGAGGGCCTGCATGGGGTCTTCACCCGTCTTCATGTCGCCTAGCATGATCGCCACCACGAGCGCCTGGAGAGCGATGAACCCGGCGCGGCGCTCGTCCGTCATCGGTACCGAAGGACGGACGCAGGGAGTGGCGCGTTCTAGGGTGCTCAGCCGCCGGACGAGATCACGCATTGTACGGCTCCCCAAAATAGAGATGGCGGTTCCACGACCCGGGGGCGTCTTGCTCGGGATGAATGCCAGTCCGCTGATACTCGACGCGCTGTGGGCCATCCGGGGTTGCCACGACGAACTGGTAGCAGCCGATCATGTCGCCTTCCTGTTCCTCGGGCATGATCTCCCAGGGCAGCAACAGCATGACGCGTCCGTGGATGGCGCCATGCCGCGCCTCCAACGAGGCAAGGCGCCTTTCGATGGTCGCGTTCATAGATGAGCGTCCGCAGGGGACATGCCGGCATAGATACGCTGGAGCCATGGCGCTGCCGCTTCGACCATTCCGATCCAGGCTGCCAAGGCCACGGCAACCGGTCGCCCACACGGCGTCCCGTCGCTGATGAGTTCGGCCTGATAGCGCGCAGCGGCGGCTTCGATCTCAGCCGCTGGCATGCGGGGATCGGCATGTTCGTTCCGTTCAAGGCGGGCGAGACGTTCAGTGATGCGCATGACGATCCTCATCGTAAGCGGAGACGAGGGGCCGACCATGCAGCGCCATGATCGATGCAATCGGCGTTCGATCGCGCGCGAACCGCATCTCCCAAGCGCAATGCTCGGCCGGACTCATTTTCGCGATCCGCTCTTCCAATGAAATTGCCGCGGCTGATGCCGGGAAGCGGCTGGCGAGGCGAGCGACCATGCTGGTGACCGACGCGGCGTCCGCTGCTGTGCTCGTGTTGCCTCCGCTGGTGACGGCATCCTCAAGGAGGGCAAGGCGTTGGATGATCCTCATTTCGCTCCCTTCGCTTCTAGGGCTTCCAACCGGCCCACGATCTCGGCTGTCTCGATTGCCCGACGGTGCTGCTCCATCAGGGCGGCGAATGCCTGCCCCTCATTCGGCGTCAGGTCACCGCCTGCCACCGCCTCCAGTACCGAGGCGAGAACAGCGGGGTGATCCTTCGCGCCGCCAATCGGGGGTAGGTCGAAGGTGAGGAGGCGGTCCTTACGTGGCGGCACCAGCCGTTCGAGGCAGAGCCTAAGCGCAGTCGCATCGCCGTCGAGCGCCTTGTCGATCGCGACGCGGGTCAGCTTTTCAGCCTCCCCATCAAGCAGCGCCTCAGCGGCAAGTGTCGCCCGGCTGCGCGCGCCCTTCGGCTTACCGGGATTGCCGGGTCCGAATGGACGACCCCGCGTTTTTGCGCGGTCATTTCGCGGCTCGGTCATGCTGGATTGCCTACGCCGTGGGACCGCACACTCTTACCGCCGCCAAGGCCGCGGTCGTTGGTCTGCCTCGTTCGTGCCGACCTATTGGCGCTATTGTCACTATTGTCAGGGGCGCGCGCGCTCGCGACCGATCCAGCCGGGACCATCGCTGCCGGCCATTTCCGAAATAGATAGATAGATGACTTTTCTAGCCTACGCCGCGCGAAGGCTGAGGGCGTCAGATTGAGCGCGGGAGTCCGTGACAATAGCGACAATAGTGACAATAGCGCCCGGATCACCGGCCGAACTCCCACAGCAGGACGGGCGAGACGGTCGGGTGCGTGCCATGGCCCATGCCACCGCGAGTGAAGGCGGCGCGGCGGTCACCATCGGCGACGATGGCGCGCTGCTGATCCAGCAAGGCGATCGATCGACCACGCAGCCATACCGCTAAGCCCGAAAATTCCCAGTCGTCACGCGGTCCGATCCCGAACAGATCACCGGCCGACCAGCCCAATGCTATCGCGTTCGCTGCCCACCCGTCGCGAGCAACCCCCAGCGCATCGCGGACGATGCCCCGCCATCTGTCCGCCTGCTCGATCTTCCTCGGCGCAGGCATGTACTCCAGCGCCCGCAGGGAAGCGGCAAGGTGGTCGGGCAGGCCGAACGTTTCCGCTACCGGCGGGAGGGGGGCGGGCTGCTCGCGCCGCTGGGCTACGGCAGCCGCGACGTCACGCCAGCTACCCATTGGCCACCTCATGCACAGCCGGATTGACGAGGAAGTCCTTGCGCGCCTTGCCCGGCGTATCACCGTCCCGCCCTGGTGCCGACCGCAGCCATCCAGCCTCGATCAGCAACTCGGTCGCGCCTTCGACGTCGGCCGCCACCTTCAGCGTCGCAATGCCACTGTTGCGCTGGATGTCGCGGGCATTGATCCGTTGAGCGCCGTGCTTCTTGATGTGCCGGGCCAGAGCTGCGGCATTCCGCTCAACCTCGGGAAGCGCTGCATCACCGAAGACGCGGAGAGCGGACGGTTTGGCATAGTCGTCGACGAAGCCAAGCACCGACACTAGGGTGGTCAGGCTGATCGTCTCCGGCTCGCGGTCGCCGTTCGCCGCCCAAGTCATCAACTCTACGACTAACGCCAACCGCAGCACCATGCCCCGCAGCTTGCCGACGACGCCTTTGTAGAGCGACGATGCCTCGCGAACGGCAGCATCGTTGTCGCGGACCCATGCCTCGAACACATCGGCGGCATCGTCGGCGAGCAGCAGCACCCGTGCATCGATCCGGCCGTCCTCCAGTCGAGGCGCGTCGAGCTGCTGAAGGCGGCGGTACATGCCCTCTAGCTGTTCGGTGTCGGCGATCTGGCGCGGACGCTGATACAGAATCGGATCGGGCCACACCCACAGGAAGCGGGGGACCAGACCGTCGTCCGCCGTCTTCAGCAGGCATTCGCGCAGCTTCTCGGGCTGGATGCCACCAAGGACGGTCACGCCGTTGAACGGCACGAACAGCGGCCCCGCCTTGTTGCTCTTGCGATCGATCACGTGCGGCCGCCCGCCGTATGCTTCCAGCCAGAACTCCCGACCACCCGGCGAATACCGGTCGAAGCTCATCAACCAGGCAGCGAGCTCGTCGCGCAGGTGAAGGGTGCCGTTAGGGTTGCCCGCCAATATCTCGCCGAGGGCTTCCGGCGTCGCGTCCTGCACAACAAGGCGGGGACGCTGCGGCTCATCCGGCTCGACCGCGGCAGTCGGCATAGATGGTGTCGCCACCCCGTCCTTGGTCGCCGCCTTCACCTGCGCCTGCCATTCGGCTCGCTCGGCCTTGGCCCGTTCGTTCTCGGTTTGCCAGCCGATCAGCCGCGACTTGTGCCGTTCGGCCAGCTCTGTTTCCATGCCTCGGAGCGGGCTGGTGGCAGCATCGATCGCAGGCGACTTGTTCGACGACGGATCGCCGACCGGTGCGACCCACAGGACGCACGGTTCCTGCCACTGTGGCGTCGTGGTGTAGGGCTGCACCCGCCGCTTTGCGCCGACGAGCGAAGCGACCACGCCAAGGACGCCCACCGCCACATAGTCGACCGGCGCACCGGCACCGGCCGCCAAGTCGCGGATCAGCGGCCACAGCGATCCGAAGATGTCGGTGGGCATGACTGGAGGCGTGGTGCGCCCGCCCGTCAGGATCGTCATATCAGGCGCTGGCCAAGGGTTCGCACGACGCGGACGGACGACGGTGCCGCCATCGAACGGCTCGGGCGAGAACGGGCGAGCGTCATCGTACGCCGCATGGAATGCCGCGGCGTTCATGACCGAGCCCCCATCAGTTCGGCGTTGAAGTCCTTGTACGGGGGCGTTGGCCGCATGATCCTCGTGGCCAGGCCGGCGGCAGCAAACGCCGCCGCCGCCTTAGCCGCAGCTATAGCACCGGAATCGTCGCTATCCGCACCGATCACGATAGCGCGCGTCACGGGGGTGAAGGTCATCTGCGGCATCATAGAGGTGCCAGCCGCGACCCAGACGGAACGGCCCAACGCCTGGTACAGCGTCAGCCCATCCTCCAGCCCCTCGGTGACGAGCATGCTGGCGGATGGCGGCCCAAGCCGGATCGATCCACCAACGACGTTGCCGAGGCTGTACTTCACCTTCGGCTTACGGTCCGTCTCGGTCGCCTTCACGGCAGCCTTGCGCCCGTCTTCCGTCAGGTAGGTGCGTTGCAACCCGACTAGGTCGCCGACGGGATTGGTGACGATGGCGATCAGCGCGGGCAACAGCCCCGGACCGTTCGCCGCCAGCAAGCCATTCCCGTCGATCTTGGGCGGCGCGAGGCGGGTGAACCGCAGAGTGTGCGGCAGGTCCATCGTGATCCCGCGCGACCGCAGGTACACCGCGGCCGGCGTCCCTTCGATCGGGACGGACCCGGCAACGATACGCTGAGCCACTGGCCGCATGTCCGCCTTCGGCTTGGCGGGCGCACGCTGCTGCTCCAGTTCCCGCAACGCGCCACCGTCCAGCATGTCGATCGCGCCGGGCAGCTTCACGCCATAGGCCTGCTGCACGAAGTCGAGGACATCGCCCGACCAGCCACAGCCGAAGCAATGGGCGCGGCGGTCGTCGGCGTAGATGGTGAAGGACGGGGTGCGATCCTGATGGAACGGGCAACTGGCCTTGAGCTCATTGCCCGCCCGGTGCAGTTTCACGCCAGCCTTCGACGCCACGCCCGACACGGGGAACCGGTCGCGGATCCCGGCGACGATGCGTGCCAGGTCGTTGCTATCGATGCGGCGGGTCATGCAGCGTCCCCCGTCCTGCGCACGAAGGGCAAGATCGTGGCGCTTGGCCGCTTGCGGCGCCGCAAGTTGATACGTCCCGGGTTGTCGAGCGTCTTGAGGCTGATGCGCCACGGGGTCATTTCGACATACACCGCTCCGGTTATTGTGATCCCGTCAGCATCGCTTCCAAGTTCGCCAGTCCGTTCCAGGAGGAAGATGCGGTCGCGCCCGAACGTAGCGACGGAAGCGAACTCGTCTCGATCCGTCTGAAGGTGCGCGAGGATCTTCCCCTCCGCAGTCATCAGGACCACGACGCGATTGTGCTGCACGCTCATGGTCGCGCCCCCATCTTCGGCGCATCGCGCTTATGATCGAATCGGCGCAACGCCCTGCCGTTCGCCTCAATCGCGAGGTGCAGCCGCATCTTCGCAGCCGTGATCGCCGCGATCCTGACAGCAGGACCATACTCCCGTGCCGTCGCGATCCGGGCCACGAACGAGCGCTTACCGTTCTGCACCTCATGCTGAACCACACACCAGTGCGGCCCCTCAACTTGCCGCAGCACGATCATCATGCGGTTCCTCGCGGGCGCGCTCATGCGGCACCCCCTTTTGCTACGGCTTCCTCAAGGTGGGCGACATAGGCGAGAATCATCTGCACGCTGGCGGCGGACAGCTCAACGCCGCCGTCGGTGGCATCGCCAACACGGTCGGTCAGATGCTCCACAGCAAATGCTGCCCAACGGTTGGGGAGGGTGTTATCCAGGGCCGCGACCGCGGTCAGACGCTCGGTGACGTAGCCCCGAAGAGCAACACCACCGCCGCCGGCGATGATCTCGTCAGCCGTCAACAGCGTGGATCCGTCTGCCTTGCGTGCGTCGTCCAGCCAGGCGAGATTTGACTTCGGCGGGATCAAGCGGACGCCTCCTGTCGATCGAGGATCGTGGCCCGCCACACGATGGCGTTGGCCCCGCTGACGTTGCGACGGCGCTTGCCCGTGTCGCGGATCATCTCCTTCTTGCGCAGCTCGGTGAAGCGGGGCTGGAGCGAATACCTGGGGTATCCGGCAATGCCGCACGTCTCGTCGACCGTCAGACCAGCAGGGTGGCTGCACAGCGTTTTGTGGACGATGGCGCGCAGGTGATCCGCCATAGGGGCAATGCCCGCATAGGCGGCGGCGCTGGTGTCGGTGCGGCCCATCATGCGCCCGCCTCCCATGCCATACCGGCGATGACGTTCGCACGCGGTCCGGTAATCCCGGCCGCGAACAGCCGTTGCAACCGGAGCATCGAGGCAGTATCTGTCGTGGTGCTGATGCTGTGAAAGTTCTGGAGGGGTCGGACTGTGGCGGTCCGGCCCTTCCGCTTATTAGGCTGCGGTGCCTCTGCCGATCTGGATGCCATGATCGATCACGCGGCGACCGGCTGCGACGTCGACGAGACGCGACGCCCCGCCTTCCACGCCTCGATGTCAGACACGTCATACGCGATATTACGTCCCGCGCGGATGTGCTGAGGGCCGCGCCCGAGGACGCGCCAGTTTTCGAGAGTCTTGGGCCTAACGCCAACCAGTGGCGCGGCTTCCTTGGTCGTGAGCAGCTTCTGCATGTTGCCTCCTCCACCACGGGTACGTCCGGGTGTTGGAGGGATGATCGGGGGTCCAAAAATCGCAGGCTATTTCGCCGAAATTCGCCGAAAACATTCGCTGATAAATGCGCTATCCGCCCTTCTTGTTACGGCCTCTCGTCCGCGCCGGCAGCTCTAATTGCACGCGAACATCTGCATCTAGTTTTCGAATAGTGGGGCGACCGGGGACGACGTTATCCGGGAACGCACTGGCTGCGCCTTTGACGATCTGGTCCTGGTCCCAACCTTCGACGTTTCGAGCGCGCACCCAGCCGCGCAGGTCGCTGCCGCTTACGGTCGGCTTGTTCTTTATCTCTGCCACCGTAGCCTGTGGTGTTGGCTTAGCGACGGGCGCTCGGACGTCGTCTGCGCGAAACCGAAGATCATACCATCGCGCTGGTTCATTTATGCCGGCAACGACACGGTGAAGTGAGCCCCCGCGCCCTTCCCAAAGTTGAACTCCAATGAAATCATAGGCGGGAACGTCACGCCGAACGCCCTTATCCGCAGGAATGCCCGTCGCGCGGACACTGCCGGTTTGGCAAGCTGCCAACAGCTTGATCCGGGCTGCGTCGGCGGTCATCATGCCGCTGCCGGCCGTCGCGCGATGGGCAAGCGACTGCTCCAGCCGCTTCCATGCCACCGCGCCGTAATTCTTAGCGGTCGTGCCGGGAAAATGATGTGGTTGCTGGCGCTCGACAAACGCGAGGTCGTGCGTTCCCATCCACGCCACAGCTTCGTAGAGCGACCAGAGGGCCAGCGGCGCAGCAGTGTCAGCGGCGGCTGGCGCCTCGCTGATGAGCGTCGCCGAACTGCCCAGCATGAGCTGGGTCATATCACTAGGCAGCACCGTGCCGACTTCGCGCTCCCGGTTAGCAATCAACTCGCCCCTGATACGAGGCCAATCTTCTTCACGCACCCAGAGCGTTGCTCGATCGCATTCCGCACGGGTCGGCCCGTCACGACCGTACGCGACATTGAGCGCAACGTAGATGCCCGTCTGCACCGTGTAAGACGAGTTCCACTTGTTCGGCCCGAAAAGGGTTTCGTGGTCCAGCTCGACGAAGCTGCCATCGTAATCCGTCCATGTCGGAAGATGGCCCGATGACAGCGCCTTGACCATCGCCTCGCTCGCCGCATCCCGCAGATACCAGCTCGTGACGTAGGGCTCGCGCGCGTTTGGATCATAGAAGTCCATGCTTGCAGCAATGCCGCTCATCCCGAGGAACGCGCGAGATTCGCGATCTGCCGTGCTGACGATCATCTGACCAAAAACGCTCATCAACTCTTGCATGCAATCTGCCAGCTTAACGCCGCCGGGCATCTTGCCCGGGTGACGCCCGACACGCGGCGCTTCTATCCTCGACATTCGCCCTCCGTTGGCGTCCCGCATGTGGAAGGGGCGGCAGGCTGGGCGGAAACCAACCGTTCGGGAGCTACCCTAGCCGCCCCAGCATCACGCCCGCCGGGTGGCGAGCGGGATGACGTTTGTCTCATCGGCATAGGCGAGGATCTTGCGGATGTGTTCGCCCCAGGCGTCCAGCGCCTCTCGCTTTTCATCGACCCATCCAAACCGCTGGTACACGCCGGCCACGCCCGATCGCGCCCCGGACAAGTGGTTAAGCACCGCCTCGGTCACTTCGAAGCGAACGCCTAAGCGCTGAAGACCGGTGGCGAGTGTGCGTCGCAGATCGTGGAGGCGCCATGGGGGCAAAGGATCTTCCCCGTCCTTCTCGATCACCCCGTCAATCTTGTCCTTGCCTTTGGCATGCGCGGTGAACGCCTCGCCGTTGGACGTTGCGAAAACCCGCCCGCGCTTCGGCCACTTATCCCCACCCGCGACGGCGTCGATCACCAATACCGCCATCTTGCTCAACGGCACCTCGTGCGGTTCGCTGTTCTTGGTCCGCGGACCCGGCAGGCGCCATAGCTTTGCCGCACGGTTTAGCTCCTGCCACATAAGCCCGGTCACTTCTTCCCGACGTTGTCCCGTAAGGACGAGCAATCGTACGATTGGACCGAAACAGCGGTGGCAGGACGGTGCGGCATTCCAGACGCGGGGTATCTCGTCGTCGGTCAGCCAGCGGTCCCGGGCCTTAACGGGCGGCGGCGTCTCCATCCCCTCCATCGGTGAGCGCTCAATGTCGCCACGACCCACGGCCCATCGAAACAGCCGGCGCAGTATGGCGAACACATTGCGACGACCGGCCTGTTGCCCGGCGGGCATGGCATCTAACACGGCGACGACGTTGGCGCGCGTGATTGTCGGCAGCGCCTTGGCACCAAGCACGGGCGTGATGTGCAGCCGTAGAGATCGTTCGACGAGATTGCGCCACCCCTCCCCTTTGCAGCTGCCGTAGAACGCATTGGCGTAGGCGTTGAAGGCGAGGCTCACCGCTTCATGACGGCGCTTCTTGTCGGCCTCAGCTGGGTCGGTCCCCTGCGACACCAACACCGCCAAACGCTCAGCTTCGGTCCGTGCAGTCGTTGGCGTCCATGGGGAGCCATGCGCCCCTATGGTGTAGCGCCGTGTTTTCGCCTCGCGACCGCCCATTCGGTACTGATACACGTAGGTCACGGCCCCGGCCGGCGTGATCTTCACCCCGAACCCCTTCAGGTCGTCGTCCCATAGGAAGCCGACGCCAGCGCCGGGCTTCAACGCATCGACCGTCCGCTTATTGACCTTGCCCGTCGCCATTAGGAGCCTCGCTGGCAATCACCTGACAATCACCGTAGCGGGAAGCACAGGGAACAGCAAGGGAACAGCGGGAACAAGGCCCCTCTCTAACAGGCGTGAACGGATCGCGAACCCCGCAGCCTACTGTCGGATATACCTGAAATACCACACCTCATGCCCCTGCCGGCGCGCCTTGCGTTCGTAGCGCGTTTCGGGCCAGTCGTCGGGCCGGGTGAGGAAGTCGGCGGGCTCGGCGGCGGTCCAGACGAAATCGCGACGCTGGTTCATCACCATCATCGACCAGCGGCAATAGGTCGGGTCGTCCGTCCCCAGCCGGAATTCGGCGCCCGGCTTCAGCTTTGCGGCGATCGCGTCGAGCGGGCCGTGATTCATCATCCGCCGCTTGGCGTGGCGCGCCTTGGGCCAGGGATCGGGATGGAGCAGGTAGACGCGCGAGAGGCTGGCATCGGGCAGGCGCTCCACCACCTCCAGCGCGTCGCCCATGTGCAGGCGGACGTTGGCGAGGCCGCCGTCGCGGATATGGCCGAGCGCGCCGACGACGCCGTTAAGGAAGGGTTCGCAACCGATGAAGCCGGTATCGGGGCGCATCGCCGCCTGTCCGGCGAGATGCTCGCCGGCGCCGAAGCCGATCTCGAGTTCGAGTGGACGCGCATCGCCGAACAGCACGCCGGCATCGAGCGGCCCGGTGTCGGGGACGCTGAGCGGCGCCAGCGTGTCCTCGACCAGCGCGGCCTGTCCGCTACGCAGCTTGTGGCCCTGACGACGGCCGTAGAGGCGGCGGATGGTGGCGGGATCGTTCATGGTGGCGCGCCCTAGAACACTTGGCGGGACAGGGAAACGGCACATTCGTCGTGCCGCAACGGAGCAAAGCGGTGCGGGGTCCGTTGCACTGCCGTAATGGCCGATTCCCCTCCCGCTCCGCATGACGACGATGACGATCTGAAGGCGGCGGACGCCAAGGACCTGCATCGCGCGGTGCGTCAGGAGGGCGAGGAGGAGTTGCGACGCCCGGCGGCATCGCTGTTCTGGTCGGGGCTCGCCGCCGGCATCGCCATCACCGTATCGCTGCTGACCGAAGCGGCGCTGCACACCGCCCTGCCCGCGACGCCGTGGCGCGAGCTGATCGTCGCGCTCGGCTATCCGGTCGGGTTCCTCGTGGTGATCCTCGGCCGGATGCAATTGTTCACCGAGAGCACGATCACCGCGATGCTGCCGCTGGCGACGCGGCCGTCGCGCTGGGCGCTGGCGCGGACATTGCGGCTGTGGGGCATCGTCCTCACCGCCAACCTGCTGGGGACGGCCATCGCCGCGCTGGCGATGGCGACCGGCGCGCTGGGCAGCGAGGCGATCCGGGCCGCGGCGCTGACCCTGTCGGCCGGGATCACCGAATTGTCGGCAGGCCGGACCTTCGTCAATGCGATCCCCGCGGGGTTCATGATCGCGATCCTCGCCTGGGCGTTGCCCAATGCGCGCGACCAGAGCGTGCCGGTCATCGTCATCGTCACCTATGTCCTGGCGATCGCCGGCTTCAGCCATTCGATCGTCGGGTCTGCCGAGGCGTTCCTGCTGCTGTTCGCGGGACGGACCGACGTGTGGCAGACCGTGGCGGGACTGATTGCGCCGGCGGTGCTCGGCAATCTGGTCGGCGGTGCGGGCATCTTCGCCCTGCTCGCCCATGCGCAGGTACGCGGCGAGATGCCGCAGGGAGACGACAGTTGAGCAAGAAGCCGGGCAAGGCGAAGAAGGCGGCGAAGACACTCGCCAGAGCCGATCGGGAGGCGACGCACGATGCCGCGCGCCATCGCGACGCGGCACCGGTGCGGTTCGCCGGTTTGCTGGGCGAGATCGCCGACCAGCCGCAATTGATCGCCGTATCGGGCGCGACGATCGCGGCGGGCCTCGTCGCCCGGCGCCCCGACCTCGTGCGCGGCGGGGCGAGGATGCTCGCCGCGCATCTGCTCGCCACCGCGGTCAAGACGGCGATCAAGCACCGGTTCGACCGCGCCCGGCCGAGCAAGGCGCTGGACGACGGGCAAACCCACTTCGATCGCGGCACGAGCCACGATCACCAATTGAACTCGTTTCCGTCCGGCCACACCGCCGGCGCGGTGGCGGTGGCCCGTGCCGCGGCGCGTGAGATCGATGGCGCCGCCTTGCCCGCCGCACTCGGTGCCGGTGCGGTCGCCGCGATCCAGCCGGCCGCCGGCAACCATTATCTGTCTGACGTCATCGTCGGCGGGGCGATCGGCTGGCTATCGGAAGCGGTGGTCGACGCGCTGCTGAACCAGCTCCCACGCCCGGAAAAAACGGCGATATCGGACATAGTTGTGCGAAATCCAGGGTAACGCGGCCCGCGATTTACTTTCGCCTTACTATCTTCTGGCAAGAATGGCGGCGGAGACACCTATGCCAGATCTATCCGAACCCGCGCGCGAGAAGCGCAACAGCGTGATCGTCCGCGCTGCCGTGGCCTTCCCCGGCGGCCTGTCCAACGAACGCCGTGTGCGCAATCTGTCGCGCTCCGGGGCGTGCGTCGAGCATGCCGGCGAATTGCAGGTGGGCGCGACCGTCCAGCTCCAGATGGGGACGATCACCGATCTCGCCGCGGAGGTGATGTGGGTGACCGAGCGCCTCGCCGGCCTGCGCTTCGCCGAGCCGATCGACCTGGACGAGGCGCGCAAGCCGCGCGGCATCGGCACAACGCCGAAGGCGGGCTGGATCGCCGAGATCAACGACGCCTATCGCCGCTGATCGCGGGCGGATACGAAACACCCTCCCCCGCCGACCGGCGAAGGAGGGTGCGTTGTCGAACCGGCGATCTATGCCGGGCGATTTGCGCCGGCGGTAGACGTCAGGCCACGGCGGCCTTCAGACGATCGACCAGATCGGTCTTTTCCCAGGTGAACAGGTCGCCCTCCGGCTCACGGCCGAAGTGACCATAAGCGGCCGACTTGACGTAGATCGGCGCGTTGAGCTTCAGATGCTGGCGGATGCCCTTGGGCGTCAGGCGGACGAGCTGCGGCAACACCTGCTCCAGCTTCGCCTCGTCGACGGTGCCGGTGCCATGCGTGTCGACATAGACCGACAGCGGCTCGGCGATGCCGATCGCATAGCTGAGCTGGATCGTGCAGCGCTTGGCGAGACCCGCGGCGACGACGTTCTTCGCCAGATAGCGCGCGACATAGGCGGCCGAACGGTCGACCTTGGTCGGGTCCTTGCCGCTGAACGCGCCGCCGCCGTGCGGGGCCGCACCGCCGTAGGTGTCGACGATGATCTTGCGACCGGTGACGCCGGCGTCGCCGTCCGGTCCGCCGATCTCGAACGCGCCGGTCGGGTTGATATAGACCTTGGTTTCGTCGGTGACGAAGCCCTCGGGCAGGATACCGGTGAACACGCCGGTGACATAGTCCTTCAGGACGTCATACTTGGCGGGATCGGCATTCTCGCCCTGCAGGCAATAGCCGGCCTTATGCTGGGTCGAGACGACCAGCGCGACCGCACGGGTCGGCACGCCATTCTCGTACTGCAGCGTCACCTGGCTCTTGGCATCCGGCTCGAGGAACGGCGCCTTGCCCGAATGGCGGTCGGCCGCCATCGTTTCGAGGATCTTGTGGCTGTAATAGAGCGTCGCCGGCATCAGGCCCGGCGTCTCGTCGGTCGCATAGCCGAACATGATGCCCTGGTCGCCCGCGCCCTCGTCCTTGTTCGAACCCTCGTCGACGCCCATGGCGATTTCGGCGGACTGGCCGTGCAGGTTGTTTTCGAAGCGGAAGGTTTCCCAGTGGAAGCCCGACTGTTCGTAGCCGATGCGCTTCACCGTCGCGCGGACCGCCGCCTCGATCTCGGCGAGCGCGCCATCGGCCCAGGCGCCGTTCTCGTACACGCCCTTGCAGCGGATCTCGCCCGCCAGCACGACGAGGTTGGTCGTCGTCAGCGTCTCGCACGCGATGCGCGCCTCGGGGTCCTTGGACAGGAACAGATCGACGACCGTGTCGCTGATCTGGTCGGCGACCTTGTCCGGATGGCCTTCGGAAACCGACTCGGACGTGAAGATGTAGCTGCTGCGCATCACTGCCTCATAACGATATAAAGAAACCTTTATATCACCTCCCTAACGTGCGCGGCGGCGGATGGCAATCGCGGCGATCAGGAAGGCGAGGCCGACGATCAGGGCCGCCGCATTGCCGATCCGGCTGAACAGCGTCGGCGGCGGCGCGGGCGGCATCGGCAGCGCGATCGCGCCTGCGGTTTCGTGCGGCACGGTGGCAAGCAACGTGCCGTCGGCGGCGATCACCGCGGAGATGCCGGTCGGCGTCGAGCGCACGATCGGCAGCCCCTCCTCGATCGCGCGCATTCGCGCCTGCGCCAGATGCTGCGGCGGCCCCCAGCGCCCGAACCAGGCGTCGGTCGAGGGGTTGAAGATCATTTGCGGCCGATGCGCCCGGTCGACGACCTCGCCCGAGAAGATGATCTCGTAACAGGTCTGGAACCCGATCGCGCCGAAGCCGGGGATTGCCAGCGTGCGCGGCCCCGGCCCGTCGTCGAAGTCGAAATCCCCCGGCACCAGCCGCGCGATGCCGATCGGGCGAAGCAGCCATGGCATCGGCAGATATTCGCCGAAGGGGACCAGATGCGCCTTGTCGTAACGGCCGACGATCCGGGCGCGACTGTCGATCGCGACCACCGCATTGGCGGCGCCCGCGACGTCGCCGGCCGCATCGAAGCGCAACGGCGTATGCCCGGTGAGCAGGATGTCGCGGGGGCCGAGCAGCTGCGCCAGCCGCCAGCGGTTGAATAGCGGGCTCTGCCCGTCATAGATCCAGCGCGGATAGCCGCTTTCCAGATAGTCGCGCATCACCCCTTCGGGCCACAGCACCAGCCGCGGGCGCGGTCCCGGGCGGCCGGACTGGCGGATCAGCGCGGCGAGCATCCGTTCCTGATCGTCCTGCCCGCGCGCATCCTGCCCGATATTCGGCTGCACCACGCGCAACAGCGGCGCGTCCGGTGCGGTGGCGGGCGCGCGGGTCCACGGCGCGGAGATTGCGGCGAGTGCCAGCACCGCCGCCAGCCCGGCGGGCAGCCGCCAGCGCCGCTGCGACAGGAGCAGCAGCGACACCGCCATGAGCACGGTGACGCCCGACAGCGCATAGGTGCCGATCCACGCCGACAGCCGCGCGACGCCGATCACCGGCAGCCAGATCACGCCGATCGGGTCCCAGGCATAGCCGGTGAACAGCGTCGCGCGCAGATATTCGCTGCCGATCCACGCCGCCCCGAACAGCAGCGCATAGGCCGCATCCGGCCGCTCTCGCCGCCCGAACCGCCAGCCGATTCCCGACACCAGCATCGGGAACACCGCCAGATACAGCGCCAGCCCGACCGCGGCGAAATAGCCGAGCACCGGCGGCATCTTGTCCTGAAAGTCGAAGGCGTGCTGGAACCAGTTGTTGTTGATCGTGAAATGCCCGACGCCCCAGCACCAGCCGATCCACAGCGCCCGCCGCCCCGTCGGCGCGGCATGGACCAGCGCAGCGAGGCCGGCGAGGCCGATAAGGGTCAACGGCCAGAGCTGCAGCGGCGCGAATCCGGTCGCGGCAAGCGCCCCGAGCAACAGCGCGACCAGCGCGGGACGGCGGAAGAGGAAAGCAGGCATCGCAGCGGCCTGTAATGCGCCCGCGGCGCAATGTCCCGTGTGGTGAGTGAGGGGATGCGGGAGGCTCGCCCGTTGGCGTTCGGCGCATGTGCGGGTGGTACCTCGCACCCTTCTGTTCCCCGGCGGAGGCCGGGGCCCAGTCGGGAAGGCCGTCGTACGGTATCGCAACCGTTCGCCCAACTGGGCCCCGGCCTTCGCCGGGGAACCGCGGGGGATGTTCGCCGTCCTGTTCACGCAAGCTGGCATCCGTCCCGCGCGTGTATTGACAGGCGGTGCAGAGGCTCGCCCGTCGGCGCTCGGCGCATAGGCGCGCGGTACCTCGCACCCTTCCGTTCCCCAGCGGAGGCCGGTGCCCAGTCGGGACAGCCGTCGTCCGGTATCGCAACCGTTCGCCCAACTAGGCCCCGGCCTCCACCGGGGAACTGTGGGGGATGTTCGCCGTCCTGTTCGCACAAGGCTGGCATTCGTCCCGCGCGTGTCCTGGGAGGCGATAAGGACGCTCACCCGGCGGCGGTCTGCGCATGCGCGCCCGGTGCCTCGCATCCTTCTGCTCCCCGGCGGAGGCCGGGGCCCAGTCGGGAAGGCCGTCGTACGGTATCGCAACCGTTCGCCCAGCTGGGCCCCGGCCTTCGCCGAGGAACATGTGGAGAGGTCGTGGTTGTGCGCTCCCCCACCCCCTCAGCGCAGGCTGGCATCCGCCCCCGCGCCGCCCTATCTCCTCGGGCATGACGCTGCGACCGTTCCACCTCGCCTTTCCGGTCCACGACCTTGCCGCCGCGCGCGCCTTCTATGGCGGGATGCTCGGGTGCGCCGAGGGGCGGTCGAGCGATCACTGGATCGATTTCGACCTGTTCGGGCATCAGATCGTCGCGCATCTCGATCCTGCCGCGCGCGCGGTCGCGGTCGAGAATGCGGTCGATGGCCATGCCGTCCCCGTGCCGCATTTCGGCGTGGTGCTGACCATGCCCGACTGGCAGGCGCTGAGCGCGCGCGTCGCCGCCGCCGGCGTGCGCTTCGGCATCGCACCGCACATCCGCTTCGAGGGACAGGCCGGCGAGCAGGCGACGATGTTCTTTTACGACCCCTCCGGCAACGCCCTGGAGTTCAAGGCGTTCGCCGACGACGCGATGCTGTTCGCGACCACAAAGGACCCCGCATGAGCGCCCCCATCGACATCAACATCCCCCATCAGCTCGGCAAGCAGGCGGTCCGCGACCGGCTGGACGGCGGGGTCGGCAAGATCGGCCGGATGATCCCCGGCGGCGCGCAGGTCGACCATCGCTGGGAGGCGGATACGATGCATTTCACCGTGCAGGCGATGGGCCAGTCGATCGGCTGCCGCGCGACGGTGTACGATACCAACGTCCATGCGATCGTCGACCTGCCCGGCTTCCTCGGCCTGTTCGCCGGCAAGATCCGCGACGTGATCCAGCAGGAAGCGCCCAAGCTGCTGAAATAACGGCGGGCGGCGCGGCCGAGGTCGCGCGCCTATCCCATGTGACGCTTGTCGAGCTTTCGCGCGAGCGTACGGCGGTGCATGCCGAGGCGCCGGGCGGCTTCGGAGATGTTGAAGTCGACGTCGGCGAGCGTCTGGTGGATATGCTCCCATTCCAGCGTCTTGATCGAGGTCGGCGGCGCCGTGGCGATCGTCGCGTCGGCATCGCCGTCGACCCGCGCGAACGCCGCCTCGATATCGTCGGTGTTGGCGGGCTTGGTCAGGTAGTTGGTCGCGCCGAGCTTGATCGCCTCGACCGCGGTGGCGATGCTGGCGAAGCCGGTGAGCACGACGATCTTCATGGCGGGATCGAGCGCGTGCAGCGCCGCGACGCAGGTCAGCCCCGATGCGCCGCCCAGTCGCAAGTCGACCACCGCATGGTCGGGGCGGAAATCCGCGACGCGCGCCTCCAGCCCGTCGGGTCCGGGCAGGGTCGCCACCGCATAGCCGCGCCGTTCGAACGAGCGCGCCAGCGTCCGGGCGAAATTCGCATCGTCCTCGACGATCAGCAGCCGGCGATCGCCGGTCATGCCGAAGGCTCCAGCGCGAGGCTGGCGAGCGGCAGTCGCAGGACCGTCTCCGCGCCGCCGCCCGCCAGATTGCGCGCCTGCAACGTGCCGCCCAAAGTCCGCAGCACGTTGGTCGCGAGGAACAGACCCAGCCCCGCGCCGCGCCGGTCCTTGCTGCTGTTGTACGGCCGCCCCAATGCGGCGAGCACCTCCGGCGGGAAACCGCTGCCATCGTCCCGTACCGTCAACACCAGCACCGCCTCCTCCAGTCCCGCGGTCAGCGTGATCGCCGCCGCCCCCGCCTCCACCGCATTGTCGAGCAGGTTGACCAGCGCCTGCCCCAGCGCGCGATCGGCGACGATCGGCCGGTCCTCGCCCAGCCGGTCCGCGAAGGCCACGCTGCCGGGCCATGTCGCGACGATTCCCGACAGGAAGCGGCGCAGCGTCGTCCGCTCGGGCGCCTCGCCGGTCACCTCGCCGGCGGCGAACAGGATGCCCGACACGATCGCCTTGCAGCGCATCACCTCGGCCTGCATCTCGTCCACCTCCGCCGCGAGGCGCGGTTCGTCGCGGATCGCCGCCTCGCCCTTCCAGTCGCCGAGCAACACCGAGATCGACGACAGGGGCGTGCCCAGCTCGTGCGCGGCGCCGCTCGCCAGCAGGCCCATGCGGACGATATGATCCTCCTCCGCCGCGCGCTGGCGCATCGCGGCGAGGTGCGAATCGCGGCTGCGCAGATTGGCGGCGATACGGGTGACGAACAGCACCAGCAGCACCGCGGCAAGCACGAAATTGCACCACAGGCCGAGCACATAAGCGGGCGACAGGCTGGTCGCGAGCCATGGCGGCAGGTCGAGCGGCGGGCTGACCAGGGCGACCAGCGCAAAGGCGGTGGCGGTCAGCCCGACCAGCGCCCAGCTCGACCAGGCGTGCAGCAGCACCGCACCCATCACCACCTGCAACAGATAGAGCGAGACGAAGGGATTGGCCGCTCCGCCGCTGAGGTGCAGCTGCACCGTTAGCGCGACGACGTCGCAGGCGAGCGCGCCGAACAGCTGGAAATTGGTCACCGGCCAGTGCGGATGGCCCAGCCACGTCATGACGTTGAGCATGACCAGCGCCGCCAGCACGACCGCCATCGGCGCGATCGGCAGGCGGATGCCGAAGCCGTAATGCACTGTCAGGATCGTCGCGAGCTGGCCGCCGACCGCCAGCCAGCGCAGCAGCACCAGCTGGCGCATGTTGCGCGCCGCCGCATCCTCGGGCGCGGGCGGCGGCAGGCGGGTGGGATGCGTGGCCATCGCCGCCGGTGTAGGCGCGATTCGGGGCAAGCGCGACACCCCTCGCGCCGGCATGCGCACCGTTCGTCATCGCGGCGCGGCAATCCAGGGCCGCGCCGCGGGCCGCCCTGGATTGCTTCTCTGCGCTCGCAACGACGAGGGGCGGTTACTTCAGCTTCGCGGCCGTCTCGGCGATGCGCTTGCCCTGATAGCGGGCACCGGCCAGCTCTTCCTCGTGCGGCTGGCGCGCGCCGTCGCCGCCGGCGATCGTCGTCGCGCCATAGGGCGAGCCCCCGCGGACCTCGTCGACGCCCATCTGGCCCTGGAAGCCGTAATCGAGTCCGACGATCGTCAGGCCGTGGTGCAGCAGGTTGGTGATGATCGAGAACAGCGTCGTCTCCTGCCCGCCATGCTGGCTGGCAGTCGAGGTGAAGGCGCCACCGACCTTGCCGACGAGCGCGCCGCGCGCCCAGAGCCCTCCGGTCGTGTCCCAGAAGCTCGCCATCTGGGCCGGCATGCGGCCGAAGCGGGTCGGCGCGCCGACGACGATCGCGTCATATTGCGCCATCGCATCCGGTCCCTCGATCACCGGATGGGCGGTGTCGGTCTTGAAGTGCGCGGCCTTGACGACCTCGTCCGGCGCGGTTTCGGCGACGCGGCGGATGTCGACCTCGGCACCGCCGGCGCGCGCGCCCTCGGCGACCGCATCCGCCATCTGTTCGATATGGCCGTAGGAGGAATAATAGAGCACCAGAACCTTGGTCATGCGAGCGTCTCCAGATCGTGTCGGGGCCAAGATGGGCGTGGCCGACCATCGCGTAAACGGAAACGATGGAAACCGATCGTTTCTACGCTAGGTTCCGCGGCGTTGCGTGGAGGACGAGGATGCGATTACCCGATCTGGAAGCCTGGGCGATCTTCGCCGCCGTGGTCGAGCATCGCTCGTTCAGCGGTGCGGCGGAGGGGATCGGGCTCAGCAAGGCGACCGTGTCGAAGGCGATCACCCGGCTGGAGGAGCATATCGGCCAGTCGCTGTTCCACCGCACCTCGCGCCGGCTCGCGCTGACCGAGGCGGGCAAGCCGCTGGCGGAGCATGCGCAACGCATCCTCGCCGAGGCGCGCGCCGCAGAGGAGGCCGCACGCGATGCGGCCAGCGCGCCGACCGGCCGGGTTCGGCTGGCGACGCCGATGAGCTTCGGGGTCAGCAACGTCGCGCCGCTGCTCGCGACCTTCCTCGCCGCGCATCCCGGCGTCGAGATCGACCTGCATTGTTCGGACGCGCGCGTCGACATCGTCGCGGAGGGGTTCGACGTCGCACTGCGCATCGGCGACCTGCCGGACAGCAGCCTCCGCGCGCGGCGGCTGTGCGACATCACCACCTATCTGGTCGCGGCGCCCGCCTATCTGGCCGCGCACGGCACGCCGCAGCACCCCTCCGACCTCGCCCGCCACCGCGTCCTCGGCTATTCGAACGTGTCGGGGCCGTGGCGATTCCAGCATCCCGACGGCAGCGACCTGTCGATCAAGCCCGAGGGGCCGCTGACCGCGAACAGCGGCGAGGCGCTGCTGCCGACGCTGCTCGCCGGGCTCGGCATCGCGCGGCTGCCCGGCTTCATCGTCGGGCCGCACATCACCAGCGGCGCGGTGGTGCCGATCCTCGCGGCATGGGCGCCGGCACCGATCGGCCTCCACATCCTGACCCCGCCGAGCGCGCTGCGCCCGGCGCGGGTCGAGGCGCTGATCGCCTTCCTCTCGGCGACGTTGCGCGATCCCTGCGCCGCTCAGGACTGACCGGCGCGCGCCACCTGGAATCCGGCGAAGGACTGGCTGACCGGCATCAGCTCCAGCCGGTTGATGTTGAGGTGCGGCGGCAGCGTCGCCACCCACAACATGGTCGCGGCGATATCCTCCGCAGTCATCGGATCGGCACCCCTGTAGAGCGCATCGGAGGCCGCCCGGTCGCCGCCGGTGCGCACCGTGGTGAACTCCGTCTCGACCATGCCCGGCTCGATCGAGGTGACGCGGACGCCCTTGCCGTGCAGGTCGGCGCGCAGGCCGAGCGAGAATTGCTCGACGAACGCCTTGGTCCCGCCATAGACGTTGCCGCCGCTGTACGGATAGGTCGCGGCGACCGACGACAGGTTGATGATCGCGCCGCGCCGCGCGACCAGTCCGGGCAGCAGGCGGTGGGTCAGTGCCACCAGAGCGGTGACGTTGGTCGCGATCATCGTGCGCCAGTCGTCGAGGTTCGCCTCCTGCGCCGGCTTCGTCCCCAGCGCGAGACCGGCATTGTTGATGAGCAGGTCGATGGCACGCCAGTCCTCCGGCAGGCCCGCCAGCGCCGCGTCGACCGCGGCATCGTCCGCGACGTCGAAGGCGAGCGTGTGGACCGCATCCGCGCCGAGGCGAGCCTGCAACGCTGCGAGCCGGTCGGCGCGGCGGCCGGTGGCGATCACCCGCCAGCCCGCGCCGACGAATTCCTCGACCGCGGCGGCGCCGATGCCGGAGGTCGCGCCGGTGATGAAGGCGGTGGCTGTCATGGTGTGTCTCGCTCGCATGGAGTTCGCCGCCTATCAGACGCCCCGGTCATTTCAACTCGGCCCGGTCATTTCAACTCACGCAGCCAGATCGAGCGGAAGCTGATCGGCGCGCTGGGATCGCCATGGTCCTGCAGCTTGATCGGCGCCGGCCCATGCGCGGTGTAGCGTGGGGCGCCGATATAGGCGGTCTCGCCGGTCAGCGCATAATGGTCCTGCACCAGCACGCCGTTCATCAGGACGGTGACATAGGCGGGGCTGACCAGCTTGCCGTCCGCGGCGAACACCGGCGCGGTCCAGACCACGTCGTAGCTCTGCCATTCCCCCGGCGCGCGGGTCGGATTGGCGAGCGGCGGGGATTGTTTGTAGATGCTGGCGGCCTGGCCATTCACGTATGTCGCATTGCGATAGCTGTCGAGGATCTGGAGTTCGTAGCCGGCATCGCCGTCGCCGGTCGAGGCGAGGAACAGCCCGCTGTTGCCGCGCCCCTGCCCCTCGCCGACGATTCCCGCCGGCACGCGCCATTCGAGGTGGAGCTGATAGTTGCGGAACGACCGCTTCGTCTGGATGTTGCCCGTCCCCTTGCGCACCGTCAGCACGCCGTCCCTGACCGTCCAGCCCGCCGGTCCCTTGTCCTTCGTGCTGGTCCACTGGTCGAGCGAGGTGCCGTCGAACAGCACGATCGCGTCCGACGGCGCAGGCGCGGACGGCGTCGCCGGCACGGCGACGACCGGCGGCACGGGCTGCCAGACCTCGGTATCCGCCGGCTTCGCGCCGGACTGGGCGAGCAGGAGCAGCGAGCCGATAATATGGGGTGCGATCATAGCGACCATCCTTTGCGATATTCCCGATCGAGGAAGCGGTTGGCGTCGGGGACGTTGGTGATCCGGCCGGAGGCCCCGTCATAGTCGATCGGCTGGTCGGCGCGAAGCGCGACCATGCCGAGGATCATCGTTTCGTTGAGCGGCACCGCGACCGCGAAGGGCGAGGAGATTGCCTCCTCGCCGCGGATCGCGCGGATCCAATTCATCTCATGCCCGTCGCGCCCGTCGAGGATGCGCGGGAGCGACACCGGCACCGCCGCCGCACGCGCGGCGACGCCGTCGCCGATCAGCACCGGCTTCTCGCCATAGGTGTCGTGCATCAGCATGCCCGCCTCGCCGACATAGAGCACGCCGCCGTCCGGGTTCATCCGCGCGGTCGCCGGCATCGCATCGGGGGTCGGCGGCATCAGACCGCCGTCATACCAGGTCATCGTCACCGGCCCGCCCTTCGCATTGCCGAAGCGATAGGTGGTGACGGTGGCGAGCGGATAGCTGCCGAGGTCGGCGGGCGGCCTGCCGTCCCAGACGTTGTCGTCGCCGCCCCAGCGGCTGTGCCGCGTCTCGACCCGCGTCGGCAGGCCGGGGTCGAGCGCCCAGACCGGGAAATCGATCAGATGCGCGCCCATGTCGCCGAGCGCGCCGACGCCGAACGGCACCCAGCCGCGCCAGTTGAAATGTGCGTAATCGGGGTGATAGCCCCAGTCGACCGGTGCCGGCCCCAGCCACAGGTCCCAGTCGAGGCCGGCGGGCTTCGCCACCGGCGCGGGGCGCGGCTCGCCCTGCGGCCAGACCGGCCGGTTGGTCCAGGCGTGAACCTCGCGCACCCGCCCGATCGCGCCGCCGCGAATCAGCTCGACCACGCGCCGGCCATCGTCGCCGGAATGGCCCTGATTGCCCATCTGGGTCACGAGCCGGGGATTGCGGCGCGCCAGATCGAGCAGCGTGCGGCCTTCGCGGACGGTATAGGTCAGCGGTTTCTGGACATAGACGTGCAGGCCGCGCTCCATCGCCGCCTTGGCCGCGAGCGCGTGATGATGGTCGGGCGTCGCGATCACCACCGCGTCGATATCCTTGCGGCCGTCGAACATGCGGCGATAATCGGCGAAGCGGGCGGCGCGGTCATAGGCGGCCTTCAGCGCCAGCCGGTCGGCGCGCACCGCGCCCTTCGCATCGGTGAGCGATTTCGCGACATGGTCGAAATCGACGTCGGCCGCGGCGACGATATTCTGGCCGGTGAGCTTCGCCATATTCTGCGCGCCCATGCCGCCCGCGCCGATCACCGCGAGATTGACCCGGTCGCTCGCGGCGATCCGCCGCGCGAAGGCCGGGCCGGGCATCGCCAGCAGTCCGGCGCCCGCCGCCGCGCCGCCCAGCCAGTCGCGGCGCGTCATGCCGCCGCCCGGTCCGCTCACCTTCCGCATCCTTGCAAGCCTCTCGTCCTGTCGTTGGCCCGCGGCGGCCTGTGCGGCCGTGCGGGCATCGCCATCATAGCCACAGCGCACACCGCACCGCCACTGCGATCTCCCTGTTCGCATTGTACTATCCCGCGTTCTGGTCCACCTCCGTCCCGCGCGCACCGGCGTCCAGCCGGTCGCGACATGGATCGACGGGAAGACGAGCATGCGGACCCTGGATCACCGGCCATCGGAAGCGGCAACGCAGGGGTTCGCCCGCAACGCCCGGGCCACGACCGCCGTTCGCGGCGCGATCGGCCTGGCCGCCGCCCTGCTCGGTTCCATGCCCGCGACCGGCGTCGTCGCGCAGCAGGGGCCGCCATCGGCGGAGCGGCCGGGCGACGCGGTCGATCCCTTCATCGGCACCGGCGGCGAGGGCCATACCTTTCCCGGCGCGGTCGCGCCGTTCGGCATGGTGCAGCTGTCGCCCGACACCGACACCTCCTGCGTCATCCGCAGCTGCTACGGCCATGCCGCCGGCTATCGTTACGACGACCCGACGATCGAGGGGTTCAGCCACACGCATTTTTCCGGCGCGGGCCATTCCGACCTCGGCGACGTGCTCGTCATGCCGGTCGCGGGCGAGGCGGTGCCGATGGACCCCGGCACGCCTGCCGCGCCCGGCTACCGATCCGCCTTCCGCCACGCGACCGAGGTCGCGAGCCCCGGCTATTATGCGGTGACGCTCGACGGGCCGCAGGTCCGCGCGGAAATGACCGCGGGCACGCGGGTGGGCGTGCACCGCTACCGGTTCCCGGCGGGCAAGGCGGCGCATCTGATCGTCGACCTGCGATCGTCGCTGTACAATTATCCGGGGAAGATCCTGTGGTCGGGGCTGCACCTGCGCGCCGACGGCGTGCTCACCGGCTTTCGCGAGACGCGCGGCTGGGCGCCGGGGCGCAAATTGTTCTTCGCGATGCGCTTCTCCTCAGCCCTGGTCGGCCACGCGCTGGTCAACCGCGAGACGGACGTGCCGTACAAGGGCTTTCAGGGCCCCGGCCGCGGCAGCGACGCGCTCGCCGAAAAGCTCGGCCGGGCGCTGGAGGCGCGGCTCGATTTCGGCATGCTCGATACGCCGCTGGAGGTGAAGGTCGGCCTGTCCGGCGTCGACGAAGCCGGCGCGCTCGCCAACCTCGACAGCGAACCGGGCGGCTTCGACGCGGTGCACGCGCGCACGCGCGACGGCTGGGACACGGCGCTGGGCGCGGTCCGCTTCGACGCCGACGGGCCGATGCGGCGCATCTTCGCGACCGCGCTCTACCACAGCCTGCTCGCACCGAGCGTGTGGAGCGACGCCGACGGCCGCTATCGCGGGCCGGACGATCAGGTCCACCGGGCGGACGGCTTCACCGTCCGCTCCACCTTTTCGCTCTGGGACACGTTCCGCGCCGAACATCCGCTGCTGACGCTGATCCAGCCGGCGCAGACCACGACCGACATCGTACTTTCGCTGCTCGCCAGCCAGCAGCACAGCCCCGACGGCATCCTGCCGGTATGGCAATTCGCGGGCCGCGAGACGTGGACGATGATCGGCTATCATGCCGTCCCGGTGATCGCCGACGCCTATATGAAGGGCATTGGCGGCTTCGATGCGGAGGCGGCGCTGCGCGCGATGGTCGCCAGCGCCGATCATGCGGCCTACGGCGGGCTCGGCGAATACATCCGCCGCGGCTACGTGCCGATCGACAAGGAGCCGGAGGCGGCGTCGAAGACGGTCGAATATGCCTATGACGACTGGACGATCGCCCGCATGGCGCGGCGGATGGGCAAGGCCGACATCGCCGCCCGGTTCCAGACACGCGCCGGCAACTGGCGCAACAGCTTCGACGCGCGCTCGGGCTGGCTGCGCGCGCGGCTGTCGAACGGCACGTTCCGCACGCCGTTCGACCCGACCGCGATCAACTACGGATCGGACTATACCGAGGGCAATGCCTGGCAATACAGCTGGTTCGTGCCGCAGGACCAGGCCGGCCTGTTCCGCCTGCTCGGCGGCGACGCCAAGGCGATCGCCCGGCTCGATGCGATGTTCGACCACGACAATTCGAAGCTCGACTACAGCCATGCCGAGGATATCGCCGGGCTGATCGGCCAGTATATCCATGGCAACGAGCCGAGCCACCACGTCGCCTATCTCTACAGCTACGCCGGCGCGCCATGGCGCACGCAGGAACGGCTGCGCCAGATCGTCACCAGCCAATATGGCGCGACGCCGGCGGGGCTCAGCGGCAACGACGATCTCGGCCAGATGTCCGCCTGGCTGGTGTTCACCGCGCTCGGTTTCTATCCGGTCGCGCCGGGATCGAACGAATATGTCATCGGCCGCCCGTTCCTGTCGCGTGCGGCGATCGCCCTGCCCGACGGCAAGCAGTTCGTGGTCCGGACCGACGGCCTGTCGGAGGCCAATCCCTATATCCGCTTGGTGACGCTCAACGGCCGGCCGCTGACCCGCAGCTATCTGCGCGACGACGAGATCCGGCAGGGCGGCGAGCTCCGCTTCACGATGGGCGCGCGCGCCGATACGGCCTGGGGCCGAAGCGCGGGCGCCCGCCCCTTCTCGCAATCGACGGCGCGCCCCGCCACCCGGTGACGGCCGCGCCCCTCGTCGGTTCCGCATCGGGCCGCGCTGGTGTAGGAGCGCGGCGATGGCGGCCGATGTCGGGCGGCCGCGATACGGAACCGGTTGACCCTATGGCCCGCAAGCATTCGAAACACGGCCCCTATGACGCGGATCAGGGCGATGCGGACGACGCGCCCGCGCCGCCGCCGGCACCCTGCTGGCTGTGCGGCCGGCCGACGGGCAAGACCATCGTCTGGCACCATCCCGTCCCCAAGAGCCGCGGCGGCCGCGATGTCGTACCCATGCATCCGATTTGCCAGCAGACGGTGACGGCGCATTTCACCAATTCGGAACTGCAGCGTCACGGCATGGACGTGGAGGGCCTGCTGGCCGATCCGGTGGTGCGCAAGTTCGTCGACTGGGTCGCAAAGAAGGACCCCGATTTCACCGCCACCATCACCAAGAAGCAGCGCTGAACGCAGCGGGGGGACGCAACCCCCCGCCCCTTATCGCATCACCGCCAGCGCCGCGACCGTCAGGGTGCGGATGCCCGATCGTATCGCCGCCTCGTGATCCGGCGCGAAGAAGGGCGAATGGTTGCTCGGCACCGTCTGCCCCTTGGCCGCGAACCGCGCCAGCGTCGCGGCGTCATAGCCGCCGATCGTCATATAGACGGACGGAACGCCCGCCTCGACGAAGGCGGAATAATCCTCGCTCGCCGACCAGCCCGGCTCCGATGCCGGGACGTGGCGGATCGTATCGGGGCTGGACGCGGCGAGCGCCGCCGCCACCTTCGCGCCGAGCGCGGCATCGTTGACCACCGCCGCGGTGCCGTGGAGCCATTTGACCGTCGGTTCGGGCGCGGCGGCCATCGCGGCGGACGCCTTGGCAACCCGGCTGACGCCGTCGAGCAGCAGCGTGCGCACCGCCGGCGTGAACGAGCGCAGGCTGAGCTTCAGCACCGCCGTGTCGGGAATGATGTTGCCGACGGTGCCGGCCTGGAACGCGCCGACGGTGACCACGCCGAACGTGCCCGCGTCCTTCTGCCGGCTGATGACGGTCTGCACGTCGGTGACGAAGCGCGCGCCCATCACGATCGGGTCGATCGTCGCGCTCGGCATCGATCCGTGGCCGCCGCGGCCGTTGAAGGTCACCTCGACCGAATCGGAATTGGAGCTGACCACGCCGTCCTTGACGATCACCGTCCCCGTCGGCTCCGATCCCACGTGCACGGCGATGCCCGCATCGGGCTTCGGGAAGCGCGTGAACAGGCCGTCGGCGATCATCGCCTTCGCGCCCTTGACCTGCTCCTCGGCCGGCTGCGCGACGAACATCAGCGTGCCGTGCCATTGCGCCTTCATCGCCAGCAATGCCTGCGCGGCACCGATCCACGCGGTCATATGGACGTCATGGCCGCAGCTGTGCGCGACGAAGCTGGTCTTGCCCTCGAAATTCGCCTGCGCGCGGCTGGCATAGGGCAGGCCGGATTTCTCCTCCATCGGCAGGCCGTCCAGCTCGGTGCGGACCAGCAGCGTCGGTCCGTCGCCGTTGCGGTAGAGCGCGACGAGGCCGGTGCCGCCGACCTTTTCGGTCACGGTGAAGCCGAGCGCGCGCATCCGGGCCGCCAGCACGCCCGCGGTGCGGACCTCCTGAAACCCCAGCTCGGGATGCGCGTGCAGGTCGCGGTACAGCGCGTCGAGCTGCGGATAGCCCTTCGCCACCGTCGCATCGATCGCCTGACCGGTCGGGTCGGCGCCCGCCGCCACGGGCGCGAGCAGCGCGGCGGCGGCGAGCAGGGGGCGGATCGCCATGCCGCGGCTCAAAAGAAGCGCAACGAATCGAAGGCGACGCTGACCGTCTGCCCCGGCGCCCGCGCCGCTCCGATTTCGACCTGCACGATGCTGTCTCCCTTGAACGCGATGCCCGGTTTGCCGCCGCGCGCGACCGGCGTCAGCATCGTGAAGGGAATTTCGATCGTCGTCCATGCCGCGGTCCCCGTCACCGGCGCGGACCAGCTGTTCTCCAGCCCGTTGAGCTTCAACAGGAACGGCCCCGCCCCCTTCAGGTCGAAACGCACGCCGCGATAGCCGCGCACGTCGACCGGCTGCACCGATCCCCGCGTCAGCGGCACCGCGACGCCGGCATAGGCGTCGCCCTTCATCGCCATGCGCGCCGACAGCTGCAGCGCGTGGCCGCCGTCGCCGCGCGGCACGATCTGGCTGATCTCGACGGTGCGATCCATGCCGCCGTCGCCGGTTTCGAGCCGCAGCGTGTCGAGCGTGCTGCGCCCGTCGGGCCGCTCGAAATCGTCGATTGTCGCCGGCACCGTCACCGCCGGCAGATAGCTGGCGCGATTGCCCGCGGGCAGCGCCGGCGCGCCCAGGCCATAGACCAGCCGGCCGTCGATCACGACCTGCGCCAGCTTGCGGATATCGGCGATCCGCTCCCAGGGCCGGCCGTCGACCAGGATGATGTCGGCGCGCTTGCCCGGCGCGATCGTGCCGCGGTCGCCGTCGAGACTCATGATCTCCGCGCTCGACCGCGTGCCGGCGACCAGCGCCTGCGTCGGGGTCAGGCCGGCGCGGACCAGCAATTCCAGTTCGCGCAGCGTCGATGCGCCGTGCGGCGTCCCCGGCATGCCGGCATCGGTCCCCAGCCCGATGCGCACGCCGGCATCGTACATCACCTTCACGTTGTGGAGGGCATGGCCGAACTTGGCGACGCTCTGCCGGTAGCGCGGGCTTGCGGGGTCCTTCGGCGGGCCGGCCTTGTCGGGCTCGTAGACCGCCAGCGTCGGCGCCATCGCCATCTTCGCCGCGACGATCGTCGCGAGCGTCGCCGGGTCGATGTCGCGATCCTGCAGTCCGTGCGCCAGCGCGTCGATCTTGGCGCGCGCCGCGACCCCGCCGCGATCGACGGTGACCGTGTGGGTCAGCACCTTCCACCCCGCCTGATGCGCGCCCTCGACCAGCGCGCCCAGCGTCCATTCGTCCATGCTGGTGTTGTCGGGCGCGACGCCATAGCGCCAGCCGTCGGTGAACGCCTTGATGAGGTCGGGCTTGTACGGCTTCAGCCGCTCGACCGCGGCCTTCGCGGCTTCGGGCGTGTTGACCCAGATCGTCGTCGACTGGTCCGCCCAGTCCGCGCCATGGCCCCCGGGCGTGCTGACCCGCGCGGCGAAATTGACGTGCGGCGCGACCAGCGACGCCAGCCATTGCCGGCGCGGCGCATAGCTTTCCGGCTGTTCGTGGAAGTCGTTCACCGTGGTGACGCCCGCCTGCACATAGGCGGTGGCGATCTGCGGCGTCGTCGCGGGGACGCCCGCCGGTGTCCAGTGGGTGTGGAGGTCGAACAGGCCGGGCAGCAGCGCCTTGCCGCGCGCGTCGATGACGCTGGCGCCGGCGGGCGGCGCGACGTCCGGACCGACCGCGACGATGCGGCCATCCTCGACGAGGACGTTGGCGACCCGCGGGGCGGCGCCGGTGCCGTCGAACACCGTCGCGCCGACGATCGCCAGGCGCCGCGGCGCAGGCGCCGGCGTGGCGGCGGTGGTCAGGCTGGCGATCAGCAGGACGATCCCGACGCGCAGCGGCGATGCGGCGCGGCGATCAGGCGAGGCGATACGGGTCACGAGGCATCCTTGCTTGCGGGGGATAGGGGCGTCGTCAGCCAATCGTCCTCGTCGCTGCCGATCGGCGCGCCCGGCGGCACCTCCGGCGGCGGCGCGATCGGTTCGGCGAGACGCTGCAACTGTTCGACCGGGCCGGTCAACAGCGCGGCGAGATAGGCGCAGGAATCGGTTTCGAGCCGGTCGCCGCCACAGCCGCGCAGCCGTTCGCCGAACCGGGTCGCGGCGCCGCGCGCGGCGGCGACCGCGGTCGACGACAGGCGCTTGTCCTGCAACAGGCCGGCGAGCCGCGCGACGTAGCGGGCACGCACGCGCCGCCGCAGCTCCGCCGCCCGCCCCTGCCCCGCCGCGGCCGGGCCGAGCGCGGCACCGATCCGGTCGAACAGTTCGTCCACCGACAGCTGCTGCGGGTCGACGCGCTGCTGCTCGATCAGCCGGTTGAGCCGCTCGGGATCGAGCAGCGCCTCGAACGTCACGTCCGCCGCCGCCTCGGCCGCGCCCGGCAGGTCGAACGGCGCCGCGGTCCGGGACGGCAGCAGCTCGACCTCATACTGGATGTCCGGCGTGCCCGACTGGACCGACGACAGCACCGCCAGCAACGGGTCGGGCAGGTCGAGCTGGTCTGGCGACAACGTGCCGATCAGCGCGGTCAGCGCCGCGCGCTGGCGGGCGGCGGGAACGACCGCCGCGCGTTCGTGGCCGTCGCCCTTCACCGCATAGCCATAATCGACGCCGCCGATCAGCTTCGACGCCGCCGTCACCTGATAACGATGGTAGAGGTAGATCGGCACGATCATCCGCCGCAGGTCGGCGGCCGGCGCGCCCTCGGGCAGGTTGCGCAAGCCGAACCGCGCCAGCGCGATCCGCCGCGCCGCCAGCACGTTGGCGAGTTCCGCGACGGCGTCCTCGCCATTGTCCCACATATTGCCATAGGGCTGGGCATCGCCCGCCCCGCGCGTGTCGCCATCGGCGACGAAGCGATAGCCGCGCGCCTGCCCCTCTCGTGCCAGCCCGTCCAGCCAGCGCGCCTCGTCCGCGCCCTTCGGCGCCGTGCCGTAGAGCCAGCGGATCGCGAACCGGTCCCACGCGCCTACACCGGTGGCATAGGCATCGCTCAGGTCGAGTCCGCCGTCGCGCACCCGGATCAGCGGCGCGGGATAGTCCATCACCGACGCCCGGCCGGCATAGCTGCTGCCCGCGAAATTGTGCGACAGCCCCAGCGCATGCCCGACCTCGTGCACCGCCAGCTGGCGCAGCCGTGCGCGGACCAGCCGGATCGGATCGTCCGCCGCGCCGCTGTTCTCCCGCTCCGCGCCGACCAGCCCCTCGAAGATCATCTTGTCCTGCCACGCGCGCAGCGAGCCCAGCTGGACGACGCCGCGCACGATCTCCCCCGTGCGCGGATCGACGATGGTCGACCCGGTCGACCAGGCGCGCGTTTCGCGATGGACCCAGGCGATGACGTTGTAGCGGGCGTCCATCGGGTTGACGCCCTCGGGCAGCAGCTCGACGCGGAATGCATCGCTGTAGCCCGCGGCGTCGAACGCCTGCGCCCACCAGCGCGCGCCCTCGATCAGCGCCGTCCGGATCGCCTCCGGCGCGGCACGATCGACGTAGAAGACGATCGGCTTCACCACCGCCGATCGCGCCGCCCCCGGATCGCGCTTGGTCAGGCGGAAACGGCGGACGAGCCGGGTGACGATCGGCCGATCCAGCGCGGTCGCATAATCGTTGCGGATCACCTGCACCGACGTGCCGGTGCGCGGATCGTGCGCGCGGGTCGCGAAGCCGTCGTCGGGCAGCCGGATGAAGCTGTGGTGCACCGCCACGGTAATCGCGCGCGCATCGGGCACCGCGCGACGGATCGCGGCGCCGGGCTCGTCGGTCTGGAAGGTCAGCACCGACTGGAATTCGACATTGTCGGGGAAGGCCGCGCTCTGCCGCGCATCGACATAGCTCAGCGTCGGCGCGAGGCGGTAGGTGCCGGCCTTGCCCTGTTTCAGCCGGCCGGCGATGTCGAGGCCGTCCCTCAGCAGGAACCCGGCGATGTCGACCGCGGTGCCGCCGCCCGGCTCGTCGACCGCCTCGCCCGCCCAGATGGTGGACGGGGCGAAAGAGGATTCCACCGCCTCCTCCGCGCCCCGCTCGCCGTTCAGCGCGCGGAAGCGGGTGTTCTCGAACGACAGCAGCACGCGCTTGCCGAGCCGGCGAAACACCAGGATCTGCGTCTGCCCCAGCCAGGCGCGATCGACGCCGATATCCTTCGCACCCAGGCCCGCGGCGATCGACGGCGTGTAGAGATAGCGGCCGATCACCCCGTCCGGCCCCGCCGCGGGCAGGCGGATCACCTGTTTGCCGCCGTCCCGGTCGGCGACGATGCCGAACAGCGTCCCCTGCGCCGCCGCGGGAGCGGCCACCATTGTCGCCGTGCCGAGCAGGACCGCAAGAACCAGACCGCGCATCCGCATCAGAACTTGTGCCGGATGTTCGCGTACCAGTAGCGGCGGACCGGTGTGTAGAGGATGCCGAGATAGCCGTCCGACGACAGCGACGGCTTTTCGTCGGTGAGGTTGCGCACCCCCAGCCGGATCGTCGTGCCCGCGAGCGACCCGCCGGTGAAGGCATATTGACCGAACAGATTGCCGGTGATCTGGTCGTCGACGATCCACGGCGCGCCGGCGGAATCGATCAGCCCGGTATCCTCGACGCTGCCGATATATTGGGTGAAGGCGCCGATCGTCACGTTCTTCAGCGACCAGGTGAGCGCGCCCGACCATTTCCACGTCGGCCGGGCGGATTGCCGCCGCAGGTCGCCGCCACCGGTGATGCTGGTGCCGGCGTTGATCTGGCCAGCGGCGCGCGCCGCCAGCAGCGCCGCGATGCCGGGCGACGGGTCCTGATAGAATTTGATGAGGTGCGCGACGTTGAACGACAGGTTGAAATTGCCGACCCCGGTGTCGCGCAGGTTGTAGATCGCGTTGACATCGACGCCGCGCACCGTCTGCGGCAGCTGGTTGACGTAGCGGTCGGTGACGAACAGCACCTGCCCCGCCGGCGCCAGCCCGGTGCCGGTGAAGGCCGCGATATCGTCGCCGGTCGGCGCGGCGCGGACGACGTTCGGGTTGGTCTGCCCCGACTGGCGCAGCAGATAGTCGAGGATCAGCGCATTGCCTTCGCCGAAGATGCCGACCAGCCCCTTCTGCTTCACCTGCCAATAGTCGCCGGTCAGCGTCAGGCTGCCGAGGCCCGCGGGCAGCGGCGGTTCGAGCACCGCACCGAACGACAAGGTCGTCGCCCGTTCGGGATCGAGATCCGGGTTGCCGGAGCGTTGCGCGGTGGTCGTCTGCGACCGGGCGCAATTGGCGAAGCTGCTGATCCGCCCCGCGCGCAGGTCCGCCTCGCAAAAGGCATAATCGGTGCGCGTGTTGGTGCGGGTGACCAGCGCGGCATTGGTCTGTTCGAGGTTGGGCGCGCGGAACGATTTCGCCCATGACCCGCGCAGGCGGATGCCGCGGACGATGTCCCACGCCCCCGCGACCTTCGGCACGGCGATGCTGCCGAAGTCGCTGTAATCCTCGAACCGGCCCGCGACCTGGAAATTGAGGCTGCGGATCAGCGGCACGCCCATTTCGGGCGAGATCGCCGGGATCGCCAGCTCGCCATAGGTCGCGAAGACCTCGCGATGGCCGCGCGTGTCGGGGTTGATGCTCGAATTGGCGAAATCGCCCGCCACCACGCGGGTCAGCGGATCGGTATAGGTGATCGTGCCGTCGATCCGCGCGTCGCGATCGTCGAGCTGCGTCTCGCGCCGCGCCTCGATCCCCGCGGCGAAGCCGACGTCGCCGGCCGGCAGGGTGATGAGGTTGCGCTTCGACACGCGGAAGTCGAACGTCGCCAGCGTCGATTTGGTGCGCCGCGTCAGGCTTTCGCGGATCGCGTCGATCGTCGATTGCCGGTTGGGCGTCGCATCGCCGATCGACGGCGTGTCGAGCGTGCCGCCGTTGAAGACGTTATAGGCGTCGGGCGTCGACAGGCCGAGGTAATAGGCAAGCTTGGTGCGCGAGATATTGTCGCTGACGTCGCGGACGGTCGCTTCCGAATAGCTGCCTGCGGTTTCCCAGTCGAAGCCGTTCCAGCTGCCGCGCAGGCCGAACAGGCCGCGATATTGCTGGTTGGTGACGTCGACCTTGATGTTGCCGAAGTCGGAGAAGGAATAGTTGCGGATCGTCACCGGCAGGCCGGCGGCGGGCACGTTGGTGCCGGGAATGCGATTGGGATTGGCGGTGCCGTCGGCGAAGGTCGCGGCGCCGAACGGGTTCCAGTAATTGCTCGCCGGCACGGTGATCGGGATCGAGGTCAGCGTCTGGATCGGGCTCTGCTCGGCATGCGTCTTGCCGCGATAATAGCCGCCCTCCCAGAAGGCGGTGACCGAATCGTCGAGGTCGAAATGCCCGGTCAGGAACAGGTTGATGCGGTTGAGCGACGGGATCACCGACGTCCGTTGCGCCGCGGTGTCCTGCCGCAGGTCGCGGTCCGCGCCTGCGGTCGACAGCGCGCCGTCGTCGATGCACAGGCCGTTGCCGATCGCGCGCTGGCATCCGGCCGAGGTGGTCGGCTGGATGTGGAACAGGCCGGATGCGCTGGTCAGCGCGGTCGTGCCGGCGCGGACCGTGCCGAAGCTGGCGGGCGTCTGCGCCGACAGCCACGGCGTCGTCACGCTGCGCGAATCGAGCGAGGTCGCACCTTCGAACCGGGTGCCGACGAACAGCGCACGCCGGTCGGACGAGGCGGTGAAGGATTGTTCGGTGCTGTCGAGGCCGGTGCCGCGATCGTAATTGGCGAACAGCGTGACGTTGCCGCGCCCGCCGGCGAAATTGGTGCCGAACACGCCGTTGGCGTTGAATTCGCGGAAGCCCGTGCCCTCGGCACCGCCATATTGCAGCGACATGTCGCCGCCGCTGTAATCGGTCTTGAGCACGGTGTTGACCACGCCCGCGACCGCATCGGCGCCATAGATGGCGGCGGCACCGTCGCGCAGCACCTCCAGCCGTTCGAGCCCGTTCACCGGAATCGCGTTGGAATTGTAGGTCAGCACCGGCACCAGCTGGGTGTTCGCCTGGCTGGTCGGGTGCGCGACGACGCGGCGGCCGTTGAGCAGGACGAGCGTGTTGCCGATGCCGAGGTTGCGCAGGTTGATCGAGCCGACGTCGCCGCGCGCCGAATTGCTGCTGCCCGGCAGGTACGAGCTGTTGAAGGTGACGTCGCCGAACTGCGGGACCGAGCGGAACAGCTCGTCGCCCGACACCGCGCCGGTCGCCGCGATCTCGCGCTGGCCGATGACGGTGACGGGCAGCGCGTCGTTGACCTTGGCACCGCGGATCTGCGAGCCGACCACGACGATGTCGTCGGGCGGCGCCTGATCCTGCGGCGCATCGGCCTCGGGCTGCACCTGATCGGTGGCAGGCGGCGCCTCGGCCGCGGCGGTCTGGACGAAGGACGGGGCGGCGGAAATCGTCCGCAGCCGCGGCGCCGGGTCGCTGGTCAGCGCGACGACGCCGCCCGCCATCGAGGCGACGCGCAGCGGCGTGCCGCGCAATATCCGCTGCAGCGCGGCCTCGGCCGGATAGCTGCCGACGACCGCATCGGCGCGCAGCGCGCTGACGCTCTTCGACGGGAACAGGACGCGATAGCCCGACTGCCGGGAGAAAGCCTGCAAGGCATCGCCCACCGATTGCGCGGGAATGTTGAACTGCACCGTCCGCACCGCCGACTGCGCGACGCCGGCCTGCACGCAGCCTGCGGCGGTGAGCACCAATGCGCTGGCACGGACGGCCAGAGCCGCTCTCCTGAACCTGATCGTCATAATCCCCCGTCGCCTGAAAACTGCGATGTCCCTGCCGAGAGAGACGAACGGTCCCGCAAAACCCTCACCGTCCGGCGTCACAAAAAAGCAATTAAATGGCTCGACAGCCAGCATGTTTGTCGCTTTCATGCGGGTCGCGGAGAGGATCGACCACCCAGGGGGAACGGGTTTGAGCGATCGCGATCAGAAACTGGAATGGTTCAAGGCGGTGATCCTGCCGCAGCAGGCATTGCTGCGCCATCGCCTGCGCCGGGTCGTCCGCGACACGCAGGACTTGGACGATCTGGTCGCCGAAGTGCTCGCGCGGACCTTCGCTTGCGCCGACTGGCGCGCGATCCGCCACGGCCTCGCCTTCCTGACCCGCACCGCCTACAACATGCTGATCGACCAGCAGCGACGCGAGGTGATCGTCTCGTTCGACTATATGGCCGATCTCGACGGGCTGCAGCGGAGCATCGACACCGACGGCATGCTCGACGCGCGCGACACGCTGCGCCGGCTGGAAACGATCATCGCCGCCTTGCCCGCGCAGGCGCGGCGCGCCTTCGTGCTGCGCCGGGTGCAGGGCCATGCGATGACGGAGATAGCGGATATCATGGGGATATCCGTCTCTACCGTAGAGAAGCATCTGACCAGGGCGCTGACGCTCGTGACGGCGGCGATGACGGAGCAGGAGGATCATGGGGTTACCCGGCATGGCGCCGCCGACGCAGGACAGGACGGCGATTCAGGCCGAGGCCGCGGCGTGGGTCATCCGGCTCGATAGCGCGCCCGGCGACGACGTCCGCGCCGCGGCGGACGCCTGGATCGACGCCTCGCCGCATCACGCCGTAGCCTTCGCCGTGGCATCGCTGGCGTGGGAGACGGCGTCGCGGTCACGGGTGCGGGCGGCCCCGGAGCTGAAGGGCTGCGAGTTGGAGGACGTACCGGCCGATCCGCCGGCACCGGTCGCGGCATCCGACGACGCGCCGGCCGACGCGCGCCCTCCGGTCACCCGCCGCGGCGCGGTCGGGCTACTCGCCGCCGCCGCGGTCGGCAGCGTCGGACTGGGCCTGTCGCGTTACGCCGACCTCATGCCCGACCGGCATCGCACCGGCCGCGGCCAGCAGAGCCGCACCCGGCTGGCGGACGGGACGTCGATCGCGCTCAACACCGATACGTTGCTCGACACCCGCCTCGACGGGTCGGAACGCCGCGTCCGCCTGCTCGCGGGCGAGGCGATGTTCGACGTCGCGCGCGACGTGCGGCGGCCGTTCGTCGTCGATATCGGCACCGCGCGCATCCGCGTGCTCGGCACCCGCTTCAACATCCGCCGCCTGCCCGACCGGATCGAGCTGACGGTGACGCACGGACTGGTGTCGGTCCTGTCCGGCAACGGCCAGTCGGTGCGCGCCGCCGCCGGCGACACCGCGCTGATCCGCCCCGACATGCTCGCGACGACGCGGCTCGACGACGGCTCGATCCTGCGCCGGGTCGCGTGGCAGGACGGCTATATCGAACTGGACGAGGACACGCTCGAACAGGCGGTCGACGAATTCAACCGCTATCGCGAGCGGCCGATCGTGATCGTCGATCCGCGCCTCACCCCGCTGATGGTGTCCGGCCGGTTCGGCGTGCGCGAAAGCGCGGCGTTCCTGACCGCGCTGACCGCGAGTTTCCAGATCCGGGTCACGCCGGTGTCCGACGGATCGATCGCCCTTTCCCGCGGCTGACGTCGGCGCGTCGCCGGCTTCGCCTTTCCCGTATTCCCCGCATTCCGGAGCCTCCCCCGATGAAGCGTCGCCTGCTGCTCACCACCGCCCTGCTGTTGCAGGCGCTGCCGCTCCACGCCCAGACCGCGCCCGAACGCTTTTTCAAACAGCCGCCGGGGACCGATTACTATCTCGCCAACTACACCGAATATGCCGCCTATCTGCAGCGGCTGGCGGGCGAATCCGATCGCATCAGGCTGGTCGACATCGGTCGCACCGCAGAGGGGCGGACGCAGTGGATGGCGATCGTGTCGTCGCCGGCGAACCTCGCGCGGCTCGACCATTTCCGCGACATCGCGGCACGGCTGGCGCGCGGCAAGGGCGTCGACGAGGCCGAAGCGCGCCGCCTGTCCGCCGAGGGCAAGGCGATCGTCTGGATCGACGCCGGCATGCACGCGACCGAGACGGTGACCTCGCAGGGGCAGATCCAGGTGCTCCACCGCATGCTCAGCCAGACCGACGCCGAGACGATGCGGCTGCTCGACGACTGCATCATCCTGTTCGGCCACGACAATCCGGACGGGATGGAGCTGGTCAGCAACTGGTACATGCGCCACGCCGATCCCAAGGCACGCGAATTCGCCACCCTGCCCCGGCTGTACCAGAAATATGTCGGCCACGATAACAACCGCGACAGCTACATGGCGGCGATGCCGGAGACGGAGAACGTCAACCGCGTGCTGTTCCGCCAATATTATCCACAGATCGTCTACAACCAGCACCAGACCGGGCCGGAGGGCATGGTCGTGTTCGTCCCGCCGTTCCGCGATCCGTTCAACTTCAACTACGACCCGATCGTCATGTCGCAGCTGAGCGAGGTCGGCTTCGCGATGCATTCGCGGCTGATCGCGGAGGGCAAGGCGGGGTCGGGCAGCCGCAGCGCCGCACGCTATTCGACGTGGCACAACGGCATGGAGCGCTCGGTCGCCTATTTCCACAACAGCATCGGGCTGCTGACCGAGATCATCGGCGGGCCGACGCCGACCGAGATCCCGCTGGTCCCCGCGACGCAGCTGCCGCGTGGCGACGAGATGCTGCCGGTCGCACCGCGGGCGTGGCATTTGCAGGATTCGCTCGATTACCAATGGACGCTCGACCGCGCGGTGATCGACTATGCCGCGCGCAACCGCGAACGGCTGCTGTTCAACATGTGGCGGATGGCGACGAACAGCATCGAACGCGGCAGCCGCGACAGCTGGACGATCACGCCGGCCAAGGTCGACCGGCTCGCCAATGCCGCCCCGCTCACGTCGAAAGACGGCGAGGCGCGGCCGGGCGGCCCCAAGAAGGTCGACCCCGCGCTCTACGCATCGCTGATGCAGGCGCCGGCCGAACGCGACGCGCGCGCCTATATCCTGCCAGCGCGGCAGCGCGACATGCCCGCGACGATCACCTTCCTCAACGCGCTCATCAAGAACGGCGTCGAGGTCGAGCGCGCCGACGCCGCCTTTCAGGCGAACGGGCGCACCTATCCCGCCGGATCGTATCTGGTCCGCACCGCGCAAGCCTATCGCCCGCATATCCTCGACATGTTCGAGCCGCAGGACCATCCCCACGACACCGAATTCCCGGGCGGCCCGCCCAAGGCGCCCTATGACGTCACCGGCTATACGCTCGCCTATCAGATGGGCGTCACCTTCGACCGCAGCCTCGATCCGGTCACCGGGACCTTCTCGACCCTCGCCGACGTCACCGCGCCGCCGGCGGGGACGATCCGGGGCAGCGGCACCGCCGGCTGGATCGTCGGGCATGAAAGCACCAACAGCTTCATCCTCACCAACCGCCTGCTGAAGGCGGGGGCGAGCGCCGCGTGGATCAGGCCGGGCGTCACCGTCGCAGGCGAAACCTTCGCGCCCGGCGCGATCTGGATTCCCGCCTCCGCCACCAGCGATGCGATCGTGCGCCGCGCGGTGGCGGAGCTCGGCCTCGACGCCACGGCGGTCGATGCGGCACCGGCGAGCGAGACGATCGCCCTGCGTCCGGTGCGGATCGGGCTGGTCGATCGCTACGGCGGGCTGATGTCGGCGGGCTGGACGCGCTTCATCCTCGAAAAGTTCGAATTTTCGTTCCAGCAGGTCTTTCCCAAGCGACTCGACGCCGGCGATCTCGGCAAGGATTTCGACGTCCTGCTGTTCGCCGACGATGCGATGGCGCCATCGGGTGCGTGGGGATCGGACCGCGCGCCGCGCCAGCCCGCGCTCAACGACACGCCCGCCGAATATCGCGACCATCTCGGTCTCACCACCGATGCGAAGACGGCGCCGGCGGTGACCGCCTTCGTGCGCAACGGCGGCGCGGTCGTCGCGATCGGCAGCTCGGGGCGCTTCGCCGACCTGATGGGAACGCCGCTCAAGCCCGCGCTGACCCGCGAGGTCGACGGCAAGCTGGAGATGCCGGAAACGAAGAACTTCTACATCCCCGGCTCGATCCTGCGCGCCCGCGTCGACACCCGCCAGCCGCTCGGTTTCGGCCTGCCCGACCGGGTCGACGTCTTCTTCAACCAGTCGCAGCCGTTCGTGCCGCGGGCATCGGGGGCGGGCGCCGGCTATGCCAGCGTCGCCTGGTTCGAGGGGCGGGACACGCTGCGCAGCGGCTGGGCGGTCGGGCAGGAAAAGCTCGCCGGGACGATCGCCGTCGCCGACGTCGACGTCGGACGCGGCAAGCTGTTCCTGATGGCGCCCGAGGTCGCGCAGCGCGCGCAATCCTATGGCACCTTCCCGTTGCTGTTCAACGCCTTGCTCTATGGCGGCGCGGCCGGTCGCCGTTAGGCGGTAGCGGTGGCGACCACGACCTGCCACCGCCGCCGGGCGCGGACCGGCCGGACCTGCCACGACCGGCCCGTCTCGCGCAGGAAGCGGGTCTGGATGCCGCGCGCATGCTGCGCGAAGTCGTAGAAGTCGATGCGGTGGTGCGCGAGGATCAGCCGGCCGCCGGGGCGCAGCGCGGCCGCCACGTCGCGAGCGACCTGCGCCATCGCGCGCGGCGACAGATAATAGAGCAGTTCCGCGACGATCACCGCGTCATAAACCGGCCGCGGCAACGCTGCAGGCAGCGCCAGCCGCACCGCGCGCGCACCGCTATGCCCCGCGATCGCCGCCGCGGTCAGCCGCCTGCCCTCCTCCGTCCCCTCGGTCGCGTCGAGCCGGAGCGCGCGCGGGGCGAGCGCGGCGCTGTTCGAACCATTGCCGCTGGCGAGTTCGAGCACGCGCCCGACCGGCCCCGGTCCCAGCGCGTGCAGGATCGCCTGCCGCTTGACCGCCTCGTCCCGGTTGCTGAACGTGCCCCACGGATCGTCGTCGGTCGCGAACTTGTCCGCAAACCCGCTCAGGTCGATCGCCGTCATCGCCGAACCTCCACGAAGGCTTCGAGGGGATGGCTGAACGCGTCCAGCTCGTGCCGGGCGATCGCGAAGCCCGTCGGATCGTCGCGGATCGCGCCGAGTTGCGTGGCGTGGACGCGGATCAGCGAGCGCTTGGCGGCCGACCCGCCCCGCATCGTCACGGTCCGCGCGCGTCCGCGCGCCAGCGCCTGCGGCGGCCACACCTGATAGGCGAGTCGCCGCGCGCCGCCGCGCAGGCAATACAGCGCGGCGGCGACCGCCTGATGGTCGGGATGGGCATCGCCGGCGGCGGGGCCGACGATCAGGTCCGCACCGGCACCCGATCGCACGATACGGCGCAGCGCCCGGGTGCAGCCGGCGACCTCGCCCCCCACCGCGCCGTCGGGCAGGCCGAGACAGTGCACCGCCCCCGCCGCGATCCCCAGACGCCGCAGCGCGCGGCGCGATTCGCGGTAGCGTTCCGCGACCAGCCGCGCGCGCGGCCAGCGGCGGCTGGCGGGATGCGAGGCGGCGCCGTCGCTGACGATCGCCACCGTGATCCGGCAGCCGCGCCGCCGCAGCGCCGCGATCAGACCGGCCGCGCCGATGATCTCGTCATCCGGGTGCGGCGCGACCACGACCGCATGGCGCGGCCGCCCCAGCCTGAGCGTCACAGCGATGGCGCGAGCTGCCCGCTCGCGACCGCCGCGCCGACGCGCAGCCGCTGCGCATCGGGCGCGGGCTGGCGCAAATAGACTGACAGATCGGTGAGCATCGCCGACAGCGGATGATCGAGGAAGTGACCGGCAAGCCCGACCGCCTGCTGCGCGATCGCGATGGCGCGTTCGGCGGCATCGGCGACCGCGAGCCGGCTCGCCGCGACCCGGACGAGGCGCGCGTCGGTGCGCTCGTCGAACCAGTCGGTCGCGGTGCGGCGGACAATGCCCGCCGCGGCATCGCTCAGGCAGAACAGTTCGGCGAGGCGCGCGGACTGGAAGGAGTCGCCGGCGCGGCCGGTCGCGACCAGATGGTCGCGCGTGCGGTCGCACAGGCCGGCGATGCCGCCGGCATGGACCGCGACGAAGCGCAGCGCGCCGCCGCTGAAGAACGGCTCGCGCGCATAATCGTCGGCCGCGCCGATCGTCGCATCGTCGTCGATCGCGGCCGCCGTCCAGCGTACCCGATGCGTTTCCGACCGCTGCATGCCGGTCGTCCGCCACCAGTCGCGATCGATCGCGGGCGGCACCGCCGCAAGGTCGAGCAGCAGCAGGCGGGTGCCGTCCGGCGCCTGCGCGGTCACCAGCGCATGCGTCAGCACGCCGGCGCCCGAGGCATAGCTCTTGCCGCCGTCCAGCATGCCGTCGGCGAGGAGCAGCGGCCCGTCGGGCATAGCCGCGTTCCACACGCCGAGCGTCGCGCCCGCCGCCAGCGCCGCGAGCAATCGCTCGCGCTGCGCCGCGCTGCCATAGCGCCGGGCGATCTGCACCGCATCGACATGCCCTTCGAGCAGGCGCCCGAGCGGCAGGTCGCGCCGGCCCGTCTCGTACAGCCGGGTGAGGATCGCCAGCGATGCCGCCGCATCGTCGGGGTCGCGCGGCGGCGCCCGGTCCCAGCCCGCGTCGGCGATCGCGGCGCGCAACGCGCTGCGCATCGCGGTCACGCCGCCGCCCCGCACCATTGCGATTCCAGCAGGGTCAGCGCGTCTTCGGCCTGGGCCAATGTCATCAGGGTTCCCACGTCGGGCGGCGCGGGAACGATCCGCATCGCAAAGGCCTCGGCATTGCGGCAGTCGCGCGCAACGCCGAGCAGATGGTCGGCGGACAGGCCCAGCCGCCCGGCGAGGCTTGCGCGCGCCGCGCCGTCCGCGATCGTCGCGAAGCCGAAGCGCATCGCGGCATGCTCGCGCCACTGCCACGCCATCGCGTCGGGATGCGCGACCCGCTGCGGCTCGCCGTCGTCCATCGCGCGCAATGCGCTCGCCAGACCCAGCGGTGCGCGGCCGTGCCGCCGCGACGACGTCTCGACCAGCATCGCGCCGTCGCGCCGCACCCGGAAGCCGGCACGCGCGGCATCGTCGAGCAACGTCGCATCCTCGGCAAAGGGCAATGGCCGGAACCCGCCGATCGCCTGATAGACGGAGGATCGCATCGCCAGATTGGCGCCGCCGCTGAAATGATGCGTCTCGCGCGCCTCCCACGGCACCGGGTCGATCCGCCGGCGATAGGCGTGAAGGCGGTCGTAATACCGTTCGATCCGCGACTGCGCCGCATCCGCCGCGCCGTTGCGGCGCGCGATCCGGCCGGCGGCGACATCGGCCTGCGCCAGCGCCGCGCGCCCCGCCGCGATCCAGTCGCGCCGTGGCCGGCTGTCGGCATCGGTGGTGAACAGCAGGCCCTCCGCCCCGGCGAGATGGTCCAGCCCCATCGCCATCGCCGCCGCCCGCGCGACGCCGGCATTGGAGGGGTGACGATCCGTCCCGACCGCGATCCGCAACGCGAACGGCATCGCCGCCGCCGCCGATCGCACCACCGCCTCGCTGCCGTCGGTGCAGGCGTCCAGATAGAGGCACACGGTCGGGGCCGGCTGGTCCCACGCCAGCGCGGCGAGCGCGTCGAGCAGCGCCGGCAGCGCCCGCGCCTCGTTGCGCGCGGGGACGCATATCACCACGGGCAAGGGGTCGATCAGCGTCATTCTCCGGCCGGTCATTGAACGCGCCACGGTCTGGAGAGATTATCGATATCTGGCAATAGTTTACGTGGCGTCGTCATGGAATCGCGATCGGGCCGTCGGCCTGCGCGGGAAAGCGCGCGAGCACCGCATCGGCCAGCGTCCCGGCGACGAGCGGGATTGCGCCCGCCCGCGTGCCCGTGACGCGCACCGTCACCGCGCTCCCCGACCAGAGCACCTTGCCGTCGCTGCGCCGCGACAGCACGACCGTCAGCGTCGTCGCGACGAGGTCGCTGAGCCGGTCGCCGCCGGGCGGCAGCGCGAGGCTGACGCTGCCGTTCAGGCTGGCGAGCGGCGCGGAGGAGGCCGGGATGTCGGACGTGACGACCCCGCGCGATGCGCGCGTCACCTCGACCGTCGCGATATAGCGGCCATGGTCCTGCCCCGGCAGCGGCGTGAACCGGGCTTGCAGCAGCGCGCGCTGCACGGCGTCGTCGAACGCCTGCCGCGTCTCCGCGGGCAGTGGCGCGGACGCGGCGGCGCGGAGGGTGACCGTCCCCGGCGTGACCGCCGCGGGCGACGGGTCGGCGACGATGCCGGCGATGGCGGCCGCGGCGATCAGCACGAACATGGCGTAATCTCCCGGCGCGGCGCTGCGCACCCCGATCCATCCACGTCGACAGTCCGGCCGCCGTCGGGGACGGCGCGCGCGCGTTCGACCACGGTCACGGCAACGCCGGCGCGGCCGGGCGACCGCGCCGCGGTGTTGGCGCCGGCAATCGGGACGCGGCGGGACATGGAATGGATGCTCATCGCCCCCTCAACGTCCGGCGCGGCAAAAGTCGCCACGCGAGGACGGGGAATCGACCGCGATTTGCTAGGGCCGATCGACATTCAGATGATGACGTGCCGAAAACGGTGGTTTCGCGTGACCCGGAGCGCAGCGTACTAACGGTACGTGAGCACCGGAAGCACGCGAAACCGCCGTTTGCAGGCCGTCAGGGCTGAATGTCGATCGGTCCTAGGCCGGGTCGACCGGACCGGTCTGACGGCCCTGTCCGGAGAAAGCGCCGAGCCTGTCCGAGATGGATTCGCCCGCCGCCACCAGCATCGCGCGCGTCTGGTCGAGGTCGGTCCGCTGCGAGCCGTCGATCATCGCCAGATAGGGGATGGTCAGCGCGGCGGTGATCGCGCCGCCGAATTCGAAGATCGGCACGCTGATATCGGTGACGCCCGCGGCACGCGCGCTCGGGCTCGTCTCGTAGCCGCGCTCGCGCACCACCGCCAGTTGCGGCGCGAGCGCGCGCATCGCCGCGACTACCTCCGCCGGTTGCGCCGCCATGATCGCGTCGCGCGTCGCGTCGTCCGCGAAGGCGAGCAGGACGTGGCCCGAACAGCTGGTGACGAGATCGATGACCGCACCGGCGCGCATCGCGAAACCGGCGGGGCCGAGGTTTTCCTTGCGCTGGATGACCAGCCCGCGGCCCTCGGCGCGGACCACCAGATGGCAGGACTGGTTGGTCGCGGCGGCGAGCGACTGCATCACCGGCGCGGCGACCGTCGCCAGCGACTGCGCCGGCGTCGCGCGATAGGCGACGTCGAGCATCCAGTAGGACACGCTGTAATGGTCCGATTGCGCGCTCTTCCGCAGCCAGCCGCGCCGTTCCATGACGATCGTGACGCGAAACACCTCGCTCATCGAGCGGCCGAGATGCTGCGCGATCTCGCTGATGGTGAGGCCGCCGGGCATGGTCGCCAGCAATTCCAGAATGTCGAACCCCCGCTCCAGTGCCGGCGCGGCGTAGGAGTTGCGCGATTTCGTGCCCTTGTCGGTCATACCCGGTTTTCTCACGTCCGCTTCGGATTGAAAAGCGCGCTTGCCTAAACCCGATCGCTGGGCTAATTTCCACCTGTAAAACAAACTTTCAAAAAAGATCGTGGGGCGGATGGGCGGACGACTGGAGGGCAGGCGCGTTCTCGTGACGGCGGCGGGCCAGGGCATCGGGCGGGCGATCGCGGAAGCCTGCGAACGCGAGGGGGCGAGCGTCTTCGCGCTGGACCGCGATGCCGCGTCGCTCGCGGACAGCGCCCGTCCGATCGTATTCGACCTGCTCGACCATGACGCCATCGACCGGCTGCCGGATCGAACGGGGCCAGTCGACGTGCTGGTGAATGCGGCGGGGATCGTCCATGCCGGCAGCGCGCTCGATTGCACGACGGCGGACTGGGACATGAGCTTCGCGCTGAACGTCACCGCGATGTTCCGCACCATCCGCGCCTATCTGCCCGGCATGATCGCCCAACGGCGCGGTTCGATCGTCAACATCGCCTCGGTCGCCTCATCGATCATCGGCGTGCCCGACCGGTTCGCCTATGGCACGACCAAGGCGGCGGTGATCGGCATGACCAAGGCGGTCGCCGCGGATTTCGTCGCCGACGGCATCCGCTGCAACGCCATCTGTCCCGGCACGGTCGAGACGCCGTCGCTGCTGGCGCGGGTGCGCGATCGCGCCGGACGGGACGGCGTGACCGTGGCGGCCGCGCATGCCGCCTTCGCCGCGCGCCAGCCGGTCGGTCGCCTCGGCCGCGCCGGAGAAATCGCGGCGCTGGCGCTGCACCTCGCCTCCGACGAAAGCAGCTTCACCACCGGCACCACCGCGGTGATCGACGGCGGCTGGAGCCTGTTGTGACGCGCATCACCGGGCTGCGCACGCACGACATCCGCTTCCCGACGAGCGATTCGCTCGCCGGATCGGATGCGATGAACCCCGATCCCGATTATTCCGCCGCCTATGTCGTGCTCGACACCGACCGACCGGGGCTGGAGGGCCACGGGCTGACCTTCACCATCGGCCGCGGCAACGAGGTGTGCGTCGCCGCGATCGAGGCGATGCGCCATCTGGTGGTCGGGCTCGACCTCGACTGGATCGTCGCCGACCCCGGCCGCTTCTGGCGGCACATGACCGCGGACAGCCAGTTGCGCTGGATCGGCCCCGACAAGGGCGCGATGCACCTCGCCACCGGTGCGGTCGTCAACGCGGTGTGGGACCTGTGGGCGCGGCACGCGGGCAAGCCGCTCTGGCGGCTCGTCGCCGATTTCACCCCCGAGGAATTCGTCCGCGCGATCGACTTCCGCTACCTGACCGATTGCATCACCCCCGACGAGGCGCTGGCGCTGCTGCGCGCCAGGGCGGACGGCAAGGCAGGGCGGATCGCGACCCTCGAGGCGCAGGGCTACCCCTGCTACACGACCTCGGCGGGCTGGCTCGGCTATGCCGACGACACGCTCCGGCGGCTGGTGCGCGAATCGGTCGATGCCGGCTTCCGCCACGTCAAGCTGAAGGTCGGGCGCGACCTCGACGACGATATCCGCCGCCTGACCATCGCGCGCGAGGCGGCGGGGCCGGACGTGCGGCTGATGATCGACGCCAACCAGAATTGGGAGGTCGCCGAAGCGATCGACTGGGTCCGCGCGCTCGCCTTCGCCGACCCGTGGTTCATCGAGGAGCCGACCAGTCCCGACGACGTGCTAGGCCATGCCGCGATCCGCCGCGGCATCGGCGCGGTCAAGGTCGCCACCGGCGAGATGTGCCAGAACCGCATCATGTTCAAACAGTTCATGGCGGCCGGCGCGATCGACGTGGTGCAGATCGACGCCTGCCGGCTGGGCGGCGTCAACGAGGTGCTCGCCGTGCTGCTGCTCGCGGCGAAATACGACCTGCCCGTATGTCCGCATGCCGGCGGCGTCGGATTGTGCGAATATGTCCAACATCTTTCGATGATCGACTATGTCGTGGTGTCGGGAACGATGGAGGGGCGCGTGGCGGAATATGTCGATCATCTGCACGAACATTTCGTCGATCCCTGCATCGTCCGGAACGCCGCCTACATGCCGCCGACGCGGCCGGGCTTCTCGATCGAGATGAAGCCCGGATCGCTCGATCGCTATCGTTTCGCACCGCCGCCGGCGGCCGCGGCATGAAGCTGGGACTGGCCGGCAAGGTCGTCGTCGTTACCGGCGGCGGCGCGGGGATCGGCCGCGCGATCTCGACCGTGCTCGCCGAGGAGGGCGCGATCCCGGCGGTGCTCGGCCGCAGCCCGCCCGACCCGGCGTTCGCCGCCGCGCTGACGGCAGTTCAGCCGCTCCATATGTTCGTTCGAGTCGAGCTGGAGGACGATGCCGCCTGCGCCCGCGCGGTCGACCAGGTCGTCGGGCGGTTCGGCCGCGTCGACGCGCTGGTCAACAATGCCGGGGCGAACGACAATGTCGGACTGGACGCGGGAGTGGAGGCGTTCGTCGCCTCGCTGCGCGCCAATCTGATCCATTGCTACGGCATGGCGCATCACTGTCTGCCGCATCTGCGCGCGGCGCGCGGATCGATCGTCAACATCTCGTCCAAGGTCGCGCTGACCGGCCAGGGCGGGACCAGCGGCTATGCCGCGGCGAAGGCGGGGCAGCTCGGCCTGACCCGCGAATGGGCGGCGGCGCTGGCGGGGGACGGCATCCGCGTCAACGCGGTGCTGCCGGCCGAGGTGATGACACCGCTTTACCGGCGCTGGATCGAGACGACCGACGACCCCGCGGCGCAGCTCGCCCGCATATCGGACCGCATCCCGCTCGGCCGGCGCATGACGACCGATCGCGAGATCGCCGACACGGTCGTCTTCCTGCTGTCGGACCGCGCCTCGCACACCACCGGACAGTGGATCGTGCCCGACGGCGGCTACACGCACCTCGACCGCGCGCTCAGCTAGGACCCGCCACGCCATGCCGACCGCTCCCGCGCCGCAAACCCGCCCCCGCTACACCGCCGCCATCCTGCTGACCGTCAGCCTGTTCTTCCTCTGGGGCATGGCAAACAACCTCAACGACATCCTGATCGCGCAGTTCAGGAAGGCGTTCACCCTGTCGGACTTCGGCACCAGCTTCGTCCAGCAGGTCTTCTATTTCGGCTATTTCCTGTTCGCGATCCCCGCGGCGATGCTGATGAGCGCGCGCGGGTACAAGGCGGCGATCGTCCTCGGCCTGATCCTCTACGGCTGCGGCGCGCTGCTCTTCTATCCGGCGGCGGAGGGCAGCCTCTACGCCCTGTTCCTGCTGGCCCTGTTCGTCATCGCGTCCGGACTGGCGTTCCTCGAAACCGCGGCGAACCCGCTGATGACGGAGCTGGGCGATGCCGCCGGCGCCGCGCGCCGTCTCAACTGGGCGCAGGCTGCCAATCCCGTCGGCGCGATCGCCGGCATCCTGATCGGCCGCAACTTCATCCTGTCGGGCATCGAGCATGACGACGCCGCCCTCGCCGCGATGACCGCAGGCGAGCGGCTCGCCTATTACGGCATGGAGGTGCGCGCGGTGCAGGCGCCCTACCTCGTCATCGGGTGCGTCGTGCTGGCCTTCGCGGCGGTCGCGGCCTGTCTGCGCTTTCCACCGGGCGATGCCGATGCGCCGCCGACCGCCTCATGGGCAGGGTTGCGCACCGCCGCCCGCCAGCCGCGCCTGATCTTCGCCGCCGCCGCCCAATTGCTTTACGTCGGCGCGCAGGTGGGGATGTGGAGCTTCACCATCCGCTACGCGCAGGCCAATGTCGCCGGGATGGACGAACGCGCCGCCGCCGATGCGCTGTTCGTGTCGCTGCTGCTGTTCGCGGCCGGTCGCTTCGCCGGCACCGCGATGATGGCGCGGGTGCGCCCGGCGACGATGCTGGCGCTGTTCGCGGGCGTGGCGGTGGCACTGACCGTCGTCGCCGCGACCGTGGGCGGGCGATGGGGCCTGTATGCGCTGGTCGGCACCAGCTTCTTCATGTCGATCCAGTTCCCGACGATCTTCGCGCTGGGGGTCGAGGGGCTGGGGCCGCTGCGCCGGGCCGGCGCGTCGCTGCTCATCATGGCGATCATCGGCGGCGCGCTGCTGACCGCGGCGATGGGCTGGCTGTCGGACCGCGTCGGCATCACCGCGGCGATGCTCGTCCCCGCCGCGGCCTTCGTCGTCATCGCCGTCTTCGCGCGCTGGGCGCGGGAGCCGCGTCCATGAGGAAAGCCCCCCTGCTGCTGCTCGCGCTGGCCTGGTCGCCGATCGTGGCCGCGCAAACGTTGGTCGCGACAGAGGGCGTACAGCCCAACATCAAGGGCCGGCTCGACCGCCCCGTCCGCTACCGCCCCGATGGCGACGCCTTCGTGATCGAAAACGGTCGCGAACGGTTCAACCGGTCGCTCTACGGCAACAACACCGCCTTCCGCGCCGACGGTGGCGACCGGCCGGAGTTCGTCCTGTATTTGCCCGGGCGCGGCGGCAATCTGCGCTTCGCGGTGCGGGGACGTGACGGCCGGAGCTGGTGGCTGCACGACGCGCGATCGATCACCACGCGCTACCGTCCCGGCGAGCTCGACTATCGGATCGCCGATCCGCGGCTGGGCGGCGAGATCGCGCTGACGGTGGTGGCGCTCGCCGCGACGGAGGGCGTCGCGGTACGCGCGCGGGGGGCTGGCGTAATGCCCGGCACGACGCTCGTCTGGGCGTTCGGCGGGGTCGACGGCCAGCGCGGCAAGCGCGACGGCGACATCGGCACCGAGAAGGTGCCGATCAGCGAATGGTTCGGCTTCCGCCCCGCGTTGGCGGAACGCAACACCGTCAGCGTGGCCGGGCGCGACCGCTTCGCCATCGCGGGACCTCCCGGCACGATCACCGGCACGGTGCGGAACGGCACCGTCACCGGCGTCGCCGATGCCGCGGGCTGGGACGATCCCGCGTCCTTGTTCGCCCCGCGCCGCGCCGGTGCCACGCCGGACCGGCCGGTCGCGATCGGCACGCTCGGTCTCGACGGCGATGCGTATCTGCTGCTCCAGCGCACGGCCTATGCCGCCAAGGCGACCGCCGATCTCGCGACCTATGCGGCGGTCAGCGCCGACCGGCGCGCGACACCGCCCCTGCCCTCGCTCGCAGCCCCCTATGCCGCCGCGACCCTGCCTGCGGCGTTCGAAGCGGCGCGCGCGCATTTCGATACGCTGCGCGGCCGGGTGCGAATCGTCACGCCCGATCCCTGGCTCGACGCCAGTGTCGGCGCGCTCAACGTCGCGGCCGACGCGGTGTGGGACGCACCGCAGGCCGCGATCATGCACGGCGCGGTGGCGTGGCGCACCAGGCTGCTCGGCTGGCGCGGCCCCTATGTTCTCGACGCGCTCGGCTGGCACGATCGCGCCCGCGCAAACTTCCGCGCGTGGCTGCCGCGCCAGAACGTCGAGCCCGTACCACCGACGCTGCCGCCCCCCGATGCCGCCAGCAACCTCGCGCGCAGCGAGGCGGGGCTGCATTCGAACGGCGACCTGTCGAATTCGCATTACGACATGAACGCCGTCTTCATCGACGCGCTGTTCCGGCATCTCGCCTGGACCGGGGACATCGGTTTCGCCCGCGAAGCCTGGCCGGCGATCCGGCGGCATCTGGCGTGGCAGCAGCGGCTGTTCCGCCGGCCCTTCGGCGCGGAGCGGCTACCGCTGTACGAAGCTTATGCGCAGATCTGGGCGAGCGACGACATCCATTATGCGGGTGGCGGCGTCGCCTATGCCTCCGCCTACAATCTCTACCACAACCGGCAGGCGGCGCAGATCGCGCGCCTGATCGGCGAGGATCCCGCACCCTACGACCGCGAGGCGGCGTTGATCGGCCGGGCGATGCGCGCCGAATTGTGGCTGCCCGACGCGGGCCGGTTCGCGGAATATCGCGACTGGCTGGGCGCCCGCGCGGTCCACCCCAGCGCCGGGCTGTGGAGCTTCTACCATGTCGTGGATTCCGGCGTGCCGACGCCGCGCGAGGCGTGGCGGATGGCGGATGCGATGGCGCGCGACCTGCCGCTGATCCCGGTGAAAGGTCCCGGCGTTCCCGCCGACCGGCCCTATGGCGTCTATCCGTCCAGCGACTGGATGCCCTACAGCTGGTCGGTCAACAACGTCGTGATGGGCGAGAACCTGCATAGTGCGCTGGCGCTGTGGCAGGCGGGCCGCGCCGACGAGGCCTATACGCTCGCCAAGGCGGCGCTGCTCGCCAGCATGTATATGGGGATCAGCCCCGGCAACGTCGGATCGATGAACTATCTCGACGTCTATCGGCGCGAGGCGCAGCGCGACTTCGCCGATGGATCGGGGGTGATGGGGCGGATGATCGTGGAGGGATTGTTCGGGATTGCTCCTGACGCGCTGGCGCAGCGGCTGACGCTGCGGCCGGGCTTGCCGGGCGACTGGGACCATGCCGAACTGCACCATCCCGACTTGGACATCGCGTTCCGCCGGGAGGGGAACCGCGAGCGCTGGACGGTGCGGCAGACCGGTACGCGGTTCGCGCAGGTGCAGCTGCGACTGGTCGCCCGGCGCGACGGCGTTACCGCGGTAACGGTGAACGGCAAGCCTGCGCATTGGACGCGCGATTCCGACGCGGTGGGGGCGCCCGCAATCCTGGTCGATACCGCGTTCGGGGCGAGCGCGGACGTCGTCGTGCACTGGTCGGGGCGCAGCATCGCGCCCGTAGCCCCGGGCGGTGCGCAGCTGGTCGCCAAGCGGCAGGGGGCGATGCGCTGGTGGTCGCCGGCCGGCGCGCCGGTCGCACCGGTCGCGCCGCCGCTCGTGGTCGATCGCGTGCCGGTCGGCCCGCAACGCGCCGTCGACCTGTCGGGCGCGTTCAACGATCGGATCGATGCGATCTTCCGGCCGGGCAAGTATCGCGGCCCACGGTCGCCCTTCGTCTCGCTCGCGCTGCCGTCGCAGGGTCTGGGTGCATGGGCGGGCCATGTGAATGCCACCGCGACGATCGACGACGGCGGACTCCGGCGCGCCGCCAAGGCTGCGAACGGCTGGTTCCGCCTGCCCGACGGCGGCGGCTTCCGGACGCCGGCGGAGGGCCCCAATGCACTGTTCGTTTCGCAATGGGATGCCTATCCCGACAGCCGGACGGTGCCGCTGACCGGTCGCGGCCGGTTCCTGCGCCTGCTGATGACGGGCTCGACCAACCCGATGCAGAGCCGCATCGACAATGGCGAGGTCGTCGTCACCTATGCCGACGGCGGCACCGCGCGGCTGGCGCTGCGCAATCCGACGACCTGGTGGCCGATCGAGCGCGACTATCTGATCGACGATTACCAGTTCCGCGTCCCCGGCCCCCGTCCGCTGCGCGTCGATCTGGCGACCGGGCGGGTCCGCACCGGCGGGGCAAGCGTCGAGCAGGTCGAGGGGGGCGCGGCGACCGTGCTCGGCCTGCCGCTCGACCCGCGCCGGCCGCTCCGCTCGCTCACCGTCCGCGCCCGCGCCAACGACGTCGTCGTCGGCCTGCTCGCCGCGACGATCGAGGAAGAGGGGCGCTGACCGGCGAAGACGCCTGGGGCCGATCGACATTCAGAAGATGACGTGCCGAAAACGGTGGTTTTGCGTGATCCGGAGCGCAGCCTACTATCGGTACGTGAGCACCGGAAGCGCGCGAAACCGCCGTTTGCAGGCCGTCAGGGCTGCATGTCGATTGGCCCTACCGCGTTCCGGCGCGCGCATCGTACGCGGCGAGCACCGCGCCCGGGCCGGTGCCGAACCACGCATAGCCGCGGCGGCGGCCCGTGCTCAGCTCCATGTAATCGTCGTGGAGCGTCTTGTCGCGGTCGCCGAACAGCGGCTGGTTGCGGTCGACGGTATAGAAGCGCGCCCACAACAGTGGTGCGGCCGGGTCCGCGATGAGGCGCCGGCCCAGTCCGTCGTTCGCATCGCGCCACGCCTGGCCATAGATGGCGCTGGTCCGCAGCCAGTCCGCCGCTGCGCCGATCGCCGTCTCTACGGCGGCGTTCCGGCGCGGCAGGCCCATCAGATACCGGAGCACGGCGGCGCTTTCCGGCGCGGCGAGGGCGGCGGGTTCATAGTTGCGCGCCGAGGTGATCGCCAGCGTCAGCGCATCATGCTGCTGCCCCCAACCCGTCCGCCGCCCGTCGCGCACAACCTGCATGGCCAGGATGCAAGCAACACCCCGCGCCGCCGCCGCCCGCGCCTGCGACCGCATCGCGTCCGGTATGACCGCGAAATCGCCCTGCCCGCCGGCGACGTCGGTCAGCAGGTCGAGCACCTGCGCCATCGCATTGTCGTTCAGCGTGATCGCGTCGTGATAGCCCCCCTCGAGCGGCCAGACCTGCGGCCAGCCGCCGTTGGGATATTGCGCGTCGAGCAGATAGCGCACGCCCCGCTGCGCGCTTTCGCGATAGGGCGTCGCCGCCGCTCCCCGCCCCAACCCGGTGGCGACCTTTGCAAGGAACCGGATCTCGTGCGTGGTCGCGTCATTGTCGATCGTGCCGACATAATGCCAGCTGAGCGACGGATCGAAATCGCCCGGCCGGGCCGCCGCATTCGAATTGTTCGAGACATAGGCCTGCCCGGGCAGGCGCACGGCCCCGCGCGGCTGGTTCTTTCCCCAGCCGCCCGCCGGGGTCTGGAAGCTGACGATCGTATCGGCGATGCGCCGCGCTTCGGCACCGGCATACCAGTCGGCCGGACGGTCGAGCGGCATGGTCAGCACGCCATTGCCCGTCCCGGGTGCCGGCGGGATGGCCATACCCGGTTTGCGCTCGGCGGTGAGCCTTGCCTTGTCGGTACGCATCGCGGCCTGCGACCGCGCGAGATAGGCCGTCCAGACGCCGCGCTGCGACGGCGGCAGTGCGGCGATCCGCGTCGCCGTCACGCTCTCGGCCGGCTGGTTCATGCCGACGACCTTCGCCTGTGCCGGCACGGGGTGGAGGACGGCAAGGCAGGAGGCCGTACCGAGCAGGATGGTTGCGGATGTCGTCTTGGTCATGGTCGCTCTCCACTATGGGCGATGCCGGATGCTAAGAGGCTGCAATCGGGGAGACGGAGACGCGCGTGATCGACAGCCATGTCCACCTCTGGTCGCCGGCGATGGCGTTCCACCAATGGCCGGGCGCCGACCTGCCCGCGATCCATCGCGCCTATGGCCTCGCCGATCTGTCGGACCTCGATCCGGCGATCGACGGCGTGATCCTCGTCCAGGCGCAGCCCGATTCCCGCGAGACGGACTGGCTGCTCGATCTTGCCGCGCGCGATCCGCGCATCGTCGGCGTCGTCGGCTGGCTGCCGCTCGACGCGGCCGATGCCGCGGCTCAGGTCGCGCGCTACGCCGCCCGCCCGGGCCTCGTCGGATTGCGCCCGATGCTGCAGGCCATCGCCGATCCGCGCTGGATACTGGGCGATGCGCTCCAGCCCGCCCTCGCCGCGATGAAGTTGCATGGCCTCTCCTTCGACGCCCTCGTCCAGCCCCGGCATCTGGGCGTTCTCCTCGAACTGGCGGAGCGCCATCCGGCATTGCGCATCGTCGTCGACCATGGCGCCAAGCCCGCGATCGGCGGCAGCGGCGATGCGGACTGGCGGGCCGGCATCGCGGCGCTCGGCCGCTTGCCCAACCTTTGGTGCAAGCTGTCCGGCCTGTGGACGGAGCAGGCGCCCGGCGCCGACCGCGACGCGGTCAGGATATACGTCGAGCATCTGCTGCACAGCTTTCCGGGACGCGTGATGTGGGGCGGCGACTGGCCGGTGCTGCGGCTGTCGGGGGCGCGCCACGGCGACTGGCTGGCGTTCGCACGGACGATCGTGGCCGCGACCACACCGGCGCAGACGCCGTCCGTGTTCGAGGGCGCGGCGCGAGATGCCTATCGCCTGCCATCTAGCGCGCCTCCAGCAAGGTGACCCGGCCAAGCAGGCCCGAAGGCTGTGCGGCGACCTTGTCCTGATCCTGATCCTGGAAGCGGTCGCCGTAGCGCGCCACCAGCAGCCGACGGTCGGGCGCAGGCCGCGCGGCAAGCGCGTTCAGCGCGGTGTTCATCACCGTCACCTCGACGCGGTTGCGCCCGCGCGTCAGCAAGCCGGTGACGTCGACCCGCCACGGCGCGGTCCAGAGCGTGCCCGCCGGCCGGCCGTTCACGCGGACGATCGCGGCGTCCCGGACCGGCGCTGCGAGCGCTGCGACCGGTCGGTCGGGCGCCCCCCCTGCCCGTGGTGTCGCTTCGCCGAAATCAAGAAGCAGCCGTCCGTCCCCCGGCGGCGGTGCGGCGACGTCGAGGTCGCGCGTATAGGTGATCGCACCGGAATAGTCGGCGAGGCCCACGACCCGATCCCACGACCGGCCGGGCTGCAATCCGGTGCCCGCCGACGTGCGCCAGCCGGTCGACAGGTCGCGAACCACGGCCGTCCGGGTAGCAGCCGTCCGGGCAGCGGCCGTCGCCATCGACCCGCCGAAAACGAGCACGCGCGACTGATAGGGGGCGAGGCGGATCGCGATCGAGCCGGTGCCGGCGGAGCTTCGCTCGCCAGTGACCGGGTCCCACCATTGGCCGCTGCCGGTATCGCCGACGAAACGCGCGCTGGTTTCGATCGCGGTCGCGCCGGTGTTCGCGACGAAATAGAGATCGCCTGCGGCAAGGCGCCGGCGGACGAAGCCGATCGCGGGATCGGGACGGGCGAGCGCCATCGTCGGCGTCGCGCCTTCGGCCAGCACCGTTGGCAAGCGATTGGGCGCCACGACGCGGACCCTTCCCTGCAACATGCGCGTCGTCGCGGCGACGCTGCGGGTGCCGGCCGCCGCCTCGCGCAGGCCGACACCGCGGCCCGGCAGCGCGCCGAGCGCGATGACGACGCCGCCGCGCGCGGCATAGGCCGCGATCGGGCGATAGGCGGCGGGATCGATCCGTTCGATCTGCGGCAGGATCAGGACACGGTGTCGCAGCTTGCCCGCCAGCACCGCCGCGCCGTCGATGAAATCGACCCCATGGCCGGCGTCGAGCACCCGATCGACGAGCGCGGGGTCGAGGCGGGCGCGGATCGCCTCGTTCAGCGACGCGCGGGCCGGCCGCATCGCCGCGAACGCATCCTCGGTCGGCAGATAGATCGCGACATCTGGGTCGGCGACGCCCTCGCGCAGCATCGCGCTGACCCGCGCGAGATAGCGCGTGACCGCGGGCATCGCCGGATACCACGGATTGTGATCGTTCAGCGCCGCCGCCGCATAAAAGGCCCATCCGGGTTTGGCGATACCGGGCGGCGAATAGGGCCAGCCATGACCGACCAACTGGTTGACGCCCTGTAGGAAATGCCGGTCCGCCTCGACCTTCATGTCGAGCGGGGTCGCAGCCCAGGTCGGCGAATGCAGCCACGTCCAGGTTTCCGACGACACCACCGGTCGGTCGTACAGATGCGCCGCCGACGTCGCCCAGCGCGTCGAGCTGAACCGCCGCCAGGCGGCCCCCTCCCCCTCGGGCAGATCGACCAGGGCGTTGCTCGACAGCGTCAGTGGCGGGAAACCATAGACCTGCGCGCGGAAGCGCGTGCCGTGCGCATGCGCCCAGTCGGTGATCGGCCGCAGATAGCGTTCGTCGACCAGTTCCGACAGTGTCCGCGCCCAATCGTAGCGGACGTCCGCGCTGTCGGGCCGGTCCTCGAACAGCGCGGGCAGACGATCGAGCAGGTCATACCCACGCCGGCGACGGAATTCGGCGGGCAGATCGTCGGTCCAGCCGGCGCCATAGGCCTCCAGACTGTCCGAGAACATCGCGGTCGGCGGGGGAGCGCCGGCGAAGGCGGTGAGCAGCCGGTCGCCGACCTCTGTCAGGTGACGGCGGACCGCGGTCGCGCTGGCATGGTCGAGGACGAAGCCCTCCGCCCCGATGGCCGGACGCTTGACCTGCTGGCCGGTACGCCCTGCGACGAAGAGCCAGGCCTCGCGCGCGGCCGCCGCGGGCGCGATGGCCGGTGCGGTGAGGGAGAGGCGCCGGCCGTCCAGAACGAGGGCGACCGGTGTCTCGCCCGGCCCCCGTGCGGGCAGGACGATCCGGTCGGCACCTGCGGGCACCGCGACGCTGACGCGGCGCAGCGCGGAGGAGGCCTCGCCGATCGGGACGTGCGGCCCGCCGAAAGGCCAGCCGCTGCCGATCGTCACGTCGATCCGCATCCCCTCCGCCCGCGCACGCTCACCGGCGTGGCGCAGCGATGCGATGAAGGGATCGGACAGATATAGCGTGTTGCGCAGCCCCTCCTGCTGCCCGTCGAGCGCCAGCGGATAGGTCGGCTGCACCTCGAACCCGCCGAAGCCGCCCGCCTTCATCGCCGTGATCTCGCGCGACAGTTCGGCAGCGTCCACCGACGGGCCGAACCACCACCAGCGCACCATCGGCCGCGCATCGGCGGGCGGGGTTTCGAACCGCTGCCACAGCGCGGCATCGCCGTCCGGGCGCGTCTGGCCGACAGTCGGCGCCGCCAGCGACGCGGCGGCGAGGGCCAGCGCGAGCCGCCTCACGCGGCGGGGCTCCGCTGCGCCTGCCCGTTGACGGTCACCCGGTCGAACCGCAGGTCGCGCACGCCGGTCGCGGCCAGTCGCTCGCGGGCAAGGCGCACGTCCACGTCGCGGAACAGGATGGTGCCGATGCTGGTCTGGCCCGGGTTGGGGCGGATCGTGCCGAACGCGCCGAACCGGCCGCGGATGTCCATGAAGGAGACGTCATCGACCTGCGACAGCGGCGGTGCGCCGGTCCGGTCGCGATATTGCGTCCAGGGCTCGATCGCGACGATCGATCCGCCATCGCTGTCGAGCGTGATGTTGCGGAAGCGGATGCGCTCGTACCGCTGCGGCGTATCCGGGCGCAGCTTCAGCCGGGCGAGCACCATCGCGCCGGTCACCCGGCAATCCTCGACCAGCACGTCGCGCACGATCGTCGCCTCGCTGCCGCAGGAGAAGACCTGATGCCCACGGCGGAACAGGCAGTTGCGGACGCGGATACGCTCGACCGGGGGGCTGCTGGTGTCGTCGAGCGCACGCGGTCCCTTCGATCCCTTGGCGGCGATGCAATCGTCGGTCACCGAGAAATCGCAACCGTCGATCAGCACGTCCTGACAGCTGTCGAGGTCGATGCCGTCGCTGCTCGGCGCCTGCTTGTAATCGTCCGGCACCTCGAACCGCGCACGCCGGACGGTAACGTCGCGGCAACGGTAGAGATGCAGGTTCCAGAATTGCGAATCCTTGAAGGTGACGCCCTCGATCGTCACTCCGCGCGACCGTTCGATCAGCGCGAGGCGCGCGCGCGGCACGCCGAGGTTGGGGAAGTTGCCCGGGTCGGGTGCGGCGTTGCGCAGCCGCCAGAACAGGTCCCAGATCGGCCGGCCGGCGCCGTCCAGCGTGCCCGCGCCGGTGATGCGCAGCCCGTCGCAGGCGACCGCGTTGATAAGCGCGGGCGTGAAGCGTTCCTCGAAATGCCCCTCGATCCGGGTCCGCTGCGGCGGGAATTGCGTCATGTCGGTCGTGCAGCGCAGTACCGCGCCCGCCTCCAGATGCAGATGCACGCCGGGCTTGAGGAACAGCGCACCGCTTAGGAACACGCCGCGCGGCACGACCATGGTGCCGCCGCCGGCACGGGCCAGCGCGTCGATCACCGATTGGATCGCGCGGGTGTTGATCGTCGTGCCGTCGGCGACCGCGCCGCCGTCGCGGATCGACCGGCTCCGCTTCGGCACGGGCGCACTGATGGCGGCGCAGACGGGGGTGGCGAGGATCGCTGCGGTTGCCGACCGGCGGCAGAAGGTGCGCTGGGTCATGATGTCCTGTGGTGCGATCGGGTGATCCGATACGGCGTGGCAGGCTCCCGCAGATGCCGTTCCGCCGCAAGGTATGTGATTGAAAATAGGCTGTCGGGATCGTCAAACCCCGACAGCCAGGACTTCCAGGGTAGGAAGGTCGTGGCGCGCCGGCCACCGGGCCGGCACGCGAAAGCGGATCAGAAAGTGATGATCGCGCCGGCATAGAAGGTCTTACCGGCGTAGAGCGAATCGTACATGTACGGGATGCCGCCGCCGATCTCGCGATACTTGTCGGGGGCGAACTTCTCGATCGGCGTACCGAGCAAATTCTTGCCCTCGGCGAACAGCTGGAAGCGCTTGCTGATCGCATAGGCGGCGCGTGCGTCGAGCGTTTCGGTGCCGTTCTTGAACACCGGTGTCACCAGCTTGTAATAGGATGTCGCGACACTGCCGGTGATCCCCGGCGTGCTCGGGATGCGGTTGACGGCGTTGGCTTCGGTGAGGGCGTAGAAGATGTCTCTTTTCTGATAGGCGATGCGGGCGTTCAGTTTGCCGTCGTCGTACCAGAGGTTGAGGTTGTAATAATATTTCGACTCCGACCGCGGCGGCAGCGCGGTGCCGGTGAACAGGTCGACGAAGGTGTTCTTCTCGTTCGACTTGGTGAACGAGTAATTGAAGCCGCCGCCGGTGTGACGCAGGAAGCCGGGCAGGAAGGTGAAGGCGGTGCGGCCCGCGACCTCGAAGCCGCGCTGGCGCAGGCCGCTCGGCCCGTCCCGATAGGTCGCGACCTCATAGGTGTCGCCGCCGAGCTGATAGGCGCCGATGTTGACGTCCTCCGGACGACCCGAGCGGACGCTGATCTGGTAGACCGCGGCGCTCAGCTGCGTGTCCTTGTTGGGATACCATTCCAGCGAGAGGTTCTGCGTCGTCGCGCCATAGCCCTTCAGCTCGGGGTTGCCGATCCGGCCGGTGCAGCGGTTGACGAAATTGGCGAGCACGGCGCTGCCCTCCGCGGTGTCGTCGGTCGAGGGGTCGTCGTCCTGGATCGCGCCGGGATTGGCGGCGATGAACGCCTCGAGAGCGGCACGCTGCGCGGGATCGACCAGACCGCAGGACACGGTGCCGTTGCCGGTGAGCTGGAGGATGCTCGGCCGGGCGCGCTGCAGCGCCGCCGAATAGCGCAGGCCGAGCCGTTCATCGATCGGCCATACCGCGAGGTTGAAGCTCGGCAGCCAGTCCTCGCTGGTCCGCTGCACGTCGCCGACCTCGCGCCGGATCAGCTGGTTCTCGATCGTATAGCCGGGGAACGGCGTGGTGATCGGCGTCGCGACGCGGCGGCTGAAGTCGATCACCGGCTGCGCATTCACCTTGATCCGCTGATAGCGGACGCCGACGTTGCCGTTGACGAGGATGCCGAGCGGCCGCGTCTCGAAATCGAGCATCGCATAGGCGGACGACGTCACCTCCGAGGTCAGATAGGTCGGTCGCTTGTAGGTCTTGCCGTCCGATGCGGTGCATTCGTACAGGCAGTCGAGGTTGCGATAGCCGAGGTCGATCGTCTCGCCGAGAATCTTCTGGAACGCGCCGACGTCGTAGGTGCCCCATGACGAGATCAGGTCGCCGCGCTTGGGCGCACCGCCGAAGAATTGCGCGCCGGGCAGGCCGACGAGGCTGGCGTTGATGAGGTTCTGATACTGGTCGCGGGTCAGCGTGTAGATGCGCGACAGCTGGTCGGTGGTGCCGGCGGTGGTGACGCGCGGCGTCGATCCGAACTGGCAGGGCGTCGCCGCCGGCGCCAGCGCGGGATCGCAGAACTGGATGAGGTCGAGCGACTGCGCCCGCGTCAGCACCACGCCCGGCGACAGCTGCGAGCCGTTGTTGCGATAGCTTTCGTTGTCGCGGGTGCGATGCTGGATACCCGCCTTGATCCGGACGATCGGGCCGAAGCTTTCGAACACGCGATCGACGTCGAGCTGGTAGTTCCACTCGCTGTTCTTGTCGTCATAGGGCGTATATTCGTACTGCGAGCCAGCGCTGACGCCGTTCGCGCCCACCGTCGGATAATAGGATGCGGGGTTGAACAGGTCGACGTTCGGCACCGTGATGTTCCACAGGCCGGTTTCCGGCAGCACCCGGTAATTGGCGATGTCCACGGGCGCGAGGAACGAGAAGGCGTTGTCTTCGCGACTGGACGAGGCGCGGCTGTACTGGATGCGCGCCTTGGCGGTCCACGGCCCGGAGATGAAGTCCGCCCCCGTCTGCGCGTAATGCTGTTCGATCCGGCGCTGGATGTCGCGGATCTGGCTGGTCACGCTCAGCGTGTTGCTGAACTGGTTGCCGGTGCCGCGCGCGATGTCGAACGCGGTGACATAATGGTTTTCGTTGACCACGACGTTGCGGATGTTGCTGCCGGTCAGCACGCCGGACGTGTTGGTGGTGCCGACCGGGGTCGCGACGCTCCAGTTGTAATCCTGCGACGACACGCGGCGGAAATTCGGATTGTACGAGGCGAACAGGGTCAGATCGCGGCTCACCCGCCAGTCCGCGCGCGCCTGGAACGAGATGCGCCGGTCGGATTTGAGCTGACGCCCCGGCCGCGGGAAGGAGGGGACGAAATCCTCCCATTGCGCATAGCAGTTGAGGCGGCTGTTGATCCCCGTCGTCGACAGCGCCGCGCAGCCCGCCTTGCTCGTCACCGCGGCGGCGACGGGATCGAACGGCGTCGTGAAGCTCTTGTTGGGCGAATTGTCATAGTCGCCGAGCGGAATGTAGCCGGCGTTCGCGACGGTGACGCGCGCGTAATCGGTGCCGACCTTCTGATCCTCGTACGTGCCGTTGAGGATCAGGCCGACGTCGCCGTCGAAGAATTTGCGCGTGGCGATGGCGTTGATGCGCGGCGAGGCGCGCTGGCTCAACGTCTGGTACATGCTCTGCAGGTTCAGCCGGTACAGCGGCTCCTTGAAATCGAGGCCGCTGCGCTGCTCGATCCGCACGGTGCCGCCGACGCCGCCGGGGGTCATGTCCGCGGTCTGGCCCTTGATGACGTCGACGCTCTTGATGAGGTCGGACGACAGTTCGCCGACCGACGAGGCGCGGCCGCCCTGATCGTTGGTCGACAGCGTCGTCATCCCGTCGACCTCGACGCGGATCAGGTCCGCCGACTGGCCGCGGATGGTGAAGCCGCCCTGCTCGCCCGAATCCGACACGTCGAGCGCGACGCCGGCGATGCGCGCGATCGCCTCCGCGGCATTCTTGTCGGGGAACTGGCCGACGTCGTCGGCGACGATCGAATCCTGCGCGGTGCGCGCGGTCCGCTTGCGCGAGATCGCCGAGGCTTCGGCGGCGCGGACGCCGGTGACGACGATCTCCGCATCCCCCGGCTCACCGCCCGCATCGGGCGCGGCGCGGGTCGGACGATCGAGATCCTGGTTGAGCGCCTCCGGATCGCGGGTCGAGGATGCGGTCTGCGCGGGGGCCGTGGCGCTGGTCTGGGGCGACGGGGCGACGCTGTCGGTCGCACCGGAGGTCGTCTGCGCGGCCTTGGCCCGCGGCGACGCGGTCGTGACCGTGTTCGTCGTCCGCGCGGGCGGCACCCCGACCTGCTGCGCCGATGCCGTCGCCGGACGGAATCCGCCCACCACGATCGACAGCGCCGACACGCCCAGCAGCGCGACGGCCTTCACCCCTTGCTTTCCCAACTTGCCTCTCCCGGATAGTTCTTTTTTCTCGTTCGTCGCATCGCGCATCGGCCGGTCGCGCGCATCGCGGCGCTGGCCCGGCGCCACCGTCCGGTGCCGTGTGCCAAGACTCCCGATGCCCCCGTCGCGACCCTTGTTCCGATGCCCGGTTGGCGCCTGTGGACGTCCAACCCTTGTCTCTCGTGTCTTTCGGTCTACCCGCAGATACGTCGCACCCAGCTTTCATATTTGCAAGCCGTTTTTGCAGGTGGATTTGAAATAATGGTTCATTATGTGGCGCGGCAGATAGGCTCGGGGCCGGGTGCCGCGGGCGGCCTCACGCCCTGGCGGCGAAACGGCGAATGCGGGACCAGTCTGCCCCGCAGGCAGGTTCGGGCTCTGCGCGAGCCACCTGAACGGCGGCAGCGTCGCCGGCAAACACGCGTCGTTCGACCGGATCAGAATCGCCGGGGCGGGGTTAAAGCGCCACCGAACATCATGCCCATCCCGGCGGGAGCATCTCGTGCGATTCTTTTTCCACACCCAGACCGATGCGCGTCACACGGACATCGAGGGATCTGACTTTCCAACCTACGTCGAGGCAAGGAAGGCCGCGATCAAGACGTGCGGTCAGATGATGCAGGATGCGCCGGAGGTTTTCTGGGGTTCACGGCCGTGGAGTGTGACCGTCACCGACGAGTCCGGCCTGATTATGTGGGAAATCCATCTCGACGGGCAATCGACGCCCGCCAGTCGTGGACTGGAGGAGAGCGTCGTTCCGCCGGCGCGGACTGTCATTGTGCCCTGAACGGGTCGGACGGCGTCAAGCGTCTCCATCCGGCAGAGACATCGGCGATGCCGATGGAGCGCGCCCGACGCGCCCCATCAGTGAAGTTAGCGGCAGATCCGCACACGGTGATGGTGGCGCCATTCGGTGCGACACCGCTGATGACGATCTCGGCCGTAATGACGCCCGCGGTCGTTCCGCCCGTAGTGATGGCCGCGATCACCCCGGTTGTCGCGCTGCTCGTACCGCCCGCGATCGCGGTCGCCGTCATAGCGTTGCGCATCGGCACTGGCGCTGGCGCCGATTGCAGCGGCGAGCAGCCCCGCAGCAGCGATGATCCTGGAGATCGTCATGTCCTTCCGCCCGGAGATCGGGCATGACGCTGCGGTAGGCGTGTGAAGGCGCATCGAACCTGAACGGGGTTGTAGGGCTAGGTGCAGGTCGCGCGATCAGCCCTGACGGCCTGCAGACGGCGGTTTCGGCACGTCATCCTCTGAATGTCGATCGACCCTGGAATCGGATGACATCGGATTGATCCGCATGTTCGTCATTGCGAGCGCGGCGAAGCAATCCAGAGCCGTACCAGGACGCCCTGGATTGCTTCGCTGCGCTCGCAATGACGGATCGGTTCGATGCCATCCCGCTCCAGGTGCAGGTCGCGCGGTCGGCCTGCGCCGTAGAGGGGCCGCGCATGCGTCGTCACCTCCGGGCGATCAGCCGCACCGGCCAGCAAAATACCGGGCGTGACGCTGCGAGGCGCCATGACCACATGGTCCGCTGCGGTCCCGGAGAGATGTCAGCGTCCCAGGAACACCACGCCGGGCAGCCGGGTGCGGTTCGTCGCTTCGGCCAGAGAGCCGTCACCACGGAGCGGCAACCGGGCGATGCCTCCGGAGCGTTCGTTCGCGACCAGCATTTCACGCTGCGCTTCCCGCAGCAGGAAGAACCGGGGCCAATGCCCACCGCAGTCGACATGCTGCAGCAGCCTGAGCCCGCCATCCGGTCCGACCGCATAGACCGCGATGCTGTCGTGTCCGCGGTTGGAGACGTAAAGCCGGCTGCCGGCGGCGTTCAACGCGATATGGGCGCCGAAGGACGTCCCGCGAAAACCCTCCGGCAGGGTCGATACCGTCGCCCGGTGTGCGAACGTCCCGTCGCGGGATGCGCGCAACACCGTGATCGTGTTGGCAAGCTCGGCCACGAGATAGGCGATCGGCAGCCGCGGATGCCGGGCAAGATGGCGCGGCCCCGAGCCCGGTGCCGCCCGATAGGCGACCGTCGTGCCAACGCTACGGCCCGTCCCGCGATCTATCCTGTGTGCGAACACCGCATCGGCGCCGAGATCGACGGAATGGAGGATCGATTCGTCCGTGGTGAAGCCTACCCAGTGCGCGTGCGGCCCCGCCTGTCTCGTCGCGTTCGGCCCGCTGCCCTGATGCGCCACGACCTGTGGCGAGCCCCGGGGCAGGCCCGTTGCGGGGTCCAGCGGCCACAAGGCGACGCTGCCACTGGAGTAATTGGCGACCGCCAGCATGTTGCCCCCCGGGGCGAGGGCGACGTGACATGGATCGGCGCCGTGCGTCGAATGGATCGCGATCCGCGTGAAGGCGGCATCGTAGATGCCGACCGTTCCGCTCTTCTGTTCATCGAGAAGATAGCGGATCCGGTGCCCCCGCCCCGTGACGCCGAAGGACGCGTTGTGGATCGTCGGATGCGCAGCCCCCGTCTCCCACCCTTTCGCCGTCGGAATGAGTGGCACCAGTCCTGCCCCGCCTTCATTGGCATAGGTTCCGGCGATGAGGCGCTCGTGGCCGGCGGCGGCGATCCGTTCCGGCATGGCGCCTAGGGCGATCAGGCCACCGACGACGGTGCGGCGGGTGGCAAGCGGGAGGGGCGTGTCGGGCATTCCCCGTTGAACCTGCCTCGCGCGGCGACGTCAACGCCGGATGTCGCGAGCGGACCAGAACCGGACGATGAACGGGAACGGACCAATCCCCGGCCTCGTCGGCCACGACCCGCCTGCCCCGCGCGCGACGGTTGGACGTCTTGCTGCACAGGTGCGCGGGTTGCCCGTGCCAGATTGGCCTCGGGGCCATGCTGCGGTACGCCCCTCAACGTGGGCCGCGACGGTCTGTTCTAACGTGCCAGCCAGTCGGCTTCGATCTTGCCCCTGTGGCCTTCCGGCGCCAGCGCGGCACGGAGGGCGTCCAGCAGAGGCGGCAGCGCCTGCGTGAAGGCGTAGGGCGGGTTGACGATGTACAGGCCCGCACCGTTATAGATGTCGGGCTGATCGGTATCGTATAGCCAATGCTCCACCCCCAGACATTTCGGGATGCCGAGCGTGCGCAACTGCGCCTTCCAGCGCAGATGCGTGGCGCGGTCTTTCAGCGGATACCAGATCACCGTCACGCCATGCGCCCATTTGCGGTGAGCCGCGGCGAGCGTGGCGGTGATACGAGCGCGCTCGTCCGCCTGTTCATACGGCGGATCGACCACCACCACGCCGCGCGGGGTACGGGGCGGCAGCATCGCCAGCCAGAATTCGTAGGCGTCGCGCTGATGCACGGCAGCGGCAGTGTCCCGCATCACGCCGCGCAAGGTACGGGCGTCCTCGGGGTGTTTTTCATTCAGGACCAGGGCATCCTGCGGGCGCAGCAGCTGTGACAGGATCCGCGGCGAGCCCGGGTAGAGTTGCGGCTCGGCCCCGACGTTCACCGCCCGTACGGCGGCGCGATAGTCGTTCAGCACGGGGTCCGGGGCGGCAAACGTCCGCAGCACGCCCTGCGCGGACTCGCCGGTGCGTTGCGCCGCCTCGCCGGCAAGGTCGTAAAGTCCGCAGCCGGCATGGGTGTCGATCAGCGTCAGCGCGGCCTGTTTTTGCTGCAAGGCCCGCACGAGGGCGATGAGGAGGCTGTGCTTCACGACATCGGCGCTGTTGCCGGCATGGAAGGAATGACGATAATTCACTGCGTTTCAAAACCTTGACGATGTGCCTTGATGCGCACGGCCGGGCCTACACCTGCCCGGGTCGCGAACGGAGGTGCGCTCGCTTGAGCTGGCATAGCGCGAACGGGTCGAGAGCGGTCGCCGGCCTTCCGGCGAAACTGACCGACGTCCGGACGCCTGCAGGTACCGGGCCCCTGCCGAACGGCGAGCCTCCGTGCCCGGCTTTCGATGTCGGTGTCACACTGCCGAGATCTCGCCAGCATCGGCCGCTTCAATTGCCTTCGGCGTCGACCGTGAACACCACCGGCTTGCCCCGCGACATCGGCTCCCAGCCGGCTGACATGGCGGCGCGCACGCACCGTGCGATCGTCGCGTCGTCGAGTTGCAGACGACCGCGCGGCAAGCCCTTCAGGAGCCGCCTAGGCGGCGGGAATTGCATCCAGGCTTCGCGTTTTGCGTCGCGCTGGAGAAGGGCGATCGTCATCCCCTTCCACCCTTCGTCATCCGACTGATGCGGTTCGCGCTGAAGGTGCCAATCGTATAGGGCGCCGTCGACAGCGACGGTGCCGGCATTGCTCGGAGATTTGGACATACCAGCGGTCATAGCATGCCAGCCCGACCAACGCACCGGTCTGGCGCCGGAGAGGCTCACGGCCAGGCCGGCGGGCGGGCGACCCGTTTCCCGCTAGGATCGGGGCCGCTTTCATGGTTTCCTGCGTCGCATACGGGAGGGGCGGTGCGATGCGTCGGATAGATTGGATAAGTGGGCTGATCCTGGTTGCCGGCGTGGGGAGCAGCCCGGTGGCGAACGCGCAGGCCGTCCAGGCCCAGCCGTCGAACGGCGACATCGTCGTACAGGGCCAGCGCGCGCGGCCGAGCCATTGGCGTGAGGCAGAGACGCAGCACGTCATCGTGCTGAGCGATGGCCGCGAACAGGAGGTGACGCAGATCGCGCACAATCTGGAACGGCTGTACTTCCTGCTGTCGGTGCTGCTCGACCGCACGACGCAGACCGACAATACGATCAAGCTGCGCGTGACGCTGATCGGGGACACCGCCGAGTTCCAGGCGATGGATCTGCGCAATCTGCGCTGGCAGCAGGGGCCGTTCAACAGCGCGTTCGACATTCGCCGTTACTATGATCCGCGACAGGATGGCGCGGTGCTCGCGACGACACGGATCGACCAGCGCGTCGTCCTGCAACGCGGCGTGGCGGTCGTCGACGCCCTGCAGGGTGTCCAGATCGGCGGCCGCAGCGATCCGGGGTCCCCGCCCGGCGCAGGCGGCACCGGGGCGGGCGGCGGACAGGCGGGACTCTTCGGCCTCCAGAGCAGCGCCGACCTGATCCGCCCGATCAACGAGGAATCGGTTCCGCTCACCGCAGAGGGCATGATCTATGCAGGTTTCGCGCAGCATTATCTGACGGCCTTCTTTCCCGTCGCCTATCCACGCTGGTACCTCGACGGCTTCGGCCAGCTGTTTTCGACGCTGGTGGTACGCGGCGATACGATCATGGAATATGGCCGCGCACCGGAGGGCACGACTGCGGTGCTGCATCGGTTCGGCAACGTCCGCCTCACCGACGTGCTGAGCGGAGCCTATCTGACGCAATCGCCCGACACGACGCGCTGGACACCCGTCCATGCGTGGATGTTGACGCACTTCCTGTTCTTCTCGCCGACCCGTAGCGGTCAGTTCCGCAGCTATCTCAAGGCGATCGCCAGCGGCACGCCCGCACCCGACGCAGCGGCGGTGTTCGGCGACCCCGACGCGCTCGCAAAAGAACTGCGCGCCTATTTCTTCGCCAAAAAGCCGTTCGAACGGATGACCTACCCGGCGGAACGCGCGGAGGTGCCGATCGTCCGGCGGCTGTCGCTGGGCGAGGCCGCATTCGTGAAGGGGCGGCTGGAACTGGGATCGCGGATCGAGGCCGGCGGACCGCAACGCGACGCGTGGCTGCGACGGCTGCGTGAGCAGGCGGCGACGTTTCCGGGCGACGAAGGCGCGCAGGTTCTGGTCGCGGAGGCGGAATGCCGCAGCGACCATGCGGCGGAATGTCGGGCCGCGGCGGATCGCGCGCTGGCCTTGTCGCCGACCGACAGCGCCGGGTTGACGTGGCGCGGCGTCGCGATGGCGCAGACCGCAACCTCCCTCACGGGAGACGCCCGCACCGCGATGCTGGGTCAGGCGCGTGCCGTGATTGCCAAGGCCAATCGCATCGACACCGAAGCGCCCGCACCGCTGATCGCTTATTATCGCAGCTTCGCAGACGCGGGCGATCCGGCGCCGGCCATCGCCGTCGATGGGCTGACCAAGGCCCTGACCGCGGTCCCCAATGCGCCCGCGACCCGGCTGGCGCTCGGCGCGGAGCTCGCCTTGCGGGGAATGGTGTCGGTGGCCCGCGGCACGCTGATGCCCGTCGCGCGAGGAGGCTATGAGTCCCCGGAGCGCGCGAAGGCGCAGGCGGTGCTGGAGGGATTGCCGGACCGCTAGGACCATCCTGTCGGTCAAGCCCGCCGCCCGCTCGCGATACCGCGCCACCCTGCGCATCACGCGGGGCCGGCACGACGGTGTATCGATCGTCCCGACGGGCCTCGATGATGGCGCGCGCGCGATGCGGGTCGACCCGGAGCCAGACGCCCAGTCCCTCGTGGCGGCCTCTCGAGATCGGCTGTTCATGCGGACTGGCATGGGATGCGTCCAGGAAGTGCAGCCGCCTTTTCGCTGGCAGGAGTCCGCGACCGCACTGACGCCTCGCGCTCCATCGTCTCGAAGATTCCCCGGCGACGGGCTCGAACGGCGTCTGTGCCGCCAGCCCGGCCTCGAGGCGCCGCTGGCGCTTTTCCTCGACCGGATCGATCCCGTCATGGGATTCGGCCTTGAGCTCACTGCGCGTCCGGCGTGCCCGAAACAGCGAGAGTTTGCGCCCCATGCCGCAGCACCGGTAGCGAAAGCACCGGTAGCGAAAGCGCCGGACGGTTGCACTGGCAGATACAAGCCGTCGACATCGGCAAGCTTGTGGGGACGCTCTGCCGGTTTGGGCGCCCGAATCCGCACGACCGTGAGCATGGGGCCACGCCCCCTATCACCGTTCCTACCCACATGATTCGTGGCCCCTTTCGCGTGGGCCATGGCGGAACAGAGTGCGATGTCGTGAGGCCGCCGGCAGGCAGTCTACCGCAGATTTCGCGGCTTTCCAGGTGTGTTCCGGAAAGGTGTGGTACCCCGCGAAGGACAAGGATGGGCACTCAAATCATTGGCAAATTTGTATCAGTCGCCCATAGGGATGACGGTAATTGATACAAGACACGGATGCTGCATTGTGGCAAGCAGAAGCGGTAAGTCACTGCTTAAGAGCAATGAATGGGCATCTCATTTGATCGCGACCTTAGGGTCGCAGGTTACCGGCCATCGACTTTCAAGAATGCTCTAAAGGGCTATCTTCGTTCAAAAAGTCCTGCCAGCCTGATCGACCTGAAAACCGTGTTTCCCCACCGGAGAGACGGAGCGATCGTTTATGAGGAATGTCTTGATCGTCATTTGATTGATCGAACCACCGGGGCGATCACTGAGGCCGGCCTAACTTTGGTTAGATCTAAAGTGGTACCGCGAACACCGCTGGGAAAGGCGAAAGTGGTGCTTGACGCCTTTTTGGAGCGAGTAGATCAACTCAATCACGACCCAGAGGCTATTAGCCGGGTGGACCAAGTCTGGTTGTTCGGTAGCGTAATGAGAGATGAGGTCGCCGTAGGTGACATAGATTTGGCCTTAGCTAGGTCGAGTTCAGATCGTTTTGACAACCTCGACGCGCAAATCATTCAGGCAGAGGCACTTTTGACGAACTTCCCGGACGCACCGAGCGATTGGGCATGGCCGTGGGATCAGATCGACTGGCTATATCATCGAGCCATCTTTGGTGCTCGCCGACATCCTCTGCTCGCCGGCGCGAAAGACGGAATGGACGATCTGGCTTCGCTTGGAGTGCCCTGCAGGCTCATTTACGAGCGATCGCGTGGCGGTCGTGTCAACGACGTCGTCGTGCCTCGGCATCCACAATCCAATGGCCGACTGAATACCATAGATCCCTTGCCGGTTGTGCCTGATCTTACCCCTACGCCCCTCCAGCCGATGGACGCTAGATGGGTAGCGGGCTATGATCGGTGGGGACGCGTTTCGCCCTACGATATCTTCCGGGGTTGGACCGACGAATGCAAACAGCTGTTTCCTGAATATCCTCGAACGTTACGAATCGCCGCCTCTGGTGATGACCTCAGAGATTTTCCGTGGTGTCCCAAGACCATGAAGCGGCCGGGCATTGATGGCCGTGCCGCTATTGCTGTCATGAGTGCCACGGAATTCTGGGGGACATGCATAACCTTGCACAGGTCGATATATGACATCTTAGGCAAGATGGTGTTGGAAGCCAGCTTTAGCGATTTGCTTTTGCACAGGAGCAGAAAATATATCGATCTAGGCACGCTACCCGAGATGGTTTCGGCCGTCTCCCTCATCCTAGCTGTGGATGCCGAACGAATAGTGCGCCGAACAGCGACCGCGACATGCGTGCCGAGGTAACAATAAAGATTGTTTCTGGCGATCTTCCCGACGATATGAAGCGCTATTTCGTCGATGAGGTCGTGAAATCCTTGGCGCAACGTACAGTTGCGATCGAACCTGCGAGTGAACCGAAATCAGTCGTGATTGAACTAACTTGATTTCGAGGCAGAATATCGAGCGACGTGACCGCCTGCATTTTGGCACTCTCTCTGGAGTCCCGCCCCATCATGGATATAGATATTGAGGCCGTCTGTTGGCCGGGCTACGATCGCCCCGCCATGCAGAACATCACGGTCGTGGCGAAAGCCGAAGATGGCCGGCTATTATGCACCTTGGAATGCCTGCGATGGGCCGAACCGTGTTTCGAAATCACTCGGGCCGATAATTTGGTTGCTGCTTTCGACGAGCATAGTGCTTTCGCGTATGGCCTCGCCGAAGACGTTCGAAAGCGGAGGCGAGCGATGACAGCCCGCCACGGTGAGGAGCCGTTTGTGTCAGGCTTCATCGGAATCATTGTGATCCGAACCGAACCAGACGCCGTCGGCAATCGGTTCGGCCTTGAACTGATCCGATATCTAAAGAGGATGCATGCCGGGATGGCTTGGTATGCAGGTCTGCAGGCAGCCCCTTATGATATGGAACACGGCAGCGCCGCGTATCGCGACATGCGGCGTCGATTAACGGCCTATTATGCGTCTGACCGCTCGCTTGGATTCAAAGAAGATGCACCACGCTCATCTCCTGGACTGATGACGGCGTTGTGGGATCAGGAATGACGCCTGCGCAGCTCACGGAAATCGTTCACGCGCGCCGGTTCGCAGATAGTCCTCTATGAGGTCGACCGAAACACCGGTTTTCTGCGGTTTTCGGAAAATGGTGCCGCTTACAGGACTCGAACCTGTGACCCCCGCATTACGAATGCGATGCTCTACCAGCTGAGCTAAAGCGGCACGGCGAAGCGACCGTGTGGCCGTTCGGGGGGTGCGCCTAACAGGTCGGACCGCGGCTGACAAGCGTCCGATGCGGCTTTTGCGGCTTTACGCCTCGTTTACCACGGAGCGTGCACAAGCGGTGCCGAACCAGGAATGCAGGCCTGGCGGATGAAGGGTTTGGGCATGGATACGGTGCGCGGTTTCGAGGACGAGCGGCTGGAACTCGACGACGGGATCGATGCGGGCGGCGATCGGGGCGTCGACCAGCAGGGCGTCGACGATGCGATGTTCGACCTCGGCGGCGACGAGCGGCGCATGCACGTGCGCGCCTACAACCATTGGGTGTCGCTGCTGAAGGGCCGCGCCTATCCGGGAATCGACGATCTCGACCCCGCCAGCATCGCCGATTTCGGCCCGCACAGCGTGCTGCTCGATTTCACCGCGGGCGTCGACGATCCGACGATCGCCTATCTCGGCCGGTCGCTGCGCGAAGAATGCGGGCTGGAGACGACGATCACCCGCATCGCCGACGTGCCCGGCCGGTCGTTGCTGTCGCGCCTGACCGATCACTATTTGCAAATCATCGCCAACCGTGCGCCGATCGGGTTCGAGGCGGAATTCGTCGGCACGCGCGGGCGTACGACTCTGTACCGCGGCATCCTGATGCCCTTCTCGTCCGAAGGCGAGACGATCGATTTCATCTACGGCGTCATCAACTGGAAGGAGATGGTCGACGACGAGACGCAGGCGACGCTGGATGCCGAGCTGGTCGCCGCCGTACGCGCCGCACCGGCGGCACCGACCGATTCGCCGGTCTGGGCGGACGGCCCGAGCGCCGGGTTCGAGGCCGTCGACGCATCGGCCGATGGGGTGCTGACCGGGTCGCTCGGCGACCGGCTGATGATGGCGCGCGAAAGCGCCGCCGCGGTGCGTGCCGCCGATACGCGCGGCCGGTCGGCGCTGTACCGGGCGCTGGGCCGCGCGCACGATTTCGGCCTCGCCTGCGATGCCGACGCGGCCGGCTATGCCGAACTGCTCGCCGCGGCCGGCGTGAAGGTGTCGCCACGCGCGCCGATGACCGCGGTGGTCAAGCTCGTCTTCGGCGCCGATTACGACAAGACCCGCCTCGCCGAATATGCCGCGGTGCTGGGCCACGCCCGTCGCGAGGCGCTGCCCGCGGGCATGCTCGCGCATGTCCTCGAACAGGCCGAGGGCGGGATCAAGGCGATCGTCGCCGCCGAGCGGAGTGCCAAGCGCCCCGCCAGGCCGCCGACCGTCTTCGATCGCGTCGCCGCCGAGCTGCGCGCGCTGCCGACGCTGGGCAGCATCGCGATCGGCGCCGGATCCGACGAGTTCGTCGTGCTGCTCGCCCGCGCCGGCGAGAACGGCACGGTCGACGTCATCAAGCGCATCGAGGGCAAGGGGCTGGTCGAGAGCATCGCGCGCAAGGCGGCTTCCTGAGCCGACCTGCCGCGATCGCGGATCGACCATAGATTATTGCGCCTGCATGTAATTTTCGCACTGCAGCAAAGCTTGAAGCGCGGCGATGGCAGGCGCATAGGCGCGGGCTATGGCCGACCAGAACCAGAGCATGGCCGAGGCGCTCGCCGCCCGGCTGACCAAGGGCGCGCTACCGGGAGAGCTGACCGGCTTCGGTGAAGCGGAGCGGGCCGCCGCGGCCGCGTTCGTCGCGCAGACCGCAGGCCGGCGCGAGTCCGGCAGGCCGGCGATCGCGCTGGAGGCGATCGCATCGGACGACGTGCGGCGGCGGATGCGCCTCGCCATCGTCAACGACGACATGCCCTTTCTGGTCGATTCGATCGCCGCCGCGATCGGCGAGCAGGACCTCGACATCGATCGCGTCATCCACCCGGTGGTGCGGGTCAGCCGCGATGCCGACGGCAAACTGACCGACATCGGCGGTGCGGGCAGCCCCGAATCGATGATCTATATCGAGCTGGAACGCGCCGATGCGCGCGACCGGCGCGGGCTGATCGAGGAGCTGACCGCAGTGCTCGCCGACGTGCGCGCCGCCGTCACCGACTGGCCGCAGCTGCAACGCGCGATGGCGCGCGACGAGGCGACCCTGCCGCAGGGCGAGGGCGCGGCGCTGCTGCAATGGTTCCTCGACGGGCAATTCACCCTGCTCGGCCACCAGATCTGGCGCCGCGACGGCAGCGCCGGCGACGCACTGGGGCTGGCGCGCAACCCGCATCAGACGCCGGTGCTGGCGGAGGCGAGCCGCGCGCTCGCGATCCGCTGGTTCGAGGATGGCGGCGAGGCGCCGCTGCTGCTCAAATCCAGCCTGATCTCGACCGTCCATCGCGCCGTGCCGCTCGACCTCGCGATCGTGCCGATCATCGAGGCGGGCGAGATCACCGGCCTGTCGATCCACGCCGGCCTGTGGACCAGCGCCGCGCTGAGCGCCCGGCCACGCGACATCCCCGTGCTGCGCGCGCGCCTGTCGGCGCTGGAGGCGAAGTTCGGCTTCGATCCCAAGGGCCATGCCGGGAAGGCGCTGACCCATGCGCTGACCGCTTTGCCCCACGACCTCGTCGTCGCCTTTCCCGCGCCGGCGCTGGAAGAGGTGGTGCTGACCGCGATGAGCCTCGCCGACCGGCCGCGGCCGGCGCTGGTGCTGGTGCGGTCGGCGCTGGGGCGGCACCTGTTCGCCTTCGCCTGGCTGCCGCGCGACGACCTGACCACCGCGCGCCGCGTCGCCATCGCGCAGATGCTGACCGAGGCGTCGAACGGCAGCGTGCTCAACTGGTCGATCAGCCTCGACGACGGCGTCGTCGCGCTGCTGCGCTACACGATCGACCTGCGCGGATCGGGCCGGATGCCGGAGACCGAGCCGCTCGCCGAGCGGCTGCGCCGGATGGTCCGCGGCTGGGTATCGGACGTCGAGGCGGCGCTGGCCGAACGGGTGCCGACGCAGCGCGCGGCGCGGCTGGCGCTGCGCTGGGCGCAGGCCTTCCCGCCCAATTATCGCAACGTCAGCAGCGCGGCGGAAGCGGCGGCGGACATCCTGCGGCTGGCGGGACTCGACGACGCCGACGCGCGTTCGGTGCGCATCTTCCCGATCGTGCCCGGCGAGGACCGGCAGCTCAAGATCTACAAGGCGCATGGCGCACTCGCGCTGTCGGACGCGGTGCCGGTGCTGGAGAATTTCGGCTTCCGCGTCATCGGCGAACTGCCGACGCGGCTGCGCGAGGACAATGACAGCTTCGTCCACGATTTCGTCGTCGAGAGCGACGCCAGCGGCGAAGGCCATGACGCCGCCGTGCTGGAAGGCGCGATCGCCGCGGCGCTGGAGGGCAAGGCGGAGAACGACGCGTTCAACCGCCTGATCGTCGATGTCGGCCTGTCGCCGCAATCGGTCGTGCTGCTGCGCGCCTGGTTCCGCTACCTGCGCCAGGCGGGCCTGCCCTATGGCCTGACGACGGTGGTCGACGCGCTGCGCCGCGCGCCCAAGCTGACCAAGGCGCTGCTCGCACGCTTCGCCGCGGCGCACGATCCGGCCAACCCCACCGACGTGCAAGGCAGCGACGAGGCGATCGAGCGCGGGCTCGACGCGGTGTCGGCGATCGACGACGATCGTATCCTGCGCGCCTATCGCAACCTGATCGCGGCCTGCCTGCGCACCAATGCCTTCGCGCCCGCCGCGGCCGAAGCGCTGGCGTTCAAGCTCGACAGTCATCTGATCCCCGGCCTGCCCGCCCCCGTGCCGTGGCGCGAGATCTGGGTCTACAGCCCGCGTGTCGAAGGCATCCACCTGCGCGCCGGCCCGGTCGCGCGCGGCGGCCTGCGCTGGTCCGACCGCCGCGACGATTTCCGCACCGAGATCCTCGGCCTGATGAAGGCGCAGCGGGTCAAGAACGCGGTCATCGTGCCGACCGGGGCCAAGGGCGGATTCTATCCCAAGCAGCTCCCCTCCCCCGCGCTCGACCGCGACGCGTGGCTGGCGGAGGGGACCGAGAGCTACCGCATCTTCATCCGCTCGCTGTTGTCGATCACCGACAATATCGTCGACGGCGCGGTCGTGCATCCGCAGGGCGTGGCGATCCTCGATGGCGAGGACCCCTATTTCGTCGTCGCCGCCGACAAGGGCACCGCGACGTTCAGCGACGTCGCCAACGCGCTGGCGCTGGAGCGCGATTTCTGGCTGGGCGACGCCTTCGCCAGCGGCGGCAGCGTCGGCTACGATCACAAGGCGATGGGCATCACCGCCAAGGGCGCCTGGGTGTCGGTGCAGCGCCATTTCGCCGAACGCGGCGTCGACGTGCAGACGCAGCCGATCACCGTCGTCGGCTGCGGCGACATGTCGGGTGACGTGTTCGGCAACGGCATGTTGCTGTCCAGGACGCTCAAGATCGTCGCGGCGTTCGACCATCGCCATATCTTCATCGATCCGAATCCCGATCCGGCGGCCAGCTGGGACGAGCGCGCGCGCATGTTCGCGCTGCCGCGGTCGAGCTGGGCGGATTACGACGCCGCGCTCATCAGCGAAGGTGGCGGCGTCTGGGCGCGGAGCGAGAAGGTCATCAAGCTGTCGCCCGAGGCGCAGGCCGCGCTCGGCATCACCGCGACGCAGATGGACCCGGCCTCGCTGATCTCCGCGATCCTGAAGGCGCCGGCCGACCTGCTGTGGTTCGGCGGCATCGGCACCTATGTGAAGGCCGCGGCGGAGAACAACGTCGCGGTCGGCGATCCCGCCAACGACCGGCTGCGCGTCAACGCCGAGGAACTGCGCGTCACCGCGATCGGCGAGGGCGCGAACCTGGGCGTCACCCAGGCGGCGCGCATCGCCTTTGCGCAGGCGGGCGGGCGCATCAACACCGACTTCATCGACAATTCGGCCGGCGTCGATTGTTCGGACAACGAGGTCAACATCAAGATCGCGCTCAACCGCGAGATGAACGAAGGGCGGCTCGGCTTCGAGGAGCGCAACGCGCTGCTCGCGAGCATGACCGACGACGTCGCGCATCTGGTGCTGGAGGACAACCGCCTGCAGACGCTGGCGCTGTCGATCGCCGAGGCGGACGGCGCCGCCGCGATCCCGAGCTACGTCCGCGTCATCGAGATCTTCGAGGCCGACGGGCGGCTCGACCGCGCGGTCGAGGGGCTGGCGGGGAACGAGGACCTGCTGCGCCGCGGCCAGGAGGGGATCGGCCTCAGCCGCCCGGAACTCGCGGTGCTGCTGGCGACCGCCAAGCTGGCATTGCAGGACGGCATCGAACATGCGCCGCTGGCGATGGCGCCGGAACTGGCGCCCGACCTCTACGCCGCCTTCCCCGCGGCGATGCAGCGCGATTATGCGACGGCGATCGACGAACACCGGCTGCGGCCCGAGATCGTCGCGACCAAGCTCGCCAACCGCATCGTCAACCGGATGGGCGTGCTGTTCCCGTTCGAACTCGCCGAGGAGGAAGGCGCCGCGGTCGCCGATATCGCCGCGATGTTCGTCGTTGCCGAGCGCCTGTTCGGGCTGGACGCGATCTGGGGCGAGATCGAGCGCGCCGCGATCACCGAGGGCGCCCGCATCGCATTGTTCAACGAGGTCGCGGTGGCGACCCGATCGCACATCGCCGACCTGTTGCGGGCGACCCCGCCGGGGACGCTGCCGGGCGCGGTGCTCGACCGGCTGGGCAAGGGCATCGCGCAGCTGGAGGCGCAGACCGCGTCGCTGCTGCTCGAGGAGGCGAGCGCACAGAGCGCGCGCATCACCGCCGAGCTGGAAGCGGCGGGGGCGCCCGCCGATCTGGCGCAGCGCGTCGTTCGCCTGTTCGATCTGGACGGCGCGGTCGGGCTGGCGTCGCTCGGCGAGCGGCTCAAGCTGGACGAGATCGAGCTGACGCGGGCGTTCACCCATCTGGGGCAGGCGCTGGGCCTCGACTGGGCGCAGGCGGCGGCGGCGCGGATCGAATCGAGCGACCCGTGGGAGCGGCTGCTGCTCGCCGGCCTCGCGCGCGATTTCCAGCAGCAGCGGCTGGAATTCCTCGCGCGCAGCGGCGGCAGCGATCCGCGGGGTGCGGTGCGCGACTGGCTGACCGCCAATGCCGCGCGCGTCGGCCAGTTCAAGACGGTGGTCGACCGCGCCCGCCACGCCGCGCAGCCGAATGCGGCGATGCTGGCGCAGATCGCCGGCCAGGCGCGGGTGCTGCTGGGCCGGTGACGTCCAGTCTCTCCCTTCCTTCGGGGGGGGGAGGGACAGGAACGCGCCGTTCGCCCCGAGCCCGTCGAAGGGCCGAACGGATCAGGGTCCGGTTAGCGCCGCGCCACCCGCGCGCGCCAGCCGCGGGCGCGCCACCACATGATGATCCCCGTCACCGCCAGCGCTGCGGGCAGCAGACCGCCGACGAAGATCACCAGCTGCCAGACGATCCCCATCCCCTCGCCGTCGTGGATGCGGCGCATCAGCTGCGCGGTCCCGCCGGGTGCGCGCGACGGCGCGGCGACCGCGATGCCGCCGTCGTCCGCCACCTTGACGGTGCCGCCGCCGGCATAGGTCACCGTCCAGTCGGGCGTGCGCGTCGTCGGCCAAGCGATGCTGCGGATCGGTCCCTGCCGCACGGTATTGGCGCGCGCGACGACGGTGCCGATCGGCTGGGCGGGATCGGCGAGCGCCGGTGCGCGCAGCGTCGCGGACCGATCGGCCCCCCGCGGTACGCCGCCGGTCAGACGCGCGAAGACGCCGGGAAAGCTGATCCACGCGCCGGTCAGCGACAGGACGAACAGCGGCAAGGCGATCCAGAAGCCCATGACGAAGTGCAGGTTGGTGTCGGTGTTCCGATGCCGCCGCCAGCGCAGCCCCTTCACCCAGGTGCCGACCGTCGGCCACCACAGCCACAGACCGGTGAAGCACGACACCATCATCGCCACGCCGATCCAGCCGACGATCTGCCGCCCGATGCCGGGCACCTGCAAACTGCCGTGCAGGACGTGGAGGAAGCGGACGAGCCCCGCATTGCCGGGCGCGACCTGCAACACGCGCGCGGTCGGCGGATCGAGATAGACCATCGTCCGCGCCGGCGGCCCGCGCCGGGCGGGCTGCGCGTCCGCCGGCTGCGCCGCGATCACCACCGGGCCGCCGGCTTCGGGCATGGTCAGTTGCGCCACCCGGTCACCGGGCGGCAGCGCCGCATGCGCGGCGGCGAGATAGGCGTCCGCGGACAGCAGCGCATCGCCCGTCACCGCATAGCGCGACGGATTGACCAGCCGGTCGAGCCCGTCATGCCAGACCAGCGCGGCGCCCGACAGCGACAGCGGCACGATCAGGATCGCAAGCGTCAGCCCGATCCATTTGTGGACCTGAAACCACGTCCGCCGCCATGCCACTGTGCTCATCCGTCGCTCCCGTCCTCCCGGACGGGGGTCGCATGCAGGTCCTGTTCGGTCAATCGCGCCGCGAACAGCCAGCTGCGCAGCGCGCTGGCGAGGTTGGGCGGTTCGTCCGCGGCGATGCGCAGCACGTCGATCTGCGCGACCAGCGCGGACAGCGGCAGCGCATGGGCGACCGCGGCCAGCTCCAGTGCGCGCCAATAGGCAGGCTCGAGGCTGATCGAGGTCTGATGGCCGGCGATGGTGATCGAGCGCTTGACCGGCCCTTCGAAGCCGAACGGCGGCGGCGTGACCTCAGGCATCGGCCCAGCGGCGCAGCAGATTGTGATAGATGCCGGTCAGCCGTACGACGGTGGGATCGCCCTGCCCCTGCGCCGCCGCGACCGACTGGATCGCGCCGTCGAGTTCGAAGAGGGTCCGCCGCTCGCCGTCGTCGCGGACCATGGATTGCAGCCAGAAGAAGGATGCGGTGCGTACCCCGCGCGTCACCGGCGTGACGCGGTGCAGACTGGATGCGGGATAGAGGACGAGGTGCCCGGCAGGCAGCTTCACCGTCTGCGGACCGAACTGGTCCTCGATCACCAGTTCGCCGCCATCATAGGCCGCCGGGTCTTCGAGGAACAGCGTCGCCGACAAATCGGAGCGGATGCGGAAGTCGGTGCCGCGCTGGATGCGGATCGCATTGTCGACGTGGAGGCCAAAATCCTGCCCGCCGGCATAGCGGTTGAACAGCGGTGGGAACACCTTGAGCGGCAGCGCCGCCGCGAAGAACAGGGGCGAACGCCCCAGCGCCTCCAGCACCATCGCCGCCGCCTCGCGCGTGGCCGGCGCATCCTCCGGCAATTGCTGGTTGCGCTTGGCGAGCGCCGCCTGCGGACCGGAGGTGACGTTGCCGTCCACCCAGTCGGCCGCGTCGATCAGCGCGCGCAGCCGCGCCACGCCGTCGGCGTCGAGCACATCGGGAATGGCGATCAGCATGTCATCGTGCGTCCGGGTCTCCTCCCCGCCGGGGGGCGGGGAGAAGCTAGCAAGCCTAGAAGCTGTAGAACAGGCTCAGCACCGCCGAGCGCGCCTCGCCCGGCGCGGCCCAGCCGTTGTTGCGGATGGTGGTGTAATATTTCTCGTTGGTGAAGTTCTGGACGTTGACCTGCGCGGTCAGGCCGCCGGCGAAGCTGTAGGCCAGATAGGCGCGGTGGATCAGGTAATCGTCCGACCGGTATTGCGTCGGCGCGGCGAGGCTGGCCGCGTTGAGCGCGAAGCTGCCCTGATAGGTCAGGCCATAGCCGACCTCGAGCCCGAACGGCAGCTTGTAGGTGGTGAACAGACTGCCCGAATGCTTCGGGGTCTGGACGAAATAGGTGCCCCGCTGCGGATCGGGGTTCGCGGCGCTGTTGCCGCACGCCGTGCTGGGATTGGCGATGCAGCGGTCGGAGATCGACTGGAGGATCTCGCCGTCGAGATAGGTGTAATTGGCGAAGATCGTCCAAGCGCGGGTGACGTTGCCCGATGCGCCGAGCGCGATGCCGTCGACGCGGGCGCGTCCGTCGAGCACCTGCGTCGCCGCCGGCAGGACCGGATCGTTCGACGCGACGCGGAAGTTGGTCCGTTCGTTGCGGAACACCGCCGCGGTCAGTTCCAGCCGGCGACCGAACAGCCCGGCCTTGATCCCCGCCTCATAGTTCTTGGCGGTCTCCGGTGCGACGTCGCACGGATCGAACACCACCGCACCCGCCGCCGAGGCGACGCCGCAGCCGAGGCGGACGGTCGCCGACGACGGCGTCCTGGCATTGCCGTAGCCGGCATAGAGGCTGACGTCGCGAATTGGGTGGAACACCGCGCCGACGCGGTAGGAGAACAGCTTTTCATGGCTGGTCTGCGGCGCCTGCTGCGCGGCGGTCAGCGCGGCGGTCCCCGGCGGCACGACGGCGAGCGGCAGACCGCGGAACGTCGCATCCTGCACTTCCCAGCGGACGCCGCCGTTCAGCTCGAAATAGCGCCCCAACTCCAGCGTATCGAACGCATAGACCGCGAGGTTGCGCGTCTCCGATTTGGACTGCGCCGTCACCGTATAGTTGATCGGCCCGGTATAGACGGTGTTGGGGTTGCCGAAGTTGATCTGCGGCAGCACGACGAGCGCGCCGGCGCCGTTGCGCGGCAGCGATGCGGCGGTGATCGCATAATCCTCGACCGACGCGGACATGCCGACGTTGGCGACGTTGCGGATGCCGCCCTTCTCGCCCGTTTCCAGCCGGATGTCGGTCTGGTTGACGAGCAGCTGGTTCTCCTGATCGCGCACCAGCCCGCGCGGACCGCTCGGCTGGTACAGCCCCGGCGCGACGGTGATCGTCTGGCTCGGGCGGAACACGCCCGCGGCATCGGCGAAATTGGCGAGCGTCGCGGTGCAGGCGGTGCCCGTCGGCGTCCGGTTGGTCGCGGTCAGGCAATAGGTGCCCTGCGGCGCGCTGGTGACGCTATACTGGCCGACGCGCTGCCACCGGGTCAGGTTGCGCACCGACAGCGCGTCGTTGACCTGATGGCGGAAGGTCGCGGTGAAGCGATCGACCGTCGTATCCTGCCGGTCGAGGTTGGCGATGCCGAAATAGTCGCTGCGATCCACCCCGGCCAAGGGGCCATTGTTGAAGGCGTTGCGGAAATAGGGGACGCCATAGATCGGCGTGTTGCGATCCTCCTGATGGACATAGGCGAGCGTCAGGCTGGTCGGCCCGTCGATGCCGATCGTCACCGAAGGAGCGATGCCCCAGCGCTTATACTTCTCGACATCGCGGCCGGGCACGTCGTTGCGGTGATAGGCGCCGTTCAGCCGCACCGCGATATTGTCGCCGACGCGGCGGTTGGCATCGATCGCGCCGCGATAATACTCGTCGGTGCCGACCGATCCCTGCACGATCGTCAGGTCCTCGGCGCGCGGCTCCTTGGTGACGAGGTTGATCGTGCCGCCGACGCTGCCCGAGCCGTTGAAGACCGAGTTGGCGCCATTGTAGACCTCGATCTGCTGGATGTTGAACGGGTCGGTCCGGCTGTACTGCGCGCTGTCGCGGATGCCGTCGACGGTGATGTCGTTGTTGGCCGAATAGCCGCGCAGGTTGATGCTGTCACCATAGCCGCCGCCGCCCTCGCCGGCACCGAAGGTGATGCCCGGGATCGTCTGCAGCGCGTCGCGCAGGGTCTGGAGGTTCTGCTTGCGGATCACCTGGTCGGAGATGACGGTGATCGTCTGCGGCGTGTCGATGATCGCGCTGGTCGCCTTGGGGCTCTCGACGACGCCGGGTGCGGCATCGTTCTTGCCGTTGACGACGATCTCGTCGCGCTCGACCGACCGCTTCGCATCCTGCGCCTGTGCATCGGCGATCGCTTTCGCCCGCTCTGCCGCACTCGCCGGCGCGGTGTCGGCCGCCATGGCCGGCGCCGATGCGATGAACCCGACGCACGAGAGTGCGAGGAATGACGATGTCTTCATGTAAGTCCCCCTTCGTTGAGGGGCGCTTAATGCGAATGATTATCATCGTCAACGCTATTGCGAGTGACATGCATGAATAAGAACAGCCCACCCCCAACGGCTTTTTAACGCTGCCGTGGCATTCCCGCCGGCGACGCAGCATGAAGGCCCCGGGGTGTTCGACGTTTCCAAGTTGCCGGCGATGCGTAGCCAACGGCCCGCGTACGCATTGCTCATGGGGCAAGCGACGGGCGCAGTGGCATGTATGGGTGCCTTCGGCTTTCGCTACGATCTCCCGGCGATCGCGCTTTTGGGCATTGCGGGTCTGCTGCTATCCGCAGCGGTGGCCGCGCTGACCCGCCGTCGCATGTCCGATGCCGCGCTGTTGCTGGAATGCTACCTGCTCCTGCTGGCCAGTGCCGTGATATTATCAGCGGTCACTTGCACGCTCGCGGCGACCAAGGCGCCCTATGTCGACGATATCCTGATCGCGATCGACCGCGGTCTGTTCGGTTCGAGCTGGCTGGATATCGCGACGTTCTTTTCGCGACGGCCGCTGACAACGGCGATATTGTCGTTCGTCTACAGCAGCCTGTCTTGGCAGCCCTTCGTCATACTCGGCTTGTTGGTGCTCCGCCGCAGACATCGCGAAGCGCGGTCGATCACGCTCACCTGGCTCCTCGCGTCGACCCTGTGCGTCCTGGCGATGCCGGTTGCGCCGGCGCTTGGCGGCTATTTGCATTACGGTACCAGACCGGCCGACTTCCCGTATGTGCTCGTTACCGCCGCATGGGATTTCGAGCCGCTGATTACGGCGATCAGAAGCGGGCAGCTCCGCGCGCTGGGCGCCGCGCCGATCGTGGGTATCGTGACGTTCCCCAGCTTCCATGCGGCCGGGGCGATCATTCTCGGCTATTACGGCCGGCACGCGGCAGCCGGATTTGCGATCGTCGCCATCAACGCGGCGATGCTGATGTCAACCGTCCCGATCGGTGGCCACTACATCGTTGACGTATTGGCCGGCGCGGCGATCGCCCTTGTTGCAATAACCATTACCGCCTCGGTTCACGCCTCCGCCGCATCGGGTCGACCGGCAGAAACGGCGGGCTCCCGGCCACAGGACATACTGGCTGTCCGCTGATCGACTGCGGGCGACATGCGTCACGGGGTATCGAACAGCGCCGCGAGTTGTTCGATGATCGTGCCGCCGAGCTGTTCGGCGTCCATGATCGTTACCGCGCGCGCATAATAGCGCGTCACGTCGTGGCCGATGCCGATCGCGACCAGCTCGACCGGGGACTTGCCCTCGATCCAGCCGATCACCTGACGCAGGTGCCGCTCCAGATAGCTGCCCGAATTGACCGACAGCGTCGAATCGTCGACCGGAGCGCCGTCGCTGATGACCATCAGGATGCGCCGCTCCTCGGGCCGCGCCATCAGCCGCGCATGCGCCCACAGCAGCGCCTCGCCGTCGATATTCTCCTTGAGCAGCCCCTCGCGCATCATCAGGCCGAGGTTGGTGCGCGCGCGCCGCCACGGCTCGTCCGCCTTCTTGTAGACGATGTGGCGGATGTCGTTGAGCCGGCCCGGCTGCGGCGGGCGGCCGGCAGCGAGCCACGTCTCGCGCGCCTGCCCGCCCTTCCACGCGCGGGTGGTGAAGCCGAGGATCTCGGTCTTGACGCCGCACCGCTCCAGCGTCCGCGCGAGGATGTCGGCGCTGATCGCGGCGATGCCGATCGGCCGGCCGCGCATCGACCCCGAATTGTCGATCAGCAGCGTCACCACCGTGTCGCGGAAATCCGTCTCGCGCTCGATCTTGTAGCTGAGCGACTGGCCGGGGGTGACGACGACGCGGGCGAGGCGCGCGGCGTCGAGCATTCCTTCGTCCTGATCGAAGTCCCACGAGCGCGACTGCTGCGCCATCAACCGCCGCTGCAACCGGTTGGCGAGCTTCGACACCGCGGATTGCAGATGCGCCAGCTGCTGGTCGAGATAGCCGCGCAGCCGCGCCAGCTCCTCGGCGTCGCACAGGTCGGTCGCGGCGACCACCTCGTCGAACTGCGTCGTCCACGGCTTGTATTCGAACTGCGGCATGAAGTCGCTGTTCGGCCGGTTGGGGCGGACCGGCTGCATCCCCTCCTCGCCATCGTCGCCGGGTTCGCCGTCGAGGTCGTCCATCGATTCGTCGCCGAATTCCTGGCCCTCGCCGTCGTCGCTGTCCGATTCTTGCGCCTCGCCGCGGGCATCGACCTCGCCGTCGCCCTGCCCCGCCTGGTCGTCGTCGCCCTCCTCGCTCTCGTCCTGCTGCTGTTCGTCGGTGCCTTCGTCCTCCGATCCGCCGTCGTCGGCATCCTCGGGCAGCACCTCGCCCTCGACCAGTTCGAGCTCTTCGAGCATCTTCATCGCGAGACTCTGGAACGCGCGCTGGTCGTCGAGCGCGAGGCTGAGCGCGGACAGGTCGGTACGCGCATCGATCCATTCGCGCACCAGCGCTAGGCCCGGCGCAGCGACGGCGGGCGCCTCCACCCCGGTCAGCTTTTCGCGCACCAGCAGCGACAAAGCGGTGGACAGCGGGACCTCTTCGCGCGTGCGGGCGCGGGTGATCGGATCGGCGCGCAGCCGCACGTCGAGCGAATGCGCCAGATTGTCGGCGATACCGGCATAGCCGCGGCTGCCGAGCGCCTCGATCCGCGCGGTCTCGACCGCGTCGAACACCGCGCGCGCCACCGCCTCGGCCGGCGCACCCTTGAGGTGCATCGCGGTGTCGTGATGCTTCAGCCGCAGCGCGAAGCCATCGGCGAAGCCGCGCGCCTCGGCGACCTGCTCGGCCGGCAGGGCGCGCGCGGGCATCGGCACCTTGATATGCTTGCCGCTCTGCGTCGGCTGGTCCGCGGTGAACGCCAGTTCCACCTCCGGCTCCTCGGCGATCGCACGCGCCGTGCCGGCGAGGACCGCCTTGAACCGGTCGAGGGGGGTTTCGTTCGCCATTATTCGCCCAATGCCCGCAGAACAGAATCGCGAAGCGGCGGTATGTCGTTTCGCGCGATATCGAAGATCAGACGCCTGTCGATCCGTCTGTATTCGTGCCGAAGGCGATTGCCGAGACCACGAATCTCGTTCCACGGCAGGGGAATCTCCATCGCTGCGATCGCATCCGGACCGATCTGTACGATCGCCTCTGCAACGCGTTCCAAACAGCGTTCGACTGCATCCACCGTCTTGCGATCGGCCAGAAACCGGTCGAGGTCATACCCCGTCAGATACTCCGCGATATGATCGGAATATTCGACGATATGTTCCAGTCGCAATCGCACGCGGTCAGAAGACACGGACACGATCCCGGTCGATCGCGGCACGCAGACGAATTTCGTCGGTCGGCTCGGTCATGAAATCGACCTTCGCACCGAGCATGTCCTCGATCTTTCCTTCGATGCCGAAGAAGCCGAAGGGGCCAAGTGCCCGGACCGCATCGTAATCGATCGACGCGACCAGATCGACGTCGGAATCCGGCCGGGCTTCGTCGCGGGCCGTCGAACCGAAGAGTGCGAGACGTGTGATCCCGAGGCGCCGCAAATCTTCTTCGCGCGCGCGCAACCTTGTCAGAGCCTCGGCCTTCGTCACGCCGTCCTCCTACGCCTTCCCGACCACGCTTTCCGGCAGGTCCTTGCCGAACACGCGCTGGTAATATTCCGCGACCAGCGGGCGTTCGTTTTCGTCGCATTTGTTGAGGAAGCTCAACCGGAATGCGAAGCCGACGTCGCCGAAGATCAGCGTATTCTGCGCCCAGGTGATGACGGTGCGCGGGCTCATCACCGTCGAGATGTCGCCGTTGATGAATCCCTTGCGCGTCATGTCGGCGACGCGGACCATGTTGTCGACGGTCTTCTTGCCCTCCGGCTTGTCATATTCGCCCGACTTGGCAAGCACGATCTGCGATTCGATCGCGGCGGGCAGGTAGTTGAGCGTGACGACGATGTTCCAGCGGTCCATCTGGCCCTGGTTGATCTGCTGCGTGCCGTGATACAGCCCGCTCGTGTCGCCCAGGCCGACCGTATTGGCGGTCGCGAACAGGCGGAACCACGGGTTGGGACGGATGACGCGGTTCTGGTCGAGCAGCGTCAGCTTGCCCTCCGTCTCCAGCACGCGCTGGATCACGAACATCACGTCGGGGCGGCCCGCGTCATATTCGTCGAACACCAGAGCGGTCGGCGTCTGCAATGCCCAGGGCAGCAACCCCTCGCGGAATTCGGTCACCTGCTGACCGTCACGCAGCACGATAGCATCGCGGCCGATCAGGTCGATGCGGCTGATATGCGCGTCGAGGTTGATGCGGATGCACGGCCAGTTGAGGCGCGCCGCGACCTGTTCGATATGGCTCGACTTGCCGGTGCCGTGATAGCCCTGCACCATCACGCGGCGGTTGTGCGCGAAGCCCGCCAGCACCGCCAGCGTCGTATCGGGATCGAACACATAAGCGGGATCGAGGTCGGGGACGCGCTCGTCCGCCTCGCTGAAGGCGGGCACCTGCATGTCGCTGTCGATGCCGAACAGGTCGCGCACGCCGACCATCTTGTCGGGGGCGTCCAGGATCGTGGTTTCGCGGCTGTCGGGCTGGGTGTTGGGAATGTCGGTCATCGCGGTCGGGGCACCATTCGGGCTGGGGCAAACGGAGGGCGGCAAAATGTCGGTCGGCCCTTCCTAACGCACAATGCGAACGAACGGCGCAACGATATGCAGTGGAAACGGATCGTCGCGCCGTCAAGCCGCCGGAGGCATGATCTTGGCCGGCAACGCGAACAGATCGGCGAACCGCACCGCCAGCGCGCGGTCGCCGACGATCCGCAGCGAACCGTCCGCCTCCGCCTCGGCGAGCGGCCGCTTGACGTAGATCCACACCGCGAGCGGGGTCGGATCGGTTTCGACGACGACATCGGCCCCGTCCGGATCGGCGCGGGTGATCGCGAGATCGCCGTCCGCCAGCCGCCCGAGGAACCGGTCGCCGCCTAATCGAAAGCCGATCGTCATCCTGAGGTCGCCCGCCCTGACCGGATCGATCATCGTGCGCAGCGACAGCATCGCCGAGGCGGGCGAGAACGGCAGGGTCGGATCGTGTAGCGGCGATCGCGTCGCCCAACGGCCCATCGTCTGCAACACCGGCTCGATCTCATGACCCCAGTCGGTCAGCGCATAGACCTGCACCGACGCCGGCGAGGGCAGCAATTGGCGGACCAGCATCCCGCCTGCCTCGAGACTGGCGAGCCGCTGGGTCAGCACGTTGGCGCTGATCCCGGCCAGTTGCGCCTTGATCTCGCCGAACCGCCGCGGCCCGAACATCAGTTCGCGCAGGATCAGTAGCGACCAGCGCTCGCCGACGAATTCGAGCGCCAGCGCGGTGCCGCAGGCGTCGTCATACCAGCGCCGCGACTCCTTGGTTATCTTTTCTGACTTCATGGTTGCTTTATGTAATTCCGGGGCGCATCAATTGCCAGAGACGATTCGGAGAGGAAGCGTTTGCCATGCCCAAGATGATCTTCGTGAACCTGCCGGTGGCCGATGTCGGCAGGGCGACCGCCTTCTACGAGGCGCTGGGTTTCGAGAAGAATGCGATGTTCTCCAACGCGCAGGCATCGTCGATGGCATGGTCCGACGCGATCGTCGTGATGCTGCTCGACCGGGCCTTTTACGCGACCTTCACCGCCAAGCGGATCATCGATGCGCACGAGCAGAGCGGCGCCCTGCTCGCGCTGTCGTTCGAGGATCGCGCCGCGGTGGATGCGATCACGCTGGCGGCGCTGGCCGCGGGCGGCCGCGAGTTGCACGATCCCGAGGATCATGGCTTCATGTACAGCCGGGCGTTCGAGGACCCGGACGGCCACGGCTGGGGTCCGTTCCACATGGACATGGCCGCGGCCGAACAGGCGATGACGCCGCAACAGGGAGGTTCGCAATGACCTATATCGATGGCTTCGTCGTCGCGGTGCCGACCGCCAGCCGCGACGCCTATCGCGACCATGCGGTCAGCGGCTGGGCGCTGCTGCGCGCGGCGGGGGCGACCCGCCAGTGCGAAGGCTGGGGCAACGACGTGCCTCACGGCACGCGCACCGATTTCCATCGCGCCGTGCAGGCGGGCGAGGACGAGACGGTGGTGTTCAGCTGGATCGAATATCCCGACAAGGCGGCGCGCGATGCGGCGGCGACGCAGATCATGGCGGCGCCCGAGATGGAGGCGCTCGCCGCGACGATGCCGTTCGACGGCCGGCGGATGATCTATGGCGGGTTCGAGACGGTGGTCGACACCGGTGCGCCCTCCCCCGGCACCGGCTATATCGACGGCTTCCTGATGCCCGCCGGCGACCGGCAGGCCTATGTCGCGATGGCGACGCGGGCGGAGGCGGTGTTCCGCGACCACGGCGCCACCCGGGTGGTCGAGGCGTGGGGCAACGACGTATCCCCCGGCACAATGACCAGCTTTCCGCAGGCGCTGCAGCTCGAGGAAGGCGAAACGGTCGTCTTCTCCTGGGTCGAATGGCCGTCGAAGGCGGTGCGCGACGCGGGCATGGAGAAGGTGATGGCCGACGCGCGCATGCAGATGGCGCCCGAGGACATGCCGTTCGACGGCAAGCGCATGGTCTATGGCGGTTTCGCCACCCTGTTCCAGTCCTGACGGGAGCGACGACGATGCCCCTTTCCGATGGCGATCCGATCTGGTTCGAACTCAGCACGCCCGATCAGGCGGCGGCGGCGACCTTCTACGAACGCGTGTTCGGCTGGACGATGCGGACGTCGCCGGTGGCCGAGCATGGCGGCTATGTCCTCGCGGCCGCCGCCGATGGCGAGGCGGTCGCCGGGCTGATGACGCCGCCGCCGGGCGCACCGCCGGGCGGCGGCTGGTCGCTCTACCTGCTCGCCCATGATATCGCGGCGACGCTGGCGAAGGCGGGCGCGCTGGGCGGCCGGATCGTGTTCGGGCCGATGGACATCCCGCACGTCGGCCGCTTCGCCGTGCTGCGCGATCCGCAGGGGGTGCCGCTGTCGGTGATGCAGCCGTTCGCGGAAGACGACGCCCGCCCGTTCAGGCAGGCGCCCGGCGCGCACGGCCATGCGGTGTGGATCGAACTCGCGACGCCCGATCCCGACGGCGCCTTCGCCTTCTACGGCGGGCTGTTCGGCTGGACGAAGGAGGGGGCGATGCCGATGGGCGAGATGGGCGACTATGCCTTTCTGGGCGCAGGCGCGGCGCGGCCGGGCGCGGTGATGTCGAGCACGCTCACCCGGGCGCCGCAGCAGTGGAACGTCTATTTCCTCGTCGCCGACATCGACGCGGCGATCGCCACCGCGGAAGGGAACGGCGGCAAGCTGATCCAGGGACCGGACCCGATACCCGGCGGCGACTATTCGGCCAATATCGTCGACCGTGCCGGCCATCAGGTCGGCATGGTCGGCCCACGCGAGGGCGCGGCATGATGCCCGTGCCGATGGCGGTCTGCCTGTGGTTCGACGGCGCGGCGGAGGCCGCGGCGACCTTCTATGCCGCGACCTTCCCGGATTCGCGCGTCGACAGGGTCACCCGCGCGCCCGGCGACTATCCCGCGGGGCAGCAGGGCGACGTGCTGACCGTCGAATTCACCGTCTGCGGTACGCCATTCGTGGGACTGAACGGCGGCGGCGGGGTCCCGCACGGCAATGCCGTCTCGTTCCAGGTCTTCACCGACACGCAGCAGGAAACCGACCGGCTGTGGAACGCGATCGTCGGCAACGGTGGCGCCGAAAGCCAGTGCAGCTGGTGTTCGGACCGCTGGGGCGTCCGCTGGCAGATCGTCCCGCGCACGTTAACGGCAGCGCTGTCGCATCCCGACGCCGATGCGCGGGGCCGCGCCTTCACCGCGATGATGGGCATGACCAAAATCAACATCGCGGCGATCGACGCCGCCGTCCGGGGAGAGAGTGCATGAGTCACGAACTGTCGATCACCCGCCTGATCGATGCGCCGGTCGACGCGGTCTGGCGCGCGTGGACGGAGGATACCGGCGCGTGGTTCTGCCCGAAACCGTGGCAGGCCGAGTTCGTCACGCAAGAGCTGCGCTCCGGCGGCCGGTCGACGATCGTGATGCGCGGCCCGGACGGCGAGGAGAACCGGCTGGAGGGCGTCTATCTGGAGGTGGTACCGGGGGAGCGCATCGTCTCGACCGACGCCTTCACCGCCGGCTGGCACCCCGCCGGCCCGTTCATGGTCCGCATCGACAGCTTCGCCGCGGAAGGCGGCAGGACCCGCTACACCGCCATCGCGCGCCACTGGACGCAGGAGGCGAAGGACAGCCATGCGGCGATGGGGTTCGAGGCCGGCTGGAACGCCGCGACCGACCAGCTGGAGGCGATCGCGCTCGGCCTCCCGCCGGTCCGGGGAGATGGCGCCGCCTGAGCGGTGCCGGTGGCCTCGCGCCTCACGCGAAGGCGGGCGCCTGACGCAGCTGCTGATAGGCGGCGATCACCTTTTGCAGCATCGCCTCGTGACTGCGGTCGCCGCCGTTGCGATCCGGGTGATATTTCCGGACCAGCTCGGAATAGCGTTTGCGCAGCGCCGACCGGTCGGCGTCCGCCGCGAGGCCCAGTACCTTGAGGCTGGCGCGATCCTGCCCGGACAGCGGCTTGCCGTCGGTGCGTTCGGGCGCGACCTCGCGGCGGTAGCGGGCGCCGATCGCGTCGAGCGGATCGTTGAAGTCCGCCCAGCGCGGCCCCTGGTCGCCACTGCCCGCCCGCGCGAAGGCGCGCGTCTCCCGCTCCCACCCCGCCAGCGGGCGCTGCGCATGATGGATCTCGTCGGCGGTCATGCCGTCGAAATAATTGTAGCGGCTGTTGAACGCGCGCACATGGTCGAGGCACATCCAGCGGAACGCGCCCGGGCCGCCGCCGTCGGCCGCGCCCTCCAGCGGCGGCGCGCGAAACTCGCCCGGCTCCGGACACCCCGGCTCGGCACATACCCGGCCCTGCGATTCCATCCGGCCGTGAAACCTGGTGTGCGGCCGTTCCTTCTTATCGCTCCCGCGCGCCACGAACGCTCCCTAAGCTTGCGCAATGCCGCTATATAGGCGCGATGACCGACACCGCCACCGCTCCGCTGCAAGACGTCATCGCCGCCCGGCTGACCGCTGCACTCGACCCGACGCATCTCGAGGTGGTCAACGACAGCCATCATCACGCCGGCCATATGGGCGACGACGGCACCGGCGAATCCCACTTCACCGTGATCGTCGAAAGCGCATCGTTCATCGGCGCCAGCCGCGTCGCCCGCCAGCGCGCGGTGAACCAAGCGCTCGCCGATCTGTTGTCGACGCGTATCCATGCGCTTGCCATCCGGGCCCGCGCGCCCGGAGAATGACGAATGGCCTATCGGCTGTGGTACTGGCCCACGATCCAGGGGCGCGGCGAATTCGTCCGTCTCGCGCTGGAGGCCGCCGGCCTCGACTATGAGGATTGCGCCCGCGACGAGGGGGCGGAGGCGATGATGGCCGACCTCGAGGCGCGCGCGACCAGGGGGCGCGGGCCGTTCGCGCCGCCCTATCTGGCGTTCGACAGCCACGCCATCGCGCAGGTCGCCAACATCCTCCAGTTCCTGGGGCAGCAGCACGATCTGGTGCCGTCCAACATTGCCGACCGCTACTGGCTCAATCAGCTGCAGCTGACGATCGCGGATTTCGTCGCGGAGATCCACAACGTCCACCACCCGGTCGGGATGATGGACTATTACGACGACCAGAAGCCCGAGGCGGCGCGCGCCGCAACCCAGTTCCGCGACGAGCGGCTGCCCAAATATCTCGACCATTTTGAGGATGCCGCCAGCCAGGGGCCGAGCGACTGGCTGATCGACCATCGCTGGACCTATGGCGACACCTCGCTGTTCCAGCTGGTCGAGGGGCTCCGCTACATGTTCCCGCGCCGAATGGCGACGCTGGAGCCGGACTATCCGAACCTGCTGGGCGTCCATGCGGTGGTCGCCGACCTGCCCGGCATCCGCGCCTATATGAAGAGCGACCGGCGGCTGCCATTCAACGAGGACGGCATCTTCCGCCATTATCCGGAGCTGGACGGGGCGTGAGGCCGTGGCGGCGGGAGTGGGAAAGCAGCGTTTCCCCTTTCGTCCTTCGCACCCCATCCGGCACGCGTTAGGACGCCGGCCATGCCCCGCGCCCCCCGCCCCGCCGCCCGCATCCTGCTCGTCGACGCGCGCCGCCGCGTGCTGCTGATGCGGTTCACCCCGGACGATCGCCCGCCGCTCTGGTGCACCCCCGGCGGCGCGGTCGATCCGGGCGAAAGCTACGAACGGGCCGCGCGCCGCGAATTGTGGGAAGAGGTCGGGCTGGACGTCGACTGCGGGCCCGAGGTCGCGCAGCGCACCGCCGAATTCCTGACCTTCGAAGGCGTCGAGGTGACCGCCGACGAACGCTATTTCCGCGTCGACGTCGACGCGCACGAGGTCGCCGCCGGCGCGCTCACCGCGCTGGAACAGCGGCTGCTCGCCGGGTCGCGCTGGTTCGAGGTGGGCGAACTGGCCGGCTGGCCGGAAACCATCTACCCTGCCGACCTTGCCCTTCTGCTCGCCGCGACGGAGCCGACCGATGCTTGACGATTTCGTGCTCCAGACGATCACCCCCGTCACCCACGATCTGGGCGGGTTCAAGGTCCACCGGACGCTGCCCAACAAGGAGCGGACGATGGTCGGGCCGTTCCTGTTCTTCGACCAGATGGGGCCGGCGCATCTCGAGGTCGGCAACGGCATCGACGTGCGCCCGCATCCGCACATCAACCTCGCGACGGTGACCTATCTGTTCGACGGCGCGATCGACCATCGCGATTCGCTCGGCACGCGGGCGCGGATCGAGCCCGGCGCGGTCAATCTGATGACCGCGGGCCATGGCATCGTCCATTCGGAACGCTCCCCCGACGACGAGCGCAGTCAGGGCCCCGCGCTGTCGGGCATCCAGACCTGGCTGGCGCTGCCCGAGGCGCAGGAGGAGATCGATCCCGCGTTCGAACACGTCACCCGCGCGCAGCTGCCGACGCTGGCGGCGCATGGCGCCCGCGCACGCATCATCATGGGCGAATTGTGGGGGCAGCGTGCGCCGACGACCACCTATGCCGGCACCGTCTACGCCGACATCCTGCTCGCCCCCGGCGCCAGCATTCCGATCGACGCCGCCGCCGAGGAACGCGCGGTGTACCTCGCGATGGGCGAGGCGACGCTGGAGGGGGTGCCGCTGGAGCCGATGAAGTTGTACGTGCTGCGCCCCGGCATCGCCGCGACGCTGCGCTCGGGCAGCGGCGGGCGCGCGATGCTGGCGGGCGGCGACGCCTTCCGCACGCCGCGCCACGTCTGGTGGAATTTCGTCAGCTCCAGCCGCGACCGGATCAACGAGGCGAAGCGCGCGTGGAAGGCGGGCGAATTCCCGGTCGTGCCGGGCGACGACAAGGAATGGATTCCGATCCCCGAGGTGCCGAACACGGTCAGCTACCCGTAGACGGGAGCCGGGGAAGGACGACAACGATAATAGCAGGAGAGACCCCATGACCGCCACACCGCTGCGACGGATCGCGCTTCCCACCGGCGTCGACCTCGACGTCGCCATCGCCGGCGATCCCGCGCATCCGCCGGTCATCCTGCTGCACGGTTTCCCCGAATCGCACCGGACGTGGCGCGGCATCGTCCCCGACCTCGCCCGCGACCATTATGTCGTCGCCCCCGACCAGCGCGGCTTCGCGCGATCGTCGAAGCCGGAGGGGGTCGAGCAGTATGCCGCGGAAAGAATCCTCGCCGACCTGATCGCGCTCGCCGACCATCTCGGCATCGACCGCTTCACGCTGGTCGGCCACGACTGGGGCGGCGCGATCGCATGGATGGCGGCGCTCGCCCGGCCCGATCGCGTCGCGCGGCTGGTGATCGTCAACGCGCCGCACCCGTTCCTCTTCCAGCGCACGCTGATCGAGGAACCGGCACAGCGCAAGGCGAGCCAGTATATCACCCGCTTCCGCGACACGACGATCGACCAGGGCCTGACCGGCGCGGGGCTGGAGCGGTTCTTCGGCTCGACCTTCGCCCACCACGTCACCGAAACGATCGCGGGCGCGGACAAGGCCGCCTATCTCGACGAATGGTCGCAGCCGGGCGCGATCACCGCAATGCTCAACTGGTATCGCGCGTCGGGCGTGATCGTCCCCGCGGTGGACGAGGACGCGCCCCGCCCCGCCTTCCTCGACCGGCCGTTCCCGCCGGTGACGCAGGACACGCTGGTGATCTGGGGCATGCGCGACAGCGCGCTGCTACCGGTGCTGGTCGACGACCTCGGCCCCTATGTGCCGAAGCTGACCGTCGAGAAGATCGACGCCGGGCATTTCGTGCCGTGGGAAAAGCCCGAGGCGGTGGTCGCAGCGTTGCGGCGGTGGAACATCTGACACGGCCGCGCGCCTGTCCTCGCCCCTTGCCGGCTGCGCCGTCTCGTCCCCTCTCCCATGGAGAGAGGGGGAAGCGCGCAGTGCCGAAGGGTGAGGACGGGGACGACGCGCCCGCCAACCCTTTCGCTTCGCTGACCAAAACATTCCTCATGCGTTCAGCCGCGGCGGCGCAGAACGCCGCCATGCCGATCCCCCCGGGGATCGGCGGCCCGTTACGAGGAGAGACGTATCATGCGTAAGTTCATCATCGCCGCGCTGGCCGCCGCGACCATCCTGCCCGCCGGTGCCGCCACCGCGCAGAGCGCCCGCGAAGTGCGCCAGAGCGAGCGCGAGGTGCGCCAGAGCCAGCGCGAACTCGCCGAGGCGCGCCGCTACGGCGACCGCGGCGACATCCGCGAGGCGCGCCGCGAGGTCCGCGAGGATCGCCGCGAGCTGCGCGAGGACTGGCGCGACTATCGCCGCAGCCACCGCAACGTCTACACCCGCGGCGCCTATGCCGGCCCGCGCGGCTATCGCTATCGCCCGGTCGCGGTCGGCTATCGCTTCGCCCCGCAATATTACGGGCGGAACTACTGGATCAACGATTACCAGACCTATCGCCTGCCGCGTCCGGGCTTCGGCTATCAGCGCTGGGTCCGCTACGGCAACGACGTCGTGCTGGTCGACACCCGCTCGGGCCGCGTGACGCAGGTCTACAACCGCTTCTTCTATTGAGGCACCGGGCCCGGGGCGGTTCGCGCCGCCCCGGGCCTTTTCCATATCAGCCGCGCTGGACGTCGCCGCTGCGCAGTGCGGCGAGATCCCCGACATCCAGCGCCGCTTCGGCCCGCGTCATCGCCGATCGTGATGCCGCGCGTGCCGCCGCGCCGAACCGTTCCGGCGCGTGATCCGCCAGCGCCGCCAGCGTCGCCTGCAGGCGCAACTGCACCTCGACCACCCCCGCCCCGTCGCGCGCGATCGGACGGAAGACGTCGACGAACAGATCGTCGATGTCGAGATCCGGCACATGCACGCGCTCGAACCGCCTGGCGCCGTCCGCCTGCGTATCGATCAGGGCCGCGAGCACGCGATGCGCGCCGCCGATGACGCGGATGGCGGTGCCGGGATCGTTGGTTGCTGGCGACAGCGCCCGCGCCGCGATCTCCGACAGCACGATCAGGCCGAACCGCGGGTCCTGATCGAAATTGCGGTCCGGCTTCACCGCGAAGGCGCGACGGACGGCGGCGAGCGTCGCCGCATCGCACGCCCCCTCGACCTGCGCGACCGCGCGGCCGGGGTGGACGAAGGTGCCCGGCAAGGTGGCGACATGCACGATCAGGTCGCGCTGCGTCGCGAGGCGGCACAAGGCCACCATGTCGATATGGCCGACGTAGCCGGTGTCGTCCGCGCGGACCGCATGCGCCGCGGCCGGCACCGCCACCGCCGCCGCCCCGCCGAGACATGGTGCCTCCGCCCAGGCCGTCATCGCGGTCAGCGCGGCGCGCTCGACCCGCTCGATCGTGTCCTGTACCCGGCCGAAGGTCGAGAGATGCTGGATCCAGCGCAGCAGCGTGATCGCGATGATCGCGACGATGACGACCGTCGCGAAGAACAGGACCACCCGCCCCCTGTCGCCGTAGAAGCCGGTGGTCAGCGCGATGATGCCGACGATGCTGAACAGGAACGTGCCGACGAAGGTCGACAGCGCATTCTGGGTGAAGCGGTCCTCGATCAGCAATTGCGTCGCGCGCGGCGTCACCGTGCTGGTCGCCGCGCCATAAGCGGTGACCGCCGCCGACAGCGCGAAGGTGGTCACCGCCAGCATGCTCGACGCGAGGATGGTCAGGATGTTGTCGACCGCCTTGCCGCCGACGGTCAGGCTCAGCTCGTCGGGGATGAACGGCGCCAGCCGTGCCGCCAGCAGCGCGGTCAGCACGCCCGCGATGCTGAACAGCGACGCCCGCAGCCAGATCCGCCGCGTCAGCTGATGCAGCAGATAGGCACCGCGCCCCGCCAGATAACCGCCCGTCATGATGCCCCCCGTTCGACAGGCACCGACAACGCACCGCCGGCCGGTTCGGATCAATCCGCCTCGTAGGCCCCGCGCCGCATGACATAGTCGCGCGTCTCGTACGGGGCCGCCAGCCCCTCCACCCAGGCGCCATGCGCATGGGTCAGCGCCACCAGTTCCATCGGCGTATCCCCCGGCCAGCCGCGCACCCGCACCTCATGCCGGTGGAGATCGCGGTTGGGCTCCATCATCACCCAGCCGAGCGGCCGCTCCGCACCGGCGCGTGCGCCCGCCGCCGCCATCGCCGCGACGATCCGCGCGCGGCCGTCGGCGGGCAGATATTGCCACACCACCGAATGCATCAGCACCCGCGTCACGCCTGCCGCCTGCGGTTCGGCAAGCCGCGCCTCGACCCAGTCGGCGGCATCGCCCCGCACCAGATCGACGCCATGCGCACGGACCTCGCCGATCGCCGCCGCGAGCCGCGCGAGCCGCTCCTGCGCGTCGACCCAGACATAGGCCGCCAGCCGCGCGGCCTGGCTCGGGTCGGCGACGTCGACCGGCGCGATGTCGACGCCGCGCGCGCCGACCACCGCGATCTCGGCGGCGGGCGGCGCAACGCCGCGCCATGCCGGCACGATCCGCACCGCGGCATCCTCCGGTCCGACCGTCACGCCACCCAGATCGAAGCGATAGTGCCCGATCATCAGGTTGAGGCCCGCGCTCGATCCGATCTCCAGCACCTCGATCCGCGGGCCATAGCGTCGCGCCAGATGCAGCAGACCGGTCATCAGCCCCGCCGACCGCGCCGCCTCGTTGGTCTGCGGCGGGCCGTCGAGCCAGGGCAGCAGCGCCGCATCGTGTTCGCGCACCACCCGTCCGAGCGCCGCTGCGACCGCCGCCTCATCGGTCACGACGCCGTCGAACACGCGCGACAGCGCCGCGTCTGCGCCCGCCCGGTGCAGCGCGTGCAGCCCGCCGACCAGCCGCAGCACCACTGCGTCCGCGACCGGCTCGCCGGGCCAGTCGAGCACCCGCCGCCCGGTTTCGCTGCTGCGGTCGAGCGCCTCGCCCAGCGCGGTGCAGAGGCGCGCGGTGACCGGCGCCGCCATCGCCGCGCAATAGCCCGCCTGCACCGCGAACGCCGCCCGGTTCTCCCCCTCGCTGCCCATGCCTGTCTCCTCGGTGGATGTGTTGCGCCTACCCTGCACCACCAGTAAAGCCCGGCGCGTGCCAGCTCCATTAGTCATCGCCGTGCCGAAAGGCCGCATCCTCGCCGAGGCCCTTCCCCTGCTCGCCCGCGCCGGCGTGCATCCGGAGGCGGCGTTCGGCGATCCGGACAGCCGCGCGCTGCGCTTCGCCACCGACGTCGGCCATATCGAGCTGATCCGCGTCCGCGCCTTCGACGTCGCGACCTTTGTCGCGCATGGCGCCGCGCAGCTCGGCATCGTCGGGTCGGACGTGCTGGCGGAGTTCGACTATTCGGAGCTGTACGCGCCCGTCGACCTCGGCATCGGCCATTGCCGCATCTCGGTCGCGGAGCCCGCCGCGATGGCGGCGAACGACGATCCGCGCGGGTGGAGCCACGTCCGCGTCGCCACCAAATATCCGCACATCACCGCCGCGCATTTCGCCGCGCGCGGCGTGCAGGCCGAATGCGTCAAGCTGAACGGCGCGATGGAGCTGGCGCCGACGCTGGGCCTCGCGCCGCGCATCGTCGACCTCGTCTCGTCGGGCCGCACGCTCAAGGAGAACGGCCTGGTCGAGGTCGAGGTGATCGCGGAGGTCACCAGCCGCCTGATCGTCAACCGCGCCGCGATGAAGACGCGGGCGGAGGTCGTGCCACTGGTCGAGGCGTTCCGCCGCGCGGTCGCCGGAGACGCCCGATGATCCGCCTCGACACCACCGACGCCGGCTTCGCCGACGCCTTCACCGCGCTGGTCGAGGGGCGGCGCGAGGCGTCCGCCGACGTCACCCGCGACGTCGCGACGATCATCCGCGCGGTCCGCGACGACGGCGAGGCGGCGGTCGCCGCCTTCACCCGCAAGCTCGACCGCCACGACCTGAACGAGACCGGCTGGCGGATCGAGCCCGCCGCCTGCGCCGCGGCCTATCAGGCGCTGGAGCCGGAGCTGCGCCACGCGCTCGACCTCGCCGCCACCCGCATCCGCGCCTATCACGAGCGCCAGAAGCCGGCGGACACCGACTATACCGATACCGTCGGCGTCCGCCTCGGCGCGCGCTGGAGCGCGGTCGATGCCGCGGGCATCTACGTCCCCGGCGGGCGCGCCGCCTATCCCTCGTCGCTGCTGATGAACGCGATTCCGGCCAAGGTCGCGGGCGTCGGGCGCCTCGTGATGGTGACACCCACCCCCGACGGCGCGATCAACCCGCTCGTCCTCGCCGCCGCGCATCTGGCGGGCGTCGACGAGGTGTGGCGGATCGGCGGCGCACAGGCGATCGCCGCGCTCGCCTATGGCGCGGGCCGGATCCTGCCGGTCGACGTCGTCACCGGCCCCGGCAACGCCTGGGTCGCGGAGGCGAAGCGGCAGGTCTATGGCGTCGTCGGCATCGACATGGTCGCCGGCCCGAGCGAGATCGTCGTCGTCGCCGATGCGCTGAACGATCCGCAGACCACCGCCGCCGACCTGCTCAGCCAGGCCGAGCACGACACCACGACGCAATCGATCCTGTTCACCGACGATGCCGCCTATGCGACCCGCGTCGCGCAGGCGGTGGACGACGAGCTCGCGATCCTGCCCACCGCCGCGACGGCACGCGCCGCCTGGGACGCCAATGGCGCGATCGTCGTCGTGCGATCGCTGGACGAGGCCTGCCCACTGATCGATCGCCTCGCCCCCGAACATCTGCAGCTCGCGGTCGACGACCCGCAGGCGCTGTTCGACCGGGTCCGCCACGCCGGCAGCGTCTTCCTCGGCCGCCACACGCCCGAGGCGATCGGCGATTACGTCGCCGGCCCCAACCACGTCCTGCCCACCGGCCGCCGCGCCCGGTTCGCGAGCGGCCTGTCGGTGCTCGACTTCATGAAGCGTACCAGCTTCCTCGGGCTGGACGAGACCGCGCTGGCGGAACTCGGCCCCGCCACCGTCGCGCTGGCGCAGGCCGAGGGGCTGCCCGCGCATGCCCGGTCGGTCGCGCTGCGGCTGCGGCTCAACCGCTAGGGCCGATCGCCATGCAGCCCTGACGGCCTGCAAACGGCGGTTTCGCGCGCTTCCGGTGCTCACGTACCGAAAGTACGCTGCGCTCCGGGTCACGCAAAACCACCGTTTTCGGCACGTCATCTTCTGAATGGCGATCGACCCTAGACGGGTCGCGCGCCGTCGCGGGAGAAAATCCTTCCGCGGCGGACGCATCCCCGGACCATTCCGCAGCGTTCCTCCCGGCAGCAACCCGCACAGGGTGCGCCACGAGAGGATGTACGAATGACCAAGCTCCAGTTCCGCGGTGCGATCGCCGCGGTCGCGCTGCTCGCCGCCGGTCCGGCGATGTCGGCGGCCAAGAACCCGATGGTCGGCGGTGCCGCGATGTACCCGACCAAGACGATCGTCGAGAATGCCGTCAATTCGAAGGATCACACGACGCTGGTCGCCGCCGTGAAGGCCGCGGGGCTGGTCGAGACGCTGTCGGGCCCGGGTCCGTTCACCGTCTTCGCGCCGACCAACGCCGCCTTCGCCAAGCTGCCCGCCGGCACCGTCGACACGCTGGTGAAGCCCGAGAACAAGGCGACGCTGACCAATATCCTCACCTATCACGTCGTCGCCGGCACGATGACCTCGCAGCAGATCGCCGCGGCGATCAAGGCGGGCGGCGGCAAGGCGGCGCTGACGACCGTGCAGGGCGAGCCGCTGACCGCGTCGATGATGGGCAAGACGCTGATGCTGACCGATGCCAAGGGCGGCACCAGTCATGTGACGATCAAGGACGTGATGCAGTCGAACGGCGTCATCCACGTCGTCGATACGGTGCTGATGCCCTGATGCGCCGCCGGCGTCCGCGCAGTCGCGGGCGCCGGACCGTCACCGCAGGTACAGATAGCCCCCCGCGGCGACCAGCGGCGCGATCGAGGCGACCGCCCAGACCAGCGCGATCCACGGCGAGCGCAGCCGGTGCCCGCGCGCCAGCCAGACGCCGACCGCGGTCATCACCACCGATACCGCGACCAGCCACAGCACGACGCCAATCGCGACGCCGTCCGCACCTTCTCCCATGCCCAGCTCCTGTGTCCGGCCTGTGCCCAACGTGCCTGATATTGCCAACGAGCCACCGGGAATTTGGATGCCCGGCGCAGCGATTCGCGCCTTAGGGGTGACGGATGACGCGCACGCGACTACATGCCCCGCCGATGTCCCGAACCTCGAACCGCACCCAGGCGCGTGCCGCCGCCCGCCTCGCCGCCGTCCAGGCGCTCTACCAGCATGAGATGGAGGGCACGGCCGTGCCCGCGCTGCTCCACGAATTCCACAACCACCGGCTCGGCGCGACCATCGAGGACGCCGAATATGCCGAGGCCGATCAGGATTTCTTCGACGATCTGGTGAAAGGCACGACCGCCCGCGCCGGCGAGATCGACCTCGCGATCGAGAAGAAGCTGGCGAGCGGCTGGACGCTGGCGCGGCTCGACAAGCCGATGAAGGCGATCCTGCGCGCCGGCACCTACGAACTGATGGCGCGTGCCGACGTGCCGGTCGGCGCGACGATCAGCGAATATGTCGACGTCGCCCACGCCTTCTACGAACGGCGCGAGGCGGGCTTCGTCAACGGCCTGCTCGACGGCATCGCCAAGGACGTGCGCTGACCCGCTGAAACGCCCTCTCCCCCCACGGGGAGAGGGTCGGATGCGGGAGGGGCGATGTCCCACCCCGCCCCGAGCCTCCCCTCCGGCAGATGCCATGACCGAAGCCGATTTCCTCGCCGCCCTGCGCACCCTGCCGCTCCACCCGTCCGCGCGGGGGCTGCGCGACGATGCCGCGCGGCTGGTCCATGCGCCACTGGTCGTCACCACCGATACATTGGTCGAGGGCGTGCACTTCCTCGCCGACGACACGCCCGCCGACGTCGCGTGGAAGGTCGTCGCGACCAGCCTGTCCGACATCGCCGGCAAGGGCGCGAAGCCCGACGGCATCCTGCTCAACTATCCGCTGTCCGACGACGGCTGGGACCGCGCCTTTCTGGCCGGGCTCGGCGAAGTGCTCGCCGCCTGCGGCACCGCGCTGCTCGGTGGCGATACCGTGTCGCTGCCCGCGGGGGCGCCGCGGATCCTCACCGTCACCGCCTTCGGCTGCGACACCCCGGCCCCGCCGCGCGGCGGCGCGGGCGAGAACGACGCCCTGTGGGTCACCGGCACGATCGGCGACGCCGGCGCCGGCCTCGCCATCGCGCGCGGGGCGGACGGGCCGGCGGAGCTCGCCGATCGCTATCGCCGCCCGATCCCGCGGCTCGCCGAGGGCCGCGTGCTGTCGCGCATCGCCCATGCGATGATGGACATCAGCGACGGGCTGCTGATCGACGCCGCCCGGATGGCGGAGGCGAGCGGCCTCGGCGTGATCCTCGACCTAGCCGCAGTGCCACTTTCCGCCGCCTATCGCGCCCACGTCGGCACGGACCGCACCGCGCGGCTGCGGGCGGCGACCGCCGGCGACGATTACGAACTGCTGTTCGCGATGCCGGCCAATGTCGTGCCCGCCGTCCCCGCCACCCGCCTCGGCCGCTTCGCGCGCGGCACGGGGCTGACGCTTCACGATGGCGACGAGGTGATCGCCCTGCCGGAGCGGCTGGGGTTCGAGCACTAGGTCCGGGTCGCCATGCGGCCATCCCGTCGCCCCCAGGCAGCCGGGAGTGCGTACACGTCGACGTCGCGCGCGGAGTCGAACCGGTAGCGTCTATGGATTCCCCGGACTCACGAAAGAAGTGCACCACC
>NZ_DBBS01000009.1 GCF_002292295.1 Sphingomonas sp. UBA978
GATGCGGAGGCGCAACGTCGTCGTGTTCGGAGCCCGGGCCTTGAAGTCAGGGCTTGGTGCGCCACCACCGCGAACTGCCAGGCCGCAGCTCGGTTGGTTGAGGGGATCAGATTCTGACCATTCCCGTCAGTAGCGCTAAGCGTGAGCGCGGCGCGCTGATTGCGAGCAGCCGCGGGAGATCGCGAGCACATTATCGAAAAGCGTGAGCAGGCGCGCGCGCTTACTGTCAGCTAATCCGAGCAGAAAGGTGATCCGTTTGCGAGCAGGAGCCCATCCGATTGCGAGCAGCTACAGGTAGAGGGTGGGGCACCGCAACGTCCAGCAAGAAAGCCTTACGCCAACAAAACCTCTGCTGTATTGCTGTAATAATACAGTAATAAACAAGTGTTTCTAAACATTGCTAAGTGTTGCGAACTGGTAACAGTGTGAACGAAATGTCAGGAACCCCCTTCACATCGTAGAACATGCACGATCTGATGCGTGCAGCGACCCCGAGAGTTTTCGGGGATCGACAATCGGGCAAGGGTTAATTGGCCCGAAAAAGGGGGTTTCATGAAGTTTACCGTTCTGGCGCGATCGACCGCCTTGGCCTCTTCTCTGTTGCTGTTTGCCGGTACGGCATCGGCGCAGCAGGGCACCGACAGTGCCGCTGCCCCCGGTGCGGGCACCTCGCTCAGCGCACCGCAGGATGAAACGCGCACCAACGCCGATGGCGAACCTGCCACCGACGGCGTGATCGTCGTAACGGGCTCGCGTCTCTCGCGACCGAACGACGTGTCGCCCGCTCCCATCACCACGGTTTCGGCCGCGGAACTGACCCAGACCGCCCGCGTCTCGATCGGTGACGTGCTGAACGACCTGCCGCAGCTGCAGAGCACCTTCAGCCAGCAGAACTCGACCCGCTTCCTCGGCACCGCCGGTCTGAACCTGCTCGACCTGCGCGGTCTGGGCACGGCACGTACGCTCGTGCTGGTCAATGGTCGCCGTCACGTCGCGTCCAACATCCTGGGCGGCGCGACCGCCGTCGACATCAACACGATCCCGACCGACCTGCTCGAAGGCGTCGACATCCTGACCGGCGGCGTTTCCGCGGTCTATGGTTCCGACGCGCTCGCCGGCGTGGTCAACTTCCGCCTGAAGACCAATTACGAAGGGTTGCAGCTTCGTGCGCAGGGCAGCATCACCGACGAAGGCGATGCGGGTTCCTATTTCATCAGCGCCACCGGCGGCAAGAACTTCGCCGACGGCCGCGGCAACATCGCGATCAGCCTCGAATATGCCCGGTCGGAAGATTTCTTCGCGTCGGACCGTCGCCAGTATCGTCAGGCGGACGGCTTCATCACGACGGGGATCGACGCCGCGGGGCCGGGCCTGAACGGCCTGCCCAACTTCAACGGCGTTCCCGATGCCATCTTCATGCGCGATATCCGCGTCGGGACGTTCTCGGACGGCGGTCTCGTATCGATCGCGGGCGCAGGCATCGGTGCGACGTCGCCGGCGGCGTGCGGTCGCGATCCGCTGGGTCGCGCCTACACCTGTAACTACCTGTTCCAGCCCGGCGGCAGCCTTGCGCAGCAGACGGGAACGCGCGTCGGCATCGCCAACGGCAGTGCGGCGCAGGCCAGCGCCGCTCCCGGCGGCAGCTTCCTCGGCGGGAACGGCAATACCCGTCGTGAAGGCACGCTGTTGCAGCTTCTGCCGCAGCTCAACCGCTATTCGGCAAACCTGATCGGTCACTTCGACGTGTCGCCGGCGTTCGTGCCGTATATCGAGGCGAAGTATGTGCGCGTCGAAAGCGTCGGTCTGGGCGGTTCCGGTCCGGCATTCTTCGTCGGCGGCACGCTCGGCGACATCTACGAACGTCCGCGGCTTGACAACCCGTTCCTGAGCGCCCCGGCGCGCGCGACGCTGTCGGCGCAGCTGCTGAACTCGGTCAACAACGGCATCAACCCCAACGGTTCTGCGGTGGCGCTGACCGCGGCACAGCAGGCGACGTTGCGGGCCCAGATCGCTGACGGATCGTATCGCTTCATCCTGCGCAAGAACCTGACCGATCTGGGTTCGCGTCGCGAGGATGCGCTGCGCGAAACGTTCCGCGTCGTCGGTGGCGCGCGCGGCGACCTCGGCAGCGGGTTCAGCTACGATGTCGCCGTCAACTATGGCGAGTTCAAGGAACAGACGAAGGTCCTCGGCAACGTCGACGTCCAGCGCCTGAACCTCGCCCTGGATGCGGTTCGCGACCCCGCGACCGGTCGCATCGTCTGCGGATCGCAGCTCAATCGTGCGCGCGCGAATGCCGGTTCGACGCCGGGGATCGACTTTAACGGCGACGCGGCCAACCTGACCGCGGACATCACCAACTGTCAGCCGCTGAACCCGTTCGGGGTCGGTTCGGCCTCGCCCGAAGCGATCAACTACATCCTGCGCAACACCACCTCGGCGGGCAAGATCAGCCAGTTCAACGTCGTCGGCTCGATCGCGGGGGACAGCTCCGCCTTGTTCACGCTGCCGGGCGGCCCGGTCCAGTTCTCGCTGGGCGGCGAATATCGCCGGGAAACCAACTTCTTCCAGGCGGATCCGGCGGTCGAGGCGGGCTACACCTTCTACAACGCGCTGGCGACGTTCGACCCGCCGGCGTTCGAAGTGAAGGAAGCGTTCGGCGAACTCTCGATCCCGATCGTGAAGGACCTGCCGCTGCTGCGCGACCTGACGGTTTCGGGCGCTGCCCGCGTGTCCGACTATCGCGGGACGGCCGGCCGGGTCTGGGCGTATAACGGCAGCGTCGAATGGTCGCCGATCGAAGACCTGCGTCTGCGTGCCAATTACGGTCGCGCGGTCCGTGCGCCCAACCTCGACGAACAATTCTCGGCCGCGGGTCAGAACTTCGCGAGCGTGAGCGATCCGTGCTCATCGGACAATATCGGTGCCGGCACCCAGTTCCGCGAAGCGAACTGTCGTGCGGCGGGCATTCCGGCGTCGTATAACTATCGCTACGTCCAGACGCTGGAAATCCGCACCGGCGGCAACCCCGACCTGCTGGTCGAGACCTCCGACTCGTGGACCTATGGCGGCGTCTATCGGCCCAGCTACGTCCCCGGGCTGTCGCTGTCGGTCGACTATTACAACATCAAGGTCGACGACGTGATCAGCGCCGTGTCGGCACAGGGGATCATCAACAACTGCTACGACACGCCCTCGATCGAGAACAACCAGTTCTGCACGCTCTTCCAGCGTGTGGGAGCCGGCGCGACCGGTCCGAACGGGGAAGAAGCGTTCCGGATCATCGAAGGCAGTCTGCTGCAATCGTCGCTGAACTTCGCCCGGCTGGAAACCCGCGGTATCGACGCCAACCTGTCGTACACCCGCAAGATCGGCGACGTCCGGGTGTCGGGTCAGGTCATCTACACGCACGTTTTCTCGAACAACAGCTTCCTGAACCCGCTGCAGCCTGACTTCGCCAACACGATCGTCGGCGAACTGGGTCTGCCGAAGGATCAGGTCAACGTGAACATCGGCGCGAACTTCGGGTCGATCAGCTTCGACACGCAGTTCCGCTATCTCGGCAAGCAGGCGGTCGGTGCGATCGAGAATACGCGGAGCTTCCAGGGCCGTCCGCCCCAGAACGCCGACGATTTCGACATCCAATATTATCCGGACGTGCTCTACATCGGCGCGCGGCTCGGCATCAACGTGACCGACACGTCGAACTTCTACATCGGGGTCGACAACCTGACCGATCGCCTGCCGCCGCTCGGCGCGACGGGCACCGCTGCGGGCAGCGGCATCTTCGACAATATCGGCCGTCGCCTCTACGCGGGCGTCACCGCCCGCTTCTGATCGCACGGGTACGCAACTATGGGGGCCGGCGCATTGCGCCGGCCCTTTTTCTATGGCCGATCCCGGCTGGGAAGATCGGCGAAATCCGCGCCGACCCGCGCCCCTCACCTATCGCCGCCTTCGGCGTCTTGTCCCTTTCCCGGCGGGAGAGGGAAGGAGCGGCGCAGGCGCGGAAGGGTGAGGGCGATCAAGGTGGTCGAGTTCGACTCCAGTTTCCGAAAAAAAGGGGCTGCCGGTCATGCCGACAGCCCCCTGCTATCCGGTCGACGAAGCGGCCGTTACCGCTCGACGCACATCGCGATACCCATGCCGCCGCCGATGCACAGCGTCGCAAGGCCCTTCTTCGCGTCGCGGCGCTTCATTTCGTACAGTAGAGTCGTCAGCACCCGCGCGCCTGACGCGCCGATCGGGTGACCGATGGCGATCGCGCCGCCGTTGACGTTCACCTTGTCGGCGGTCCAGCCCATGTCCTTGCAGACGGCGAGCGCCTGCGCGGCAAAGGCTTCGTTGGCTTCGACCAGGTCGAGGTCCTCGACGCTCCAGCCGGCCTTTTCCAGCGCGCGGCGGGACGCGGGGATTGCCCGGTTGCTGCGGATCGCCTCGCTCCCCCCGCGCAGGATCGCGGCATTGCCCGCCATCACCGCCAGCGCGCCGGCGTCCGCGGTCACATTGGGCCGGCTCTCATAGATGATGCCGATCACCCCGATCGGCACGCGCACCCGCGACAGCGCCAGCCCGTTGGGCCGTTCGCTGCGGTCGATCACCCCGCCCACCGGATCGCGCAGGCCCGCCACCGCATCGACGCCGACCGCCATCGCCTCGACCCGGGCGGGATCGAGCCGCAACCGGTCGAGCATTGCCCCCGACAGGCCGTTCCCCTCTGCCGCGGCAATGTCCTGTGCATTGGCGGCGAGGATGCGGGCGGCGTCCTCGCGGATCGCGGCGGCGGCGGCCCGCAGGGCGGCGGCCTTGGTGGCGGTCGGCATGGTGGCGAGCGCCTGGGCGGCGGTGCGGGCATCGTCTCCCAACCCGCGCAACATCGGCTGTATCGTCGTCGTCACTGCGTCGCTCTTTTCGTCACCATCGGGGCCTTGTCCACGGGGTAGATGTAGGCGCTCGCACTCCTAGCTT
>NZ_DBBS01000013.1 GCF_002292295.1 Sphingomonas sp. UBA978
CAATGTCAAAGAGCCGACAAAAACCGACGCCTGGTCGCACCCTCTTTTCGGAGGGCGACCTATGCGCCTGATTTTCGGTGACCGTAGAAGCGAACCGTGTGGCCCGTCGCTGCGGTGACGTCCCTCTAGGCGGGCGGTTCCGGCCGGTCAAACGCTTTTTGCATTTTTCTTGTCATATTCCTCGAAAAGCCCGGAAATCTGCGGGTTTACGGGATGTGAAGCATGGTGCCGCCATACTCGCGGCCATGACATCCTCCCCGAATCACGCCGGCAGCGCATCGGAATCGCTGGAAACCCAGGTTCGCCGCGCCGTCCTGTGGCGATCCGGCAGCCAGATCCTCGCGCAGATGGTGCAATGGGGGGCGACCTTCCTCGTCATCCGCATCCTCGATCCGCGTGATTACGGCCTCTATGCGATGACCGGGGTGGTGCTCGTCTTCCTCAACATGCTCAACGGATATGGGCTGGCGAGCGGGCTGATCCAGCGCGACGACGTGACGCCGCGCCAGACGCGGCAATTGTTCGGGATGCTGATCGCGCTCAACGGGTTGCTCGCCGTCCTCCAGATTGCGATCGCACCGCTCGCCGCCGCTTATTACCGGCAGCCCGAGATCGTGGAGCTGCTACGGGTGCAGGCGCTGATCTATCTCATCACGCCGTTCGCCGCGCTCCCCTATGCGCTGCTCAGCCGGGCGATGGAGTTCCGGCGCCAGGCGACCGCTAATATCGCGGCCTCCTTCGCGGGTGCGGCTGCCGCACTGGGCGGTGCGCTCGCCGGCTTGGGGGTATGGACGCTCGTCTGGGCCCCGATCGCGCTCTATGCGGTACGCGCCGCGATGCTGACCTGGGGCGCGCGATCGCTGATGTGGCCGAGCTTCGATTTTCGCGGGGCGGGGCATCTGGCGCGCTATGGCGGCGTGATGGCGGCGGGGCAGTTCTTCTGGTTCCTGCAGAGCCAGGCGGACATCTTCATCGGCGGTCGCTGGTTCGATCCGCACCAGCTCGGCATCTATACCACCGCGCTGTTCCTCGCGCAGATCTTCGTCTCGAAGTTCGTGCCGCCGCTCAACGAGGTGGCGTTCAGCGCCTATGCGCGCATCCAGCATGACGAGGGCGCGGTGGCGCGGGCGTTCGTGCGATCGGTACGCGTCATCATGCTGATCGCCCTGCCCTTCTATCTCGGGCTCGCCGCGACGGCCGAGCCGCTGGTGCTGACCGCGCTCGATTCGAAATGGGCGGAGGTGGCGCCGGTGGTACGGCTGATCGCGCTGGCGATGCCGTTCATGACCGTGCAAGTGCTCTATTCGCCGGCGTGCGACGCGCGCGGGCAGCCGGGGATCGGCGCGCGCAACGGCGCCTTCGGGGCGCTGGTGCTCGCCGCGGCCTTCCTCGTCGGCGTGCGCTGGGGGCCGGTCGGGCTCGCGTGGAGCTGGCTCGCGGCCTATCCGGTCTATCTGGCCGTCAGCACGTGGCGGTCGCTGCCGGTCATCGGCGCGCGCGTCCGCGATCTGGCCGATGCGATCGCACCGGCGGCCTGTGCCGCGATCGGCATGGCCGTGGTCGTCACGCTGACCGATCGCAGCCTGCCGCCGCTCGCCCCGCCGGCGCGGCTGGCGGTGCTCGTCGCCATCGGCGCGGCGACCTATGGCGCGTGGCTGGCGCTGTTCGCGCGCGGCACGGTCCGCGAGCTGATCGCGGTGGTGCGCAAGCGCCCCGTCCCCGCAGCCACCTAGGCGGTCTGGATATAGTCGCGCATCGCCGCGGCATCTGCTTCGATCCGGTCGATGCGGTATTTGACGAGGTCGCCGATCGAGACGAAGCCGACCATCCGCCCGTTCTCGACCACCGGCAGGTGGCGGATGCGGCGGCGGGTCATCAGCGACAGCGCGCCGATCGCCGGTTCGGCGGTGCCGACGCTCTGCACCGGCTGGGTCATCACCTCCGCCACCGGGCGGTCGAGCGCGTCGGGGCCGTGCGCCGCGAGGCAATAGACGACGTCGCGTTCGGAAAAGATGCCGACCACGGCCTCTCCCCCGCCGTCACCGTCGACCACCGGCACCGCGCCGATCCGCCGCTCGGCGAGCAACGCCACCGCCTGCCGCACCGTCGCGTCGCGTGGGAGGGATATGACCGCACTGCCCTTGCCATTGAGAATCGTCGCAATCGTCATGCTTCATCTCCTCATCCGCCCGGCCTCGTGCGCAGCGAAGACGGTGCGGGATTGAGCAGACCACGTTTGCGGGCCATTGGCAAAGCCATGCACGAGAAGCGGACAGGATTGGACGATCCGGCACAGGCGGCCCATGCGTGGCGCCGCTTTCGCGGGATCATGGCGTGGATGATCCTGGTCGGCGCGATCTGCAGCGCCGGGGCGATCGTCGCGCTGGCCTGGGCGCAGGGGCCGCTGCGGCTGGTGACGATGGCCGCAGTGATCGGCGGGGTCGGCGGATCGATCGTGATGGCCGGCGCGCTGATGGGACTGGTGTTCCTCAGTTCCGGCACCGGGCATGACGAGGATGTCGAGCGGTTCGACGGCTGAACGATCACCGCGCCGCACGACCCGAACGCACGAAGGGCCGGCTCCCATAAGGAACCGGCCCTTCGCCCGTCCGACGGAGGCCGCCGGTTACTCGGCGGGCGCTTCCACGGCCGGAGTGCGGACGGTGCGACGACGGCGGGGCTTGGGTGCCTCGTCGCCGGCATCGTTGGCGGCCGCGATGTTGAGCGAGGGCGGCAGGCGATCGGCGTCGACGCCGTTGCTCTCCGCCGCATCGTGGCCGGCATGATCGTCGCCCGCGTCGGACGTCGGCGCAGCCACAGGATCGACCTGCGCATCGCGGCGCGGGCGGCCACGGCGCGGCTTGGGCGCGAGCATCGGCGCATCCGCCTCGAGCACCGCCTCGGCACGTTCGTGCAGCGATTCCCCCGCATTCACCGGATCGGCGCGGCGCTGGCCGGCGACCTCGACCGGCTGGTCGGCGGATTCGAAGCGCGGACGGCGGACGCGGTCCTCACGCTGCGGGCGATCCTCGCGCGCGGCACGCTCTTCGCGTTGCGGGCGATCGTCGCGCTGGGGACGGTCGTCGCGCGCGGCACGCTCCTCGCGCTGCTGCGGGCGATCGTCGCGATTGCCGTCACGGTTGCCATTGGCATCGCGGTTGCCGTTGCCGTTGCCCCGGTCTTCCCAGTTGCGGCCCTGACGCTGCTCGCCATCCTGACGGTCACGGCGCTGCGGCCGGTCGTCGCGCTGCTGATAGTCGCGCTGGTTGCCCTCGCGCTGGCCACCGTCGCGCTGCTGCGCGTCGCGGCTGTCGCCGTCCTGCTCGCCGGCGCGGATCGGTTCGCCCTCGTCGCCGTAATCGTCATCGTCGTTCAGGTCGAACGGCTGCTGGCGCTTGGGCTGGCTGTTGTCCTCGAACCGGCCACGCTGATCGGCGAGCACACGGAAATAATGGTCCGCGAACTGGAGGTAATATTCGGTGTTGACCCGGTCGCCCTGACGCTGCGCCTCGCCCGCCAGATTCTTGTACTTCTCGAACAGCTGGTTCGCGTTGCCGCGTGCACGGCTGTCGATCCGATTGCCGTTGTCGGGCCGACCCTGGCCACCCTGGCGCGGACCGTTGCCGCCACCGTTATTGTTGCCGCCACGACCGCGACGACGGCCGTTCTGCTGCCGATTGTTGATCAAGCTACTGTCCCACGATCAGAGTATATCTGGTCCTCAAAACCAATTCGGCCACTACGGCCTTGCTCCCGGTCAACGGTGCAACCCTCCGGGTCGCGGCGTGCCATAAGCGACGCTCGAGCCTGTCACGGCCACCGGACACCAGCGGCTTCATGACGAAGGATGCGGGTCATCGCCCTGCGATCAACTCTATTTCTGTTGATAGTGCGTGCCCCGGCCCGACCAATAGCTGGCGTGGGACCGATCCTACAAGCGAAATATGAGGATCATGACCGGTTCTTTCAAGGTGATGGCGCTAAAGTGACCAGAAGGCACCGGTCGCGCGCGCCGAGGTCGCGATGCACGACGCTGTCCAGTCCCTGTCCGGCGAACAATGCGGACACCGCCGCCGCCTGAGCGTGGCCGATCTCCACCGCCGCGCAGCCGCCCGCCGCGATCAGCCGCGGCAGCTGGCGCGCGAGGAGGCGATAATCGTCGAGCCCGTCCGCCCCGGCGAACAGCGCGGCGGCGGGTTCGTGGCCGCGCACCTCGTCGGGCAAGGGCTCATCGATGCCGATATAGGGAGGATTGGCGAGGATCAGGTCGAAGCGCGCGGCGATCGCCGCCGCCCAGTCGCCCAGCGCGAACACGACGCGATCGCGCATGCCTAGCGCCGCGGCATTGCGCACCGCATAGCCCAGTGCCTCGGACGAACGATCGATGCCCAGCCCGCGCGCCGGCCATTCGTCGAGCGCGGCGAGCAGCAGCGTGCCGGGGCCGGTGCCGAGGTCGAGCACGGTGGCGGGCGCCCGCGCACCGAAATGCGCCGCGGCGGCGATCAGCAGCGTCTCGCTGTCGGGCCGCGGCACGAGCGCCCCCGGTCCCACCGCGAGGTCGATCGTCCAGAAGCCGCGGGTGCCGGTGATATAGGCGACCGGCTCGTGTCCCGCACGCCGCTCGACCAAAGCGGCGAACGTGGAGGGGACGGGCCGGTCCATGTCGAGCAACAGCTGGTTGCGGTCGATCCCGATCGCATGCGCCATCAGCAGCTCCGCATCGAGCCGCGCGGTGGGCGAAAAGCCGAAGCGCGCGGCCGCTTCGGCAAGCGCGGTGCGAAGGGAAGTCATGCCGCTCGAAAACGCCATAGGACCGCGCGAAGACGGGAAGACGCCAAGAAGGGTTGGTGCACGCGGAGACGCGGAGGACGCGGAGAGTGGCACCCGGCGCAGCCGCTGTCCCGCTCACCGCCGATCCGGGTCAGGAAATCCGGATATTCGGGCGGGCCATCGGCGCGGAACGAAACACCTCCGCGCCTCCGCACCTCCGCGTGAAACACCGTCTTCATCACACTTCGCGTCTTCGCGCCTTCGCGTGAACCACCCTTTTCTGCAGGACACACGCCGCCCTCGCGCGTTTTATCGAGCCGCAGAGTAGACCCCCGAACACGTCCGGGGTGACGGAGACGAAAGCGGCAGCCGTCAGCCATCCAGCGAGGCCAGCCGCTCCGCCTCGTCCTCGGCGATCAGCGCGCCGATCAGTTCGTCCATCTCGCCCTGCAGGATCTCGGGCAGGCGATGCAGCGTCAGGTTGATGCGGTGGTCGGTCACCCGACCCTGCGGGAAATTGTAGGTGCGGATGCGTTCGGAGCGGTCGCCCGACCCGACCATCGCCTTGCGCGTGCCCGACCGTTCGCTCGCCAGCCGCTCGCGCTCCGCCTCGTACAACCGGGTGCGCAGGACCTTCAGCGCCTTGGCCTTGTTCTTGTGCTGCGACTTTTCGTCCTGCTGGATCACCACCAGCCCGGTGGGCAGATGGGTGATCCGCACCGCGCTGTCGGTGGTGTTGACCGACTGGCCCCCGGGGCCGGACGAACGATAGACGTCGATCCGCAAGTCCCTCGCCTCGTCGATGCGGACGTCGACCTCCTCCGCCTCGGGCAGCACCGCGACGGTGGCGGCAGAGGTGTGGATGCGCCCGCCCGCTTCGGTCGCGGGGACGCGCTGGACGCGGTGGACGCCGGCCTCGAACTTGAGCTTGGCGAACACACCCGATCCGGTGACGCTGGCGACGACCTCCTTGAAGCCACCCGCGTCGGACGACGAGCCGCTGATGAGCTCGACGCGCCAGCCCTGCCCCTCGGCATAGCGCTGGTACATGCGGAACAGGTCGCCGGCGAACAGCGCCGCCTCGTCGCCGCCGGTGCCGGCGCGAATCTCGAGCATCGCCGCGCGTTCGTCGGCGGCATCGCGCGGCAGCAGCGCGAGCGCGAGCCGGCGATCGGCGGCGTCGAGCGAGCGCGCATTGTCGCGCAGCTCCTCGGCGGCCATCTGGCGCAACTCCTCGTCGCCCGTATCCTCGGCCATCCACGCGAGGCTGTCCGCCTCCTGCCGCAGCCGCCGTACCTCGCCCGCGGCCTGCGCGACGGGTTCGAGCTCGGCATATTCCTTCGACACCGCGACGAAGCGATCGGAGGGCAGATCGCCGGTCGCCATCAGCGCCTGCAACTCGTCCCGCCGCGCCTCGATCTGCGCGATCCGTTCGGGGGAGATGGTGGTCATTCGGTGGCGGGGCCGTTGCCGACGAACGAGATGCGGCCCTTGTCCCAGTCAGCAACATTCTCGGCATCGCGTCCGCCGAGCCGCTCCCAAAGCTCGTCGATCAGGCGATCGAGACGGACTTCGTCCTGCGCACCGGACGCCATATTCTTAATCTTGGCCACATCCCGATCCAGTTCGTCGTCACCGAGAATCACGGCAAATGCCGCACCCAGCTTGCTGGCGATTTCGAGCCGACGCTTCATATTGCCCCGATAGGCGATCTGGCAGCTGGTATTGCCACTCCGCAGATCGGCGGCGATCTTCACGCCTGCCCGTTCCGCGCGTGCTCCGACGGCGACGATCGACACATCCGGCCGCTCGGCGCGCGGCTCGTCCAGCAGCATCGCCAGCCGCTCGACACCGGCCGCCCAGCCGACACCTGCAGTCGGCGCGCCGCCGAGCGACTCGACCAGCCCGTCGTAGCGCCCGCCGGCCAGCACCGTCCCCTGCGCGCCGAGCCGGTCGGTGACGAACTCGAACGCGGTATGCCGATAGTAATCCAGCCCACGCACCAGCCGCGCGTTGCGCGTCCATGCCACGCCGGCGGCGTCCAGCCCCGCGGTCACCGCGTCGAAGAAGGCGCGCGCCGCGTCGGTCAGATAGGCGTCGATATCCGGCGCCGCATCGGCGATCGGCCGGTCGCGCGGGTCCTTCGAATCGAGGATGCGCATCGGGTTCTTCTCGAGCCGGGTCAGGCTGTCCTCCGACAGCTCGCCGCGATGCGCCTCGAAATGCGCGACCAGCCCCGCGCGCCAGGCGTCGCGCGTTTCCGCGTCACCCAAAGTGTTCAGCTGCAACGTCACGCCGTCGGCGATGCCCAGTTCGCGCAGCAGCTGGTCGGCCATCACCAGCAACTCGACGTCCGCCGCCGGCTCGGGCGCGCCGAGGATCTCGGCGTCGATCTGGTGGAACTGGCGATAGCGCCCCTTCTGCGGGCGTTCGTAGCGGAACACCGCGCCGCTGGTCGACAGCTTGAGCGGCGCATATTGCTGCCAGCCCTCGGTCAGGAACGCGCGGGCGATGCCGGCGGTGAATTCGGGGCGCAGGGTCAGCGAATCGCCGCCGCGGTCGGGGAAGGTGTACATCTCCTTCGACACGACGTCGGTCGTCTCGCCGATCGAGCGGGCGAACACCTCGGTCGCCTCGAACACCGGCAGGTCGACGCGCTGGAAGCAATAGAGCCGGCGCACGCGCTCGAACGTGTCGAGCACATGGGAAAAGCGGCGCTGTTCCTCGCCGAAGATGTCCTGGGTTCCGCGCACCCGGCGCGGCGTTTCGATACGGGCCATATGGCGGCGGTATCTAGGCGAGGTCGCGGGCAAGCGCTAGCACCTCGGCATGGCAGGGTCGCAACGCTATTGGGGGATCGGCAGCCGGGTGGCGCCGCCGCGCTTCGCGCTGTTTGCCCTGCTGTTCGTCGTCGGGCTGGCCGCGTTCATTCCGGCGTTCGGCCCCGGCCGCGGCACGATGGTCGCGTTCGACGTCGCCGCCACGGTGTTCCTGCTGACGGTCGCGACGCTGTTCCGCGACGCCGATCCGGTGCGGATGCGCCAGGCGGCGCGCGACAACGACGCCAATCGCGCGCTGCTGCTGGCGATCACGGGGGCGACCATGATCGTCATCCTCGTCGCGGTGGCGGGCGAGCTGAAGGGCAAGAGCGATACGCTGGCGATCGTGCTGGTGATCGCGACGCTGGTGCTGGCCTGGGCATTCACCAACATGGTCTATGCGCTGCATTACGCGCATCTGTTCTACAGCGCGGATGCGGCGGGCAAGGATGCCGGCGGGCTGGAGTTCTCCGCCTGCGACCAACCCGACTACTGGGATTTCCTGTATTTCAGCGCGACGCTGGGGATGACGTTCCAGACGTCGGACGTGTCGATCACCGCGCGGTCGATCCGGCGCGTGGTGCTGGGCCACAGCCTTGCCGCCTTCGTCTTCAACCTCGGCGTGCTGGCGTTCACGATCAACGTGCTCGGTGGCGGCTAAGGGGCTGGACGGCTGACGTTTCGCGCGCTTACACCTTCGGCAACAATCTTTCGTCGAAGGCTTCTCATGATCCGCACCGCCGCCGTCGCCTCCCTGCTCCTGTCCGTTGCCGCGCCCGCCCTCGCGCAGGTCCCCGCCAGCAACAGCGCGCCGCAGCCGGTGCCGTTCGTCGACACCATTCCGGCGGCGCGCGACGTTCCCTATCCCGGCACGCTGAAGCTCGACGTCGATGCGACCGACACCGAACGCGGCATCTTCCGCGTGCGCGAGACGATCCCGGTCGCCAAGTCGGGTCCGATGGCGCTGCTGTTCCCCAAGTGGCTGCCCGGTGCGCACAGCCCGCGCGGCGAGATCGAGAAGCTCGCCGGCCTCGTCATCCGTGGCAACGGCCGCATCCTGCCGTGGACGCGCGATCCGGTCGACGTCTTCGCCTTCCACATCGACGCGCCGGCCGGGGTGAAGACGCTCGACGCCGAATTCCAGTTCATCTCGGCGACCAAGCCGGATCAGGGCCGGATCGCGGTGACCCCCAATCTCATCAGCCTGCAGCCCAATTCGGTCAGCCTCTATCCCGCCGGCTATTTCACCCGCCAGATCCCGGTGCAGATGACGGTCAAGTTTCCGACCGGCTGGACCGCGGCGGGCGCGATCCCCGCGAAGACGGGGTCGGGCGCGGCGGCGTCGACCTACACCTACGACCGGACCAATTACGAGATCCTGGTCGACTCGCCGATCCTCGCCGGCCGCTACGGCAAGGTGTGGGCGCTGTCCCCGCGCGTCGACCTCAACGTCTTCGCCGATTCGCCCGATCAGCTCGCCGCCAAGCCCGAACAGATCGACGCGCACAAACGCCTCGTCGAACAGGCCGCCAGGACCTTCGGCGCGCAGCATTACGACCGCTACGAATTCCTGCTGTCGATCTCCGACCAGCTCGGCGGCATCGGGCTGGAGCATCACCGCAGCTCCGAAAACGGCGTGCGCCCCGGCTATTTCACCGAATGGGATGCCGGCCCGGGCAGCCGCAACCTGCTGCCGCACGAATTCACCCACAGCTGGGACGGCAAGTTCCGCCGTGGCGCCGACCTGTGGACGCCCGATTTTCGCACGCCGATGCGCGATTCGCTGTTGTGGGTGTACGAAGGGCAGACGCAATTCTGGGGCTATGTGCTGCAGGCGCGCTCGGGGCTGGTCAGCAAGCAGGACACGCTCGACGCCTATGCCGGCATCGCCGGCAGCTACGATCTCGCGCCCGCACGCCAGTGGCGCAACCTGCTCGACACCACCAACGATCCGGTCATTTCGTCGCGCCGGCCCAAGGGCTGGACCAGCTGGCAGCGCAGCGAGGATTATTACAACGAGGGCCTAATGGTCTGGATGGAGGTCGACGCGATGCTCCGCCAACAGTCGGGCGGCACCAAGTCGATCGACGATTTCGCCAAGGCCTTCTTCGGCGTGCGCGACGGCGACTGGGGCGAGCTGACCTATACGTTCGACGACGTCGCCGCGACGCTCAACGCGATCCAGCCCTATGACTGGGCCGGGTTCCTGAAGAAGCGGATCACCGAGACGGGCCAGCCCGCCCCGGTCAACGGCTTCGCGATGAACGGCTACAAGCTGGTCTACACCGCCGAACCGACCAAATACTTCACCAATGCCGAAAAGAGCGGCCCGACCAACGTCACCTATTCGATCGGCCTGTCGATCGCCAAGGACGGCGAGATCGGCGCGGTGATCTGGGACAGCCCGGCGTTCAAGGCGGGGCTGGACGTCGGTACCGTCATTCAGGCGGTCAATGGCGTCGGCTATAGCGGCGATGTGATGAAGGCCGCGATCGTCACCGCACAGACATCGAAGGAGCCGATCCGACTGCTGGTCAAGAACGGACCACGCTATCGCGAAGTCCCCATCGACTATCACAATGGTCCCCGCTATCCGCGCCTGCAGAAGATTGGCACCGGTGAGAGCGGCCTCGACAAACTTCTCATGCCGCGCTGAGGGGCAGCGCAGCAACAAGATTACACCGAAAGGTATAGGGGACTTCCATGCGTATCGATCTGATCCCGGTCGGCAAGAGCCCGCCCGACGACCTCAACGTCATCATCGAGGTGCCGACCGGCGGCGAACCGGTGAAGTATGAATTCGACAAGGCCAGCGGCGCGCTGTTCGTCGACCGCATCCTGCACACGCCGATGCGCTATCCGGCGAACTACGGCTTCGTACCCCATACGCTGTCGCCCGACGGCGATCCGCTCGACGCGCTGGTGATCGCGCGCTCGCCGTTCATCCCCGGCTGCGTCGTGCGCGCGCGTCCGATCGCGGTGCTCAACCTCGAGGACGAGGCCGGCGGCGACGAAAAGCTCGTCTGCGTGCCGGTGAACGAGGTCTTCCCTTATTATTCCAACGTCGACGGCCGCGCCGACGTGCCGGAGATCGTGTTCGAACAAATCGAGCACTTCTTCACGCACTATAAAGACCTGGAAAAGAAGAAGTGGGTCCGCGTCGGCACCTGGGGCGACCGCGACGAGGCGCGCCGCATCACCATGGAGGCCGTGCAGCGCTACGACGAGGCCAAGGCCAAGGGCGAAGAACCGCACGACCACGACGTCCCGGGTCGCGAGCTCTGACACGCCTCCTTCCTCCCCCGCGTGCCGGGGGAGGAAGGCCTAGCGGCGTGCCATCCGCGCCAGTGCATCGCCGCTGACGGGCTGGACGGTCCATTCGTCCAGACCGACCGCCCCCATCTGGCGATAGAAGGCGATCGCATCGGCATTCCAGTCGAGCACCGACCATTCGAACCGCCCACAGTCTCGCTCGACGGCCAGCGCAGCGAGGTGGCGCAGCAACGCCGCGCCGACGCCTGTGCCGCGCGCCTCGGGCGTGACGTATAGATCTTCGAGATACAGGCCGCGGCGGCCGGTCCAGGTCGAGAAATTGTGGAAGAACAGCGCGAAGCCGAGCGGCCCGCTGTCATCCTCCACGATCACCGCCTCCGCCGCCGGTGCGGCCCCGAACAGCGCCTCGGCGAGCATCGCTTCGGTCGCTTCGACTGCGTCGGGCTCGCGTTCGAAGGCGGCGAGATCGCGGACGAAGCGCAGGATCGTCGCGACGTCGGCCGATGCGGCCGGGCGGATCACGGGTTCGTTCACAGGTTCGTTCACAGGGCGGCTTCCGTTTGCGGGCCAGGCGCGGGGCCGCGGGTCGCGACCAGGCACCCGGCGATGATGAGCAACGCACCGGCCACCGTGTACGGCGACACGCGCTCGGCGAAGACCAGCCAGCCGAGCAATGCCGACCAGACGAAGGCGGTATATTCGACCGGCGCCAGCACCTGCGCCTCCGCACGCGCATAGGCCCAGGCGAGCGCCACCGCCGAGATCGACCCGAGCAGCGCCGCCGCCGCGATCGCCGGCACCTGATCCCCGGCCGGCCAACCGCCGAACCACGGCGAACCGATCAGCAGCAGCCCGCCGAGGACGATGCTGGTGAACAGCGCCACCTCCAGCGGATCGGCGGCCTGCGCCTGCCGTCGCAGCAGGATCAGGCTGCCTGCATAGAGCACCGACGCCGCGAGGATCGCGAGACTGCCGAGCACCATCGCCTCCGACGCGCGCGCCTGCACCTGCCCCGCGGCGATCGCCAGCACGCCCAGACTGGCAACCAGCGAGCCGCCGATCGCCGCCCGGCGGATCCGCTCGCCCAGCGTCAAGGCGGCGAGGAACAGCGCGATCAGCGGCGCGAGGAAGGTCAGCGCGACGCCCTGCGCCATCGGCACGCGCACCAGTCCCCAGAAGAACAGCAGCACCGACGCGCCGCCGGTCGCACCCCGGGCGAGATGCAGCCGGAGCGCCGCCGCGGTCGGCCACGGCCTGCGCCGCGCCAGATAGACCGGCGCCAGCAACGCGACGCCGGCGAGCGACCGCCACAGCACGGCGGCATAGGCCCCGCTCGCGATCGACAGCCCTTTCATGATCGCATCCATCGCCGAATAGACGGCGATCCCGCCCGCGGCGACGCCGAAGGCGACGAGCGGCGATGCGGACCGGCTCATCGAATGAGTCGGACGTCAATTCCGAATGCCGGATCTAGGTCGAGCTTCAACCAGTCCCGGTCGGCCGTCAGTATCGGTCTACCACTAAACATGCCCTGCACGAGACAAGCCCGGTCGCCGAAGCCCAGCCCGAAGGCCTTAGTCATCGGACGTAACAGCGCGGATTGCCGGGCATGCGCGTCGCGGAAAGCACGCGTACGAAACCCGTACGTGGTCAACGTCTGTTGCACGATATCGACATCGGCGCCCTGTTCGACGGCCTTTGTCAACACTTCGCAGACATTGACGATCGATACCTCCGCATCGCGCAGGTGCGGCCCGACGACATCGGCCCCTTGCTCATTCAACAGGACGGCCATGATGGCGGACGCATCGAGGACATACATCAGTCGTGTGCCGCATCGGCCCGACGATCCGCGATGAAATCGTCCACGTCGAACGGACGGCGGATGGTCGCTCGAAAGGCACGCTGCCCGGCGGCGATCACGTCGGCGTCCGTCTCCAGCACGATCCGAAGACCATCCTGATCGATACGGAACCGGTCGCCCGGCTTGAGCCCCATGGCGCGCGCCACGTCCGCCGGCAGCACCATCTCGCCATTGTCGGCAACCCGTGCATGATAGGTCATCGATCAGCCTCCTGACGGGATTTTATCATCGAGACTATTCCGCCGCCACCGCCTGCGGTCCCGCCGCATGCGCGGCCTCGTCCGCTGCTTCGATCTCGGCGGCCTTGGCCTCGACCAGCCGGACGATGTGGTCGACCATGTCGGCATCCTGCACGTGATGGTCGGTGACGCCCGACAGATAGACCATGTGCTTGCCGTTGCCGCCGCCGGTGATGCCGATGTCGGTCTCGCGCGCCTCGCCGGGGCCGTTGACGACGCAGCCGAGCACCGACAGGCTCATCGGCGTGCGGATATGCTGGAGCCTTTCCTCCAGCGCCTGCACGGTGCGGATCACGTCGAAGCCCTGCCGCGCGCACGACGGGCAGGACACCACCCGGACGCCCCGGTTGCGGATGCCGAGCGCCTTCAGGATCTCGAACCCGACGCGCACCTCGTCCTCCGGCTCGGCGGACAGCGAGACGCGGATCGTGTCGCCGATGCCGAACCACAACAGGCTGCCGATGCCGATCGCCGACTTCACCGTGCCGCCGACGAAGCCGCCCGCCTCGGTGATGCCGAGGTGCAGCGGGCAATCCACCGCCTCGGCAAGCTGTTGATAGGCCGCGACCGCGAGGAACAGGTCCGACGCTTTCACCGCGACCTTATATTCGTGGAAGTCGTGGTCCTGCAGCAACTTGATATGGTCGAGCGCTGATTCGACCAGCGCGTCCGGACACGGCTCGCCGTACTTTTCCAGCAGATCCTTCTCGAGGCTGCCGCCGTTCACCCCGATGCGGATCGAACAGCCATTCGCCTTGGCGGCGCGCACCACCTCGGCGACGCGCTGCGAGGAGCCGATATTGCCCGGGTTGATCCGCAGGCAGGCCGCGCCCGCATCCGCCGCTTCCAGCGCGCGCTTGTAGTGGAAATGGATGTCGGCGACGATCGGCACCCGGCTGCCGCGGACGATCTGCTTCAGCGCCGCGGTCGAATCGGTGTCGGGGCAGGAGACGCGGATGATGTCCACGCCCGCCTCTTCGCAGCGCCGGATCTGGTCCAGCGTCGCGCGGATGTCGGGCGTCGGCGTGTTGGTCATCGTCTGCACGGTGACCGGGGCGTCGCCACCCACGGGAACGTTGCCGACCATGATCTGGCGGCTCGGACGGCGGACGATATCGCGCCACGGACGTAAGGACATGGACCTCGTATACAGCAGCCGGGTTGCGGTTCAAAGTCGGTGGTGTAGGGCATAAGCCATTCCGATGTCGCGCGTCCCGATCCCCCGCCATTACGGCCTCGACTGGCTGCGCGTCGCCGCCTTCGCGATCCTGATCGTCTATCACGTCGGCATGGTCTTCGTGCCCTGGGGGTTCCACGCGAAGAGCCCGCATGGTGCCGATTGGGCGGTGCTGCCGATGCTGGCGGTCAACGCCTGGCGCCTCAGCCTGTTGTTCGTCGTATCGGGCTATGCCAGCCGCGCGCTGCTGACCCGTGCGCCGGGCGTGGGGCATTTCGTGCGGCAGCGGACGCTGCGGCTGCTGGTGCCGCTGGCGTTCGGCGTCGCGGTGATCGTGCCGCCGCAGAGCTGGGTCGAGTTGGTGACGCAGCACGGCTATGCGGGCGGCTTCGCCGGCTTCTGGGCGCGCGACTATTTCCGCTTCGGCGCGCTCGGCGGCATCGTCCTGCCCGCGCTCAACCATCTCTGGTTCGTGCTCTATCTGTGGATGTACACGCTGGTGCTGGGCGTGGCGGTGGTGGCGATCCGCTGGCGCGGGCTGCAGGCCATGTTCGACCGCGTCTTTGCCGGCGTCGCCTTGCTCGTCCTGCCGGCGGCGTGGCTGGTGTGCATCCATGGCTGGTGGTTCCCGATGGGCTATGAGACGCACGACCCGATTCATGATGCGATGGCGCACCTCAGCTATCTGCCGGCGTTCCTGTTCGGCTTCGCGCTGGCGGGATCGGCGCCGGTGCTCGCCGCCTGCGTCCGCTGGCGCTGGACGGGCGCGGCGATGGGGATCGCGGGCTATGGCTTCATCCTCGCGGTGGAACTGGGCCTCGACGGCGGCACGCCGCGCTGGGTCTATCCGCTGTACGGCGCTGCGCATGCAATCCAGCAATGGGGGACGATCGTCGCGCTGATCGGCTTCGCCGAGCGCCATTGGAACCGCGACGCGCGTCTCCGGCCGATGCTGACCGAGGCGGTGTTCCCCTTCTACCTCGTCCACCAGACGATCATCGTGCTCGTCGCCTATTGGCTGATCCCGGCAAACCTGCCGGGCGGCGCCGAATTCGCGATCCTGATCGCGGCGACCGTCGCCGGCTGCTGGCTCTTCTATCTCGCCGGTCGCCGCATCGCGCTGCTGCGCCCGCTGATCGGCCTGCGTCCCCTGCCCCATCCCGCACATAAGGCTGCCCGATGACCGAAACCCCCGACTGGTCGCCCGATTGGTCTCTGGTGATTCACGGCGGCGCCGGATCGATCGAGCGCCACCGGCTGACCGCGGCGCAGGATAGCGGCGCCCGCGCCGGGCTGGCGCACGCGCTCGACACCGGCAGCGCGATCCTGTCCGACGGCGGCAGCGCGGTCGACGCGGTCGAGGCGGCGGTGCGCGTGCTGGAGGAAGACCCGCATTTCAACGCCGGCCGCGGCGCCGCCTTCGCCCGCGACGGCAGCATCGAACTCGATGCCGCGATCATGGACGGCCACACCCGCGCCGCCGGCTCGGTCGCCGGAATCACCGCGACACGCTCGCCCGTCGGCCTCGCCCGCCGGGTGATGGAGGCAAGCCCGCACGTGCTGCTGAGCGGCGCCGGCGCGGAAATCTTCGCCCGCGAACAGGGGCTCGCCGCGGCCGAGCCGGGCTGGTTCGCAACCGACGAACGCCGCCGCCAGCTCGACGAACTGCTCGCGCGCAATGCCGACGCCTTCGACGTCGACATGAAATACGGCACGGTCGGCGCAGTGGCACGCGACCGGGCGGGGCATCTCGCCGCCGCCACCTCGACCGGCGGCGTCACCGGCAAGCGCTGGGGCCGGATCGGCGATTCGCCGCTGATCGGCGCGGGGACGCACGCCGACGACCGGTCGAGCGCCGTGTCCTGCACCGGATCGGGCGAATTCTTCATCCGCATCGGCGTGGGGCATGAGATCGCCGCGCGCATCCGCCTCGCCGGCGACACGCCGCAGGTCGCCGCCGATACGGTGATGGCGGAGGTGCAGGCGCTCGGCGGCACCGGCGGGGTGATCGTCACCGGCCCGGCCGGAGAGGCGCTGTGGAGCTTCACCACCCCCGGCATGTACCGCGCCCGCGCCACCGCGGCGGGCCTGCGCGAGGTGGCGATCTACGGCGACGAATGACCGGCTTTTCATTGGAGCGGCGCGCCCGAACCGCTAAAGCCAGTCATATGAAATCGCTTCGCTTTGTCGCCGCCGCGCTACCGGCCCTCCTGTTCGCCGCGCCGGCGTCGGCCTATTGGGAATTCGGGCACGAGACGGTGGCGAAGATCGCCTATGCCAATGTCGCGCCGCGCACCCGCGCCGCGATCCGCCGGCTGCTCGCCGAGACGCCGCGACTCGACACGCCGACCTGCCCCGCGACGACGATCGAGGGGGCGAGCGTCTGGGCCGATTGCATCAAGCCGCTCAAGGGGCCCGACGGCAAGTCGCGCTTCGGCTATGCCTATACCTGGCACTTCCAGGACGTGAACATCTGCCAGCCCTTCACGCTGGAGGAGGCGTGCAAGGACGGCAATTGCGTCTCCGCGCAGATCACCCGCGACGTCGCGATCCTCAAGGACAGGCGCGCGACGCCCAAGGCGCGGGCCGAGGCGCTGGTGTTCCTGATCCACTTCGTCGGCGACCTGCACCAGCCGCTGCATGCCGGCGAGAAGAACGACAAGGGCGGCAACGACCTCGCCGCCGCTTATGGCAGCTACAGCCCCAAACGCTTCAACCTGCATTCGATCTGGGACGGCACGCTCGCTGAGCGCGCGATCACCAGCGGGCCGTCGCTGGTCCGCCGCTATCCCGCGGCCGAGCGGCGGCGGATCGCGGCGGGAACGGTCGAGGACTGGAGCCGCGAATCGTACAGGATCGCGCATGACGTCGTCTATGCGAGCGCGTTGAACGGCGATCCCTGCGCGCCCTCGCCGGCCAAAGTGACGCTCGACGAGGCGACGATCGAACGGATCGTCCCGGTCGCGCGACTGGAAGTGGAGCGCGGCGGGTTGCGGCTGGCGAAGCTGCTCGACGCGGCGCTGGGCTGACGACCGTTTCCCCGCGCTACCAGCGCCATCGCCACCCGCCGCGGGTATGGCGGCGGGCAATCAGCGCGAATACGATGGTCGCCAGCGCGATGATCCCCAGCGACCAGGATTGCGCGAACATCGTCGCGCCGGCAAGGATCGCGATATAGGCAGCGGCGAGTGCTCAGCCCTGCCACGCGATCGACATGCCGGCGCCATAACCGAAACGCTTGGCCGCGAACCATGCGCCGCGATCGTCCTTCCCCCGGGCATCCGTACCGTCGGTCATACGTCCTCCTCCTTCTTCGGCCGCCCGCGCTTCGCCGCGACCGGCGCGTCCAGCTTCACCCCCCGCCGGGCCAGTGCTTCACGGAGGAGGCATTCAACCTGTGCATTGATACTGCGCAGGTCGCCCGCCGCCGCGCGCTCGATCGCCGCATAGAGGGCGGGATCGAGGCGGAGGGGAAACGCCTTCTTGGGGGGAACCGTCATCCGCCGTCGCTTACTGGTAGAGCGAGCCGGCGTTGACGACGGGCTGGGTGTCGCGCTCGCCGCACAGCACCACCATCAGGTTCGACACCATCGCCGCGCGGCGTTCGTCGTCCAGCTCGACGACGTTCTTCGCCGACAGCTGCGCGAGCGCCAGCTCGACCATGCCGACCGCGCCCTCGACCAGAGTCGTGCGCGCCGCGACCACCGCCTGCGCCTGTTGCCGGCGCAGCATCGCGCCCGCGATCTCCTGCGCATAGGCGAGATGGGTGAAGCCGCATTCGTCGACGGTCATCCCCGCCACCACCAGCCGCGCGATCAGTTCGGTGCGCAATGCGCCGCCGACCGTGTCGTGGTTGCCGCGCAGCGTCACCTCCTGATGCTCGTAATCGTCATAGGGGTAGCGCGAACCGATCGTCCGCACCGCCGCCTCGATCTGCACGTTCACGAACGCCTTGTAATCGTCGACGTCGAACAGCGCCTGCGCGGTATCGGTGACGCGCCACACCACCTGCGCCGCCATCTCGATCGGGTTGCCGCGCAGATCGTTGACCTTGATCCGTTCGGAGATGACGTTGTTGGCGCGCACCGACACCTTGCGCCGCATCAGCCACGGCAGCACCCAGCGCAGGCCGCTGGTCCGGTCGGTGCCGGCATAGCTGCCGAACAGGGTGATCGCCGCCGCCTGATTGGGTTGCAGCATGTAGAAGCCGCCCGCGATGAACACCGTGCCGAGCGCGCAGGCGATCGGCACGATCGCCATGATCGGCGGCGACAGTTCGTTCGCCAGCCGGACGATGGCGATCACGCCGATCGCGACCAGCACCGCCGCAATCCCCAGCATCGGATAGCCGCTCGTCGTGTGCGCCCGCCGTTCCTGCGATCGCGTAAGACTCCCCTGTTCCACCACCCTGTCCTCCGTTTAATGTGATATCACATTTATATCGGATTTCAGGGGACGCAAGGGGATTCGACGACGCCCTTCCTCACCCGTCATCCCGACCTGCGTCGGGACGACGAATATGGGCTCAGTTCAGCACGATCGTCACGGCACGGCGGTTCTGCGCCCAGCTCGATTCGTCCGAACCCAGCGCGACCGGGCGTTCCTTGCCGTAGCTGATCGTGGTCAGCCGCGACGGGTCGATGCCGCGCGCGACCAGATAATTCTTGGCGGCATTGGCGCGGCGATCGCCCAGGCCGAGATTGTATTCGCGCGTGCCGCGTTCGTCGGCATGGCCCTCGATCGTCGCCCGCACCTGCGGAAAGCGCTGCAGCCACGATGCCTGGCTGTCGAGGATCGCGCGCGCCTCGGGGTCGATGTCGGTCTGGTCGAGGCCGAACAGGATGGTGTTCGAGCTGACCGAGCGGCGGAAGTCGGCGTCCGACCCGGGAACGACGGCGCCATCGACATTGCCGGTCGCCGGCGGCGGCGTGTTGAGGCCGGCGGTATTGTCGACCGGCGGCGGCGGCAGCTGCTTGGGCTTGCTGGCGCAGGCCGCCAGCGACGCGAGTGCGGCCGCGGTCAGCAGCGTGTTGGTGAGCTTTGCCATGATCGTATCTCCCGTGGTGATCGTTTCGCCCCCGAAATCCACCCTGTCGTAACGCGCTACGGCCGCAAGGGTCCCCAGGCCGGGTCGGACCCGTCGAGCGGCGTCGGTATCCGGCGCTCGACCTGGCCGGTCAGGTCGACCATCCACAGGTCCGCCTTGCCGCCGCTGCCCGCGCCGGAGCGGTAGAAGGTGATGACGCGGCCGTTGGGCGACCAGCTCGGCCCCTCGTCCTGGCCATTGGTCAGGATCTTCTCGCCGCCGCCCGACGGCGACATCGTGCCGATGCGGAAGCTGCCGCCCAATTTGGTGAAGGCGATCAGGTCGCCGCGCGGGCTCCACACCGGCGTCGCATAGCGGCCGCCGCCGAAGCTGATCCGCTGCTGGTTCGAACCGTCGGCGTTCATCACATAGATCTGCTGGCCGCCCGACCGGTCGCTCTCGAACGCGATGCGCGATCCGTCCGGCGAATAGCTGCCGCCGGTGTCGATCCCCGGCGACGTCGTCAGCCGTTGCGGCGTACCGCCGGCGCTCGACACGCGATAGATGTCGGTGTTGCCGTTCTGCGCCATCGAAAACAGGATGTAGCGGCCGTCCGGCGAGAAGCGCGGCGCGAAGGTGAGGCTGACGTTCTGCACCACCCGGCGCGGCCGCCCCGAGCCGAGATCGTAGACGTAGATCGACGGCCGGTCGTTCTCGTAGCTCATATAGACGATCGACTGCTGGTTGGGCGCGAAGCGCGGCGTCAGCACGATCGACTGGCCGTTGGTCAGGAAGCGGTGGTTGGCGCCGTCCTGATCCATGATCGCGAGCCGCTTGATCCGCTTGCCCTTGGGGCCGGTTTCGGAAACGTAGACGACGCGGCTGTCGAAATAGGGGCCTTCGCCGGTCAGCCGCGCATAGACCATGTCGGCGCATTTATGCCCGGCGCGACGCCAGTCGCCGGGCGACACGACGAAGCCCGACCGGGTCAGCTCGACCTTCGAAAAGACATCGTACAGATAGCAGCCGATCGTCAGATTGCCGTCGCCATTGGCGCGGACGAAGCCCTGCACCAGCGCCTGCGCGCCCGTACCGCCCCAATAATCGAACTGCGGCGCGTTGACTTCCGGAAAGGCGACGGGGCGCAGCTGGTTGCTGCCGAGCGGGGTGAACAGGCCGGAATTGCGCAGATCGTTGGCGATGATGTCCGCCATCTGCCGGCCGAGCACGTCGGTCGATCCCGCCGGGGTCGAGACGATCTGCGCGGTCGGCATCGCCGGAATGGCGATCGGCATCGGCGCGGAAACGCCGCCGGTGACGGAGACTTCCAGCGGTGCCGGCCCCTGCTGGCCGGCGGCGGCCTGATCCTGCGGCGCGGGCGCGGGGGCGTCCTGCGCGAACGCCGGCACGGCGGTGGTGACGCTGAGCGCGACTAGCAGAGACCGGATCATACGCATCCTCAAAAACCCTTTCGCACGCGCGATACGCTACGGCTTAGCACAGCTTCCCCGTCCCCCCGAACCGTTCCGGGGTGACGGGAAATGCGGACGCCGCCGTCATTGCAGCTTCCACTGGAAGTTGATGTTGTTCCACCCGCCCGACGGCGTCGAATAATATTCGGCGGGCAGCTTCAGCGGGGCGCAGCCCTTGAACGCGGCGACGCCGAGATCGACGACGCGCTGGCGATAGCGGTCGTTCTCGTCGGTGACGCCGGACTGGCGGACCATGCGCGGCGTGGCGGCGAGCGTGCCGTCCTCATTGAGGCGCAGGTTGAGCGTCGTCACGATCTCGTTCGCGCCCGGACCCGGATTGACCTGCCGGTCGGCGCACGGCTGGATCTGGCGGGCGATCGCCTGCACGATCGACGCCATCGCCCGCGCATCGACCTTGGCGGCGCGCGGCGCGGTCGACGTGCTGGTCGACGGTTCGCTGGTCAGCCCGTCGAGGAAGTTGCTCCCCAGCCGCGATCCGCGTGGTTTCGCCGCGGTCGATGTCGGCTTGCTGCCGGTGCCTTTCGCCGCCGCCGGCTTCGACGGTGCGGCGGGCGCCTTCGATGCCGTTTTGGCCGGAGCCGCGGGCGCGGGCTTGGCCACCGGACGCGCCGGAGCGGGTTTGGCGGCAGGCTTGGCCGGCGCCTCGGCGGGACGCGGCTTGGGCTGTGGCTTCACCGGCGCGGGCTTTGGCTGCGGGGCCGGGGCGGGCGCCGGCTTGGGCGGGGCGGGCTTCGGCGGCGCGGGCCTGGGCTGCGGCACCGGCGGGGCGGGTTCGGGCTCCGGCTCGGGTTCGGCCACCGTCTCGGCCGGCGGCGCGGCATCCTCGGGCGCACCCTCGTCGGGGGCGACCGACTGCGCCGGCGGGGTCACCGCCTGCGGCGCCGTCGCCTCCAGCCCGACGTCCTCGACCAGGCTGACCTCCATGGGGGTCTGCTGCAGCTTTTCGGGATTGGGCGTCGAGAGAAAGCCGACCGACAGCAGGCCGAAGAGCACGACATGCCCGACGACCGCGACGCCCAGCCCGACCTTTTCCGCCCGATCCATCACTGCGCCGCCGATCCGCCCTCTACGGTCAGCAGCGACACGCGGTTGAGGCCGGCGCGGTTGAGTTCGCCCATCACCCGCATCACCCGGCCATAGTCGAGCGCGCGGTCGGCGCGCAGGAACACCTGCGGCGGTTCGCCGCCCGCCTGTACTGCGGCGATCTGCTCCAGCCGCTGCGGCAGGCTCGTCTCGGCGATTTCCTCGTCGTCGATGAAGAGCTTGCCCGCGGCGTCGAGCGACAGCTGTACCGGCTTCTGGTCCTGATCGAGCGCCTTGGCGCGGCTGTCCGGCAGGTTGACCGGTACGCCCGCGGTCAGCAGCGGCGCGGTGACCATGAAGATGATGAGCAGCACCAGCATCACGTCGACCAGCGGCGTCACGTTGATGTCGGCGACCGGCGCACGACGGCCACGCCCCCGGCTGGACGGCAGGTTCATCGCCATGTCATGCCCCTCCCGCGGGCAGGAAAGGGCCGTGTCCGGGACCCATCACCGGCCACCGTCCAGCTGGCGCGACAGCGTCGTGTGGAAGCCGTCGGCGAAGCGGTTCAGCGCCGCCTCGATCCGGTTCACGCCGTGGCTGAAGCGGTTGTAGGCGATCACCGCGGGGATCGCCGCGAACAGGCCGATCGCGGTCGCGAACAAAGCCTCGGCGATGCCCGGCGCGACCACCGCCAGCGACGAATTCTGCGCCTGCGCGATGCCGGTGAAGCTGCGCATGATGCCCCATACCGTCCCGAACAGGCCGACGAACGGCGCGACCGAGCCGATCGTCGCGAGGATGTTGAGCCGGTCGCTGATCCGGTCGATCTCCATCGCCGCCGCCGCGCCCATCGCGGTGGCGAGCCGTTCGCGCGTCCCGTGCTTGTCGATCGACCCGCCCGCGGTCGACCGGCGCCATTCCTTCACGCCGGCGGCGAAGACGCGGGCCGAGGGCAGGTCCTTGTCCGCCTCCGCCTTGTAGAAGGCGTCGATGTCCTCCGCCTTCCAGAAGTCGCGCTCGAAGCCGGTCATGCCCTTGCGGATGCGCCCCAGCCGTCGCCAGAAGGCAATGATGAGCGCCCAGGTCCACACGCTGGCGAGCAGCAGCCCGCCCATCACGCCCTTCACCACCCAGTCCGCCTGAAGGAACAGTGCGACGGGCGATAGCGTCGCCGCATCCATGTTGAACACCGGATTCATGAATTGGTCCCCTGCCAGATCAGGCGTTGGTAGATGTCCGTCCAGCCGGCCGGTTGACGTTTCGGCCGTCCCGATGGCGCAACCAGCGCCGCCGTGACCTCGGCCTCGGTCAAGACAAGCGAACCGCGCCTGACTGTTTGATGAATGACGACGCTGGCGGCGCGCACCGCGTGAATGCGGCTGACGACGAGCAGCGCATCGTCGAGCCTCGCGGGCGCGCGATAGCGGATCGCGAGGTCGGCGACGGCATAGGCGCCCTCGCCCGCCTCATGCACGGCGCGCTGGTCGATGCCGGCGACGCGGAGCATGTCGGAGCGCGCCCGCTCCATGTATCTCAAATAGTTGGCATGATAGACGACGCCCGACAGATCGGTATCCTCGAAGAACACGCGCAGCGGATACCGGTGCTCGCGACCCTCGAAGCGGCCTGCCTGCGGCTGGTCTGGACCATCATCGCTCATCCTGCCGCGCGTTAACCGAACCCACGCGCAGGGGGAACCCCGATCAGTCGGTGACGGTCGCGCTCGCCTCGGCGAAGATGCTGGGATCGAGTTCCAGCCGCGGCCGCGCGGCGGGCGTCGCGACGGGGATCGCCTGCACCGTCCGCGGGGCGGCTTGCGCAATGTTCGTCATCGCCATCCGGCTGGCGGCGGCGCGCTCGGCCCGCCATGCGTCATAGGCGGCGTAGAAATCGGTGAACGGCTTTTCGAGCACGGCGAGGCGGCCGCTGGCGAAGGCGGGCAGATCGGCGGGCGCGACCGTCGCGCCGTCGGCGAGCGTCGCGACGGCGGCGTTGCAGAAGGCGTCGCGGGCCTGTGCCTGCGAGAAGAAATTGTAGAGCCGCGTCATCTGGTCGTCGTAGCGGTCCTGCCAGTCGCCGCCCTTCGCCCCGAACCGCGTCTTGTATTCCGCCGTCAACCGGGTCTGCGCGGCGTTGAGCGTCGCCTTCTGGCTGGCGAGCAGCGCATTGTAGCCGGCGACGATCGTCGCCTCGTCCGGTCCGCGACAGGCGAGCGCGGCGACGTTGAGCGCGGCGCGCAGATGCCAGACCGCACCGTCGCCGGACAGGTTGCGATTGGGCGTGGCATAACGGCCGTCGCTCATCAGCGCCGGGATCTGCATGCCGACATAGGCCCCCTTGGGCATCGCCAGCGGTGCGGGCGCGGGCGCAGGCGGCGGCGGTGGTGCGACCGCGACCAGCTTCGGCCGGACCGCGCAACCGGCGAGCAGCGCGAGGCCGACGGCAGTGAGAGCAACATAACGGCGCATCGCCAACTCGTCCTTCCTGCCCCCCGGCAGGGAAGGGTTTGGCCGAACAATGGTTAACGCAGGGTAAGGATGGAATGCGGCCCGTCGCATTCCATCCGCCGCATCGCCGAAAGCGTCTAGCCCGCGCGCTTTTCCAGTGCCGAGGCCGCTTCGGCCATCAGCGCGCCGATGATCTCGGCGATCGGCTCTTCCTTCGTCACCATGCCGACCGACTGGCCGGCCATCACCGAACCATGTTCGATATCGCCGTCGATCACCGCGCGGCGCAGCGCGCCCGCCCAATAATGTTCGATCTGCAGCTGCGCCTCGAGCATCTCGACCTTGCCGCCGTCGAGCAGCAGCGCCACCTCGCGCTGCTTGGCGCCGAACAATTCGCCCGCCGCATTCTTCAGCGCGCGGACCGGGATCACCGGCAGGCGCGGGTCGATCTGCACGCTGGCGATCGCATCGCGCGCGGAGGCGCGGATGAACGCCTTCTTGAAATTGGCATGCGCGATCGATTCGGTCGCGCAGACGAAGCGCGTGCCGAGCTGGACGCCCGCGGCACCCATGTCGAGATAGCCCGCGATCGCCTCGCCGCGGCCGATGCCGCCGGCGACGAACACCGGCACCAGCTCGGCGATCTCGGGCAGCATCTCCTGCGCGAGCACGCTGGTCGACACCGGGCCGATGTGGCCGCCGGCCTCCATCCCCTCGATCACCAGCGCATCGACGCCCGAGCGGATCAGCTTCTTCGCCAGCGCCAGCGTCGGTGCGAAGCAGATCACCTTCGCGCCGCTCGCCTTGATCGCCTCCAGCGCGCCCTTGGGCGGCAAGCCGCCCGCCAGCACGACATGGCCGACCGCATGCTTCGCGCAGACCGCGATCAGGTCGAACAGCGCCGGATGCATGGTGATGAGGTTCACGCCGAACGGCCGGTCGGTCATCGCCCGGGTCGCGGCGATCTCCGCATCGAGCAGGTCGGGCGTCATCGCCCCGCAGGCGATCACGCCGAAGCCGCCCGCATTCGACATCGCCGACACGAGATGGCGTTCGCTCACCCACGACATCGCGCCCGCCATGATCGCGACCTCGCTGCCGAGGAACGCCGCGCCGCGCGCCATCCGGCGGGCCAATCGCGACGAAACGCCGGTTCCGGGGATGTCATACCCTGTCATGTCACTATCCAATCAAGAAACTTGCATCGCAAAAAGTACGGAAAACCGGGAAAATCAAGCGAGCCTGACAGGCCGAGCCCCCGCTGCATCAAAACCCGATCAAGAACTATCCCCAATAGGGATAATAGCCGGCACGCGGGTGATCGGGGTCCGCAGCCTTGATCCTGCCTTCGTCCAGCGCCTGCCGGATTACGCCCGACACCTGCGCCGCATTGCGACGATCGATCCCCAATCGATCGCACAGCGAGGCATTGCGCATGCGGTCACCATCAAGCCACTTCAGAACGGCATGCTGATAGCACGCCCGCACCCGCTCGACAGGCGTCATGTCGGCGAAGGAACGCGGCCCATACAGAATGACCTGCATCGATCCCTGCTCGGCCTGCAATTTGGGTGGTGCCAGATGGGCGCCCTCCACGCTTATCAAGACCTTGTCGAGGCCGCTGCCCTGTTCTTCGCACAAACCCATACGCCGCATCAGCGTGCCGATCATCGCATTACGCGAGCGCGCCGGCAGATCGATCATCCGTTCGGTGCTGACGAGCGGTTCGCCCGGATTCGTGATCTCGAGCCGATCGGCGAACAGGGCGATCTGCGGGCCGGCACCGGTCACCGTCATGTCCTGATGGATCAGAGCGTTCGCGATCAGCTCGCGCAATGCGATTTGAGGATAGAGATCGGTACTCTGCCGCAGCGCGGGTCCAATTTGCTCGACCTGTGGTATGATACCGGAAAGATAGGCGACCAGCCCTTCGAAGCCGCAGGCATACCCCTTGCGGCCGTCCTGACGATGGCTGACCGTCGCAGCGCGATTGCGCCCTTGATAGGCAACGAATCGAACCGCCTTGCGCGCCAGCACTTCGCCAAATTGGTCGAGGTCGGTGGCGAACAGGATGGCGCCGAGATTGCTGATGTTCCAGCGGCCGCCCACATCCCGCACGATCAGCCGATCCGCTTCCAACCTCTCCAGAATACCGGCCTTGCCAGCCGGCAATTGCTGACGGGTCAGCCGGAAATAGGCTGGATAATCGAGCAGCGCGAGAACGGTGTCGTCCTCGACGAAGGTCATGGCGCTCGCGCTTTCCCACACATAGGGACGTAGATTGGCGATCAGGCGCTGAAAGCGTTCGGGAAAATCGGCGAGCTTCGGCGTCGCGTTGCCGACCCGCACATAGGCGGTTCCGGAATATTCGACGGGCGCAACCGTGGCGGCAGGGATTTCCAACAGCACGATTCGACCATCGGGATGGTCCACCGTTCTGAACTGGAACGCGGGGCTGGGACGAAGATGCTGGGCGAGCCGGAATTCGAATGCCTGCCCACCGACCTTCTTGGCATTGGGGTCGAAGTCGGTGCCGACGACGGCTCCGGTGCCATCCTCCACGCCCCACAGGACGCAGGCAATCTCGCGCCCCTCTATGCGGGCCGCATTGGACAGCGCCGACACCAGCTTGCCGATCATATCGGGATCATCGTTGTCCCGCTTGAACTCGACGCACGCATCCTCGAGTCCCGATCGGCGCAACTCATCGATCCACGCGATGTCCCGTTGCGCCGACATGCCACGCCTTCCTAGGCGGCATCCACGGCGTCGAGGCCGTAGGCGGTGTGGAGGACGCGGACGGCGAGTTCGGTTTCGTCCTCGTGGATCAGCACGCTGACCTTGATCTCGCTGGTCGAGATCGCCTGGATGTTGATCCCGCGCGCGCCCAATGTCGTGAACATCGTGCTGGCGACGCCCGCGTGGCTGCGCATGCCGACGCCGACGACCGAGATCTTGGCGACGCGCGTGTCGTGGACCATCTCGGCGAAGCCGATCGCCTCGCGCCCCTGGTTGAGCGATTCGAGGCTGCGCGCCAGATCGGCGGACGGCACCGTGAAGGTGACGTCGGTCGAGCCGTGGTTGTGCGCGATATTCTGGATAATCATGTCGACGTTGATGTTCGCCGCCGCCAGCGGTTCGAAGATCGTCGCGACCGCGCCGGGCTTGTCCGGCACGCTGATGAGCGTGATCTTCGCTTCGTTCTTGTCGTGCGCGATACCGGTGATGAGCTGGCGTTCCACGTCGTCTATCTCCTCTTCGCCGACGATCATCGTGCCGGGCAATGTGTCCGCCATCGGTGCGTCCTCGCCGGTGAAGGACGAGAGCACCTGGACGCGGACCTGTTCCTTCATCGCGAGGCCGACCGAGCGGGTCTGCAACACCTTCGCGCCGACGCTGGCGAGTTCCAGCATCTCTTCATAGGTCACCTTGGCGAGCTTGCGCGCGCGCGGCACGATCCGGGGATCGGTGGTGTAGACGCCGTCGACGTCGGTGTAGATGTCGCAGCGGTCCGCCTTCATCGCCGCCGCCACCGCGACCGCCGACGTGTCCGACCCGCCGCGGCCGAGCGTGGTGATCCGGCCCCTGCCACCATTGGCGTCGTCCGCCACGCCCTGGAAGCCCGGGATCACCGCCACCTCGCCCGCCGACAGGCTGGCGTCCAGCGCCGCGGTGTCGATCGTGCCGATCCGCGCCTTGGCAAAGGCATCGTCGGTGTGGATCGGCAGCTGCCAGCCCATCCACGAGCGCGCCTTGACGCCCGCCGCCTGCAACGCGATCGCGAGCAGCCCGCTGGTGATCTGTTCGCCCGCCGAGACGACGACGTCATATTCGCGCGGATCGTAGAGCGACGACGCCTCGCGGCAGAAACCGACCAGCCGGTCGGTCTCGCCCGCCATCGCCGAGACGACGACCGCGACCTGGTTGCCCGCCTCGACCTCGCGTTTGACGCGCGCGGCGACGCTCCGGATGCGCTCGATCCCGGCCATCGACGTGCCACCGAACTTCATCACGATCCGCGCCATCTGCGTCGCCAAACTCCTTGGGGTAAAGGGGCCGTCCTGATAGGTAGCGGCCATGATAAGCGCAAGCAGCACGATCGATCCCCCGGGCACGAGCACGATCGATCCCCCGGGCGGCAGCACGATCGACCCGCGCGAGGCACGGCATTTCGGCGCCATGGCCAAGGACTGGTGGGACCCGAAGGGTTCGTCGGCGATGCTGCACAAGCTCAACCCGGCGCGGCTCGGCTATATCCGCGCCGCCGTCGACCTGCACTGGGACGGCGACGACACCAGCTTCACGCCGCTCGCCGGCAAGACCGCGCTTGACGTCGGCTGCGGCGCCGGGCTGCTGTGCGAACCGCTCGCGCGGCTCGGCGCAGCGGTGACCGGGATCGACGCGGCGGCGGAGAATATCGCTGTGGCGCAGGCACACGCGGCCCAAAGCGGGCTCACGATCGACTATCGCGCGATCGGCGTCGAGGCGATGACGGAGCGGTTCGACCTCGTCACCAGCCTCGAGGTGATCGAGCATGTCAGCGACCCCGCGGGCTTCGTGCGCGGGCTGGCAGAATCGCTCGCCGACGGCGGCCTGCTGGTGATGTCCACTCCCAACCGCACGCCGCTGTCGCGCCTCGCGCTCATCACGCTGGCGGAGGGGACGGGGCGCATCCCGCGCGGGACGCACGACTGGGACAAGTTCCTCACCCCCGACGAGCTCACCGACCTGATCGTCCGCGCCGGGCTGACCGTCACCGACGTGCGCGGGCTCGGCTTCTCGCCCGCGACCGGGTTCACGCTGAGCGATTCGACGCAGCTCGACTATTTCGTCACGGCGAAGCGCGCCTAGGGTCGTTCCCCGCGATGGATAGGCTGGCCAATCCGCGGCTGCGGCCGCCGATCCTGCTGCTCGTCGGCATCGCCGCGCGCTGGCTGACCTTCGGCAACCCGCTGGTCCATGTCGACGAGGAATTCTACGTCGTCACCGGCATGCGGATGTGGCAGGGCGCGCTGCCCTTCGTCGACATCTGGGATCGCAAGCCGGTCGGGCTGTTCCTGCTCTATGCCGTCCCCGGCGCGTTCGGCTTCCCGGCGGGCATCTGGGCCTATCAGCTGCTCGCGCTCGCCAGCGCCGTCGCCACCGCCGGGCTGATCGGCCGGCTCGCCGGGCGGATCGGCCACGCCGCCGGCGCTACCGCGGCGGGCCTCGCCTATATCCTGTGGCTCGACCTGCTCGGCGGACAGGGCGGGCAGACGCCGGTCTTCTACAATCTACTGACGATCGCGGCGGCGCTGGTGCTGCTGTCCTCGGCATCGTCGCCGCACCGCCGGGCGCTCGGCCTGCTGGTCATGGCGCTGATCGGCGCGGGCCTGCAGATCAAGACGTCGCTGGTGTTCGAGGGCCTGTTCTTCGGCCTGTGGCTGCTCGCCGACGAATGGCGGCTGGTGCGCCGGCCGGCCTGGTTCCTCGGCTATGGCGTGGTGCTGGTCGCGGTCGCGCTGCTGCCCGTCGTCGCGGCGGCGGGCTATTACCTTGCCGCCGGGCAATGGGATGCGTTCGTCTATGCGAACGTCGTGTCGATCTTCCAGCGGGTGCCCGACCCCGCGCCGCTGCTGGCGGGCAATATCGGCAAGCTGGCGCTCATCGTGTCACCAATGGTCGCGCTGGCGGTCGTCGCGCTGGTCCGCGACCGGGCCTGCTCCGATCACCGGCGGGAACGGCGGTTCGTCGCATGGTGGCTGGCGGTGGCGATCGCCAGCGTCGCGGTCTTCCGGCCGTGGTTCGACCATTATGCGCTGCCGATCCTGCTGCCCGGCTGTGCCGCTGCGGCCGGGCTGCTCGGCAGCGCGGCATGGCGCCGTCGCTACACCCCCGCGCTGCTGCTGACCGCCGCGCTCGCCGGGCAGGTCGTGCTGGTCCTGCAGAAGCGCGGCCGCGGCGATGCGCACGAGCTGGCGGCGATGACACAGGCGGTGGGGCGCGGGCCCGGCTGCCTCTACGTCTATTCGGGGACGACGATGCTCTACGCCGCGACTGGCCGCTGTGCGCTGTCGCGCTATCTGATCCCCGCGCACCTGATCCGCGCGCGGGAGGCGGGCGCGACCGGCGTCGACCAGGATAGCGAGATCCGCCGCATCCTCGCGCAGCGCCCCGCGGTCGTGGTGATCCGCCCGCCCTACAAGGGCGAACGCCCGGCGGCGCACCGTCTCGTCATGGGGGCAATGGCGCGCGACTATCGCCTCGCCGCGACGCTGCCGATGGGCAACGAGGCGATCGGCATCTATCACCGCCGCCGATGAAACGCCTGTTCGCCTCGATCCACGACGTCTCGCCCCGCTTCGAGGGCGAGGTCGACCGGTTGCTCGACCATCTCGCGCCCCATGTCGGGCGGCGGCTGGCGATGCTGGTCGTGCCCGATCACTGGTCCAGCGCGCCGATCACCCCCGCCTTCGCGCGCCGCCTGCGCGGCTGGGCGGACGAGGGGATCGAGATGTTCGTCCACGGCTGGACGCATCGCGACGACAGCCGCCACGCCGGTGCCGCCGCGGGGTTCAAGGCGAAGCACATGACCGCCGGCGAGGGCGAGTTCCTCGGGCTCAGCCATGCCGAGGCGTTGCAGCGGATGCGGCGCGGCAAGGCGCTGGTCGAGGATATCACCGGCCGCGCGGCGACGGGCTTCATCGCCCCCGCCTGGCTCTATTCGGACGGCGCGCGCGCGGCGCTGGCGGATGCCGGCTTCGCGCTGGCGGAGGATCATGCGCGGGTCTGGCGCCCGGGCGGCGCGGTGGTCGCGCGCGGCCCGGTCATCACCTGGGCCAGCCGGTCGCGGATGCGGCAGTGGAGTTCGCTCGCCGCCGCCGGCGCGCTGCGCCACGCGCTGCAACCGACCCGCCACGTGCGGATCGCCGTGCATCCGGGCGATACAACCGTACCGGCGCTGCTCGCCAGCATCACCGCGACCTTCGCCGCCTTCGGGCGGCACCGGCCGTCGGCCTATGCGGACCTCTTGCGCGGCTGATCCCGCGCCGCGATCACCGCGGCATAATGCGCGACCAGATCGGCGGCATGCGCCTCGTCGCTGCGCACCCGCGTCGCCGCCACCGCCGCGGCGCGGCGGACGAGGCCGCGGTCGCGCGCCAGCATGCGTAGGATCGCATCGGCGCAGGAATGCGCGTCGCGCTGTTCGTAGACCTCGGCGAACAGCGGATCGGCGATCTCCGCGGTGCCGCCGCCGTCGGGCACGATCAGCGGCGTGCCGCTCGCCAGCGCCTCGGCGGGGACCAGCCCGAACGTCTCGGTGCCGCAGCCGTGTATATAGGCGTCGGCGCTCGCCATGATCGTCGCCAGCCGGTGGCGGTCGTAGACGGGGCGGAACAGGCGGATGTGCGGATTGTCGCCGATATGCTTTTCCAGCGTCTTCGTATCCATCCCCTGCCCGAGGATGACGAGCCCGACCGGCGCCTGCGTCCCGACCCGGCGCACCGCGTCGATCACCGTCGGCCAGCGCTTTTCGGGATGGTGCCGGCCGACGCCGAGCAGCAGTTGCGCCTCCGGCGGCAGGCCGCATTGCTGGAGCAGCGCGGCGCGCAGGCCCTCGTCGCGCAACGCGGGCGAAAAGTGGCGGCGTTCGATCCCCAGCGGCATCGTCGCATCGACGCGCACGCCGCGTGCCCCCAGCTTGCGCGTCAGCGACGGGCCGTTGGTCACCACCGTGTCATAGCCGGCAAGGCAGCGGCCCAGATAGCGGTCGTACCAGGCGAACGCCCGCTCGATCCGCCCGCTGGAGGCCACCGGCTTGAACCAGCGCTTGGCATAGGCCTCGAGATTGTCGTTGTGCATGAAGAACGAGCGGATCGCCCGCCCTTCCCAGCCCGCGACGACCCAGGCGCTGCGCCACGGCGAGCAATTCTCGACCACGTCGGGATCGAGCGCGTCGAGCCGCCGGCGCAGCGGTTCGGCATCCCAGAACAGGCCGTAATTGGCGTCGAACGGCATGCCCATCGCCTTGATGTAATGGACCGCGCCGCCGCCGGGCCGCGCCTCGACCCGGTCCTCGCGGCCGGGGGCGAGCACGATCAGCTCATGCCCCATCGCCGCCAGCACCTCGATCTTGCGGTCGATATAAGTGCGCACGCCGCCGCCGGTCGGCGAATAGATTTCGTTGACGTCGACGATTCTCATGCGCGGGCCTAAATCACTCGCTTTTGACCGGGGCGAAGCCGCCCAACCCGCGCAGATATTGCATCCTCACGACGCGCTCGGCGGTAGCAGAGCCGACCTCGACGATCGCGCGCTCGACCTTGGGCCGCGACATGCCGAGCTTGCCCTCGCCGGGAAAACCGGCGCCGTCGGAGAAGAAATTGAACTTGTTCCTGCCGTCGCGGTCGTGGGTGACGAGCAGCGCATAGCGCCCGGGATGCGGCACGCGGATGCAGATCGCCACCGCGCCGCTCGCCGGCACCCCCGTCCACACCCGGCGGAACGTCTTGCCCGCGGCGATCAATTTGTCGTCGTCCTCGAGGAAATCCGCCTCGTTCGCCGGATAGAGCTCCAGCTTCAGCCGGCCCTTGCGGTCCTTCAGCCCGGTCACCTCCGCGAGGATCGCCGGGCCGCCGCCGGGACTGCACGCCGCCGCATCGCTGCCGAGGATCTGCGCTGCCGCCGGCGCGGGGATCGTCAGCATCGCCGGCAATGCGATCAGCAACAGCTTCATTCCCGCCTCCGCGTCGCAAGATGGTGGAGGCCGAACAGGACGATCAGCAGCGCATGGACCAGCAGCACCGCCGCCGCGGTGAAGGCGATCAGTTCGGACAGCGCCTGGTCCTGCCCGATCATCAGGATCGCGAAATTGGCGAACAGCAGGTCCTTGTTGGGCAGCAGCGGCAGGCGCGAGAACAGCAGCCGCCCCGCCGACAGGAACAGCCAGGTGCCGATCGCCGCGCTCGGCATCGCCAGCGCCCAGGCGACCGCGAGCAGCAGCGTGCTGAGGATCAGCCGCGCGCAATGCATGCCGAACACCATCCACAGGTCGCGGCGCGGCAGCGAGAAGACCTTGCGGGAAAAGATCAGGAACGGCAGCGACGTGCCGAAGATCACCGCCAGCGATCCGTAGACCAGCCGCATCATGTCGGGCGAGATCAGGTCGCGCCCGACGGGCAGCGCCACCGCGATCATCGCCAGCGTCACCGCATTGCCGGCGATCGCCGACAGGATCGACACGTCCTTGACCGCGCCGAACGGCGCCGCGACCAGTTGCGTCCGCGCCCGTGCCCAGGCGTAGAAATAGGCCTCGCCGGAATAGCCCATCACCACGTCGTTCGCGATCCGCTTCTTGATGAGCGCGACGAGGCCGGACAGCGGGATGCGCCACAGCCGGCGGAAGATGAGGTAGTCGGCCAGCGGCGGCACGAAATAGAGCGCGGCGAAGGCGATGTAGAACAGCGGGTTGCGCGGCGTGGCGCGATTGAGCCCGGCGAGGCCCGAGCTGAGCAGCTCATGCCCCAGCCCCGCCAGCATGGCGAGGGTCACCAGCGCGCCGATGATCGCGGGCCAGCGGCTCTTGATGGTCTTCAAGGGTTGTAGTCCCGCAATGTCGGGGGACGCCGGCACGAAGTCGGTGCGGGGGCGGCCTGGACTATGGTCGATCTGCACCCGTAAATCCGAACGATGAAGGTGGCGCCGCTTAACGTCAAAAGGGCCGCGACGCACATGAAATCGGCTTCATCGGGGTGTCACAGGGGTCGTTGCCGGGGCGGTCGGCGGGGCGGTTTCGCACGCTTTACGGGTAAGCCATTGCACGCACGGCACTTCCCCCGGGCGCGCGTGCGATCACGCCGGTTCCGGTTCGTCCGCTTCGGACTCGCGTTCCGAACTGCGCTCCAGCGCGGTCTTGACCATCGCGGTCATCGGATCGGCGAGCGCGAGGCCGAGGATGCCGAACAGCGCGCTCGCCATGATCTGCGCGCCCAGCGTCAGTGCCGGCGGCAGGTCGACCGTCTTCTTGGCGACGATCGGCAGCAGGACGTAGCCGTCGAAGCCCTGCACGACGATATAGGTGCCGATCGCCCAGAAGCCGACGTCGGTCCCCGCCGAAAAGCCGACCGCGACCATCAGCGCGCCGCTGATGAACGCGCCGATATTGGGGATGAAGGCGAGCAGCCCGGTGAGGATGCCGAGGATCATCGCCATCGGCACGCCGCCGATCGACAGCGCGATCCAGGTCAGGATGCCCTCCGCCAGCATGCCGAGCAGGCGGCCGGCGAGCAGACGGCGGAGCGTCTTGCCCATCCGCTCCATCACCACCGCGAATTCGGCGCGATTGGACCGCGGCACCATCCATTCGACGCCGCGGCGGTACGTGCCCGGGTCCATCGCGACGAACAATCCGATGACGATAATCATGAACATCGTGGTCAGCGCGCCGAAGGCGGTGCCGACCCAGGAGGTGATCCGCCCGACCGAGCTCAACGCCTGGCGCGCGATGCCGCTGACGTCGGAGGCGCCGGGCATCAGCCCCTGCGCGCTCAGCCAGCCGGCGACGCGATTGGCCTGCGATTCCAGCGTGGTGCGCAACTGCGCGAACTGCGCCGACACCTGCACGCCAGTAAGGTAGAAGGTGCCGACCAGAAAGGCGATGGTCAGCACCATGACGATCAGCAGCCGCCAGCCGCGCCCGATCGGCAGCACCTTGCCGAGCAGCCGCACGCCGCCGTCGAGCAGGGCGGCGAACACCAGCCCGGCGAAGATGATGAGCAGCGGCTGGACCAGGATCACCGCCAGCGCGATCCCGCCGGCCAGCCCCAGCCAGACCGTCGCGCGCTTCAGCTCCTGACGGATGAAGGGATCGCGCAGCTCGTTGGGGCTGGGCTCCTGCACGGGCTGCGACGCGCCCATCCTACTTCCCTTCGGCCGGGTGGAGCGACACGCCGGCGCGGCCGGAGCGGAACGAGCCCCACCAGGTGAGCGGGTTCCACCCCGCATCGCCGTCGAGGCTGAAGGTCAGGAATTCGGCGCGGCCACCCAGATTCTCGTACGGCACCGGCCCGCCGAGCCCGAGCTGCGACAGCGAGAAGCGGCTGTCCGCCGACCGGTCGCGATTGTCGCCCATCAGGAAGACGTGGCCGGCGGGGATCTTCACCGTCGCGAAATTGTCGCCGGGGCTGTCCGGCTCCATGTCGACGGTGTCGTAATAGCGGCCGTTGGGCAGCGTCTCGGTGACGATCGGCAGGTGGCAGACATAGCCGCCGCCGGGCGCGGGCCGGCGCGCACCATAATATTCGCTGTCGCTGCACGGGCTGTTGGTGTCGACCGGCAGGTCGACATAATGCATCGGCCCGCGCGCGATCGGCTTGCCGTTGAGGATCACCGTCCCGCCCTGCACCGCCAGCGTGTCGCCGGGCAGGCCGATGACGCGCTTGATATAGTCGTTGCGGGTGCCGGGCGGCGTGACGATGACGACGTCGCCGCGCTCCGGCAGGCTGCCCAGCAGGCGGCCGTGGACGAAGGGGAGGCCGACGCTCCAGCTGTCCTCCTGCTGGCGCAGCACGACGCTGCGGAAGATCGCGACCGGATTGGGGATCGTCGGCGAGACGAAGGACCAGCCATAGGCGAATTTCGACACCACCAGCCGGTCGCCGATCCGCAGCCCCGGCAGCATCGATTCGGACGGGATGTAGAAGGGCTTGGCGACGAAGCTGTGGAAGCCGAGCACGATCAGGATCAGCCAGAAGATGCCCTTGATCTCGCCCCACCAGTCGGTCGTCTTCTTGACGGTGGCCGTCGGCGGAACGGTCCCCGCTTCGCTGGGCTGATTGCCGTCCAACACCGCGTCCTTCATGCCTTGGGATCCGGAATTGCCTCGATAATCACAAAGGCTTGCGCCCAGGGATGATCGTCGGTCAGGGTCAAATGTACGGCCGCGACGTGGCCTTCGGGGATCAACGCGTCAAGCCGTTGCTTGGCCCCGCCGGTCAGCGACAGGGTCGGCGCGCCCGAGGGGGCGTTGACGACGCCGATGTCCTTCATGAACACGCCCGCGCGGAAACCGGTGCCGACCGCCTTGGAAAAGGCCTCCTTGGCGGCGAAGCGCTTGGCGAGCGTCCCCGCCTTGGTAAACGGCCGCCGCGCCGCCTTGGCGCGCTCGTGCGGCGTGAACACCCGCGCCTCGAACCGTTCGCCGAACCGGTCGAGCGACTGCTGGATACGCTCGATGTTGCAGAGGTCGGAGCCGAGGCCGACGATCATACCCCGGGTCCGGCAATGAGACGATGGGTTCGCGCGGAGACGCGGAGACGCGGAGGAGGGGAGAATGAATGGGCCGCGATCGGGGCTCGTGTCGGGTATCGCACCGGAGGCGCTGCCAAAGCAGGCCGGATCGACGGACCGCGACAGCGGCCGCTCCGAACCGGACGGCCGGCCGCACTTTCTTCCCCGCGCCTCCGCGCCGCCGCGCGCAGCACCCTACTCCCTCCCTGCATCGGCGTCTTGGCGAGGCCATCACCCACGCGCCGCATCCATCTCCTCGCGCATCCGCCGCACGGCGTCGCCGAGGCCGACGAACAGCGCCTCGCCGACCAGGAAATGGCCGATGTTGAGTTCGCGCACCTGCGGGATCGCCGCGATCGGACCGACATTGTCGAAGGTCAGGCCATGCCCCGCATGCACCTCGATCCCGTTCTTCGCCGCCAGCGCCGCCGCGTCCGACAGCCGGCGCAGCTCCGCGGTGCGCGCCTCGCCTCCGATCTCCGCGTAACGGCCGGTGTGCAGTTCGACGACCGGTGCACCCAGCCGGATCGCCGCATCGATCTGCGCCGCATCGGGTTCGATGAACAGCGACACGCGGATGCCCGCATCGCGCAATTGCGCGACCAGCGGCGCCAGCCGGGCGAACTGCCCCGCCGCGTCCAGCCCGCCCTCGGTGGTCAGTTCTTCGCGCTTTTCCGGCACGATGCACGCCGCATGCGGGCGATGACGCAATGCGATCGCCAGCATCTCGTCGGTCGCCGCCATTTCGAGGTTGAGCGGGATCGTCAGTCCGGCCGCCAGCCGCGCGATATCGTCGTCGGTGATGTGGCGCCGGTCCTCGCGCAGATGCGCGGTGATGCCGTCCGCCCCCGCCTCGGCGGCGAGCACGCCGGCGCGCACCGGATCGGGATAGCCCGCCCCGCGCGCGTTGCGCACGGTGGCGACATGGTCGATGTTGACGCCGAGGCGCAGCGACCGGCTCACGCCGCGCGGCTGCCCGGCTTGATCGCGGGCACCGCCGCGAGTTCGGGCGGCAGCGCGTCCGCCGCATAGGTCGGCACGTCGAGGCGGATCAGCGAATAGAAGGGCACGCCCAGATCGACGGTGCCGCCCGACCGGTCGACCAGCGAAGCGCCGGCCATCACCGTGCCGCCCGCCGCCTCGATCGCCACGATCGCCTCGCGGCTCGACAGGCCGGTGGTGACGACGTCCTCCATCATCAGCACCGCCTGCCCCGGTTCGAGCCGGAAACCGCGGCGCAGTTCGAAGGTGCCGGTGGGCCGTTCGACGAACATCGCCTCCACCCCCAGCGCGCGCGCCATCTCATGGCCGGCGATCACGCCGCCCATCGCGGGGGACACGACCGCGCTGATCCGCGCCTTGATCTCCGCCGGGATGCGCGCCACCAGCGCCTCCGACAGGCGGGCGCCGCGGCGCGGGTCCATCAGCACGCGGGCGCATTGCAGGTAGCGCGAACTGTGCAGCCCCGACGACAGGATGAAATGCCCCTCCAGCAGGGCATCGGCGGCGCGGAATTCGGCCAGCACGTCGTCGTCGGTCATCGGCGGTCTCGCAAGCAATACGTCGGTCACCGCGGCTCATAGGTTCTCATGACCCGCTCGCCAAGCGGCCCATGCGTCATAAACATATGCGGGCGCTTGAGGCGGACGGCACCCCCGCGTATAGGCCATGGCAAAAGGGGTGCAGTCTTGCGCCCATAACGGCCCGTTCGCCGGGCGGGCGAGGGAATCTGGACGGGGTGACGACACGCATGCGCATGAGGTTCAAGGGGATCGCACTGGCCACCGGGCTGGCGCTGGCAGGACTGGGGGCCGCGTCGCACGCCGCACCCGCTCCGCAAGGCGCCGCCGCACCCGCCGGCGTGTCCAACATCGCCCCCACCACCGCCGGCGCAACCGCGCCCGCCGCCCCCGCCTCGCCGCTGCTCGCGCAGGACGGGGCCCCCGCGATCGCGATCGAACCGGGCGTCGGCCACCCGGTCGACGGTCGCATCGGCATCCAGCCGCAGGTGACGACCAACGGCGAATTCGCCCACTGGTTTCACGATTCGATCCTGTTCCCGCTGATTACCGTCATCAGCGTGTTCGTGCTGCTGCTGCTGATCTATGTCGTGATCCGCTTCCGCAAGGCGGCGAACCCGATCCCGTCGAAGACCAGCCACAATACGGCGATCGAGATCATCTGGACGCTGGCCCCGGTCATCATCCTGGTGCTGATCGCGGTGCCGTCGATCGGGCTGCTTCAGGCGCAGTTCAAGCCCGCCCCGGCCGGCGCGGTGACGCTGAAGGCGATCGGCAACCAATGGTATTGGTCGTATCAATATCCCGATAACGGCGGGTTCGAGATCACCGCCAACATGCTGAAGGAAAAGGACCAGGTCGCCAAGGGCGAGCGGTTCCGCACCGACGCCGACGGTCCCCGCCTGCTCGCCGCCGACAACCGCATCGTGCTGCCGGTCGGCGTGCCGATCCGCCTCATCACCACCTCGCAGGACGTGATCCACAGCTGGGCGGTCCCCGCCTTCTGGATCAAGCTCGACGCGGTGCCGGGCCGGTTGAACGAAACCAGCTTCACCATCGCCAAGCCCGGCCTGTACTTCGGCCAGTGCTCCGAACTGTGCGGCGCGCGCCATGCGTTCATGCCGATCGCGGTGCAGGCGGTGCCCCCGGCGGAATTCGCCGCCTGGGTCCGCGCCAAGGGCGGCACGATGCCGACGCCTGGCACGCCGTCCGACAAGGTCATTCCGCAGCCCGGCGCCGAAGGCTCCGCGGCGAAGGAGGCGCAGGGCAATGCGGCCGACGCCGCCACCGGCCCGGTCGAGAACGTGACCAATGCAGCCCCCACTTCCACGCAGGGTGCGACCGGCAATCCGGCCACCGGCAACGCGGGACAGTAAGATGACCGATACCGCCCTCCATCCCTCCGCATTCGTCGCCCACGACGACCATGCGCATCACGATGCGGACCATAAGCCGGGCTTCTTCGCCCGCTGGTTCATGTCGACCAACCACAAGGACATCGGGACGCTCTACCTGATCTTCGCGATCGTCGCGGGGATCATCGGTGGCGCGATCTCGGGCCTGATGCGCGCCGAGCTGGCGCATCCCGGCATCCAGTATCTGGTCGGCTGGGCCAATTTCCTGCCCGGCGGCGACGGCGGGCTCGACCATGCGCTCCACCTGTGGAACGTGCTCATCACCGCGCACGGCCTCATCATGGTGTTCTTCATGGTGATGCCGGCGATGATCGGCGGCTTCGGCAACTGGTTCGTGCCGATCATGATCGGCGCGCCCGACATGGCGTTCCCGCGCATGAACAACGTGTCGTTCTGGCTGCTGATCCCCGCCTTTTCGCTGCTGCTCGCCTCGCCCTTCTTCGGCGGCGCCGGCACCGGCTGGACGGTCTATGCCCCGCTCTCGACCTATGGCGAGCCGGGGCCGTCGGTGGACATGGCGATCCTGTCGCTCCACCTCGCGGGCGCCTCGTCGATCCTCGGCGCGATCAACTTCATCACGACGATCTTCAACATGCGCGCGCCGGGCATGACGCTGCACAAGATGCCGCTGTTCGTCTGGTCGGTGCTGGTCACCGCCTTCCTGCTGCTGCTCGCGCTGCCGGTGCTCGCCGCGGCGATCACGATGCTGCTCACCGACCGCAACTTCGGCACGACCTTCTTCGATCCGGCCGGCGGCGGCGATCCGATCCTGTACCAGCATCTGTTCTGGTTCTTCGGCCATCCCGAAGTCTACATCATGATCCTGCCGGGCTTCGGCATCGTCAGCCAGATCATCGCGACGTTCAGCCGCAAGCCCGTCTTCGGTTATCTCGGCATGGCCTATGCCATGGTCGCGATCGGCGTCGTCGGCTTCGTCGTCTGGGCGCACCACATGTTCGTCACCGGCCTCAGCGTGAACGTGAAGATGTACTTCACCGCCGCGACGATGGTGATCGCGGTGCCGACCGGCATCAAGATCTTCAGCTGGATCGCGACGATGTGGGGCGGTTCGCTGTCGTTCAAGACGCCGATGGTCTGGGCGATCGGCTTCATCTTCATGTTCACGGTCGGCGGCGTCACCGGCGTCGTGCTCGCCAATGGCGGCATCGACGATTACATGCAGGACACCTATTACGTGGTGGCGCACTTCCACTACGTGCTCAGCCTCGGTGCGGTGTTCGGCCTGTTCGCCGGCTTCTATTACTGGTTCCCGAAGATGTTCGGGAAGATGTACAACGAGCTGCTCGGCCAGCTGCACTTCTGGGTATTCTTCGTCGGCGTGAACGTGCTGTTCTTCCCGATGCACTTCCTCGGCCTGCAGGGCATGCCGCGCCGCTATCCGGACTATCCGGACGCCTATGCGACGTGGAATGCGATGGCGAGCCACGGCTATGAGATCATGGCCGCGGGCATGGCGATCTTCTTCGTCAACGTGATCTGGTCGCTGATCGCGGGTCCGAAGGCGCCGGACAATCCCTGGGGCGAAGGCGCGACGACGCTGGAATGGACGCTGTCCTCGCCGCCGCCGTATCACCAGTTCGAAACGCTGCCGCGGATCGATTGAGGCGGGGCCGAGGCGGACAGCGCCGCTGTCCGCCGGTGCGGGCCTGCCGGCTCGCACGGCCCCGGCCCGGCCGACGTGGCAATGCCGCGAGTCGACGTCATGGGATTCACTCCCATGACGGGCCCGCGACAGACAGACCTCCAGAAGCCCCGGGCCACCCCCGGGGCTTTTTCTTTGCCCGTTCCCACCCATCGGCAATCGTTACGCTTCCGACCATTCCGGTCCCAGTTGCGCCGAACCGTTCGTCGTTAAGCCTGTTCGGTAAGACCCCGATCACCACGGCATGGTAAACATGGGGCACGCGTCACGGGATATCCGCGCGTACGGGGTCGGGGGATCTGCATCAGTGCTGGAAGGTGAACGGACGGACGCCGACGCGTCGGTCGCCCATATCGAGGACAGCGACGGGTCCTGTATCGTGCCGACAGCCGGCGCGGCCCATCCGCTCACGCTCGGCGCAACGATCGCGCCCGCGCTGCTGCTCGCGGCCTGCGGCGGTGGCGAGGGTGGCACCGCGGCCACGCCGTCGGCGAGCGCGCCCGTGGTCGTCGCCCCCGCCGCGATCACCCCGACGCAGGCGAGCCGCTTCCTCGCGCAGGCGACGATGGGCGCCACCCGCCCGATGATCGAGGCCGTCGTCAGCCGCCGCTACGAAGGCTGGATCGACGACCAGTTCGCCCTCCCCCGCGCGACGTCGCACTGGGACTGGCTGGTCGCCAACGGTTATACCGCCGCGACCAACATCAATATCGAGGCCGGCTTCGACGCGACGATGTGGCGCCAGCTGATCGTCGAGCCCGACCAGTTGCGCCAGCGCGTCGGCATGGCGCTGCTCGACCTGCTCGTCGTCGGCATCGGCGGGGTCAATCTCAACTGGAAGCAGTTCGCGACCGCCGCCTATGTCGACGTGCTGCTCGACAATGCGTTCGGCAATTACCGCACGATCCTCGACGCGATCACCACCAATGCGGCGATGGGATCGTTCCTCACCTTCCTCGGCAACCGCAAGGCGAACGCGACCACCGGCGCGCAGCCCGACGAGAATTACGCGCGCGAGCTGATGCAATTGTTCACGCTCGGCCTCTACCAGCTCAATCCGGACGGCAGCGTCAGGACCAGCGGCGGGATGCCGATCGAAACCTACACCCCCGCGGACGTCGCCGGCCTTGCCCGCGTGTTCACCGGATTGAGCCTCGCGACCAACGTCAGCACCACGCCCGATCGCTATCGCCAGCCGCTGGTGATGAACGCCGGGATCAACGAGACGGGCAGCGCCAGCTTCCTCGGCACCTCGACCAGCGGCGGCGGCATGACCGCGGTGAAACAGGCGCTCGACACGATCTTCGCACATCCCAATTTGCCGCCGTTCGTATCGCGGCAGCTGATCCAGCGACTCGTCACCAGCAACCCCAGCGCGGCCTATGTCGGACGCGTGTCGGCGGTGTTCGCCAGCAACGGCGTGGGCGTGCGCGGCGACATGAAGGCCGTCATCAAGGCGATCCTCCTCGACACCGAGGCGCGTAGCGACGATGCGCTCGCCAGCGCCACCGCGGGCAAACTGCGCGAGCCGGTGATGCGGCTGACCGGCTGGGCGCGGATGTTCAAGGTCGGTTCGCCCTCCAATGCCTGGGGCTTCGGCGACACGTCGAGCCAGTCGACCCGGCTCGGCCAGTCGATGGGGCGCAGTGCCACCGTCTTCAACTTCTTCCGCCCCGCCTATGCGCCGCCCGCCAGCGGGATCAGCAACGCCGGCCTCGTCGCGCCCGAATTCCAGATCACCAACGAACAGAGCGTCGTCGCCTACGTCAATTACATGCAGGGCCTTGTCGCCAACGGCACCGGCGATACCAAGGCGGATTATACCGATATCCTCACCAAGGCGGGCGACAGCGCCGCGCTGGTCGACGAGATCAACCTGGTGCTCGCCGCCGGACAGCTGAGCGCGGCGACGGTGACCGCGATCCGCGCCGCCGTCGACAGCGTCGCCACGACCGCGACCAACGGGCCGATCAACCGGGTCGGCATCGCGATCCTGCTGACGCTCGCCTCCCCCGACTTCCTGACGCAGCGGTGATCCCCATGGACATGACCCGAGACGCCTCCCGCCGCGCCTTTCTGAAGCGCTCCGCCGCCCTCGGCGTCGCCGGCGTGGCGACCCCGTTCGTCACCAGCCTCGCCGCGATCGGCGAGGCCGCGGCGGCGACCGCGACCGATTACAAGGCGATGGTCTGCATCTTCCTGTACGGCGGCAACGATTACGCCAACACGCTGCCGCCCTATGATGCCGCCAGCTACGCCCAGTATCAGGCGGCGCGCGCCAATATCGCGCTGACCCGCGAATCGCTGGCGGGGACAATGCTGACCCCGACGATCGGCCTGCCCGGCGGGCAGCAATATGCGCTGGCGCCGACGATGAAGTCGCTGATGCCGCTGTTCGATGCGGGCAAGCTGGCGGTGGCGCTCAACGTCGGCACGCTCGTCCAGCCGACCACCAAGACGCAATATCTGCAGAATGCGGTCAAGCTGCCGCCCAAGCTGTTCAGCCACAACGACCAGCAGAGCTATTTCCAGGCGTCCAATCCCGAAGGCGCGACCAGCGGCTGGGGCGGCCGGATCGGCGACCTGTTCCAGTCGGGCAACGGCGCATCGACGCTGACCTGCATCAACGCCAGCGGCAATGCGATCTATCTGACCGGCAAATCGGCGGTGCAATATGCGATCGGCACCGGCGGGCCGATCCCGCTCATCAACAACGCCACCTCGCTCTACGGCTCGACCACCGCGGCGGCGACGCTGCGCAGCCTGATGACCGGCGGCAACGCCAACCTGTTCGCGAGCGAACACGCCCGCGTCAGCAAGCGCGCGCTCGACACCTACACGCAGGTCAGCGGCGCGCTGGCGAGCGCACCCGCATCGGGGTTCACGCTCTTCCCGACCGGCAACAGCCTCGCCGACCAGCTCAAGATGGTCGCGCGACTGATCTCCGTCTCGTCGGAACTCGGCGCGAAGCGGCAGGTGTTCTTCGTCTCGATCGGCGGGTTCGACCTGCACGACAATCTCGTCGCGCAGCATCCCGGGCTGATCGGCAAGGTCGCCGACGCGATGCGGGCCTTTTACGACACGACCGTCGCGCTCGGCGTCGCGGACAAGGTGACGAGCTTCACCGCCTCCGATTTCGGCCGGACGCTGCAGTCCAACGACGACGGATCGGACCATGGCTGGGGCAGCCACCATTTCGTCATGGGCGGCGCGGTGAAGGGGCGCCGCTTCTACGGCACGCCCCCGGCGATCGGCAACGGCACTCCGGACGACGTCGGCCAGGGTCGGCTGCTGCCGACGACCAGCGTCGACCAATACGCCGCGACGCTGGCAAGCTGGTTCGGCGTCGGGACCGGCGACATGACCACGGTCCTGCCCAACATGGGCAATTACAATCCGTCGAGCTGGAACCTCGGCTTCGTCTAGATCCGGAAACCGGCGGGATTACGCCATCAGCACGGCGCGATAGGCTTCGAAACAGCGCTGGCCGCAACGCAGCCGGATCAGCGCGCCCTCGGCCATCGCGGTCGCGCGGCGGGGGTCCTCGCTCACCGCGGGGCGGATCGCCTCGCGATTCCAATCCTCGCTGTGCTTGATGTCGAGCACCGCGTGCAGGTCGAAATAGCGGCGCTCCTTGTCGGAGAAGCCCAACCGGCGCAGTCCCCGGGCGGTCGCGGCCGAACGATCGGGCGCGGTCAATTCGATCACGCCGAGCGCGCCGACCGAATGCCATGCATAGCGGCGGCTGGTCGCCATCGCCGTCATCGCATTGGCAAGGCACAGGCTCTGCCACAGGGTGTTCTCGATCACCGGGTCGACGGCGAGCGTCTCGACCAGCGCGTCGAGCATCGGCCCGTGCATGCCCTTCGCGTTGCCGCGGCCCATCTCGTCCCAGTAATTGCGCGCCAGTTCGAGCTTGGGCAGCGTCGGCAGCTTGACCTGCGTCATCGCGACGAGATCGTCGAACCCCGCCTCGCCCGCCGCTTCCTGTTCGAAGAACCAGCGCAGCTGGTCGAGGTTCGCGACGTCCGCCAGCCACGGGAACAGCGCGTCATGCTGGCCGGGGCCGCTCGCCTTCAGGTCCTCGAACCAAGCGATAAAGCCCTCGACGTCGGTCGGAGCCGCGGCCGCTTCGGCGCGCACCTCCTCGCGCAGCTCTTCCAGAAAGCCGCCCTCGAGGCGCTGCATGCGCACGTCGCGGTCGAGCACGCGCTGCCAGTCGGCGGTCGGGAACGTCGGTTCGAGCCGCTCGCGATTCCAGTGCGCCAGACCGCGCTGGAAACTGTCGGTCAGAAACTGCGACGCCTGCACATCGGCGCCGGCGATACGGGTGGCCATCGTCTTCTCCCTCGTGGGGCAAGCTAACCGCTTGATCCGCCGTTCGTTCCCGCCCCGGCCGAGTCGGTTGACGTCGATCAGCACGATAGGACACCCGCGGTGCGGCGCCCTTCCCCCCGCCCCCCGCCACGCGTATAGCGCCATGGATATGACGGTCGCGACGCCCCTTCTCCCCCCCGCCGACTGGCGCGACTTCCTGGCGTTGACCAAGCCGCGGGTGATGACGCTCGTCGTGTTCACCGGCCTGTGCGGCATGCTGGCGGCGCCGGTCGGCATCCACCCGGTGATCGGCTTCACCGCGATCCTGTGCATCGCGCTCGGCGCGGGCGCGGCGGGGGCGCTCAACCAATGGTATGAGGCGGACCTCGACGCCAAGATGCGGCGGACGCAGAAGCGGCCGCTGCCCGACGGGCGGATGGACCGGCAGGCGGCGCTGCATTTCGGCGTCGGCCTCGCCGCCTTTTCGGTCATCCTGATGTTCGTCGCGGTGAACGTCGCCGCGGCGGCGATCCTGACCGTCTCGATCCTGTTCTACGTCCTGATCTACACCGTCTGGCTGAAGCGCCGGACGCCGCAGAACATCGTAATCGGCGGTGCCGCCGGCGCGTTTCCGCCGCTGATCGGCTGGGCGGCGGCGACGGGCGACGTCGCGCTGCTGCCGCTGCTGCTGTTCGGGCTCGTCTTCCTGTGGACGCCGCCGCATTTCTGGGCGCTCGCGCTGTTCGTGAAGACCGATTATGCCAATGCCGGCGTGCCGATGCTGCCCGTCGTCGCGGGCGAGCGGGTGACGCGCCACCATGTCGGGCTCTACACCATTCCGATGGCGATCGCCGCGATCGCGCCCTGGCCGCTCGGCCTCACCGGTCCGATCTACGGCGGGGTCGCCACCGTCACCACCGCGGTGTTCGCCGCGCTCGCGTTGCGCGTCGCGACGCGCACCACCCAAGTCGACGACACGATGAAGCCGGAGAAGCGCTTGTTCAGCTATTCGATCCTCTACCTCTTCGTGGTGTTCGGCGCGCTGGTCGTCGACCGCTGGGTGTTCGCATGACGCCGGACGAACAGGACCTGATCCGCCGCCGCCAGAAATCGCGGGCGATCGTCATGGCGCTGCTGCTCGGCGCGTTCGTGATCCTGATCTTCGCGGTCGCGATCGTGAAGATCCGCGAAGGGATGATGTGACGCCCGCCGCCCCCTCGACGCGCCGCCAGCTGCGCACCGCGCTGTTTGCGGTGATCGGCATCTGCTTCATGACCGGCGTCGCCTGGGCGAGCATCCCGCTCTACCGGCTCTTCTGTCAGGTCACCGGCCTCAACGGCACGACGCAGCGCGGGCTGGAGGCGCCGGGCGCGGTCAACAGGCTGATCCGCATCGATTTCGACAGCAACGTCGCCCCCGGCATGAAATGGCGCTTCCGCCCGGAGGCAGGGTCGGAAACGGTGAAGATCGGCGCGCGCGACATGGCGTTCTTCACCGCCACCAACACCGACACCAGACCGGTCACCGGCACCGCGACGTTCAACGTCACGCCCAGCCAGGCGGGCAAATATTTCACCAAGATCCAGTGTTTCTGCTTCACCCAGCAGACGCTGCAGCCCGGCGAGACGCAGCGCATGCCGGTCATCTTCTTCGTCGATCCGAAGATCATGGACGACCCCGACGCGCGCGATGTCGAGACGATCACGCTCTCCTATACGTTTTACCCGGTGGATTCCGCGAAAACGGCGGGCTAGAGCTGGATCAAGAGGATAAGAACAGGGAAACGACATGGCCGGCGCCAAGAACCACGATTACCACATCCTGCCCCCCAGCATCTGGCCGCTGTTCGGATCGCTGTCGGCGCTGGTGATGGCGTCCGGCGCGATCATGTGGATGCATGGCGGCCATCTGTCCGCCGACAAGGCGAACGGCGGCGGCTGGATCTTCTTCGCCGGCCTCGCGGGCGTGCTGTTCACGATGTACAGCTGGTGGGCCGAGGTGGTGCGCGAGGCGCATCACGGCGACCACACCCCGGTCGTCCAGCTCCACTTCCGCTACGGCATGATCCTGTTCATCGCCTCCGAAGTCATGTTCTTCGTCGGCTGGTTCTGGGCGTTCTTCGACTTTTCGCTGTTCCCGACCGCGATGAGCTTCGTCGACGGCCAGGTCGAGCGCGCCGCCGAGGGCGCGACCGCGATCGCCGCGCAATGGCCGCCCAAGGGGCTGGAGGTCATCAACGCCTTCGAACTGCCGCTGCTCAACACGCTGATCCTGCTGACCAGCGGCACTACCGTGACCTGGGCGCACCATGCGCTGATCCACAACCAGCGCGGCGGCGAGAAGACCGGCCTGTGGGGGCTGCTGGGCGTCGGCAATCGCGACGGCGTGCTCAAGGGGCTGTGGCTGACGGTGGCGCTCGGCCTGCTGTTCAGCAGCATCCAGGCATATGAATACATGCACGCGCCCTTCCCCTTCAAGGGGCTGAACTATGGCGCTGCCTTCTTCATGGCGACCGGCTTCCACGGCTTCCATGTGCTGATCGGCACGATCTTCCTGATTGTCTGCCTGATCCGCGCCTATAAGGGCGAATTCACCCCGCGGCAGCATTTCGGTTTCGAGGCCGCCGCCTGGTACTGGCATTTCGTCGACGTGGTGTGGCTGTTCCTGTTCGTCACCGTCTATGTCTGGGGTGGCTGGGGCGCACCGGTCCACGGCGGCTGATCGTTACGATATGACGGGCGTCGCGCATGACTGATCCGACGCCCGTCACCCCGGCGGCAGCGACGCCGTCGCCCGGGGCAGCGATGCCCTCCATCGTCCAGGCAGGGCTGCGCGGCCTGTGTCCGCGCTGCGGCCGCCCCACCTTGTTTGCCAAGGCAATCAAGTTCGCCGATCGTTGCCCGTCCTGCGGGCTAGACTTCACGCAGTTCAACGTCGGCGACGGGCCGGCGGCGTTCCTGACCTTGATCCTCGGTACGCTCGTCGTCGCGGGCGCGATCACGCTCGAACTGACGCTGCACCCGCCGCTGTGGCTGCACATGCTGATCTGGATTCCGGTGACGCTCGCCGGCGTGGTCTGGTCGCTCCGCATCGCCAAGGGCGCGCTGATGTCCGCCGAATATCGCAACGCCGCGCGCGAGGGGCGGATCGACCCGCAGGGGCCGGACGCCACGCCATGAAGCGTATCCCGATCGTCCCGACGATCGTCGTCACCCTCGCGGTGGCGGCGATGATCGCCCTCGGCCTGTGGCAGCTGCTCGATCGCGCGCCGAAAAAGGCCGCCTATATCGCGCAGCTCGCGGCGAACCCGGAACGGCCGCCGATCGCCTTCCCGACCATCCCCGACGAACGCCTGCTGTTCCGCCGCGCATCGGGCCTGTGCCTGACCCCGGTCGAGCAGCGGCTCGCCGGCGCCGGCGCGGCCGGGTTCCGCCTGATCGTCACCTGCCGCACCGGCGCCGGGGGGGCAGGAATGATCGTCCAGCTCGGCACCACGCCCGATCCCAAATTCAAGGGCCGGTGGCAAGGCGGCCCGGCCAGCGGCTTCATCAGCCACGCCCCCGATTCGCGTTCGCTGATCGGGTCGCTGTTCGACCGCAGCCCTCAGCGGCTGATGCTCGTCGCGGATACGCCTGCGATCGGATTGGGCGCGAACGGCAGGCCCGATCTGTCGTCGGTGCCCAACAACCATCTGTCCTATGCGGTGCAATGGTTCCTGTTCGCCGCCATCGCCGCGGTGATCTATGTGCTGGCGGTGCGGCGACGGGGCTGAGCGTGCGACAGCCGGACCTTGGCCGCGCCCAAGGAAACCCGCCGTTGCCCCTTGCGCCTATGGCCGCTACCCAGCCGCGATGCGCTATGTCAGCACCCGCGGGGCCGCGCCCGCCCTCGACTTCCGTGACGTCACCCTCGCCGGGCTGGCGTCGGACGGCGGCCTTTATCTGCCCGAGGCATGGCCCGGCCTCAGCCGCGACCAGATCGCCGGCCTCGCCAACCTGTCCTATGTCGACACCGCGGTCGCGGTGATGACGCCCTTCGTCGGCGATGCGCTCACGGCCGACGAGCTCAAGGACCTGTGCACCCGCGCCTATGGCCGCTTCAGCCATGCCGCGGTGACGCCGCTGGTCCAGCTCGATCACGACCAGTGGCTGCTCGAACTGTTCCACGGCCCGACGCTGGCGTTCAAGGACGTCGCGCTGCAGCTGCTCGGCCTGCTGTTCGAGAAATTCCTGACCGGCACCGACACGCATCTGACCATCGTCGGCGCGACCAGCGGCGACACCGGCTCCGCCGCGATCGACGCGATCGCGGGGCGGCAGGGCGTCGACATCTTCATGCTCCACCCCGCGGGCCGGGTGTCGGACGTGCAGCGCCGGCAGATGACGACGGTGCTCGCCCCCAACGTCCACAATATCGCGATCGACGGTGATTTCGACACCGCGCAGGCGCTGGTGAAGCGGATGTTCAACGATCCCGGCTTCTCCGGCACCTTCGCGCTGTCGGCGGTCAATTCGATCAACTGGGCGCGGCTGATGGCGCAGGTGGTCTATTATTTCTATGCCGCGGTCCGCCTCGGTGCGCCCGACCGCGCCGTCGCCTTCTCCGTCCCGACGGGGAATTTCGGCGACGTCTTCGCCGGTTACGTCGCGGCGAAGATGGGCCTGCCGGTCGCGAAGCTGATCGTCGCGACCAACGTCAACGACATCCTCCACCGCGCGCTCTCGGCGGGCGACTATAGCAAGGGCGTCGTCCAGCAGACGCCGACGCCGTCGATGGACATCCAGGTCAGCTCCAATTTCGAGCGGCTGCTGTTCGACCTCGGCGCGCGCGACGGCGCCGCGCTGGCGGCGCAGATGCAGGGCTTCGAATCGTCGGGCGCGATGCGGCTGACCAATGCGCAGCACACCGGCGCGGATCTGTTCGCCAGCGACCGCGTCGATCTCGACGACATGACGCTGGCGATGCGCTGGGCGCATGAGCGCGCCGGCGAGGTGATCGACCCGCATACCGCGATCGCGCTCGCCGCGGCGCGGCGCCACGAGAGCGACGTGCCGGTGGTGACGCTCGCCACCGCGCATCCCGCCAAGTTCCGCGACGCGGTCGAGCGTGCCACGGGGCAGCGGCCGGCGCTGCCCGGCCGGATCGGCGATCTGTTCGACCGCGAGGAACGCTTCGCCAGCCTGCCCGGCACGTTCGAGGCGGTCACCGCCTATATCGCCGCGCGCGCGGTGCCGCGGGGCTGATCGCGATGAAGCTCGACATGCTGATCGGCGAACCCTGGGCGGACTACGGCCTGGTCGATTCGGGGCATGGCAAGAAGCTGGAACGCTACGGCCGCTTCCGCTTCGTCCGGCCCGAACCGCAGGCGATGTGGGCGCCCGCGCAGCCGGACTGGAAGGCGCAGGGCGAATTCGTGCCGGCCAGCGACGAGGATGGCGGCGGCCGCTGGGTCTTCGCCGAACCGGTGCCGCGCGAAGGCTGGCCGCTCCGCTGGAACGAGGTCCGCTTCACCGCGCAGACGACGCCGTTCCGCCATCTGGGCTTCTTCCCCGACATGGCGCCGGTGTGGAGCTGGATGCGCGACCGCGTCGCCGACAAGCCCGGCGCGGAATGCATGAACTTGTTCGGCTACACCGGCGTCGGCACCCTCGCCATGGCCAGCGCCGGCGCGAAGATGGTGCATGTCGATGCCTCCAAAAAGTCGGTTGAGGCGGCAAAGGCCAATGCCGCGCTGTCGGGCATGCAGGATGCGCCAGTGCGCTGGATCGTCGACGATGCCGCGAAGTTCATCGCGCGCGAGGTGCGCCGCAACCGCCGCTACGACGGCATCCTGCTCGATCCGCCCAAATACGGGCGCGGGCCGGAGGGCGAGATATGGCGGCTGGAGGAGGATCTGCCCCGACTGATCGCCGATTGCCGCAAGCTGATCGACGCCGACAGCCGCTTCCTGTTCCTCACCGTCTATGCGGTGCGGATGTCGGCGCTGGCGATCGGCGAATTGCTCAGCCAGCTGTTCGCCGACCTGCCCGGCACGGTCGAGGCGGGCGAGCTGGGCGTGCGCGAGGAAGCGCGCGGGCTGGCGCTGCCGACGGCGATCTGGGCGCGCTGGAGCCGATAAATCCCGCGTTTTATCGCGGTTCGCGCACCTGCTGCATCGCAGCAAGAATTCGTTACGGAACGCTCGTCGACCAGAACAATTATGATGCGCATATGCTGTTGCCCATCCCCAAGGAGGCACGCGATGCAGACCAACGACGACCGTTCCAATACCGGTGCCGACGACCAGCCGCTTAACCCGCTGTGGGGTAGACTAGCCCTGCTGATGTTCGGCCTGACCGTACTCGCTTTTCTTACCGCGATCGATCGTCCGGAATGGTTTCGCCTAAAACCGGCGACCGGCACGGCCGCAGCCATGGTCTATGCTTCGGATCACCAGAACTAAATTACGCCTAGTCCATCCCCGCCCGGATCGCCGCCGCCGCGATCCATGGCGCGCCGGCGGTCAGCAACAGGCTGACCGCGCCGAGCAGTTTCAACGCACCGATGCCCCCGTCCAGCGATCCCGCGCCGAAGATGAGCAGCGGGATCGCCAGCGGTAGCATCAGGAGCCCCGCCACTGCACCGCCGCCGCGCAGCCCCGCGACCAGCGCCGATGTCGCCACCGCCAGCGCGGCGAGGCCCGGCGTGCCGATCGCCAGCCCCAGTTCGACCCGCAGCAGCGTCGCTGCCGACAGGTCGAACAGGCCTGCGGCGACCACCGCCGCCAGCATCAGCGGCGGCGCGAACCCCAGCCAGTGCGCGATCGTCTTGGCGAAGCCGATGAGCACCAGCGGCACGCCGCGTACCGCCAGCTGATCGATCACGCCCGCCTCGACATCCGGCCCGACCAGCCGCTCGATCGGCAGCAGCGCGGCAAGCAGCGCCGCCGCCCAGATTACGCCACCGCCGATTCGCGTCAGCAGCGCGGCGTCGGGCCCGACCGCGAAGGGAAACAGGCAGGCGACGAGCAGGAAGAAGGCGACTGGCCACGCCATGCCGCCGCCCTGCCAGGCGCGGCGCAGGTCGCGCGCGATCAGCGTCCCGAGCCGCATCAGCCGAGCCGCACCGGGATCGCACCGGGCAAGGCGACCGGTTGATGCGTCGCGACGACCGTGACGCCGCCGCCCGCACGATGCGCCGCGATCGCCGCCTCCAGCAGCGCGATCCCCGCCGAATCGAGGCCGTTGGCCGGCTCGTCGAGCAGCCAGATGCTCGCCGCCGCCCCGATCACCCGCGCCAGTCCGGCCCGCCGCCGCTGCCCGGTCGACAACAGGCGCACCGGTACATCGGCGAGGTGATCCAGCCCCACTGCGGCCAGCGCCGGTTCAGTCCGTGCGCCGATCCAGAAGGCGAGCGCCCGCGCGAGCGGCCGTTCGGGATCGAGCGCATGCGCCTCCCCCAACAGCGCCACCGCCCCGTCGCGCGTGACCGAGCCGGTCGCAGGCGCCAGCAGTCCGGCGGCGATGCGAAGCAGGCTCGACTTGCCTATGCCGTTCGGCCCCGTCACCAGCGCGGCGTGACCGGCCCGGAGCGTCAGGTCCAGTCCATCGAACAGCATCCGGCCGCCGCGGACGCAGGCGACGTCGGCAAGGACGAGTGCGCTCAATCCGCCACCGCATCTTCCAGCGCGTGCATGTCGTCATCGGACAGGCCGAAATGATGGCCGATCTCATGCACGGTGACGTGGCGGACCAGATCGTCGAGCCGCACGCCGGTTTCGACCCATTCGACGAGGATCGCCTGTCGATACAGATGGATGCGATCGGGCATCGTGCCGGAATCCATCGAGGATTTTTCGCCGAGCGGACGCCCGTGGTAGAGGCCGGTCAGGTCGAGCGGATGTTCCAGCCCGAGCGCGGCCAGCGTTTCGGCATCCGCCTCCTCCTCGACCAGCAGCAGCACATCGCCGAGGTGCGCGGCGAACGCCTGCGGCAGTCGCGCGATCGTATCGCGGGCGATTCCCTCGATCGCATCGGCATCAGGTGCCGCTCCAAACACATCTTGCCCGCTCATCGCCGTCGCCATACCCCTTCCCCGACCCGTCCAGCAAGGAACAGCCGCGAATGATCGAGCCCCTCAGCGAAGCCGAACGCGCCGATGCGCTCGATGGCCTGCCCGAATGGGATTATGACGAGGCGCGCGATGCGATCACGCGCAGCCTGGTGTTCGCCGATTTCGTCGAGGCATTCGGCTTCATGACCCAGGTCGCGCTGATGGCGGAAAAGGCGAACCATCATCCCGAATGGAGCAACATTTACAATCGCGTCGAGATCCTGCTGACCACGCACGATGCCGGCGGCCTGTCGCACCGCGACGTCGAGATGGCCGAGGCGATCGACGCGATCGTAGACGAATAGGCGTCGACGAGCGACCTATCGCAGCGACCGCCGCATCCGCTTGCGCAGCACGCCCGGCATCCAGCGCGCGGCGAAGCGCAGGCGTTCGGCGGTCTTGCCGACATAGGTATGGACCGCATCGCCGTGCACCGCCTTCCACGCCGCCTCCGCCACCGCATCGACCGGGGTGAGTTCGAGGCCCGCGCCGGTGACCGCTTCGCGGATCGAGCGGTTGGTGCCGCCTGCGACGCCGTCGAGCAGCGGCGTTTCGATGAAGCTCGGCAGCAGGCAGCGCACCTTGATCCCGGCCGGAAACCATTCGCCGTCCAGCGCTTCGCTGAGCCCGCGCACCGCGAACTTGGTCGCAGAGTAAGTCGCGAGGCCCGACGATCCGTAGATGCCCGACGCGGACGAGGTGTTGAGCAGCACCGATCCCGGCGTCCGCGCCAGATAGGCATAGCCGATGCGTGCGCCGTTGAGCACACCGGCGAAATTGATCGCCACCGTCCGGTCGATCGCGTCGAAATCCGCCTCCGCCAGCGGCCCGCCGGTGCCGATGCCGGCATTGTTGAACAGCACGTCGAGCCGTCCGCCGCTCGATCGGGTGAAGGCGTCGAGGTTCGTGGTCCAGGCGTCGCGATCGCGCACGTCCATCGCATAGCTCTCGACCATGCCGGCCGGCAGCAGCGCGGCGGTCTCGGCGAGGCCGGCCTTGTTGACGTCGGCGATCCCGACCCGCCAGCCGCGTTCCGCGAACAGCCGGGCGACGGCGCGGCCGATGCCCGATCCGCCGCCGGTGATGAAGATCGCCTTCGTGCCGTTGCTGCCTGCGCTCATCCACTCTCTCCTGCCGTCCATTGATTGGACTTTGGCGGAGGCATCCCGCATCGTCGTCGCCGATGCCAGCAGAATCGCTCCGTTTCGACGCCGTTACCAAGGCTTATGGCGAGACGCGGGCGGTGGACGGCGTCGACCTCTCCATCGCGGCCGGCAGCTTCGTCGCGCTCGTCGGCGCGTCGGGATCGGGCAAGTCGACGCTGCTCAAGACGATCAACCGGCTGATCGAACCCACCGCCGGCCGGGTGCTGCTGGACGGGCAGGACGTCGCCGCCGGCCCCGCACCCGCACTGCGGCGGCGGATCGGCTATGTCTTCCAGAGCATCGGCCTGTTCCCGCACATGACCGTCGCCGAGAATATCGGCATCGGACCACGTATCGCCGGCGCGCGCCCCGCCGACGTCGCGCGGCTGCTCGACCTCGTCGCATTGTCGCAGGCGGTCGCGGCACGCATGCCCGACGCGCTGTCGGGCGGGCAGCGGCAGCGCGTCGCCATCGCCCGCGCGCTGGCGCCGGGGGCGAAGCTGTTGCTGCTCGACGAGGCGTTCGGCGCGCTCGATCCGGTGACGCGCGACGCGCTGGGGACGGAGATCCGCGCGCTCCACGACCAGTTGGGCCTCACCACCATCCTCGTCACCCACGACATGGCGGAGGCGCTGCTGCTCGCCGACCGGGTGCTGGTGATGCAGGCGGGGCGGATCGTCGCCGATGCGACGCCGGCCGACCTGCTGGGCGGTGGCGGCGGTGCGGCGGCGCAGGCGCTGGTCGCGGTGCCGCGGCAACAGGCCGAGCGGCTGCGGGCGATCACGGCATGACCGCCTTCCTCGATACGCTCGGCCGGGTGCCGCCGTTGCTGGCGCAGCATGTCCTGCTGTCCGCCGCGGCGCTGCTGCTGGGGATCCTTATCAGCCTGCCGCTGGCGATCGTCGCCGCGCGACGGCCGCGCGCCGGGAGCGTCATCCTCGGCTTCGCCAGCCTCGTCCAGACGGTGCCGAGCCTCGCGCTGCTCGCGCTCTTCTATCCGTTGCTGCTGTGGCTGTCGGCGCTGGTCGGCGGCGGGATACCGGCGCTGGGATTCCTGCCGTCGCTGATCGCGCTGACGCTCTATGCGCTGCTGCCGATCATCCGCAACGGCGTCGCCGGGCTGACCGGGATCGACCCGGCGGTGCGGCAGGCGGCGCAGGCGGTCGGCATGACGCCGGCGCAGATGCTGCGGCTGGTCGAGGCGCCGCTGGTCGCGCCGGTACTGATCGCCGGCATCCGCACCGCGGCGGTATGGACGATCGGTGCGGCGACGCTGTCGACCACGGTCGGCCAGCCGAGCCTGGGCGACATGATCTTCGCCGGCTTGCAGACGCAGAACTGGGCGCTGGTGCTCGCCGGCTGCGTCGCCGCGGCGGGGCTGGCGCTCGCGGCGGACGCGCTGATCGGGCTGGTCGAGCGCGGCATCGCCCGCCGCCGCCGGCCGCTGTGGATCGGCGCCTGTGCCGCACTGGTCGCCGGGCTGCTGCTCGCCACCGCGCCGCTCTGGCATCGCGCCGGCGGCGACCGGGTGGTGACGATCGGCGCCAAGAACTTCTCCGAACAATATATCCTCGCCCGGCTGATCGGCGACCGGCTGACCCGCGCCGGCTATACCGTGCGCTATCGCGACGGGCTGGGGTCGGCGGTGATCTATGGCGCGCTGGGCGGCGGCGACGTCGACGTCTATGTCGATTATGCCGGCACGCTATGGACCGGACCGATGCGGCGGACCGACGTGCCCGATCCCAAGGCGATGGTCGCCGAGATCGGCCGCTGGGCGCAGGCGACGAGCGGCGTGCGGCTGATCGGGCCGCTCGGATTCGAGAATGCTTATGCCTTCGCGATGCGCGGCGACGATGCGCGGCGGCGGGGAATTGGCAGCCTGTCCGACCTTGCCGCCGCAGCGCCGGGCCTGACACTGGGCAGCGACCTCGAATTCCTCGAACGGCCCGAATGGGCGGCGGTGCGCAAGGCCTATCCGTTGCGGTTCAAGGCGATGACGCCCTATGCGCCGACCTTCATGTACCGCGCGCTGGCGAGCGGCGAGGCGGACGTGATCTCCGCCTTTTCCTCCGACGGGCGGATCGCGGCCGACCGGCTGACGGTGCTCGCCGATCCGCGCCATGCCATCCCCAGCTACGATGCGCTGCTGCTGGTCGCGCCGGGGCGGGCGAAGGATGCGCGTTTCGCCGCGGCGCTCGCGCCGCTGGTCGGACGCATCCCAGTGAGCGCGATGCGCGAGGCCAATTATCAGGTCGACCGCGATACCGGGAAGCGGACGCCGGAGCAGGCGGCTGGCTGGCTGGCGACCCGCCTGGGACTGTAAGACGCGACGCGCCGGCGCCGCGCCCTGCCGGATCAGTGGCGGAAGTGGCGCATGCCGGTGAAGACCATCGCGAGGCCGGCGGCATCGGCGGCAGCGATGACCTCTTCGTCGCGGATCGAACCGCCCGGCTGGATCACCGCGGTGGCGCCTGCCTCGACCGCAGCGAGCAGGCCGTCGGCGAAGGGGAAGAAGGCGTCCGACGCGACCGCGGAGCCGATCGTGCGCGGCTGCGTCCAGCCCGCCTTGTCGGCGGCATCCTTCGCCTTCCACGCGGCGATGCGCGCGGATTCGAGGCGGTTCATCTGGCCTGCGCCGACGCCCGCGGTGGCGCCGTCCTTCGCATAGACGATCGCGTTCGACTTGACGTGCTTGGCGATCGTCCAGGCGAAACGGCAATCGGCCAGTTCCTGTTCGGTCGGCTGGCGCTTCGTCACGACGGTCAGCTCGCCCGGCGTGCCGGCGTCGCGGTCCTGCACCAGCCAGCCGCCGGCGATCGACTTGGCGAACAGGCCGGCGCGCGCCGCGTCGGGCAGGTCGCCGGTGAGCAGCAGACGCAGGTTCTTCTTGGCGGCGAACAACGCCAGCGCGTCGGCGTCGGCGTCGGGCGCGACGACGACCTCGGTGAAGATGCCGGTGATCGCCTTCGCCGTCGCCGCGTCGAGCGGGCGGTTGACCGCGATGATGCCGCCGAACGCCGATACGGTGTCGCAGGCGAACGCCTCGGCATAGGCCTGTTCGAGGGTGGCGGCGGTGGCGACGCCGCAGGGGTTGGCGTGCTTGACGATGACGCAGGTGGGTTCGGCGTCGCGGAATTCGGCGATCAGCTCGAGCGCGGCGTCGGCGTCGTTGAGGTTGTTGTAGGAAAGCGCCTTGCCCTGCACCTGCCGCGCCTGGCCGATGCCGCGGACACCGTCGTTGGCGGTGTAGAAGGCGGCCGACTGGTGCGGATTCTCACCGTAGCGGAGCGACGCGGCGCGGGTCATCGTTACCGGCAGCACCGCCGGGAACGCCTCCGCCTGATCGACCGTGCCGAACCAGCGCGCGATCGCGCCGTCGTAGCTGGCGGTGGCAGCGAACGCCTTGGCGGCGAAGCGGCGGCGCTGGTCGAGCGTCGTCTCGCCCGATGCGAGGCCGGCATAATCGGCGGGATCGGTGACGATCGCGACATAGGCGTGGTTCTTGGCGGCGGAGCGGACCATGCTGGGGCCGCCGATGTCGATATTCTCGATCACCGTGTCGCGATCCGCGCCGCGGGCGACGGTCGCCTCGAACGGGTAGAGATTGACGACGACGAGGTCGATTGCGCCGATGCCGTGGGCGGTCATCGCGGCGGCATGGTCGGGATCGTCGCGCACCGCCAGCAGGCCGCCGTGGACCATCGGGTGCAGCGTCTTGACGCGCCCGTCCATCATCTCGGGGAAGCCGGTGAGGTCGGACACGTCGCGCACGGCGAGGCCCGCGTCGCGCAGCGCCTTGGCAGTGCCGCCGGTCGACACCAGCTCGACGCCCCTGGCGGCGAGCGCGCGGGCGAGGTCGACCACCCCGGTCTTGTCGGACACGGACAGGAGGGCGCGCGTGATGGTGATCGTCGACATGGGGCTTCCTTAGGGCGTTCGCGCGCGTCCCCTAGCGGCGGAACGGGCGTCCGAACAGGTCAGATCGCCCGTTTCAGCGCCCAGCTGACGTTTGCGCCACCCGCCGGCGCCTCGCCGCCGACGACGAGCTGCTGCGTCGCGATCGGCCGGCCCTCGCCGTCGATCCACAGCGAATCCTCGATCGTCAGCGCGCCGCCGCGGCAGCGGAACTGCCAGAGCGCGCCGCCGGGCAGCCGCAGCAAGGCGGCAAGCCCGTCGGCGGTCGGCGACGCCTGCACCCCTTCGCCCAGGTGAAAGCGGACCGCGAACGGCACCACGCCCAACTTGCGGCGGCGCCCCTGCGGCAGCAGCGCATCCTCGCCGCGCAATTCCTTGCCGTCGCCGGTCAGCATCAGCTGGCGACGGTGGACGAAGCCCCAGCGTCGGACATAGCCGTCGTGGCTCGCCTCGATCCGGCTGGCGACGTCCGATTCCTGCCGTGACAGTTCGACCTCCACGACGCCGCGGCCCAATGTGCCGTCGGCATGGATCGCGGTGCTGTTCGAATCGCCCACGGTCAGCGTCGAATGCGCGGCGGTGGTGCGCAGCCCCTCGGCAAAGGCGGCGGGCAGCTGCGCGACCGCGGCGCGCGCGCCGCCACAATTGACCACCAGCCGCGAATCGCCGTCGGAGAATTCGAACGCGAGCGTGGAGGCGCAGCCACCCTCGACCAGCCGCGCGATCGGTGGCGGCGCGGCATCGACGATCAGCACCGCCGCACCTGCGGCGAGGCGCTGATAGCCCCAGTCGCGCGCCTGGCGCAGCGGCCGGGTGCGGATGCCGCTCGCCTCGATCACCGCGGCGATGGCGTCCGGCGTCGCCGGACCACCGCCCTGCCAGCTCGACAGCAGCCGGTCGCCGTGCATCGTGCCGAGCAGCGCCGGGACCGCCCGCACCAGCGCGTTCTGCGCGGCCGCCGGCAGCTCCTCGCGCCGCGCCGCATAGGTTTCGCGCAGCATCGCCAGCAGCATGATCGTGTCGAGCAGCATCGCCGGACTGCGCGACACCGATCCGCCATCCTCGCTGAGGCCGGAGGCGAGCGCGCGCGCCAGCCCCGCCTCGCCGAAGCTGCGACGCGGATCGCCGCCGGGGATCAGCAGGCCGGCGGCGACGACGCCGCACCAGGCGGCGATCCGCTGCGCGCCCGGTGCCGCCTTGTCGGCGCCGCGATCGAGGTGCCGCGCGCCGCGGGCGAGCGTGTTGAGGACGCTGGAGCGATAGACGAGGTCGGTCGACGACAGGATCAGCGGCGCATGCGCGGTCCAGTAGAGCAGCCGCCGCCCCCACAGATCGGGCCGCCAGGCGAGCGCATCGACCTTCTCCGCATAATCGTCGAGCCAGCGCGCCATCAGCTGTTCGGCGATCGGCGCCCCTTGCGCACGGGTCGCCACGGTCGACAAATCGCGCAGCCAGGCGAAGCTGTGGACATATTCGGCGAACGGCCGACCCCATTCGCCGCGCTTGAACGCGAGCGTGTCGACCGGATGCGTTTCGCCACGAAAGCTCAGCTCGCCCTTGAGCAGCGCCCGGCCGCGCGCGACGTCGCCGATGACGGGATCGTCGGGCACCGCGATCAGCTTCAACGGATAGCGGCCCTTCAGCCGCATGCTGTGGATCGGCGTGCGCCAGGTCAGCTTGTGGAAGCGTTCGGACAGGCGCTCGGCGAGGCTGAGCCCCTTGTCGCCACCGACGCGCATCAGGCGCTTGCCCTCCTCGATGCCGTCGGCCTGCGTATCGGGCGACATGTCGTTCATTCCGCAGGCCGCGTCCCGCGCAGCGCCGCGATGTTCGCGGCATAGGCATCGGGACCGCCCCTGAACGCCGCGGTGCCGGCGACGAGCGCATCCGCCCCCGCCTCGATGCAGCGAACGGCATGGACGGCATCGACGCCGCCGTCGACCTCCAGATCGATCGCGCGGCCCGAGGCATCGATCATCTTGCGGATCGCCGCGATCTTCTTGAGCTGGCTGTCGATGAACGTCTGCCCGCCGAAGCCCGGGTTGACGCTCATCACCAGCACCAGGTCGACCATGTCGATCAGATAATCGAGCATCTTGGCCGGCGTGCCGGGATTGAGCACGACGCCCGCGCGCTTGCCCAGCCCCTTGATATGCTGGACGGTGCGATGGATGTGCGGCCCCGCCTCCGGATGGACGGTGATGCAATCCGCGCCGGCCTCGGCAAAGGCGTCGAGGTACAGGTCGACCGGCGAGATCATCAGATGCACATCGAACGGCTTGGCGGTGTGCGGGCGCAATGCCTTCACCACCGCCGGACCGATCGTGATGTTCGGCACGAAATGGCCGTCCATCACGTCGATATGGATCCAGTCCGCCCCTGCCGCATCGATGGCGCGCACCTCCTCGCCCAGTCTGGCGAAGTCGGCGGACAGAATGGACGGGGCGATACGGACCGGTTGCATGACCGATCTCTGTAACCGCGTGCGTCTCTATTACAATGCGCTTGGGGCGTATTGGCCTAACCCTGACGCCTCAACCGCGCGATGAAGAAGCCGTCGCAGCCGCCCCGGTCGGCGAGCATGCCCGGCAGCGTCCGAACATAGCCGTCGGCATGGACCGGCACGCCGGGCGGCAACAGCGCCGCATCGGGCGCATCGATCGCATAATCGGGGCGATCGGCGAGGAAGCGGGCGAGCTGCGCCTCCCCCTCGGCGGGTTCGAGGCTACACGTCGCGAAGACGAGCGTGCCGCCCGGCTTCACCCAGTCGGCCGCGCGCGCGAACAGGCGGGCCTGCAACAGCGCCATCTCCTCGATGATCGCCGGATGGACGCGGTGGAGCACGTCGGGGTGGCGGCGGAAGATGCCGGTGGCGCTGCACGGCGCATCGATCAGCAGCGCGTCGACGGGTGCGTCCGGTGCCCATTTCAGCACGTCGGCGGCGATCACCTCCGCCTTCAACCGGGTGCGGAACAGATTCTCGCGCAGCCGCTTGATGCGGGCGTTGGAGACGTCGACCGCGGCGACCTGCAGGCCGGCGGCGGCGAGCTGGAGCGTCTTGCCGCCCGGTGCGGCGCACAGGTCGATCGCGGTCGCTCCGCCGCGATCCGCGAGCAGGCGCGCGGGGATTGAGGCGGCGATATCCTGCACCCACCAGCGCCCCTCGGCGAAGCCCGGCAATTCGGTGACCGAGTCGGCATCGACGATGCGGACGTGGCCGGGCATCAGGCTGGTGCCGCCGAGTTCGGCGACCCAATGGTCCGTCTCGCCCGCATCGGCGAGCGTCAGGTCGAGCGGCGGCGGCGCGGCAATGGCGAGGCGCGCCCCCTCTGCCATGTCCGCCCCCCAGGCGGCCTCCCACCGCGCCTCGACCTTGGGCGGCAGCGCGGGGAGTTCGGGCAGGAGCACGCCCGAGCGGGTGATCGCGCCGAACACGCCATGGACCAGCTTGCGCGGCCCGCCGTCGACCAGCGGCAGCACCGTGGCGATGGCGGCGTGGTGCGGCGTGCCGAGCACCAGCGCCTGCACCAGCGCGATACGCAGCGCCATCCGCGCCTTGGCATCGTCGGGCAGCGGGCGCTCGGTGACCGAATCGATCAGCGCGTCGAGATCGGGCAGCCGCCGCAGCACCTCCGCGGCGATCGCATGGGCGAGGCCGCGGTCGGGGCCGTAGACATGGCGGGTGGCGGCGACCAGCGCCTGTTCCAGCGGCTCGCCACGGCGCAGGACGGCGTCGAGCAGGCGCAGCGCGGCACGGCGCGAGGGGGTGCCGAGGGCGTCGGCGTTATCGGCGGGTGCATCGCGATTGAATCGGGGCAAACTTGTCTAACCTGCTGCGGAGAACGATATGAACCTCTCCCTTAGACCGGAGAGACGCGATGGGCCAACGTCCCGCACATGTGAAGCCGCCCGCCTATCTGTCGCAGAACCCGCCGGTGCCGGAACCCGAGCAGAAGACGAACGAGCAGGAGGACCCGCTGGGTCTCGATCCGACGCGCTACGGCGACTGGGAATTGAAGGGGATCGCGGTCGATTTCTGACCGTTCCGGAACCAAAATGACCGGACGGGCGTCCAGCCTTGCATGACTTCCCGGCCGCGCGTCAGCAGGCGCACCCTGCTGCTGACCCTCGCGCTGGCGGTGCCGGCCATTCTGCTGCTCGCGATCGCCGCCTTTCCGTTCGGCATGCTGAAGGGCGTGATGGCCGACCGGCTGAGCCAGCGGTTCGGTCGCCCCGTAACGATCGCCGGCATGGCGCGGGTCGACCGTTTCGGCTTCACCCCGACCATCGCCGTGACGGGCGTGACGATCCCGCAAGCGCCCTGGGCGGGCCGCGGCGATTTCCTGCGGCTGCGCGAGGCACGGGTCAGCTTTCCGGTGTGGCCGCTGCTGACCGGCACCTTCCGCCCGCGCGATATCGAGATCGACGGGTTGCAGCTGGCGCTGGTCCGCGCCGCCGACGGCCGCACCAACTGGTCGCGGCCGGGCGAGCCCGAGAGCGGCGGGTCGTCCAACGATCTCAAGGGGCTGATCGTCCGCGACAGCATGATCCATTATGTCGATGCGAAGCGGCAGCGGCAGGCGCGCGTCGCCTTCACCTCCGACGCGCAGGGGCTGCGCGCGCAGGGAACGGGGACGATCCGCGGTCTGCCGGTGCGGATTGCGCTCGCCGGTGCGCAGGTTGCGCAGCCGACGCCGGGGCCATGGCCGTTTACCGCCGCGATCGACGGCGCGGCGCTGCGGATGCGCGCGCGCGGCCGGATGGAACGGCCGCTCGACACCGATGCGATGACGCTCGACGTCGACGCGCGTGCCGCCGACCTGCGGCTGATCGATGCGGTGATCGAGGCCGGGCTGTTCGGCACCCAGCCGGTGGCGCTCGTCGCGCAGGTCCGGCACGCCGCGCCGCGCTGGATCGTCACCGGGCTGAAGGGGACGATCGGCCAGTCCGATATCGCCGGCCACGTCACCGTCGACAAACAGGACGGCCGCACCAGACTGGACGGCGCGATCGCATCGCAACGGTTCGACTTCGACGACCTCTCCTCGGACGAGGGGCTGGCCAAGGGCGCCGCACTGGAGCGCGCGATCGGCCCGCGGGTGGTCCCGAACACGCGGATCGACCTGTCGAAGATCGACAAGACCGACGGGCGGATCGCGGTGAAGGTCGCGCGCGTCGTCAGCCGCGGCGGCGGCACCTCGGTGACCGGAGTGCAGGGCGTGCTGTCCCTCGACCACCAGCGACTGCGGGTCGATCCGCTGACCATCCGGCTGGCGGGCGGGACGGCACGCGGCGCGCTGACGGTGGACCAGCGTGGCGGTGCCGCATCGCCGACGCTGACCGTCGACCTGCGGCTGACCGGCACGCGGGTGGAGGCGCTGGCGGGGGCCGGCGGCGCCTTCACCGGACGCGTCGCGGCGCGGGCGCAGCTGACCGGGCGGGGCGAGACGATCCGCGCGGCGATCGGCCGCTCCTCCGGCCGGATCGGATTCGTGGTTCGGGATGGCGCGCTGCCGGCGCATTATGCCGCCGCGCTCGGCTTCGATGCGGGCCGGGCGCTGCTGGCCGACGACGACGACAGCGCGCAACTGCGTTGCGTGGTGCTGGGCCTCGCTGTCAAAGACGGGCGCGGTGCCGCCGCGCCGCTGGTGGTGGACACCAGCGCCAGCCAGTTGCGCGGCAGCGGCAGCGTCAGCTTTCCCGCCGAGCGGATCGATTTCCGCCTGACCGGCGCGCCCAAGGGCAAGAGCCTGCTGCGCCTGCCCGGATCGGCGTTCATGACCGGCACGCTGAGCGATCCGGTGCTGACCGTGCCGCCCGAGGTGAAATCGGCCGGCAATATCTTCAAGGCGATCGGCCGCGCGATCACCGGGCGACAGGGGCCGGTCGCGCACGATGCCGACTGCGCGGGGCTGGCAGCGCGGGCGCTGCGCTGAGCCTTCGGCGCCGGGTTCACGTTTCCGCTCGCCGTGCCGTAGCGTCGCCGCTAGGATCGCCTGCATGAACGATACCGCGACTGCCGGGGGTGCCTCCGGTGCCAGCCTGATCCCGAGCACCACCGACGCCTTCACCTATGCGCATCTGATCGTGATCGCGCTGTTCGCGGTCGCGGTGCTCGTCGCGATCGTCTGGGGCATGCGCCTCAAACGCCAGCGGAAAGCGGCAGAAGAGGCGATCGCCGAACGCAACGTCGAGGTCGAGCAGACGACGGAAGAGGCACCGTCCGCTGCCCCGCCTGTCGCCCGGCCCGCGCCCGAGCCGGTGACGGCACCATCTCCGGCGACGGCGCCCGCGCCAGCCCCGGCATCCGCTCCGCCGCCCGCCCCCGAACCGGCACCCGCCCTCTTTGCCGACGAACCGATCGCAGCGAGTGCGCCGCTTGACGCCAGTCCGGCGACCGAAGCCGCCTCCGCCCCCGTCGCGGCGGACGACGACCCCGCCGCCGCATCGGTATCGACGCTGAAGGGGCTCGGGCCGAAGCTGGCGGCGCGGCTGGGCGAACTCGGTATCACCACCGTCGGTCAGGTCGCGGCGCTGGACGACGACGAGGCGCTGCGACTCGACGCGCAGCTCGGGCCGTTCGCCGGCCGGCTGACCCGCGACCGCTGGATCGAGCAGGCGCGCTTTCTCGCGGCGGGCGATCAGGCGGGGTTCGAGGCGGTGTTCGGGCGGCTGTAAAAGGCCAACGGCTCCGGCCTACAGACCCTTAAGGGCGTCGCTGCCGGCGACGAAGGACTCTGCGAAGGCGGCGTGTCCGCTGGTATTGCCTTGCGGCTCGAAGCCTAAGCCATCGAAGCAGACGATCAGCGCGGCGATGACATAGCCCGCAGCGCGCATCTCCACAGGCGCGCGCAGATGAAACGACATGAGCACGTGATCGCTGCCGATACGGTCCGCGACTTGAGATGCGGCAAGACGATCGTTTATCATCCGCACGTCATTCGGCAGCGCCGGAGCGCGTGCCAGTGCTCCCTCCAGATACGCGTCCTTGCCGTCGATCGTAGCAGTCACGCCGTCGTTGACGACGCGCTCTCGGTCCAGGACCGGAAACCGCTTGATGTGTAAAGGATAGGCGTGGCTGGTCACGCAGCGTTGCACGGCAGCGATATCTGGCCAGCGCGCCGCCGGTATTGCGACATAGATATCGACGCTCATGTCCGCACTCCCCGTCACCGACCTGCGCGGTCGCCTTCAGATCTCGCTGACGAGCAGCTTGTCGATACGACGGCCGTCGAGGTCGACGACTTCGAAGCGCCAGCCCTGTTCCTCGAAGCTTTCGCCCTCGCCGGGCAGGTGGCGGAAGGCGGCGAGCGCCAGCCCGGCGACGGTCGCATAGTCGCGGTCCTCGGGCAGGTCGATGCCGAGCCGCTCGGCAAGCGCATCCGCCGCCATCGTGCCCGCCACCAGCAGCGACCCGTCGTCGCGCACCACCACCGACGGCGCATCGTCGGGATCGGCGTCGCTGGCGAATTCGCCGGCGATCGCGGCGAGCAGGTCGGCGGGGGTGACGATCCCTTCGAAATGGCCGTATTCGTCGTGGATCAGCGCCATCGGCACCTCGGCCTGCCGCAGCGCGATCAGCGCGTCCATCGCGTCGATCCGGTCGATCACGACGGGCGCCTTGCGCATCAGCGTCTTGAGGTCGAGCGCCTGGCCGCGGAACAGCGCCGCGGCGATGTCGCGCGCCTGCACGACCCCGATCACCGCGTCGATCGACCCTTCCGCCACCGGCAGGCGGGTGTGCGGCGTCGCGAGCAGCGTGTCGCGGATGCCCTCCGGCCCCAGATTGCAGTCGAGCCAGTCGACCTCGGTCCGCGGCGTCATCACCTCGCGGACCGGCCGGTCGGCGAGGCGGACGACGCCCGAGATGATCGTGCGCTCATGCTCCTCGATCACGCCCGACTTGCTCGCCTCGGCGACGATCAGGTGCAATTCCTCGGCGGTGACCTGATCTTCCGATTCGCGGTTGAGGCCGAGGATGCGGAAGACGAGCGCGCTCGACGAATCGAGCAGCCACACCAGCGGCGCGCAGATCACCGCGATATAGCGCATCGGCACCGCGACCAGCGAGGCGACCGTCTCCGGCTTGCGCAGCGCGAATTGCTTGGGGACGAGCTCGCCGATGATGAGCGAGGCGTAGGTGGTCAGGCCGATGACCAGCGCGAAGCCTGCGGTTTCCGCGGTTTCCGGCGACAGGCCGAGCATCTGCAGGCGCGCGGCGGTGGGGCTGCCGAGGCTCGATCCCGAATAGGCGCCCGCGAGGATGCCGATCAGGGTGATGCCGATCTGCACCGAGGACAGGAACTTGCCGGGATCCGCCGCCAGCTTCAGCGCCGCCGCCGGCCCCTTGCGTCCCGATCGCGCCAGCGCCTCAAGCCGCGCCTTGCGCGACGAGACGATCGCCAGCTCGCTCATCGCGAACACGCCGTTCAACGCGACGAGCGCGAGGATGATGAGGACGTCGATCCAGGGAAAGGGCGGAAGCGGTGCCATCGGCGAACGCGTCTTTGCCGCACAAGTGACGCGACCACAACTGTCTCCGTCACGGCGAAACGCAATGATACGTCAGCCGCGGTTCAGATCGCAGGCGGAACAAGCCGCTTCGGACCTGAGTTTAACCCGCAAATGACGAAGAAAGGGATGTCATGAAATCCAGATTTGCCGCCGCCGCCGCGCTTGCCGCGCTGGTCACCACCAGCGCCTGCACCACCGATCCGGAGACGGGCGAGCGCCGCATCTCCAAGACCGCGATCGGCGGCATCGGCGGCGCACTGGGCGGCTATCTGCTCGGCGACCTCGTCGGCGGACGCCGCGACCGGACCGAGAAGATCCTCGGCGCCGGCATCGGCGGCCTCGCCGGCGCAGGGATCGGCGCGTACATGGACAAGCAGGAGCGCGACCTGCGCGCCCGCACCGCCGGCACCGACGTGCAGGTGACGCGCGAGGGCGACAATCTGGTGCTCAACATCCCGTCGGGCATCACCTTCGCCTATGACAGCGCCGACGTGCAGCCGCAGTTCAAGCGGACGCTCGACCAGGTCGCCGACACGCTGGCGCAGTATAACCAGACCTATATCGACGTGTACGGCCACACCGACTCGACCGGCTCGGACGCGTACAACCAGACGCTGTCGGAGCGGCGCGCCACCTCGGTCGCCGACTATCTCGCCGGCCGCGGCGTGCAGCCGGCGCGCATCGGCACCCGCGGCTTCGGCGAATCGCAGCCGATCGCCTCGAACGACACCGATGCCGGCCGCGCCGCGAATCGCCGTGTCGAGGTGAAGATCGTGCCGATCTCGCAGAGCGACCTGCGCTGATCGCCTGACCGTCGAACCGCCTGTCCCGCATCAGGGACAGGCGGTTCGTCAGCGGCGCTCCCGGAAGAAATCGCGCAGCAAGGCCGCGGCCTCTGCCTCGCCGATCCCGCCATACACCTCCGGCCGATGGTGCAGCGTCGATTGTCCGAACAGCCGCGGCCCGTGTTCGACCGCGCCGCCCTTGGGATCGCTTGCCCCATAATAGAGCCGCGCGATCCGCGCATGCGCGATCGCCCCAGCGCACATCGCGCATGGCTCCAGCGTCACCCACAACGCGCAATCCTCCAGCCGGTCGCGCCCCAGCGCCGCCGCGGCCTCGCGAATCACGCGCATCTCGGCATGGGCGGTGGGGTCGCACAAGGCGCGTGGCGCATTGCCGGCGACCGCGATCACCTCGCCGGCGCGAACGAGTGCGGCGCCGACCGGCACTTCGCCGGCCCGCGCCGCCATCGCCGCGGCATCGAGCGCGCGACGCATCGGGATCGGCAGGGGGAACATCGCCGCCCCTCCTGCCGACGCCGCCGGATCAGGTAAAGCCTATTGGGCGTTGCCTGGCTTTTCGACATTTACGGTCGGGACGGCGACCGTCTTGTTCTCCGTCCCGACGCTGACGCGCGCGACATCCGCCTTGAACTGCGGTGCCTGCACCACGGCAGAGCGGGTCTGGTCGATGTTGATGAGACCGAAATACATCAACGCGACCACGACGAGCGCGATGATCCCGATCAGTGCGAGCAACGTGCGCATGCCGACATCCCCTTGGCTTTGACCTTTACGATGGCGTAACAACGCCGCGGCACCGACTTCCGTTGCATGATCCGATCCGGACCGGCCGGCGTCGGGGAAAGGTTGACGGAAGGGTGGAGAGCCGCTAGTGGCGCCGACTTTCCGGGCAACCGAATTCAGGATCAAAAACCATGTCGCGCATCTGCGAGCTGACCGGCAAGGGCCGGCAGGTGGGGAACAACGTTTCCCACGCCAACAACAAGACCAAGCGTACGTTCCTGCCGAACCTGCAGAACGTCACGCTGATCTCCGATTCGCTCGAAAAGAGCGTGCGCCTGCGCGTCTCGACGCACGGCCTGCGTTCGGTCGAGCATAACGGCGGCCTCGACAACTGGCTGGTGAAGACGAGCGAGGACAAGCTCTCGCTGCGCTGCCGCCGCCTGAAGCGCGAGATCGCCAAGAAGCTGTCGACGACCGCAGCCGCCGCCTGACGCGATTTCGGGGCGCCACCGGCGCCCCGCGCGATGGCCATGGTGCGAAGGCCCGCTGCTCCATGAGCGGCGGGCTTTTGCCGTGTGCGCTACCGGTCGAGCCGGAACTTGAGAAGCAACGTGCGTTGCAGCAGCGACTGGTTGTCGTCCGACACCATCCAGACGATCGTCGTGCCCTCCTCCTGCGTCGTCGCCAGCCCTTCGAAATTGTCGTGGATCAGCGGCGCATCGAGCGTCGCCAGCCATGTGCCGCGCAGCTGCGCGCCCGGCCGGATCGCGGCGGCGGGGATCAGCGACAGCCGGTTGCTGAACCGATAGGGCAGGCGAAAGGCGCGATCGAGCACCAGCAGGTCGCCATCGGGCAGAGCGGTGACATCCGCCGGATCGAATCGCGGTGCGGGCAGATAGGCGAACGGCAGCGACCGGGTGGCGATCGGATCGCCGGGAAAGATCAGCGCCTCGCGACTCTGCAGCCGCTCCGCCTCCGATCCGCGCCAGCGCCGGGTCGGCACGTGGCGTTCCTCGCCGATCACGACGAATCGCCCGTCGGGCAGCCGCGCCATCGATTCGGGGCCACCATTGGCCGGCCATGAGGCCATGCCAGCCGGCTGCCGCTGCGCCTCGGCGCGCGCGAAGCCGGGGGCATAGCGCCAGATCGCATTGTAACGCTCGAAGCCGACCCAGATCCGGCCCGTCGCCGGATCGACCGCCATCGATTCGCTGTCGCGGTCGCGCTTCTCCCAGCCGGTGCCCGGCCCGGCCGGCAGGTTGCGGAAGCGGATGCGCCGCGGTGCCCAGTCGGCGCCCATCGTGAAGCTGACGACGTTGCCGCCGTCGCTCAGCATCGTGAAGCGGTTGCCGTCCGGCTGCGGCACCACGGCCAGCGCCGAATAGCCGCCGAACGCGGGATCGACGCTGCGCAGGCGGACGCCGCCCAGATAGGTGAGCGCGCCGAGGCGGACATGACGCGGGTCGGCAGGGTCGAGGTCGACGCGGGTCGCGACCAGTTGCGGCCGGTCACCGAGCAGCGCCAGCCGCTCCCCGCCGGTCCAGCCGGGGACGAGCAGCAGCACCGCCAGGATCACGAACACGATAGGCATGGCGCCTCCATAGGGAGCGCGCCGGGCAGCGATAGCCTGAACGGCGGATAACGAGCGCATTCAGGCTCGGCTCAATGCGAATCGGCCAGAAGAGGGACATCGACAACGGGCAGGCCCTCCACCGGACCGCCACCAGTCGGAAGACTTTACGGGAGAAGACCCATGCTGAAGACCCTGAGCCTCGCCGCCGCCGCCCTCACGATGACCGCCGGCGCCCTCATCCCCGTCACCCCCGCCGTCGCGCAGCGCGGCTATTATGGCGATCGCGGCTACGACCGTGGCTATCGCGACGACCGGGGCTATCGTGGCGACCGCGTCTATCGCGGCGACCGGGGCTATTATCAGGATCGCGGCAATCGCGGCGGCCGCCGTTGCAACAACGGTAGCACCGGCACCATCGTCGGCGCGATCGCCGGCGGCCTGCTCGGCCGCACCATCGATACCCGCGGCGACCGCTCGCTCGGCACGCTCGGCGGCGCCGTCGCCGGCGGCCTCGCCGGCCGCGCGCTCGAACGCTCGGATCGTCCCGGTTACTGCCGCTAAGCGGCAGTGCGCATCCCTCGTGTAGCGTTTGAGGGCGGAGGGGGTCGGCTCGTCAGAGCCGGCCCCCTCATGTTGTAGCGCGGCGCGGGGCACGCCCGCGAAGCCGTCACCGGACGGGTTCGGACGTCGCCGACCCGCCAGCCGTGCCGGTTCGTGCGCGCCGCGCCGCGAACCGTCAGTACATATGCTGGCCGCCGTTGATGCTCAGCGTCGACCCGGTGACGAAGCCGGCCTCGTCCGAACACAGGAAGGCGACGCCGCGCGCGATCTCGCTCGCCTGGCCCAGCCGGCCGACCGGGATCTTGGCGACGATCTTCTCGAGCACGTCGGAAGGGACCGCGGCGACCATGTCGGTGTCGATATAGCCCGGCGCGATCGCGTTGACGGTGACGCCGGTGCGTGCGCCTTCCTGCGCCAGCGCCTTGGTGAAGCCGTGAATGCCCGATTTCGCCGCGGCGTAATTGACCTGGCCGTACTGGCCCGCCTGCCCATTGATCGAGCCGATGTTGACGATCCGCCCCCATTTGCGCTCCCGCATGCCCGGGAACACCGCCTTGGCCATATTGAAGCAACCGCCCAGATTGGTGTCGATCACTTCCTTCCACTGCTGATAGGTCAGCTTGAGGATGGTGCCGTCGCGGGTGATGCCGGCATTGTTGACGATGATGTCGACCGGCCCGAGGTCCGCCGCGACCTTCGCGCAGCCTTCCTGGCACGCATCGTAATCGGCGACGTCCCATTTGTAGGCGGGAATGCCGGTACGGTCGGTGAATTCGCGGGCGCGCTCGTCGTTGCCCGCATAATTGGCGGCGACGGCGATGCCCGCCTCCTTCAGGGCGAGACTGATCGCCTCGCCGATCCCACGCGTGCCACCCGTGACGATCGCAACTCTGGCCATCATTATCTCTCCCGTTCTGGTTGGCGCGAAGCTAGGGCAGACGCCCCGGAAGTGGCAATGGCCGTAGCGTAATTTTACATGTCCTGATCGACCCATCCGCGCAGTTCGCGCGCCAGCAGCGTCTTCAGCATTGCGATGCCGGGCGCGCCGTCGTTGAGGCAGGGCAGATAGGCGAAATGGGTGCCGCCCGCCGCGACGAAGCTGTCGCGCCCGCGGATCGCCAGCTCCTCCAGCGTTTCGAGGCAGTCGGCGGAAAAGCCCGGCGCGATCACCGCGACCTTGCGCACGCCCCTGGCCGGCAGCGCCTCCAGCGTCTCGTCGGTCGCCGGACCGAGCCATTTCGCCGGCCCGAACCGAGACTGGAAGGCGACCAGCAGGTCGCGTCCGGCCAGGATCGGCGCCAGCGCCTCGCCGAGCAGCCGCGCGGTCTTCTGGCAATGGCAATGATAGGGATCGCCCAGTTCCAGCGTCCGCTTCGGCATGCCGTGGAAGCTCGCAACGATCGCATCGGGCGTGAAGTCCAGCGCGGCGAGCTGCGTCTCCACCTGCTCTTTGAGCGCGCCGATATAGGCGGGATCGTCGTGATAGGGCGGCAGGGTCCGGATCGCGGGCTGCCAGCGCAGACCGGCCAGCGCCGCGAACGCCTTGTCGTTGGCGGTCGCGGTCGTCGCGGCGCAATATTGGGGATAGAGCGGCGCGATCAGGATGCGCTCGCAGCCCGCATCCTTCATCGCGATCAGCCGGTCGGCGATCGGCGGGTTGCCGTAGCGCATCGCATGGTCGACCATCACGTCCGGCCCGAACGCGCCCTGCAGCGCCTGCGACTGGCGGCGGGTGATCGCGGCGAGCGGCGAGCCCTCCTCGCTCCACACCAGTCCATAGGCATGCGCCGACTTCTTCGGCCGCGTGTTGAGGATGATGCCGCGCAGGATCGGCTGCCATGCGATCGCCGGAATCTCGACCACGCGCCGGTCCGAGAGGAATTCGCCCAGATAGCGTTTCACCGAGCGCGCATCGGGGGCATCGGGGGTGCCGAGATTGGTCAGCAGGACGCCGATTTTGCGTGGCGGAATCGGGGGATGGTCGGCGGGAGGGATCATATTCCTGGCCTTAGCGGCAGGTGACGCATCCGCATACCGGTCGCCGCATGCAGCGCGTTGGCAATGGCGGGCGCCACCGCGGGCACGCCCAGTTCGCCGACGCCGCCCGGCGCTTCGTCGGAGGCGACGCATTCGACGATGATGTCGGGCGTGTCGGCGAGGCGCGGCAGCGCGAGTCCGGCGAAACCGCGGACGTCGGTGCGCCCCGCGGTCAGGCCGGTCGAGGCGCCGAGCGCCTGCGCCAGACCGAAGATCAGCCCGCCCTCGATCTGTTGCAGCACGAGATCGGGGTTGATCGTCCGCCCGCAATCGACCGCGGCGACGAGGCGCTCTACCCGCGGGCGGCCGCCCTCGCCCATCTCCGCCTCGGCGAGCACCGCGATATGGCTGCCGCGAAAGCTGTGGCAGGCGATGCCCTGTCCGCTGCCAGGCTGGCCGCCGCCCCAGCCGCCGAGTGCCGCGACCGTGGTCAGGCAGCGCGCCAGCCGCGCGTCGCCGCCGAGCATGCCGATCCGGTAGGACAGCGGCTCGGTGCCGGCGACGCGGGCGAGCTCGTCGAGGAAGCATTCGGTGAAGAAGGCGGTATAGCCATGCGCGCCGCCGCGCATATGCCCGGTCGGCACGCCGATCGCGGCGGCATGGTGGTGGATCGCCAGTGCCGGGATACGATAGGGCGGCAGCGCACCGGCGACCGCATAGGGATCGGCGCCGCCGAGCGCGAGCCCGGCGGCGGCGGGCAGCAGCCGGTGCGCCAGATCATGCCCCGTCGCGGGCGCGGCGATCGCCATGTCCCACGCGGCGATCGCGCCATTGCCCGACAGGCGCGCGCGCATCCGCGCCTTGGCGGGGGGGCGGAAGCGGTCGTGTGCGACATCTTCGCCGCGCGACCAGACGAGACTGACCGGGCGCTTCAGCCGCATCGCCAGCACCGCCGCCTGCTCCGCCACCAGCGAGTCGAGCGTCGCGCCGAACCCACCGCCGCCCAGCGTCGGGTGGACGACAACCGCACCTTCGGCAAGGTCCGCCGCCCGCGCCGCGACGGCGCGCGCGGCGGCGGGTGCCGCGGTCGGCAGCCAGAGTTCGAGCCGGCCGTCGCGCCACGCGGCGACCGCACTCGCGGTTTCCAGCGGCGCATGCACCCCTAGGCCCGCGCCATAGTCGGCGGTGACGACGCCGCCGCCGTCGAGCAGCGTCCCGATCTCGCCGGCCGCCGCGATCCGTTCGCCCTTCGTTGCCAGCGCGGCGTCGAGGCTGCGCGCGATCGCGGCGCTGTCGACCACCGGACCGGTTGTGGCGAAGCGCGGCGCCATCGCGTCGAGCGCGCGGTTCGCCGCCCACCAGGTGGTCGCGACCGCCGCCACCCAGCGCGGGGTCTCAACCACCGCGAGCACGCCGCGGACGCGATCGGCGGCGGCGCGGTCGACGCGGATCGGGCGGCTGTCGCCGATCGGCCCCTGCCGGATCGCGGCATGGACCATGTCGGGCAGGCGGATATCGCCCGCGAACCCCGCGGACCCGTCGACCTTGGCCGGCGTGTCGAGCCGCGGCAGCGAGCGGCCGGTGAGCTTGCCCGCACCCTGCACCCCGATCGGAAGCGGGTCGGGCACCGATTCGCCGGCGGCGTCGGCGGCGAGCGCGGCGAAGCGCAGCCGCTGGCCGGCATGGACGACGAACCCCGCATCGACCGCGCAATCGGTCCAGGCGACGCCCCATCGCCGCGCCGCCGCCTTGCACAGCAGCGCGCGCGCGGCGGCACCGGCGGTGCGGCATCCCTCCTCGAACATCCGCACGGATGTGGAGCCGCCGGTGACGATCAGCCCGGTGCGTTCGGCGAAGCTCTGGCGCAGGCCGTCGGGCAGACGCGTGAAGCCGCCTTCGAACAGCTCCTCGAGCGCGAGCGGGTTGGCGTAGAGCGGGTTCAGCGGCGCCGCCTCGACCCCGACCGTGCGCCAGTCCGCGCCCAGCTCGTCGGCGACGATCTGCGCAAGCGCGGTATAGACGCCCTGCCCGTGTTCGAGCTGTGGCACCGCGACGGTGACATGGCCGTCGCTGCCGATCTTCAGCCACGCCCCGAACGGCGTTTCCCCCGGCGCGGCGGCGAGGTTCGGCCGATACTGCCGCGGCCACACCCCCCAGGCGACGATCAGGCCGATGCCGGCGCCGCCGCCGATCAGCACGTTCCTGCGGGTGGGCCTCTCCATCGCCCGCGGCTGTATCGGCTGCACGGGCGGGTGGAAAGGGCGCGGAATGCGGGTTCGCGCGACGACACGATGAGAAGAGTTTGAAGCGCGGAGGCGCGGAGACGCGGAGGATGCGGAGGGTAGAGGGCGAACGATGCGCTCCCCACCCGCGTCCCGTCATCCCGGCGAACGCCGGGACCCATGGACACGCTGGCGGCGACGTTGGCCGCAGCATCCGACCGCATCGCAACCATGGATCCCGGCGAACGCCGGGATGACGGACATCACACTCTTACCCCGGACCCTCGCCGCGTCCTCCGCGCCTCTGCGCGCCCAACCCCTCTTGTCGACCGAACCTCGCCCGGATTAGGCCACCGCGCGATACGCGTTCCGCAGCGCGACCTTGTCGATCTTTTCCGTCCCCAGCCGCGGCAGCGCGACGTCGGACACCCAGATGCGGGTCGGCACCTTGAAGGCGGCGATATGGTCGCCGAGGAACGCCTGCAACGCCGCCTCGTCCAGCGTCTCGCCGTCGCGGGCATGGACGACCGCGCCGGGGACCTCGCCGAACCGCTCGTCGGCGAGGCCGAACACCGCCGCCTCCGCCACCGCCGGATGCGTGTAGAGCGCCGCCTCGACCTCCTGGCACGAGATGTTCTCGCCGCCGCGGATGATGATGTCCTTCTTGCGGTCGACGATGAACAGATAACCGTCCGCGTCGAGGTAGCCGATGTCGCCGGTGCGGAAATAGCCGTCGGCGGTTATGCACGCGGCGGTCGCCTCCGGCCGGTTCCAATAGCCCAGGAAGTTGCAGATCGTACGGATGCATATTTCGCCGCGCTGCCCCTGCGCCACGGGCGCGCCGGCATCGTCGAGGATGGCAAGGTCGACCAGCGGCGCCGAGGGACGCCCGGCACTGTCCGGTTTGGCGAGATAGTTGCTGCGCCAGTTGCCGGTGCCGACCGCATTGGTTTCGGTCAGGCCATAGCCGATCAGCGGCGCGCCCCCTCCTTTCGACCCGCCCATCTCGGCATCGATCCGGCGGACATGCTCGACCGGGCGCGGCGCGCCGCCGGCGGCGAAGTCGGTGACGCTCGACAGGTCGTAATCGCCGCGGTCGGGATGGGTCAGGATCTCGAAGCTCATCAGCGGCACGCCGACGAAATAGCTGATCCGCTCCTGCTCGATCAGGCGCATCGCCTCGCGCGCATCCCATTTCGGCATCAGCACCAGCTTGCGGCCCATCGCGAAGCTCTGCAGCATCACCGGGATTTCCGCGGTGACGTGGAACAGCGGCAGCGTCAGCAGCGTCGATGGCTGGTCGGTCGGCGGATTGCCGTCCTGCGTGGCGATGCCGAGCATCATCAGCGCCTGCGCCAGATAGTTGAAGATGCCCTGTACGATGCCGCGGTGATCGGCGAGCGCCCCCTTCGACTGGCCGGTCGAGCCCGAGGTGAACAGGATCGTCGCATGGTCGGTCGCGCCGATCGCGGGCAAGGTGCCGCCGCCATCCGTGCCCGCGGTCAGCCCCGCCAGCGCGGCGTCGAGCGGCAGCGTGTCGTCGATCGTCAGCACCGGCGTAGTCGCCTGCGCAAGACGCTTCGCCCGCGGCAGATCGGCGAAGACGAGGGTGCAGTCCACCTCCCGAATCGCCGCATCGAGCTCCTCCGCCTGCCACCAGCCGTTGAGCAGCGTCGCGACGCCGCCCGCCATGACGATGCCCATGTAGAGCACGATCCACGACGGCGAATTGCGCATCGCGATGCCGATCCGGTCGCCCCGGTTCACCCCGTGCGCTGCGACCAGCGCCTGCGCGACACGGGTCGCGGCGGCATGGACCTGTGCGAAGGTCAGCCGTTCGTCCCCGGCGACGAGGAAGGTCTTGGGGCCATGTTCCTGACAATAATGGGCGAAGTAATAGGGCAGCGACGGCGGCGCGGCGGCGATGACCGGATAGCTGCGGCCGTCGCGCATCGTCGATCCCAGCGCCAGCATGCCGCCCGCGCCGGTCAGCGCGGCCATGGTCGCGTCCATGCGCTCGTCGAGGGGCGTCCGCATATCTCTCTCCGCTTGGTCTTGTGCCTTTGGCCCACTATGCAGACGGCGAACCCCGGGGGAAAGCCTTGATCCTGTCCATGCTCGCCGCCGCCGCCCCCACCGTCGTCCAGAACACGCTGGGCACGGGCGGCAGCCATATCCGCTTCGCCGATCTCGGGTTGCATCCCGACATCTTCTCGATCGGCTTCTTCACGCTGCGCTGGTACAGCCTCGCCTATATCGCCGGCATCCTGGTCGGCTGGTGGTATCTGCTGAAGCTGCTCGCACAGCCGGGCGCGCCGATGGCGCGGCGCCATGCCGACGACCTCGTCTTCTATGCGACGCTGGGCATCATCCTGGGCGGGCGGATCGGCTATGTGCTGTTCTACGCGCCCGACATGTTCCTGCATCCGCTGCGCATCTTCCGCTTGTGGGACGGCGGGATGAGCTTCCACGGCGGCGTCATCGGCACCTCGATCGGGCTGATCCTGTTCGCGCGCAAGCACCGGCTCGACTGGCTGCGGGTGCACGACTACATCGCCTGCGTGGTGCCGTTCGGCCTGTTCTTCGGCCGGCTCGCCAATTTCGTGAACGGCGAATTGTGGGGCAAGCCCGCCGACGTGCCATGGGCGATCGTGTTCGAACGCACCGTGCCGTTCGACGTGCCCGAGCCGGCGCGTCACCCCAGCCAGCTGTACGAGGCGGGACTCGAGGGGATCGTCCTGTTCGCGATCCTGTGGTTCGCCTTCTGGCGGACGAAAGCGCGCTACCAGCCTGGCCGGCTCGTCGGCCTGTTCGTGCTCGGATATGGCGTCGCGCGCTTCATCGTCGAATTCTTCCGCGAACCCGATGCGCAGTTCCGCGGCACCTTCATCGAGGCGACCGGCATTCACATGGGCCAGTGGCTGTGCGTGCCGATGATCGCCGGCGGCCTGTACCTGATCCTCACCGCCCCCGGCCGCCGCACGCGGGTGGAGCCGATCGCGGGGTCGCAGAGCGTCGCGTAGCGAAGCCCGTCGGCGCGACGATGACGACGAGCGCGGGCGGCGGCCCGGTTACCCCCTTGCGCCGCCCCCGCCCCGCCGTCATTCCGGCGGGGTGACCGAAGCCTCCCTTCCCGACCGTCTCGCCCGCGCCATCACGCTCGCCGGACCGATGCCGGTGTCGCAGTTCATGGCCGCCGCCAATGCGCATTATTACGCGACGCGCGATCCGTTGGGCGCCGCCGGCGACTTCACCACCGCGCCGGAGATCAGCCAGATGTTCGGCGAGCTGATCGGCCTGTGGTGCGCGGACCTGTGGGACCGCGCCGGGCGGCCCGCCGTCGCCTGGGTCGAGCTGGGGCCGGGCCGCGGGACGCTCGCCGCCGATGCCCTGCGCGCGATGGCCAAGGCGGGGCTGACGCCGCCGGTCCATTTCGTCGAAACCAGCCCGCTGCTCCGCGCCGCACAGGCGGACCGCGTGCCCGATGCCACCTGGCACGACACGGTCGACACGCTGCCCGCCGACACCGCGCTGATCGTCGTCGCCAACGAATTTTTCGACGCACTGCCGATCCGCCAGCTGATCCGTCGCGGTACGGGCGATGGCGGGGGCGGCTGGCATGAACGGCTCGTCGCCTGTCAGGACACATTGTTCCTGCCGATCGCGGGCAAGCCGGTGCCGGTCGAACTGCTGCCCGAACCGCTCCGCGACGCGCCCGCCGGATCGGTGCTGGAGATTTCGCCCGCGAGCGTCGGCGTGATGGCGTCGCTCGCCCGGCGGATCGCGGCGCAGGGCGGCGCGCTGCTCGCGGTCGACTATGGCTACGAAGGCTCCGCGCTCGCCGAAACGCTGCAGGCGGTACGCGGCCATGCCTTCGCCAATCCGTTCGAGGCGCCGGGCGACACCGACCTGTCCGCGCACGTCGATTTCACCACGCTCGCCGCCGCGGCGCAGGCCGCGGGCGCGGTCGCCTGGGGGCCGGTGACGCAGCGCGACCTGCTCGGCCAATTGGGCATCGATGGCCGCGCGAGCGCGCTCGCCCGCCACGCGCCCGACCGGGCGACCGCGATCCTCGCCGACCGGTCGCGGCTGATGGAGGACATGGGGACGCTGTTCAAGGCGCTCGCGGTGACGCATCGCGACTGGCCCGTGCCGGCGGCGTTCGGCGCATGACCACGACGCTGCGCACTCCGACGGTCGCCGATGCGGAGACGATCGCCGCGGTGATGACCGAATGTTTCACCGCGACCTTCGGCCATCTCTACGCCCCCGCCGACCTTGCCGCCTTCCTCGACGGGCTGACGCTGGAACGCTGGCGGGCGGAACTCGCCGACCCCGCCTTCGCCTTCCTGCTGGCGGAGGAGGAGGGCGTCGCGGTCGGTTTCGCCAAGCTGGGACCGCATGCGCTGCCCGTCGAACCCGCCGGGCCGATGATCGAACTGCGGCAATTGTACCTCGTCGCCGGCCAGCAGGGCAGCGGCCTTGCCGCACGGATGATGGACCGGGTGATCGCCATCGCCCGCGAACGGGGCGCGGCGGAGCTGTTCCTTTCGGTCTATGTCGACAACGTACGCGCACGCCGCTTCTACGAACGCTACGGGTTCGAGGAAATCGGCCTCTACACCTTCATGGTCGGCAACCACGCCGACGAGGATCATCTGATGCGGCTCACCCTGTGACGATGGATGACATGACGGTGGATGGCATGACGGTGGAGGTCATCCGGGCGCGCCGCCTGTCGGGAGTGGCGCATGGCTTCCTCGGCCGGCGCGGCGGTCTGTCGGTCGGGGCGACCGCGGGGCTCAACGTCGGACTGGGATCTCTGGACGATCCCGCCGCCGTCGCCGGCAACCGCCGCCTCGCCGCCGCCGCGGTGGCGCCGGGTGCGACCCTGACTACCCTGTATCAGGTTCATTCCGCCGACGTGGTGACGGTCGGGGCGCCCTGGGCCGAGGCCGACCGGCCGCAGGCGGACGCGATGGTCACCGATCGCCCCGGCGTGCTGCTCGGCATCCTCACCGCCGATTGCGCGCCGGTGCTGTTCGCCGACCGCGAGGCCGGCGTCGTCGGCGCGGCGCATGCCGGGTGGAAGGGCGCGATCGGCGGCGTCACCGACGCGACGATCGCGGCGATGACCGCGCTCGGCGCGCACCGCGAGCGCATCGTCGCCGCGATCGGCCCGTGCATCGCCCGCGCCTCCTACGAGGTCGACGACGGCTTCCTGCGCACCTTCGCCGCCGCCGATCCGGCGAACGAGCGTTTTTTCGCGCCCGCGCGCGCCGGTCACCACCAGTTCGACCTCGAAGCCTATGTCGCCCATCGCCTCGCCGCCGCCGACCTGACCCGGATCGAGGCGCTCGGCCTCGACACCTATGCCGACGAGGACCGCTTCTTCAGCTTCCGCCGCGCCACGCACCGGGCAGAGGCGGATTACGGGCGCCAGATCAGCCTCATCGCCGCCGGTTAGCGCCCGTTGGACGACGGTGACGGCAAACCCCTGATCGGCTTCGGAAAACGGCTGTCCCCTGTCCTACGCTGCCCGCCGGCTCTATCGGATGACGACCGTGGCGGGGCGGCGGATCGGTACAGGAATGGAAACGATGGGGCCGGATCGTTTTCGCCAAGGTGTTCATGTTGTCCATGTCGGCGACCGTTTCGCCCGCTCTGCCCGCCGCATGGATCGTTTCATTCGATACGATCAAGGTCTATGCTCCTGTCATAAGGAGAGTTGCATGCCCGACGAAGCAGAGATGACCGGCGTAGCCAGCGGCACCCCCGCCCCCCAGGTGGAGCGGATCGGCGATCGCAAGCTGAAGCCCAGCACGATGATGATGGGCCACGGCTTCGACCCGGCGCTGTCCGAAGGCGCGCTGAAGCCGCCGATCTTCCTCACCTCGACCTTCGTCTTCCCCAACGCCGCCGCCGGCAAGCGCCATTTCGAGGGCGTCACCGGCAAGCGCCCGGGCGGTGCCGACGGTCTCGTCTATTCGCGCTTCAACGGCCCGAACCAGGAGATCCTCGAGGACCGGCTCGGCATCTGGGAAGAGGCGGAGGACGCGCTCGCCTTTTCCAGCGGCATGTCGGCGATCGCGACGCTGTTCCTCGCGATGACCAAGCCCGGCGACACGATCGTCCATTCCGGCCCGCTCTATGCGGCGACCGAGACGCTGATCGGCCGTATCCTCGGCAAGTTCGGGGTCAAGTGGCTCGACTTTCCCGCCGGCGCGACCCGCGCGGAGATCGACGCGGTGCTGACCGAGGCGAAGACCGGCCATGTCGCGCTGATCTACCTCGAAAGCCCCGCCAACCCGACCAACGCGCTGGTCGATATCGAGGCGGTCGCCGCCAGCCGCGACGCGATCTTCGCCGACGCGGACGAAAAGCCGCCGATCGCGATCGACAACACCTTCCTCGGGCCGCTGTGGCAACAGCCGCTGCGCCACGGCGCCGACATCGTCGTCTATTCCCTCACCAAATATGCCGGCGGCCACAGCGATCTGGTCGCGGGCGGCGTGCTGGGGACGAAGGCGCACATCAACACGATCCGGTCGATGCGCAACACGATCGGTACGATCTGCGACCCGCATACCGCGTGGATGCTGCTGCGTAGCCTCGAGACGCTGGAACTGCGGATGAGCCGCGCCGGCGAGAATGCGGTCAAGGTCTGCAACTTCCTGCGCCATCACCCCAAGGTCGAACGCGTCGGCTATCTCGGCTTCCTGCCCGACACGCCCGGCATGGAGCGGCAGGCGGACATCTACGCGCGCCATTGCACCGGTGCCGGCTCGACCTTCTCGCTGATCGTCAAGGGCGGCGAGGCGGAGGCGTTCCGCTTCCTCGACGCGCTCCGCATCGCCAAGCTGGCGGTGTCGCTGGGCGGCACCGAGACGCTCGCCAGCCACCCGGCGGCGATGACGCATCTGTCGGTGCCGGAAGAGCGCAAGGCGGCGCTCGGCATCACCGACAATCTGGTCCGCATCTCGATCGGCGTCGAGGACGCCGACGACCTGATCGCCGACTTCGACCAGGCGCTCAACGCGATCTGAGCCCCGCCCCTCCCCTCCCGTTCGAGGGAGGGGAGCCGGCCGCCATCCCGCCCTTGCCCCCATGCGGCAATGCCGCGATGATGCGGCATGTCCGATCTTTCGACCTTCATCGCCGGCCTGCCCAAGGCGGAACTGCACCTGCATATCGAGGGGAGCCTCGAGCCCGAACTGATGTTCGCGCTGGCCGAACGCAACGGCGTCGCCATCCCCTTCGCCAGCGTCGAGGCGGTGCGCGCCGCCTATGCGTTTAACAACCTCCAGGACTTCCTCGACATCTATTACCAGGGCGCGAACGTCCTGCTGACGCGGGAGGATTTCCGCGATCTCGCCGTCGCTTACTTCGATCGCGCCGCCGCCGACGGGGTACGGCACGCCGAGATCATGTTCGATCCGCAGACCCACACCGCCCGCGGCGTGGCGTTCGAGACCGTCATCACCGGCCTGCTCGACGGCATCGCCGATGCCGAAGCGCGCCACGGCATGAGCGTGAGGCTGATCCTCAGCTTCCTGCGCCACCTCGACGAGGCGGATGCTTTCGCGACGTTCGAGGCGGCGCAGCCGTGGCTCGCGCATATCGCCGCGGTCGGCCTCGATTCGTCCGAACTGGGCCATCCACCGGAGAAATTCGCCCGCGTCTTCGCCGCCGCGCGCGCCGCCGGGCTGCGGCTGGTCGCGCATGCCGGCGAGGAGGGGCCGCCCGAATATGTCCATCAGGCGCTCGACCTGCTCGGCATCGACCGGCTCGATCACGGCAACCGCAGCCTGGAAGACCCGGTGCTCACCGCCCGGCTGGCGCGCACCGGCATGACGCTGACCGTCTGTCCGCTGTCCAATCTCAAGCTCTGCGTGGTCGATGCCATGGCCGACCATCCGATCGACCGGATGCTGCGCGAGGGGCTGCGCGCGACGATCAATTCCGACGACCCCGCCTATTTCGGCGGCTATGTCGCCGACAATTACCGCGCCGCCGCCGAGGCGCGCGGGCTGGACCGCGACGATCTTGCGCTGCTGGCGCGCAACAGCTTCCTCGGGTCGTTCCTGCCCGACGATGCGGTGGCGACGCATCTCGCCGCGCTCGATGCCTATGTGGAGGCGCAGTGATGCCGGTGTTCACCCCGATCGGCCACGACGATTTCGTCGCCGACGTCCATGCGCTCGCCGCCGGCATCGCCGCCAGCGGCTGGACGCCCGATTTCATCATCGGCATCGGCCGCGGCGGCCTCGCCCCCGCGGTCTACCTCAGCCATGCGACCGGGCTGCCGATGCTGTCGGTCGATTATTCGAGCAAGGTCGACGATTTCGCCGAAGCGCCGCTGTTCCGCCTCGCCGGGCGGACGCGCGCCGGCGAGAAGCTGCTGTTCGTCGACGACATCAACGATTCCGGTCGCACGATCGCGCATATCCGCGGCGTGCTTGCCGCGGCGGGGGCGACGGCGGCGGTGATGCGCTTTGCGACGCTGATCGACAACGTCAGCTCCGCCGAGCGTGTCGACTATCACGCGCGGACGATCGACCGTCGCACGACCAAGGACTGGTTCGTGTTTCCCTGGGAAGCGGTCGCGCCGGCCGCGGCGATCGCGGAGGATGCCGCCGAAGTGCCGGACCGGATCGCCTGACAGCGGCTGCTGCGGCGGCGTCCCGGCCCCGACCCGGCCGGTCAGCCGTCGCTGGCGCGCTCGATGTCGGCGCCGACCGCGGACAGTTTCTCTTCCAGCCGCTCATAGCCGCGGTCGAGGTGATAGACGCGGGCGACGGCGGTTTCGCCCTCCGCCGCCAGCCCGGCGAGGATCAGGCTCATCGAGGCGCGCAGGTCGGTCGCCATCACCGGCGCGCCGACCAGCCGGTCGACACCCTTGACCAGGGCGGTGCGGCCATGGACCTGGATGTCCGCGCCCATCCGCGCCAGTTCCGGCACGTGCATGTAGCGGTTCTCGAAGATCGTCTCGGTCAGCACGCTGGTGCCGGTCGCCATGCACAGCATCGCCATGAACTGCGCCTGCATGTCGGTCGCGAAGCCGGGATAGGGCGAGGTGGAGATATCGACCGGCCCCAGCGGCCCGTTCGCCTCCACCTTGACGCCGTCCTTCGTCGTCTCGACGGTGACGCCCGCCTGACGCAGCGCATCGATCGTCGCCTGCATATCGGCGGCGTTCGCGCCGACCAGCTCCAGCGAACCGCCGGTGATCGCCGCCGCGCAGGCATAGCTGCCCGCCTCGATCCGGTCGGGCATCACCGCATAGGTGGCGCCGTGCAGGCGATCGACGCCCTCGATCTCCAGCGTGTCGGTACCGATCCCGCCGATGCGCGCGCCCATCGCGACCAGGCAGTTGCACAGGTCGACGATCTCCGGCTCGCGCGCCGCATTCTCGATCACGCTGCTACCACGGGCGAGCACCGCCGCCATCACGACATTCTCGGTCGCGCCGACCGACACCACCGGGAAGCGATAGCGGCCGCCCGACAGCCGTCCGCCGGGCGCGATCGCCTTGACGTAGCCCGCCGCCATTTCCAGCTCCGCGCCGATCGCCTCGAGCGCCTTCAGGTGGAGGTCGATCGGGCGGTTGCCGATCGCGCAGCCGCCGGGCAGCGATACGGTCGCCTCCCCCGCGCGCGCCAGCACCGGGCCGAGCACCAGAATCGAGGCGCGCATCTTGCGTACGATATCGTACGGAGCCTCGGTCGAGGTCAGTTTGCCCGCGCGGATCGTCATCACCCGGCCGAAATCCTCGGGCCGCGTTCCCTCGATCGCGGTCGACGCGCCGAGCTGGTTGAGCAGGTGCCCGAAGCCGTCGACATCGGCCAGACGCGGCAGATTCCGTAACGTCAATGGCTCGTCGGTGAGCAAGGCGCAGGGCATCAGCGTGAGTGCGGCGTTCTTGGCGCCGGAGATCGGCAGGCGGCCCGACAGGCGGTTGCCGCCACGGATGAGGATACGGTCCATCAGACGCGTCTAGCGCGCTGCGGCAGCGGTGCAAGGCGACAATCGAACGAGCGCGATTGATCGATTTTAATGCAGTCGTTTCGGGTGTTTGCTTACTCGCCCTCGACAAGTTTTGGGGAATGCGACCGCGTGGCCAGTTATCTCGCCGAACGTCTCGGCGAATTGATCGACCTCTCGGCGAACGAGCAGGCGGCGTTGGAGGGGCTGGAACAGCGCGAGCGGACATTGCGCCGCGGTGCCATCTTGCTGCGCGAAAACGACAAACTGACCGAATTGTTCGTGCTGAAACGCGGCACGATGATGAGCTACGTCATCCTCCCCGACGGCAGCCGCCAGATCCTGCGCTTCCTGTTCCGCGGCGACCTGATCGCGATGGCCGGGCTGGTCTATCGCAGTTCGCCCGAAACGGTGATCGCGCTGACCGAATGTGCGGTGGCCCTCGTCGACCGGTCGGCGGTGGCGGAGCTCGCCGTCGGGCATCCCCGCCTGTCGGCGCTGCTGGTCGCTGCCGGGCAGATCGAGCGGGTCGCCCTGACCGACCGGCTCGCGGGGCTGGGCCGCACCTCCGCCAAGGCGCGCGTCGCCGCGCTGCTGATCGAGATCCGCAACCGGCTGCGGGTGCTGGACCCGACGATCGGCGCCACCTTCACGCTGGGACTGACGCAGGAGGAGATCGGCGATGCCACCGGGCTGACCGCGGTGCACGTCAACCGCATGCTCCGGCAGCTCGAACAGGACGGGCTGATCGCGCGTAACGGTGGACGGTTCACGATGCTCGACGAGGCGGGACTGGCGCGGACCGCGCATCATGTCGATCGCCGCGCGGGGCTCGACCTCGGCTGGCTGCCCGACCCGCGCTAGGCGGTGCCAGCCGGACCGTTCAGGCCTTTTCCAGCGTGCATTGCAGCGGATGCTGGTTCTGACGTGCGAAGTCGATGACCTGCCCGACCTTGGTCTCGGCCACCTCGTAGGAAAAGACGCCGCACACCCCGACGCCCTTCTGGTGGACGTGGAGCATCACCCGCGTCGCTTCCTCCATGTTCATGCGGAAGAACCGCTGGAGGCACAGCACGACGAATTCCATCGGCGTGTAATCGTCGTTGAGCATCAGCACCCGATAGGGCGTCGGCTGCTTGGTCTTCGAGCGCGTCTTGGTGGCGAGGCCGGTGCCGGTTCCCTCGTCCGTCCCATCGTCGCGGCGTTCGGCCATGGTGATCGGTTCAGCTGTCATGTGGATCGCCAAAATATGGCATGCGGGGCCGCGGGGGCAAGGGGGGCGAGGCGCTGATGACGCGAAAAGGGCGACCGCATTGCTGCGGCCGCCCCCATCGTCCAGTCGATGCGTCGGAATTACGCCGCGATCTTCAGCTTCTCGGCGGCGAGCGCCGCGCGGTTCGACAGCGGCTGCACCACTTCGCCGGCGAGCTTCAGCATCGCTTCGGTGTTGCGCGAGGTCTGCTGGACCATCGCGTCGAACGCCGCGCGGACATAGTCCGACTGCAGCTTCATCAGCTCGGTCGGCGACTTGACGCTGCTCATCGTCTTGGCGGCGGTGGTCGCCTCCTCGAACGACTTCTTGGCGAAGGCGGCGGCTTCCTGGCCGATCGCCTCGATGCCGCGGGCGGCGATCTTCGACGATTCGACCAGCGCCTCGACGTTGCCCTTGCCGAACTCATTGGCCTCTTCGAACAGCTTCTGGCTCTTCTCGACCGCACCCTTGGCGCGCTCGGTCGCGTCGTTGAACACGGTCTGGGTCTTGGCGGTGACGTTTTCGATCGTTTCCATGATGACTTCCTTCGCTGCGGGTGGGGTAACGGGTGCGGGTGCCTCTACGGGCGGAGCCGCGATCACGGGCGTGGGCAGCGTCGCCACCGGCACCGGCGCGGGCACCGGCGATACGGGGACGGGCTGTTCCACGGGGGCCGGCTTGCTGCCGGTCGGCTTGGATGGCGGGGGAGTGAGGTCCGGACGCCGGGGTGCCTGACGCTGCGGCTTGGCGGCGCCATCGCGACGCGCACGCGCGTTCTTCACCGGCGGCTTGGGGACATTATCGTCCAATGATCCTACTCCCGCAATTATGCTGCAACGCAGCAATAGGCGAAGCGACGTTAGGGATCAAGCCATTTTGTGCAGTGCAACATAATGTAATCAGCGGGCACGGACATAGTCGCCCGGCGCCTCTCCCAATGCGGGCAGCGCACCTTCGCCGGGATGGCGCGCGCCCTCGGCCGCCACCTCGTCGTCGCCGCGATCCCGCAGCCAGACGATCCAGTCGGGCCACCAGCTGCCCCGGGTCTCGGTCGCGCCCGCGACGAAGTCGGCAAGGCTCTGCGCACCCGATTCGTTGGTCCAATATTGATATTTGCCCGCGGCCGGCGGGTTGACGACGCCGGCGATATGGCCCGACCCGGCGAGGACGAAGCGGAGCGGTCCGCGGAACAGCTGCGTGATCTTCCACACGCTGTCCGCCGGCGCGATATGATCCTCGCGCCCCGCCTGGACATAGGCCGGCGTGGTCACGCGGGTGAGGTCGAGCGCCTCGCCCGCGACCGACATCGCACCCGGCTGCACCAGCAGATTGTCGCGATACAGATCGGTCAGGTACGACAGATGCCATTTCGACGGCAGGTTGGTGGTATCGCCGTTCCAGTGGAGCAGGTCGAACGGGGTATAGTCCGACCCCAGCAGGTAATTGTTGGTGACGTAGTTCCAGATCAGGTCGCGACCGCGCAACAGGTTGAACGTCGCCGCCATGTAACGCCCGTCGAGGAAGCCCTGCGGCGACAGCGCGCCGATCAGCGCCAGCTGTTCCTCGGTGACGAAATTCTGCAATTCGCCGGCGCGAGCGAAGTCGACCTGCGCGGTGAAGAAGGTGGCGCTCGCGACCTTGTCCGCCTCGTCGCGCGCGGCGAGCAGCGCCAGCGTCGCGGCCAGCGTGGTGCCGGCGACGCAATAGCCGATCGTGTGGACCGACGGCACGTCGAGCAACGCGCGGATCGTATCGACCGCCTCGACCTGCGCGGCGACGTAATCGTCCCAGATCACGTCCTTCATCGATGCGTCCGCCGACTTCCACGACACCATGAACACGGTGATGCCCTGCTCCACCGCCCAGCGGATGAAGCTCTTCTCCGGCGTCAGGTCGAGGATGTAGAAGCGGTTGATCCAGGGCGGAAAGATCACCAGCGGCGTCGCCAGCACCCGTTCGGTCGTCGGCGTGTACTGGATCAGTTCGTACAAAGCGGTGCGCTTGACCACCTTGCCCGGGGTCATCGCCAGATTGCGCCCGACTTCGAACGCGCCCTCGCTGGTATGGGTCAGTTGCCCCTTGCCGATGTCGGCGAGCATGTTGCGCAGGCCATCGAGCAGGTTCTGGCCCCTGGTTTCGATCGTCTTCTCGACCACCTCGGGATTGGTCATCGGGAAGTTCGACGGGCTCATCGCATCGACCAGCCCGCGCGCGGCGAAGCGCAATTGCTCCTTCTGCTTCTCGGGCACGCCGTCGAGCGCATCGACGCCGCGCAGCATATGATCGGCGATCAGATTGTAGCTGCGGCGGATCCAGTCGAAATAGGGGTCGTCGCGCCACGCCGCGGCCTTGAAGCGCTTGTCGCGGGCATCCCCCTCGGACTGCGGCGGCGGCGGCACCGCGGCGGCGGGATCGACGAAACGCTGCCAGAGGGCGAGATTGTCCCGCCAATAGTCCTGCGTCTGCTGGAGCAGCGCGGGACTGGCGAAGGGCGATGCCGAATCGGGCGTCTGCCCCGCCTGCATCAGGCCGAGCCCCTGCTCCATCATCATCTGCTGCGCCCGGCCCATCACCCAGGTCCAGTGCTGCAGATCGGCGAGATCGGGCGCGCCGGTCGTGGGGCGGGCGGTCTGGTCGTCGTGGTGATCGGCCATGGCATCCTCTTCCTGCGCGCTACCGTAGCGGCGGCGGGGGCCCGTGGGAACCGGATTAGCGCGGCCGGGGCGTCACCCCGGCGGTTTGAAGTGGTGAAAGGGGCGCGGCGGGCGTAGGGTGTGCGGGTCCATTACAAGGTGACCCATGTCCGACGACTTCTACCGCATCAAGCGCCTGCCGCCCTATGTCATCGCCGAAGTGAACGGCATGCGGGCCGCGGCGCGTGCGGCGGGCGAGGACATCATCGACCTCGGCATGGGCAATCCCGACCTGCCGCCGCCCGCGCATGTCCTCGACAAGCTGATCGAGGTGACCCGCAAGCCCGACGCGCACGGCTATTCCCAGTCGAAGGGTATTCCCGGCCTCCGCCGCGCGCAGGCGAACTATTATGGCCGCCGTTTCGGCGTCGACCTCGATCCGGAGACGGAGGTCGTGGTGACGATGGGGTCGAAGGAGGGGCTGGCCAGCCTCGCCACCGCGATCACCGCGCCGGGCGACGTGGTGCTCGCGCCCAATCCGTCCTATCCGATCCACACCTTCGGCTTCATCATCGCCGGCGCGACGATCCGCGCGGTGCCGACGACCCCGGACGAGGCCTATTTCGAGAGCCTCGAGCGCGCGATGGCCTTCACCGTGCCGCGCCCGTCGGTGCTGGTGGTCAACTATCCGTCCAACCCGACCGCGGAGGCGGTCGATCTCGCCTTCTACGAGCGGCTGGTGGCGTGGGCGAAGGAGAACAAGGTCTGGATCATCTCAGACCTTGCCTATTCCGAGCTTTATTACGACGGCAATCCGACGCCCTCGATCCTGCAGGTGAAGGGCGCGAAGGACGTCGCGGTCGAATTCACCTCGCTCAGCAAGACGTACAGCATGGCCGGCTGGCGGATCGGCTTCGCGGTCGGCAACAAGACGCTGATCGCGGCGATGACGCGGGTGAAGTCGTATCTCGACTACGGTGCCTTCACCCCGATCCAGGCCGCCGCCTGCGCCGCGCTCAACGGTCCGCAGGACATCGTCGAAACCAACCGGCAATTGTACCACAAGCGCCGCGACGTGCTGGTCGAAAGCTTCGCGCGCGCCGGCTGGGACATCCCCTCCCCGCGCGCGAGCATGTTCGCCTGGGCGCCGTTGCCACCCGCGGTCGCGCATCTCGGCAGCCTCGAATTCTCCAAGCAGTTGCTGACCCATGCCCAGGTCGCGGTCGCGCCGGGCGTCGGCTATGGCGAGAATGGCGAGGGCTTCGTGCGGATCGCGCTGGTCGAGAACGAACAGCGGCTGCGGCAGGCAGCGCGAAACGTGAAACGCTACCTCCAGACGATGGGCGTCAACACCCCCGGCCAATCGCAGAAGGCGGGCTGATGTTCGTCTTTCGCGGGCTGGAAAGCCATCCGCGGTCATTCGTGAAGGCGGTGTCATGGCGCACCGTCGGGTCGATCGACACCTTCATTCTCGGCATGCTGTTCACCAGCGGCAATGCCAAGATCGCCGGATCGATCGCGGGAACCGAGGTCGTCACCAAGATCCTGCTGTTCTATTTCCACGAGCGCGCCTGGTCGCTGGTCCGCTGGGGACATCGACCGGATGCGGGCGGCCCCGACCAGTCGGGCGAGGGCGTGGCGACGCCCGCATGACGCAACAGGACACGCGGGACGGCTTCGCCTTCTCGACACGCTTCCGCGTCCGTTACGCCGAGATAGACGGGCAGAAGGTCGTCTTCAACTCGCGCTATCTCGAATATGCCGACGTCGCGGCGACCGGATTCTGGGAATGGACGGGGATCGAGGCGGCGCTGGGCGACGTCTGGCGGCACACCGAATTCCACGTCCGCAAGGCGGAGGTGGATTATCTCAGGCCCTTCGTCTGGGGCGATACCGTCGCCGCGCATGTCCGGATCGCGCGAATTGGTGGATCGAGCCTGACGATGGCGATGGACCTGGCGCATGGCGACACCGGCGCGCTCCACGCGCAGATCCTCATGGTGATGGTCAACGTCCATTTGCCGACCGGCCGCCCGGTCGCGATCGGCGATGACGTACGCGCATTCCTCGCGACGCTATAGCGCTCCGCAGGAACACAGGGCCCGTCCGCACGGGCATCAGCCCGTGACGCCGACATCCTCCGGCAGTGCCCATATCAGGTCGCCCTTGCCGAGCACGCGGCCATCGTGGGCGTGTACCGCGACCGGCGCGATCGGGCGGCGGTCGCGTGTGTCGACGAGGATCGGGAAGGCCGGCACGCCCAGCTCCCAGCGCTCGCCCCATTGCCGAAGCGCGATCATCGTCGGCAGCAGGGCATGGCCCTTCTCCGTCAGCGTATAGCGGATCTTGCGGCGATCGTCGGGCATCGGCTGCCGTTGCAGGATGCCATGGTCGACCAGCCTCGCCAGCCGGTTGGCGAGGATGTTGCGGGCGATGCCGAGTTCGGCCTGATATTCCTCGAAATGATGCAGGCCATTGAAGGAAGCGCGCAGGATCAGGAACGCCCAGCGCTCACCCATCGCCTCCAGCGCCGCCGGCAGGCTGCATTCGCGTAAGGTTTCCCGCAATTTGGGCGCATCCGCCGGTTTCGCCATCGTGATCCTCTCGAATGCGCGATCGTACCGCAAAACCGTCGCCGGGCGGAATGGTTTGTCGGTTTTGAGTTGCAACCTGCAACCTATAACGGTAGGCGGCGACATCGCAATTACAAAAAGGTTCGGGAGGACCGCCGCCATGAAGATGATCGCCACGCTTGCCCCCGTCGCCGCCTTCCTCGTCGCCACGCTGGCCGGCACCCCCGCCGCAGCCGCGCCGGCCGACGTCTATGCCGCGGTTCCGGCCGCCCCCTCGACCAAGTCGAGCTTCATCACCCGCTCGACCGCATGGCGGCTGCAGAACGGCACCTTCGTCGCCGGCCAGGCGCCCGAGCGCCCCGCCGTCCTGTGCGAACTCGTCGTCCGTCAGGTCGGCGCGCTGACCAGCTTCTCGGTCGGCGGCAAGGCCTATGACGCCGACCAGCTCGCCAAGTGCAACGCCAAGGCGAAGAAGGCCTGAGGGCGACCGTCCGCTTCGGCCCGAAACGAACGCATGCCTTTGCCCGCGGACGAGGAATCGTCCGCGGGAACGCAACAATATGTTGCAAAGCGGTACGACCGTCCCCCATGTGGGCGCTGTGCTACGGCAATATGAACTGGTCGACCGCGTGCTCGACTACGACCCGGACGCCGACGAGGCGCTGCTCAACCGCGCCTATGTCTTTTCGATGCAGGCGCATGGCAGCCAGAAGCGCGCGAGCGGCGATCCCTATTTCAGCCACCCGATCGAGGTCGCCGGCATCCTCACCGACCTGAGGCTGGACGACGAGACGATCGCGACCGCGATCCTGCACGACACGATCGAGGATACGGTCGCGACGCCGGAAGAGATCACGCGGCTGTTCGGCACCAATGTCGCGCGGCTGGTCGACGGCGTCACCAAACTCTCCAAGATCGAGGCGCAGAGCGAGAACGAGCGCGCCGCCGAGAATCTGCGCAAATTCCTGCTCGCCATGTCGGACGACATCCGCGTGCTGCTGGTCAAGCTCGCCGACCGGCTCCACAACATGCGCACGCTCCATCACATTCCCAAGCCCGAGAAGCGGCGGCGGATCGCGAAGGAGACGATGGACATCTACGCCCCGCTCGCCGAGCGGATCGGCATGTACGAGTTCATGAAGGAGATGCAGACGCTCGCCTTCGAACAGCTCGAACCCGAGGCGTATGAATCGATCAGCAAGCGGCTGGAACTGCTCAAGACCGGCGGCGGCGACCGGATCGCGCGGATCGGATCGGGGCTGACGCTGCTGCTCGGCCGCGCCGGGATCGAGGCCGAGGTCCATGGCCGCGAAAAGCATCCCTATTCGATCTGGCGCAAGATGAGCGAGCGCCACATCAGCTTCGAACAGCTCAGCGACATCATGGCGTTCCGCGCGATCGTGCCGACGATCGAGGATTGCTACCGGACGCTGGGCGTCATCCACCGCCGCTGGCCGATGGTGCCGGGGCGATTCAAGGATTACATCTCGACGCCGAAGCGCAACGGCTACCGGTCGCTCCACACCAGCGTCATCCACGCCGACAATGCGCGGATCGAGATCCAGATCCGAACCCCAGACATGCATGCCGAAGCCGAATTCGGGCTGGCGGCGCATTGGGCGTACAAGGAAAAGAAGATCCGCGCCGACAGCCAGCACAGCTGGATCGCCGACCTCGTCGAGATCCTCGAAACCGCGGGCAGCCCCGAGGAGCTGCTCGAGCACACGCGGATGGCGATGTACCAGGATCGCATCTTCGCCTTCACGCCGAAGGGCGAGCTGATCCAGCTGCCCAAGGGCGCGACCCCGATCGACTTCGCCTATGCGGTCCACACCGATCTCGGCGACCAGGCGGTGGGCGCCAAGATCAACGGCCGCGTCGTGCCGCTGTCGACGGTCATCGAGAATGGCGACCAGGTGCAGGTGCTGCGGTCCAAGGGACAGGTGCCGCAGCCCGGCTGGCTCAACTTCGCGATCACCGGCAAGGCGCTGGCGGGTATCCGCCGCCACCTGCGCCACAAGGAGCGCGACGAGCTGATCGCGCTCGGCCGCAAACTGTACGACGATATCGTCCAGCGGCTGCCCGCGACGATCGGCGGCGACGCGCTCGATCATGCGCTGCAACGGCTCAAACTGTCCGACGAGGCGGCGCTGATGGCGGCGATCGCGCGGCGCAGCATTTCCGACGCCGCGGTGATGGAGGCGCTGATGCCGGGATCGGCGGGGGCGGACGTCGGGCTGCTGGCGCCGCAATCCACCGCCATCTCGATCAAGGGGCTGACCCCGGGCGTCGCCTTCGACCTCGCCGAATGCTGCCACCCGGTGCCGGGCGATCGGATCGTCGGCCTGCGCCGCCCCGATGCGGGGATCGAAGTGCATGCGATCGACTGTTCGGTGCTCGCCGAACTGGCGGAGCGCGGCGCCAACGAAACCGACTGGGTCGACGTCGACTGGGGCGACAAGAGCGACGGCGCGGTCGCCCGCATCGCGGTGCAGGTGAAGAACGAACCCGGCGCGCTCGGCATCGTCTCGACGATCATCGGTGCCCATCGCGCCAACATCATCGCGCTGCGGCTGGATACGCGCGATTCGATGTTCCACACCAACGTCATCGACGTCGAGGTTCACGACATCCACCAGCTGATGCGCCTCATCGCCGCCCTGCGCGCCGCGGATGCGGTGAATGCGGTGGACCGGGTCTAGCAACGGGGTTTCGCGGTACTGCCGAGGCGCCTGTGCCAGGAGGCAGCGATCCACGCCCGTAACCACGGCAAACGCCGGACCCCATCCCCGTCATCAGGGCGAACGCCGGGAGCCATGGATGGGTGACGGTATGAGGTACGGGGCGAGCGCCACCGGTGGCGTACCGCAACCATGGGTCCCGGCGTTCGCCGGGATGACGGAGAGAACCGGGATGACGGGGAACCGGCGAAAGCCCTTACGCCAGCAGTCCCAGCCCCCGCAGTTCGCCGCGCAAGGTCGGCTCGTCCACGAAATGCAGCGCGATCAGGTCGACATCCCTCGCACCGGCGACGTTCGCGGCATTGTCGTCGATGAACACCGTTCGCGCCGCCTCCAGCCCGAACCGGTCGAGCGCGAGGCGGTAAATGGCGGGATCGGGCTTCACCAGCTTCTCGGCGCCCGACACGACGACGTCGCGGAACCGGTCGAACATCGCCGATTCGCGCGCGCGGAACGGCGGCCAGAATTCGTGGCTGAAGTTGGTGATCGCGAACAGCGGCACGTCCGCCGCCTCCAGTTCGTCGACCAGCGCGTGCATGCCGGCGATCGGTGCGCCGATGCTCTCCAGGAACCGGGGTCCCCAGGCGGCGATCAGGTCGGCATGCTGCGGATACAGTGCGACGAGCTCCGCCGAGGTATCGGCGAAGTCGCGTCCGGCATCGTGCTGGAAATGCCATTCGTGCGTGACGACGTCACGCAGGAACGCATCCAGCGCCCGATCGTCAGCGATCAGGCGCCGGTAGAGGATCCGCGGATCCCAGTCGTACAAGACCCGGCCGACGTCGAAGATCACGGCCGTCGGAACGGCCGCGGACGATCCGACGGCGGCAGGTGTCGCCAAGTGGCTTAGCCCTGGCGCGCCTTGAACCGGCGGTTGGTCTTGTTGATGACGTAGGTACGGCCGCGGCGACGGATCACGCGGTTGTCGCGATGACGGTCCTTGAGCGACTTCAGGCTATTGCGGATCTTCATGATCGATTCGCTTCTTTTCGAAATTGACGGTGTCGGTGAAAGCGCGAGCGCCTAAGACCCGAGGTCGCAATAGTCAAGCAACGCGGGGCGCGTTAGAGCGTTTCCGCAGCGCAACGTATCGCATAAGGTGAACATCCGTCATGACCATCCGTCCGTTCCTGGCCCTCGGCATCGGTGCCGCGGCACTTGCCGGTTGCGCGACCACCGCGCCGCTGCCGCCGACGGAGGTCATCCGCTACCACCTCGGCGAACCGCTCGCGCGCGGTACGGTCGCGGTCGAGCCGCTGTCGGGCGGCGCGCCGGCCAGTCTGGAATTCAAGACCTATGCCGCCGCGGTACAGGGCGAATTGCTCAAGGCCGGCTATAGCGTCCCGGCGCAGGGCGCGACGCCCGACTTCGTCGCCACCGTCGGCTTCGCCCGCACCAGCCAGGAAGGGCCGCCGCGCCGGTCGCCGATCAGCATCGGCATCGGCGGCGGCGGGTTCAGCGGCGGGCGTAGCGGCGGCGGCGTCGGGCTGGGCGGCGGGGTCGGCTTTCCGATCGGCGGCGGACGGCCGACGCAATTGCTGGTCGCCGAACTGTCGGTGACGATCAAGCGCCGCGCCGACCAGTCGCCGGTCTGGGAAGGCCGCGCGCAGGGCGTCAGCGACATCAAGGGCGCCGACCAGCAGGCGGGCAAGCTCGCCCATGCGCTGTTCACCGGCTTCCCCGGTCAGTCCGGCCGCACCATCACCGTCAGGTAATCGGGACTTTCATGACCATCAGCATCAACGCCGCCTTCGACGGCGGCAACATCCGCGTCGTCGGGATCGAGGGCGACCGGGTCGACCTCGAGATCGTGCAGGATCACGCCTCCGACTTCTTCCAGTGGTTCTATTTCCGCGTCGCCGGTGCGCACGGGCGGCGGCTAACCTTCCGCATCCTTAACGCCGGCCAGTCGGCCTATCCGTTCGGCTGGCCCGGCTACAAGACGCGGGCCAGTACCGACCGACAGACGTGGCGGATGATCGACACGCGCTACGAAGGCGGCGTGCTGTCGTTCGACTATGCAATCGAGGGCGAACTGGCGTGGTTCGCCTATTTCGCACCCTATACGATGGAGATGCATCATGACCTGATCGCGCGGATCGCCGCGCGGCCGGGGGTGACGCATCGCGAACTGGGCGTTTCGCTTGACGGACAGGCCATTGACTATGTTCGCATCGGCAGCGGCCCCAAGCCGGTGTGGCTCTACGCGCGCCAGCATCCGGGCGAATCGATGGCCGAATGGTGGATGGAGGGCGCGCTCGACTGGCTGACCAGCGACGCCGCCGCGCCGCTGCTCGCCAGAGCGACGGTGCATGTCGTCCCCAACATGAACCCCGACGGCACGCGGCGCGGGCATCTGCGCACCAATGCGGCGGGCGTGAACCTCAACCGCGAATGGCACGCGCCCTCCGCCGCGCGCAGCCCCGAAGTGCTGTGCGTGCGCGATGCGATGGACGAGACCGGCGTCGCCTTTGCGATCGACGTGCACGGCGACGAGGCGATCCCGGCGAACTTCATCGCCGGGTTCGAGGGCATCCCCAACTGGACCGAGGATCACGGCGCGAAATTCTACGCCTTCGGCCGCCGCCTCGCCGAACACACCGCCGATTTCCAGATCGAGATGGGCTATGAGAAATCGAGCGCGGGCAATGCCAATCTGTCGATGTCGACCAACCAGCTCGCGCAGCGGTTCGGCGCGGTATCGGTGACGCTGGAGATGCCGTTCAAGGACCATGATCCCAACCCCGACGCGGAATTCGGCTGGTCGCCGGAGCGGTGCAAGGCCCTTGGTGTGTCGTGCCTCGAGGTGCTGACCGGGATGATCGACGAGATCTGATGGAGATCCGCCGCGACGATCCCACCGCGCCCCATGTCGCCGGCCTGCTCGCGCACCATCTCGCCGAGTTGCGCGGCGAGATGGCCGATTTCGCCTTCGCCCTCGATGCGACCGGTCTGGCGGTGCCGGAGGTGACGTTCTGGACCGCATGGCGCGGCGAGGTCCTGACCGGCTTCGTCGCATTGAAGCAGCTCGACCCGCAGCACGGCGAGCTGAAGTCGATGCGCGCCGCCCCGGAAGCGCGCGGTACCGGGGTCGGGCGTGCGCTGCTCGACCATGTGATCGGCGAGGCGCGGGCGCGCGGCTACGACCGGTTGAGCCTCGAAACCGGCACTGCCGCGCTCCACGCGCCGGCGGGGGCACTCTACCGCAGTGCCGGCTTCATCGACACGGACGCCTTCGCCGACTATCGCCCCAGTCCGCACAACCAGTTCTTCACTTTGTCTCTCCGGGAGTCCTGATGCCTCGTCTCGTCCTGATCCGCCATGGCCAGTCCAGCTGGAACCTCGAGAACCGCTTCACCGGCTGGTGGGACGTCGACGTCACCGAAAAGGGGGCGGCGGAGGCGCGTGCCGCGGGTGAGCTGATGGCGGCCAAGGGCCTCGATTTCGACATGACCTTCACGTCGCTGCAGACCCGCGCGATCAAGACGCTCAATCTGGCGCTGGAGGCGATGGGCCGATTGTGGCTGCCGACCGAGAAGGACTGGCGGCTCAACGAGCGGCATTATGGCGGGCTGACCGGGCTCGACAAGGCGGAGACGACGGCGAAGCACGGCGACGAACAGGTGCATATCTGGCGCCGCAGCTTCGACATCCCGCCGCCGGTGCTGGAGGCGGGCAGCGCCTACGACCTGTCGCAGGACCGCCGCTACGCCGGCATCGCGATTCCGGCGACGGAGAGCCTGAAGGACACGATCGACCGCGTCCTGCCCTATTACGAGGAGCGGATCGCGCCGCTGCTGCGCGAGGGTCAGCGCGTACTGATCTCCGCGCACGGCAATTCGCTGCGCGCGCTGGTCAAGCATCTGTCGAACATCCCGGACGACCAGATCACCGGGCTGGAGATTCCGACCGGGCAGCCGATCGTCTACGAACTCGACGAATCGCTGAACGCGACGGATCGCTACTATCTGAGCGAACGATAGAAGAGGAAAACACCGGGCGGCGTGGCCCGTTGCCCTCCGCCCCCTCCCCCGCTAGGTGCGCGCGATGGAACATCCGCTGGTCGGCATCATCATGGGTTCGACGTCCGATTGGGAGACGATGCAGGGCGCGGCGGACGTGCTCGCCGAACTCGGCGTCGCGCATGAAACCCGGGTCGTCTCCGCGCATCGCACCCCCGACCGGCTGTACGATTATGCAAAGGCCGCGGCGGGTCGCGGCCTGAAGGTGGTGATCGCCGGCGCCGGTGGCGCGGCGCATCTGCCGGGCATGGCGGCGGCGATGACGCACCTGCCGGTGCTCGGTGTGCCGGTGCAGAGCAAGGCGTTGAAGGGGCAGGATTCGCTGCTGTCGATCGTGCAGATGCCCGCAGGGATTCCGGTCGGCACGCTGGCGATCGGCAAGGCCGGCGCGATCAACGCCGGGCTGCTTGCCGCGGCGATCCTCGCCACCGGCGACGAGGCGCTGTCGCAGCGATTGCAGGCATGGCGACAGAAGCAGACCGACGCGGTCGCGATCGATCCCCGCGGCGATCCGGCGTGATGCTGAAGCCCGGCAGCACGATCGGCATCCTCGGCGGCGGGCAATTGGGCCGCATGCTCGGCGTGGCGGCGGCGCAGCTGGGCTATCGCACGCACGTGCTCGCGCCCGACCGCGAAAGCGTCGCGGCGCAGACCGCCTCCAGTCTGACGCGGGCGGATTACCACAATCGCATCGTCCTCGCCGATTTCGCCGCGTCCTGCGACGTGGTGACCTATGAATTCGAGAATATCGCGCTGGCGCCGGTCGAATGGCTGGCGGAGCGCGTGCCGGTCTATCCGCACCCGCGCGCGCTCGCGGCGGCGCAGGAGCGGATCGCCGAGAAGCGCTTCGTCGAGCGCGTCGGCGGTCGCCCGGCACGCTGGGCCGCGGTCGACAGCCGCGACAGTCTGGAGGCGGCGCTGGCGCATGTCGGCACCCCCGCGGTGCTCAAGACCGCACGCTTCGGCTATGACGGCAAGGGGCAGGTACGGCTGCACACCCCCGCCGACGCCGATGCGGCGTGGGAGGCGATCGGCGGGCCGGCGGTGCTGGAAGCGTTCGTCGACTTCAGCCACGAATTCTCGATCCTGATCGCGCGCGGGCAGGATGGCGCGACCGTCCGCTACGATCCGCCGCACAATGTGCATGTCGATGCGATCCTGCGCACCTCCACCGTCCCCGCGCCGCGTGTCATCCTCGACCAGGCGGAGGAGGCGACCGCGCTCGCCTGCCGGATCGCCGCCGAGCTCGATTATGTCGGCGTGCTCGCGTGCGAATTCTTCGTTACGGCCGAGGGCCCGGTGTTCAACGAAATGGCGCCGCGGGTCCACAATTCGGGCCATTGGACGATCGAGGGCGCGGAAACCTCGCAATTCGAAAACCACGTCCGCGCGATCTGCGGCCTGCCGCTCGGCAGCACCGCGCTGACCGGGCGGACGGTCGGCCTCGAAAACCTGATCGGCGAGGATGCCTGGACGCCGGCGCTGCGCGAGCCGGGCGCGCATCTGCACCTCTACGGCAAGGGCACCGCCCGGCCGGGCCGCAAGATGGGGCACATCACCCGCATCGTGCGGTGATCCGGCGTCGGGCGGATCCGCCATCGCATCAGGCGGTGATCGCCGGGCGATCGTAGTTTTTGGCATAGGCGTTCTCGACGCCCGTCAGGATCTCGACGATCGCGAAATACCGATCCCAGAACGCCGTTTCGCGCAGGTCTTCGACCAGCAGCTGATAGGCATGATGATCCCTGGCGTCCCACATCCACAGGTCGGTGACGCGGGTGGAATAGAATTCGACGTCGAAGAAACGCAGCGCGACGTTCGCGGCGTGCTTTCTCAAAACAGGCGTGAACTGTTCCGCCAACAGCTCGAAGCGGCGGTCGACGGAAAAGCCGAGCCATTCGGGCGAGGTCTTGACCAGCATGAAGACGGTCAGGGCTGGTTCGAAAGGCGTGGTCATGGGGTTGTCCTTGCATCGTTGATCGACGCCCCTAGAATGCGAGCGAATCCTCATGATTGGCTACTCGCGTTCGCCCGCATGCCGACACCATCCTCCCGGCAGCGCCCGTCACCCCGGAAAGCGCCGCGTCAGGCGCGCTCCGCCGAGACGGTCGGCGTCATCGTCGAAGCCGCGGCTCGCATTCTGGAGGAGGCGGGACTCGGCCGGTTCACCACCAATGCCGTCGCGGAGCGGGCCGGGGTGAGCATCGGATCGCTCTACCAATATTTCCCCGGCAAGGAGGCGTTGATCGGCGCCGTGATCGTCCGGGAAACGTCGCGTCTGATCGCCGACTGGGACGCGGCGCTCACGGCCCCGACCGGCCGGGAGGCGCTTGACGGACTGATCGCCGCCGCGGTGTCCCATCAGCTCAGGCGGCCGGCCCTCGCCCGGTTGCTCGACCTCGAGGAGGCACGATTGCCGTTCGATCCGGAAACCCGACGTGTCCTCGACCGGCTGCGCGCGATCCTGCTCGCCGTGCTGGGCAGTGGGGATATCCGCCGGCAGCACGATCCCGTCATGGCGGCGCAGGACACGCTGGCGATCATCAGGGGCATGGTCGATGCCGCCGGCGAACGCGGCGAGACCGACCAGCCCGGCCTTGCCCGGCGCGTCTGCCGGGCCGTCTACGGCTATCTCGACCACGTCTGACGAACACGCCCCACCCCCGGGGCTGCCATGAGGCGTACGCCCGACACGACCGGCCCCGATGGTATATGCGCCCGCAGGACTCGCGGTGGTCCGATCACGGGGCTTGCGCGTCGCAGACGACGGCAGACCATCCCCGCTACGGAAGCCCGGCTATCGGGTGAGGGTTCCGGCCGCCTTCATCGTGGTCAGCCGCGCGTCCTGCTTGTCCAGCACCGGCACCCCCAGCGTCTCCCGAAGGGCATCCGGCACCAGTTCGCGATCATAGGGCTCCATCGTCGGTCCGGTTTCGCGCCTGTTGAGATACTGGGTGCCGTAAATCTGCTTCTGTCCGATCGCCTGCAGGTAACGGTCCAACGTCGCAGCCGCGATCCAGGCCGCATCGGCCTTGCCCTTGGCGGCGGAGGCCAACGCCAGCGTATGCGCGAGCAGATAGTCGTCGGGCGTGCTGCCGTGCTGGAAAATGAAGGCGGCACGGTACAGGTCGTTGGCGGTCCTGACCTTGCCCGCCTTGAGAAGGACGCCGGTGCTGTCCCGCCGCACGCGATCGGCTTCGATCATCCGGGTCACGAAGGCACGATCCTGGAACTGCTCGGGTTTGATGGCCGCGCGGACGGCCTGATCGGCCTCGAAGAGATGCGCAATCTCGGCATTGTCCTGCACCGGAGCGCTTTGTCCATGCGCCACGACGGGCGTGCACATTGCTGAGCCGAATACCAGCAGGCCAGTCAGCAGCCTCATCGAACGTCCCTCCCGGTGAACATGGCGTCGGGGAACCCCCGCTGCATCGAAACGCAAACGGCCCGCCCTCCTGGCGGAGAACGGGCCGAAACGCGTCACGCTTGTCGCGACCGGATCAACCGGTACGCTTGCCCGAGAGCGGGAAGCTGCCGAACGCACCCGCGCCGACCGTGCCGGTCAGCGTGTCGCCCTCTGCCGTCGCTTCGCAATCGAGCGTCATCGGCATCGGCACGGTCATCTGCAGCTTCCAGGACAGCGTGTTGCCCGACACGGTGCCTTCCACGTCGCCCGAACCCATCGCACCGGCGGCGGTGCCGGTGAAGGTGTCGCCGGCGCTCTGCACGGTCAGCGTCAGGTTCTGGTCGCCGAGCGGCGATTTCACGGTGCAGTCCCAGCTGCCATCGACGTCTGCCATCACTACTCTCCTCTTATTTCGCTGCGGGTGCGGGACCGGCGGGAACGCCGGCGACCGCGCTTGCGGGGACGACCTCGACCGGCAGGCCGAGGGTGTCAAGCTGCGGCTTCACCTTGGCCGCGTCGCCGACGACGACCCAGGTGATCCGCTTCGGGTCCAACGCGGACTGGATCGCGCCGTTCAACTGCGGCAGCGTATATCCGCGGTACCGGCCGGTCAGCGTCGTCTGGTAATCGTCGGGCCGCTTGTACAGGTCGTTACTCTGCATCGCCGCGAGCACCGCGTCCGAGGTTTCGTAGGTGCCGGGCAAGGCGTTGATCGCACCGTTGATCGCCCGCCGGAACTCGACCTCGGTCATCGGCTCCTTGCCGAGGAAGGCGACGACGTCCTCGCGCGCCGAGGCGAGCGACGGGCCGGTCTTGTCCGCCTGCACCGGCGCCGACAGGACGAAGGGCGCGGCCTGTTCGGCGGTCTGGAAGCCGCCGCGCGCGCCATAGGACCAATGCTTGTTCTCGCGCAGGTCCATGTTGAGCCGGCCGAGGAAGCTGCCGCCGAGCGCGTCGTTGGCGGTGCTGAGCGGCAACAGGTCCTGCGTGCCCTTCAGCATCGTCGGGATCACGCCGACGATCACCGACTGCGGGCTGTCGGGACGGTCGATCAGCTTGATCGCCGGGGCGGCCGGGCGTTGCGGGGCGGCGAAGTTCTTGACCCCGGCCGCGCCGGTCGCGGTCCAGTCACCGAGCGCCGCATCCAGCGCCGCGGCGACCTCCGCGAGCGGACGGTCGCTGGTGACGAACACCTTGGCCTTGTCCGGCCGCAGCCATGCCGATCGGAACGCGACCAGATCGGCCCGGGTCAGCGCCGCCACCGCACGCGGATCGCCACCGCCCTGCGCCTTGGCATAGGGATAATCGGGACCATAGGTCACCAACGGCACGACACGCCCGACCAGCCCCATCGGGTTGGTCAGTTCCTGCTGGATGCCGGCCAGCGCCTGTGTCTTGACGCGCGCCAGTTCCGTCTCGTCGAAGGCGGGATTGCGCGCGATATCGGCGAACAGGCCGAGCGCGGGCGCCAGATTGGCACTCGGCACCTGCAACGACAGGGTGGTGCGATCGAGGCTGCTGCCGGTGCCGATCGACGCGCCGAGCCGCTCCTTGGCCTCGGCGAGCCGGATCGAATCGAGCTTCGCGGTCCCCTCGTCGAGCATCGCCAGCGTCAGCGCCTGCGTACCGAGCTTGCCGGGCACGTCGGCGGCGACGCCCGCGTCGAAGCTGAGCAACGCCTGCGTGATCGGCACCGCGGTCCGCTGCGCATAGACGACCTCGATCCCGTTCTTCAGCCGGGTGCGCTGCACCGCGGGGAAGGTCAGCCCGGTCAACGCGCCGACCGCGGGCAGCGGCCCGCGCGTGCCCTTCACCGGAGTGTCCGGCGCGGCCTTCACCGGCGTCGCGGGCGGTACCACCGCTTCGGCATAGTCGCCGCGCGGCCCCTGTTCGACGGTCAGCGCATAAGCGGGGCGGCTCAGCCACTTGTCGGCCGCCGCCTTGACGCTGGCCGGGGTCTGCGCGGCCATGCGGGCGAGCCGCTTCTTGTAATAATCGGGGTCGTTGTAGAACAATGCGCCCTGCGCCAGCGCGACCGCCTTGCCGCCGAAGCCGCCGACCGATTCGAGCCCGCCGATCGTGCCGGACACCCGGCTGGTGACGACGCGATTGACCTCGTCCGCGGTCGGGCCGGTCTTCAGGAAATCGGCGAGGATCGCATCGATCCGCCGTTCGACCAGCCTGGGGTCGACGCCCGGCTTGACGATCGCGCGGATGCCGAAATTGCTGACCTGCGCACCGCCACCGGCATAGGCCGAGACGTTGACCGCCAGTTTCTCCTGCTTGACCAGAATGTTGTCGAGCCGGCTGGAGGCGAGGCCGCCGAGCGCCGACGCCGCGACCTCGAGCGCCGCGGCATCGGGATCGTTGCCCCCCGGAATGGCCCAGTTGCGCGACACCATGACCGCGGCGACGCGATCCTTGATCGTTTCCGCCTTGGGCGCGGGCAGCGTCGGCACGGGCGCCGGGCGCGTGACGCTCTTCGGACCCGCCTTGATCGTGCCGAAATACGTTTCGACCAGCGGTTTCGCGGTGGCGGCGTCGATGTCGCCGGCGAGCACCAGCACCGCATTGTTGGGACCGTAATGGCCGGTGAACCAGTCCTTCACCGTCTGCAGCGAGGCGGCGTCGAGATCGGCCATCGATCCGATCGTGTCATGGCCATACGGGTGATCGGCGGGGAACAGCCCCTCGGTGACCTTGTAGCGGACGAGGCCATAGGGCTGGTTGTCGCCCTGCCGCTTTTCGTTCTGGACGACGCCGCGCTGCTCGTCGAGCTTCGCTTGCGTGATCGCACCGAGCAGATAGCCCATGCGGTCGCTTTCGAGGAACAGCGCCCGTTCGAGCGCGCCGGTCGGCACCGTCTCGAAATAATTGGTGCGGTCGAGGTTGGTCGTGCCGTTGAAGTCGGTGGCACCGACCTGCTTCAGCGGTTCGAAGAAGTCGTCGGGCGCATTCTCCGACCCGTTGAACATCAGATGTTCGAACAAATGCGCGAAGCCGGTCGAGCCCTTCGGCTCATGCTTGGCGCCGACGTCGTACCAGACGCTGACCGCGACGACGGGCGCCTTGCGGTCGGTATGGACGATGACGCGCAGGCCGTTGGGCAGCGTGAACTGCTGGTAGGGAATGTTGACCTGCTTCACCAGCGCAGCGACGGGCGCCGGCTTCGTATTGGTCTGGGCATGCAGCGGCGCGACGAGCGCGATCGATGCGACGCCGGCAAGCGCGAGTAGCTTCGTCATAGGTGGTGCGGGTCCCCGGTCAGGCTTGAACGACTGTACTGCTCGAGCATAACGGTGATGCAGGGGCTGGCAAGCGCGCCGCCGGGCTTTTTCTGTGACCGACCACCGTGTCGCGGCGGGTTCTTGTGTTGCACAATGGCAACACTACATTCGACGCAATTGGAACAGGGGCTGACATGAACCTCGAAAAATTCACCGACCGCGCCAAGGGCTTCCTGCAATCGGCGCAGACCGTTGCGATCCGCATGAATCATCAGCGGATCGCGCCGGAGCATATCCTCAAGGCGCTGCTGGAAGACGATCAGGGCATGGCCGCGGGGCTGATCCAGGCGGCGGGTGGCGACGCCAAACGCGCCGTCGCCGAGACCGATGCGGCGCTCGCAAAGATTCCGGCCGTGTCGGGATCGGGCGCGCAGCAGACGCCGGGCCTCGACAACGATACCGTGCGCGTGCTCGACCAGGCCGAACAGGTCGCGACCAAGGCGGGCGACAGCTTCGTCACCGTCGAACGGCTGCTGCTGGCGCTCGCGCTGTCGCCGACCACCGCCGCGGGGCAGGCGCTGCAGAGCGCGCACGTCACCGCGGAAGGGCTGAACGCCGCGATCAACGACCTGCGCGGCGGGCGCTCCGCCGACACCGCATCGGCGGAGGACCGCTACGATGCGCTCAAGAAGTTCGCGCGCGACCTGACCCAGGCGGCGCGCGACGGCAAGCTCGACCCGGTCATCGGGCGCGACGAGGAGATCCGCCGCACGATCCAGATCCTCGCCCGTCGCACCAAGAATAACCCGGCGCTGATCGGCGAACCCGGCGTCGGCAAGACCGCGATCGCCGAGGGGCTCGCGCTACGCATCGCCAACGGCGACGTGCCGGACACGCTGAAGGGCCGCACGCTGATGTCGCTCGACATGGGCGCGCTGATCGCCGGCGCGAAATATCGCGGCGAGTTCGAGGAGCGGCTGAAGGGCGTGCTCGACGAGGTCAAGGCCGCCGAGGGCGATATCGTCCTGTTCATCGACGAGATGCACCAGCTGATCGGCGCCGGCAAATCCGAAGGCGCGATGGACGCCGGCAATCTGCTCAAGCCCGCGCTGGCGCGGGGCGAGCTGCATTGCGTCGGCGCGACCACGCTCGACGAATATCGCAAATATGTCGAGAAGGACCCGGCGTTGCAGCGGCGCTTCCAGCCGGTGTTCGTCGGCGAGCCGACCGTCGAGGACACGATCAGCATCCTGCGCGGGCTGAAGGAGAAATACGAGCTGCACCACGGCGTGCGGATCACCGACGGCGCGCTGGTGTCGGCGGCGACGCTGTCCAACCGCTATATCACCGACCGCTTCCTGCCCGACAAGGCGATCGACCTGATGGACGAGGCCGCCAGCCGCATCCGCATGGAGGTGGAAAGCAAGCCCGAGGAGATCGAGACGCTCGACCGCCGCATCCTGCGGCTGAAGATCGAGCGCGAAGGGCTGCGCCGCGAAACCGACGAGGCATCGCGCGACCGGTTCGCGACGCTGGAGGGAGAGCTCGCCAATCTCGAACAGCAATCGGCGGAACTGACCCAGCGCTGGCAGGCGGAGAAGGACAAGATCGCAGGCGAGGCGAAGCTGAAGGAACAGCTCGACGGCGCTCGGCTCGAGCTGGAGCAGGCGCAGCGCGCGGGCGACCTCGCCAAGGCGGGTGAGCTCTCCTACGGCCGTATCCCCGCGCTCGAAAAGCAGCTGGCCGAGGCGCAGAGCGTCACCAAGGGCGCGATGCTGCGCGAAGAGGTGACCGCCGACGACATTGCCGGCGTGGTCAGCCGCTGGACCGGCATTCCGGTCGAGCGGATGCTCGCCGGCGAGCGCGACAAGTTGCTGCGGATGGAAGAGGTGATCGGCAAGCGCGTCATCGGCCAGGCCGATGCGGTGCGCGCCGTCTCTACCGCGGTGCGGCGTGCCCGCGCCGGGCTACAGGACCCGAACCGGCCGCTCGGCAGCTTCCTGTTCCTCGGGCCCACCGGCGTCGGCAAGACCGAACTGACCAAGGCGCTCGCCGAATTCCTGTTCGACGATCCCGCCGCGATGGTCCGCATCGACATGAGCGAATTCATGGAGAAGCATGCCGTATCGCGGCTGATCGGCGCCCCTCCCGGCTATGTCGGTTATGAGGAGGGCGGCGTGCTGACCGAAGCCGTGCGGCGGCGCCCCTATCAGGTGGTGCTGTTCGACGAGGTCGAAAAGGCGCATGGCGACGTGTTCAACGTGCTGTTGCAGGTGCTCGACGACGGTCGCCTGACCGACGGCCAGGGCCGCACGGTCGACTTCAGCAACACGCTCATCATCCTCACCTCGAACCTCGGTTCGCAGTATCTCGCCAATCTGGAGGAGGGGCAGGACGTCGAGGCGGTCGAGCCGCAGGTGATGGAAATCGTCCGCGCGCATTTCCGCCCCGAATTCCTCAACCGGCTCGACGAGGTGATCCTGTTCCACCGGTTGGGCCAGGGCCACATGGCGCCGATCGTCGACATACAGGTGGCGCGGGTCGGCAAGCTGCTGAGCGATCGCAAGGTGACGCTGGACCTCACCGACGCGGCGCGGGCGTGGCTCGGCCGGGTGGGGTACGATCCGGTCTACGGCGCACGGCCGTTGAAGCGCGCGGTGCAGCGGTATCTGCAGGACCCGCTGGCGGACCTGATCCTGCGGGGCGCGGTGAAGGACGGCGCGATGGTGCGGGTGGATGAGGGGGATGGAAGGCTGGCGTTGCGGGTGGAGTGAGTGGACGACTTTTCGCCGTTCAGACAGAGCAATTTGACAAAAAGGGGGCGGCCAGAGCCGCCCCCTTTCTGCCTATGTACTAGTAAATATTAGAAGTTTACGCCGAACTGCAAGCGGATGTACCGCGGTGCTTGATACGCGTTGACATAGCGATAATCACCACGTGGCGCCCCGTTTGCCTGAGTGCCCGTTTCAGTAAAATCAATCTTTGCTTTCTCTGCAAACAGATTGAAAACATCCAGGCGGAAAGTTGCATCGAATGCATCGGCCGGCACCTTAAATTGCAAGGTTACGTTCGTCTGCGTTTGCCAATCCGATGTGAACACTGTGCCGCGGCGGGTCGGCTGCAGATTGCTTTGTGCCGGCGTACCGGTTCCAGCTGTCGGGTCGGTGACGATTTGTCCATTAACGACATTGCAGAAGAAGCCTGCCGCGCCATACTGACCTGCAAAGCTGTCGACCCGGTTCGGTACGCGTCCGATACAACCGTAATGACGTGGCGATGCCGCGTTAAAGTTAGCACCAAAAGTAAACCAGTCGGTGACTTTGTATGACCCGAACGCCTTGAAGCTATGGCGCTGATCGGTTGGAAGATAGCCGTAGGATGCAACGGTCAGACCTGGCTGATCGAATGCGGTCGTCAAACCAGAATCGGTCTGCCCGTTATCCGAACGGATGCCACCTTCAATGTTACCAATCGTTTTGGCAAAGGTGTAGTTGCCGCTAAAGCTCCACACGCCATCGAATTCACGATCAACCGTCAGCGTGACAGCTTTGTAGGTACGGCGTGCCTGCGGATAACCGAGCTGCGCTGCGGTGAAATCCACGGTGCGAGCGGTAGCTTCGCCATTTACCGGATCGGACAAAGTGATCGTCGATGCGGCCCCCGGATTGGCCAACACATATTGGTGGAAGCCGGACCAGATTGGTGCACGATTGTTCGGATTAGCCGTCGTCGGTGCAGCGACCGTGCAGTCGAGCCTGTTGGCAGCGCAATAGTTGTTTACCGCCGCGTCAATCGCGATGTCCTCAAGCGATTGGTTCAGTTTCCGATAAACACCGAACGCACCGACCTTCCAGCGTTGACCGAGGCGTTGTTCGTAGCCAACGACATATTCATCCATCGACTGCGACTTGAGATTGCGGGCGACGGTCGATTCGGTCGAGGCTGGCGTACCATCCTGATTGACTTCGCAATTCGTTGCAGTGCCGGTCGCCCCCGGAATTGGACCCGGACAAGGAACCCCACCCGCAAACGTAATTGGCGTCCCGAGGATCGGCGCGTTGTTCGACTGAACACCGGTAATGTTATAGTAACCGGTGTAATCTAGCTCCGCACCGGCCAGACGGATGTTAGTGTTGGTAGGTACCGGCAGATAATATCGGCCGAAGAAACCATATATTTTAGTGCGCTGATCGCCGATTGGATCAAACGAAGCGCTGATACGGGGCGCCCACTGATTGCCTGACTTATAGTAGAGCTGCCCTGCGACGTTATTATTCTCAAAGCGGTCATTACGAACGCCGATATTCAAGTTAAGCCGGTTGTTCAGCAGTGACCAAGCGTCCTGAACGTAAAAAGCCTCGTTGCGCGAGGTGAACGTTCCACCCGTGGTATAGCTGCGTCCGCTGACGTAGGTCCTGTTCGGGATTGACTGCCGGGCATCGCCGGTAGGACCCGAATTGAGATAGGTCCAGAAGATGTTGCCGGTGTAATTGGTCTGAGCGACCGACGTCAGGTTCTCACGGTCGTAACCGCCACGAAAATGGTGATTCCCGAGTAACTGGACGTAGATATCCGCATCAGCACGATAGAATTCACGCTGATCGGTGTTATTGGTGATGCTCGTCGCAGGATTGCCAATCAACGCTGGCGAGAACTGTCCGCTGGTATCGGACACCCCCGGATTGATCGTATCAGCCGGCAGGCCAATATCGCGAGACTTGGTTTTCCCATAGGCGCCCGACAGTGTCAGCCAGTTGGTGAACTGACCGGTATAGCGGCCGACATAGCTTTCGCCGCCGCCAAGGTTGATGGTCCGCCCTGCAAAGGAACCGGTCTTCGGACCGGCGGGATCCACGCGACTGTCATAGCCCCCACCCTGCGCATCGACGACATTATACTGCGTCGTGATACCACGATCTTTGGTATTGAAGTAGGTAAACTCAAGGCGCTGGCCATCCATGATGACAGCGTCGATCTTTCCACCATAAGATGGCGAATTCAGACGATAGAGACTGCGAAAGCCACCGGTGCTGAACGGCGCGATGGCCTGCACCCCGGTGATGGCGCCCTGGGCGTTGCGGATCGTAATCGACGTATTGGCGTTCGCAGTCAGACTCGTATCGGCAGCGTTATAGTCGCTCGCCTGATAGAAGCCGTAGAAGAACAGGTGATCCTTGATGATCGGACCAGACAGGCTGAAAATCGCTTGTTTGGTGTCCCGTACGTCGTCCTTGTTCCAAGCATAGAGCGTGTTTGGCGCGTCTTCGCGCAGATCGTCAGGCTGCCAGTTGAACAATACGCCGCCATGGAACTCGTTGCCGCCCGACTTGGTGGTGGCATTGACGAACGCACCGGTGAAACGTCCGAACTCGGCCGGGATCGAACCGACCTTGGTTTCGATCGTGCTGTAGAATTCGAAGGGGACTGCCGCCGAGCCAAGACCGGTGCGCTGGTTGGTAATATTGAGGCCGTTCACGAAGAACGCATTCTCTGATACGGACGAACCGGCCACCGAGGGAAGGTTGCCGAATGTGGTGTCACCGGCATTCGCGCCAGGCGTGAGCAACACGACTGAAGTGAGATCGCGAGCAACCGGAACACGGGTCGCCAATTCACCGATCTGGATGGTCGAACCAACCGTATTCCGATCGAAATCGGAAATCTGGACGCGACGCCCGGTCACGACGATCTCACCACCGGCGCCAGCAGCGTTATTCGCTGCGCCCAACGTAAATTGGTTCGCCGCATTGGCCTGCGTCAGTCCGACACCCTGCTCGACATAGGTGTCATAACCTTCGGCACTGATCGAAAACGTATATGATCCCTGCGGGATGGCTGCGACGCGGAACGTACCGTCGGCATCGGTCGTGGCCGTCCGCGAAAAGCCCTGTGCATCCGAAGTCACGGTCACAGTCGCACCGCTGATCGGCTGGCCGTTCGACCCCAATACGCGACCCGTTGCATTCAGGTTGGTATAATCCTGCGCCGCAGCGGGAGCTGCGAAGGCAGCCATGCTAACGCCGGCACCAATCAATGCGAGCGCCTGCAGCGCCGTACCGCCGCGCAACGACGTGCGCGCAACCTTAAGTGTCTTGAACATGCGTTTCCCTCGCTTGCCCCGGTCTGGCCCGTTGTGACGGTGTCGGCCCGGGTATTGCCAAGCCCCCCTCAAGCCGCGAACGGCCCCCAAGAGACGATGGTGGGAAATTACGGCAGGGCTCGTGACTGTAAACCCGCCATTCAGACTGGCCATCGCTTTGTACGCCAGTGTCGCTCAAATGACACATAACTCGCGAACCGCCGGGTGAGACAGCCGGGAAATTGCCCGATCATGCGGCAGCGCAGCATGAAATGCTCAATCGGGAAGCATTACCCCATCGCCCCCGCCACCAGCATCGGGTCGAGCCGGGCGTCGCGCCAGCGCAGGCTCCAGTGGAGGTGGGGTCCGGTGGCGCGGCCGGTGGCGCCGATCGCGCCGAGCGTCTGCCCCTGGCGGACATGGTCGCCGACCTTCACGTCGATGCGCGACAGGTGGAGGAAGGCGCTGTTGAGGCCGTTGCCGTGGTCGATCATGAGAAGGTTGCCCTCCAGCGTGAACGGCTGGTCGGCGGCAAGGATGACGACGCCGTCGGCGGGAGCGGCGACCGGGGTGCCGGTCGGCCGGGCGATGTCGGTGCCGGAGTGATAGGCGCCGGGTTCGCCGCGATAGATGCGCTGCGCGCCGAACAGGCCGGAGATGCGGCCGATGGCGGGCCAGCGGAAGGACTGGCGCCACCCCTGCGCATCGGTGACCTGCGCGCGCGCCGCGGCGATCTGCGCCAGTTCGGCGGGGCGGCGCTGCGCCATTACCGGATCGGGCGCGGGAAAGCGTGGCAGCGTGTCGAGCCGCTCGATCCGCCAGGCGCGCGGGGCGATCGCCAGCGGCTGGACGATGCGGCGGCCGTCGGCGAGGGTCGCCGTCAGGATCGCCTGCGGCCCGGCGTCGCGGTCGAAGCCGATCAGGACATCGCCGTCCGGCGCGAGCGGCAACGGCACGCCGTCGAGCGTGACCACTATGCTGCCGCGCGGTGCGCGCGCGACGATCAGGCCGCCCTGGATAGTCTGGCCGGTCCAGCGAAAGGTCGCCGCCGTATCGGCGGCCGGCGGCACCGCGGTCGCCAGCTGCGATGCGCCACCCGGCGTCGCGACGGTGAGCAGGGTCGCGAGCGCCGCCAGCAGCCTCATCGCGGCGCGAGCGCCTCGCTGGCCAGTTCGGCGGTGGCGAACGCCTGTTGCTGCGCGACGCTCCAGTAGCGCAGCAGGTCGAGCGGGATGCGTACGCCGCTGACGCCGCAGACGACATGATCGCCGGGGGTGAGCACCCGGAAGCCGTTGGCCATATAATGCAGCCGGGCGGCGCGATCGGAGTTGGAAACGAGCATGAGACGTGATCCGTATCAGAGCAGGGTGGGCTGGTCGGGCCGCGGCGCGACATAGGACCGCGGCGGTTTCCGCTCAACCTTGGGCGCGGGCGCGAGGCCGCCGCCATCGACGACCGCATCGACGCTGCCGTCGCGGAAGCGCAGCGTCACCGCGCCCGCATCGCGCACCGCCGCGGCGGAGGACAGGGTCTCGCCGCCGCGCGCGGTGACGCGGGCATAGCCCCGGTCGAGCACCGCATCGGGATTGAGCGACTGGACCAGCCGCCACGTCGCGGCGAGCCGGTCGCGGTTGCGGGTCACCTGGCTCTGCAGCACCGCGGGGCGGAGCGCGCCACTCGACCGGTCGAGCTGGCCGCGGGCGAGCGTGACGCGGCGCTCCAGTCCGCGATCGAGGCGCTGGCCGGCATCGTCGGCGCGCTGGCGCTGCGGCCCGAGCAGGGCATCGCGTTTCGGCAGCAGGCGGGCGAGGCCGGTCAGCTGCTCGCGGCCCCGTTCGAGATAGCGGTGGGCGCAGCGTTGCGTACGCAGGCCGTGGCTCTGGATGGTGTGGCGCAGGTCGGCGAGCACCGGCACCGCCAGTTCCGCCGCGGCGGTGGGGGTGGGCGCGCGCAGGTCGGCGGCGAAGTCGCAGAGCGTGGTGTCGGTCTCGTGGCCGACCGCCGAGATGATCGGGATCGAGCAGCCGGCGACGGCGCGGACGACCGGTTCCTCGTTGAACGCCCACAGATCCTCGATCGAGCCGCCGCCGCGCGCGACGATGACGAGGTCGGGCCGCGGCGTCGCGCCGTCGGCGGGCATCGCGTCGAAGCCGCGGATCGCGGCGGCGATCTCGTCGGCCGCGCCCTGCCCCTGAACCTTGACCGGCCAGACGAGGACATGGCTCGGGCAGCGATCCTCGAGCCGGTGGAGGATGTCGCGGATCACCGCGCCGGTCGGCGAGGTTACGACGCCGATCGTCTGCGGCAGATACGGCAGGCGCCGCTTGCGCGATGCGTCGAACAGCCCCTCGCCCGCCAGCTTCGCCTTGAGCTTCTCGAACAAGGCCATCAGCGCGCCGGCGCCGGCCAGCTCCATGCGCTCGATCACGATCTGGTATTTCGAGCGGCCGGGATAGGTGGTGAGCTTGCCGGTCGCGATCACCTCGATCCCGTCCTGCGGCGCGAAGGCGAGCGCGTTGACCTGCCCCTTCCACATCACGCCGTCGATCACCGCGCTGTCGTCCTTCAGCGCGAGATAGACGTGGCCGGAGGTGGCGCGCTTGTAGCCCGAGATCTCGCCGCGCAGGCGGACGTGGCCGAATTCGCCCTCCACCATCCGCTTCAGCCGGAAGCTGAGCTCGCCGACCGACAGCGCGAGTGCGTTGTCGCCGGGACGCTCGTCGGCTAGCAGCCGGCTTTCGGTATCGGATAGGGAATCTGGCATGAACGTCCTGCTGCTGGGCTCAGGCGGCCGCGAGCACGCACTCGCGTGGAAACTGGCACAATCGGCCCTCCTCGATACGCTCTACGCCGCGCCTGGCAACCCCGGCATCGCCGCGCATGCGACGTGCGTCGCGCTGGACGCGACGGATCACGCCGCCGTGGTCGCCTTCGTCGCCGGTCACGACGTCGGGCTGGTCGTGATCGGACCGGAGGCGCCGCTGGTCGACGGCCTCGGCGATACGCTGCGCGCCGCCGGCGTGCCGGTATTCGGGCCGGACCGCGCCGCCGCGCAGCTGGAGGGGTCGAAGGGCTTCACCAAGGACCTGTGCCGCCGCGCCGACATTCCGACCGCGGGCTATGTGCGGGTCAACAGCCGCAGCGAGGCGGAGGCGGCGCTGGCCAGCACGTTCAGCTACCCGGTCGTCATCAAGGCGGACGGGCTAGCCGCGGGCAAGGGCGTGGTGATCGCGACCAGCGAGGCCGAATCCGCCGCCGCGTTCGACGCGATGTTCGATGCGGGCGATGCGCCGGTGGTACTGGAGGAGTTCCTCGACGGCGAGGAAGCGAGCCTGTTCGTGCTGACCGACGGCGTGTCGCTGATGCCGTTCGGCAGCGCGCAGGACCACAAGCGCGTCGGCGAGGGCGACACCGGGCCGAACACCGGCGGCATGGGCGCCTACAGCCCCGCCCCGGTGCTGACCCCCGCGCTGGAGCAGCAGGCGATCGACCGGATCGTCGCACCGACCGTCAAGGCGATGGCGGACGAGGGCATGCCGTTCAGCGGCGTGCTCTATGCGGGGCTGATGCTGACCTCGGCCGGGCCGAAGCTGATCGAATATAATGCGCGCTTCGGCGACCCGGAATGCCAGGTGCTGATGCTGCGCTATCAGGGCGACCTGGTCGAGACGCTGCTCGCGGTGGCGCAGGGGCGGCTTGGCGATCTGCCGCTGGCGAGGTTCGCGGACGCGGTGGCAATGACGGTGGTGCTGGCCGCGGCGGGCTATCCCGGCACGCCACGCGCGGGCGGCGCGATCCGCGGCATCGATGCGGCCGAAGCCGGCGGCGCGGTGGTGTTCCAGGCGGGGACGCGGATGGAGGGGGACACGCTGGTCGCCGCCGGCGGGCGCGTGCTGGCGGTGACCGCGGTCGGACCCGACATCCGCGGCGCCCGCGATGCGGCCTATCGCGGCGTCGATGCCGTGGATTTCGCGGACGGATTCTGCCGGCGCGACATCGGCTGGCGCGAACTGGCGCGCTAAGGCGCCGGAGGAGAGGACGCAGGAGGCTGGAGGGGCCCGGCGGAGATACGCTCCGCCAGGCCCGGTCCATGGGCTGACGATCAGAAGCTGATCGTCGTCCCCACGGCGATCTGCCGGCCCAGCGCATCGTAGCGCGACGGGATCGTATTGTTGTAGAACAGGCTCGTCAGGTCGCGGACGTTCGCCAGGATCGGCGGCACCTTGTCGAGCAAATTGTTGGCGGCGATGCGCAAGGTCATGCGTTTGCCAACATTGACGTTCATCGACAGGTCGAAATCGTCGACCGCGCCTATCCCGGTGAAGGTGGTCTGCGCGCGTGCGGCCGTCCCGCCGATGTCCGGATCGCCCGAATTGTTGGCGTTGGTTAGCGAACTGAGATGGCGCCAGTTGAACGACACGCTCACCGCGCCGTCCGCGGTGGAATAGGTGGTCCGTAGCGCATGCGACCAGCGGGGAATCTGCTGGCCGCAGCCGTTGTTGTAATAGCCGCGGCAGTTCCGTTCGGGCAGCAGCGGCGAATCCTGACCGCCGGCGAAGGTGGTCAGCGAACCGTTGAAGCCCCAGTCGAGGCGCCCCGCGCCGCCGAGGCCCAGCGTATACTGGCCCTGGACGTCCCATCCCCGTGAGATCGAGCGATAATAGTTGGTCGTGCCGCCGCGGAAGAAGCCCGTCGTCGGATTTCCGGCGGCCGGCGAGAAGAGCGTTCCCGACCCGGGATTGCGGACGATCGACGAGCAGAAGAACGGATCGCCCGACTGCAGGCAGCCGTTATAATAATAATCGTAGTCGTTGTAGCCGAGCGAATTGTTGATGCGAATCTGATACCGGTCGACCGAGAAGACCAGCCCCGGCAGGAAGCGCGGCTTGAGGACGATACCGTAGGTCAGCGTGTAGGCGGTTTCCGGATCCGCGGTGAAGCCGCCGTAGCGCACCGTGCAGCGGTTGTCGGGGCAGATCAGCGTCGGGCTGGCATAGATTGCATCTGAAGCCCGGTGGCACGGCAGATGTCGCGCGATGCGATCGGCGCACCCAGCGTCACCGCGCCGGTCTGCGGATTGGTCGTCTGCGTCGGCGCGCAGAAATCACCCTGCGCGCCGCCTTGCGTGCCGTAATTCACCGTCGTGGCCTGGCGGATTTCGATGACGGTCGGTGCCCGCTGCGCCTTGTTGTACGAGCCGCGGAACGTCACGTCCGACACCGGTGGAATCCTGATAGTTCTGCTGGGAGTCGGGGGCGATCTGCGGTAGGCGGTTCAATACCTCCTCGACATTGAGCGGCGCCTGCGCCTGGATGTCCTGAACGGTCACCGAGGTGATCGGCGCCGCCGAAAAGGTGTTCGGCCGGTTGCTGCGGGTGCGGGTGACGATGATTTCGTCCGCCCCCTTATTGGTCCGCACCGCTTGCCGGAGATCAGCGCTGCACGATCGTCGGCAGACTTTTCGACAACGTCTCCAGTATCTTGGTTTACCTCAGCATCTGTGGCGGCCGGTGTGGCGGCGGACTACGCCATGGCCGGTTGACCGAGAAAAGCCAAACCGCCGGCCAAGGCCCATGCGGATACCGTCGTCTTCAGCACCATTGTCGTTTCCCCCGATCCCGGCCGCGATTATTCGCGCGCCGGTACAGGGCTGAAGCTTGCTCGACAGTTATTATGGGTCAATACCGAAATATGACCTGTTTAGGATAGCAATACTGCTCATGCCCCGTCTTTGTCATGGCTGTGGTGTGGCCGCAACGTCTATGATGCGACGATCGCCCTTCCCCTCAGTGCGTCTCGTTGCGCAGCGGGCGCGCCAGCAGCGCGCCGATCACGTCGGTGACGGGCGCGCCCTCGAGCAGGCGGCAGACGGCGGCGGTGACGGGCATGTCGACCTGCGCCTCGGCGGCCGCCTCGCGCAGGACGGGGGCGGTGAAGGCGCCCTCCGCGACAGTGCGGCGGTCGGCGAGCAGGTCGGCGGCCGCCCTGCCCTGCCCCAGCCCGAGGCCGAGCGAGAAGTTGCGGCTGCTGGTCGAGCTGCACGTCAGCACGAGGTCGCCGAGCCCCGACAGGCCGGCGAGCGTCTCGGCGCGCGCGCCCCGGGCGAGGCCGAAGCGCGTCATTTCGGCGAAGCCGCGCGCGATCAGTGCGGCGCGGGCGTTCTGCCCCAGACCGGCGCCATCGACGACGCCGCAGGCGATAGCCAGGACGTTCTTGACCGCGCCGCCGATCTCCGCGCCGACGACGTCGCTGCTGGCATAGGGACGGAAATGGGGCGCGGCGAGGCGCTCGGCCAAGGCGCGGCCGAGCGCCGCGTCCGCCGTCGCCAGCGTCACCGCGGTCGGCAGGCCCGCGGCGACCTCATGCGCGAAGGTCGGGCCGGACAGCACGGCGACGGGGGCCTGCGGGTGCACGCCATGCGCGACCTCGCCGACCAGGCGGCGGGTGCCGGCCTCGATCCCCTTGGCGCAGAGCACCAGCGGCCGGGTGCCGACATCGATCTGCGCCAGCACCGCGCCGACGTGCTGCGCGGGCGTGACGACGAGCAGGGCATCGCAGTCGCCAAGGTCGGCATGGTCGCCGGTCGCGCGGATCGACGGCGACAGGGGCACGCCGGCGAGGAACAGGCGGTTTTCGTGGCGCGTGTTGACGCTGTCGACCACCTCGGCCTCGCGCGCCCACAGGGTGACGGGATCGCCGCGATGCGCGGCGACCTGTGCCAGCGCCGTGCCCCAGGCGCCGCCGCCGATGACGCCGATCTTCATGCCCCGATACTCCGCTGGATGACGCTCATGCCTTGACCCCGGCGCCGCGGACGGCCGCCGCATCCGGATCGAGCGGCCAGCGCGCGCGCGCCGGCGTGTCGAGCGGATCGGTCAGGCCGGCGGCGAAGCGCTCGGCGCCCGCCCAGGCGATCATCGCCGCATTGTCGGTGCACAGCCACAACGGCGGCGCGACGAAGCGCAGCTGATGGTCGGTCGCGAGCTGCTGGAGCGCCGTGCGGACCGCGGTGTTGGCGGCGACGCCGCCCGCCACGACCAAAGCGGTCGCCGGAATGCCGGCGATGCCGCGCCGCGTCCGGTCGATCAGGCAATCGACCACCGCGGCCTGGAACGAGGCGGCGATATCTTCGGGCGCGTGATGGCCGACGGCACGGGCGACGGCGCTCTTCAGCCCGGCGAAGGAGAAATGCGGTTCCGCCGACCCCTTGAGCGGGCGCGGCAGCGGCACGATCGCGCGACCGAGCGCGGCGGCCTTCTCGACATTGGGACCGCCGGGAAAGCCGAGGCCGAGCAGCTTGGCGGTCTTGTCGAACGCCTCGCCGGCGGCATCGTCGATCGTCGTGGCGAGGCGGCGATAGCGCGCGACCCCCTCGACCAGCAGCAGCTGGCAATGGCCGCCGGACACGAGCAGCAGCAGATAGGGGAAGGCGAGATCGGAATCGGACAGCCGCGGGCTGAGCGCATGCCCCTCCAGATGGTTGACCGCGATCAGCGGCTTGCCGACCGCATGCGCCAGCGCCTTGCCGGTGACGAGGCCGACCATGACGCCGCCGATCAGGCCGGGGCCGGCGGTGGCGGCGATCGCGTCGACCGCATCGAGACCCAACCCGGCATCGGCGAGCGCGCGACGGATGAGCGGTTCGAGCGCCTCGACATGCGCGCGCGCGGCGATTTCGGGGACGACGCCGCCGAACGGCGCATGCGCCGCCTCCTGCCCGGCGAGGCGGTGGCTGAGCACGCGCCGGTCGCTGGTCACGAGCGCGGCGGCGGTCTCGTCGCAGGAGGATTCGAGGCCGAGGATGATCCGGGGAGCCATGCCCGCTTCCCTAGCGGTACGCGCAGAGGTTGTCGAAGGGGGCAGGTTTCGTCATGAGCGGCGTTCGAAAAGGAGCGATGGTTTGGCGATCAGGTTCAGGCTCGGCACGCGGGGATCGCCGCTGGCGCTGACGCAGGCGGGGATGGTGCGCGACGCGCTGTGTGCCGCGCACGGCTGGCGCGCCGAGGAGGTGGCGCTGGTCGTCATCCGCACCACCGGCGACCGGGTGCAGGACCGCCCGCTCGCCGAGATCGGCGGCAAGGCGCTATGGACCAAGGAGCTGGACCGCGCCCTGCTCGACCGCGAGATCGACGCCGCGGTGCATTCGATGAAGGATGTCGAGACGATCCGCCCGGCGGCGATCCGCATCGCGGCGATGCTGCCGCGCGCCGACGTGCGCGACCGGCTGATCGGCGCGGAGAGCGTCGCAGAGATCGTCCAGGGCGGCACGGTCGGCACGAGCTCGCCGCGGCGACGCGCGCAGATGCTGCGGCTGCGCCCCGACCTCAACGTCGTGATGTTCCGCGGCAACGTCGATACAAGGCTCGCCAAGCTGGCGGCGGGCGAGGCGGATGCGACGCTGCTGGCGGCGGCGGGGCTCGACCGGCTCGGCCGCGACGGCATCGGCCGCGCGATCCCGACCGACGTGATGCTCCCCGCGCCGGCGCAGGGCGCGGTCGGCATCGAGGTGCGCAGCGAGGACGAGGGCGCCGCGATGGTCGTCGCCGCGATCGACGATCGTGCGACCAGCCTGTGCGTGCTGGCGGAGCGCGCGTTCCTCGCGGCCTTGGGCGCGGATTGCCATTCGCCGGTGGCGGCGCTCGCCGGCCTGTCGGGCGAGATGCTGAGCCTGCGTGCCGAACTGATCGCGGAGGACGGCAGCGCCGGCGTCGACGGCGCGGGCGAAGGCACCGACGGCGCGATCGTCGCGGCGGAGCTGGCGGCGGACCTGCTGGCGCGGGCGCCCGAGGTGGTGCGGCGCCTGTTCCAGCCGTGACCATGGGGCTGATCGTGGTGCGGCCCGAACCCGGCAATGCGCGCACCGTCGCGCGGTTGCGGGCGGGCGGCGGCGACGTGCTGGCCTGGCCGCTGTTCGCCGCGCAGCCGGTGGCATGGGACGTACCCGACCCGGCCGCGCATGACGCGCTGCTGGTGACGAGTGCCAATGCGGTGCGGCTGGCAGGCGCGGGCCTCGCGCGGCTGGCGGCGCTGCCGGTGATCGCGGTCGGCGCGGAGACGGCGGCGGTGGCACGTGCGGCCGGCCTGCGCGTCGCCGCGGTCGGCGCGAGCGGCGTCGTCGAAGCGCTGGCGGCCGGGCACGCGGCGGGGCTGGCGCGACCACTCCACCTCGCCGGTCGCGAGCATGTCGACAGCGGCCACCCGACGGTGATCGTCTATGCCAGCGCCGATGTGACGACCGACGGGGCGGCGTTCGCGGCGGCGGCGCGCGGCCGGATCGTGCTGCTCCATTCGGTGCGGGCGGCGACGCGGGTCGCGGCCTTGCTCCCCGCGGCCCGTCGGGAGACCGGAATCGCGGCGTTGAGCGACGCGGTGCGGGCGGCGGCGGGCGACGGCTGGGGCCTGACGCTCGTCGCGGGAACGCCGACCGATGCCGCGCTCTGCGCGGGCGCGCTCGAACGGGCGATTGACCGGGCCGCGGGGGCCGGGGATAAGAGGCCATGACCGATTATGTGCCGATCGACCGGGAGCGTGGGGCGGCGCGTACGCGCGGGCCGCGAACCGGCGTGTTCCTGGCGATCATCGCGCTGGCCTTCGTCGCCGGGGCGGTGCTGACCGGCTATCTGATGAAGCGGGTGACGTGGCTGGGCGGCAGCTCCGCGGCGCAGGAGGCGGCGGCGGCACGCAAGGTGCGTCCCGAACCGACCGGCTTCAATCCTGCGCAACCGCTCAACGCCAGCGGCGAGCCGGTCAACGCCGCGCTCGATCCCGCCGCGCTCGCCTCGCGCGAGGCGACTTTGGCCGGGCAGCTGACCGCTCTCGAGGCGCGGACCGCGGCGGTCACCAGCGATGCCGCGGCGGCGGCGGCACAGGCGGGGCGCGCGGAGGGGATGCTGATCGCCTTCGCCGCGCGGCGCGCGCTCGATCGCGGCATGGGCCTCGGCTATCTCGAGGAGCAGCTGCGCAATCGCTTCGGCCGGGTACAGCCGCGCGCGGTCACCTATGTGAGCGAGGCGGCGCGGCAGCCGGTGACGCTGGAGGATCTGCGCCAGGGGCTGGACGCGATCGCCCCCGGCCTGTCGACCGCGAGCGGCGACGGCTGGCTGACCAGCCTGCGCCGCGAATTCGCCGGGCTGGTCGTGCTGCGCGAGGCGGGCACCCCCTCGCCGCGCCCGGTCGACCGGCTGGCGCGCGCACGGCGCCTGCTCGACAGCGGCCAGGTCGAGGCGGCCCGGGCGGAGGTCGCACGGCTGCCCGGCGCGGGCGATGCGGGCAACTGGATGCAGGCGGCCGAACGCTACGTCCTGTCGCGCCGCGCGCTCGACGTGATCGAGAATGCCGCGATCATGGGACAGGCGAGCAAGCCGCCGGTCACCGCCAACGCCCCCGCCCCGGCGGCCGAGCTACCCGCGATGCCGGATACGGTGTCGAACGCGGAAGAGACGACCTCGGTCGGGATGTAGGCGTCGGGGGCGCCGTCGCCGTTCGGCTGCGTGATGGTCGCGCGGAGGCGCGGAGGGCGCAGCGGTGTTGCGATCGCCTCGGCGACGGCATTCCTCGTCCCGCCAGTTGCGGGCACAGCGAAGCGAAGCACGGACGACGTTCGCGGCGCCGTGCAGCCCCGCCCTAGCGCAGGCTGACCTGCAACCCGTCCATCACGAACTGCACCGCGAGCGCGGCGAGCAGCACGCCGAGCAGACGGGTGATGACCGCCTCGATCCGGGTGCCGAGCAGGCGCATCAGCGGCCCGGCGGCGAGCAGCGCGGCGAGCGTCAGCAACAGGATCGTCGCCATCGCCGCCAGCACGACCAACGTCGCCTCGACCCCGCTGGTGCGCGCCATCAGCAGCATGACGGTCGCGATCGAACCGGGGCCGGCGATCATCGGCATCGCCATCGGAAAGATCGACACGTCCTCCACCTCGGGATCGGCGGCGACCTCGGCGGCGCGATCCTCGCGGCGCTGGGTGCGCTTCTCGAACACCATTTCGAGCGCGATCAGGAACAGCATGATGCCGCCGGCGATGCGGAAGCTGGCCAGGCTGATGCCGAGCCCGCGCAACAGGTCCTCGCCGACCAGCGCGAACACCAGCAGGATCGCGGTGGCGACGCCGACCGCGCGGATCGCCATCGCCCGCCGCTGCGCCGTCGACGCGCCCGCCGACAGGCCGGCATAGATGGGCGCGCAGCCGGGCGGGTCGATCACCACGAAGAAGGTGATGAGCGACGAGACGAAGAGTTCGATCACAGCCCCGCCTCGACCCGCTCGCGGCGGCAGGCGGAGACATAGGTGTTGCGGATCAGGCAGGCGATGGTCATCGGCCCGACCCCGCCCGGCACCGGCGTGACTGCGCCCGCGATCTCGCGCGCCGGGGCGAAGTCGACGTCGCCGACCAGCCCCGCGTCGGTGCGGTTGATGCCGACGTCGATCACGGTCGCCCCCGGCTTGATCCAGTCGCCCTTGATGAATTGCGGGATGCCGACCGCGGCGACGAGGATGTCGGCGGCGCGGGTATGCGCGGCGACGTCGCGGGTGCGGCTGTGGACGATGGTGACGGTGCAGCTCTGCTGGAGCAGCAATTGCGCCATCGGCTTGCCGACGATGTTGGAGCGGCCGACCACCACCGCCTCCAGCCCGGCCAGCCGCGGATGCACATCCTGGAGCAGCATCAGGCAGCCCAGCGGCGTGCACGGCACGAAGCCCTCGGCGCCGATCGCCAGCCGGCCGGCGTTGACCGGGTGGAAGCCGTCGACGTCCTTGTCGGGATCGATGCCGAGCAGCACCGCCTGCGCATCGATATGCGCGGGCAAGGGCAGCTGGACGAGGATGCCGTCGACCGTCGGATCGGCGTTCAGCCGCGCGACCAGCGCGAGCAAGGTGGCGGAATCGGTGTCCGCGGGCAGGCGATGCTCGAAGCTTTCCATGCCGGCGTCGCGCGTCGCCTTGCCCTTGTTGCGGACATAGACGGCGGAGGCGGGGTCCTCGCCGACCAGCACGACGGCGAGGCCGGGGGCGCGGCCGGCCGCCGCGCGAAAGGTGGCGACATGGGTGGCGATGCGGGTGCGCAGGGCGAGGGCATGCGCCTTGCCGTCGATGATCGTGGCGGTCATGCCGCGGCCTCATAGCGACCGGCCGCGATCTTCGCCAGCATGTGCGGATCGCCGGCGATATGCAGTCGCTTCAGCCGCGCGGTATCCCCGCCGATCAGCGTCACGGCGCGTTTCGGCACGGCGAATGCGGCGGCGACGAGCGCGACCAGCGCGGCATTGGCCTTGCCGTCGACCGGCGCCGCCGCGAGCCGGGCGACGACATGGGCATCGGTCCCGGCCGCCAGCAGGTCGCGGCCGGCGCGCGGCGTCACCCGGACGGCGAGGACGATGCCGTCGTCCCGCTCCGTCCAGGCCGGCACCGGATCAGATCGCGCCGTTCGCCATCAGGCTGACGGCGATATTGGGCAGGATGATGCTGTCGAGGATGCGGATGGTGACGAGCACGACCAGCGGCGCGAGATCGATACCGCTGATGTTGGGCAGCACCCGGCGCAGCGGCCGGTAGAGCGGCTCGGTCAGCCGGTCGAGGCCGTAGTGCAGCGAGCTGACGAAATTGTTCGAGGTGTTGATGACGTTGAACACGATCAGCAGCGACAGCACGAACTGGACCATGATGATCCACCAGACCACGTTCAGCAGCACCTGGATGATCTGGATGAGGGTAAGCGCGATCACGCGGCAAGCTCCGGGGTTCAGGGTTCGGATCGGACGTAGCGGTTCTGCACGCCCGGGAACAGGGGCGCCTTACGCGTGGACCAATGTCCCCGCGCCGGCCGAGGTAAAGATCTCGAGCAGCATCGCATGCGGCACGCGCCCGTCGAGGATCACCGCGGCATCGACGCCCGCCTCGACCGCGGCGACGCAGGTCTCGACCTTGGGGATCATCCCGCCCGAGATGGTCCCGTCCGCCTTCAGCGCCGCGATGCGCGCGGGGTCGAGGTCGGTCAGCAGCACCTTGTCCTTGTCGAGCACGCCGGCGACGTCGGTCAGCAGGAAGAAGCGCGAGGCGCCGATCGCCGCGGCGATCGCGCCCGCCATCGTGTCGGCGTTGATATTGTAGGTGTGGCCGTCCGCGCCGGAGGCGATCGGCGCGACCACCGGGATGATGCCGCTGCCCGACAGCGTGTCGAGGATCGTCCGGTCGACCGCGACCGGCTCGCCGACGAAGCCGAGGTCGACGTGGCGCTCGATGCCCTGCAACGTGTCGGGCGTGTCGCGGCCGACCTTCACCGCGGTGACCAGATTGGCGTCCTTGCCCGAGATGCCGACGGCGCGGCCGCCGGCCTGGCCGATCCAGGCGACGATTTCCTTGTTGATCGATCCGGCCAGCACCATCTCCGCGATCCGCGCGGTTTCCGCGTCGGTGACGCGCAGGCCGTCGACGAAGCGCGATTCGACGCCGAGCCGCTTGAGCATCGCGCCGATCTGCGGCCCGCCGCCATGGACGACGACCGGATTGATGCCGACCGCTTTGAGCAGCACGACGTCCTCGGCGAAATCGCGCGCCAGCTCGGGATCGCCCATCGCATGGCCGCCGTATTTCACGACGAAGGTCTGGCCGGCATAGCGTTGCAGATAGGGCAGCGCCTCGGTCAGCGTTTCGGCCTTGGCGAGCAGCGCGGCGGTGGCGGTGGAGTCGGTCATGGCCTGCGCCTTTAACCGCGGATCATCCGGCTTCAAAGCCCGGCGTCGCCCGGGGATCAGAGCGGCGCGCGATCCAGCCGCCGGCCCAGCGCGACGAACAGGTAGATCAGCGGCGGCACCAGCAGCGCCGACAGCGTCACCTTGGCGATCATCTGCCCGATCAGCAGCTCGCCGATCGGGAACACGCCATAGAAGGCGATGGTCGCGAACAGGAAGGTGTCGACGATCTGGCTGAGCATGCTGGCGATGCCGGCGCGCAGCCACAACAGGCTCGCCCCCTCGCGCCCCTTCAGCCACGAGAAGATCGTGACGTTGAGCGTCTGCGAGATGCCATAGGCGACGATGCCGCCGAACCAGATCCGCCACGTCGCGCCGAGGATCAGCTGGATCGCGTCGCGATTGGCGGGCTGCATGTCGGGCGAGGCGGGCAGCAGATGGACGATCCACGACAGCAGGATCGACACGATCAGCGGCACGAACCCGAACAATACCAGCCTGTTGGCGGTCTTGCCGCCGTGCAGCTCGGCGACCGCGCTCGACACGACGACGAGGAGCAGGAAGGCGAAGATCCCCGCCTCCACCGCAAGCGGGCCGACGCCGAACACCGGCCCCAGCGCGGAGAGCGGCCCCAGCGCGACCTGCTTGTTGCCGAGCACGCCCGCGATGCAGACCATGCCGCCGTAGAAGATCGAAAACGCGAAGAGCGAGCGCGGAACGGCGCGGGCGGGGGTATCCATCGCTGGAACGCTAGCGGGTTTCCTGCTGCGGGCAAATACTTCTGCTCCCCCCGCAAGCTTCCGCGACGGGGCTTGGCCAGGGAGTGATCGGGTTCGCACAGAGGCGCGGAGGACGCAGAGGTGCACCGCACGTGGCAGCGTAAGCCTGCCATCCCCATGGTGCGATGGACGCGCTCCGATGCGGCGCACGCAACACCTCCGCGTCCTCCGCGCCTCCGCGCGAACCATATCTGTTTCTGCCAACACCGATGACCCCGGTTTTGAATGTCGGCCCCATAGAGGACGGAGCGACATCCAGCGTTCGAAAGGGCGAAGGTTTCAGGATGCGCTTCGTCACCCCGGACCGGTTCCGGGGTCAACCGCTCCGCAAACCACCTTCTATCGATCTTGCGGCACCGTGGATGCCGGAACGAGTCCCGCATGACGGAGCGTCCGGGGGGCAACTGTGATGTTCAGCC
>NZ_DBBS01000007.1 GCF_002292295.1 Sphingomonas sp. UBA978
GGTGGTGCACTTCTTTCGTGAGTCAGGGGGATCCATAGACGCTGGCGTTTCGGCCCTGTCGGCAAGGCCGGCGTGCGGGGATTCCCGCCCTCCACGGAAAGGACGCGCGTCCCGTGTCGCGTCACCCCACCCAGTCCCGCCGCAACGGCCTGACCGCGAGCAGCATCAGCGCCGCGGCGACCAGATAGAAGCCGAGCGCATAGGTCGTCGCCCAGCGCAATGCGTCGACACCGTGCACCGCGGTCATCGCATCTGACAGCCGCCCCATGATGAGCGAGCCCAATCCCAGCCCGATCAGATTGTTGATGAACAGAAAGCTCGCCGATGCGGTGGCGCGCATCGGTGGCGGCACGAGATGCTGGACCGCGGTGGTCACCGGTCCCAGCCACAGGATGTTGAGGCCGTGCGGGATCAGGAACAGAAACCACGACAGCGTCGGCGAGCCGCTGGTCAGGCCCGCTGCGAACAGCGGCACGGTTATCAGCCAGGCGATCGCGGGCAGCTTCGCGTAGATGCCGCGATCCGTCGCCCCCAGCCGGTCGGCGAGCCAGCCGCCGCCGAACACGCCGATCGTCCCGCCGATCAGCAGCAGCGACCCGATATATTGCGACGCGGTCAGCAGCGAAAAGCCGAACGAGCGGATCAGCACCGACGGCACCCAGAAGGCGAGGCCATAGCCGCACAGCGAGCTGAACGACGCGGCGAACGCCATCAGCCAGAAGCTCGGCTTGGCGGCGAGGATGCGGAACACCGCGCCCACCGACACCCGATCGCGGCTGACCGCGGCGGGATCGAACATCCCGCGCGGCGGCTCCTTCACCACCATCCGGAAGAGTGGCGCGATCACCATGCCGGTGAGGCCGATCAGGATGAACGCCCAGCGCCAGTTGACCGCGCTTGCCAGCATGCCGCCGAGCAGCGCCCCCGCCGCCAGCCCGACCGGGATGCCGAGCGAATAGATCGACAGCGCCCGCGCCCGCTGCGCCGGCGGGAAATAGTCGCTTATCATCGCATAGCTCGGCGCGACCCCGCCCGCCTCGCCGACGCCGACGCCGAGCCGGAAGGCGAAGAACTGCCAGAAGCCGGTGGCGAGGCCGCACAGCGCGGTGAACGCGCTCCACACCGTCAGGCTGATCGTGATGACCCAGCTGCGGCTGGTCCGGTCCGCGACCAGCGCCAGCGGGATGGCGAGCGTCGAATAGAGCAGCGCGAAGGCGATGCCGCCCAGCGCCCCCAATTGCGTGTCGGACAGCCGCAGCTCCGCCTTGATCGGCGCCACCAGGATGCCGAGGATCTGCCGGTCGAGGAAGTTGAAGGTGTAGACCAGCAGCAGCATCGCCAGCACCAGCGCCCGGTAACGGGGGCTGGCAGCGGCGGCGGGCGGGGTAATCGGCGATGGCCTCGTCATGCGCGTCCCTTGCGGACAGGTCGGCCCCGGAACAAGCCCGGGGCGACGAGCGGATCAGAACTTCGCCGCGATGCTCGCGAACACCTGCCGCGGATTGCCGTAAAAGGCGGTGGCGATGCCTTCCTTGCCGAGCGTCGGCGTATAGCCGCCCGCCGCATTGCGGATCGGCACGCCGGCGATCGTGCTGGCGATATATTGATAGCCCGACGTCTTGTACCGCTTGTCGGTCAGGTTGCGGCCGTAGACGCCCACCGAATAGCGCCGGTCCGCGCCGAAGGCATAAGTGATGCCGGCATCGAGCAGGGCATAGCGCGGCTGGTCGAGGAACGGGCTCGCCGTCTCGAACTGGTGCGTCAGGCTGCGATAGGACAGGGTCGAGTTGGCGGTCAGCAGTCCGCTCGCCACCGGCAGGTTGCCGGTCAGCGTGCCCGACGCGGTCCAGTGCGGCGTGTTCTGGAAGACGCGGACGTCGGCGACGTCGGTGCCGGTCGGGCCGATGAAGCGGCGATAGCGCGCGTCGATATAGCCGAGCGTCCCGGCGAGCGCGACCGACGAGCCGGCGCCGGCGAAATCGCGGGCGAGGATCGCAGTGCTTTCCAGCTCGACGCCCTTGATCCGCGCCTTGGCGGCGTTGGTGGTGATCCCGCAGAAGCTCTGCACGCCGTTCTGCAGGCAACCGACCGACCCCGGCACCTGCACGTCCTTGTAATCGGCGTAGAAGCCGGCGAGCGCCCAGGTCAGCCGGCGATCGAATGCCGACCCCTTGTAGCCCGCTTCATAGCTGGTGACCGTCTCGGGATCGAACGACAGGTAATTGTAAATGTCCTGATACGTCCGCCCCGCCGCCGGGTTGCCGATCGGTGCGACGCTGCCCGACCCGCGCGGATCGAAGCCGCCGCCCTTGAACCCTTCGGAATAGGAGAGATAGAGCAGGTGATCCGCCGTCGGCTTGAAGCTGACCGAGGCGCGCGGGGTGAAGCGCTTGTAGTTCGCCTTGCCGCGGAAATCCGTCGCCGGGGCGCCGACCGGGATCGGGGTGCCGCCGAACTCCGGCGTCAGGCCGAGATAGCTCGCCTTGAACACGTAGGATTTGCGCTCGTCCCACGTATAGCGCCCGCCCAGCGACAGGCTGAACTGCCGTGTGAAGTCGAAGGTGAAATCGCCATAGACCGACGACGTCTCGGTCCGCACGTCGCCGGCGGTATAGGCGTTGAACCCCGGCAGCGTCGTCGACAGCAGGACGCCGAAGCCGGTCGAGGCCTTGGCGCCGAGATAATAATAACCGAGCAGGCCGTTGAGCCGGTCGGAGGCGTAGAGCAGCTGGAATTCCTGGCTGGTCTGTTCGTTGCGATAGATCGCCGGCACGTCGACGTCGACCGCGGGCAGGGCATCGAAGTCGATCGGGGTGAAGCTGTCGTCCTTGCGCCATGCGCTGATGCTGCGCAGCGTCAGGCTGTCGGTCAGCTGCGCGTTGGCGGTCAACGACAGGCCGCCGCCCTTGATGTCCTGCCGCGGGAAATTGAGGCCGGCGCGGGTGTCGAACACGTCGGCGAGCACCGGTGCGCCCGAGGCGAGGCCGGGGATCAGGCGATGGCCGTTGCGCGGGTTGCTCCTGTCGTGGGTATAGTCGCCGGTCAGCCGCACGAACAGCCGCGTGTCCGGGCTTTCGAACTCGATCGTGCCGCGCCCGGCCCAGATGTCCTTGTTGTAATTGTCGATGTTGAGGTTGGTGTTGCGACCGAAGCCGCCGCGGCTCAACCGCGCGCCGGCGACGCCGACCTTGAGCAGGTCGCCGATCGGCGCCGACAGCGCGACGATGCCGTCGGCCTGGTCGTAGGAGCCGTAATTGGCCTTGATCCGCACTTCGGGCGTATCGGGCAGGCGTTTGGTGACGTATTTCACCGCGCCGCCGATCGTGTTGCGTCCGTAAAGTGTGCCCTGCGGCCCACGCAGCACCTCGATCCGGTCGACGTCGTAGATGTCGAGCACCGCCGCCTGCGGCCGGTTGAGATAGACGTCGTCGAGATAGATGCCGATGCCCGCCTCGAACCCCGGCACCGGATCCTGCTGGCCGACGCCGCGGATGAAGGCGGCGAGCGTCGAGTTGCTGCCGCGCGCGGTCTTGAGCGTGGTGTTGGGGCTGACGTTCTGGAGGTCGGTCAGGTCGATCGCCCCCGACTTTTCGAGCCGGTCGGCGCTGAAGGCGGTCACCGCGATCGGCACGCTGAGCAAGGATTCGGTGCGGCGGCGTGCGGTGACGAGGATGTCGCCGGTGTCCGCCTGCGGCGCGTCGCTGGTGTCGGGTGTCGTCTCGGCCGCGGCGGAGCCGGTCTGGCCGGTAGCGTCAGCGGCGGTGTCGGCGGGCGCGGTCTGCGCACTGGCCGGGCCGGCAAGCAATGCCGCGGCGGCGGCGCCGAGCATCAGGAACCTGGACGTACGCGCCTTCATGATAATCCCCTCCTCCATGGCGCCGCGTCCGGTAGTCCCGGGTTGTACGCCTGTGACGAAGCCTATACTGAAACCTGAACCAGGATTCAACTTGGGATATGTCGGGGGAGGCGATGGTCGTGACTGGTGCTGGCGGGGAGCTATCCGGGGGCGGTAGCGGCGGAGGCGCGGACAAGACGCCGCGCACCGCGCGCGGACGGCGGACGCTGCGCGCGCTGCTGGATGCGGCGGCGCTGGAATTCGGCGAGCGCGGGTTCCACGAGGCGTCGATCAGCGCGATCACCCGGCGGGCGGGCGTGGCGCTGGGCAGTTTCTACACCTATTTCGATTCGAAGGACGCGGTGTTCCGTGCGCTGGTCACCGACCTGTCGGCGCAGGTCCGCGACCATGTCGCCCCCGCGGTGCGGGCGGCCGGGGACGGCATCGCCGCGGAGCGGGCGGGACTGGCGTCGTTCATCGGCTTCGTGCGCGAGCATAAGGAAATCTACCGGATCATCGACGAGGCGGAGTTCGTCGATGCCGACAGTTTCCGGCTGCATTATGCGACCACCGCCGAGCGGATCGAGCAGCGACTGAAGGCGGCGGCGACGCGTGGCGAGGTGCGCGACGACGTGTCCGACGTCCACGCCTGGGCAGTGATGGGGATGAACGTGTTCCTGGGGCTGCGCTTCGGCGTGTGGAGCGACGAGCGCGGGATCGAGGACGTCGCCGATCAGGCGGCGCGGTTGCTGCGCGAGGGGCTGGCGCCGGGGCGGGGCTGAAGGGGCGGTCGTCGCCTTCGACCGTGCGGGCTTTCTTCCGTTGCAGGGGCGGGAGAGACGTCAGTGTCAGCCGTGACGCAGGCGCCCATGGACGCGCATTGGGGGGGGAACGTGCGTGCGCGAAGCGGGGGGCAGGTGCGGTAGCGGCATCGCGCATGCGTGAGGGCGGCAAGCGCGCCTCCGCGCTCTTCTCGTCGTCCACACGGTGTAAACGGCGCTGGGTTGCGCCCGAGGAGATCAGGCTGCCTGTTCGTCCTGCCGCAACGCTAGCGCCAGCGCGTCGCGGATCGCCTGGAGTGCGGGCAGCGGCGAGGGGGTGGCGGCCGGCGGCCGGTCCCGCTCGGCGAGCAGTTGCTGGACGCCGCGGATCGTATAGCCGTCGCGGTTGAGCAAATCGTCGATGCGGCGGACGAGGGCGACGTCTTCGGGGCGGTAATAGCGGCGGTTGCCGGCCCGGGTCACCGGGCGCAATTGGGGAAAGCGCGTTTCCCAATAGCGCAATATATGCTGGGGGAGGCCGGTTTCGTCCGAAACCTCCCCGATCGTTCTGAACGCTCCGCTCGCCTTGGGCGTGCCGGAGGGCATGGAGGTCAGCTCGAGGTGACGATGCGTTCGCGCATCATCTGGCTGGCGCGGAAGGTCAGCACGCGCCGCGGTGCGATCGGCACTTCCACCCCCGTCTTCGGATTGCGGCCGATCCGTTCGCCCTTGTCGCGCAGGACGAAGGTGCCGAAGCCGGAAATCTTGACGTTTTCACCCCGCGACAGGGCCTCGCACATCTCGGTCAGGATCTGCTCGACGAGCTTCGCCGAGTCAGTTCGGGATAAGCCGATCTGACGATGCAGGGCTTCCGAAAGGTCGGCCCGCGTCAAAGTGCCCGCGGTAGTCATCAACACGCTTGCCCCACTCCATCCATAAGAATGTCCCTGACGCAGGTTACACCAGAGCAGACATGTCCGAAAGTGACTTTCTTTCGCCGATATGGAACAATATGCGCGCGGGCAGCAGGCGAGTCAAAAACGGACGACTGCGGCGCCCCAGGTGAAGCCGCCGCCCATCGCCTCGAGCACGACGATCTGGCCCGGCACGATGCGGCCGTCGCGGACCGCGGTGTCGAGCGCCAGCGGCACCGATGCGGCCGAGGTGTTGGCGTGCCGGTCGACGGTGACGACGACCTTGTCCGCGGGCAGGCCGAGCTTGCGGCTGGTCGCATCGAGGATGCGGGCATTGGCCTGATGCGGCACGACCCAGTCGACGTCGTCCGGGGTCAGCCCGGCGATGACCAGCGTTTCCTGCATCACCGCGGCGAGATTGACGACGGCGTGGCGGAACACCTCGCGCCCCTTCATCCGCAACTTGCCGACCGTACCGGTCGTCGAGGGGCCGCCATCGACGTAGAGCAGGTCGTTGTGGCGGCCGTCGGCGTGAAGTTTCGTCGCGAGGATGCCGCGCCCGGTGTCCGCGTCGCTCTCCTGCCCTTCGAGCACGATCGCGCCGGCGCCGTCGCCGAACAGCACAGCGGTGGTGCGATCCTCCCAGTCGAGGATGCGGCTGAACGTCTCGGCGCCGATCACCAGCGCGCGGCGGTGGATGCCGGTGCGCAGCATCGCATCGGCGACCTGCACCGCATAGAGAAAGCCCGAACAGACCGCGGCGACGTCGAAGGCGACGCAATCGTCGATGCCGAGCATCGCCTGAACCTTGGTCGCGGTCGCCGGGAAGGTCTGGTCGGGGGTGGCGGTGGCCAGCACGATCAGATCGATGTCCTGCGCGACGAGGCCCGAGGACAGCAGCGCACCGCGGCAGGCGTCGGCGGCGAGCGTCGCGGTCGTCTCGTGCGGCTGGGCGATGTGGCGGAAGCGGATGCCGGTGCGCTCGACGATCCATTCGTCGCTGGTGTCGAGCCGCTCGGCGAGATCGGCGTTCGAGACGCGGGTTTCCGGCAGTGCCGATCCGGTGCCGAGGACGACCGAGCGGATCATGCGGCTTTCTTCTCGAAATTGCCGAGGTCGTCGGCGATGCGGCGGGTGAGGTCGGCGCGCACCATCTTGGCGGCGTTGCCGATCGCGGTGGCGACGCCGCGTTCGTTGGCACTGCCGTGACTCTTCACGACGATGCCGTTCAGGCCGAGGAAGACCGCGCCATTGTGGTTGTTGGGGTCGAGGTGATCGCGCAGCAATTCGGTCGCGGGGCGCGAGATCAGGAAGCCGACCTTCGAACGGACGGAGGAGCTGAAGGCGCGCTTCAGGAGGTCGGCGACGAAGCGTGCGGTGCCCTCGGCGGTCTTCAGCGCGATATTGCCGGCAAAGCCGTCGCAGACGATCACGTCATGGTTGCCGCGGGCGAGCTGGTTGCCCTCGACGAAGCCGGTGAAGGTCAGCGGCAGATGCGTCTGCCCCTTGAGCACCGCGGCGGCATCGCGGATCTCGTCCGTCCCCTTCTGGTCCTCGCTGCCGATGTTGAGCAGCGCGACGCGAGGCGATTCGAGGTCCATGATCGTGCGGGCATAGGCCGCGCCCATCACCGCGAACTGGACGAGGTTGCGCGCATCGACCTCGGTATTCGCACCCAGATCGAGCATCACGACGTCATTGTCGCCGAGCGTCGGCAGCGGCGCGGCGAGCGCGGGGCGATCGATGCCGGGGAGCGTGCGCAACGCGAGCTTCGCCATCGCCATCAGCGCGCCGGTGTTGCCCGACGACACGGCGGCACCGGCACGGCCCTGCTTCACCAGATCGATGGCGATGCCCATCGAGGTGGTCTTGGACCGGCGGATCGCCTGGCTCGGCTTGTCGCTCGACCCGACCGTTTCCGGCGCGTGGACGATTTCGCTGTGCTGGCTGAGGTTCGGGTGAGTCTTCAGCTCCGCCGCGACCTTGGCCTCGTCGCCCACCAGGAAGAAACGCATGCCTTCATAGCGCCGACGGGCCGCAGCCACGCCGGCGAGCATGACCGCCAGCCCCTCGTCGCCGCCCATCGCATCGACGGCGATCCAGGAGTTGTCGGGCATGTTCAGCGCTTATCCGGATGGGAGGGGAGGGGGTTAGCCCTCGACCGAGACGATCTCGCGGCCGTTATAATGGCCGCAAGCGGTGCACAGGTTGTGCGGACGCTTGAGCTCGCCACAATTCGGGCACTCCTGGAACGACGCGACGGTCAGCGAGTCGTGACCGCGACGCATGCCGCGCTTGGAGGGGGAGGTCTTTCGCTTGGGGACGGCCATTTCGGCACCTTGTTCTTAAAACGACATAAGGAATTCCGAGACGTCCGACGGAGCGTACGCGCAACCGACGGACACGCCGGCCGCTGCACGCCACCGACAACCGGACGCATCGCGAAGCGCGGGCCTATAGCGAATTTCGCGAACCGTGCAAGCTTTGCGCGCCCGAACCGCGGCGCCGATCGACATTCCCGCGCGTCGGCGTCGCCGGATGGCGACGCGGCGCTAGGCGGCCAGCGCCGCGTCGCTTACGAACATGTTGTGGCGGCGTTCGTGGGCGAAGGTGCTGGGATTGCCGTGGCCGGGGATGAAGGCGGTGTCGTCGCCGAGCGGCCACAGCTTGGTGACGATCGTTTCGATCAATTGCTTGTGGTTGCCGCCGGGCATGTCGCTGCGTCCGACCGAACCCTGGAACAGCACGTCGCCGACCTGCGCGAACTTCGAGGGCGCGTGGTGGAAGATGACGTGGCCGAGCGTGTGGCCGGGGGTTTCGTAGACGTCGAGGCTGAGGTTGCCGACGGTGACGGTGTCGCCCTCGACCAGCCAGCGGTCGGGTTCGAAGACGACGCCGGTCATGCCGTAATTGCGGCCGTCGTCGTCGAGTCGGGCGAGCCAGAAGCGGTCCGCCTCATGCGGCCCCTCGATACCCACGCCCAGGTCGGTGGCGAGCGTCTTCGCCTCGCCGGCATGGTCGATATGGCCGTGGGTCAGCAGGATCTTCTCGACCGTGACGCCGGCCTGCGCCACCGCGGCCTTGATCCGGGGCAGGTCGCCGCCGGGATCGACGATCGCCGCCCGCATCGTCTCGGTACACCAGATCAGGGTGCAATTCTGCTGGAAGGGCGTCACCTGGACGATGGCAGCGCGCAAAGCTGGTTCGGTCATGGCCATGAAGATAGGCGGACGGGCGGAAGACGACAATCGCCGCTTGCACGTAGCGCATGGCCCCGTGCATTTGGCGGGCGATGCTGACCGCGCCCTACGTGCTGCTCGATGATGCCCGTACCGGTGGGGCGGGGGCGCGCCTGTATGCCGATCCGGTCGAGATCGTCGTCGCCGAGCGGCTGGACGACGTGGTGCCGGCGCTGGCGCGGTTGCGCGGCGCGGCGGGTCGCGGGCTGCATGCGGCGGGCTATCTGACCTATGAGGCGGGGGCGGCGCTGATGCCGCGCGGGCTGCCGGCGCGCGTGGCGGACGGGCCGTTGCTGTGGTTCGGGCTGTTCGAGCGCTATCGGGCGATGACCGCGGATGCGGTCGCGGCGCTGCTGCCCGATCCGGCGGGGGCGTGGGCGGCGCGGCCATGCCCGCGGATCGATCGCGACGTCTATGACGCCGGCCTGGCCGCGGTGCTGGAGATGATCCGGGCCGGCGATATCTATCAGGCGAACCTGACATTGCGCGCGGACGTCGCGGTGGCCGGCGATCCGGCGGCGCTCTATGCGCGGCTGCGGCAGGGATCGGCGGCGGGCCATGGCGCCTTGGTGGCGACGGGGGACCGGCATGTGCTGTCGCTGTCGCCCGAACTGTTCTTCGCGCTGGACGAAGGGCGGCTGACCTGCCGCCCGATGAAGGGGACGGCGACGCGCGGCGACACCGCGGAGGAGGATGCGGCGCGGGTGATCGCGCTGGGCGCGGACGCCAAACAGCGTGCCGAGAATCTGATGATCGTCGACCTGATGCGCAACGACCTGTCGCGGGTCGCCGTACCGGGCAGCGTCGCGGTGCCGGCGCTGTTCACGGTCGAGACCTATCCGACCGTCCATCAGATGACCTCCACCGTTACCGCGACGCTGGCCGAGGGGCGCGATGCGGTCGATGTGCTGACCGCGCTGTTCCCGTGCGGATCGATCACCGGCGCGCCCAAGCAGCGCAGCCTGGAGGTGATCGCCGGGGTCGAGAGCACCGGTCGCGGCGTCTATACCGGGGCGATCGGGCGGATCGATGCGGCGGGGGATGCGGCGTTCAACGTGGCGATCCGCACGCTTACGATAGAGGCGGGCGCGTCCGTCGCCGAACTCGGGCTGGGATCGGGGATCGTCGCGGACAGCCGCGCGGACGAGGAATGGGCTGAGGTGCTCGCGAAGGGGGCGTTCGTCACCGCGGGGCAGCGGCCGCTCGACCTGATCGAGACGATGGCGTTCGATCCCGAACAGGGGATGCCGCTGCTCGACCGGCATCTGGAGCGGATGCGGGCGAGCGCGCTGGCGCTGGGCTTTCGCTTCGACCGGCATCATGCGCGCAACGAATTGCAGGCGGCGACCTTTCGCCTGCGCGAGGCGGCGCGCATCCGGCTGCTGCTGGCGCAGAGCGGTGCGATCGCGATCGAAGTGGCGCCGGCGCCGGCGGCGTTCGACCGGCCGTTGCGGGTGGCAGCGGTGCCGTTGCCGGTCGACGCCCGCGACTATCGTCTGCGCCACAAGACCAGCGACCGCGGCTTCTACGATGCGGCACGGATCGCGGCGGGGACGGACGAGGTGGTGTTCGTGCGGCCCGACGGATTGCTGACCGAGGGGAGCTTCACCTCGCTGTTCGTGCCGGGGAGCGATGGCCGGCTGCTGACGCCGGCGCTGGCGTCCGGCCTGTTGCCGGGGGTGTTGCGCTCACAATTGATCGATGCGGGGCAAGCGGTGGAGGCTAATCTGTCGCCGCACGATCTTCCGGAGCAATTTTTCGTCGGAAATGCGCTGCGCGGGCTGATCCCGGCGGTTGTTGCGGTTGCGACATCGGGTGCGCTGTCGCTATAGGCCCGCGCGTTCCCTTCGCCATAAGGCCCGTCTCCATGAAGCCCTCCGCCGCCCTCGGCCGTATCAGCCCGTCCCCGACGCTCGCCATCACCAGCCGCGTGCTGGACCTGAAGCGCGCCGGCGTCGACGTGATCGGACTGGGCGCGGGCGAGCCGGACTTCGACACGCCCGACTTCGTCAAGGAGGCGGCGATCCAGGCGATCCGCGACGGCAAGACCAAATATACCAACGTCGACGGCACGATCGAGCTGAAGCAGGCGATCGTCGCCAAGTTCGCGCGCGACAACCAGCTGACCTACACCACCGATCAGGTGACGGTGAACGTCGGCGGCAAGCACACGCTGTTCAACGCGATCGTCGCGACGGTGGACGCGGGCGACGAGGTGGTGATCCCCGCACCCTATTGGGTGAGCTATCCCGACGTGGTGCAGTTCGCGGGCGGCACGCCGGTGTTCGCGGTCGCCGGGCCGGAGCAGGATTACAAGCTGTCGCCGGAGGCGCTGGAGGCGGCGATCACGCCCCGCACCAAATGGGTGATTCTCAATTCGCCGTCGAACCCGACCGGCGCGGGCTATACGGTCGACGAGCTGAAGGCGCTGGGCGCGGTGCTGGCGCGGCATCCGCACGTCTGGATCTTCGCCGACGATATGTACGAGCATATCGTCTACGACGGCTTCCGCTTCGCGACGATCGCCGAGGTCTGCCCGGAGCTGTACGAGCGGACGCTGACCGTGAACGGCTGTTCCAAGGCCTATGCGATGACCGGCTGGCGGATCGGTTTTGCCGCAGGCGCGCCGTGGCTCATCAAGGCGATGGCGAAGCTGCAGTCGCAGTCGACCAGCAACCCCTGTTCGATCGCGCAGGCGGCGGCGGTGGCGGCGCTCAACGGACCGCAGGATTTCCTGAAGGAGCGCGCCGCGGCGTTCCAGGGGCGGCGTGATCTGGTGGTCGGTATGCTCAATGCGATTCCCGGCATGCACTGCCCGACGCCCGAGGGCGCCTTCTATGTCTATCCGTCGTTCGCCGAGCTGATCGGCAAGAGCACGCCGTCGGGGCGGGTGATCGACACCGACGAGGCGTTCGTCGGCTATCTGCTCGACGATGCCAAGGTCGCGGCGGTGCAGGGCGCAGCGTTCGGCCTCTCGCCGGCGATGCGGATCAGCTATGCGACGTCGGACGCGCTGCTGCGCACGGCGTGCGAGCGTATCCAGCAGGCGTGTGCGGACCTGAAGTAAGGCCAACCCTTCGTCATCGCGAGCGACGCGCGGCGATCCAGGGCCACATATATTGCCCTGGATGGCCGCGTCGCTGCCCTCTTCGCGATGACGAAGGAGCGGGACTTGGCCGCATCGGCCGAACATTACGCCGGATGAACGACGTCGCCACGGCGCGTTAATGCAGCGTTTCTATAAACGGCATTGAGCCTGGAGGCGGGAGAGACGATCTCGCATCCGAACGGGGCGCAGCGACGTAGCTGTGCTCGAACCAACTTACAGGTGCGTCATGCGCAAGGTCATCAAGAGCGGCTTTTTCTGGCAATTCGTCGGCGGCTTCGCCATCGGCGCGGTCGGTGTCGTCACGCTCCAGCCGGCGAGCGCGCAGCATCTCCAGCCGATCCCGGCCGCCTCGCCGATCGTCGCGGCGCGCTGACCTTTCCATGCGGGCGGCGGCTCCCCATCTCGGGTCGATGCTGAAGATCCTCCTGCCCGTTGCCGGCGCCGCTGCCGCCGTGCTCGCCTCCACCGGTTTCGCCGAAGCCGAGCGCGCGGTGCCGATCCCGGCCGCGAAGACCGACGTGCCCGCCGCCGCGGGGACGCAGACCGCGGTGTTCGCGGGCGGCTGCTTCTGGGGCATGGAGGCGGTGTTCGAACATGTGAAGGGCGTGCGCTCGGTCACCGCGGGCTATGCCGGCGGCACGCGCGACACCGCCAGTTACGACGCCGTCTCGACCGAGCGCACCGGCCATGCGGAGGCGGTGAAAGTCGTCTTCGATCCGCGGCAGGTGAGCTATGCGACGCTGCTGCGGGTGTATTTCTCGATCGCGCACGATCCGACGCAGCTGAACCGGCAGGGGCCGGACAGCGGGCCGAGCTATCGCTCCGCGCTGTTCCCGCAGGATGCGCGGCAGGCGGCAGTGGCGCGTGCCTATATCGCACAACTGGGGGCGGCGAAGAGCTTTCCGCGGCCGATCGTGACGCGGATCGAGCAGGGCGGGTTCTTCCCGGCCGAGGCGTATCACCAGAATTTCTACGATCGGAACCCGACGCACCCGTATATCGTCCATTGGGACAAGCCCAAGGTCGCGGCGTTCAAGGCGGGGTTTCCGACGCTGTACCGCTAGGGTGGCGTTGCAGGCCCCGATCGTGCGGGGCTCTGGATTGCTTCGCTACGCTCGCCATGACGAAAGGGTGCGGCGCTTCACGCGTGTCACCTCAGGCGGCGATCGGGAAGCGGAGCAGGCGTTGCTCGACCGCGATCAGTGCCTCCGCGCCCTTGCCGACCGCTTTGGTCAGCGCGGGGTGATCGACGTCGAGCCCGCCGGTCAGCGCGCCGAAGGCGGGCAGGACGATCTTGGTCGCGGTCGCGACGAAGCAGCGGCGGGCGACCTTCTTGCCGCGGACCGCGACGCGCAGCTTCGGGTGGAAATGGCCCGAGAGTTCGGGACGCGTCTCGCGCGGGTCGGCCTCGTGGCGCAGGATCAGGCCGTCGACCTCCACCTCGCGCGCGACCTCGCCGCCGCAGCGGTCCTTGATGTCGGGATCGTGGTTGCCGGTGATCCACGTCCAGCGCAGCCCCCCGGTCAGCGCGCGCAGGCGAATCCGCGCCTCCTGCGGCAGGCGGTCGCAGCCGTCGCTGTCGTGGAAGCTGTCGCCGAGGCACCACAGCTCCTGCGCACCCGTTCTGGCGACCACAGCGGCGAGGTCTGCGAGCGTCGCCAGCGAATCATAGGGCGGCAGCATCTGCCCGCGCGCGGCGTACCAGCTCGCCTTTTCGAAATGCAGGTCGGCGACGAGCAGCGCGCGCCGCGCCGGCCACAGCAGGGCGCCCTCGGGAAGGGCCTGAAGCACGTGGCCGCCGAACGAAAAGGGAACCATGCCCGCGCCTTGCCTGCAAAGATCGGGCGGATCAAGCGGTTGTGCAGCGCGGTGCAAATCCGCTTGCCTGGCGCCGCAATAGGCGTAAAGCGCGCCGTCCTTCCGTCCGGATGGTCTTTTCAGGGGTAAGTGCGCGCCATGTCGCCCGCCGTCGAAGCACCCGTCTCGCCCACCCGTCCGCACCCCGCCCTGATCGGCCTTACCATCGGCGCGATCGGCGTGGTGTTCGGCGATATCGGCACCAGCCCGCTCTACGCCTTCCGCGACGCGCTGGGCCAGTCCGCGGCGGACGGCATCGACCCGTCGGAGATCCTCGGCGTGCTCAGCCTTGCGCTGTGGACGTTGACGTTGATCGTGACGTTCAAATACGTCTTCTTCCTGATGCGCGCCGACAATCACGGCGAGGGCGGCGTGCTGGCGCTGGCGGCGCTGGCGCGGCGCTCGATCGGCGTGCGCAGCCGGATCGCGCTGGTGCTCGGCGCAGCGGGCGCGGCCTTGTTCTATGGCGATGCGATCATCACGCCGTCGCTGTCGGTGCTGTCAGCGATGGAGGGGCTGCAGACGATCCCCTCCGCCGCCAAATTGTTCGACGAGGGGACGATCCGGGCGCTGACGATCGGCATCCTGATCGCGCTGTTCCTGATCCAGAAGCGCGGCACCGCGATGGTCGCCAAGCTGTTCGGGCCGGTGTGCATCCTCTGGTTCGTGACGATCGGCGGGCTGGGCCTGTGGCATATCGCCGACGAGCTCTCGATCTTCCGCGTGCTGATCCCGAGCTATGGCATCCGCTTCCTCGCGACGCACGGGACGACCGGGCTGTTCGTGCTCGGCGCGGTGTTTCTGACCGTCACCGGCGCGGAAGCGCTGACCGCGGACATGGGGCATTTCGGCAAGCGGCCGATCCGGATCGCGTGGCTGTTCCTCGTCTTTCCGGCGCTGATGCTCAACTATCTGGGGCAGGGGGCGTTCGCGCTGTCGCATCTGGAGGCGGCGGCGGCGGCGGGGCGGCCGTTCACCAACCAGAACTGGTTCTTCCTGATGGCGCCCGAGTCGGTCCGCGGGCCGCTGATCGTGCTCGCCGGGTTCGCCACCGTCATCGCCAGCCAGGCGGTCATCACCGGCGCGTTTTCGCTGACGCAGCAGGCGGTGCAATTGGGGCTGCTGCCGCGGATGAAGCTGCGCCAGACCTCGGCGGACTTCGCCGGGCAGATCTATCTGCCCGCGATCAACTGGCTACTGCTGGTCGGCGTGCTGGTGCTGATCGTGCAGTTCAAGACCTCGTCGGCGATGGCGGCGGCCTATGGCATCGCGGTGACCGGCACGATGGTGGTGACGACCTTGCTCGGCTATCTCGTCGCGCGGCACGTCTGGCATTGGGGACGGCCGCTGGCGCTGGCGGCGATCCTGCCGTTCCTGTGCCTCGATCTCGTCTTCTTCGGCGCCAACATCCTGCGCGTCGTCGAGGGCGGCTGGGTGCCGCTGGTCATCGCCGCGGCGATCGGCCTGCTGATCTACACCTGGGTGCGCGGCAAGGGCATCGTGCGCGCGTTCGAGGCGCGGCAGAGCATCCCGCTCGCCGACCTTGCCGTGGCGCTGGCGAAGCGTCCGCCCGAGCGGGTTCCTGGGACTGCGGTGTTCCTGACCGCCAATCCGCGATCGGCGCCGGGGGCGCTGCTCCACAACCTCAAGCACAACAAGGTGCTGCACGAGCGCAATCTGGTGGTGAGCATCCGCACCACCGACCGGCCCATGGTCGACGCCGAACACCGCCGCACGGTCGAGCGGCTCGACGACAATTTCGAGAGCGTGGTGCTCAACTACGGCTTCATGGAATCGCCCGACGTGCCGGCCGATCTGGGCGTCGGCGGCAAGACCGAGATGCGCAGCCTCGATGCGATGAAGACCAGCTTCTTCATCGGGCGCAATACGCTGAAGCCGGAGGCGGATGTGGGGATGCCGTTGTGGCAGGACCGCATCTTCATGTTCATGCAGCGCAATGCGAGCGATCCGACCGACTTCCTGAAGATCCCGCCGGGGAAGGTGCTGGAGCTGGGCGAGCAGGTGACTGTCTGATCGTTCACGCGAAGACGCGAAGACGTGAAGAGGTTTTGCGTGCGGAGGCGCAGAGAGCGCGGAGAAGAAGAGGGGCTTTGGTGGTCCTGCCGAGAGGTGGATCGGCGTTGCTGCAGTTCTGGTTCCGTCGTTGCGAGCGCAGCGAAGCCATTCAGAGTCGAACCAGGACGCCCTGGATGGCTTCGCTGCGCTCGCAATGACGGTTCTTCCATCGGTCGCATCTTCATGTTCATGCCGCGCAATGCGAGCGACCCGACCGACATCCTGAAGATCCCGCCGGGGAAGGTGCTGGAGCTGGGCGAGCAGGTGATGGTGTGATCGTTCGCGCGAAGACGCGAAGACGCGAAGAGGGTTTGCGCGCGGAGGCGCAGAGAGCGCGGAGAAGAAGAGGGGCTGCGCAGCGGCTGTCATCATTCACATCGAGCAGTGGATTGAAGCTGCCGCAGGCCCTTCTCTGCGTCCTCCGCGCCTCTGCGCGCAAAAGCCTTCTCTCTTCGTGTCTTTGCGGCTTCGCGTGAATCAACTTTCCTTGTCAGGCGGCTAGTCGAGGGTCATCGCTTCGGCGGCCAGCGCTTCCGCTTCGATCAGGAGGTGGTCGTCGGCGCTGCCGGTCGAGACCTTCTCGCGGCCGATGAGGGTCAGGACGGGGACGGCGAGCGGCGTCACCCGGTCGAGGTCGACGTGGAGCATCGTTTCGGCGGCGCGGTCGAGCAGGCCGGCGAGGCGGCCGACATCGGTCATGCGGGCGCGGGCGTCGTCCCATGCGGCCTGCAGCAGCAGGTGGGAGGGTTCGTATTTGCGCAGCACGTCGTAGATCAGGTCGGTCGAGAAGGTGACCTGTCGCCCGGTCTTGCGCTTGCCGGGGTGCTGGCGTTCGACGAGGCCGCCGATCACCGCGACCTCGCGGAAGGCGCGCTTGAGCAGGTGCGATTGCTGCACCCAGTCGACGAATTCATGTTCGAGGATGTCGGGGCTGAACAGCGCCGCGGGGTCGGTGATCTTGTCGATTCCGTAGACCGCGAGCGCATAATCGTTGGCGACGAAGCCCAGCGGTTTGAGCCCCTCCGCCTCCATGCGGCGGGTGATGAGCATGCCGAGCGACTGATGCGCGTTCCACCCTTCGAAGCTGTAGGCGACCATGTAATGGCGGCCTTCGCGCGGGAAGGTTTCGACCAGCAGCTGGCCGGGACGGGGGAGGGCGGAGCGCTTCGCCTGGAATTCGAGCCATTCGCGCACGTCGTCGGGGAAGCGCGCCCACTGTCCGGGCTCTGCAAGGAAGCCGCGAACGCGATCGGCGAGGTTGGTCGACAGCGGCATCCGCGATCCGCCGTAGGTCGGGATGCGCGCCGGTTTCGACGAGGCGCGGACGATGAGGTCCTCGGTGTCGATCTTCTGCACCTCGCAACTCAGGCCGGCGAAGAAGAAGGTGTCGCCGGGGGAGAGCTGGGCGGCGAAGCCTTCCTCGACCTTGCCCAGGGCGCGGCCGTTGCGGAATCGGACGTTGAGCATTGTCGATTCGACGATGATGCCGGCGTTGAGGCGGTGCTGCGTCACGAATTTGGGGTGGCTGACCCGCCACAGGCCGTCCGCCTCCTGCGTCAGCCGCTTGAACCGGTCATAGGCCTTGAGGCTGTAACCGCCGTCGCGGATGAAGCCGAGGACGCGGTCGAACGTCTCGGCGGTGAGCGCGGAATAGGGCAGGGCGGAGCGCACCTCGTCGAGCAGGGCGGCTTGATCGAAGGGCGCGGCGCAGGCCATCGCCATGACGTGCTGCGCGAGCACGTCGAGCGCGCCGGGGCGAAACAGGTCGGGATCGAGCTCGCCCGCCTCGACCGCGTCGAGCGCGGCGCGCGCCTCCAGATATTCGAAACGGTTGCCGGGGACCACGATCGCCTCCGACGCCTCGTCGAGTCGATGGTTGGCGCGGCCGATCCGCTGGAGCAGGCGCGAGGAACCCTTGGGCGCGCCCATCTGGATGACGCAATCGACGTCGCCCCAGTCGACGCCGAGGTCGAGGCTGGCGGTGGCGACGAGCGCGCGCAGCCGGCCGGAGGCCATCGCGCCTTCGACCTTGCGGCGCGCCTCCAGCGCGAGGCTGCCGTGGTGGACGCCGATCGGGAGCGACAGCGTGTTCACCTTCCACAGGTCCTGGAAGATCAGCTCGGCGAGGCTGCGGGTGTTGCAGAAGATGATCGAGGTCCTGTGCGTCTCGATCTCCGCCATCACCTGTTCGGCGGCGTAGCGCCCGGAATGGCCCGACCAGGGCACGCGGCCCTCGGGCAGCAGGATCGCGATGTTCGGATCGGCGCCCGCCTCGCCCTGCACCATCGCGACCTGATCGATGTCGCCGTCGGGGGCGAGCCAGGCGCGATAGCCGTCGCTGTCGGCAACCGTGGCGGAGAGCGCGACGCGGCGCAGGCCGGGGCTGATCCGCTGGAGCCGCGCCATGCACAGCGAGAGCAGGTCGCCGCGCTTGCCGGTGGCGAAGGCATGGACCTCGTCGACGACGATCGTCCGCAACCCTTCGAACATGGTGACGCTGTCGGGATAGCTGAGCAGCAGCGACAGCGATTCGGGCGTGGTCAGCAGGATCTGCGGCGGCCGGACGCGCTGGCGCGCCTTGCGATCCGATGGCGTGTCGCCGGTGCGCGTTTCGACGCGCAGCGTGAGGCCCATCTCGTCGATCGGGGTGACGAGGTTGCGCTGGATGTCGACCGCGAGCGCCTTCAGCGGCGAGACGTAGAGCGTGTGGAGGCCCTCGGTCGGGGCCTCGATCAATTCGGTCAGCGTCGGCAGGAAGCCGGCGAGCGTCTTGCCCGCGCCGGTGGTGGCGACGAGCAAGGCGTGCCGACCGGCGCGGCCTTCGCGGAGCATGTCGAGCTGGTGGCGGCGCGGTCGCCAGCCGCGGGCGGCGAACCAGTCGGCGAGGGGTGGGGGGAGATCGGTCATGCGTCGTCACCCTCACCCCGCGGCAATGCTGCCGCCTTGCCCCTCGCCCGATGGGAGAGGGGAAGAGCGCCGGCGGCGCGAAGGGGTGAGGGTGAACGGGAACCGACCAGCATCCCAACCATATAGGTAGCATGGCACGATTGGGCGACTGGCTGGAACCGCATCCGCACGGCATCTATGTGAAGCCCGCCGACGCGTGGATCGACCCGTCGGAGCCCGAGGCGCGCGCGCTGGTGACGCATGGCCATGCCGATCATGCCCGCGGCGGCCATGGCGCGGTATGGGCGACGCCCGAGACGCTGGCGATCATGGATGCGCGCTATGGCGAGCAGGCGGGCCATCCGGTCGGCTATGGCGAGGCGATGCGGATGGGCGACGTGACGGTCGGCTTCGTGCCGGCGGGCCATGTGCTGGGATCGGCACAGATCGTGCTCGACTATCGCGACGAGCGCGTGGTGGTGTCGGGCGACTATAAGCGGCGGCCGGACCCGACCTGCGCGCCGTTCGAGCCGGTGAAATGCGACGTGTTCGTGACCGAGGCGACCTTTGCCTTGCCGGTGTTCCGGCATCCGGACACGGGAGACGAGATCGACAAGCTGATCGCGCGGCTGCACGCCAATCCCGATCGCTGCGTGCTGGTCGGCGCCTATGCCCTGGGCAAGGCGCAGCGGGTGATCGCGGAACTGCGCGCACGGGGGCATGAGGCGCCGATCTATATCCATGGCGCGTTGCAGCGTCTGTGCGACCTCTATGCCGAACATGGCGTGCGGCTGGGCGAGCTGTTGCCGGTGGCGGAGGCGAAGAAGGCGGACATGGCGGGGCATGTCGTGATGTGCCCGCCCGGCGCGCTCAACGACCGCTGGTCGCGGCGACTGCCCGACCCGATCACCGCAATGGCGAGCGGGTGGATGCGGGTGCGGCAACGGGCGCGGCAGAAGAACGTCGAGCTGCCGCTGATCCTGTCCGATCATGCCGACTGGGACGAACTGACCGACACGCTGTCGGAGATCGCGCCCAGGGAGGTGTGGGTGACGCACGGGCGCGAGGAGGCGCTGGTCCACTGGTGCATGACCCGCCAGATCAAGGCGCGCGCGCTGGCGCTGGTGGGGTTCGAGGATGAGGACGATTGAGGGGGGAGCCCGGGGAGTGATGGATTCACGCGAAGGCGCGAAGACGCAAAGATGTGGTGCGCGCGGAGGCGCGGAGAACGCGGAGGACGGGCGGGTTTGCCGCTGCCGCCTCGGACGATAACTGATGGGAATGGGCAGGGCCGCTGCGTGGACGCAGTTTTTTTTAGCGCGTACGCGCGATCACCTTTTCTTCGCGCCTTTGCGTCTTCGCGAGGATCAATTCTCTTCGAAGCCGAGCTTGGCCACCACCGGGAAATGGTCGGAGGGATAGCGCGCGCCATCGTGGCTGGTGATCGTTTCCACGGTCAGCGGGCGGAAGCCGCGGGTGAGGATCCAGTCGATGCGGCGGTCGGGCGTGCCGGTGAAGTCGTGGAAGGTGAGGGCCGGGCCCTGCGGGGCGGCGACCGCCTGCCACACGTCCTGCAGCGATGCCGTCAGCGTGGCGTGGGTCGGGGTGTCGGGGGTGGTGTTGAAGTCGCCGGTCAGCACGACCGGGTCCGTGCCGGCAATGGCGGGCAGGCGCGCGACGATCAGGCGGGCGGCCTTTTCGCGGGCGGGTTCGTCCTCGGCGCGATAGGGGAAATGGGTGTCGAGCAGGACGAAGCGGCGGCCGTCGCGTGTCCGGAAGCGGCCCCATGTGACCATGCGCGGCAGCGGGTGGCCCCAGCTGATGCTGCCGGGCACGTCGGGCGTGTCGGACAGCCAGAAATCGCCCTGTGCGAGCAGCGTCAGCCGGTCGGGGCGGTAGAAGATGCCCATATGCTCGTCGCCATGGCCGCCACGCCGGTCGCGGCCGAACCAGCGATAGCGGGGCAGCGCGCGGACGATGTCGTCGCCCTGGCTCCGGAACAGCTCCTGCGTCCCGAACAGGTCGGGATCGGCGGCGGCGACGGTTTGCGCGAACAGCGCGCGGCGGTTGGGCCAGACGTTGGCGCCGTCGCCCGGATTGGGCAGGCGTACGTTGAAGGTCATGACGGTCAGCGTCGCGGGCTTCGCCGCGCCGGTCAGCGCCAGCGCGGCGAGGGCGGCGAGCGTGGTGCGGCGGGAAATCATGCGCCCTCCAGCGTGCGCGCGCGGCGGCGCTGGACCGAGCTGCCGATCCCCATCGCCTCGCGATATTTGGCGACGGTGCGGCGGGCGATGTCGAAGCCTTTGGCCTGCAACAGTTCGACCAGAGTGTCATCGGACAGGATCTTGGCGCCCTCGCCGGCGATCAGCGCGCGGATCGCGCTCTTGACCGCTTCGGCCGAGACCGCGTCGCCACCGTCGGCCGCCTGAATCGCGCTGGTGAAGAAATATTTCAGCTCGAAGACGCCGCGTGCGCAGCTGAGATATTTGTTGCTGGTGACGCGGCTGACGGTCGATTCGTGCATCTCGATCGCGTCGGCGACGCGGGCGAGCGTCATCGGCTTGAGATGGGCGACGCCCTTCAGGAAGAACGCCTCCTGCTGCTTCACGATCTCGGCGGCGACCTTGATGATCGTGCGCTGGCGCTGGTCCAGCGCCTTGATGAGCCAGTTGGCCGATGCGAGCGCATCGGACAGCCACGCCTTGCTCGCCTTGTCCTGCGGACCGTGGCTGAGCTCGTGATAATAGCGACGGTTGACCAGCACGCGGGGCAGGGTGGCGGCGTTGAGTTCGATGCCCCAGCCGGTCTTGGTCTTTGCGACGAACAGGTCGGGCGTCACCGCCAGCGCGGGTTCGCCGCCGTAGCGGCAGCCGGGCTTGGGATCGTAGCCGCGCAGCTCGCGGATCATGTCCGCCATATCCTCGTCGTCGACGCCGCACATCCGCTTCAGCCGCGTCAGCTCGCCGCGCGCGAGCAGGTCGAGATTGTCGATCAGCCGCGCCATGCAGGGATCGTAGCGGTCCGCCTCCTTCGCCTGCAACGCGATGCATTCGGCGAGGTCGCGCGCGCCGACGCCGGTCGGATCGAGCGTCTGGATGCGCGACAGGACCTGCTCCACCCGCGACAGCGACGTGCCGAGCCGGTTGGCGATGTCGAGCAGCGGCACGGTCAGATAGCCCGCCTCGTCGATCTGGTCGATCAGATGCTGGGCGATGAACCAGTCCGCGCCGTCGACCACCGCACCCGCCTGGGCGAGCAGATGGTCGGCGAGCGTGCCGTCGGCCTGTGCGAACGAATCGAAATCGAGATCCTCGCCGCCCGACCCGCTGCCGCTATTGCCGCCAGTCATCGACAAGGCGCCGTCGAAGCCGCCGCCGCCATCGGCGACGCTGTCCTGCTGGTGGCTTTCGGTCGCATAATCGACGTCGATCGGCTCGGCGGTGGCGGTGCCGCCGATCAGGTCGTCGCAGCCCGCCGGCTCTTCGCGCTCGACGCGTTCGGGGCGAATCACCTCGTCGGTCTGCGCCGCCTCGAGCAGCGGGTTCTTCTCGACCTCTTCGGCGATGAAGCCCTCGATCTCGAGGTTGGACAGCGCGAGCAGCTTGATCGCCTGCTGCAGCTGCGGCGTCATCACCAGCGATTGCGACTGGCGGATGTCGAGGCGCGGGGCGAGGCTCAAATGCCCCTCTCCCGACGGGAGAGGGAGGGAGCCACAGAAAGCGGCGGACGGGTGAGGGGCGATACGGACAGTGCGTCGCACCTGCCCTCACCCCGCGCCCCTCCGGGGCTTGCCCCTCTCCCGGTGGGAGAGGGGTGGAAGGCGAAGTCTTTCCGCATCACTCTACAGCGAGAAGCCCTCGCCGAGGTACAGGCGGCGGACGTTGGCGTCGGCGACCAGTTCCTCGGGGCTGCCCGCGAAGAGCACGCGGCCATCGTAGATGATGTAGGCGCGGTCGACGATGTCGAGCGTTTCGCGGACGTTGTGATCGGTGATGAGTACGCCGATGTCGCGGCGCTTGAGGTCCTTCACCAGATCGCGGATGTCGGCGATCGAGATCGGGTCGATGCCGGCGAAGGGTTCGTCGAGCAGCATGATCGACGGATCCGCGGCGAGCGCGCGGGCGATCTCGGCGCGGCGGCGCTCGCCGCCCGACAGCGCCATCGCCGGCGAGGCGCGCAGGCGGGTAAGGCCGAATTCGTCGAGCAGCTTGTCGAGCTTTGCGGGCCGTGCCGCCGCATCGGGTTCGGACAGTTCGAGCACCGAGGCGATGTTCTTCTCGATCGACAGGCCGCGGAAGATGCTGGTTTCCTGCGGCAGGTAGCCCAGACCGAGGATCGCGCGGCGATACATCGGCAGTTTGGTGATATCCTCGCCGTCGAGCATGATCCGGCCGGAATCGGGCTTCACCAGTCCCATCACCGAGTAGAAGCAGGTCGTCTTGCCGGCGCCGTTGGGGCCGAGCAGGCCGACGACCTCGCCGCGGTCGACCGACACCGAGACGTCGGTGAGGACGACGCGCTTGTCGTAGGATTTGGCGATCGAGATCGCCTGCAACCCGCGGCTGACCGGCGCTTCGTGAATCGCCTCGGCGGTCTGCAGGTCGGAAACGGCGGCGTCCATGGGCGTGATGCCTCGCAGCAATGGGTTACCGAAGCCCTGCCTTGGCAGGGTTCGTGCATGTCGGTGCGTCATGGCGCGCGGGAGGGCGCGAGGGAAGCCCTGTTTCGGTGGATCGTGGCTCCCGTCCGCCACAAAGGGACGTCATCCCCGCTCAGGCGGCGATGACGAGGCGATGGATTCGGGAAAGGGTCAGTCGCGCTTCGGAACGGAGAAGGTGCCGGTGACGCGGCCGCCCGGTGCCGCCGTGGTGGCGCCGCCGGTCGCGCCGCTCGACCCGCGTACCGACGATCCGTCGATCACGGCGCGGCCGGTATCGAGGTTGATCGTCAGCCGGCCGCCGTTGACGGTGTTGCCGCCCTGCGTCAGCGTCACCGCACCGAGCATGGTGATGACGCGGCGGTTGAGATCGTAGATCGCGAACTGGCTCTTGGCGGTCTGGTCCGGCCGGCGGACGGTGACGCCGCCGCTGGCGTCGAGTCGCGACACCTGCGGATTGCCGCCGACGACCTGCCCGGTATAGCTGACGGTCATCCGCGCGGCGTTGAGCGTCATCTCCGCCTGCTTCACCGACACGCTGCCCGACAGCACCGCGCGATTCGCCTTGTCCTGCAATTCGATGTTGTCGGCGCCGAAGTCGATCGGCGCGTTCGAATTGTGCGCGGTCTGCGCCGCCAGCGGCGTGCCGACGGGCAACAGGGCGGTGAACAGCAGGGCGAGGAAAAGGGGCAAGCGCATGATGCGCTATTTCGTCCCTCGCGGCACGAACCGCAAGCGGGCATTGCCGCTGAGCCGCACGGTCCGCCCCTCGAGGTCGGCGCTGAGCGTGTTCGCGCTGAAATTGCCCTGCGGCACGGTGCCGGTGACCTTGCCCTGGCTGTTCATCGTCTTGGACTTGAGATCGATCGTCGCATCGCTGGTGTCGAGGCGATAGCCGTTGGCGGCGCGGAAGGCGATCGGGCCGTCGACCTTCATCTGTTCGGTGTTGAGGTCGTAGCGCCCCTGATTGGCGCGCAGCGTCGCCGGGCCGTCCTGCAGCGCGAGATCGGCGGCCATGCCGTTGATCTGCACGACCGGCACACTGCTGCTCTGCTGCACCGCCGATCCGGCATTGAGCGCGAACGCCTGCCCCTTGTCGTCCTGACCGCGATAGGTGGCGGCCTGCAGCTTCATCCGCTCCTTCGCCACCTCGACCTTGTTCTTGTCGAGGACGAAGGACACCTCGTTGCCCGCAGTCAGCGGCGCCATCACGAGGAAGGCGGCGAGCACGCCGATGCCGACCGGCAGGCCGGTGTTGAGCAGCGCGACGAACCGGTCGTGCCGGCCGCCGGGCGCGGCCCAGCGCTGGCGTGCCGAGCGCACGCGGTCCGCGACGGCGGAGCTCACCGGCGCGACTCAGGCATGGGCGAAGATGTCGATCTCTGGCCAGCCGGCGAGGTCGAGCGCGGCGCGGGTCGGCAGGAAGTCGAAGCACGCCTGCGCGATCGCGGTGCGGCCCTCGCGCGCCAGCCGCCGGTCGAGCTCCGCCTGCAGGCGATGGAGGAAGCGGACGTCGCTGGCGGCATAATCCTTCTGCGCGTCCGACAGTTCGGGCGCGCCCCAGTCCGACGATTGCTGTTGCTTGCTGAGTTCCTGCCCGAGCAGTTCGCGGACCAGCTCCTTCAGCCCGTGCCGGTCGGTGTAGGTGCGGATCAGGCGCGAGGCGATCTTGGTGTCATAGGCCGGTGCGGCGACGATGCCGAGATAATGCTGGAGCGCGGCGATGTCGAAGCGGCCGTAATGGTACAGCTTGACCCGCGCGGGGTCGCTCAGCAGCGCCTTGAGGTTGGGCGCGGCATAGTCGCTGCCGGCGCCGAAGCGGACCAGATGTTCGTCGGGGCCGCCATCGGACAGCTGGACGACGCAGAGCCGGTCGCGCGGGGTGATGAGGCCCATCGTCTCGGTATCGACGGCGATCGAGGCGCCGGGAGCGAAGACGTCGGCGGGGAGGTCTTCCTCGTGGAAGTGTACGGTCATGTGGCCGCCCTACGCGCCAACGCCGCCGCGCTCAATGGTTAAGCGTTCCGACGATCGCGGCGATTCGATGGCATACGGGCCACATGGCGGCAAGTATCGGTATGAGATGGGCAATAGCCGCGACGAATTTGTTCGCGACGACTTGTTTTCTGCGCTATGACGAGTCCCAAGGCGCAATAGGTTTGGCGCCCGAGGGCTCGCGTTCGTCGTCCGGCGCACGAGTATCTCGTACGGATAGGTTGCGGGCGAACCGGGAAGACGAACAGGGTTATGGGTTACGACAAAGGTGGCCGCGGCAATCGTGGCGGACGTGGTCGCGACAAGCGCGATGATTTCGGCGGCGGCAGCAGCGACTTCGGCGGTGGCAGCAGCTTCGGCGGCGGCGGTTTCGGTGGCGGCGGTTTCGGCGGCGGTGACCGTGGCGGCTTCGGCGGTGGCAGCAGCTTCGGCGGCGGCGATCGCGGCGGCTTCGGTGGCGGCGGCGGCGGCGGCTTCCGTGGTGGCGGCGGCGGCGGTTTCGGCGGCGGCGGTGGTGGCGGCTTCAGCGGCGGTGGCCGCGGCATGCCCCCGCAGGTCGTCGGCGAGGGCACCGGCGTGGTCAAGTTCTTCAACGCGCAGAAGGGCTTCGGCTTCGTCGTTCGCGATGACGGCGGCGAAGACGTGTTCGTTCACATCTCGGCGGTCGAACAGGCCGGCATGAGCGCACTGGCCGAGGGCCAGCCGCTCGGCTTCACGCTCGTCGATCGCGGCGGCCGCATCTCGGCGACCGAGCTGAAGATCGACGGCGAGCCGATGGCCGTCACCGAGCGCGCCCCCCGCGAGCCGCGCGAAGGTGGCTTCGGCGACCGTGGTCCCCGTCCCGCCGCTGGCGGCGCCGGTGGTCCGCAGCGTCAGCTGACCGGCGAGAAGGCGACCGGCACGGTCAAGTTCTTCAACGCGATGAAGGGCTTCGGCTTCATTCAGCGCGACGACGGACAGCCCGATGCGTTCGTGCACATCTCGGCCGTCGAGCGCGCCGGCATGTCGACCCTGAACGAGGGCGACAAGCTGCAGTTCGAACTCGAGGTCGATCGTCGCGGCAAGTACGCCGCGGTGAACCTGTCGGCCGCGTAAGCTTCCCGATTCGTCAGTAAGAGGCCCGGCCCGCAGATGCGGTGCCGGGCCTTTTGCGTTTTTGGGGCCGGGTGCGTGGACTCGGTCGGGCGGTGCTGGGGCCGATCGACATTCAGTTCTGACGGCCTGCAACTGGCGCTTTCGCGCGCTTCCGGTGCTCAATTACCGGACGGACGCTGCGCCCAAGTCACGCAAAACCCCGTTTTCGGCACGCCATTATCTGAATGTCGATTGGCGCTAGGTGGCTTTCCTCCCTCGTCATTGCGAGCGTCGCGAAGCAATCCAGGGCGTCCTGGTCCGGCTCTGGATTGCTTCGCTGCGCTCGCAATGACGAGGGGGGGCTTCCAAAACGGTCAAGCTTCGCCGCCGAATCGGCAGGCTGAGGCGGACAAATCGTGCCGGTCGCGCTATCGGACGAACGGATGGAGGATCGCGTGAAGACATTGCTGACGCTGGCCGTGGTCGGCGCGCTCGGTGCCGGCGGATGGCAGGTCGCGCATCCGGCGCATGCGACCGTGGCGCAGACCGCGCCGCAGGCGGCGCCGCCCGCCGTGCCTGCCACGACCGCGGCCGGCGTCCCCGTCTATGCCGCCGACGTGGTCGCGCGCTTTCCGCACGATAGCGGCGCATTCACCGAGGGGCTGCTGTTCTGCGGCGGCGCGCTGTACGAGAGCACGGGCAAGGAAGGCGCGTCCGACGTCCGGCGGGTCAACCTGGCGGACGGCAAGGTCGTCGCGCGGGGCTGGATCGCGACCGAACTTTTCGGCGAGGGCATCGCCTGCTGGCAGAATGCGCTGCTCAGCGTGACGTGGAAGACCGGGCTGGGCTTCCGCTGGTCGCTGCCGGCGTTGAAGCAGAGCGGCAAGCCGTTCCGCTACGCCGGCGAAGGCTGGGGCATGACCAGCGATGCTACGGGGATCATCCTGTCCGACGGCACGGCGACGCTGCGGCGGATCGACCCGGTGCGCTTCGCCGAACGCGGCCGGATCGCGGTGACGCTGAACGGCCGGCCGTTGCAGAAGCTCAACGAGCTGGAGGTGTATCGCGGGCGCATCCTCGCCAACGTCTGGATGACGGGGTTCGTCGCGCGGATCGACCCGGCGAGCGGTAAGGTCGACGGTCTGATCGACCTGCGGCCGCTGGTGGCGGAGATCGCCAGTGCCGATCCCGACGCGGTGGCCAACGGCATCGCCTATGACGCGGCGACCGACCGCCTGTTCGTGACGGGAAAATACTGGCCGACGGTGTACGAGATCCGGATCGGCGAGGAAGTCGGCCGCGCCGGCTGAACGATCAGGGCAGCGCCGGCACGGCGCAGGCCACGGGCGATTCCGCCAGCCACCGGCGGGCGTCGTCAAGCGTCAGGAACACGCGCAGCCGGGGGTGAACGAGCGTCCGTTCGGCCTGCACTTTGTTGAGGTGGCTGCCGACGACCACCGCCGCCCTGCCGCTGGTCAGCTGCATCCCGCCCCGCATGATCCCGGTAAGCAGGTCGGCGACCGCATGGCCCTGCACGGGAAATTCGAGCGATTCGACGACGACGTCGAAATCGGGCCGGACGGCGCGGGCCTCCTGCGCCCGGACGCCGACGTTCGCGGCAAAGGCGGTGACGTCCTCCGGCGTCCAGAAGCCCTTTACGATGAGCATCAGGTTGTTGGCGGGCGCATCATATTCGACATGGTACATGCGGTTCTCGGTCGCGACGGGGTGGCACGGGCGGCGCGACGATGCGAGCGATCAAGCCCCGCGTCCAGCAGTGATCGCGTGACGCTCCGACGCTACGGCAACCGGGCCATCGGTTCAGGTCACCAGCCGCTTGAGCGTGTCGACCCGGTCCGCCTCGGATGCGGGTTTGTCGGTCCTGATCCGGGCGATGCGCGGGAAGCGCATGGCGATGCCGGACTTGTGTCGGGTCGAGCTGTGGATCGAATCGAACGCGATCTCGAGCACCATCGTCTTTTCCACCTCGCGCACCGGGCCGAAGCGGTTGAGCGTGTGGCGGCGGACGAAGCCGTCGAGCATGCGCAATTCCTCGTCGGTGATACCCGAATAGGCCTTGCCGACCGGCAGCAACTCGCCCTCCTCGGTCCAGCAGCCGAAGGTATAGTCGCTGTAATAGGATGAGCGGCGGCCGCTGCCGCGCTGCGCGTACATCATGACGCAATCGGCGGTCAGCGGATCGCGCTTCCATTTGTACCACAGGCCGGCCCGGCGGCCGCCGACATAGGGCGAATCGCGGCGCTTGAGCATCACGCCCTCGATCGCGGCGTCGCGCGCGCCGGCGCGGATTGCTTCGAGTTCGGTGAAGCTCGCTGCCGCGATCACCTGGCTGAGGTCGAACCGGTCGGGGTCGAGGCGGGGGACGAACGCCTCCAGCCTGGCGCGGCGTTCGGTCCAGGGCAGCGCGCGCACATCCTCGGCGCCGTCGAGCAGGATGTCGTAGAGGCGGACGAAGGCGGGATAGTCGGCGAGCATCTTCGCCGACACGGTCTTGCGGCCGAGCCGCTGCTGGAGCGCGTTGAAGCTGGCGGCGCCGCCACCGCCGAAATGCTCTGCGTCGCGCGACCCGCCCTGTACCGCGCCCTTGACCAGCAATTCGCCGTCGACGGTGCCGGGGGTGGTGAAGGCGGCGGCGACATCGGGGAAGCTGCCGGTGACGTCGTCGCCGGTGCGGCTGTAGAGCCGCGTCTGGCCGGCGACATGGACGATCTGGACGCGGATGCCGTCCCATTTCCATTCGGCGGCATAATCGGCGAGGTCGACGCGCGCATCCTCCAGCCCGTGCGCGAGCATGAACGGGCGGAAGACGGGGACGTCGGCGGGCGTCGGCTGCTCGCCGGTGCCCTGCGCCCAGGCGAACAGCGACGCATAGGGCGGCGACAGGCCGTGCCACACCTCCTCGACCGCATCCACATCGAGGCCGAACGCCTGCGCCAGCGCGGTCTTGGCGAGGCGCGCCGAGACGCCGATGCGCAGGCCCCCGGTCGCCATCTTCAGGAGCGCGAACCGCTCCTCGGCATCGAGTCGGTCGAGCATCGCGGCGAGCACCGCGGGCGCGTCGGCGCGCGACAGGTGGCGCAGCGCATCGACCGCGGCGCTGATCGACAGCGGTGCGGCGACAGGCGTGGGGACGGGCGCGGCGGTCGGCGGGGGCCAGAGCAGCGCCACCGTTTCCGCGGTGTCGCCGACATAGTCGCGGCTCATCCGGAACAGCACGGGATCGACCCGCGCCTCGATCAGCGCGCGAATCTGCGCCGGCTTGACGCCGGGCAGGTCTAGATCGCCGGTCAGCGCCGCCATCGCCCAGCCGCGATCGGGATCGGGCGTCGCGTGCAGGTAATCGACGATCAGCTTCAGCTTCGCGTTGCGACCGCGGGTGTAGATGAGCGAATCGAGAAGCGCGGCGAAGGCGTGCATGAAGGGGGGAACGCATGGCGCGTTCGATCCGCTCCCGTTACGGATGCCTCATGCGCACGATCGGGTGGATGGCGACGGGGCTGGCCCTGATCGCCCTGGCGGTGGCGGGATGGTGGTATCGCAACGCGCTGGCCGATCCGGTCGAGCGGCGCGCGACGATCGTGTTGCCCGACTGGCCGCGTGGCGCGCAGCCGGTCATGATCGCGGCGCTCAGCGATATCCATATCGGCAATGCGACCATGGATGCGGCGCGGCTGACGCGTATCGTCGCGCAGATCAATGCCGCCGGACCCGATCTGGTGATGATCGCGGGCGATTATGTCGCAGGCCATGACGACGGGGTGGCGCGGGCCGGTGCGCGGGATCTGGTGGCGCCGTTATCGCGTCTCCGGGCACCGCTCGGCGTCGTGGCGGTGCTCGGCAATCACGACCAGTCGGTGCCGCAGGCGATCCGGGAGGGGCTGGAACGGGCAGGGGTCACCGTGCTGGACAATGCGGCCGTACAGCGTGGGCCGCTGGCGATCGGTGGCGCCGGCGATGCGTTCAGCCATCACCACGATCTGCCCGCGACGGTACGGGCGATGATGCCGCTACCGGGTGCGAAGGTGATTCTGACGCATTCACCCGACCTGTCGCTGGACGTGCCGCCGGGGATCGGCGTGCTGTTTGCGGGGCACACGCATTGCGGACAGGGCGTGCTGCCGATCATCGGGGCGCCCCGCGTGTTCTGGCAACCGGGACTGATGTGCGGGCTGGTCCGCCGCGGCGACCTGACGTCGGTGATCGGCGCCGGGCTGGGGACGAGTGGTGTGCCGTTCCGCGTCAACGCACCACCCGACTTCTGGCTGGTGACGCTGAAGGGGCACTGAGACCGCCCCCTCGTTGCGTCAATCGACCGCGTTCTTGACCGCCTTGCCGGCGACCAGGCTGATGACGAGGAACAGCAGGAACAGCGCGATCGCGATGAAGAACAGGATCTTGGCGATGCCGACGAAGGCGCCGCCGATGCCGCCGAAACCGAGCAGTCCCAGCACGAGGCCGATGACGAGGAAGGTGAGGGCGAGCTTCAGCATGGCGAGGGGTCCTTCGTTCGAGTCCACCTTGAACCGAACGAAGGCCGCATCGGGTTCCCTCAGCTTTTCCGGCTGGCCTCGAACAGGAACCAGGCGCGCTCCTCGGCCTGGTCGGTCCATTCGTCGACGATGCCGCTGGTGGCATTGTCCTTCGCCTCGTCCGCCGCATCCTTCACGACGCGGAAGGATTCGACGAGCTTCAGATTGTCCTCGCGCAGTTCCGCCAGCATCGACGCGGCATCGACGAAATCCTTGTCGTTGTCGGCGATCGTCTGGCGGCGGCTGATGTCGCCGATCGAGCGGAGCGTGGTGTTGCCGGTCTTGCGAACGCGCTCGGCGATGGCGTCGGTGACGCCGAGGATCTGCGTGGCCTGATCGTCGAGCATCAGGTGATAGTCGCGGAAATGCGGGCCGGACACGTGCCAGTGGAAGTTCTTGGTCTTGAGATACAGCGCATAGCAATCGGCGAGCGAGGCGTTGAGCGCGTCGGCGACGGTGCGCGTGTTGCTGAGGTCGGTCGGCGTGTTCAGCGCCGGGTTGATGTCTGCCATGGAAAACTCCTGGAAAGGGATCGTTGCGGCAACGAACCGATAGCCGAAATGCTCCACCGCGCACCCGGCATTTTGCCCGACAGTCTGATCGAGCGGCTGGATCAGGCGCCTTAGATCAGCCGGAGCGCGCCGAGGCCGAGCCAGAGCGCGGCGGCGGCGAACAGGATCGCGATGCCGCGGCGCAGCGCGACGAGCGGCAGCGCGGTCCAGCCCGCCTCTCCCAGGATCGCGGCGGTAGCGATCGCCGCCAGCGAACCGAGCGTCGCACCGATCGCGGCGAGCCATGGCAGTTCCGCCCGCGCGGCGAGCGCCAGCACGACGAACTGCACGCCGTCGCCGAAGGCGAGAATGAACAGCCCGACAAAGCTGGTCGCGGCGGCGCCGATCCGCCAGCGCGACAGCCGGTCGGGCGCCTTGACCGGGAACAGCGCGCCGCCGCCCTGGAACAGCAGCGCGAGTGCGAGGAACAGCTGTTTCGCCTCCGGCGTCAGCCGCGGGGCGAGCAGCGCGCCCGCGGCGGCGGCGAGCAGCCCCGCGCCGAGCAGGGCGAGCGCGGCCATCGCGATGACGAGGCCGGGCGCACGATAGCGGTCGCTCAGGATCGCAGCGAGCCAGGCGGGCCGGTCGCCCATCTGCGCCAGAGCGGCGGCGACCAGCGCCGCCATCAATGCATCCATGTCAGCCCGCCAGCCGCACCGAACAGGCGGCGGCGAAGGTGTCGCAGGCGCGTACGTCCTGCCGCTCGCACGCCACGGCATCGCCGAGCACCGACAGCCAGCCGTGGACGAGCGCGCCATGTTCGCCACGCGACAGCGCCGAATCGACGAAATGCGCGACGGTGACCGCGGGGTTGAGCCCGTTGCGGTGCGCGATCAGGCGGATCTGGTCGATGTCGGGCTTCAGGTCGCGGGCGGCGCTATAAGGTGCCTTGACGTCGATGGCGGCGATTCGCGCGGCGAGGTCCGCCCGCACCGATTCCATCATCGTCATTTCGCGATCGACCACCCGCCCCATCGTGCCGCTCCATCGTTTTCAGGCGCGAACCTGCGCCCGCAATTGTAAGAGGGGGGTTAAGAGGCGGTTTGCGGGGGTTGCGCGGTTGACTTGGCGGCGGGTTTCCGCCATGCGCCGCGGCTGATCGAGCGGCGGCGTTGGTGCTGCCGCTCTCCTTGTTTTCAGGATTAGGGCTCATGGCCAAGCCGACTACCGTCAAGATCAAGCTCGTCAGCACTGCCGACACCGGCTTCTTCTACGTCACCAAGAAGAACCCGCGCACCAAGACCGAGAAGCTGAGCTTCAGCAAGTACGATCCGGTCGTGCGCAAGCATGTCGAGTTCAAGGAAACCAAGATCAAGTAAGCCTCTGGCGGCGGCATGACCGCCGTCGCTGCTTGCGCGATCGCCGGAAAGCCGTCTGCGCACCATGCGCCGGCGGCTTTCGGCACGTGGTATCATGGTCATTCCCGTTGCCGTGTTCGGGCCCGGCTTCGGACACATTGCGTTCATCTTCGGACGTCATAGCGGCGGCTGGCGACCGGACATTCCGGCCGCCCTGTATCGCGTCACTACGGGCCAAGGGCGGTATTCTCGTTCGGAGGATGCCGCCCTTGGTTTGTCCGGCCCGCACGGCCGGAATCGCGCCTGCCGCGAATCACAGCAGTGCGTTTACCGCATCCATGAACCGGGCGAGGCTGATCGGCTTCGACACATAGGATCGCGCGCCCGCCGCGCGGATCCGCTCCTCGTCGTCGCGCCCGGCGTAGGCGGTGACCGCCATCACCGGGATGGTGCGCAGCTGTTCGTCCGCCATCAGCTCCAGGATCAGCTCGTAGCCGGTGACGTGCGGCATCTGGATATCCATGATGATGAGGTCGGGCGCGAATTCGCGCGCGAGCGCAACCGCCTCGCGCCCGTCGCGCACCGGCTCGGCAACGAAGCCGTGCGCGCGCAGCAGATCGCAGAACAGCTTCAGATTGAGTTCGTTGTCCTCGACAACGAGCACCCGTTTCGCCACGTGCGTCACCAACCTTTCCAAACCGGAACGATAGCAATGCGCACGCGCGATACAAACCTTCCCGATGCGGACGTGCTCGGATTGCAGGCGCTGGTCTGGACGATCGGCGAACCCGACCGCGCCAGCCGGCTGATCGCGGTCACCGGGCTCGACCCCGACGACCTGCGCGCCCGCGCCGCCGAACCGGCGGTGCTCGCCGCGGTCATCGGCTATCTCGAATCGTACGAGCCCGATCTCGTCGCCTGCGCGTCTGCGCTGAACGTTTCCCCGGAGGCGCTGGTCGCCGCCCATGCTGCCCTGGAGGCCCGATGAAGCCGCTGCTGATTTCCGATTGCGATGAAGTGCTGGTCCATATGGTCCGGCATTTCGGTGTCTGGCTGGGCGAGGCGCACGATATCGACTTCACCCCCGATGGCGCCGATTTCGCCAATAGCATGCGCCACCGGACGACCGGGGCGGTGCCGAGCCGCGAGGAGATGTGGGCGATGCTGGGCGGGTTCTTCCCCGCGCAGATGCACCGGCAGACGCTGGTGCCGCACGCTGCCGAGGCGCTGGCGCGGCTCGCCGAGCGGGCGGACATCGTCATCCTCACCAACATCACCGACGCTTGCAAGACGGCGCGGATCGAGCAGCTGGCGGCGTTCGGCATCGAACACCGCGTCGAATGCAACCAGGGCGGCAAGGGCGATCCGGTTGCGCGGCTGGTCGCGGAGCACGGCGATCCGGTGACCGTGTTCGTCGACGATCTGGCGGTCCATCACGAATCGGTGTCGCGCCACGCCCCCGGGGTCCACCGGCTGCACATGGTGTCCGAGCCGACGCTGGCACCCAATGTCGCGCCGGCGGCGCATGCGCATGCGCGGATCGACGACTGGCGCGAGGCGGCGGACTGGATCGCGGCGCGCTTCGACGCGGGCCGGCCGGCGGACTGAGCGGCGGCTTTGCGTGCCCGCGCCGATCCGGTAGAGCGCCGGGCATCTCCATAGCCAAGGACAGGCCATGACCACGCATCTCGATCGCCGCCTCGAAGAGCTCGGCCTCACGCTTCCCGAAGCCGCCGCGCCCGTCGCCGCCTATGTGCCGGTGGTCGAGGCCGGGGGCATGCTGCACCTGTCGGGGCAGCTGCCGTTCCGCGACGGCCAGCTCGTCACCGGCCGGCTGGGCGACGGCGTGTCCTTGGAGGACGGGCAGGAGGCCGCCAAATTGTGCGGGCTGATGATCGTCGCACAGGTGAAGAAGCACCTCGGCGGCGACCTGTCGCGGGTGAAGCGGATCGTCAAGCTGGGCGTGTTCGTCAATTCGCACGGCAACTTTACCGACCAGCCCAAGGTCGCCAACGGCGCGTCGGAGCTGATGGTCGCGCTGTTCGGCGATGCCGGCAAGCATGCACGCAGCGCGGTCGGGGTGCCGGTGCTGCCGCTCGGTGCGGCGGTCGAGGTCGACGCGATCATCGAACTGGCGTGACCGATCGGCGGAGGGGGCGCATCCGCCCCCTCCGCAAGCGGCATCGTAGCGCCTATATCGGCGGTGATGACCTCTCCGACCGTTGCCGCCCGCCTCGTCGATGGCGTCCGCGCCGTGCCCGCCGACCAGTGGGACGCCTGCGCGGGCACCGCCAATCCGTTCGTCAGCCATGCCTTCCTCTCCGCGCTCGAGGAGTCGGGCAGCACCGGCGGGCGCTCGGGGTGGCAGCCGATCCCGATCGTCGTCGACGATGCGGACGGCGTGCCGATCGGCATCGCCCCGGCCTATGCCAAGAGCCACAGCCAGGGCGAATATGTCTTCGACCATGCCTGGGCGGATGCCTGGGAGCGGGCGGGCGGCGCCTATTATCCCAAGCTGCAGATCGCCGCGCCGTTCAGCCCGGTGCCCGGCCCGCGATTGCTGTTGCGCGCTGCCGACGCCGCGCCGGCGCTGATCGCGGCGCTGGAGGCGGTGACCGACCGCCACGGCCTGTCGTCCGCACATGCGACCTTCGTCGCGCCCGATCAGGTCGCGCTGTTCGAACAGGCTGGCTGGCTGGTGCGCGAGGGGACGCAATTCCACTGGGCGAACGAGGGCTATGCCGGCTTCGACGATTTCCTGGGGGCGCTCGCCAGCCGCAAGCGCAAGGCGATCCGCAAGGAGCGCGAGGCGGCGGTCGCGGGGTTGACGATCCGCCACCTGACCGGGGCGGAGATCCGGCCCGAACATTGGGACGCGTTCTGGACCTTCTATCAGGACACCGGCAGCCGCAAATGGGGCCAGCCCTATCTCACGCGCGCCTTCTTCCCGCTGCTGGGCGAGCGGATGGGGGATCGCGTGCTGCTGATCCTGGCCGAGCGCGACGGCCATCCGATCGCCGGCGCGCTCAACCTGATCGGCGCGGAGACGCTGTACGGTCGCTATTGGGGCTGCACCGAGGAGGTGCCGTTCCTCCATTTCGAACTCTGTTATTATCAGGCGATCGACGCCGCGATCGCGCGCGGGCTGAAGACGGTGGAGGCCGGCGCGCAGGGTGAGCACAAGCTGGCGCGCGGTTATGTGCCGGTGCCGACCTGGTCGGCGCATTACATCCCCGATGCGGGCTTCCGGCGTGCGGTCGGCGATTTCCTCGTCCGCGAACGTGCCGCGGTCGAGCACGAGCACGCCTGCCTCAGCGAACTCGCGCCGTTCAGGAAGGGGGGGGCATGACCGGCCGCCGGCGCGGCGGCAGCAGATCGGGATCGAGCACCACCGCGGCGGGCGTGCGGTCGTCGATCCGGTAGAGGACATCGCGGCCGCTGCGCCAGATCGGCGTCAGGCCGGTGAGGAACTCCGGGCCGACCGGTGCGGGATTGATGAGCCAGACATAGTCGAACGCCTGCCGCGGCAGGAAGGCGAGCGACACCTTGAGCGGTCGCCACCATTCGCCGCGGCAGCGCCGGTCGGTGACCAGTTGCGACGGATCGTGCGCGAAGCGGCCGGCGGGCACGTAGCGCACCGTCAGCAGCTGCCCGCCCGCCATCGACCATTGGTCGTTGGCATAGGCAAGGCGGCGATCGAGCGCGATGCCCGCGGCATGCTCCAGCCGGGTCGAGGCCCAGTCGTCGCGGCACGACCGGCCGACCATCGTCAGCAACCGCGCGCCCTGTGGCACATGGTCGAGCGCCGCGAGCGTCCGGTCGTAATTCTTCGCGTAGAGCCAGTAGCTCACCGTCGTGCCCGCCAGCCGCACCCCGAAGAAGGCGAGGCCGAGCGCCGCCAGCGTCGCCGCGCCGCGGAACGATAGGCCGCGCCGCGGCCGCAGCGCGATCAGCGCGATGGCGAGCGCGAACGGCGCCAGCCGCATGTCGGCATAGGCCGATCCGAAGACGATGCGCGGCAACAGCACGAAGATCGCGCTGAGGAACAGCGCCGACAGCAGCAGGTTGCGCGAATATTCGATCCGCTCGTCGCGCACGCCCTTCAGCAGGATGACGAACAACACCGTCACCGAGGCGAGGTCGAACGCCATCCAGCGATCGCGCAGGACCATGATGACCCAGCCGACCTTGGCGCGCCAGTTGAACCAGTCCATCGTCTTGCCGGTGACATGGTCGCCCGAGCGCCACAGCACCATCATCGCGAACGGCAACGCCAGCGGCAGGCAGCCGATCCCGGCCCGCACCCAGCTCTCCAGCCAGTGGCCGCCCCATCCCGTCTTGTCCGGCTGGTCCTTGCGCAGGTCGTGCTGGCGGATCATCTCGGCCGAGAAGGCGAGGATGCCGAGCACGCCCCAGCCGAAGGTGTGGCAGACCCACAAGGCGCAGGACAGCGGCACGAACAGGATCGCACGCAGCCGCACCGCGCCGAGGCGGCCCATGCGCAGCCAGAGGGCGAACAAGTTTAGCGCGAGCGCCATCGACAGGGCGAAATTGACGAAGCCGAACTGGAAAGGATAGCCATAGGCGAGCGGCAGCGCGAACAGGGCGGTCGCGGGGATGCGGCCGTGCACCTCGCGCGCGATCCACAGCAGCCCCGACACGGTCAGCGCGGGGATCGCCATGACGATCAGCTTTACCGCCAGTTCCAGCCCGAAGACCGGCGCGAGCGGTTCGATCAACAGGTCGATGCCGAGGTTGCCGATCATCGACCAGCGGAAATCATACCATTCCGCCAGCCACGGATAGGCCGGGCCGTCGATCTGGACGCGGTAGCGCCCGATATGGCCGGGCAGGTCGACCAGCGGCGGGATCGCCGGATACAGCAACGGGATCACCGTGGCGATCACCACCGCCACGACGAACCACCGCGTTTGCCACCAGTGCAGCTTATGCCCCTGCATCCGACCGCCTTACGGGGTGGGGACCGCCCCCGACAAGCGTTGTCGCGCAAAGATCGTCGTTCCGTCCGTCGCAACGCTCCGCCGCGCGAAGCCGGGCAAGCCGCGACCGCGGGCCAGCGTTGCCGCGGCGCTCCGCGGATCGGCGGCTCCGGGCAGGCCGGCGCAGGCCATGACATAGTCGACGTCGACCGCCGCGGCGATCCGCGCTGCCTGCGCCGGCGGGGCGGCGTAGAAGCGATAGGCGGCGAGATTGCCGGCGGCGTTGCGGTGATAGGGCGCGGCGAGCACGCGGTGGCGGGTCGCGGCAAGCGCCCAGGCACCGGCGTCGACCGGCGCCATCACCGTGCCGGGCGGCAGCGCCGCGAGCGCCGTCATCGCCGCGGGCGAGCCGCAGTCGCCGCGTGCTCCACCGACGGGGGCGACCGGCGTGCCGGGGCCGGTGAGTGCCCGTGCCGCCAGCGGATAGGCCATGCCCGCCGAACCGATCCAGGCGAGTGCGAGCCAGCCGCCGCCCCGCCTGCGCGCCGCAGCAATGAGCGCCGCCAGCCCCGGCACGGCGAGGATCGCCGCGGCGCCGGCGCCGCGCAATTGCCATGCGGCGATCGCCAGCGCGACCGCGAGCAGCAGCGCGAGCATGGTCCAGTCCGCGGACCGCCGCCGGTACGCCTGCCACAATGTCGCGGCCAGTCCGACGGCGGCGAGGCCGAGATAGCCGAGGCTCGTCGCCGGCGGTGCGGCGAGGACCGATTGCGCCTCCTCGACCTGCGACAGCCAGAGCGCGACGAGGCGCGGATCGACCGCGCCATAAGGCGACAGGCATTGCGGCGACCGCAGCAGCACCAGTCCCGTGGCCGGCACGACGACCGCCGCCATCGCGACGAGGCGACCGCGCCGGTCGCCTGCCCGCCGGCCGGCGAGCGCGACGACGGGCAGCGCCAAGGCCAGTACCAGCGCCGCGGCGAACGCCGCTGCGGTAAAGCCGTCGCAGGCCGGAAAGGCAAAGCCGTCGCCCGCGAACAGCAGGCGCCCCGCCGCCAGCGTCGCTGCGATGCCGAGGCCGAAGGCGGCGAGCGGACGGCCCGTGCCGGTGCAGGCCCAGCGCCACAGCACGACCGCGCCGAGCGTGGCGAGGATCGGCAGCGTCTCGAGCCCGACGATCAGGCTGGCGCCGATGCAGGCGCCCGCGATCGCGGCGGTGCGCCCGCGGCCATCCAGCATCGCGAGGATCGCGGCGAGCAACAGCACGATCTGCATATTGTGATGATCGATCCGGCCGGGCAGGAACAGGCTGGTCGCCGGATAGGCGAGCGCGGCGACGACGATCGCCGTCATCGCCGTGCCGGCACCGCCGACCCGTCGCGCGATCCGCGCGACCAGCCACAGCGCGACGGCGAACAGCAGCCCCGGCCAGACGATCACCGCGGCCAGCTCGGCGTGCGGCGCGCCGGTCCATGGCGTCAGCGCGGCGACGATCGCGGCGGGACCGAGGTCGGCCAGCCGGCTCCAGTGCATCGGCAGGCCGGGCGCGGGCCCCAGGCGATGCTGGGCGAGGTCGCTCCAGCGCTGCCCGCCGACCCAGTCGCGGATCTGCTGGAGGCGGACGACGTCGTCGGTGTCGGGTAGCCGCAGCATCGCCAGATGCGCCCGGTCGGCCCAGCTCCACGCCAGCGTCATCAGCACGGCGAGCGCGCAGGCGAGAAGCGCATCGTGACGAAGGCGGACGGGCATCCGCCATGGTCTAGACGGGGGTGCTTAATGCCGCGTTAGGTGGGGTCGGAAGGCCGTCGCTGGTCATCCCGGCCGACGCCGCGACCCATGGTGTCGCCGCATGTCGGAATATCCGGCGGCGTCAGCGGGTCGATGGGTCCCGACGTTCGTCGGGATGACAAACGCGGGGACGGGCGCAGGCGCAGGCGCAGCGCGTCGAGCGTGATGACGCCGGCGGCGTTGCGCCGGTCGCAGGCGCCCTGATCGGCCGCGAACGGCACGACCTGTTCGGGATGGAGCGAGCCGGGCGACTTGCGGCCGACGATAGAGATGCCGCCCTTGCCGAGCGTCGGCGGGTCCATGGGTCCCGACGTTCGTCGGGATGACGAACGCGGGGACGGGCGCAGGCGCAGGCGCAGCGCGTCCAGCGTGATGACGCCGGCGGCGTTGCGCCGGTCGCAGGCGCCCTGATCGTCCGCGAACGGCACGACCTGTTCGGGATAGAGCGAGTCTGGCGACTTGCGGCCGACGACAGGGATGCTGCCCTTGCCGAGCGTCGGCGGGCCCATGGGTCCCGAATTCGTCGGGATGACGAACGCGGGGACGGGCGTGGGCGCCCGTCCCCTTCGGGATCAGAACATCAGGTGTCGCGGCGGCCGAGCAGGCGCAGGCGCAGCGCGTTGAGCTTGATGAAGCCGGCGGCGTCGCGCTGGTCGTAGGCGCCCTGATCGTCCTCGAACGTCACCACTTTTTCCGAATAGAGCGAATTGGGCGACTTGCGGCCGACGATATAGACGCCACCCTTGTACAGCTTGAGCCGGACGGTGCCGCTGACCTTCGCCTGGCTGTGGTCGATCGCGGCCTGCAGCATCTCGCGCTCGGGCGAGAACCAGAAGCCGTTGTAGATCAGCTCGGCATAGCGCGGCGCGAGTTCGTCCTTGAGGTGCGCGGCGCCGCGGTCGAGCGTGATCTGTTCGATGCCGCGGTGCGCGAGATGATAGATGGTGCCGCCCGGCGTTTCGTACATGCCGCGGCTCTTCATGCCGACGAAGCGATTCTCGACGAGGTCGAGGCGGCCGATGCCGTGGCGGCGCCCCAGTTCGTTGAGTTTGGTCAGCAGCGTCGCCGGGCTGGTCGCCTCGCCGTTCAGCGCGACGCCGTCGCCACGCTCGAAATCGATGGTGATATATTCGGGCGTGTCCGGCGCGTCCTCCGGATTGACGGTGCGCGAATAGACATAGTCCGGCACCTCGTCCCACGGGTTTTCGAGCACCTTGCCCTCGGACGAGGTGTGCAGCAGGTTCGCGTCGGTCGAGAAGGGCGATTCGCCGCGCTTGTCCTTGGCGACCGGGATCTGATGCTGTTCGGCGAATTCGATCAGCCGGGTGCGGCTGGTCAGGTCCCATTCGCGCCACGGCGCGATCACCTTGATGTCGGGCGCGAGCGCGTAATAGCCGAGTTCGAAGCGGACCTGATCGTTGCCCTTGCCGGTCGCGCCGTGGCTGACCGCGTCGGCATTGACTTGCCTCGCGATCTCGATCTGGCGCTTGGCGATCAGCGGGCGCGCGATCGAGGTGCCGAGCAGGTACAGCCCCTCGTACAGCGCGTTCGAGCGCATCATCGGGAAGACGTAATCGCGCACGAATTCCTCGCGCAGGTCGTCGATGAAGATATGCTCGGGTTTGACGCCGGCCATCTGCGCCTTGTGGCGGGCGGGCTCCAGCTCTTCGCCCTGGCCGAGATCGGCGGTGAAGGTGACGACCTCGCACTGGTAGGTCTGCTGCAGCCATTTCAGGATCACGCTCGTATCCAGCCCACCCGAATAGGCGAGAACGACACGGTTGATCTGATCGGTCACGGCAGCATCCTTGGATCGTGAGGAGATGGCCGCGCCCCTAGGCGCCTGCGTGCCCCGGCGCAACGTCTGCGTTCACCGGGGGTTTAGCGCCGGCCGGCTAGACCGGTCCGAAATCCCTTGTTCCCGGAGACGTCATGTTCCGTCCGCTGTTTGCCGCTTTGCCCCTGCTGCCCGTCCTGATGCTCACTGCCACGCCATCGCTGGCCGCCGAGAAGATCGATCCCAAGATCCGGGCGGAGTTCGACAAGACCGATGCCAACAAGGACGGCGTGCTGACCCGTGCCGAGATCGACGCGCGCGTCGCGCGGATGGACGTCGGCAAGGCCAAGATGCCGCCGGGCAAGGCCAAGGCGATCAGCGGCGCCTGGTTCAACACCGCCGACGCCAACCACGACGGCAAGGTGACGCCGGTCGAGATGCAGGGCCTCTTCCGCGCGCTCGCCTCGCGCTACGACACCAACCATGACGGCGTCGTCAGCCTCGACGAACGCGCCGCCGCACGCGCCGCGGTCGTCGGCCCGGCGGCGGGACCGACGGGGCGCTGACGCGCCCGCATTCCGGGAGAACATCGGGGCGCAGTTGCGGGGGGATCGTGACGGCGGGCATCGTTCCGTTGCCGTCCGTTCCGTAACTGGGCCCCGGCCTTCGCCGGGGAACGGGCTTGCTTGGTTGTTTCAGCGTCGCGCTGTCGGGGTCGAGCTGACCCTCGGTCAGCGTTTCCGTCCCCGGGAGCGCGGCCTTTAACAGCACGAACCATTCCGTTCCCCGGCGAAGGCCGGGGCCCAGTTGCGGAACAGGGATGACGGCGGGCATCGCTCCGTTACCAAGCCTTTCCTAACTGGGCCCCGGCCTTCGCCGGGGAACAGGTTTGCCCGGTTATTTCAACGTCGCGCTGTCGAGATCGAGCTGGGCTTCGGTCAGCGTTTCCGTGCCCGGGCGGGCGGCTTTCAGCGGGGCGATGAACTGCTTTGCGTCGCCGACCACCGCGACGCTCGCCGCCTGCGGATCGAGCAATGCCGCCGCCGCCGATTGCACCGACGCCGGGGTGACGGCCTCGACCTTCGCGGTGTAGCGCTGCAGTTCGTCGAGCGGCACGCCGTCGAGGACATATTCGCCGAGGATGCCGGCGACGCCGCCGGTCGTTTCCACCGTCCGCCCGAAATTGCCGACCAGCACCGCCTTGCGCGTGGCGAGTTCCGCCTCCGGCACCGGCGCGGTGCCGAGCCGCGCCATCTCGGCGGTCATCAGCGTCACCACTTCCGCCGCGGTCTGGTTCTTGGTCTGCGTCCGCGCGGCGATGCTGCCGGTCTCGCGCGCCGCATCGACGCCGCTCGACGCGCCATAGGCGAGGCCGCGCTTGATGCGGATCTCCTGGTTGAGCCGTGACGAAAAGCCGCCGCCGAGCACGGTGTTGGCGACCGAGAACGGATAGTAACGCGCATCCGACCGCGCGATCGCCGGCCGTTCGACGACCACGCCCGCCTGACCTGCGCCGGGCATGTCGACGACGATCGTGCGCGGGGCGGGCAGGGCGGTGGCGGTCGTGGCCGGCGCGGGCGCGGCGCCGGCGGCGCGCCAGCCGCCAAGCTGCGCCTCGGCGAGCGTCTTCGCCCGCGCCGGCGTGACGTCGCCGACGAGGATCAGCGCAGCCCGGTCGGGGCGCCACGTGCGGGCATAGGCGGCGGTGACGTCGGCGCGGGTGATCGCCTTGAGCGAGGCGGGCGTGCCGCTGCCCGGCGCGCCGAACGCGGCGCCGCCGAACGCTGCGCGATCGGCGACCATCGCGGCGAGCTGCGCCGGATTCTTCAGCGCGACGGTAACCGAATCGACCTGTTGCGCGCGGGCGCGGTCCAGCTCGTCCGCGGCGAAGGCGGGGTGCGTCGCGACGTCGGCGAGGATCGTCATCGCCGGCGCGAGCTGGTCCGACTTCACCGTCACCTCGACCGAGCCGCCGCCATAGGCCGCGCCGCTGCCGATCGATCCGCCGAGGCTTTCGATCGCGCGCGCGATCTGCGTGGCGGTGCGCGTGGCGGTCCCCTTGGTCATCAGCGTCGCGGCGAGGCTGCTGACGCCCGAGCGGTTCGCGGGGTCGAGCGCCTGCCCGCCGGTCGACACCAGATAGGCGGTGGCGATCGGCAGGTCGTGGCGCTCGACGGTGATGACGCGCAGGCCGTTGGCGAGGCGCGTCTCCACCGGCTGCGGCAGGTTCGTCTTGATCGGTGCGGCCGGCGCGGGGGGCTGGATGCGCTGACCCTCGGGCGCGGGCGTGACGATCGCGATGGTCGCGGGCGCGCGCAGCGGCGCGGTCTGCACGGAGGGCGCGACCGCGATCGTGTCGCCGGTCTTGCCGGCCGGTCTGGCGGTGTCGGGCAGATAGCGGATCGTCGCCGACTGGTTCTCGCCCAGATACCGGCGGGCGACGCGCTGCACGTCGGCGGCGGTGACCTGAGCGATCGCCGCCAGCTGGCGGTCGGCGGCGCGGGGATCGCCGTCGATGATGACCGAGCTGGCGAGGATGCGCGCCTTGCCCTCGGCCGTCTCGCGGCTCTTGATCGCGGCGGTGAGGATCTCGTTCTTCGCCTCCGCCAGCTCGGCGGCGGTCACCAGCGTGTCGCGGAAACGGGCGATCTCGCGCTTCAGCGCCGCCTCGCCCTGGTCGACGGTCTTGCCGCCGGCGAGGATCGCATAGGCGATCAGGTTGCCCGTCCCCTGCTTGCTGTCGAGGAACGACGAGGCATCCTGCGCGAGCTGGTCGCGATAGACGAGGCTCTCGTACAGCCGGCTGCTCTCGCCGGTCGACAGGATCGTCTGCAGCACGTTGAGCGCGGGAATGTCCGCCGCGCGGTCGGCGGGGACGTGCCAGCTCATCAGCACCGCGGGCAGCGGCGTGTTGGGTTCGTAGACGGTGTAGCCGACCGCTTTGGTGCGCGGCGGCTCCTGGACGGTGACGCGCGGAATCGCGGTGGCGGGGCGGGCGATGCTGGCAAAATAGCGGTCGATCCAGGCATCGAGCTGTCCGGCGTCGAAATTGCCCGACACGACGAGGATCGCATTGTCCGGCCGGTAATAGGTCGCGTGGAAGCCGCGGACGTCGTCGATCGAGGCCGCCTCGAGATTCTCGATGCTGCCGATCGTCGAGCGCGCATAGGGGTGCGTGGTATAGGCGGCGGCGGACAGATAGGTGGAGAACAGCTTGCCATAGGGCTGGGCGAGCGTGCTCTGGCGCAATTCCTCCTTCACCACGTCGCGCTCGGAGGCGAAGCTCTTGGGCTCGACGACGAGGCTCGCCATCCGGTCCGCCTCGGCGAACAGCAGCCGTTGCAGGTGGTTGGCGGGGACGACCTCGAAATAATTGGTGTAATCATCGTTGGTCGAGGCGTTGTTATAGCCGCCGACGTCCTCGGTCAGGCGATCCATCTGTTCGCTGACGAGGTTTCGCGTCGCCTTGAACATGAGATGTTCGAACATGTGCGCGAAGCCCGAGCGGCCCTGCGGATCGTCCTTCGACCCGACGTCGTACCAGACCTGCACCGCGACGTTCGGCGTCGTCGTGTCGCGCAGCGCATAGACGCGCAGGCCGTTCGCCAGCGTGCGTTCGGTATAGGCGATCGGCCTGACCGCGGCGGCGCTGGGGGCGGGCGCGGTGGTCTGCGCGACGGCGGACAGGGGCAGCAGCGCGGCCCCGAGCAACAGGGCGGCACGAACGAGGCGCATGGATCGAAGGCTCCGGCTCAGCGGTGAGGATGCCCGCGGTTGAACCGGAGTGGCGCGGTGGTGTCAATGCGGGGACGTGGGGGGCTGGGTTCGGAAGGGTAGAGCGGGGTTCACGCGAAGGCGCGACGCCGCGAAGAGAAGGGGCGCGCGCGCGGAGACGCGGAGGTGTGGCGTTCGCCGCCGCAGGCTCGATCCATTCTCGGACCCTGCGCGGGGACCACGGTAGCGGCGAGATGGCGGCTGCGCCGCACGCTTGACCTTTTCCGCGTCTCCGCGTGAACCCTATCGTCTTTTCGCGGCCTCGCGCCTCGCAGCAGCGCAGCCCCGGGCAATAGGGCGGCAGGAACGAGGTGCATGGATCGAAGGTGCTGGCCCGGCGATGAGGATGCCCGCGGTTGAACCGGAGTGGCGCGGTGGTGTGGCAGCGGGGGCTGCGTCCGGAAGAGAAGAAGGGGGGTCGCGCGGAGGCGCGGAGACGCGGAGGTGTTGCGTCCGGCGCGGCAGGTGCGATCCCTGTCCGGGCCTTTCGCGGGGACCACGGTAGCGACGAGATGGTGGCTGCGCCGCACGCCTGACCTCCTCCGCGTCTCCGCGTGAACCGGCCTTCTTCGCGCCTTCGCGCCGAACCCCGCGTCCGTCAGTCCTTCTTCTTGCCCGAATTGGCGAACAGCACCGCCGCCGCCACCGCGGCCGATCCGATGCCGACGCCGATGATGCGCATCGGCCAGTGGTTCCGGTTCACCTTGTTGCGCGATCTCGCGGCGGCGTCCTGCTGCGCCTTGGCGGCGGCGGCGGCTTCGAGGATTTCGTTGGGCTGGTCTGACATGCTTACTCTCCCTTGCCCCGATGATAGCGTGCGCGGAACGCATCGGCGAACGGGGTCAATTCTCCCGCTGCAATGGCCCCGCGCAGGTCCGCCATCAAGGCTTCGTAGAACCGGATATTGTGTTCGGTCATCAGCATCGCGCCGAGGATCTCGCCGGCGCGGACGAGGTGGTGGATATAGGCGCGGCTCCACGTCGCGCACACCGGACAGTCGCAGGCGGGGTCGAGCGGCCCCTGATCTTCGCCGAATTTCGCGTTGCGCAGGTTGATCGGGCCGGTTCGCGTGAACGCCTGTCCGGTCCGCCCCGACCGCGTCGGCATGACGCAGTCGAACATGTCGATGCCGCGCTCGACCGCGCCGACGATGTCGTCGGGCTTGCCGACGCCCATCAGATAGCGCGGCTTGTCCGCGGGCAGCTGCGCGGGCGCAAAGTCGAGGCAGCCGAACATCGCCGCCTGCCCCTCGCCGACCGCGAGGCCGCCGACCGCATAGCCGTCGAAGCCGATGTCGATCAGCGCATCCGCCGACGCCTTGCGGAACCCTTCGTCGAGCGCACCCTGCTGAATCCCGAAGATCGCATTGTTGGCGCCATGTTCGCCGCCGGCGTCGAAGGCGTCGCGGCTGCGCTTCGCCCAGCGCATCGACCGCTCCATCGCCGCCGCCTGCACCTCGCGGGTCGAGGTGGTCGGCACCAGCTCGTCGAACGCCATCACGATGTTGGAGCCGAGCAGCCGCTGGATCTCGATCGAGCGTTCCGGGCTGAGCAGGTGGCGGGTGCCGTCGAGGTGCGACTTGAACGACACGCCCTCTTCCGAGCGCTTGGTGAGGTCGGCGAGGCTCATCACCTGATAGCCGCCCGAATCGGTCAGGATCGGCCGGTCCCAGCCCATGAAGGCGTGCAGCCCGCCCAGCCGCGCGACGCGCTCCGCACCGGGGCGCAGCATGAGGTGATAGGTGTTGCCGAGGATGATGTCCGCGCCGCTCGCCGCGACGTCGGCGGGCTTCATCGCCTTGACCGTGGCGGCGGTGCCGACCGGCATGAAGGCGGGGGTGCGAATGAGCCCACGCTGCATCTGGATGGTGCCGGTGCGGGCGCGGCCGTCGGTGGCGGCGATGGTGAAGGCGAAACGGGGGGGCATGATTCCGAGCGCTTTGGCGAAGCCGGCGCGCGGTGTCGAGCGTCGGGTGACGCTACCGGCGTCAGCGCTTGCCGCGCGGCCCCATCTGCCGCCCGGCCATCGCGCGGATGGTCAGCAGCTCCTTGCGGCTGAGGCTGCCGTCCCGGTCGACGTCGAGCCGCGCGAAGATGCGCGCGAACGCCGCCTGCAGTTCGGGCAGCGTGATGCGGTTGTCGCCGTCGGCGTCGACCTCGAACGGGCTCGGCAGCGCATTGCGGTCGCCCAGCCAGCGCTCCGCCCAGTCGGCGAACGCGATATAGCCGATCGACCCGCCGTTGCCGGCGTCGATCGCGGCGAAGCTGCGGCGCAGGCCCGCCTCCATCTCGGCGCGGCTGGTCCGTCCGTCGCCATCCGCATCGAAGCCGGCGATCGCCATGCCGACCGGCTCGACGACGAAGGTTGCGGGCGGCTGGCCCGGCCCGGCCGGCAGGACGGGCGCGGCCGGCACGGCGGCTTGCAGGAGGAGGGCGAGCAACATGCTCACGACGATGGCAGCAACAGCGAGGCATCGCCATAGCTGTAGAAGCGATAGCCCTCGGCGATCGCATGCGCATAGGCGGCCTGCATCCGCTCGCGCCCCATCAGCGCCGATACCAGCATGAACAGCGTCGATTTGGGCAGATGGAAGTTGGTCAGCAGTCCGTCGATGCCGTGGAAGGCGTAGCCCGGGGTGATGAAGATCGCGGTGTCGCCCGCGAACGGGCGGATGACGCGGTCGGCGCCGGTGGCGCTTTCGATCAGGCGGAGCGAGGTGGTGCCGACCGCGATCACGCGGCCGCCGTTGGCGCGCACCGCGTTGAGGCGGTCGGCGGTGGCGGCGTCGATGCGGCCCCATTCGGCGTGCATGCGATGATCGGCGGTGTCCTCCGCCTTGACCGGCAGGAAGGTGCCGGCGCCGACGTGCAGCGTCAGCGTCTCGTGCGCGATGCCCTGCGCCGCCAGCGCGGCGATCAGCGTGGGGGTGAAATGCAGCGCCGCGGTGGGCGCGGCGACCGCGCCGGGCTCGGCGGCGAACATCGTCTGGTAATCCGCCGCATCCTGCGCATCGGTCGGGCGCCTCGCGGCGATATAGGGCGGCAGCGGCATGCGCCCGGCACGTTCGAGCAGCAATTCGACCGGCTCGTCGCCGGCGAAGTCGAGCGCGAAGCTGCCGTCCTCCGCCCGGTCGGAGGCGGTGGCGGCGACGTCCCGGCCGAAATCGATCCGGTCGCCGTCGCGCAGCCGCTTGGCGTTGCGGATGAAGGCGCGCCAGCGGCGCGGCCCCTCGCGCTTGTGCAGCGTCGCCCCGATCGTCGCGTCGCCCCGGCGCCCCTCGAGCTGCGCGGGGATGACGCGGGTGTCATTGAAGACGAGGCAGTCGCCGGCGCGCAGCTGGCCGGGCAGGTCGCGCACGATCGCGTCGCGCGTCGTCGCCCCGTCGAGGACGAGGAGGCGCGCGGCGTCGCGCGGCACCGCCGGCCGCAGTGCGATACGCTCCGGCGGCAGGACGAAATCGAAGAGGTCGACCTTCACTTGGGCTGGGCGGGCGCCTTGGCGGCCGAGGCGCGCTTGGGCACGGCCTTGCCCGCCGGACGGTTGCTGCCCGGCAGCGTCACCGGCGCACCCAGCGTCACCGGCGCGGGCGCGACGGCGGGCGTGTAGGGCGGGGGATTGTCGGCGGCGATATAGGCGCGGATCACCTTGGTCGGGTCGACCGGCGGCTCGCCGCGCTGGATCGCGTCGACATATTGCATGCCGTCGATCACCCGGCCGAACACCGTATATTTCTTGTCGAGGCTGAGCCGCGGCTGGAAGACGATGAAGAACTGGCTGTTGGCGCTGTTCTCGTCGTCGGCGCGTGCCGCCGACACTGCGCCGCGGACGTGCGGCAGATAATTGAACTCGGCATTGACGTTGGGCATCGTCGAACCACCGGTGCCGTCGCCCTTGGGGTCGCCGCCCTGCGCCATGAAGCCGTCGATGACGCGGTGGAAGGGCAGGCCGTTATAGAAACCCTGACGGGTCAGCGTCTTGATCCGCTCGACCATCTTGGGCGCGACGTCGGGACGCAGCCAGATCGTCACCCGGCCACCGTCCGACAGGTCGAGCAGCCAGAGATTTTCCTTGTCGGTGGTCAGCGGCGGCGTCGCGCGGTTCGCATAGCCGCCCTCGGTCTGGGCCGATGCGGACGCGGCCAGCGCAGGGACGGTGAACAGACACAGCAGGAGCGCGAACAAACGGGCGAACGGACGCATGGAATTCCCAACCTAGGTGATGCCGGGCGGCTTAGAGCAAATCGCGGGTTGCGCCAAACTGAACATCGTGGCGGCAATGCGGCGGGTGCGAGGTAACGGGGGTATCCGGCACGGCCCGCACGCAGCGCGTCTCCGCGCTCAGCTCCCCTTGCGACCGATCACCGCGACCCGGGCGACGACTTCCTCGCACACCGCCGGCGTCACGAACTTGCCGATCGGGCCGCCGAACAGCGCGATCTCCTTGACCAGCCGGCTGGCGATCGGCTGCAGCGCGACGTCGGCCATCAGGAACACCGTCTCGACCCGCGGATTGATCTGCTGGTTCATCCCCGCCATCTGATATTCGTATTCGAAGTCGGCGACCGCGCGCAGGCCGCGGATGATGACCTTCGCGCCCTCGCGCTCGGCGAAATCCATCAGCAGCGAATCGAACGCCACGACCTCGATCCGGCCCGGCACGTCCGCCACCTCGCGACGGACGATCGCCATCCGCTCCTCGATCGTGAACATCGGCGACTTGGACGGATTGGTCGTCACCCCGATCACCAGCCGGTCGACCAGCTTGGCGCCGCGGCGGATGATGTCCATGTGCCCCAGCGTCACGGGGTCGAAGGTGCCGGGATAGACGCCGATCCGCTCGCTCATGTCGTTCCCCTCAATGGTCCCGTTCGACCACGTAGCGCGCGACGGCGCGCAACACGTCCGCCTCCGGGCCGTAGGCGTGGAGATGCTGCACCGCCTGGTCGACGAGCATGCGGCATTGTTCGCGGGCGCGATCGATGCCGAGCAGCGACAGGAACGTCTCCTTGCCCGCGCCCTCGTCCTTGCGCAGCTTCTTGCCCGCGACCGCCTCGTCGCCTTCGGCATCGAGCAGGTCGTCGGCGATCTGGAAGGCGAGGCCGAGGTCGTGCGCATAGCCGCGCAGGCCGGTGCGCCCCTCCGGCGGGATGCGGCCGAGGATCGCGCCCATCTCGACCGACACCGAGATCAGCGCGCCGGTCTTCATCTGCTGCAACCGGGTGACGGTGGCGAGGTCGAACGTCATGCGCTCGGCGACGAGGTCCATCATCTGCCCGCCCGCCATGCCGCCGGGGCCGGAGGCGCGGGCGAGCTCCATCACCAGCTCGGCGCGGACGAAGGGATCGGGATGCGTGTCGGGATCGGCGAGCACCTCGAACGCCAGCGCGTGCAGGCAGTCGCCCGCCAGGATCGCGGTCGCCTCGTCATAGGCCTTGTGCACCGTCGGCTTGCCGCGGCGCAGGTCGTCGTCGTCCATCGCCGGCAGGTCGTCGTGGATCAGCGAATAGACGTGGATCGCCTCGACCGCGGTCGCGACCTCGCCCGAACAGTCGCGCGCCACGCCGAACAGGTCGGCGGTGGCACACAGCAGCAGCGGGCGCAGCCGCTTGCCGCCACCGATCGCGGCATGGCGCATCGCCCGGTACAGGTCGGCGCGGGGATCGTCGGGCACGCGTAGCAGGCGGTCGAACCGCGCATCGATGTCCGCCGACACCGCCGCCATCGCATCGCCCAGCCCGGCGTATGGCCCTGCCTGCATCGGATCAGGCCGCGGCAAAGGGGCGGGTGCCGGCGGCCTTGCCCTCGGCATCGAGGCGGATCGCCTCGATCCGCGCCTGCGCGGCGTCGAGCCGCTCGGCGCACCGCTGGCGCAGGCGGTCGCCGCGCTCGTACAGCTGGATCGATTCGTCCAGCGTCGCCTCGCCGCTTTCCAGCCGGCCGACGATGCGTTCCAGTTCCTTGAGGGCGTCCTCGAACGACAGGCTCTCGATGGGATTATCCATGGCGCGTGCTATGCGGCAGGGGCGGGGCGGGTGCAAGAACCGGGATCGCCCCCGTTTCCTCATGCGTTGGGCCGATATGTTCACCAGCATCAATCCCGCGACCGGTGCCGCCGGCGCCGGCATCCCCGAACTCACCGCCGCCGAACTGGAGGGGAAGGTCGCGCGCGCCGCCGCCGCCTATACCGGCTGGCGCACGACCTCTCTTGCCGAACGCACCGCGCTGCTCGAACGGATCGCCGAACAGTTCGAGGCGAACGCCCGCGCACTGGCGGAGGTCGCAACGCGCGAGATGGGCAAGACGCTCGCCTCCGCGATCGCCGAAGTGCAGAAATGCGCCGCCGCCTTCCGTCACTATGCGCAGGAAGGTCCGGCGATGCTGGCCCCGGCGACGTTTCAGACGGCGTCGGGCACCGCCACCGCGCGCTGGCATCCGCTGGGGCGGGTGCTGGCGGTGATGCCGTGGAACTTCCCTTTCTGGCAGGTCGTGCGCTTCGCCGCGCCGACGATCCTCGCCGGCAATGTCGGGCTGCTCAAGCACGCCTCGCTGACGCAGGGGTGCGGGGACGCGATCGAGCGGATGATCGTCGCCGCCGGCGCGCCGGCGGGCCTGTTCCAGAACCTCGCGATCAGGAGCGACAAGGTCGATGCGCTGATCGCCGACCCGCGTATCGTCGCGGTGACGCTGACCGGCAGCGAGGGCGCGGGGATCAAGGTCGCCGAAGCCGCCGGCCGCAACCTCAAACCGGTGGTGCTGGAGCTCGGCGGGTCGGACCCGTTCATCGTCATGCCCTCCGCCGACCTCGGCGCGGCGGTGAAACAGGCGGTGACGGCGCGCGTGCAGAACACCGGCCAGTCGTGCATCTGCGCCAAGCGGATGATCGTCCATGCCGATATCTACGACGTCTTCCTCGATCGGTTCTCTGCGGCGATGCGCGCAGTCAGGGCGGGCGACCCGATGGACGCCGCCACCGACATGGGCCCGCTGTCGAGCGAGGAACAGCGCCGCACCACGCTCGACCAGCTCGACGCGATCCAGCGCGCCGGCGGGCGGCTGCTGTTCGGCGGCGAGGCGCTGCCGGGCAAGGGCGCCTATATGTCGGCGGGCGTGCTGGTCGACGTGCCGATCGACCATCCCGCCGCGCAGGAGGAATTGTTCGGGCCGGTCGCGATGGTGTTCCGCGCTGCCGACATCGACGCGGCGATCGCGCTGGCCAACGACGTGCCGTTCGGGCTGGGATCGTCGGTGTGGACCAACGACGCCGACGAGCGCGCGCGGTTCGAGCGCGATATCGAGGCGGGGATGATCGCGGTGAACGCGATGCTCGCATCGAGCCCCGAAGCGCCCTTTGGCGGCATCAAGCGTTCGGGCCATGGCCGCGAACTCGGGCCGTACGGTCTGCACGCGTTCATGAACCTCAAGACGGTGTTCGGCTGACGGGGGCGATCGCCGGCGGCGTATGCGCGCGCGGCGTGAGAAGGGAGTGTTCGCGCGGAGGCGCGGAGGACGCGGAGGGGGGCACGCTCGCCGGATCGGCAATCCTCCCATAAAGCGTGGCGATGACACGGCGGCGCTGCCACACGCACTACACCTCCGCGTCCTCCGCGCCTCCGCGCGAATCCCCATTTCCTGTTCGACCCGAGGAAGAATGCCGGCCCGAAGACCAATATCCGTCGCGCTCGACCGGTCAGGTCCGGCGTGCGGTCCAGGTGTAGAGCACCGAGATTCCGACCAGCCCGAGGTCGATCGCCGCCTGTACGCGGTGCGGCCGCGGGTCGCCGATGTCGTGGGTCAGCAGGCTGATGTTCGGCGTGGGATGGCGCGCGGCGACGATGGCCAGTGCGGCCAGCGCGGCGATTGCCAGTTTCCGACGCTCCGTCATCGCCTTGTCCCCTCCCGAGGCCCCGCCGATAGCAGATCGCCGGCGGCGCCGCCAGCCGGCCGCGTCAGGCGGCCATCGCGACGCCGTTGCGAACGCGGTCGCGCCCCGCCGCCTTCGCCTCGAACAGCGCGCGATCGGCGCAGCGGTACATCGCCTTCCAGTCGACCTCGCGCGTCATCGGGCCGATGCAGGTGCCGATGCTGGCGGTAACGGTCAGGTCGAACGGCATCCGCTCGTGGCGCAGCCGGTCGAGCACCGCATGGGCGTCGAGCGGCCGGTCGGCGGGGACGAGGATCGCGAATTCCTCGCCGCCGACGCGGGCGACCAGCGCCTCGGGCGGCGCACCGGCGCGCAGCGCACGGGCGATGACGCGCAGCACCTCGTCGCCGCCGTCATGGCCGATGGTTTCGTTGATCGTCTTGAAATGGTCGATGTCGATCAGGATCAGCTGGTGGTCCTCGACCCGCCCGATCGCATCGTCGAGGAAGGCGCGTCGGTTGAGCAGGCCGGTCAGCGGATCGGTCGCGGCGAGCAGGCGCGCGGCGATCTCCTGTTCGCGCGCCGCGTCGCGCTCGAGGCTGAGCAGCCGGATGCGATAGGCGACGCCGAGCGACGAGAAGGCCGCCTCCAGCGCCATGGCGAGCAGCGTCGAATTGTCGATCCACAATTGCCAGCCGATGAGGTTGAGCGCGGCCAGCACGCGGATTCCCGCCAGCAGCACCGGCGCGCCCCAGGCGAGCGCGAACACCCACAGATAGTTGCTGCGCCGCCGCCACGCGCGGACCAGCACCGGGACCAGGCAGCCGAGCACCAGCATATAGCCGATCGTGCTCAGCGGATCGGTGATGTCGGCATAGCGCGGCGAGAGCACCGCATAGCTGCCGGTGGCGAGCAGCAGGAACAGCGTGACGATGGTGGTGTACGGCCGCAGCCAGCCGTCGAACACACGCCGCTCGAGGAAGGCGCGCGCGAACACCATCGCCGCCGCCGCCGACCAGCCGAGCAGCGCATAGCCCAGCCGCTGCCGGTCGTTGTTGTCGATATCGGTGATCTGTCCGATCAGCCCGGACGAGCAGCCCGCATAGGCGAGCAGGCACAGCACCATCAGGCAATAGGCCGGCTGGAACGCCCGCCGCAGCGCCCCCCACAGCGCCAGATTGTAGATCAGCAGCGACAGGCACATGCCCGCGAACGCCGCATAGAGCGCCGCCATCTCGAGCTCGGTCCGGGCGGCGGTGCGCGCATCGACGATCGTCGGGCTGACGAGGATGCCGCGCCGGTTGAGCGAACCCTCGATATGCCACAGCAGCCGTTCCGGGCGGGCATGATGCGGCGGCAGGACGAGCTGGACGATCGCGCCGAGCATCAGGTGCCGGCCGGTGGTCGCGCTGGTGAAGCCGACATGGCGGATCGCCCCGTCGGCGTAGCGGACGTAGAGCGTCACCCGGTTCTGCCACAGGCTCGCCTGGCGCACCCGCGCATCCGGCGGCGTCGTGTCGGCAAGCGGCTGCGACAGCGCCCAATAGTCGCCGGCGCCGTGATCGGTCTGCGGGCGCGTGCAGTCGAATCGGTCGGCCTGCGCGAACATCGCCGCCGCGTCCTGCCCGGGCAGCGCGGGGCGGATGCAGACGCGCAGCGGCGCGCCCGTCGCGGCATACGCCGGTGCGACCGCGACGCTCGCCAACATTAGCAGCAGGAGGGCGACGACGCGCCGGATCGAAAGCCCTATCGGCATGGCGTCGCCATAGCGGCGGTTGGCAACGATTTGGTAAACGACCCGGAAGCTATCGGGAGGAGGGACGCATGACGGTTCACCATGGCGAGCCGCGGGCCGGCAGCGGCGCGGCGATCGTGGTGGAGGGGCGCGTGCTGCTGCTGCGGCGGCTGACCCCGCCGGAGGCGGGCTGCTGGGGCCTGCCCGGCGGCAAGATCGACCTGTTCGAGACGGCCGAGGCGGCGATGCGCCGCGAGGTCGCGGAGGAACTGGGCATCACGGTCGGCGCGGCCGAGCTATTGTGCTTCGTCGACCAGATCGACCGTGCCGGCGGCACGCACTGGGTCGCGCCGGTCTATCGCGTCCACGACTTCACCGGCACGCCCCACAATCGCGAACCCGCCAAGCACGATGGCCCCGCCTGGTTCGCGCTCGACGCCCTCCCCGACGCCCTGACCACGCCGACTCGAATCGCATTGGCGGCGCTGCGAGGCGTGTAGCCGCGGTGCCGGCTCGCTCTTCCCTCTCTCACCGGGAGAGGGAAGCGGCGACAGGGTGAGGGCAGGGCGGACCGGCGGGCGATGGCATAGGCCCACCGCGCCGAGCCCGAAACGAAACCGGGCCGAACCGTCGCCGGTCCGGCCCGTTCCAACACCGCCTGGCTGGCGCCTTACTTGGCGTCGACCGGTTCGGCCTTGCCCTTCTTCTTGGGCTTCTTCGGTGCCGCCGCCTCGATCGCGAAGGACAGGGTGCCGTCCTTCATCCGCACCGTCACCTCGCCGCCATGGACCAATTTGCCGAACAGCAACTCCTCGGCGAGCGGCTGCTTGATCTTCTCCTGGATCAGACGGCCCATCGGACGCGCGCCGTACAATTTGTCATAGCCCTTTTCGGTCAGCCAGCTCTTGGCGGCATCGTCCAGGTTGATGTGGACGTTGCGGTCGGCGAGCTGGAGTTCGAGCTGGAGGATGAACTTGTCCACCACCCGCGCGACCACCTCGGTCGGCAGGTAACCGAACGGCACGATCGCATCGAGCCGGTTGCGGAATTCCGGCGTGAACATCTTCTGCACCGCCTGCTCGTCCTCGCCCTCGCGGGTGAGATTGCCGAAGCCGACCGTCTCGCGCGCCATGTCCGACGCACCGGCATTGGTGGTCATGATGAGGATGACGTTGCGGAAATCCACCGACTTGCCGTGCTGGTCGGTCAGGCGCCCGTTGTCCATCACCTGCAACAGGATGTTGAACAGGTCCGGATGCGCCTTCTCGATCTCGTCGAGCAGCAGCACGCAATGCGGATTCTGGTCGACCGCATCGGTCAGCAGGCCGCCCTGGTCGAACCCGACATAGCCCGGGGGCGCGCCGATCAGCCGGCTGACCGAATGCCGCTCCATATATTCGCTCATGTCGAACCGCTGGAGCGGAATGCCGAGGATCGAGGCCAGCTGCTTGGCGACTTCGGTCTTGCCGACGCCGGTCGGGCCGGTGAACAGGTAATTGCCGATCGGCTTTTCCGGTTCGCGCAGACCCGCACGCGCCAGCTTGATCGCGCTGGCGAGCTTCTCGATCGCGCTGTTCTGCCCGAACACGACGCGCTTGAGATCGGTCTCGAGACTTTCCAGCGCTGCCTTGTCGTCGGTCGACACCGACTTCGGCGGGATGCGCGCCATCGTCGCGATCACCTGTTCGATCTCCTTGGCGGTGATCGTCTTCTTGCGCTTGTTCGCCGGCACCAGCATCTGCATCGCGCCCACCTCGTCGATCACGTCGATCGCCTTGTCGGGCAGCTTGCGGTCGTTGATGTAGCGCGCGGAGAGTTCCACCGCCGACTTGATCGCGTCGGGGGTGTATTTGACGTGATGATGGTCCTCGAACGCCGAGCGCAGCCCGGCGAGGATCTTGATCGTGTCCTCGATCGTTGGTTCGTTGACGTCGATCTTCTGGAACCGGCGCAGCAGCGCGCGATCCTTTTCGAAATGGTTGCGGAACTCCTTGTAGGTGGTCGAGCCGATGCAGCGGATCGTGCCGCCCGACAGCGCCGGCTTGAGCAGGTTGGACGCATCCATCGCGCCACCCGACGTCGCCCCCGCACCGATCACGGTGTGGATCTCGTCGATGAACAGCACCGCATGCGGCAGCTTTTCCAGCTCGTTGACGACCGCCTTCAGCCGCTCCTCGAAATCGCCGCGATAGCGGGTGCCGGCGAGCAGCGAGCCCATGTCGAGGCTGTAGATCACCGCTTCCTTGAGCACGTCGGGGACCTCGCCCTCGACGATCTTGCGCGCAAGGCCTTCGGCGATCGCGGTCTTGCCGACGCCGGGATCGCCCACGTACAGCGGATTGTTCTTCGACCGGCGGCACAGGATCTGGATCGTGCGATCCACCTCCGGGCCGCGCCCGATCAGCGGATCGACCTTGCCGATCTTGGCCTTCTCGTTGAGATCGACGGTGAATTGCTTCAATGCGCTTTCCGTCTTGCCCTTCTCCTGTCCCTTGGCGGGTTTCTCGTCCTCGGCGCCCTTGGGCGGGGTGGCATCGGCGGCACCGCTGCCCTTGCCGACGCCGTGGCTGATGAAGCTGACCGCATCCAGCCGGCTCATGTCCTGCTGTTGCAGGAAATAGACCGCATAGCTCTCGCGCTCGCTGAACAGGGCGACGAGCACGTTGGCGCCGGTCACCTCGTCGCGGCCCGACGATTGTACGTGCAGGATCGCGCGCTGCACCACCCGCTGGAAGCCGCTGGTCGGCGACGGGTCGGTCGCCGCATCGACCTTCAGCGCGTCGAGTTCGGTGTCGAGGTAGTGCGCGACGGTGGTCTTGAGCTCGCCGAGATCGACGTGGCACGCCTCCATCACCTTGGAGGCATGTTCGTCGCCGATCAGCGCGAGCAGCAGATGTTCGAGCGTCGCATATTCGTGCCGACGCGATGACGCGGCCTCGAGCGCCTTGTGCAGCGTGGTCTCGAGCGCGGGGGCGAAGGATGGCATTCAGATTACTCCAGTCGGACTATGGAGGCGACGGGGGTGCGTCGCCGCGTCCTTTCCACCAATGTCGGTATCGGGTGCGCGTCCATCAAGCTCTTGACACCGCGACCGGGGCGAAGGGCGCGACGCCCGTCCGGTGCGGCCCGGCATCATCGACGGAACAGCGCGTCGGCACTGGCGCGATGGTCGACCGCCCGGTCGCGGGCGGTGCGGGTGCGGGCGATCTCCCGCTCCAGCGCCGCGATGCGCGAATCGAGTTCGGCGACCGACAGCGGATCGAGGTCCTGCCGCAGCAGCTCGGTCAATGCGTCGTTGGGACGCGAGGGGGCGTCGTCCAGATCCATGGCCCATCAACGTTGACCCTCGCCCCGGTGATGTCAATAAGGCGCGCGGATCGGCCGCGAGGGATGCGACGGGATGAGCGAGTTGCCACAGACGATGCAGGCGATCGATCCGGAGGCGCCGGGCGGGCCCGAGGTGCTGCGGCTGGTCGAGCGGCCGGTGCCGGTGCCCGCCGCGGGCGAGGTGCTGATCCGCGTCGCCGCCGCGGGCGTCAACCGCCCCGACGTGCTCCAGCGCAAGGGTGGCTATGCGCCGCCGCCGGGCGCTTCGTCGATTCCGGGCCTCGAGATCGCGGGGACGATCGTCGCGGTCGGCGAGGGCGTCGACGACGTGCAGATCGGCCAGCCGGTGTGCGCGCTGCTCGCCGGCGGCGGCTACGCCCAATATGCGGCTGCCCCCGCCGGCCAGTGCCTGCCGGTGCCGGACGGGCTCGACATGGTCGCGGCCGCGGCGATCCCCGAAACGCTCTTCACCGTCTGGACCAACCTGTTCGAACGCGCCTTCGCGACCGAAGGCGACAGCGTGCTGCTCCACGGCGGCACCAGCGGCATCGGCACGATGGCGATCGCGTTATGCAACATCTTCGGCCTGACGATCATCGTCACCGCAGGCTCCGACGCGAAATGCGCGAAGGCGCTGGAACTGGGGGCGGACCACGCGATCAATTACAGGACCGAGGATTTCGTCGAGCGCGTCAAGGCGATCACCGACGGCAAGGGCGTCACCGCGGTCATCGACATGGTCGGCGGCGATTACGTGCCGCGCAACCTGCAATGCCTGGCGGACGACGGCCGCCACGTCTCGATCGCGGTGCAGGGCGGCGCACAGGCGACGATCCCCCTGTTCGAGATCATGCGCCGCCGCCTGACGCTGACCGGCTCGACGCTGCGCGCGCGCGACACCGCGTTCAAGACGCTGGTCGCGGACGAGATTTCGCGCACCGTTTGGCCGCACGTCGAATCCGGCCGCCTGCGCCCGGTGATCGACCGCGTCTTCCCCCTCGCCGAAGCCGCCGCCGCGCATACCCGCATGGAAGAGGGCGACCACGTCGGCAAGATCGTGCTGACGATGTGAGGACATGGCCGACCGGTCATAAAAAAGGGCCCCGTCGCCGCAGCGACGAGGCCCCTTTCTACACTGGGATCACAACGATCAGTTGCTGTCCGAATCGTCGTCCCCGCCCGTGGCGACCAGCACGCCGACGACCAGCGCGGCGAGGATGCCGATGCTGATGAGCGTGGTGCCGGGAACGGAGGCGCCGAGCTTGCTCGTGCGGGTGGCAGGAGCCGACGCGCGGGCGATCGACAGCTTGGCGGCGGCGGGCGCGACCGGCGCGGGCGCGGGCGATGCTGCGACGGGAGCGGCGAGCAGCGCGGTGCCGGCGAGCGCGGCAAAGGCACCCTTGAACGTGAACATGATCGGTGAACTCCCTTTGGTCGTCTGAATAGGCCGACGCCCGAACCCGTTGCGCCGTTTGTCGAGGCGCCATAGTCCGGTTTTGTGACATTCTCGTCAACGCAGGTCGGTCGAAAGCTTGTGCGGGTTGCCCTTCTGCAACACGCGCAGTACATCAACGCTATGACACGGCCGCTCCGGTAAGGGGCGGCCCTATTTATTTCCGACGGAGTTTTCCCGTGGCCCAGCCGCTCATGCCTCATGCGACCGCTTCCTGGATGGTCGACAACACGTCGCTGTCGTTCGACCAGATCGCCGATTTCTGCGGTCTGCACATCCTCGAGGTGCAGGCGATCGCCGACGACACCGCCGCGACCAAGCTGACCGGGCGCGACCCGATCCGCGCGCACGAAGTGACGCAGGAGGAGGTCGACAAGGGCCAGGCCGATCCCGCCTATCGCCTCAAGATGATAAAGGGCCCCGAGCAGGTCCGTCGCACCAAGGGTCCCCGCTACACGCCGGTGTCGAAGCGCCAGGACAAGCCCGATGGCATCGCCTGGATCATCCGCAACCATCCCGAGATCACCGACGGCGCGATCAGCAACCTGATCGGCACCACCCGCACCACGATCGCCGCGATCCGCGACCGCAGCCACTGGAACATCGGCAACATCACGCCGAAGGACCCGGTGACGCTTGGCCTGACGACGCAGCGCGAACTCGACGCCGCGGTCGCCAAGGCGTCCAAGGCATCGGGCAACGAGGCCGCACCGACCGACACCCGGCTGGAGGGTGATCGCGAGGCGCTGATCGCCAGCCTGCGCGCCGAGCGCGACGCCGCGGCGCGCGGCGTCGACGTCGACCACAACGACCCGGCCGCCGCCGCGGCGGCGCTGTTCCAGGACCCGTTCAAGCGCTGATCGGGCTCGTCACTCCGGACCCGGTCCGGGGTGACGGCGTGTTTCTCGCGATGCCACCACGCATCTCTGGCGTCCGCTCCAAACCCTCGCTAGCCTCCCGCTAAATCCTTGGGAGAGCGCGCATGTGCGACGAATTGACGGCTGCCGACACCGACCATCACCTGTCCCGTCGCCAGCTCGGGGTCGCCGCCGGCGCGATCGGCGCGACGGTGCTGCTGCCCGCGCCCGCCAACGCCAGGCCGGTCAAGGGCCGCGACGTCGTCATCACCACGCCCGATGGCCAGTGCGACGCCTATTTCACCGCGCCGACCACCGGCAGGCATCCTGCGGTGCTGATGTGGCCCGACATCATGGGCCTGCGCCCGGCGTTCCGCACCATGGCCGACCGGCTGGCGCAGTCGGGCTATGCGGTGCTGGTCGTCAACCAGTTCTACCGTTCGGCGAAAGCACCGATCGTCCAGCCCGGCGAATTCTTCGACCAGCCCGCGGTGCGCGAGCGGATCACGCCGTGGCGCGCGACGCTGACCCCGGCGGCGACGACCAGCGACGGCAAGGCCTTCGTCGCCTTCCTCGACCGGCAGAAGGAGGTCGATACGAAGCGCGGCCTCGGCAGCGCCGGCTATTGCCTGGGCGGGCCGATGGTCCTGCGCACCGCCGCCGCCCTGCCGGCGCGCGTCCATGCGGGCGCCTCGTTCCACGGCGCCGGGCTGGTGACCGACGCCCCCGACAGCGCCCATCGCCTCGCGCCGCAGCTGCGCGGCGGCTATCTGTTCGCGATCGCCACCAACGACGATGCGCGCAGCCCCAACGACAAGGTCGCGCTGCGCGAGGCGTTCGCGGCGGCGAAGCGCCCGGCGGAGATCGAGGTCTATGAGGGGGCGATGCACGGCTGGTGCGTGATCGACAGCAAGGTCTACAACCAGCCGCAGGCGGAACGCGCCTGGGCCCGGATGCTCGACCTGTTCGCCAAATCGCTGTGACGGGAACCACGACCATGACCGCCGATCTGACGCTGTACACCAACCCCATGTCCCGCGGCCGGATCGCGCGCTGGATGCTCGAGGAGGTCGGCGCCGACTATGACGTCGTGCTGCTCGACTATGCTTCGACGATGAAGCAGCCGCCGTACCGGGCGGTCAATCCGATGGCGAAGGTGCCGGCGATCGTCCACCGCGGCCGCACGGTGACCGAATGCGCCGCGATCTGCGCCTATCTCGCCGAAACCTTTCCCGACGCCGGCCTGACGGCGCGCGACGACGAGCGGGCGGACTATTACCGCTGGCTGTTCTTCGCCGCCGGCCCGGTCGAGGCGGCGGTGACCAACCGGTCGCTCGGGGTGGTGCCGACCGACCAGCAGCAGAGGATGGTCGGCTATGGCGATTACGACCGGCTCGTCGACGTTCTCGAACAGGCGGTGGCGGCGCATGATTACATCGCCGGCGACCGCTTCACTGCGGCGGACGTCTATGTCGGATCGCAGGTGATCTGGGGCGCGCAGTTCGGGTCGCTGCCGCGACGCGACACGTTCGACGCCTATATCGCGCGGCTGGCGGCGCGGGAGGGTTATCTCCGCGCGGCGGCGCTGGACGATGCGGCGATCGCGGCCATGGCGGCGGCAACCGCCGCCTGAACGCCACCGTCACCCCGGACCGCATCCGGGGTGACGCGGGGATCAGTCCCGCGAGCTACGCCGCTCCGGCAGGATCGCCATCACCGCATTGCGCTCCGCCGGCGTCATGCCGCCCCATGCGGCGATCTCGTCCAGCGTGCGGGCGCAGCCGCGGCAGAGGTCGTTGTCGTCGATCGCGCACACCCCCGTGCACGGGCTGACGATGGTCACCGGCGCGACTTTCTCGATCACCATAAGACACCGGCGGCGGGCAGCGCCGCGCCGCCCGGCATTAGAGCGCGATCACCGCGTTGAGGAAGTCCGGGATCGGGCCGTTCCAGCCGTCGTCGGGACCGTCGTCGCGCTCGTCGCGACGCGGGCGGCGGTCGTTCCGGTCGTCGCGGCGGACGTCGCGCCGCGGCGGCGGGGCGAAGGCGGGCTCGGCACGGGGCTCGCGCTGCGGTCGTTCCGTCCGGACCGGGGCCGCCTCGGCGACGGGTGCCGGCTCCGGCGTCGCCACCTCGACCTCGGCAGCGGAGGCGCGTGGTGCGCGGTCGCGGCGACCCTCGGCGCGCGGTGCCCGCTCGCGGCGGGTGCGGCGCGGTTCTCCGGCGGCGGCGGCGGGCGCCTCCGTCTCGGGAGCGGCATCGAGGTCGAGCCGGTCGATCGTCTGGCCGGTCAGCTTCTCGATATTCTGGATGTTCTCGGCATCCTCGGCGGTCACCAGCGTGAAGGCGATGCCGGTCGCGCCGCCGCGGCCGGTGCGGCCGATGCGGTGGACGTAGTCGTCGGGGTGCCAAGGGGCATCGAAGTTGAACACATGGCTGACGCCCTTGATGTCCAGCCCGCGCGCGGCGACGTCGCTCGCCACCAGGATGTTGATCTTGCCATCCTTGAACAGGTCCAGCTCGGCGATGCGCTGCGCCTGTTCCATGTCGCCATGGATCTCGCCCGACTTGAAGCCGTGGCTCTTCAGGCTCTTGTTGAGCTCGCGCACCGTCGTCTTGCGGTTGCAGAAGATGATCGCGTTGCGCACCTCGTCCTGCCCGAGCAGGCGGCGCAACGCGTCGCGCTTCCGTGCCGCCACGCCGGACACCGGGACCAGCCACTGCTTGATGTTGAGGTTGGTCGACGCCGGGCGCGACACCTCGATCGTCTTGGGATTGTCGAGGAACTTGTCCGCCAGCCGCTTGATCGGCGCGGGCATCGTCGCCGAGAACAGCAGCGTCTGGCGCGTCTTGGGCAGCTTGGTGCAGATTTCCTCGATATCGGGGATGAACCCCATGTCGAGCATCCGGTCCGCCTCGTCGATCACCAGCATCGAACAGCCGGTCAGCAGGATGTTGCCGCGGCCGAACAGGTCCATCAGCCGCCCCGGCGTCGCGATCAGCACGTCGACGCCCTTTTCCAGCGCCTTGATCTGGTCGCCCATCGACACGCCGCCGATCAGCAGCGCCATCGACAGCTTGGTGCCCGCGCCGTATTTCTCGAAATTCTCCGCGACCTGCGCGGCGAGTTCGCGCGTCGGCTCGAGGATCAGCGAGCGCGGCATGCGGGCGCGGCTGCGCCCATGCGCCAGGATATCGATCATCGGCAGCACGAAGGCGGCGGTCTTGCCCGTGCCCGTCTGCGCGACGCCGATCAGGTCGCGCATCATCAGCACGCTGGGAATCGCCTGCGCCTGGATCGGCGTCGGCTCGGTGTAGCCGGCGTCGGTGACCGCGCTCAGCAGTTCGTCGGAAAGGCCGAGGTCGGCGAAGCTCATGCCATCAGGCTCATGCAAGGGTCCGGATAAAGACGGCGACGCAGGTGCGCAGCAACGCCACGCCGCGCGCTTGCGGATTCCCCCGCAAAAGTCAAGAAAACGCGTTCAGCGGACCGGCAGAAGCGTCCTGAACGTGGCGATTTCGCAACTGGCGCCCGATCGCATGCGGATGACGTCGCGTTTCGCGCAGACCCGGCCGTCCGCCGCGGGGCGCAAATAGAATCCGCTGTAGAAGTCCATCGGCCCGCAATCGTCGTCCAGTCTGGCGCGCAGCCGCTTGCCGCCCTCCATCACCAGGTCGACCGCGCCGGGTTCGACGATCATCGCGCCGCCCATGTCGGCGACGTCGACGCATTTCGGCCCCTTCTTTTCCTTGTAGCGGACGGGCGCGGGCACCGCGGCCCGGGCCATCGACTGCGCCGGCGCCATCCGCGGCAGGCGGATGATGACCCGTTCGCGCACCGTCACCTGCGCGATCGCGACGCCGTCGAGCTGCGCCATCGAATCGCCGGCGGCGGCCAGGGCGGGGGCGGCGAGGGCGAGGAGCGAGGCGGGAATCGCGGAATGGAGCATGTCAGGGCTTGCCCCTTAGTCCCGGTCGTTGAACAGGTGATGAACTTGGCCTAGCGGAGCGCGGATGACGCCCGCGCATACCGCCCTGATCGACGCTCTCGCCGGCACGCTGGGGCCGAAGGGGATCGTCACCGATCCGGCCGACATCGCGCCATGGGAAACCGACTGGCGCCGCCGCTTTCACGGCCATGCCCCCGCGATCCTCGCCCCCGCCTCGACGCGGGAGGTCGCCGCGGTCGTCGCCGCCGCCGCCGCGCATCGCGTGCCGCTGGTGCCGCAGGGCGGCAACAGCTCGATGGTCGGCGGCGCGACCCCGCCCGCGGACGGATCGGCGCTGATCCTGTCGCTGCGGCGGATGCAGGCGATCCGCTCGGTCGATGCCGGGGCGGGCCTCGCGGTGGCGGAGGCAGGGGTGATCCTGTCCGACCTGCACGATGCCGCGCTGGCGGTCGACCGCCGTTTCCCGCTGACGCTGGGGGCGAAGGGCAATGCGACCGTCGGCGGCCTCGTCTCGACCAATGCCGGCGGCACGCAGGTGCTGCGCTTTGGATCGATGCGCGGCCTCGTTGCGGGGCTGGAGGTCGTGCTGGCCGACGGCAGCGTCCATGACGGGCTGGCGGCGCTCAAGAAGGACAATCGCGGCTACGACCTGACGCAATTGCTGGTCGGGGCGGAGGGGACGCTGGGGATCGTCACCGCGGCGACGCTGCGGCTGGTGCCGGTGCCGGCGACGCGCACCACCGCCTGGGCGGCGACGCCCGACCCGCAGGCGGCGCTGACGCTGCTCCGCCGCTTCCAGCACGCGACCGGGGCGCTGGAGAGCTTCGAGATCCTGCCGCGTGAATCGCTCGCCGCGGTGCTGGCGCATGTGCCCGGCATCCGCGCGCCGCTGGCGGGCGACCACGCCTGGCATCTGCTGATCGAACACACCGACGATGCCGGCGCGGCGCTGATGGAGCGCCTGCTCGGCGAGGCGCTGGCGGACGGGCTGATCGCCGATGCGACGATCGCCGCGAGCGAGGCGCAGGCGGCGACCTTCTGGCGCATCCGCGAATCGATCTCCGATTCGGAACGCGCGCTCGGCCCGGCGTCGCAGCACGACCTGTCGGTGCCGGTCGATACGATGCCGCGCTTCATGATCGAGGCGGCGGCGGCGTGCGAGGCGCGCTTTCCCGGCACGCATGCCAGCGGCTTCGGCCATCTCGGCGACGGCAACATCCACTTCCACGTCCGCAGCGCCCCCGGCGCCGATCCCGTGCGCTGGTATGCCGAGGACGTGCCGGTGGTGACGCGCTTCGTCGACGACCTCGTCATCGCCGCCGGCGGCTCGATCGCGGCGGAGCACGGCATCGGCCAGATGAAGCTCGGCGAGCTCGAACGGCTGTCGTCGCCGGCGCGGCTGACCGCGCTGCGTGCGGTGAAGGCGGCGATGGACCCGCTCGGCATCCTCAACCCGGGCAAGCTCGTCGCGCTTGCGCCGGGCGCTCCCGCCCAATAGAGCAGCGCGCCAACCGCGGCTGCGCCGCAAAACACCCGCATACGGAGAGAGTTCCGATGGCCAGCGCGCCGCTTCCCCTGTTCTACAACGGCCTGGAGCCGCTCTCGAGCGAAACGCATGCGACCTGGCGCGTCCGCCAGCAGGACAGCGCGCCGTTCCTGATCGGCCAGCATGCGATCCCGATCACCACCGACGAATTCCCGCTGGTGCAGCGTCACATGCCGATCGTCTTCTCGGTCGGCGACGACGCCATCCCGCTCGGCCTGATGGGCCTCAACGAAGGCGTCAACGTCTTCATGGGCGACGACGGCAAGCTGACCGAAACCAACTTCTACGTTCCCGCCTATATCCGCCGCTATCCGTACATGCTCGCCCGCCTGCGTCCCGACGCGGACGAGCTGTCGCTGTGCTTCGACCCGACGTCGGAAGCGATCGGTGCGTTCGAGGACGGCGATCCCCTGTTCGAGGGCGGCCAGCCGAGCCAGACGACCAAGGCGATCCTCGATTTCGCCGAGCAGTTCGAACAGGCTGGCGCGCGGACGCAGGCGTTCATGAACGAGCTGCGCGAGCAGGACCTGCTGATGGAGGGTGAGGTCACCATCCAGATCGACGACAGCCAGCAGCCGTTCATCTACCGCGGCTTCCAGATGATTAACGAGGAAAAGCTGTCGGGCCTGCGCGGCGACCAGCTGCGCAAGATGTCGCAGTCGGGCATGCTGCCGCTGCTCTATGCGCACCTCTTCTCGCTGTCGCTGATGCGCGAGATCTTCGCGCGCCAGGCGCAGCTCGGCAAGGTGCCGCAGCCGCAGCTCGGCTGATCCGGCGATCCGGGGGCGGTGTGCCCCCGGGTCCGTTCCGGCAGCGATCCTGCCTTGACCCGGCGGCGCGCGCGGGGGACGGTCGCGGCCTCACGACAAAGGGCCCGGCATGGCAGGACTTCCCCGCGGCGAACGCTATTCCGGCGTCGCGATCGCATTCCACTGGACGATCGCGCTCCTCGTCATCGTCAACCTCGTCATCGGCATCGGCCATGATGCGATCCCCGCGCTGCGCGCGCTGATGGGCGCGCACAAGGCGATCGGCCTCACCGTGCTGCTCCTCACCGCCGGCCGGATCGCCTGGCGCATCGCCCATCGTCCGCCCGCTTTGCCCGCCGGCACCCCGGCGTGGGAAAAGGGCGTCGCCCATGCGACGCACTGGACCTTGTACCTGCTGATGATCGCGCTGCCGCTGAGCGGCTGGCTGATGGTGTCCGGCCCCGGCCCGCACCGGCCGTTCCTGTGGTTCGGCCTGTTCGACATCCCGACGCTGCCGGTCGGCAAGCCGCTGGCGGACCTCGGCGGCACCGCGCACGGGCCGCTCGGCTGGGTGATGGCGGCGCTGGTCGTGTTGCATGTCGCAGCGGCGCTGCGTCACCATCTGCTGCTGCGCGATTCGGTGCTGGTCCGTATCGCGCCGATCCTCGGCCGCTGATCGAAGATCACCGCAAGCACCCGCATCGGGCAGCTCGATCGGAAAAAAGCAACGCCCGGCGGCGCGGGGGTTGAACCAAAACGCCGCTCACTTATTTAGCTTGTGTACGGCGCTCGTGTCCCCCCTTTCGCGAGCCCGTATGGCGCACTTTCAGTGCGCCTCCTCCCTGAACCTTGGCCACCTCGTGCTTCATGCACGGGGTGGTTTTTTTATCGGCGTACCTATTCGGCGGCGATGGCGAGGCCCGCCCCCGATCCGCTCAGCGCCTCGTCCTCCACCGCCGCCAGCATCCGCCGCAGCAGCGCGGCCGTCCGCGCCATGCCGGGCCCGGGGCGGTCAAGTGCGGCATCGAGGTAGAGCGCGCGGTCGATCTCGATCTGGATCGCATGCACGTTCCGCCCCGGCGCCGCATGCCGATCGAGGACATGGCCGCCGGCATAAGGCGTGTTGAGCGCCGCGCGCACCCCGAACGCCGCCGCCTCCGCCTCCAGCCGCGCGACGAAGCGGTTGCCCGCCGCCTGGCCGAACCGGTCGCCGATCACCACCTGCGCCTGCGTGCCGAGCGGCGGCATCGAATGGACGTCGATCAGCACCGCGATGCCGAACCGTGCCCGTGCCGCCGCCAGCAGCGCCGCCAGCGCCGCATGATAGGGGCGATGGTCCTGCGCGATCCGCGCCTCGACCTCCGCCGCGCTGAACCGCCGCCGCCACAGGTCGCCCGCCGCGCCCGCGCGCCGTGGCACCAGCCCCAGTCCGCTGCGGATCTTGGGGGAGGGGGCGGGCTGCGCCTGCGGGCGGGCACCCTCGTCGACCTTGGGATCGCGCTCGCCCTCGCCGCGGTTGAGGTCGATCCAGGCGCGGGCGCGGCGCTGCACCAGCATCGTCTCGACCGTCCGCGCGTCCTGCGCGACCAGATCGATATAGCGGTCCTCGAGCACGGTCAGCGCCGCTTCGGGCAGGCGCAGCGCGGTCCGCAGCGCGAGCGGATAGTCGCGCCCGGCGTGCGGCACCGACACGATGACGGGGCTCGCGGGGGCGTCGTCGGCCGCCGGTCCGCCGATCCGTTCGAAGGAAGCGTCCATCTGTGGCACGCCTTAGCCGTTTTGCGCGTTCGGTGCGCTGGAATTCTTTACACCTGCCGGTCATAGACGAAGGCCGTTGCGAATAGGGACCGACAGAGCGATGATCCGAATCCTGCTGGCCGAAGACGACCAGGTCATGCGCGAATATCTGACCCGCGCGCTGGAGCGTGCCGGTTATGCGGTATCCGCGGTCGATCGCGGCACCGCCGCCATCCCGCTGCTCGAGACCGAATCCTTCGACCTGCTGCTGACCGACATCGTCATGCCCGAGATGGACGGCATCGAACTCGCGCGCCGAGCGGGCGAGATGGTGCCCGGGCTGCGCGTCATGTTCATCACCGGTTTCGCCGCGGTGACGCTGAAGGCGGGGCGCGAGATGCCCAACGCCCGCGTCCTCTCCAAACCCTTCCACCTTCGCGACCTCGTCGCCGAGGTCGACCGCGTTTTCGAGATGGGCAACGCCAGCGGCCTGAATTGACGCGAAACCGAATTGACCGCTTGCCAGCCCGGATAAGCCCGGCTAATGGCCCACCTCCGGCGGGCGTGTAGCTCAGTGGTAGAGCACTGTGTTGACATCGCAGGGGTCGCAAGTTCAATCCTTGCCACGCCCACCATCGAAAACCCCGCTAGGCCAATGGCTTAGCGGGGTTTTTGCGTTTTTGGGCCGGATGACGTCCGATCGCCGGCGACATCATCCCCGGCGCAACCGTCGCGTCTCAGCTGCGCACGTAGAACAGATGCGTGCCGACCCGGCCGACCTTGACCAGCGAATCGCGCCAATAGGGGACCATCCAGTCGGTATGGTAATGCGTCGCGCGGCCGACCTCGGCGAAGACCGCGCCGGCCAGCGCGGCGCGCGCCATCCGCCGCACCGCGCCCCAGCCGACATGCACCGGGCGGCGGCGGAACGATCCGTCGCAGGTGAAGGAGAACTGGCAACCGCTGGTCCGGCCCGATCCCTGATAGACGACGCCGCAGATCGTCTTGGGGAAACCCGGCGCGCGGACGCGGTTGAGGATCACCTGGATCACGGCGCGCTGGCCGCGGCGGTCGTCGCCCGCTTCGTACAGCGCGGCGGTGGCGAGGCATTCGATCGCCTGCTCGCGCGCCGCCGGTCCGCCGCGAAAGCGGTAGCGCGCCGCGCGCAGCCGCCGGCCGAGGTCGATCGGCACCGCGGCATTGGAGGCGCGCGCCTGCGCCATCGTCATCGGCCTTGCCTCGTCCGCCGGCGCCATCACCGGCCAGGGACCGATCGTCCCCGCGACGATCGCGATCAGCGTGACGATGCCGAGCAGCAGCAGCCAGCGTTCGCTCGACAGGTCGCGGCGGGCGCGGCGGCGGCTCCGCTGGCGGGGAGGGGAGGATCGACGCTGCGCCATCGCCCCGCCGTCTAGCCGAAGCGCGGGGCCGGATCAGCCGTTCCGGCGCGGCGGCAGGGCGATTGCATTTCCTGCACGCGTGACGTGCTTAATTTGCAATTGCACGGCGTGATGCTGCGCCGCACAAAGACGGTGCCTTTCAGGCATCCTCTCCTAAAAACTTTCCGGCCGGTCGTTCCTCGATCGGCCTTTCTTTTGTCCGGACGTTTCTCGTGTCCGAAAGGGCGCGGCGGTCAGACGCGCTCGATCAGCACGATCTCGCCTTCGACCTCGATGTCCTCGTCGTCGTTCGCGTCGAATCCGTCGGGCATGTCGAATTCGGCGGTCCAGTCGTACACCTTCTCCGGCCCGCCGCCCTCGATCCAGACGCGGACCGCGCCCTGCGTGATCTCGCCGCCCATCGCGCCGACGAAATCGGTGACCAGCGCGTCGGCGGCGCTCTCATGGTCGCTGACGCCGGGAATGCTCGCCGCAGCGATCTCTTCGTCCATCTCGATCAGCTGCGCCCAGAAACGTTTGGCCATATGCGGTCTCCTCGGGTCCATGGTCGGCGGCGGCGGGACTGCCGCCCCGCGCGCCTGTCCGCCACATCCGCCGCGGACGCAAGCGCCCGTCGATGCCGGCCCGATCGCGATCTTTCGGTTAAAGTCCGGAAAGCGAACGAGGAAATTACTCTGACATTTTTGCCCCGATCCGCCATTCTCCCGCGGATTCGCACCATGACCGGAGACACGATTTGGCCTCAGCGCCGTCCACGCCACCGCCCGCCGGGGCCGGCCCCCGCAGCGACAACCGGCTGAAATCGATCATCGGCGGATCGACCGGCAACATGGTCGAATGGTTCGACTGGTACGTCTATTCCGCCTTCACGCTCTATTTCGCGCCGCACTTCTTTCCCGAAGGCGACCAGACCGCGCAATTGCTCAGCGCCGCGGCGGTGTTCGCGGTCGGCTTCATCATGCGGCCGGTCGGCGCGTGGATCATGGGCATCTATGCCGACCGCCATGGCCGCAAGGCGGGGCTGACGCTGTCGGTGACGCTGATGTGCCTCGGTTCGCTCATCATCGCCTGCACGCCCGGTTACGAGACGATCGGCGTCGCCGCGCCCGGGCTGCTGGTGCTCGCGCGATTGATGCAGGGGCTGTCGGTCGGCGGCGAATATGGCGCCAGTGCGACCTATCTGTCGGAAATGGCCGGCAAGAACCGGCGCGGCTTCTTCTCGTCCTTCCAATATGTCACGCTGATCTCGGGCCAGCTGCTCGCGATCATGGTGCTGCTGCTGCTGCAGGCGATCCTGCCGACCGCGGCGCTGGAGGCCTGGGGCTGGCGCATTCCGTTCGTGATCGGCGCGCTGCTCGCGATCGTCGTCTTCCGCCTGCGCCGCGGCCTCGCCGAGACGGAGAGCTACAAGAACGCGCAGGCGAGCCATGCCCCCCGGTCGGGCTTCATCGCGCTGCTCCGCCATCACCCGCGCGAGACGGCGCTGGTGATGCTGCTCACCGCGGGCGGCACGCTCGCCTTCTACGCCTATTCGATCTACATGCAGAAATTCCTCGTCAACACCTCGGGCTTTTCCAAGGAGGTGGCGACGCAGATCAATGCGGTGACCTTGTTCACCTTCATGTGTCTGCAACCGCTCGCCGGCGGCCTGTCCGACCGGATCGGGCGCAAGCCGCTGATGATCGGCTTCGGCGTTGCCGGCCTGCTGTTCACCTATCCGATCTTTGCCGCGCTCGAGCAGACGCGCGATCCGGTCGTCGCCGGCCTGTTGGTGATGGCGGCGCTGGTGATCGTCACCGGCTATACCTCGATCAACGCGGTGGTGAAGGCGGAGCTGTTCCCCGCGCACATCCGCGCGCTCGGCGTCGCCTTGCCCTATGCGCTCGCCAACACGTTGTTCGGCGGCACCGCCGAATATGTCGCGCTGCGATTCAAGGATGCGGGCTGGGAACGCGGCTTTTATTGGTACGTCACCGCAATGATCGGCATTTCGCTGATCGTCTATCTGCGGATGCGCGACACGCAGGCCGACAGTCTGATCCACGAGGAATGATCGCCGCGCCGGCTGCCCGGCGTTGTTGCCGGGCGGCCACACTGTTCTGCCAATCTTCTTTCCGTTTCAAAGCGATATTGTATACCCGAACGGCCCGGCCTAGCGCTTGACCCGCGTCAGGGGAGCGAATGACCTTCCCGGCGCGGGAGAGAATGATGCCGACCTTCGACCGCTTCGGGATGCGTGCCGCACTGCTGGCGGGCGCCGCGCTGATGCCGACCGCCGCTTATGCGCAGACGGTGCCCACCGACCAGCCCACTACCCAGGCGACGACGCCCGACGCGCCGCCCTCCGGCGAGAGCAACGACGATCTGCAGGATATCGTTGTCACCGGCCAGACGACGCGCGACCGCCCGCTCATCACCTCGTCCGCCGACATCACCTATGCGACGCGCGAGGATATCGATCGCCGCGCGCCGCGCTCGACCGCGGACATGCTCGAACTGGTCCCCGGCATCTTCGTCGAGGCGACCGCGGGCGAGGCGTCGAACAATTATTCGGTGCGCGGTCTGCAGGGCGGCGGCCAGCGCTTCGTCCAGCTCGAGGAGGACGGCATGCCGATCCTCTACGGCGGCGGCGGTGCCGACTTCTTCTTCCAGCAGGATCTGACCATCGACCGGCTGGAGGCCGTCAAGGGCGGCTCGTCGGGCGTGCTGACCGTCAATGGCGCCGGCGCGACGATCAACTTCATCTCGAAGCGGCCGAACTTCAAGGAATTCGAGGGCGCGGTCCGCCTGACCGGCATGAACTACGGCCTGAAGCGCGCCGATTTCTATTATTCCGCGCCGCTCGCCGAAAATCTCGCGTTCAACTTCGGCGGCTACGTCCAGAGCAGCCCCGGCGTGCGCGAGAATCCGTTCGATTATGCCGGCTACCGGATCAAGGGCTCGCTGGAATATCGCTTCCCGAGCGGCGGATCGATCCGCCTGTCGGGCCGCCGCGGCGATATCGAGACGGCCTATTATGCGTCGGCGCCCTATCGCTTCGACAATGGCGACCCCGCGAGCATCCCCGGCTTCGACATCCAGAAGGACAATATCGGCGGCGACGCCTTCACCTCGATCCGCGTGCCGGTGTCGACCAACGTCGATCCCAGCGGCTACCGCCCGTTCCGCTATCGCGATGGCATTCGCTCGCTCTACAATCAGGCGCGGCTCGACCTCGACGTGCCGCTGTCCGACACGCTCAGCCTCTTCGCCCGCGGCCGCTACATCGACTATAAGTACGATTTCAACGGGCTGTTTCCCGGGTCGGGCACCGGCAACGCCGGCCTCGCCAGCGCGGTCAATTACCTGACACCGAACCCGGCGCTGTCGCCGATCATCGACGTGCTGCGCGCCGGTTTCGCCGCCTTCCCGGCGACGACGCGCTTCGGCATCCGCAACCTGCGCACCGGGCAGGTGCTCGGCTCGAACCAGACCGCCGAGCTCAACGCGCTGAACGGCAACGGCTTCCTGCAGCGCACGACGCTCAACCACGATTACGTCCACGGCAAGGACCTGGGCGTCAACGTCGGCGGCCGCTGGGAAGTCGAGAGCGGTGGAATCAAGAACTCGCTGACCGTCGGCGGCATGTATTACAACGTGAAGCGCAACCAGAACCAGTCGGCGACCGCCAGCGTCGTCAACGACGTCAAGAACAACAGCGACATCTACGACATCGTCGCACTGAACGCCGCCAATGGCGTCATCGGCTCGCTGACCGACAGCGGCCTCGTCTCCTACGGCGACTGGGGCAACGGCATCCGCGAGCGCAAGGACGAGACGATCTCGCTCTACGCCAACGACGAAATCGCGCTGGGCGATCACCTGCGCATCGACGGCGGCATTCGCTGGGAACAGGATACCGCGACCGCGTTCGACGGCCAGTCCGCGGCGGTCAACCAGGCGGTGCCGGCATCGCAGGGCGGCGTGATCCGCAACGTCGGATCGACCTTCAACGGCGTGTTCGCGCCCGCCAACCTCGCCCGCACCGGTGCGGACGGCAAGCTGAAGCAGGACAAGATCTCCTGGACGGTCGGCGCCAACTATCTCTTCACGCCGAATTTCTCGATCTACGCGCGCTATGCCGACGGCTTCCAGACCAACAACATCGATCCGATCACGACGATCAAATTGTACGAAGCCGGCGTCCGCTATCAATATGGCCGCCTGTTCAACGGATCGGTGACGGTGTTCCGCACCAATTTCGACGACCAGAGCTACAATTTCGCCAACCCGCTCAACCCGACGCAACAGCAGAACATCAACGCCGACCTGCGCACCAAGGGGATCGAGGTCGACGTCGTCGTCCGGCCGATCCGCTGGTTCTCGGTCGATTTCCAGGGCGTGTTCCAGGACCCCAAGCTGGAGAATCTCCAGATCGACGGCACGACCCAGTCGGGCTTCGAGGGCAACCGGCCCGAACGCACGCCGGCGCGGCTGTGGACGGTGACGCCATCGATCCAGCTGCCCAACGGGCTCGGCGACATCTACGGCCGCTACAAATATGTCGGCAAGATCTTCGCCGATGCCGGCAACGGCGTGGCGCTGCCCAGCTATGGCGTCACCAGCGCGGGCGTGAACCTCAACGTCACCGAGCGCCTGCAGGTGAGCATCAACGCCGAGAATATCTTCGACGTGGTCGGCCTGACCGAGGGCAATCCGCGGCAGGGGCAGACGCAGGCGATCACCGACGGCTATTTCTACGCCCGCGGTATCGTCGGCCCGACCTATGGCGGATCGGTGACGTTCCGCTTCTAGGCGACGATCGGGGATTGCAGAAAGGGGCGCCGCCACCTGCATGGAGGCGGCGCCCCTTCGTGTCGAAGGAGGGTATCGCGATGACGAGCATGATCCGAACGCTGCTGGCCGGCGCCATGCTGACCGGGGCAGGGCTGGTCGCAACCGGTCTGGCCGACGCGCAGGACAAGGCGCCCGCGCCAGAGCTCGCGTTTCAGCTGACCGAGGGGCAGAATCTCAACGCCTTCGTCCGCGATCGCGCGGTGGCGGCGCATCTGCTGCTGCGCAACGGCAGCGATCCCCGTATCCTCGTCGCATTTCCGGCGGGCAACAGCGGCGTCGGCCTGTGGTTTCAGCCGCTGGCCCGCGCCGCGACGTGGCGGCTCGAACAGCCGCCGCGGGCGACCACCGCACCGGGTGTCGCCGGGCCGCAGCCCGCGATCCGGAGCATCGCCAGCATCGACGCGCCGCGATTGCGCTTCAAACAGGCGGTGCTGTCGAGCGTGCGCTTCCTGCGCGACTATCAGTCGGTTGGTCGCTTTCCGCAGGAATTGGCGGTGGCGCCGACGATTGCGGGCGATACGATCCGCTGGAGCCGGGCGCGGCTCGACGGCGCACCGGGCTATCTGTTGCAGATCAGGGTGCTGTCCGGCCGGCTCTCGCAGGACGGCATCGTCGCGGTGTCGGGCGCGCCGATCCGGCTGGAGATCGTCGCGTCGAGCGGCGAGAAACCGCTGACCGGCCTTGCGCCGTCCGACTTGCTCAACGCCCGCGCGGCGAACGATCCGGCCGCGCGCAACGCGCTGCGCTTCCTCAGCTATCGCGAGAAGTTCCTCGCCGGGTCGTGGCGGTTCCAGACCTATTTCGGGCGCGATACGCTGATGTCGCTGCGCCTGCTGATGCCCGCGCTCCAGCCGCGCGCGATCGAGGCGGGGCTGGGGTCGGTGCTGGCCCGGCTCGATTCTGACGGCGACGTCGCGCATGAAGAGGGGATCGGCGAATTCGCGGTCGTCGATCGCCGCCAGCACGGCGGCGGCGGCGATGCCGCGGTGCTCGATTATGCGATGATCGACGACGATTTCATGCTCGCGCCGGTCGCGGTCAGCTATCTGCTCGACCACGCGGACGCGGCGGGCGCGCAGGCGTTCCTCGCCCGGCCGCTCACCAGCGAGGGCGTCCCCGGTCGCGTCGAGCCGACGGGCGCGGCGCTGGTCCGCAACCTGCGCTTCGTCGCCGGCCGCGCGCGCGGCTTTGCCGAGGCGCCGGGCGTCGACCGGTTGATCGCGCTCAAGCCCGGCCGGATGACCGGCCAGTGGCGCGACAGCGAGGAGGGGCTCGGCCGCGGCCGCTATGCCTATGACGTCAACGCGGTGTTCGTCCCCGCCGCGCTCGATGCGGCCGCGCGGCTGCTCCGCGCCGGGCTGCTCGACCGCTATATGACCGCGGAGGATCGTACGATCCTTGCGCGCGCCGATGCGATGGCGCGAATGTGGCGCGTGCGCGCACCGTCGCTGTTCCGGGTCTCCATTCCCGCGGCGGACGCGAGGACGAAGGTGCAGGCCTATGCCCGCAGCCTCGGCATCCCGGCGCAGCCCGCGGTCGGCGCGATCGGTACCGCGCCTCTCGTGTTCCACGCCATCGCGCTCGACGCCCGGGGCCGTCCCGTCCGGATCGTCAATTCCGACGAGGGCTTCGCCTTGCTGTTCGCCGACCCGTCGCCGGCCGACCTCGACACCTATGTCACCGCGGCGATGCGGCCGTTCCCGGCGGGGCTGATGACCGATATCGGCCTGCTCGTCGCCAATGCCGCGCAGGCGGATGCCGCGACGCAAGGGCGTTTCACCCCCGCCGCTTATCACGGCGCGGTGGTCTGGTCGTGGCAGCAGGCGCTGTTCGCGGCGGGACTGGAGCGTCAGCTGGCGCGCCGCGACCTGCCGGCGGCGACCCGCGCCATCCTCACCCGGGCGCAGGCGACGCTGTGGCGCGCGATCCAGGCGACGCGCGCGACGCAAAGCTCCGAACTCTGGTCCTGGGCGTTCGCGAACGGCCGCTATCGGGTCGTCGCCTTTGGCGCGGGCAAGCAGGACGTCGACGAATCGAACGCCGCGCAATTGTGGAGCACCGTCTATCTCGCGGTGCAGCCGCCGCGTGCTAACCGAGCAGCAGGAAAGCGGTGACGGTCAGCCGGCCGCGTGCCGGATCGTCGCTCAGCACGGCACCCGGCGCGATCGCCCCGCTGTGGAACAGTGCGCTGCGATAGAGGATCGCGCGATTGTAGCGCGCCTCGATGCAGGACACGCGCTCGAACAGGGGCGTGGATCCGGCGATATAGCCGGCGGGCGGCTCGCCCGACCGGCGCAGATCGTCCGCCAGGCTGGCGCGATATGCCGGCGCGCGCGCCGCATCGAGCGTCTCGAACCGGGTCGTGCGGTGGCGATAGAAAGCGGTGCCGTCGTTCCGCGCCGGATCGAGGAAATGGACCAGCGCGATCCGGTCGGGATCGATCGCGTCGACATGCGGCAGGCGCTGCGGCAGCGTCAGCCGGGCAGGGGGCGTGGTCACCATCGCATAGCTCGCATCGATCAGCGCCAGCGTGCCGGCATGATCGAACACGCCTGCCAGCGTCGCGGTCAGCGCCGGGCGGATCGCCGCGAAATAATCGGGCGGCAGCGCGGCGCGGATGCCGGGATAATGGTTGCGCCCCGGTTCGAACGTCGCCTGCCCGGCATGGGTGCGCAACGCCTCGGGGTCGGGATGGAAGCCGTCGATGATCGCGATCGGCTGGGCCTCGGTGCCGATGCGGCGTGCGGTGATCGTCGGGCCGGTCATCAGCGCGCCACGCCCATCGCCTCCGCCAGCGCGGCGTCGTGCGTCGGCAGCGTCGGCACCGCACGGGCGACGACATCGGCGAACTGCTGCACCTGCGCGCGGTTGGTGGCGCTGTCGATCGCATCGGCCAGCGGGTTGTAGCCCTGCGCCGTGATGCCCTGTCCGTTCAGGACGGCGAGCCAGCTCGCCTCCCGGAACAGCTCTTCGGGATCGAGGATCAGCCGGCCAGAGCGGCGGTATTGCGCGATCCGCTCCGACAGCGTCTCGGGCAGCGGCATGTCGTGGCACTGTCGCCACAGCGGTTCCTGCCGGCCGGGGGTGGCATGATAGTGGAGGATCAGGAAATCCTTGATCCCGTCCATGTCCGCGCAGAACACCCGGTTGAACCGCTCCGCCAGCGCCGGATCGCAGTCGCGATCCGGAAACAACGTCAGCAGCTTGGCGATGCCGCTCTGGATCAGGTGGATGCTGGTCGATTCAAGCGGTTCGAGAAATCCCGAGGACAGGCCGATCGCGACGACATTGCCGCGCCACGGGCGCCGGCGCGTGCCTGCGGTGAACCGCAGCAGACGCGGCTCCGCCAGCGCCTCGCCGTCGAGATGGGCGAGCAGGGTCGCCATCGCCTCGTCGTCGCTGAGGTGCCGGCTCGCGTAGACATAGCCGTTGCCGGTGCGATGCTGCAGCGGGATGCGCCATTGCCATCCCGCCGCCCGCGCGGTCGAGCGCGTATAGGGCGTGGTCGCCGCGACGCGGGCGCACGGCACCGCGACGGCGCGGTCGCAGGGCAGCCAGTGCGACCAGTCTTCCAGCGGCTCGCCCATCGCACCGCCGATCAGCAGCGCGCGAAAGCCGGAGCAGTCGACGAACAGGTCGCCCGCGATCCGCTCGCCGCGCGCCGTCGTGATCGCGGTGACGAAGCCGGTTTCGGGATCGCGCTCGACCGCCTGCATCCGCCCCTCGACCCGCGTCACGCCGTTTGCGATCTCCCGGAGATAGCGCGCGTACAGGTTGGCGTCGAAGTGATAGGCATAGCCGAGCGTGGAGAGGATTGAACGCGCGTCGCCACTGGGTTTCGCGAACCGGTCCTGCTTCGCCAGCCCCGCCGCCAGCGACAGCGCCGGCAAGGGCAGATCCAGCCCCTCCGTCCGCGCTTTCAACCAGCGATGGTGGAAGGCGACGCCCGGCAGCGGCGCACCGAATTGCCCGAACGGATGGAAATAGCGGTGACCGGGCGCGGTCCAGTCGACGAACTCGATGCCCAGTTTGTACGTAGCCTTGGTGGCACGCAGAAAAGCGGCCTCGTCCAGTCCGATCAGCTCGTTGAACCAGTGGATCGTCGGAATGGTCGCCTCGCCGACCCCTACCGTGCCGATCTCGTCCGATTCGACCAATGTCACGGACAGGCTGTCGCCGAAGCTGCGCGACAGGGCCGCCGCGGTCATCCATCCGGCGGTGCCGCCGCCCAGGATGACGACCTCTCTCACGCGTCGATTCTGGTTCATCGTCAAAGGCTAGCGGATCGCCATGGCGGCCGCCACAGGCGAGGTCATGCTCCGGCAAGGCCTGTGTTGCCCCG
>NZ_DBBS01000006.1:0-39590 GCF_002292295.1 Sphingomonas sp. UBA978
GAAGGTCCGCCGCGAGCGGATGGGCCATATCGAGCTCGCCGCCCCGGTCGCGCACATCTGGTTCCTGAAGTCGCTGCCGAGCCGCATCGGCCTGCTGCTCGACATGCAGCTCAAGCAGCTTGAGCGCGTGCTGTATTTCGAGGCGTATATCGTCATCGAGCCGGGCCTGACCCCGCTCGAGAAGTTCCAGCTGATGACCGAGGACGAGCTCCTCGAGGCGCAGGACCAGTACGGTGAGGACGCCTTCTCGGCCGGCATCGGCGCCGAGGCCGTGCGCATCATGCTCGAAAGCCTCGACCTCGAAGGCGAGAAGGTCGCGCTGCTCGAAGAGCTGGCGACGACCAAGTCGGAGCTGAAGCCCAAGAAGATCATCAAGCGGCTGAAGGTCGTCGAGAGCTTCCTCGAATCGGGCAACCGTCCGGAGTGGATGATCCTCGAGGTCGTGCCGGTCATCCCGCCCGAGCTGCGTCCGCTGGTGCCGCTGGACGGCGGTCGCTTCGCGACGTCGGATCTCAACGACCTGTATCGCCGCGTCATCAACCGCAACAACCGCCTCAAGCGGCTGATGGAACTGCGCGCGCCGGACATCATCGTCCGCAACGAAAAGCGCATGCTGCAGGAGGCGGTCGACGCGCTGTTCGACAACGGCCGTCGCGGCCGCACGATCACGGGCGCCAACAAGCGTCCGCTGAAGTCGCTGTCCGACATGCTCAAGGGCAAGCAGGGCCGCTTCCGCCAGAACCTGCTCGGCAAGCGCGTCGACTATTCCGGCCGTTCGGTCATCGTGACCGGTCCGGAACTCAAGCTGCACCAGTGCGGTCTGCCGAAGAAGATGGCGCTCGAGCTGTTCAAGCCGTTCATCTACGCGCGCCTCGACGCCAAGGGCCTGAGCATGACGCTCAAGCAGGCGAAGAAGTGGGTCGAGAAGGAGCGCAAGGAAGTCTGGGACATCCTGGACGAGGTGATCCGCGAGCATCCGGTGATGCTGAACCGCGCACCGACGCTCCACCGTCTCGGCATCCAGGCGTTCGAGCCGGTGCTGATCGAGGGCAAGGCGATCCAGCTGCACCCGCTGGTCTGCTCGGCGTTCAACGCCGACTTCGACGGCGACCAGATGGCCGTCCACGTTCCGCTGAGCCTCGAGGCGCAGCTGGAAGCGCGCGTCCTGATGATGTCGACCAACAACATCCTGAGCCCCGCGAACGGCAAGCCGATCATCGTGCCGTCGCAGGACATGGTGCTGGGCCTCTATTATCTGTCGATGATGAAGGAAGGCGAGCCGGGCGAAGGCATGCTGCTCGGCGACATGGCCGAGGTGCATCAGGCGCTCAACGCGCAGGCGGTGACGCTGCACACCAAGATCATCAGCCGCGTTCCGCAGACCGACGAGGACGGCAAGCAGTACCTCAAGCGCTACGAGACGACGCCGGGCCGCATGCTGCTGGGTGAAACCCTGCCGCACAGCCACAAGGTGCCGTTCGAGACCGTCAACCGCCTGCTCACCAAGAAGGACGTGGGCGACGTGATCGACGAGGTCTATCGTCACACCGGCCAGAAGGAGACCGTGCTGTTCGCCGACGCGATCATGGCGCTGGGCTTCCGTCACGCGTTCCGCGCCGGCATCTCGTTCGGCAAGGACGACATGATTATCGCGCCGGACAAGGACAAGCTGGTCGATGAGACGCGCGATCAGGTGAAGGACTTCGAGCAGCAGTATCAGGACGGCCTGATTACGCAGCAGGAGAAGTACAACAAGGTGATCGACGCGTGGTCGCGTTGCGGCGATCAGGTCGCGAACTCGATGATGAACGAGATCAAGGCGGTCCGTCATTACGAAGACGGTCCCAACAAGGGCCGCGAGAAGGACATCAACTCGATCTACATGATGGCGCACTCCGGTGCCCGTGGTTCGCAGGCGCAGATCAAGCAGCTCGCCGGCATGCGCGGGCTGATGGCGAAGCCGTCGGGCGAGATCATCGAAACGCCGATCATCTCGAACTTCAAGGAGGGCCTGACCGTCCTCGAATATTTCAACTCCACCCACGGCGCCCGCAAGGGCCTTGCGGATACGGCGTTGAAGACGGCGAACTCGGGCTACCTCACCCGCCGCCTCGTCGACGTGTCGCAGGATTGCGTCATCGTCGAGGAGGATTGCGGGACCGAGCGCGCGCTGGAGATGAAGGCGATCGTGCAGGGCGGTTCGACCATCGCCTCGCTCGGCGAGCGCATCCTCGGCCGCACGACGGCGGAGGACGTGGTCGATCCGAAGACCAACGCGGTCCTCATCCCGACCGGCACGCTGCTGGACGAGCCGATGATCGCGCAGATCGAGAAGATCGGCATCCAGGGGATGAAGATCCGCTCGCCGCTGGTCTGCGAGAGCAAGATCGGCGTCTGCGGCAAGTGCTACGGGCGCGATCTCGCCCGCGGTACGCCGGTCAACATCGGCGAGGCGGTCGGCGTGATCGCGGCGCAGTCGATCGGCGAGCCGGGCACGCAGCTGACGATGCGTACCTTCCACATCGGCGGCGCGGCGCAGCTCAACGAGCAGTCGAACCTGGAAGCGCCGGTGGACGGCAAGGCGGAGTTCCGCGACCTGCGCCTGATCGTCGATCAGCGTGGCCGCCGCGTGACGCTGTCGCGTTCGGGCGAGATCGCGATCGTCGACATGGACGGCCGCGAGTTGTCGACGCACCGCATCCCGTACGGCGCCTATGTGATGTTCGACGACGGCCACGTGCTGTCGAAGGGCGATCGCATGGCCGAGTGGGACCCGTTCACCATGCCGGTGATTACGGAGAACTCGGGTATCGTGAAGTATGTCGATCTGACCGAGGGCAAGACGCTCACCGAGCAGACCGACGAAGCGACCGGTATCGCCCAGCGCGTCGTCATCGAATATCGCACCTCGTCCAAGTCGAAGGAGGATCTGCGTCCGCGCCTGACCCTCACCACGACCGAGGACGGCGAGGCGGCCCGCTACATGCTGACCACCGGCGCGGTGCTGTCGGTCGACGACAATGCGCAGGTCCAGGCCGGCGACGTGCTGGCGCGTGTGTCGCGCGAAAGCGCGAAGACCCGCGACATCACCGGCGGTCTGCCGCGCGTCGCCGAACTGTTCGAGGCGCGCATCCCCAAGGAAGCGGCGATCATCGCCAAGGTTTCCGGCCGGGTCGTGTTCGGCAAGGACTATAAGGCGAAGCGCAAGATCGGCATCCAGCCGGAGGACGGCGGCGACGTCGTCGAATATCTGGTGCCGAAGTCGAAGGTGATCGACGTTCAGGAAGGCGACTACGTCAAGCGTGGCGACAACCTGATCGGCGGTTCGCCGAACCCGCACGACATCCTGGAGACGATGGGGATCGAGCCGCTGGCCGAATATCTCGTCAGCGAAATCCAGGAAGTCTATCGACTGCAGGGCGTGAAGATCAACGACAAGCACATCGAGACGATCGTTCGTCAGATGCTGCAGAAGGTCGAGATCACCGACGGCGGCGACACCACGCTGCTGAAGGGCGAGCAGGTCGATCGCGAGGAAATGGACGCGACCAACGAGAAGCTGGGCGCGAACGAAGCCCCCGCGCACGGCAAGCCCGTCCTGCTCGGCATCACCAAGGCGTCGCTGCAGACCCGCAGCTTCATCTCGGCCGCGTCGTTCCAGGAGACCACCCGCGTCCTCACCGAGGCGGCGGTCCAGGGCAAGCAGGACACGCTGATGGGCCTGAAGGAGAACGTGATCGTCGGTCGCCTGATCCCGGCGGGCACGGGTGCGGGCATGAACCGCCTGCGCGTCGCGGCCTCGTCGCGCGACGCGGCGCTCCGTGCGCAGCAGCGTTCGCTGGCCGCGGCGATCGTCGCGCCGGCATCGGCCGCGGAACTCCGCGCCGCCGAGGCGCAGCGGTCGAAGCGCGAGGACAGCGGCACGGGTCCCGACCCGCTCGCCGAGGTCACGCCCTCGGGCGACGGCAGCGATGCCGCTGCTGGCGAGTATCTGAACCAGGAGTGATCCTGCGTTCGGGCTGCCGCCTGATCGCATGAAGGAGCCGCCGTCCGGGCAACCGGGCGGCGGTTTCTTTTTGCGCGCGGTCGGAGGCGTGCGGCGCGGGCGGTGACGGGACGGTGCCGACGCGATCGGCGTGCCCGCTTTCCAGCCCGACGCTCCCGATCGGCTGGCGAAGGCGCGCTTTACGCTGCCGATGGCGTGACCGGGCGACTCCCCCAACGCCTTCCTTCGCGCCTGCCGGGGCGGACCGGTGGCACACCGCCGGCTGGCACAGCGAGTCGGGCGAATCGGGTTGACGTCACCGCGATCGGTGGCGGTAGCGGCGCATGTCCGCGCCGGCCCTCGACTCGCCGCGGGTCGGTCGGCTAACCTCCGCCGCCGTCACGAGCGGCTATATAGTCGCGGCGAAACAGCGTTTTGCGCTTTGCTGATTGCAATTTTCAGCATCCATTACGGACTATAACGTATATTAATGATGGCCATAATAATATAGGCCGGAGGTCGAAACTTCATGGAAAGCGATAGCGGCTATGGGCCCGGAATTGCAGCCTGTTCATCGTGACGCGGCGACATTGCAGCGGCTGGAAGCGCTACTCGACGAAGCCATCGGCATCGCCGACCGGATCGGTCTCGACCTGACCGCGATCCGGATCGCGGAGGCGATGACGGCGATTAGCGACCCGGCCGGCGCGCCGTTCTGGTCGGGCATGCCGCTGCTGCACTGATCCGCGCGCGCGGCGCTCAGTCGACGTGCAGCGCCGGGTTCACCATGCTGCACACCTGCGCGATGAAGGCGATCCGCAGCGCCTGCGACAGGGATTGAGCGTCGAGCTTGTCCATCACGTTGGCGCGATGGATCTCGACCGTGCGGGCGGAGATGGCGAGGCGGCGCGCGATTTCCTTGTTCGACCAGCCGCGGGTCAGGCCCTCGAGCACCTCGCGCTCGCGGCTGCTCAGCAGGTCGAGCGCGGCCTGCACCCGGCGCATCGTCGCGGCCCGGCGCTGCGCCTGCTTCAGGCGATAGCGGGCGACGCCCATCGCCTCGTACAGCCGGCCTTCGTCGATCGGCTTGGGCATGACGTCGATCGCCCCGCGCCGCATCGCCGCCACCGCGGTTTCCATGTCGGCACAGGCCGTCGCGATCACGCAGGGCATGCCGATCGCCGGGCTGGCCAGCCGCTCCTGCAGGCCCGCCACGTCGACGTCCCCCACGAACGGGTCGATCACGACGCAGCCCGCCTCCGCCATGTCGCACCTCTCCGTGAAGTCGGCCACCGACGGCCACGACTGCACGACGAACGCCTGCCGCGTCAGCGCGTCGGATATCCGCCGGAATGCCGCCCCATCCTCGTCGACGACATGCACCCGGACGATGTCCAGCGCGGCCGCGTCCGGATGCAGGTTCAGCTTCATGATCTCACACCCCGTTGCGACCGCTCGCTATCGTCTTAATGTCGCAAGAGAAAATGTGAAAGGACCTGTAGGCGGCCAGCGTCCCCGGGTGGAACGGGGGACATTGCGTCACACGTGCGGGTGCGCGGCATCCTCGCTGATCGGACGGCGCGCTGCCTCTTCGCCCCGGACTTCGTCCATCGTCCGCGCGATCGTGTCGAACCGGCCGTCGCGGATGCGGATCTCGTTGAACGCCGGCGGCGAGTTGCGCACCCGCTTCGACAGGGTGCCGGCGCCGATCATCCGCACCGTCCGCCCCTCGCGCTCGACCGGTACGTCGAACGGGTCGTGGACATGGCCGGAGAGCACCGCATGCGCCCCCGCCTGCGCCAGCGCGGTCAGCGCGCCGTCGCCGTGGCGGGTCTTCGCCGTCCCCCTGGTCCCGCCCTCGATCAGCGGATGGTGCGCGGCGACGAAGATCAGCCGCCCCGGCGGCGCCTGTTCGATCATCGCGAGCGCGCGGCGCAGCGACCCCGGGCTGACCCGCCCCTTCGACCAGTTCCACCGCCATTGCGCGCGCGCCGTCGTCTTGAGCGGCACGATCGTCACCCCGGGCAGGTCGAGTTCGCGCTCGATCATCCGCTCGACCGCGGCATAGCGCTGATAGGGCGCGAACAGACGGCGGAACGGGTCCCAGTAATAGGGAATGTCGTGGTTGCCGACCTCCAACGTCACCGGCACGCCCAGGCTGCGCAGCCAGTCGCCGCCGCGCTGGAATTCGTCCCGCGTCGCCCGCATCGTCAGGTCGCCGGTCATGATGACGGCATCGGGCCGCTCCGCCGCGACCCGCTCGCCGAACCAGGCGATCGCCTCCGGATCTTCCGCACCGAAATGAACGTCGCTGACGTGAAACAGCCTTATCATGATCCCCCGGATGCGTCCGCGAACGCGATAGTCGTCGGCACGCTGCTAGGCCCGCACGCCATGGTTCGGCAAGTGCACCCGTCGCCCAACCCGTGGCCGGCCGACCCGTTCCGCCACCGCGGGTTGATCGAGATCAGTCAGCACCCGATTGTAATGCGGGTCTGCCCGGCCCATGCTTGCCGCAACCACTATCAAGAGTGACGATGGCGATACCGACGACGACCGACCCGACGCTCGACCTGACCGCATGCGACCGCGAGCCGATCCACATTCCGGGAGCCATCCAGCCGCACGGCCTGCTGCTCATCGCCGACGCCGCGGACACGCATCGCGTGATCGCGGGAGCCGGCGACATCGAGGCGCGGCTGTCGCCCGACTGGCTCGACCGCCCGCTCGCCGCGCTGCTCGGGCAGGACGTGGATCGCGCGCTGCAGGCCGCGGTCGGGCCGACCGCACCGGTTCCGGAGCCGGTCGCGGGGATCGACGAACGTTTCGTCGCGACCGTGCATCGCAGCGGCGGGCGCCTGCTGGTCGAACTGGAACCGATCGTCAGCGAGCCGATGACCGCCACCGCGATGCTCGCCTGGCTCGACGCGGCGGCCGGCACCTTCGAACGCGCGATGGACACGCAGACGCTGTTCGATCGCGCCGCCGTCGCCTTCCGCACGCTGACCGGGTTCGACCGGGTGATGATCTATCGCTTCCTCGACGACGATGCCGGCCGCGTCGTCGCGGAGGATCGCGACCCCGCGCTCCACACCTTCCGCAACCACCATTTCCCCGCCTCGGACATTCCGAAACAGGCGCGCGCCCTGTACGTCCGCAACCGCGCGCGCGCGATCCCGCAGCTCGACTATGTCCCCGCCCCGCTGCGCCCGGCGGGCTTCGACGCCTGCGATCTCAGCGACGTCGCCTTGCGGCACGTCTCGCCGATCCACCTCCAGTATCTGCGCAACATGGGCGTCGGCGCGTCGGCGTCGATCTCGATCGTCATGGACGGCCTGTTATGGGGCCTCGTCGCCTGCCACCACAACGGCCCGCGCCTGCTGCCGCCCGACGTGCGCAGCGCCGCTGCGACGCTGGCCAGCGGCCTCGCCCGCCAGATCCGCGCCAAGGAGGAGGCTGCCGCCTATCGCGAGCGTATCGCGCTGCGCGCCGCGGAGGACAGCGTCGTGCCGCGCCTCAACAGCGAGGAGCCGCTGCGCGAGGCGGTGATCGCGGTGAAGGAAGAGCTGCGCGCGATGCTCGACGCGGACGGCTTCGCGATGGTCGCGGGCAACCAGGTCGAATCGGTCGGCCATTGCCCCGATGCGCGCACGCTGATCGCCATCGCCCGCTGGGTGCGCAGCCGCGGCACCGAACCGGTCGCGACGCACGAGCTGTCCGCGCTCTTCCCGCAGGCACGCGATCACATCGGCCTTGCCAGCGGCCTGCTCGCGCTGCCGCTGCACGACGAGAATGCGATGCTGCTATGGCTGCGCGCCGAGCATGTCGAGACGATCGCCTGGGCGGGCAATCCGCACAAATCGGTCGGCCTCGCCCCCGGCGAAACGCTGACCCCGCGCGCCTCGTTCGGCAGCTATGCGGAGACGGTGCGCGGCCGGTCGCGGCGCTGGACGCTCGAGCAGGTCGAGGCCGCGCACCGCCTGCGCCGTCGCTTCCACGAGGCGCGCCAGCATCTGCAGGTCCGCATCCTCAACCGCGAACTCAACCGGACGCTGGCGGAAAAGGACGCCCTGCTCGCGCAGAAGGACGTCCTGATGAAGGAGGTCAACCACCGGGTGCAGAACAGCCTGCAGCTGGTCGCCTCGTTCCTGCGCCTGCAGGCGAAGACCGCGGGCGGCACCGTCGCCGATCATCTGGCGGAGGCGCAGGCGCGACTCGCCGCGGTGGCGCTGGTCCATCGCCGGCTGTACCGCGACGACCAGGTCGAGAGCGTCGACCTGTCGCGCTACATCGATGAGCTGGTCGCCGACATGCGCACCTCGCTGGGCGCGGAATGGGGCCGGCACATCCGGCTCGACCTCGCGCCGATCCTCGTGCCGACCGATCGCGCGGTGAACATCGGCCTGATCCTCACCGAGCTGGTCATCAACGCGAGCAAATACGCCTATGGCGGCGGTCCCGGCCCGATCGCGATCGCGCTCGAACAGCATGGCGCCAAACTGCGGCTGATCGTCGCCGACGATGGCCGCGGCAAGGGCGACGGCGAGGGCTTCGGCAGCCGCATGATGAGCGCGATGGTGCAGCGGCTCGACGGCACGATCGAATATGGCGAAAACCATCCGGGCCTGCGCGCGATCATGACCGCACCGATCGCAGACTGACGTTCGCGGCCGTTCCGCCGGCGTGTTGTTCGGGTCGTTTCTTCGGCAGAACGACATCGTCATAAGGAAAGCTTCATCGCCTTGCGCTATCGCCGCCGCATGACGGGGATTGGCGGGACGAGCGCGATGCATGGGGCGATGGCAGCGAGGGACGGCAACGACGGCCGCGGCGCCGCGGTGCCGTTCATCGGTTCGCGCATGTCGCGGCTGTCCGCCTGGATCGGCGGCGCGGCGATCGCCGATGCCGGCGACGCCGGGCCGATCGCCGATCCGGAGCGCGACGGCCATCGCGCGCTGTTCGCCGATATCGGTGCGTTTCTCGACCGGCATGCGCTGGAACCGAGCGTCGCCCATTACCAGATCGCCCGCACCTACATCCTGCGCGAGAGCCATCCGCTGTCCTGCTCGATCGACGACCGCCTGTTCGCCGGCGGCACGATCGACGCGGCCTTCCTGCACCGGCTGACCAACCGGCCCTCGCACGATCCGCTCTCTCCCGAACGGATCGCGGACATGGCGGACGCGCTGGCGGCGCGGCTGACCGAAACCGAATGCACGTTCCGCCAGAGCCATGCCTCCGCGCGCGACTACGAACAGGCGCTGACGGTGGAGGCCGGTTCGGTCGACAGCGATCCGGACGGCACCGTCAAACGCCTGCTCGCGCTGACGACGCAGGCGATCGCGCGCAACCGCCTGCTCGCCGACCGGCTGGAGGAAACGCATCGCGAGACCAACCAGTTGCGCCGCAACCTGCACGACGCCCGCCGCGCCGCGGACGAGGATCACCTGACCGGCCTGCCCAACCGCCGCTGCTTCGATCGCCGCCTGCATGCCCTGCCCGCGACGCAGGACGGCGCCGCCCCGCATTGCGTCGCCCTGTGCGACATCGACGATTTCAAGGCGATCAACGATCGCCACGGCCACGACACGGGCGACCGCGTGCTGAAGCTCGTCGCCCGGCACCTGACCAACGAACTCGGCATCGCGGTGCTGGTCGCGCGCCATGGCGGCGAGGAATTCGCCTGCCTGTTCGAGGATTGCACGCCGGAGGTCGCGTTCGACCTGCTCGACGGCGCGCGTGCGGCGCTGGGCGGACGCATCCTCGTCAACCAGACGACGGGGGACGGCATCGGCCGCATCACCTTCTCGGCCGGCGTCGCCAGCCTCGGCGACGATCCCGGCGCGGCGATGCGCGCTGCCGATGCCGCCCTCTATGCCGCCAAGCGCGCCGGCAAGAACCGCATCGCCTTCCCCCCGGAGGACGACGTCGGGTAGAATCCTAGACCTCGGCGGCCCGCGCGTAGAGCGCGAAGGTCGCGCGGGCGCCCGCCAGCGCCGCCTCGCACCATGCCGCACCGCACGCCGCTGCGCGTGCATCGAGCGCGGCGAGCAGGCGCCGCCATTCGCCCGGCAGGTGCCGCGCCGCCAGATAGGCCGCGGGCAGCCCCGCCGGCACCGTCCGCGCCAGCAACTGCCCGCCGAGCCGCGAGCCCTCGATCACATAGAGCGCGCCCCATCGCGCCGCATCGTCGGACGCGTCGAACGCGAAGGGCTCGGGCATCGCCGCATCCATTGCTCGAAGATCGCCGGCCAGCGCGGGAGTCCGTGGCCGCCACGCCGGCAAAGCATCGTCGGCCGCCGTCGCCAGCGCCGCCTCGACCGCCGGCAATGCGCGGGCATGCGCCAGCAGGAAGCGGCGATAACCGGCGGCATCGTCCAGCGCGAAGCCGCCGAACGCCGCATCGACGGTGTCGTGGTCGCCGGCGGTCGCGGCGCGAAGCTGTTGAACGAAGGACATGAATGTCCCCTGCCCCGCCCGTCCGAGGCTGTCGAGAGGGCCGGCGGTCACGCTCGGGCGGCGTGGTCCACCGCGCCGCTGTTCGCGCCGCCCACAGTCATGCTATCGTCATGCGTGCTCGCCATGGTCAGTCTCCATTCCCCTGGATCGGAACGCCGCGAGCGCGTGGCCGGTCCGCTACGGTCCGGCGCAACCGGCAGAATCGGCTTGCACGCCGGTCCGCCCGGCCCCATGCGCGCCGCGCCATCAACGAAAGGTCTCTTATGGTTGCCTGGTTCCAGGCGCTGATGCCGAAGCAAGGTCGTTTCTTCGATCAGTTCGAGGCGCATGCCGCCACGCTGGTCAAGGGCGCCGACGCCTTGCAGAAGCTGTTCAGCGGCGACGGTGCGATCGCACAGCATATCGCGGAGATCGTCGATCGCGAGCATGAGGCCGACGATATCACCCGCGACGTGCTGCAGGACGTGCGCCGGGTGTTCGTGACGCCGTTCGACCGGTCCGCGATCACCGACCTGATCGGCGTCATGGACGATTCGATCGACCAGATGAACCAGACCGCCAACACCATCGCGCTGTACGAGGTGACGGCATTCGCGCCCGACATGCGCGCGATGGTCGATCTCGTGGTCGAGGCGGCCCGGGTGACCGCGGAGGCGATCCCGCTGCTGCGCAAGCTCGACGCCAATGCCGGCCGCCTCCACGACCTTACCGCGCGGCTGGTGTCGCTCGAGGGACAGGCCGACGAATGCCACGCCCGCGGGCTGAAGGCGCTGTTCAAGGCGTGCGGCCCCGACAATCCCATGCGCTTCATCGTCGAGCGCGAGATCTACAGCCATCTGGAACGCACCGCGGACCGGTTCGAGGACATCGCGAACGAGATCCAGGGTCTCGTGATCGATCACGCCTAGGCCATGACCATCTCCTTCACGCTGCTGGTCGCGTTGATCGGCGTGGCGCTGCTGTTCGATTTCCTGAACGGCCTGCACGATGCCGCCAATTCGATCGCGACGGTGGTCTCCACCCGCGTCCTCAAACCGCATCACGCGGTGCTCTGGGCCGCATTCTTCAACTTCATCGCCTTCGCCGTCTTCGGCCTTCACGTCGCCCAGACCGTCGGCAAGGGCATCGTCGATGCGCAGATCATCGATCCGCAGGTGATCTTCGGCGCGCTGATGGGCGCGATCGCGTGGAACGTCATCACCTGGCGCTACGGCATCCCGTCCAGCTCCAGCCATGCGCTGATCGGCGGGCTGCTCGGCGCCGGCCTGTCCAAGGCGGGCTTTTCCGCGGTCGTCTGGGTCGGCGTCGGCAAGACCGTCGCGGCGATCTTCCTGTCCCCCACCGTCGGCCTGGTCCTCGCCCTGCTGCTGGTGCTCGCGGTGGCGTGGAGTTCGCTAAAGCTGACGCCGATGGGCGTCGACAAGCGCTTCCGCAAGTTGCAGCTGATTTCCGCCGCGCTCTACAGCCTCGGCCACGGCGGCAACGACGCGCAGAAGACGATGGGGATCATCGCCGTGCTGCTCTATTCGCAGGGCATGCTCGGCGGCGAATTCCACGTGCCCTTCTGGGTGGTGCTGTCGTGTCAGGCGGCGATGGCGCTCGGGACGATGTCGGGCGGGTGGAAGATCGTCCACACGATGGGATCGAAGATCACCCGGCTCACCCCGGCGCAGGGCTTCTGCGCCGAAACCGGCGGCGCGATCACGCTGTTCATGGCGACGATGGGCGGCATTCCCGTCTCGTCCACCCACACCATCACCGGCGCGATCGTCGGCGTCGGTTCGGCCCGGCGGCTCAGCGCGGTGCGCTGGAACGTCGCCAGCCGCATCGTCGTCGCCTGGGTCGTCACCCTGCCCGCCGCCGGACTGATCGGTGCGGCCTTCTACGAACTGGCGATCCTGCTGGGGCGCTGAGCCAATGAACCGGGGGCCGGACATGCCGACCGAATTGCTGGTGCTGGGCGCATCGACCGTCCTCTGCTTCGCCCACATCATGATCCAGGGCCAGGCCGCGACCCGCGACCGCGGCCTCGGCTGGAACGCGGGCGCCCGCGACGGCGACCAGCCACCGCTCGGTCCGCTGGCCGGGCGCGCCGCCCGCGCGCTGACGAACTTCCAGGAAAGCTACCCGATCTTTCTCGCGCTGGCGCTCGGCCTCGCCGTCACCGACCGCACCGGCGGTCTGGGCGCGACCGGCGCGATCCTGTGGTTCGCCGCGCGCATCGCCTATATCCCGCTCTACCTCCTCGGCGTCGCCTATGTGCGCAGCCTCGCCTGGCTGCTGTCGATCGCCGGCCTGCTGTTGATGCTGATCCGGTTTTTGTAGGGCGGCAGGCGGGTCGCCGGCCCCTCGGACAGAGCGATCGCCGAGTCGCCGCCCCCGATCGAGCCAGACCAGTCTGCGCGCCGCCGATCCGTCTCCAGCTGGCCGGGGCCATCGCCCAGATCGCGCACCCGCCGGGCCGGAACGCCGGCGTAGAGCCCGTCGGGCAGGCAGTCGCGCGTGACCACGGCGCCCGCGGCGATGAGGCAGCCGTCCCCGATCCGCACGCCGAGCAGCACGGTTACGTTCGCGCCGAGCCAGCATCCCGCGCCGATCTGGACGTCGAACTTCTGCAGGGCACCCGCACGTCGGTCGTGACCGCCACCTGCACGGGTACTGCTGATGATGGACGTGCCAGGACCGACATGCACGGCATCCCCGAGCGTGATCGTCGCACCGGCCTCAAAGAAACAGCGCGCATTGACGAAACATCCCTGACCGAAAACGACGCGGTTCGAGGAGAAGTAAACGCCTTCGTAGATGGCGACGTCGGGCGGACAGGACACACCATACCAGCGCAGGATCCGCGCCCGCATCCACAGCGGTATGAACGGAAGCCCCTGCAAGGCGCTGATCGAGGCGCTGACGGACTGTCGCACCGGATCACGGCGGTCCCTAAGAAGGAGAATGGGTCGCAGGCGGCGTCGTACCGCCACAGGATTGTGCGATCGCGCCGGCATCTTGCTGGCACACACGAATGTAATCGATCTCCAGCGCCTGGGGAAACGCGGCCCGATCGATGCCGTGGCGGCCCGCCCATTTGCCACCCACCGCAAAGTTCAGCAGGACATGGGCGGGCGCCGCGACGGCCCCTTTGCGGTTCAGCCAACGGAACGACCGGTCGTAAAGCCGGCGGCCGTCGATCGTCACCACGATGCGATCCGGCTGCCATAGCAACCCGAACACGTGCCAGCCGGCATTCAACCTGCCCTCGCTGCGAAAGGTACCCGAAGCGCGATCGAAAGCGGGATCGACGAAATGCCACGTCGCGGGTTGGGCGACGGCCTCGTGCACGCCGGAATGCAGCATCGACTCGGTATCCTCGACGCCATTGACCGCATATTCGAAGATGTCGATCTCCGGCGGCCATTCCAGCGATCCATCACGCGCACGATCGGGGTTGAGCCAGAACGCAGGCCAAATTCCGCGACCGCGCGGCAACCTGACGCGCGCTTCGAAATAGCCGTACAGGAACGTCTGCCGCGAACGGATCATGCCTGATTGATAGCCCCCGGCGGGATCGGCACGGGCGATCAGCGACAGCGTTCCGCCCTTCACGCGATGAGTATCCGCATCCCGATAGCGTTGGACCTCGTCATTCAGGTGGTCGAGTCGCTCGTTGTCGTAGATGTAGCGCGTCGCCCAACGGGACCGATCGAGACCGGCGCCGTCGAACCGATCCTCGAAGACCATTCGCCAGCCGGCCCTTGCGGGGAACGACGACAAGGCCGCTGCCAGTGCGCCGACCAGCGCATATCGGTAACGCCGCTTCACGCCCAGGATGCCAGCCGACGAACAAGCCATGGTCGCGTTACCGGAGCGAACCGCCACCCGATCAAGTGTCTGGCCAACGGCCTCGGCAGGATCAAAATCCCCATCGTCCAGGCCCACATCAACAAGGCCGCGCGGGTGCCGAGATGGTGTTTCCGGCTCAGCGCTCGCGTGAAGTCCACGGCGATCTTCAGCCTGCTATCGCCTGCTACCGGATGGTCTTCCGCACACAGTCGTAACGAACTTGCCCTTTGGACGAGCACGGGAATGCTGCAGACGATGGGATCGGGCAGCACGAAAGTGGCATTCGGGCTGACGCGGTTCGCATAGTCGGTCCGCAAACGCGCCCGGCGCAACTCCGTCGCGAACTTCTCGGGCTGGAGAGAAGACATCGCACCATCATTCGCACCGTGCACCCGATAACCAACCAACGGCGCGTCAACGGTTTCGATATCGCCGAGGAGCGGTGCTGCGGACAGGCAATAGCTGTCGAGGAAGCGATCGACGGGTTGATCCACCGGCAATATCTGCTCGAGGAACGTGCGCGCATAGATGTTTCCGGACCCCGGGGGGGTCGGATAAGCGTTGGATTCCTTGACCCAGTCACGAATCAGGGCGGGGCCAATGTCCTGCGGAAAACGGGGATAATCCGGCCCGCCCGGCATGCCCGTGGCATCCACGACGAACATACGGACCTGGACCTTCGTGACGCCCGGGCGAAAAAGCGATGCGACATGTTCCATGATGTCCGGCGCAAGCAGATCGTCGGAGTCGAGGAACACAACCATGTCCCCACGGGAACGGGCAAAGCCGCGCTGGCAGGCGATCAATTGTCCCGCATTCTGCTGACGAATTGCCAGCACACCCTGGTCTTCGAAGCTGGAGATGACCGACCATGACTCATCGTTAGAACCATCGTCCACGACGATGATCTCTTTTCTCGACCATCGAACTGCCAAGGCACTTCGTATTGCCGAACCAATGAAGCGTCCATAATTGAAATTGGGAATGATGATCGACAACATCGGCTGGTCGCCGGACATTTGATTGGTCATGGCCTCAACTCCGGGGATCGACCGTTCAGTCGCGCGCGTAACCAGTGTGCTGCCTGCTGGGCCAACCGCGGCTGGGTCATTGCGAGAACAGCAATATAGACCGAGGCACCCGTTGCGGCGACGATGACCAGCCTCAACCATGCGGACGCATGCCCGGCGGTCCATAACTGAACCGGCAGGGCAATCGCCGCCATGATAGAGGTGGCAATCGCCGGACCGGCTATTGCCCGAAGGTGGTCGACGGCAGAAATGCCGCCACGCTGCATCAGAACACGGGCGAACAGGACGATCGTCAGGCATTCCGCAGCGGCCAGTATGGCGATCATAAGCAGACCGCCAACAGGTCGAATAGCCGCCACCGCGACCAGGAAGACGACGAACGTAATGCCGTTGATACGTAGCAACGTCCCCGGCTTGCCCAGGGAGGTCAGATAGGCCGGCATGAACAACCGCACCGCCGGCACGAGCACCACCAGCGCGAGCCCGGATGCCAGGGGCGCCGCCTCGATCCAGCGCGCACCGAACAATACGGTAATGAGCTCGGGCGTGACGATCGCCATGCCCACAAATGACGGAAAGAACACCATGCTCGCCAGATGAACCGCCTGGAGATAGGCATGGCGCTGTCGCAACGGATCGCCCCGCAACGCAGTCAGCGTCGACAGACCCACCTGCGAGATGGCGGTGCATGCGACCGACCAGAAGGTATCGACCAGTCGGGACGCGAGGTTCAGCATGCCCGTGGCCTGCGCGCCCAGCAGGATGCCGGCGAAAATCATCAGCGCACGACGCATTGCATAGGTCGCGAAGAGAGCGGCCAAGGCCGGCACCCCGAAGCGGAGCAGATCGCCCGCCGCCCGCCGATTAAAACACGGGCGCGGCCGGACGTCGGCGGTGAGGACGAGGACCAGCGAACCCAGTACCTGCATCGCGATCCATTGGATCACGAGGCTCCAGACGCCTGCGCCCGCCAGGGCCGCGGCGACGCCCAGCCCGGCGCCAAGCAGTCGCCCCACCAGCGAGCGTATCGCCAAAAGGCGATAGCCGAACCCACGCTTCTGCCGTGCTACGATCGGCGTCACCGGCCCGGCGAACAGCAGGCCGATACTCAGGGCAGCCAGCACCATGCCCGCACGGGGATCGTCGACGAGCTGCGCATAGAAGGGCGCCGCCAGCCAGCAGCCACCACAGATCGTGACCGCCATCGCGAGGCTGAGGAAGCTGGCCGTTCCCTCGTGACGCGCCTCGCAATCCTGACGTTGGATCAGCGCGTCGTGAAACATCATATTGGGCAGGAGGGCAAGAATCTCGATCGTGCTCAGCGCGATGGCGAACACGCCGAAGTCGGCCGGTGACAGCAACCTCGAAAAGGCCACGAGCGTGGCGAACGACAATAGCGACAGGCCGCCGGATTCGACCGCGCTCCACAACCCCGCCCGCATGGCAAGGCCGCGATTGACCGTCATCGCCATCTGAGCGCCTTCCCCAACTGCTTTACTATGACGGCCCGGCCGTAGCGCGCATCGATCAACAGGCCGACGACACGCTGCGGAGCGACGAAGAGCGCACTGAACCATGCGACATGCGACAGGCGCTGCCTGATGCCGCCGCCATCGCGCAGGCCCAGCGTCACCCCCCTTTTCCAGAAGTGGAAACGACCGGGCGAGCGTGAGTCCGTGCGATGCCTGTGGATGCGATGCGCGATCATCCGGTAGTTCACGAATGCGATCTCGTGGTCGAGCGGATCTCGCAGCGGAACGGGGCGGTCCAGCCGGATGCAATGATCCGCCAGCAATGCCAGCTCTGCCCGCCGGATATCGATGCGCCTGGCGAACTGCGGCTTCGCGAAGCTGCGCCCCTGATCCTCGTGACTCTTGTTCGCGCCGTGAATGCGATATTCGCCCATCGGTTCGACGATCGTCTCGATCGTACCATAGAGCGGCGCCAGCGTGTTCAGCACACCGTCCAGCGAGACGGGGGTCGGCTCGCCGATCGCCTGCGTCAGGAACGAGCGTGCATAGGCGTTGCCCGACGTGACAGGCCATGGATAGGTGCCGGTTCGCTCAAAGTCGCGCGCCGCTGCGGCCGCGTCATATCCGGCCGGAAACCGGCAGAAACGTCGTCCGAGGCGCTGGCCGTCGCCGTCGATCACCTCGAGGTCGAACTGCGCCTTGCTCGTCCCGTCGCGCCAGACGCGCTCGATAGCCGCCAGCGCGCCAGGCAGCAGCCGATCATCGGCGTCCAGAAACTGGATGACGTCTGCGGTGGACTGCGCGAACCCGTTGCGCAACGCCACCGTCTGACCGGCATTAGCCTGTCGGATCAGCTTCACTCGGTCTCCGAACCACCCCTCCACGATCGCGGCGGACCGGTCCGTCGAGCCGTCGTCGACGACGATGACCTCGTCGGCGGCGCGCGTCTGCGCAAACACGCTGTTGATCGCGGCACCCACATAGCGTTCGTAGTTGTAACAGGCGATCAGGACGCCGATTTTAAGGGGTCGCTGCATCAATCGTGCCTCCGCGGTAAGGACGCAGGCCCGTCGAACCGCCACCATGTGACGAGCAACGGCATCAGCGCCACGAAATTGGCCTGCACCAGCAGCCCTCCGGCTGCCGCCCAGGCATAGACGATGGCGGTCCGCGTCGCGGCGGGCGCCCATGTCCGGCCGATCGTCGCGACCAGAAACGCGCAGAAGCAGGCGGTACCGATCGCACCATATTCCAGCAGGATCTTGGCCCAGGTCGGATCGAATATCTCGAATGCGGAGATGCGGCTCTGAATGACCCGGAGGATCGCTCCCGGTCCGTTGCCGAGCGCAGCCGACCAGGGCGCCGCGCTCCATCCCTCATCGACGAGTGCGAGCGGGGCGACGAAGCGCGCATAGCCGCTCGAACGTGGCGAACCGATCTCGGCCAGACGATCGACCAGAAACGATAGCCCGACCCATCGTCCCACGATCGGCAGTAGCGCCAACGCCGCCATGCTCACGAGAACGGCCACCGGGCCACGGCGGATCGCAAAGGCCAGCAGTGCGATCCCGACCACGAGCAGACCCGAACCCGACAGGGCAACAAACATACCGGTCAGGAGGCTGGCGATCATCCATGGCCGCTTTCGTCCGACCATCTCCTCGACCAGCCCCAGGCCGGCGTAGAGTGACAGCGACGAGGGCTCGAGCAGGAAGAAGCCGTTCGAGCGCAACAACCCGCCGGTGAAGGCGAAGGTGTTGTACTTTCCCTCCAGCCGCAGCCCGGCGGGAATGAAGGTCCGAATATCGAGAAAGCCCCGCGCACCCGGCAGAAACTGGAGAACGAACTGGACGACACCGACCAGCGACACCAGCACGCAGGCGAGGATGAAGCGGTCCCGCGCGAACCCTCGGAAGGCGGCCGACCGCCCGTCGTTCATGGCGAGGCAGAAGGGCGCGTAGAGCACCAGCAGCAGCGCCAGGGACGCGGTCGACGGTCCTCCATTCAGCGTCAGGCTCGCCAGGCCCACGGCGGCGATCCCCCCATAAGCGATCATCGCCAGCGCATTCACCGCGATCAGCCTGCCGATCGCGAGCGTACCGGTCAGCACGAGATACGCCGGCAGGCTGAACGGCAGGGAGGCTCCGGCGACGTTGATGCCGAACTGCGGCAGCAGGAATATCGTCACCAACAGCGCGTCGGTCGCCAGGCGGACACTGGCCGGCACGGTGTCCGCCATTCGGTCCCGGCGGGTGGTACCCGCCTCCCATGTCGGTATCCGCGTCAGTCGCGGGATGGGACGCAGCACCGTCATCGCCCTGCCCGCCCCGCGGCGATCCCGTATACGCGCAGCGTCTGCTCGGCGATCGCCGGCCAGCCCACGCCCCGCGGGCCGGCCGGCCGCCGGGGACACCCCCCGGCCGCCTCCGCGATCGCCGCGGCGAGTGCCGGGACATCGCCCGGCGGCACCGATCGACCATCGCTGCCCTCGATGAAATCCTCGGCGAACACACCGACCCGCGAGGCGATGATCCATGGTGCCCGGTCGCGGATCAGATAATAGGTGCCGCTGGCGTCGATCTGGCGATAGGGGAAGACGAAGACCTGTGTCTCGTTGAACAACCTGTCCATCTCCGCCTCGGACAGCCGCCCGAACCGGCACTCCACCGTCCCGCCAAGGCCCAGTGCCTCGATCCGCTGTTCCAGAGCGCTGGTGTCCATCATACGGGCGCCCGCGATGATGACGCGGACACCGGACCGAAGCGCCGGATCGAGCAGCGCCAGTGCCTCGATCAGCAGGTCCGCTCCCTTGTATGGCTTGATCTGGCCGAACAGGGTGAAAGTCGTGCGCCCATCGCTGGCGACATCCATCGGCGCAGCTTCGCCGAGGGGTGCGCGCAATGTCAGCGGCCCATGCGGGACGATGGCAATCCGATCGGCGGCGACGCCCCGAGCCGCCAGCGTCTCCTTGCCGCGCGAGGTGTGGACGACGACGGCATGGGCCAGCCGCGCAGGCAGGTCGAACCCCCAACGTTGCAAGAGCGGCAGGTGATCGCCGTTGAACGGCGTCGCGTCGTGGACGGTGACGACGACCACGGCGCGCCGGCGTAATATCCGGATGGCCAGCGCATCGACGATCGGCAGCACGTTCCACTGGAAGTGGACGATCTCGATACGCTCGCGTCGTATCGTCGCGACCAGCCGGGCAAGGCCCACGAGGTGGGCGGCGGCCTTCAGCGCGGGGCGAAGGCGGGGCGGCACCCATGTCGCATCGTCCACGTGGCGATAGAACAACGGGCGACACCGGTCCGGCGAGAGATCGCCCTGCTGACCACGCCGCAGAGGCCGGACCGCCCAGAGCGTCGGCACGCCGATCGACACCAGTCCCTCGTCCAGTCCGGCGTCATAGGGCCCCGTAAACAAGGATGGATCGACGAGCGCCACGCGCGGCCTGTCGGCACTGCCCGCCGGTGCCCCGACGGGGAGCCATGCCCGTTCCCTGATCGTCACCAGACCGCCGACGAAACCTGCGGCCCAGCCGATGTGCATCGTCGCCGCGGCCAGCCCCGCGCCCAGCCCGCACATGCTGCGATGGCGCAGCGCGAGCTGGACGGACGTCCCGACCAGCGCAGTCAGATAGGTCAGCGGCAGCGCCAGCAGCAAAGGTTCGAACGGCGACAGGATCAGGCAGGTCGCCAGCGCCGTCACGACGGTCGGCACCGCCAGCTGCCGCGCCCGCATCGAACCGGGATGGCGACGCGCGGTGCGCGAACGGCCGCGACCATAGCCGCGATACTGGCGCCAAAGCCCCGATACGGTGCTCCGCGTGTAATAATCGATGCGGATATCGGCATCGAGGAAGATCCGTCCGCCGCGGCGGCGCAACCGGCAGTCGAATTCCGCATCCTCGTTGTGCGTGAATGTCAGGTCGTATCCACCGTCGTTGCCACGGTAGCGGTCGACCAGGAACGCGGCATGATGGCCATGGTCCACCCAGCCACTGTTGCGCCCGCCACGGTGCGCCGAGCCGCCCGAGCCGAGCTTGGTATCCGATACCCAGGCGACGGCGCGTCCGAAACATTCGCGCCCGCGCGAGTCCATCGGAATCACCACGCTATGTGCGCCCGTGCGCTCGAGGCTCTCGACCAGCCGATCGACAAATCCCGGGGGATAGGCGGCATGCGCATCGCACCGGACGACGATCCCGCCGGGCACCCCGAACCGCGCGACGGCGCGGTTCATCGCCGCCGCCTGGGTCCGGTTGGGGTTGTCCATCAACCGGATGCACGGCGTCGTGCGCGCCAGATCGAGCGCGAGTGCGAACGTGCCGTCCGTACTGCCCCCGTCGGCGATCACGATGATGACGCGGTGGCGTCCGCTACCATGCGGATCGACCAGCTGGCGCACCACGCTTTCGAGCGTTCCGGCCTCGTTGAGGGTCGGGATGACGACGAGCACGTCGCGCCCGCCGAACGGCGCCTCGCCACCGTCCGGCAGGGCCTGAGGGACATCGTCCATCACCGGCGCGGCATTCGCGATCTCGTCAGACATTGCGGCCGACCATCGTCGCGCCGATCATCGCGATCCCCGCCTCCGCACATTCCGCCGCCATCGCGCGCACCGCGCGGCGTTCGGTCAGCCCTTCCCGCGTGACGATCAGCGCGTTGCCGCATTCCGCCGCGAGCAGAAGATATTCGCGCCCCCGCGCCGCCGGGGGGGCATCGATGAGAATGATGTCGAACATCAGCTGCGCGGCATTGACGAGCCGATGAAGATGGGTGCGCAGGAACAGGTCGCCGGCGCTGACGAGCGAGCTGCCGGCCGGCAGTACCGTCAGGTGATCGATGCCGGGCACGGACAGCAGCAGCGGACTGGCGGCGCCGCCCTCCAGGTAGTTGGCAAGCCCCCCCTCGCTGGTGAGGTGGAACAGCTCCTGCTGTCGCGGATGTTCGACATCGCCGTCGATCAGCAGGGTACGATAGCCCACCCCGGCAAAGCTGATCGCCAGATGTGCCGCGACGGTACTGCCACCGGCGTCGTCCGCCGCCCCGACGATCGCCACCGCCGGCGCGTTGCTTCGGGGCAGCTTCAGCCGCAACGCCAGTTGATTGCGCAGTACCCGGCAGTCCGCTGCATGCGCCGAGGCGGCGGTCGACAGGGCGACCGGCAGCGGGTTGGCCGCGGCGGAGGCCGTCGCCGTCCGCGAGAGAGCGAAATGCAGGTTCAACGTCTCGCGCAGCGTGTCCTGGTCGATCATGCCGAGCGCGACCGCCGCCTCGCCGAAGCGAAGGCCGGCGCTCTCCGCATAGTCGGCGGCCTCCTGCGCCTGCGCCTGGGTCAGCGCGCGGTGGGTCACCAGAATATCGCCGACCCTGTCGGTCGGACTGTTCGGCCGTGGGAAGTTCATGATGCCGATCCTCCGAAGCGCGAGGTGAGTAGCGATCGGGGCGCCGCGAGCGCGGGATGCCCTCCACTCAGTCCGATGCCGCCGACGAACGGGACATCCGACCAGAGTTCGATATCCTCGGGTGCGTCGAGGCGACCGCGTGCGAAGGCGAAGGCGAGCGCGCCTGCCACCCCGGCCATCAGCCCGGCGACCAGGCCGATCGCCGCCATCACGATCGGGCGCGGCCAGCTGGGCGTCTCGGGGGGTCTCGCGCGGGACAGCATGATCGCATTGCCCTGGCCGACCGTGTCCTGCACGCTCAGCTGCGCCCGCCTCTGCATGACCTGCTCGTAGGTCTGGCGGATGCTCGCAAGCGACTGCTCGATCAGCGATATCTCGCCGCGATGGCCCTGTGCGGCGATAACCCGCTGCTTTTGATCGGCCACTGCGGCGCGGAGCGTCGCCACGCTGCTGGCGCCCTGTCGCGCTGCACTCGCCACACCGTCGCGAATGAGCCCACGCTGCGCGGCGAGCTGGGCGCGCAGCGCTTCGATCTGACCGGTGACCTCGCGCACGTCGACGTTGCGGGGGCCGGCCGTCGCGGCCAGCTGCTGGCGTTTGGCCGCCGCCTCCGCGATACGCTGCTCCAGATCCTGAACCACCGGATTGGCGATGACATCGGGCAATGCCGTGCGGTCCGCCCGCGCCGCCGCCGTCGCCTGCGCGGCCTCGGCGACCGCCAGTTGCCCCGACAGGCTGACGAGGCGGGCGGTTTCGGCGTCGTCGCCCGCCTCGCGGGTCGTCACCCCCAGCGCCCGCTGTTTCGCGGCGAGCCGCCCTTGCTCCGCAGCCCAGCGTGCCCGCAGCTCCGTCGCCTGCCGATCATAGCCGCGGATCGCCAGCCGGGCCGGCTCGGACTGGATCGCGAGGCTTCCGTCGCGATAGGCATCGGCAACCGCGTTGGCGATCTCCGCCGCGAGCGTCGCGTCCGGTGCCGTCGCGCGCAGATCGAGCATGCGCGACGTGGCCGAGGGACTGAGCGCGACATGGCCGCGCAGAAACTTGACGGCGTATCGCAGGGCCGGCCCCGCCTCGGGCGACCAGCCGAGCGCCCGGATGCGCGGGCCGTCGCGATCGAGCCCGAGCGCCCGGGCGGCTTCGCTCAGGATGCGCTCGCTACGGATGATGTCGGTCTGCGTGCTGAGATAGTCCGGCGCGAGCTGGTCGGCGACGCTGCCCGGCTGCCCGACGGTTTCCACCGCGCGGACGTTGACCAGGATCTGCGCGGACGCCGTATAGCGTCGTGGCGTCAGCCCGCTCCATCCGATCGCCGCGACGAGGCCGGCAACCGTCGAAAGAAGGATCAGAAGGCGGCGGCGCCGCACGATGAAGTAGAATTGGGCTAGCGTCAGCACATCGACACCTCAAAACAATCTGGTGCCGACGACGATCAGGTCGCCGGGCTGGACGGGATCGGCGACGCCGATCTTGGCGGGTGGCAAGGCGACCTCGTCGCGCTTGCGGGTGACGCGCATCCGCCCCTGGGTGCCGCGCATGGTCAGCCCGCCGGCCAGCGCTATCGCCTGCCCCGCGGTGAGCCCGCGCTCGATGGGATAGGCGCCGGGCTTCTGGACCTCGCCGGAGATGTAGAAGGTCGGCGGCGCCTGTACGAAGATGACCTCGCCCGGACGCACCGCCCGATCCTCGCGGCCGCTGATGATATCCGAGACGGCGATCGTCTGCCGGACGCCCCGCGCATCGCCGTTGATGATCGACACGGTCCCCCCCGGCAGAGCCAGGTTCGCGCCGGCGCGCGCCAGCATCTGCGCGATCGTCATGCCTTGACGATCGACGGGAAACTCGCCCGGCCGATCGACCGCGCCCAGCACCGAGACCATGCTGCTGCGGTATTCGAGGACGAGCACCGTGACGGTGGGGTCGGTGAAAATCTCGCGCTGGCGGAGCGCGGCGGCCAATGCGCTTGCGATCTCGTCGACGCTGCGGCCGGCAACCTTCACCCGTCCCACGCCGGCAAAGGCAATATCGCCGGCCTGGGTCACGCTGGTCGTCGTGTCGTAATCCGGCGCCCGGTATACGCTGATCTTCAGAACATCACCGGCACCGACTTTGTAATCGCTTGCACGGGCGATGTCCGCGCCCATCATCGCGCAAAGCAATGCAATATATTTGATGATGATCGATCTATACGACCGGTATAACATCTTCATTGTCATGCTCCAGGAATTGTACGGCAATGAAAACAAAGGACATTGCCGATTTTCCGTTAATCTTGGTGGACAATCCCGTTGCATTTTAACTATCTCTCATGGCTACATCCGCCTTTGGCGATTGCAGGGAAGCGAGGAAGCAGTGATCGACAGGAATTTGGGCGCCCGAAATATTCTGGCGACGACGGCCCTTCTCTCGATCTGCTGCGGAAACGCGGCAGCCGAGGTGACGCCCAGGGGCAGCGGAACGCTCGCGTTCACGGACAACGTCTTCCGCCTGCCCGAGTCCACGGCAGTGCAGCCGGGCGATGCGCGGGCCGATGCGACGGCCAGGATCAACGTGGGTGGATCGCTGCGCAGCGAAGAGGGGAATTGGACGCTGACGGGCGATGCCGAGGTCAATCGACTGGCCTTCGCCCGCAACGCGCGGCTCGATACCACCGGCTATCGACTGGAGGCAGCGGCGGAACACCGCACCGCGGTCGCGAACGGCAGCCTGCTGGTCCAATGGGCGCGGCAGCTGACGCCGTTCAGCGATGTCCGCACCTTCGCCGCAAGCCGCCAGCAGGTGCTGGTCGCGACGGGGAATTATTCGCGCAACGTTCTCGGCGATTTCCGCCTGATCGGCAGTGTCGACTACCTCCGCAGCGTCAACTCGTCCCGTGAGTTGCGCGGCAACGACGTCGCGCGCACATCCTTCGGCGGCGGCGCGGGCTATTTCTCGCCGACCGGCAACATTCTCGCGGTCCAGGCGGACCTGCGCGACGCGACCGGACTCAATGCCGTGCCGGTGGTCGCCAACGGGCGGGCAGGCGATTACCGTAGCAGTTCGCGCGAAACGCGGGTGTACGCCCGGCTTCACCTGGAGCCCTCCGCCCTGCTGCAGTTCGATGGCGAGTTCGGCTACGCCCGCCACGACGACCGGTCCCTCTTCGACGGCGATTTTTCGGGCTCGATCTGGAACGCGGTGAGTTCCTGGACCCCACGTCCGGCAGTGCGCATGCGCGCCGCCCTGCGGCGAGCGTTCGAGGCCGAGGACGGGCTCTACACCAATGGGCTGGCCGTCCGATCGGCCGATCTGTCGATAGACGCCGACCTCACCGCCCGCCTGACGCTGCGCGGCATGCTCGGACTGCGCGACCGCAACTTCCGCTTCGACCCGCTGGCGCAGGCCGCTCCACGCAACGACCGCTACGTGCGGGCCGCGCTGACGGCCGGCGGCGACATCGGCCGCATCGCCCGGCTCGAAGTGACCGCAGCCCGCGAAAAACGGACCGCGACGCTGCTCGACCAGCGCTACAAAAGCTTCACCCTGACCACGACGCTGGTCGTCCGACCATCGCGATAGACCTGAACCGTTCCGCATGACCTTCTTCCCGATCGGATGACATTCGAAACCGGTTATTGCGGGCGCCCGACATGGCGCCGACCACAGCCAGGACGACTGGATGGCGATCGGCATGCGCTCCGGCAGGGAGGCATCCGCGGCAAGCCGTAGCTATCGTGGCCCGGCCGAACCGCAGGCCGGCAGGCCCCGAGCCCTGCTGGCAGCGGGACGCGCCGGCCCCTCACCGACCCGACCGGCCCAGGCTATACCGGGCCCGTCCGGGCTGCTGGACCCGACGTTGGTCCGACGAACGCAACAGCCTTTCCCACGATCGCCCCGCAGGCGCTCGCCATCATTCGATGGAGTGGCCCGACATATGGACAGTCGAGGCGGGTATGGCGCCAGTATTCCCGACGGACGGCAGCACCGCCGCCCTCCCCCCGAGACGCAAGTCAAAACCTGGGCTCAATTCAACATTATGAATAGCCACGTATTTTCCCCACTTGACGTTACGTCAACACCCCAGAAAACGATCATCCCCGATGATGGTTCTGCTTGACCTCATCGAACTGAATGACGTTTATGATGAGTTACCAGAGCAAGTGACTAATGAAATACCTCAAATTAGGTATGCTCCGGCTTTATCATTGATATTCCACCGATTGTCTCGGAATGCGACACTAGCGGACGATAACTCGAAAGACTTTGCCGTATCCCATTGCAATCATTGCCCACAGCATCGCAAATGTGACTCACATATCGACACGGCGTTATCTTATAGCATCTGGACAGCCTGCGCATTGTTACGCGCCAGCCGGACAACCTCTTGTAACGAGGCGGGAACATCATGGGTCATGGCGACCGTAACAGCTTGATATCGGCAATTTATGAGGCGGCCATCCTGCCGGAGAAATGGCCGGAGGCGTTGCAGGACATCGCGGCCGCCGCAGGCGCGATGGGTGCCGCGCTGATCTGCCGGTCGGTCGATGGCAGCGCGTCGATCACCTTCTCGAACGGGATTCGGGATGCCGGAGAGGCCTATGTCGAGGCGGGCTGGCTTGCCGACCCGGAACGCACGATGGCGCTCTACCTCGACCAGTATCCGGGATTTCGCGCGGAAACCGACTATCGGACGGCCGAGGAACTGGCGGACATGCCCGTTCATCGGGAATTCCTCGCGCCGCGTGGGATGGCGGCGGGTGCGGCCACCATCTTCCAGGGCGCATGCGACGATATCCTGCATATCACCGTCGAGGGGTTCGCAGATCACGCTCTGTCGCAAAACGCCAAGCCGTTCCTGGACTCGCTCCGCCCCCATCTCGGCCGGGCGATCAGCCTGACCGCGCAGATACGGCAACAGAAGGACGAGCTTTTCGTCGCCACGCTGGAGATGGCCGGCGCAGGTGCGGCGATCGTGTCGTCCGAGGGACGGCTACGAGCCGCGAACGCCCGTTTCATCGAACAGCTCGGCGCGCACATGCACGAGGTGCACGGCCGCATACGCTTTCTCGATGAGTTTCTGGAAAGTCAGTTCCGGCAGGCGCTTGTCACCAGCATGGACCCGACGACGTCGGTGGCGTCGATCGGCATGCGCAAGGCGGCGGGCGACGCCGCGGTCGTCCATCTCGTCCCGATCCTGCGGGGCGCGCGCGAACGGGTCAATTCCGACGGCGTGCTCCTGCTGACGGCGCAAAGCAGCAACCTCAGCGTGCCGAATGCCAATCTGATCCGGTTGCCGTTCGATCTGACGGCAAGCGAATCGGTGCTGGCGCGCGCCCTGGTCGAGGGGCGGTCGATCCCGGAAATCGCCAGGGCACGGCACGTCTCCGAGGCAACCGTCCGCACGCAGATGAAATCCATCTTCGCCAAGACCGGGGTTTCCCGCCAGATCGATCTTGTTCGGCTCCTCGCAGGCCTCAACGGACCGTTCACACGTGACGGCGGTGGTCTGAGCTGAAAGACGGCAATCGCCGGCGGTGCGCAGCCGCACGTCGCCGTATTGCCTGCCGATCGTCGCTATTCTTCTCATTCCAGCAGAAACGTGGCGGTGACTGGATCGAGTGATCTACCGCATTGGCACGGCAAACAGCAATCAGCCAGCTATGAGAGTGGATGCTGGAATAACTGACTAGGCTAAAGCTGGAGCGGGTGAAGGGAACACGCCACAAACGTACGTTCTTGAAGGCTCAAGTCTGAGCGACCTCTGAAGCGCGTCTCGCTTCTACTCGTTCCTTAAGATTAGCTCCGGCAGGAGTGAAACGCGTGCTCCATTCCACATCGAAGTGTCGGCGAACCGCTTCGGCAAACGCCGTGCCGATGCCTCGCTTAGTCCAGCTACCGTCCACCTCTATGGTCCGCGACTTAGCAGCGAACAAACCTTCAGACGACTTCGTATAAATTTCCCAAACGGCATAGACTTCATTATCCGGACCCACCGCAACCAAACGGCGGCAGAAGCGGTAACCCTCGTGCAAGGCGACTATATGCTGACCGTCAGGTGAAACCTCTCTTTGAAAGGCCTTTTGTATCTCATCCTCGACTCGGAAGTATCCTGCATCCCGAAGATCGAATGTCATGCCGGCCGCTTTAAATTGTTCAATGGTGGGCCTTCCTAACACGGAGTCTGCCAAACCAGGTCTACCAACGAAGGTGGCTGGATCGAACGGAGCGACGTTGGGCGCAGTCATGTTGCGGCAATAGCGAAAAGACAGCGCGAACGGAACGCCCATATATTTGTTCGCCGGCTAATCCCTGACGTCTGCAGTGCGATTGCTTTCCATGCTGTGCTTTGTGCAGGTTTGCGAAGGGAAGGCGCATGGAAGCACGCCGTTTGACTGCTGTCATGGGGGCATTTGCGATACCAGCGCGATACCAAGGCAGATCGACAGGACACGACATAGACCGTGGCACGGAAAAGGCGGTGAACGTGATCACCACGCGGCTTGCTGCCGCCTAGGCGGTGGGCGACGACTTGGTCGCAGCGATTAGGATCTTGCTTTCCATTTCGTTGTCCCTGCGCGCGGAAACCGGCGGTGCATTTACCGCCGGCTAGCTGACGAGACTTGCCCGTTTGACGAAGCCGAAGGACTAAAAGTCTGTTGCTTCATTTTCGTTGCGGGCATTTCCTTCATTTCTGCTTGGGCGGCCTTCGTCGTCGAGGTAGAGGCGCGTGCCACGAGGATGATGTCATCGCTCTTGACAACGCGAAGGCCATCCTTTGTGAAGATTTCGGTCCGCTCCTCGTTCTGCGTGAGGAGACGCCCAACGACTGTCTCTGTCGCGAGCTTGTATTTGTAGCAGCCTATGTTGCATCCTTCTTTGACAGAGCTTTCCAAGCTATCAATAGTGAAATTGGCGGACGCCGCCCCAATGTGATTAGCAAATATAGGAACGCCTAGTACGCAAATCACCAATAGCGTAAAGCCGGATAGACTTTTCACCTTTCGTGACGCTTTGATGGAGAAGTTGGCGCTAGCGACAAGCGTCACGAGCGATATCAACATTAAGATGTAGAAGGACCACTGCGAAAGAAGAACTCTAGTGCCTTGCACAAGATGGTCGGGAACATTCCGCGTGATTAGATAGGGCTCTACACCAAAGTGCGTCGCAATAGCGTATCTTTGTGCTGAAGCGGCGTAGTATGCAAGAGCGGCATAAATAACGATTATTTGTGCAAGTGCCGCAACAATTGTCTGCGGCCCAAATCGGTTACTGGTATCAGCGTCGGACATCGTTTGCTCCCGATATCTGGGTCGCATGCACTTAGGCGTGACGCAACTGCCGAAAATCGATTTGCTGTGAAAAGACTGTAATTCTGGCCGGGGAGTAACAACCGCGTCTTTCCGCGGCTCTGCGGTGTCTAACCTGCCCGCATCCGGCCACGGCGCCCCGCGGCGTCCCGGCATGAACGTCTAACCGATCTGGCGGAACATACGCGGAACACCTATATAGCCGGAGCACTTCGATACTCCGGAGAACCATCATGGATATGCTCGATCGTTCGTCGCCGGCGCCGCTTCCGTTCGGCACATGGCTGCTGACCCAGAAGGACAAAGGCGGCCTGATCGGCCAGTTGGCAACGGGCGCCGCGGCCGACCGGCGCTTTCCGAAGCACGGTGATATCGGGCAGGTTCGCGCGCACCTCACCGCGATGCAGGCTGACGGCGACATGCACGCCGCGATCGACGACGCGGAACTCGATTACCTGTGCCTCTGACCGGCACCGCAAAGCTGCGGCAGGGCGTCGCCGATCCGCGCGAGGCTCTGGCCAAGATGATCGACGCCGGCCCTGACAGCTATGCGGCGTTGTCCCGGATGCTCGACCGACCCGCCGGCTATCTTCGGCGGTTCGTGGTCGACGGCGTCCCCTTGGCGCTGCGGCCGGACGAGCATCGCCGGTTGGCGGACTATTTTGGTCTTTCGGAGCGCGCGCTCGGCATCCGCGATCTGTGGGAGCACCGCTCGTGAGGCGCGTCACTCGCGAGCAGCTGCGCACGAACATATGGGTCGCGTTGTCCGTGCTTAAGCCGTTCCAGAAACGGGCGCCGGGCCTCGATATCGAGCGCATCCGGGTCGACGTCACCGATGATCTGGTCAAGCGCATCATGGGCCGGCCAGAGAGCGAAACGGTGATGCTGCAGCCTGACATGGTCGGCCCCGCGCACGCGCCCTCGCACGGGCAGTGGGATGTCGACGAGCCCCATCCGTACCCCGACTTGGTGCGCCGCTGATGGCCCGCTGCCGCCTATGCACCAGCAACGACGATGACGCTCTCATTGAGCACCTAGACGAGAAGCTATGGGATAGCCGGATCGAGCGCATTGAAGGCCCGCTGCCATGGTCGGAGGCCGGTGCAACATGGCATGCGGCGTTCCGCGAACTGGCGGGTGCCGCAAGGCAGGCGCTGCGGTATTGTTGAAAAAGCTGACGGTCGCCGGTCACACCGCACCCCTTGCGCTGGTAGCGAAAGGGCATATTGTTTGTTAACCGCTTCCACGTACGAGGGCGGACGAAAGGAGATGACATGCATACGATCATAAAGCTTGGCGCTCGCAAGCTGCCAACCATGCTCGGTGCCGGCATCCTCTCTATTTCGTTGGCTGGCTTGGCTGCTGCTGCTCTGGGCCTGACGCTGACTATCGGAGCAGAGGTTGTATCGGCCGCCATTGGGATGGTCGTTGGTAGCCGGTACTCGTAAGGGCATTCGTGGACCCCAAATGGTTTGGCAGACTGGTCCACGACCACGCCCCCCATTCTTCGACAGCCTTATATGCAGCTGCTGCGATATGCTCTCTGTTCTTCGTGGCACTGGTCTGGCTCCGATGCCTGCATCAAAAGTCTCTCGACCAGCTTGATGAGAAGTGGATCTTCCAGACGGTCGCTGCTGCATCGCCGATCCCGACGTACGTCCTTCTACTGGTGATCCCATTCGATCCTGATTTGGCAAAAAGTGTGCTCGACGATCGGATCGTGGTCGCGTTGGCCGGTCTTTATGGCTTGGTCGAAACGCTAAAGGACATCAGAACGACCGCCTCAAACGCCGTTCGGCGCGGCAAAGGCGAGTTGCCTCGCAAGGTTAAAAGCTCATGACCCGCAACCACCGGCTGCCAGGAGGCGAGAACCGAGTTGTCCGGCATGCGCGAACGGGAGTGTAGCCAGCACGACGTGGCAGGCGGCGTTCCGCGAACTGGCGGTCGCTGCGCGGCAGGCTTTGACGGTCGGCTAGGGGTGTTAGGGCAAGCATCCGCGAGCGCTATTCCGATGTCTCATTGATGAACAACGGGTTCAACTTAGGATATGATGCGATCCTCTATTCCTTCTATAATCAAGGAATAAGGAGAAACTTGTATGTTGGGGATTCGCTGTCGGTGGGGTCTGCATGCATGGTCGAAACGTCCCGCGACTCATAGGATCGGCACGACGATCGCCAGGTGCACCCGCTGCAACAAGGTCCGGATCACGCACAAAAAGAAGCCTTGATCCCCTCTCTTGTTCCCCTACGTTAACCATAGCGCTTGACGCCAAAAAGTAGGAAAACGAGAGGATTTCACATGCGCTTGACGCATTATCCATACGGCAGCCATCGCCCGTTCGGGCAGCATGGCCTTCTGCTCGCCATCCCTGCGAGCCTTGCGCTCTGGGCGCTGATCATCGCAACCGTCTTCTGAGATCATTCCCCTCCCCAGCGGCCGGGCACAAGCATTTCAATGCGTCCGGCCGCCTTGGTTTCGCCAGATCAGGCGACCTTGAAGACGCGATATCCCCACAGATCGATGCTCGCGTGACCACCGGCAATCGCGTTGTCGATATATAGCTAGATTAGCGTGTCGCAGTAATTCAGCCCGGCGGGTACGACATACGGTCGGGTACGCAGAGTCCCGCTGTGCGCCTCCAGGGGGCACGCCTTACCCGCCTATATCAGGGCTGTCAGAAGAACGTCGGGATTGGGCGCCTTCGTCTTGGTTGATATCTAGGACAATGGCACTATTGTTAGCCTAATGGAGACATTCCAATCGCCTAATGTCTGCATCTATTGCGGAACTCCAAAAGTCACAAAGGAGCACATTTGGGGCCGTTGGTCTCGGCGGCATGCTCTGGCGCAGTTTGGTCGTAGTGAACATAAAATAGTCCGATACCCCAATAAAGATTTTAACGCGCAGGGTATCGCAAGTCGCGGAGCACTCACCCGCCCCGGCAGCTATCGGTCTCAAACACTAAAGATCGCATGTGTGAAATGCAATTCAGGTTGGATGAGTGATAATATAGACACAATAATTCCCTTATTAAAGGGAATGAATTATGGATACTGGGGTGATATAAGCGAATCTGATCTGCGCAACTTGGCGCGCTGGATTGCCCAGTTCACAATGAGTTACGAATTTGCAGATCGCGAAACCGTATGCGTATCACAACCTGAGAGAAGCGCGTTTGCCTGCGGTGAAGAACTTTCAGATAATTGGGCTATAGCAATTGGTAATGCTTTGCCATTAGTTGGAAACGATCCCGTTTACCATCGCGCACTAGGAGTTGATGATAATAAGAATGGGCGCGAAAAGCGTTCGAAAATCGCGATCTTCATGTTCGGCATGCTTTTTTGCGCTTGCGTATATTCGGAGACCCATCTCTCGCCAGAAGTCTTCAGGGCGTTCTCAAACGTACAATTAGTTACGATCCACCCGCCCACTGGACAAGTCGTTCGTAAGCCAAGATGGCAGCATCATGAGAGTGATATGCCGCTGATAATAAATGACTTCACGCTCGCTATGGACAGTGGAATGTTAAGGATGCGCTGCGAAGATATCTTGAGGTAACTAAGCTAGCAAAGCATCTGGATGATCCGTTTTTTGTTGACTTAGAAGACGACCACCGTTTGCTGCCATACAAGGCCCTCACCCCCAGACGTCGGTGCGTCGAAGCGAATCGTGCTAAGCCGTCCTGACGCGCCCCCCTTCACCCAAAACTTCATCAGCGCACCGTTATATGTGACCCTGTCGACAATCAGCGTCGGATCGCTGCTGGTCGCGACAATCTCGCCGGCGATGGTCTGCCCGTTGAGGTCGGCCGACCAGTCTGCCTGGTATTGCCGCTCTTCGGCCGCGTATTTCGTGATGGACGACATGCAGGTGCCTTTGCGGATAACGAAGGCGCGCTGTCGCGCCGGGATGGTGAACCGCCGCTGCCGGGCGGGGATGACGAAGCGGTTGCGTAGCGGGATATCGATCGACTCGAATGCCGACGTCCGTGCCTGCGCGACGATGGCGAGCGGCTGAAGCGCACCGGTCAACTGCCCCGCAATCGACAGCCTGGCAGACGTTGCGGCAACAATTGGTCCGAGCAGCGACGCGGAGGCGGCCCGCACGGGCAGGATGCCGTCGCCAACTGCCGTGACGGGGGCCATCTGCCCGTTGGCGACGGCCGCGATCCGGATGCCGCCGGCACCGCTCGCCTGGATCGATGCCAGCGCGGGGGCCGCATTGGCAGAGATGCGGACGATACCATCGGCCACAGCTGCGATTGGATCGAGTGCGATCGCCGCTACGCCGCCTGCCGACTGCGTTGGGCCGGCGCGCGCCTCGACAGTCACCGGGCTGAGCGTGATCGCAGCGACGCCGCGCAGGGCAAGTTCGCTGGTGCTGGAGGCGGCGACCGGTGCCAGCGCCAGCGACGCCATGCCTCGAACCGTTAGGACGCCGCTTGCCGCTGCGCTGAAGCTGCCGAGCTCACTGGCGGCAAGTCCGGCGATCAGAAGCCGCGCTGCACTTTGCGCGGTGACCGACTGTAGCGTTGGCGCTGCGTCAGCGCGTATGACCAGCAAGGCGGCGCCTGATGCCGCTATGGCGCCCAAGGTTGAGGCAGCGCTGGCACGGATCGGCGCCGATGCGGGCGCCATAATGCCGACCGGTGCCAGTGGTACGCTCGCCATTCCGGCGATGACCAGCACGGCCGACGCGGCTGCGGCGACCATGCCGAGGGTCGCAGCAACATCGCCCGCGCTTCCCGCGGAGGCACCATCATCGACCATGGGCCGCTGAGTAGCATAGACGAACGTGGGGTCAGCGCCGCCCTGAATGCCCCAGTCGTGTAGCGCCCTGCCGTAATACTGTTCGCGCACCGCGTCGGTGAGGGGCGGAGCGAGGATGATCTCATGAATGTAGCCGACGAAACGTTCATCGCCGTAGTGCCGCCCGAATAGATAGCCGCTATCTATCGCGGTCGCGAAGAACATCTCGCGCGAGACAGACACCCGGGGCGCGACGAAATTCTGGACCCGCACCTGCACGCCCAGGCCCGGCGCGGCATCGGGCACTGACCACGTGCCCATTCTGCGGGTGAACACGTCCTGCCCCAGCGATGCGTACAGCTGGTTCTCGTAATTGTCGCCGAACTGATCGGTCGTCCGCATCTTGAAGATGCGAGGGCCGCGATTGTCGTTGTTACCCCAGCCGATGACCGCGTTCTGCGTGTTGGTCGTCTCGGTCGAGGTGGCAATGATGATCAGGTCCATGCCGGCCGACCCGAACGGGAATCCAGTCAGGTCCTCGATCTTCAGGCAGATGGAGCCGTATTGCGCTGCGTTGCCGAGGACACCTGGATATCCATCACCTGTGTCAGCTACGTAGCTCGGCCGCTGACTATCGTATTCGGCTGTCGCCCGCCGGCCGCTGATCTGGTCGACCCAGGCGCGCAGCTTGGCCCCGTCGCGGTCGAGGAGGCTCGCTGCGTCCTTTGCCGTCCATACGGCGATCGGGCGCTGATCAGCGGGCGCGTCGCTATAATTCCAGGGACGAAGCGCCATCGCGGATCAACCTTGTGAGCAAAGGCAAGGGAAGGAAGGCGGGTGCCGGAACCTCGGACACGCTGGCACCCGCCAAGGCGCTCGCGAGGGCGGCATGAAGCACGACCCGATATTCATCGAATTCGTCCGCGCCCTTGCGCGCGCGCAGGCGAACCGAGACTATGACGAGCGCCAAGCCAAAGGAAACGACCGTGCGGACCGTCATCTACGCCCGCTTCAGCAGCCAGTTACAGAATAGCCGTTCGATCGACGATCAGGTCGCGGTCTGCCGTGATCGCGCGGACCGTGAGGGCTGGCCGATCGTCGAGGTCTTCACCGACTATGCGATCAGCGGCGCAGCCGGCATTGGCGTGGCCCAGCGCCCCGGCCTTGCGGCCCTGCTCGCCGCTGTCGAGGGCGGCGGCATTGATCAGGTGCTGACCGAATCCACCGACCGTATCGCGCGCCACGAGGGCGACAGCTTTGCGATCCGCGAACGGCTCACCTATGCCGGCGCTCGCCTTTTTACGTTGAGCGATGGCGAGGTGACACAGCTGACCGGCACCATCAAGGGCCTGATGGACGCGCAGTTCCGCAAGGAACTCGGTGCGAAAATCAAGCGCGGTCAGCGCGGCACCGTATCGGCAGGCCGGAGTCCCGCCGGCCTTGCCTATGGCTATCGCACCGCGAACAGGATCGATGCCAACGGCCGCCCGATCCGCGGCCTACGAGAGATCGACGATGAGCATGCAGCGATCGTTCGCCGCATTTTCCGTGAATTTGCGGAGGGCAAAAGCGCCCGCACCATCGCCGGCAGGCTGGCGGCCGAAGGCGTTCCCGGCCCACGCGGATCGCACTGGCGCGCGTCGACGATCCAGGGCGATGCCAAGCGCGGCAACGGCATCCTGCTCAATCGGCTCTATGTCGGCGAGATCGTACATAACCGGACCAGCAAGATCGTCGAACCAATGACGCGCAAGGTCCGTATTCGAACCAACCCGCTAGGCGATTGGCAGGTCGAGCAGGTGCCGCACCTCCGCATCCTAGACGACGCTACATGGGACGCGGCGCAGGAACGCCGCGCATCCTATCAAGGCATCCGTCCGACCAAGTGTGTCCGCCCCCGCCGCATGCTGTCCGGGTTGGGCGTATGCGGCGTGTGCGGCAGCAGCTGGATCGTCATATCGGGCGAGAAGTGGGGATGCGCACGCTATACCAATGACGGCTCATGCTCGAACAATCGCAAGGTCATGACCACGACGTTCGAAGCGCGCGTGATAGCGGGGATGAGCGAGCAGATGCTCGATCCCGACGTCGTCGCCGTCTACGTGAAGGAATACCACGAGCACTACGCCCGACGGGCCAGCGACAATCGTCGTGAGCGTGCCAAGCTGGAGAAGCGGCTCGTCGATGCCACGAGCCGGATCGACCGCTTGGTCGCGGCCATCGCCTCCGGTGCTGGGGAGTTCGCTGAAATCAAGGATGCGATGCAGAAGGCGAGGTCAGAGCGGGAGGCCGCGGCCGAGCACTTGCAAGACCTCGACACCGATCCGGTGATCGCACTGCATCCGACGATCGCGGCCGACTACCGCCGCAACGTCGACGACCTGAACGCCAAGCTGGCCGACCCCTACACCCGCGACGAGGCGGTCCCGACGCTGCGCAAGATGATCGATCGGATCGTCCTCACCCCCGCTGAAACCGGTCGGGGCGTGAATATCGCAGTAGAGGGAAGGCTTGCCGCGATGCTCGCTCTATCAGGGGCTATGCCCCCTGCCCGCGAACGTACGGTTGTGATGGAGCGGGTGAAGGGAATCGAACCCTCGTCGTAAGCTTGGGAAGCTTCTGCTCTACCATTGAGCTACACCCGCACGGCCGGCATTCCGCACGGCTGAGAGGATCGCCTAATCGCAGCCGCGCGGGGATGCAAGCGCTGTTGCGCGTCAGGCCGGCATCAGCAGGTGCAGCGTGTCCGCCCTGACCCAGGCGGCGGCGCGGACGCCATCGGCAAGCCCCGCATCGTCGACCCGCGCGCGATCGGCGACGACCACGCGCAGGCGGCCGCCGTGGCGCGATACCGAGCCGATATTGGCCTGCCCGCCGAGCGCGGCGAGCAGCGCGGACGGCACGGTCGCGGCTTCGGCCACCGGTGCGGCGGCGGGTAAGGCCACGGGCGCGGCGGCTGCGCCCTCCCCCGCGTCGATCGCCGCGCGCATGTCCATGGCGAGGCCGTCCGCGATGCCGCCCACGATCACCTGCACCGCCGTCGGCGATGGCCGCAGCACGCCGCGCGCGCCCAGCTGGCGCAACCGCGGCTCGTCGATCGCGCTCGCGTCGACCACCGCCAGCCGCAGCCGGGTCGCGCAGGCGTCGATCGCGCGCAGGTTCGCCCGCCCGCCCAGCGCCGCGACGAAGGCCGCGGCCTTCGCGTCCGCGGCCACCACCGGGCCGGCGGCGGCGGTGGCATCCACCGCCTCGCGACCCGGCGTCGGCAGGTTGAACCGGACGATCGTCCAGCGGAACAGGCCGTAATAGACCGCGGCATAGACCGCGCCGATCGGGATCAGCAGCAGCGGCTTGGTCGCCTTGCCGTAGTTCAGCACATAGTCGAACAGACCGGCGGAGAAGCCGTAGCCGAGCTTGACGCCCAGCGCGTTCATCAGCGCCTCCGACAGGCCGGTCAGCACCGCGTGGATCGCGTAGAGCACCGGCGCGAGGAACATGAAGCTGAATTCGATCGGTTCGGTGACGCCGGTCAGGAACGAGGTCAACGCGAGGCTGAACAGCATGCCGCCGACCGCCTTGCGCCGGTCGGGCGCGGCGGCGTGATACATGGCGAGACAGGCGGCGGGCAGGCCGAACATCATCACCGGGAAGAAGCCGCTCATGAACCCGCCCGCGGTCGGATCGCCCGCGAAGAAGCGCGTCAGATCGCCGGTCTTGCCCTGGTAATCGCCGACGACGAAATAGGCGACGTTGTTGAGGATGTGATGCAGGCCGGTGACGAGCAGCAGCCGGTTGAGCACGCCGAAGGCGAACAGGCCGAACCCACCCGCCGCGACGACGCCATTGCTCAGGGCGTCCATGCCGGCGTTGATCGGCGCATAGCTCAGCCCCAGCACCAGCGCGATGACCAGCCCGGCGATGCCGGCGATGATCGGCACGAACCGGCGCCCGCCGAAGAAGGCCAGGTAATCGGGCAGCTTGAACGTCGCGAAGCGGTTGTAGAACAGCCCGCCGACGAGGCCCGAGACGATGCCGATCGGCACCTCCAGCCGGTCGATCGCCGCGGCCTTCCATGCCGTCGACACGCCCGCGACCAATGCGTCCGGCACGTTGGCGAGCGTCGCCGGCGGCACCAGCAGGAACACCTGCGCGCCGTTGACCGCCACGAGGTAGCAGACCACCCCCGCCATCGCCGCGGCACCGTTGCCGTCGCGCGCGAAGCCGGTGGCGACGCCGACCGCGAACAGCAGGCCGAGATTGGCGAACATCGCGTCGCCGGCCGCGCTGAGGAAGGCGATGTCGAGCAGGTCGGGCTGGCCGAGCCGCAGCAGCAGGCCGGCGATCGGCAGCACCGCGATCGGCAGCATCAGCGCGCGGCCGAGCGGCTGGAGGAAGGACATCACCGAAAAACGGGCGGCGGTCATCGGCTGGTCTCCTGGGCGAAACGGCGGGCGAGGTCGCGCACCCCGGCGGCGCTGGCGGCGGCGAGCGCCTGCGCCGCCAGGTCCTGCGCGGCGGCGAGCGTCAGCCCGGCGACCAGCGCCTTGGTCGCCGGCACCCGCGCCGGTGGGACGGAGAGGGTGCGGACGCCGAGGCCGATGAGGATGGGTGCGGCGAGCGGATCGGCGGCGAGGCCGCCGCAGACGCTGACCGGCACGCCGCGCGTCGCCGCGCCCTCGCAGGTCATGCGGATCAGGCGCAGCACCGCCGGATGCAGCCCGTCGATACCGGCGGCGAGCGCCGGATTGCCGCGGTCCATCGCCAGCACATATTGGGTGAGGTCGTTGCTGCCGATCGACAGGAAGTCGGCATGCGCGGCGATCAGGTCGGCGGTCGCGGCGGCGGCGGGCGTCTCGATCATCGCGCCGAGCGGCACCGGGCCGATGCCGAGCTCGGCACGCACGGCGTCGAGCGCGGCGCGCACCGCGATCATCTCGTCGACGCTCGCGACCATCGGCACCATGATCCGGCAGCGCTCGACCTCCGGCACGGCGAGGATGCCGCGCAGCTGCGCATCGAGGATCTCCGGCCGGGCGAGCGCGACGCGGATGCCGCGCAGGCCGAGCGCCGGATTCTCCTCCGCGGGGATCGCCAGATAGGGCGCGGGCTTGTCGCCGCCGACGTCGAGCAGGCGAATGACCACCGGCCGGCCGGGCAAGGCCGCGACGACGCCGCGATACTCGGTCGCCTGTTCGGCGGCGTCGGGCGGGGTCGTCCGGTCTAAAAAGAGGAATTCGGTGCGGAGCAGGCCGCAGCCCTCCGCGCCCATCGCTGCCGCCGCGCCAGCATCCGACACCGAGCCGAGATTGGCATAGACGTGGACGGTCACACCGTCGGCGGTCGCGGCGGGGCGGTCGCCCGCGGC
>NZ_DBBS01000006.1:39627-41481 GCF_002292295.1 Sphingomonas sp. UBA978
GACCGCCGCCTGCCGCGCGGGCGCGGGATCGGCGACCAACGTGCCGGCATCGGCATCGAGGATCAGCGTGACGCCGTCGTCGACCGCGCGGATCGCATCGCCGAACGCGACGACCATCGGCACGCCCATGCCCGCCGCGAGGATCGCGACGTGCGAGGTCGGCCCGCCGCCCGCGACCGCAAAGCCGCCGACCTGCACCGCGGACAGCGCCGCGAGCTGCGACGGCAGCAGGTCGTGCGCGAGCACGATCGCGCCCGCGGGGACGCTGAGCGCGGCCGGTTCGGTGCCGAGGATCGCGTAGACGACGCGCAGCGCGACGTCGCGGATGTCGTCGGCACGCTCGGCGATGCGGGCGTTGCCCGAGGCGCGCAGCTGCGCCTCCTGCGCCTCGGCGGCGGTCATGATCGCCGCGGCAGCGCTCATGCCGTTGGCGATCGCCGCATCGGCGCGGGCGCGCAGGTCGGGATCATCGAGGATCGCGCGATGCGCGTCGAGCACGCCGGCAAGCTGCCCCGGCCGCGCCGCTGCGGCCGCCAGCGCCTCCGCCACCGACGCGAGGCCGCCCGCCAGCCGCGCCGTCTCGACCGCGACGCCCTCGCCGCTCGCCGGCAGGTCCGGTATTGCGACATGCAGCCAATAGGCCGGGCCGATCGCGAGCCCGGGCGCGGCGGCGACACCGCCGATCGCCCCCGGTTCGAGCGCGGCGGGTGCGCGTCGCACCGGTGCGGCCGGGGGCGGAGCCGGCGCGGCGTCCACTTCCGCGGTCAGCAGCGCGACGATCGCGTCGATCACCCCCTCCGCCCCGTCGCCGCGTGCCTGGATCGTCACCGGCGTGCCGGACGCCAGCCCGAGCGAGAGCAGAGCGACCGGACTCGCCGCCGAGGCCGAGCGATCCTCGCTGCGGATCGTCACTTCGGCCCCGCTTGCGCGCACGGCGGCGACGATCCGCGCGGCGGGCCGGGCATGCAGGCCATGCGGCAGGCGCACGATCGCGTCGCGGCTGACCATGGCGCCGGCGACATCGTCCGCCACCGCGGCGCGTGCCGTACCGACGATGCGCAGCAGCGGATCGCCGACCGCGACCAGCCCCTCGGCGGCGCAATCGGCGAGCGTGACGCCCTCGCCCTCGATGACGATCACCGGGGTGACGGCGGACGGCGCAGCCTGCACCATGCCGTCGAGATCGAAGCGGATCAGCGGATCGCCCGCCCGCACCCGGTCGCCGGGCGCGACGAGCACCGCAAACCCCTGTCCGTTCAACGCGACCGTATCGACGCCGATGTGCATCAGCAGCGACACGCCGCCGCCCGCATCCAGCGTCACCGCATGGCCGGCGGCATGGACCGTCAGCACAATGGCGTCGCACGGCGCGTGCAGCGTATCGCCGGTTGGATCGATCGCGATCCCCGGCCCCATCATCCCCTCGGCAAAGACCGGGTCGGGCACGGCGGCAAGCGGCAGGACCCATCCTGCGAGTGGCGCCACCAGCTGCACGTCGGTCATTCGCATTCCCATCCCCGTCATCCGGCGCGCAGTCTATCGCACCGGCGCGGGCTGACAATACCTATTGCATACCATTTCGTGTCGAACGTGTGACGGTTCGGTGTCACACGGCGGACGTGGGGGCGGCATGCCACGGATTTCGGAGCACATTTCCAAAGAGAAGATGGGTTCGCGCAGAGGCGCGGAGGACGCGGAGGTGCTGCGCTCCCCGTCCGGAATACACCTCATCGGCCAAGGAGGTGACGGGCCGTATCGCCATCGCAAGCGATGATGAGCGCCAATCGATATTCAACGACGCCAGCCCCGCTCGTCAGTGCCGCGCAGGCGGGAATCCATAGACGCTACCGCTTC
>NZ_DBBS01000004.1 GCF_002292295.1 Sphingomonas sp. UBA978
CGGGGCAACACAGGCCTTGCCGGAAGGCCGCCCCGTCCCGTCAGACGGCAAGGCTCAGAATTTCACCTCCGCGCTCATCGTGAACGACCGCCCGCGCGGGTCCGCGATCCTCGGTTCCCACGAACCGCCCGCCCCGGTGTTGCCGTCATAAGTGACGGCGAACGGCGGATCGGTGTCGAACAGGTTGCGCACGCCCGCGGTGATCTTGAACCCCGGCAGACCGATATAGCTGACCGAGGCGTTGTAGATGATATAGTCGTCCACGTTCGCGTTATAGTCGGGCCGCGTGATCGTCCCCGCGGCGATGCCGGGCAGCGCGAAATTGCGGTAGCCCTTGCGGAAGATCTGGGTGAGCGACAGCACGACGTCGTCGTTCGCATAATTGACGAAGGCATTGTGCTTCCAGCGCACGCCAAGGTCGCCGGCAAAGGTGAACACGCCGATCAGGCTGGCAGTGTACGGCGAGGTCGGGGTCAGTTTCTCGCCCTTCTTGAGCAGCAACGTCCCGTCGAGGCCGGTCGACAGAACGCCGCCGAGGGCGTCGACCCCGCCACGTGCCGCAACCTCGAGCCCCTGGGTCCGCCGCGAACCGGCGTTGATCCAGGTATCGTCGATCGCGACGATCTCGTTCGTCGCCGGATCGCGGAGGAAGCGGTCGGTGAACAGCGCCGCATTGTCGATCAGCTGCCGCAACGTCAGCGTCTGGATCGTGTCGTCGACGTCGATCTTCCACCAGTCGACCGAAGCGCTGAACCGGGCCGAGGGCTGGATGACCACGCCGGCACTGAACTGACGCGCGGTTTCCGGACCGAGCGTCCGGTTGCCGCCCGTCAGGATGGCCGGCCGGATCAGCACGCAGGCCGGATTGGCGGTGTTCGGGACGCCGCCGGGGCACCGGGTCGGATCGGCCAGGTCGCTGCCCGAATAGGGAGATTCGGTCAGGCCATTGAAGATCTGGTTGAAGGAGGGGACACGGAAACCGGTGTTGTAGGAGCCGCGGAACAGCAGCGGTTCCCAGGGACGGAACTTGATCGATACCTTGGGATTGGTCGTGGTACCGAAGCCGGTGTAATCGTCGATGCGCACCGCGCCGGTGACGTCGAGCCCGGGCAGGATCGGCACCAGCATTTCGGCATACGCGGCCTTCACCGTCCGCTCCTTCTTCCGCAGTTCGTTGACGTTGTCGAAGGCGGCGAGGAAGATCACCGGTGCGGTGGCGGCTGCTGCATCCGAGCCATTGAAGCTGTATATTTCGCGGCGATAGTCGATTCCGGCGGCGAGCTGCACCGACTGATCGCCCCAGAGGCGGACGAGCGGCCCGGCGACCGAATAGTCGAACTGCTTCACTTCATACTGACCACCGTACAGCGTCTTGCCGAACGCCGATACCGCCTGCAACCCGGCGATGCCGGCATCGCTTTGCGTCAGGCTGAAGGGGTTGAGCAGGCCGGCGTTGATGAGCCCGGCAAGGCCCGGCCCCGCCGCACCCGGCGCGGTCGGCGCCGACGGATCATAGGCGCCGCTCGCCAGCGTGCCACGGTAGTAATAACCGGTGCCGAGCACCGACGCCGCCTCGCTGCGCGCATAGGAAGCGCCGGCCCGATAGTCCCAGCCGGTCCACAGCGGCCCCTCCATCGCCGCGGCGACGCGGATCGTCTTCGTCTCCGTCCTGTATTCGCGCGGCCCGCAGGCGATGCAGCGCCAGCGGAAGGCGATCGGCTTGCCGTAATTGGCGGCGACGCCGGGGAATTGCGCCGCGATCGCATTGTAGACCGCATTGTAGCTCGACGCGGTCAGCGCGTTGAGCGGATAGGCGACCTGGAAGTTGGAGGTGTTGCTCGACACCTGCGCGTTGGAGAAGCTCTTCGCCGATTTGGCGTCCGAGCCGGTCACCTCAAGCGACAGTTCGTGCTCCTGCGCGATCCGCACGACGCCGCGGGCATAATAGGTCAGCGTCCTGATCGGCTGCTGGATCACCGCGGCGCGGCCGGTATCCCAGGCGCAGGCATAGCGCGCGTTCGGCGCGTTCCACAGCGCGGCGTCATAGGCCATGCCGCCGTCCATCGTCTCGCACCCCGCCCCGCCGGGCAGGTTGAGGAGGTTGATGCCGCCCGCGCCATAGGTGCTGGTCAGCCCCGGCACCTGCAACGCGCTGAGCGGCGCGGTGTTGGCCGCGCCCCCTGCCCCCAACGTCCCGGTCGTGCCGCCGAGCAGCGTGCCGATCTGCCCGGCCGGTCCGCGCGGCAGGAAGGCGCCGTTGTTGAGCGCGAAGGCGGTGGCGATCGGGGTGCCGCGGGTGTCGATCGACAGGCCGCGATTGGGCTGGTTGCCGTTGACGAAGTCGCGATCCGACCCGCGCAGGATGTTGTTCCAGCTGTAGCTGACCGCACCCATCACGTTGAAGCCCTGTTCGGCGAGGTCGCCGTAACCGGCGATGCCGGACAAGCGATAGATGTTGCCGCCGCCCTCTTCGGTGATGTCGTTGAACGCCTGGAGCCCCAGCCCCTTGTAATCCTTGCGCGTGATGAAGTTGATGACGCCGCCGATCGCATCGGTGCCGTAGATCGCCGAGGCACCGTCCTTCAGCACCTCGACCCGCTCGATCGCGGCAAAGGGGATCTGGTTGACGTCGACGGCCGCGCCCGACAGGCCGTGCGCCGCGACGCGCCGGCCGTTCAGCAGCACCAGCGTCGCCGCCGACCCCTGCCCGCGCAGATTCGCCGCCGACAGGCCGTTGGTGCCGCGCTGCGCGCCAGACGTGACGTCCGCGTTGGAGGCGAGATTGTCCGCGCCGCTGCCGTTGGTGGTCAGAAAGGCGATCAACTGTTCGGGATTGCTGATGCCGTTGCGGGTCAGTTCCTGATTGGTGATGATCTGGAGCGGCAGCGCGCTGTTGTTGGGGTCCTGCTTGATGCGGGAGCCGGTGACGAGGATGTCGCCGTCGGCCGCGGGGACGTTGGTGATGCCCGCTCCGGTTGCCGGCGTCGCCGCCCCGGTCGGGGTCGCGGCATCGGGCGTCGTCGTCTGCGCATCGACCACCTGCGCCGCGGCCACACCGGCGCCGCCACAGACCAGCGCGAGTCCGCACCCGCTCATCAAGATACGCCGCAACGCGTTGTTTGCCATGTGTTTTTCCGCCCCCTGACACCGTTCCCCGACGGCATTCATGGATTAGCAACGAAAACGTCACGAAAGGCCAGAGCAGAAACGCGGCGTCGCACCATTTTTTGCGCGCCGTGACCGCGGCGCGACAGATTGGATCGTCGTCCGCCGGACATGACGCCATAAAGTGCTTGCCCCGCGCCTTCCGCTGCTGCGACTGTCGCCCGTATTGAAAGGTGACGCCGGCATGATCCGCACTCTCGTCGCGATGCTGATGGCGCTGCTGGTCGCTGCGGCTTCGCCCGCGCCCGGCGACATGGTCCTGATCCGCGGCGCGCGGGTGTTCGACGGCAGTGGCGCCGCGGCGTTCGGCGCCGACGTTCTGGTCCGCGGCGAGCGGATCGCGGCGATCGGCGCGCACATCGCCCGGCCGCGCGGCGCCCGCCTCGTCGAGGCGCGGGGCATGACGCTGATGCCGGGGCTGCACGACCTGCATACGCATATGCGCGCGCCGGGATTTCCCGCGGCCGACGATCTCGGCAAGGCCTATGCCGCCTATCTGCTCGCCGGGGTGACCAGCGCCAACGACTATTCGCTGAGCGGCGAGATGCTCGCGCCGATCCGGGCGATGACCGGCGACGGCAGCGTCCCCGCACCGCACCTGTCGCTGGCGGTGCGGCTGGGGGTGCCGGGCGGGCACGGCACCGAATTCGGCTGGGGCAGCGCCTTCACCCTGCAGGCCGCGACGCCGCGCGCCGCGCATGTCGCGATGCGCACGGCCCTGTCCTACCACCCCGACGTCATCAAGGTGTTCGCGGACGGATGGCGCTATGGCCGGTCGCCCGACCTCGGCGACATGAACACGCCGACGCTGGCGGCGATCGTCCGCGACGCGCATGCCGCTGGGATTCCGGTCATCACGCATACGGTGACGCTGGCGGGCGCGAAGATCGCCGCCGCCGCGGGAGTCGATGCGGTCGGCCACGGCGTCGGCGACGCGATCGTCGACGATGCGCTGATCGCGGCGATGCGGGCGAGCGGCACCGCCTATATTCCGTCGCTCGCGGCCTACGAACCGCAGGAGGACCGGACGTTCGCCGCCGCCGAATGGCAGGCGCTGCGCCCGCCCGAACGCGCGGGCGAAGCCCCGCGCTTGGCGACGGCGCCTGAACCGGTCCCGGCGCTGGAGAGCCGGCGCTGGACGATCATGCAGGCAAACGTCGCCCGGCTGCGCGACGCGGGCATCCCGATCGGCGTCGGCACCGATGCGGGGGTCGGCGGCGTCTATCATGGCTGGTCGACGGTGCGCGAGGTCCGGCTGCTCGGACGGTCCGGCCTGTCGCCGCGGCAGGCGCTGGCGGCGGCGACCGCCGTCTCGGCACGGATCATGCGCCGCGCCGATGCCGGCCGGATCGCGATCGGGCAGCGGGCGGACCTGATCCTGGTCGACGGCCGCCCGGACGTGCGGCTCGATGATCTGCACAAGGTGGTGCGCGTCTTCCTGTCCGGGCGAGAGGTCGCGCTGCCACCGCTGCGGCGGCTGATCGATGGCGACGCGCCGTCGCCGCTGCCAGCGGTACGGATGACCGGGCCGATCGACACGGGCGTGCGCGGCGACGGACGCACCGACCTCGCCACGCTGCCGGTCGACAGCACCGAACCGGGGATCGACCACAGCCATCTCGACATCGTCCGGCCCGATGACAGTGGGGCGCGGCGCCTGTTTGCGGTCGCGCGGCTGGGGGCGGCGAGCCGGCCCTATGCGCAACTGGTCGTGCCGCTGACCCGCGGCGCGATCCTGCGGGCGGATGCGCGCGGGTTCACCGGGGTGGCGTTTCGCGCGCGGGGGATGGGGCGATACCGGCTGACGCTGGACAGTTACGGGCTGGCCAGCCCGTTCCGCGCGAGCTTCGCCGCGGGCGCGGACGAGGCGGAGGTGCGGCTGCCGTTCGCGGCGTTCGCCAGCGGCGACGGCTCGGCGCGGCTGGATGTGACGGCGCTGCGTGCGCTCGTGTTCCGGCTGGAAGGCGAGCCGGGCGGGCGGGCCTGGCTCGAACTGGGGGAGCTGCGCTTCTACCGGTAGCCCGGCGGGGGTTGGTTCGCGCAGAGGCGCGGAGGACGCAGAGGTGTCGCGCTTGCCGGACCCGAGGTCTTCTTTTCGTACCGGAGAGATGACAGGAGTTCGGTTGCCGCACGCGCAACACCTCCGCGTCCTCCGCGCCTCCGCGCGAGCACATTCTTCTTTTCAGGGCGCGGTGTGGAACGCGAAGCAGAGGTGTGCCTGCCGCTCGCGGCGTTCGCAAGCGGCGAACGGCGATGGCTCCGCACGGCTTGATATGGCGGCGCGGCGCGCGCTCGTGTTCGGGCTGGAGGGTAAGCCGGGCGGGCGGGCCTAATTGCGATTGGGGGAGCGGCCCTTCTACCGGTAGCCCGGCGGAGGGTTGGTTCGCGCAAAGGCGCGGAGGACGCGGAGGTGTCGCACTCCCCGGACCGGAGGTCCTCTTTCATACTGGAGAGATGACAGGAGCTTAGCTGCCGCGCGAGCAACACCTCTGCGCCCTCCGCGCCTCCGCGCGAACACATTCTTCTTTTCAGGGCGCGGCGTGGACCCCGAAGGCATTGACGGGGAATGAAAAGTATTCCCCAGCCCCGTCAGTCGCAGCCCGCGGATGGGTGGTGCGGCAGGGCGCGGCCGGCGGCGGCACCGGTGAGGCGGCCGTTGTCGACCGCGATCACGCCGTTGACGACGACCGTGCGGACGCCGGCCGCGGGCAATTCGGGCTGTTCGTAGGTGGCGCGCGCCGCGTAGCGACGGGGGTCAAACACCACCACGTCGGCAAAGGCGCTGGCGCGCAGGCGGCCGCGGTTCTCGAGGCCGAAGGTGTCGGCGGTCAGCGCGCTGCTCCGCTCGATGAAGGCGCGCAGCGACAGCACCCGCTCGGCGACGACATATTTCGCATATTTGCGGGCGAAGGTGCCGTAGACGCGCGGATGGCCGGTCGAGGCGTCGGAGCCGGTCATCACCCACGGCCGGCGCATGAAGGCGGCGATGTCCGCCTCGCTCTGGTTGAACGAGGCGACTGCGGGGTCGGCGACGCGGATGACCGCGATCGCTGCGGCGACCGCATCGGTGCCTTGCGCCGAGGCGACAGCGGCAAGCGTGCGGCCCTTCTCGGCGCCTTCAGTGATGAGCAGCGCCGCAGGGCCGCCCCGCTTGCGCAAATTCTCGACCATATCGGTGCGCAGCCGCGCCGCCAGCGCCGGATCGGCGAAGCGCGCCAGCAGCGCCGGGCGGCCGCCGTCCTGCGCCCATAGCGGCACCAGCGACGCGACGAGGCTCGTGCCCGAGGCGCTCCACGGATATTGGTCGGCGGTAACCGCCTGCCCCGCGCGGCGTGCCGCCTCCACCTGTGCGATGATCGCCGGGGCGCGGCCCTGCACGTCGACGCCGAGCGCCTTGATGTGGCTGATGTGGACCGGCAGGCCGGCGTCGCGGCCGATGCGGATCGCCTCGTCGATCGCGGCGGCGAGGCCGACGGTGTAGCTCGATTCGTCGCGGATGTGGCTGTCGTAGACGCCGCCGCGCCGCGCCGCCTCGCGGGCCAGCGCGACGACCTCCGCGGTGGTGGCGAAGCTCTGCGGGGCATAGAACAGCCCGGTCGACAGGCCGAGGCCGCCGCCGCACATGCCCTTCGCGACCAAGGCGCGCATCGCCGTCAGCTCCGCCGCGGTTGGCGCGCGCCGCGCCTCGCCGATCACCGCGGTGCGCACCGCGCCGAAGCCGACATAGGCGCCGTAATTGATCCCGACCGGGCGGCTGCGGGCGGTGGCGAGGACGCTGGCGACGTCGGGATCGCCGCCGCCGTCGTTGCCGATGAAGGCGGTGGTGACGCCCTGCATCAGGAACGGCATGACCAGCCGACGGTGGGGATCGGGGTCGGCGAGCATCGCCTCGACATGGGTGTGCGGGTCGATGAAGCCGGGTGCGACGATCAGGCCGCGGGCGTCGATCGTGCGGCGGGCGCTCACCGGGCGGCGGCCGACCGCGACGATCCGGTCGCCGCGGATGGCGACGTCGCCGACGAAGGGCGCGTCCGATCCGGTGAAGACGGTGCCGCCGCGGATGAGGAGGTCGACGCGCTCCGGCGCGGGGGCGGCGCCGAGCGCGGCGCCAAGGGCGGGGAGCGCGACGAGGATTGCGGCGCGCCTCATCGCCCGGCCGCCAGCCGTTCCTCGGTCGCGCTATAGGCGGAATGCGCGCCCGGCGCGGCGGGCACGTCGGTCGCGACATAGGCGACGCCGGTGCCGGCGGCGGGATCGACCCATAGGCCCGAACGCAGGCCATAGGCCTCGCCGGCATGGCCGAAGCGCTGCCGGCCGTCGCCGAACGGATCGTCGTGGCAACCCGGCGCCTCGGTGGCGAGGAAGGCGACCGCGAGGCCGTAGCGGCAGGTGAAGCCGTTCTCGCTGGTGCCGTTGCCGCCGTCCTGCCGCCACAGCGGGGTCGCGAGCAGCGCGGCAGTGCGCGGCGAGAGCAGCCGCACGCCGTCGACGGTGCCGCGGCCGAGCAGCAGCCGGCCGATCGTGGCGAGGCCCCTTGCCGAGATGCGCAGGCCGCCCTGCGGCGCGAAGATCGCGCCGTTGACGCCCGGTCGCCAACGGTCGAGGTCGCACGAATTGTCGCGGGCGGGGGTGACCGGGCAGGTGGTGGCGGCGGCGGCGTCCTTCACCGGCTGGCCGTCGCGGTACAGCACGACCGCCCGCGCCACCGTCGCGCGCGCGCACGCGGCCCAGTTGAAACAAGCGTCGAGCTTCAACGGCCGGAGCACGAGCCGGTCCATCAGCCGGTCGAAGCGTTCGCCGGTGGCGCGCTCCATCACCGCGGCGATGACGGGGAAGTTGAAGTTGGTGTAGCGGAACCAGGTGCCGGGCGCGTGGTCGGTGTCCCAAGCGGCGGGGTCGGCGAGCGTCGCGTGCATGTCGGCATCGAGCGGCAGGACATAGTCGATCCGGTCGGTCAGGCTCGACCGGTGCGACAGCAGCAGCCGCAGCGTGATCGGCACGTCGGGATGTGCCGGGTTGCGCAGCCGCCAGCCGAGCAGCGCGGAGACGTCGGCGTCGAGGTCGAGCCGCTTCGCCTCGACCAGCCGCAGCACGCCGATCGCGGTGACCAGCTTGGAGATCGAGGCGACGCGGACGGGATCGTCGACGCGCATTGGCCGCCTCGCCGCCACGTCCGCCAGACCGGTCGCGGTGGCGGTGACGATGCCGTTGCGGTCGAAGGTCACGCGGGCGGTGGCGACCGGGGGCGCGGCGGCGGCGAGCAGCAGGAGCGGCAGCATCGCCTAGCCGCCCGCTCGGGCGAGCAGGGCACGCGCCTGTTTGAGGTGCGGCGCGTCGACCATCCGTCCGTCGAGCTGCAGCGCGCCCGCGCCGGGGTGGGCGGCGAAGGCGGCGACGATCCGCTCCGCCTCGGCGAGCGCATCGGCGCCGGGGGAGAAAGCGGCGTTGATCGCGGCGACCTGCGCCGGGTGAATCGCCATCATCCCCGTGAAGCCGTCGCGCGCGCCGCGCGCGGCATAAGCGGAGAGGCCCGCGAGGTCCTTGATCGCCGGATAGACCGTCTCGATCGCCGCGACGCCGGCGGCATGCGCGCCCATCAGCGCGAGCGTGCGGACCAGTTCATAGGGCGGGGTGTAGCGGCCGTCCGCCTCGCGCGCGGTCGATGCGCCGATCGCGGCGGGCAGGTCCTCCGCGCCCCAGGTCAGCCCGGCCAGCCGCGCCGCCACCGTGCGGTAGCCGCCGAGTCCGAACACCGCGAGCGGCGTCTCGGTCGCGACCGGCAGCACCGGGACGACGGATGCGCCCATCGCCGCGACCAGCGCGGCGACGTCGTCCGCGGTTTCGGCCTTGGGCAGCATCACGCCGTCCGCGCCGCGCGCCGCCGCGAGGTCGTCCGCCAGCCCGTCGCTGCCGAGCGGATTGACGCGGACGAAGCGCGTCACCGCCGCCGGTTCGCGCAACCATTGCGCCACCGCCTCGCGCGCCGCCGGACGCGCGGCGGCGGCGACCGAATCCTCGAGGTCGAGGATCACCGCATCCGCCCCGCTCGCCGCCGCCTTGGCGAAGCGTTCGGGGCGGTCGCCGGGCACGAACAGCAGGGACCTCAACCGCATGGCATTCTCCTCGACGTCAGGGCGTAGCGTGCCGGGAGGAGGCAAGACAAGCGCGCGGCGAACCGCTAGACGCCGGCGCCATGCCGTCTGCCCCTTATGATGCGATCGTCTTCGGCGCCGGTGCCGCCGGCCTGATGTGCGCCGCCGTCGCCGGCCAGCGCGGCCGGCGCGTGCTGCTGGTCGACCATGCCGACGAAGCGGGCAAGAAGATCCTGATCTCTGGCGGCGGCCGCTGCAACTTCACCAACATCCACACCGCGCCCGACCGCTATCTGTCCGCCAACCCGCATTTCGCCAAATCCGCGCTCGGCCGCTACACCGCCGCCGATTTCCTGGGCCTGGTCGAGCGCCACGGCATCCGCTGGCACGAGAAGACGCTGGGGCAGCTCTTCTGCGACGGATCGGCGCGGCAGATCGTCGCGATGCTGCTCGGCGAATGCGAGATGGGGCGGGTCGAGCTCGCGCTGGCGTCCGCGGTTGGCGAGGTCGGGCATGACGGCAGCGGCTTTACCGTCGCCCTGCCCGGCCGCAGCGTCACCGCGCCGCGGCTGGTGATCGCCACCGGCGGGCCGTCGATCCCGAAGATGGGCGCGACCGGTTTCGCCTATGACCTCGCGCGCCAATTCGGGCTGAAGGTGGTCGAGCCGCGGCCGGCACTGGTGCCGCTGACGCTGGGCGGCGAGGAGGCGCTGTTCCGCACGCTGTCCGGCGTCGCGGCGGATGTCGTCGCCAGCGCGGGCAAGGCGCGGTTTCGGGAAGCCGCATTGTTCACGCATCGCGGCCTGTCCGGCCCGGCGATCTTGCAGGTGTCGAGCTACTGGCGCGCGCGCGAGCCGATCGCGATCGACTTCGTGCCCGATGCCGCCGCGCACTGGCTGGTCGAGGCGAAGCGCACGCAACCCCGCACCACGCTGCGCCGGGCGTTGGCCGCCACCCTGCCCGACCGGCTCGCCGAGGCGCTGGCCGAACGGCTGGCGGTGACGGGCGAACTCGCCAACGCGCCGGACCGCCGGCTGGACGAGGCGGCGCGGCAGCTGTCGGCGTGGCGCTTCACCCCCAATGGCAGCGAAGGCTATGCCAAGGCGGAGGTGACCGCGGGCGGGATCAGCACCGCCGACCTCTCCTCACAGACGCTGGAGGCGCGGCGGGTACCGGGCCTGCATGCGATCGGCGAGGCGGTCGACGTCACCGGCTGGCTGGGCGGCTATAATTTCCAATGGGCATGGGCGAGCGGCTGGGCGGCGGCGCAGGCGCTCTAATCACCCGATCAGCAGGCGCACGCCGATCGCCAGCACCAGCGCCGGGGCGGTCGTCACCACGCCGACGCGCAGGAACTGGAGGAAGGTGACGTCCTCCCCCTCGCGGCGGATCGCGATCAGCCACAGGATCGTCGCCAGCGACCCGGTGATCGACAGGTTCGGGCCGAGGTCGACGCCGATCAGCAGCGCATCGACGACGATGGCGGGTGGATGCGCCGTTGCGATCGTCTGCGCCGCGATCAGCCCGGCGGGCAGGTTGTTGACAAGGTTGCTGCCGACCGCGAGCAGCCCGCCCGCCACCGCCGCAGTCGCGCGCGGATCGCTCGCCGCGCCGTCAGACAGGCGCGCGGCGAGCCAGCCGATCAGCCCGGTCCCCGCCAGCGCCTCGACCATCACGAACAGGCCGGCGACGAGCAGCAGCACCGACCAGGACACCGCACGGACGAGCGGCAGCGGCGAGGCGCCGGCGCGCCACTGCACGACGAGGGCGGTCGCCACGCCGGCGCCGAAGGTCGGCCAGCCGAGGTCGCTTCCCAGCGCCGATGCCAGCGTCAGCAGCGCCGCGGTCACGCCGATCCCGGCCAGCGCCATCCGCCCGCCCCCGCTCAACGCCACCGCCGCGCCCCGCTCCGCTGGGCCGGCCAGATCGGCGCGGAACAGCCAGCGCAGCGCGAGATACGTCGTGCCGATCGCCACGACCGACGGCAGCGCAAAGGCCGCCAGCCACGCGCCGAGCCGCGGCAAGTCGCTGGCGTAGAGTACCAGATTGGCGGGATTGGAGATCGGCAGCAGGAAGCTCGCCGCATTCGCCACCAATGCGCAGGCGAACAGCAGCGGCAGCGGCGCGACCTTTGCCTGCCGTGCGACCGCATAGACGGCGGGGGTGAGCACCACCGCGGTCGCGTCGTTCGAGAGGAAGGCCGTCACGACCACGCCGACGAGGAACACGAGCGTGAACAGTCGCGCCGCCGACCCGCGCGCGCCGGCGGCGGCACGATGCGCGACCCAGTCGAACAGCCCGTGCGCGCGCGCAGCCTCGGACAACAGCATCATGCCGATCAGGAACAGATAGACGTCGCCGCCCTTCAACACCGCCGCCCAGGCGCCTGCCGGCGCGATCAGCCCGGTGACCAGCAACAAAGTGGCGCCGAGCACCGCCCACACCGCTTCGGGCCAGCGGAACGGGCGGACGATCACACCTGCGGTTGCGGCGGCGCAAATGGCGACGGTGGCGATCATCGGACCGGCGCAAGATGCGGATGCGAGGGCGAACGCGTGCTTACGTCACCCCGGACCCGGCCCGGATGACGGGAGGGCTTCATGGTCTTGCCACCACGCATCACGCCGGCTTCGTCTCCGGCATCGCCACCGCATAGAGGCCGAGCCCGACGCCGGCGATTCCCGCCAGCGTCAGGAAGCTCGCGCCATAGCCGGCCCAGACGATGATCGTCCCCGCCAGCGTCGCGCTGAGCGCGGCACCGAGGCCCTGCGCTGTCGCCACCGCGCCCTGGCTGACGTTGAACCGGCCGGTGCCCTTGGTCAGATCGGCGATTACCACCGGGAAGAGCGCGCCGAAGATGCCCGCGCCGACGCCGTCCAGCGCCTGCACGCCGACCAGCCACCACGGATCGTTCGACAGCGTGTAGAGCGCACCGCGCGCCGCCAGTACGCCGAACGCGACGAGAAACAGGGGCTTACGGCCCCAGGCATCGACGTTGCGCCCGACGATCACCGCGACCGGCACCATCACCAACTGCGCCGCGACGATGCACGCCGCGGTCAGCGAGGTCGCCGAATCCTTGCCGACCGTCTTGGCGAGCAGCTGGCTGACCGAGGTCAGCATCGCCGCATTGGCGAGATGGAAGAGAAAGGCGATCGCCGCGAACAGCAGCAGCGGCCGGTTCTCGACCAGCACCCGCCAGCCGCCGGGCTCGTCGCAGCCCTCCTCGGGCTCGCAGTCGAGCCCGCGCGCGACCGCATTGTCGATGTCGCCGTTGCGCACGCGCAGCGCAGCGAACACGCTCGCCACGGTCAGCGCGCCCATCAGCCAGAAGACCACGACCGGCCCGAACTTCCACGCCAGCGCGCCCGCCAGCGCGGCGGACATCGCGTTGCCGGCATGGTTGAACGCCTCGTTGCGGCCGACCCGCTTCGAAAACAGCTTCGGCCCGAACAGGCCCAGCGTGATCGCACTGATCGCCGGCGCGAACACCGCGCCCGCCACCGCCGCGATCGACTGGGTCGCGGTCACCACCGCGAAGCCGCTGACGAAGGGCAGCGACACGCTGCTGAGCGTCACCAGCAGGGCCGCGACGATGACAATCCGCGGCTTGTTGCGGCTGCGGTCGATCAGCCCGCCGGCGGGCGTCTGCGACACCAGCCCGACGATGCCGGCGATCGTCAGCACCAGCCCGACGGTCGCCTCGTTCCAGCCGTGTGCCGGGCCGCGCACCGCCAGCAGATAGATGGCGAGATACGGCCCCAGCCCGTCGCGCACATCGGCGAGGAAGAAATTCAGTGCGTCCAGCGTGCCGCCGGCGTGATGACCGGGCTTTTTCCCCGGCGGGTGCAGCGGTGCAGGCGGGGCAAGGCTGGCCATCGGATCGTTGCTCCGTCGCGGGGTCGGTCCACGATGGACATCCGCTCGCGTCGCGGCTCAACCGGCCATTCGCACAATCGATCCGGCCCGGCCCGAATTATGTTGCGAACCATTGCTGTGGCGGCGGATCGTCGGCCACCGCGGGTTCCCGGCAGCCTGTCATCCGCTGCAATTGCAGGCGGTATCCGGCGGCGAGTTGCGCGAAGGCGCGATTCAGCGTAGGAGCTGCGGCGCGGCCTCGCTCGGCCTCGGCTTCGCGGATTAGGCGACGCAGGGTCTCTGGGGTCACGGTCACGGCCATGATGCGCGGATACAAGCGCCACATTGCGCCCGTATTGCCGCCCGCACTGGCCCGCGATTTTCCCATCGCGACTCTGTTGTCCCTGCTGCGTTCCCGCCCTGGCCCAAGGCCGCGGCTTCGGGGGCGTCGCCCCTATTCTAGGTTACCCCCATGCCCTTTTCCTCCCTGCCCCCGCTTCTCGCCGAAGCGCTCGTTGCCCGTGGCTATGAAGCGCCCACCGCCGTCCAGGCCTCCGTCATCGAACCCGAAGCGGCCGGCCGCGACCTCGTCGTCTCCGCCCAGACCGGGTCGGGCAAGACCGTCGCCTTCGGCCTCGCCATGGCCGGCGAGCTGATGGCGGACGGCACCCTGCCCCCGCCCGGCCTGCCGCTGGCGCTCATCATCGCGCCGACCCGCGAACTCGCGCTGCAGGTCAGCCGCGAACTGATGTGGCTCTACAAGGGCGCGCATGCCCGCATCGCCACCTGCGTCGGTGGCATGGACGCCAGCAAGGAGCGCCGCTCGCTCAGCCACGGCGCGCATATCGTCGTCGGCACCCCCGGCCGCCTGCGCGACCATCTGGAGCGCGGCGCGCTCGACCTGTCGGCGCTGCGCGTCGCGGTGCTCGACGAGGCCGACGAGATGCTCGACATGGGCTTCCGCGAGGACCTCGAGGGCATCCTCGATGCCTCACCGACCGAACGCCGCACGCTGATGTTCTCGGCGACGATGCCGCGGCCGATCGTGGCGCTCGCCAAGCGCTACCAGCGCGACGCGCTGCGCATCTCGACCGTCGGCGAAGATCGCGGCCATGGCGACATCGCCTATCAGGCGGTCACCGTCGCGCCGGCCGATATCGAACATGCCGTCATCAACCTGCTCCGCTTCCACGAGGCGGAGACGGCGATGCTGTTCTGCGCCACCCGCGACAACGTCCGCCACCTCCACGCCAGCCTCGTCGAGCGCGGCTTCGCGGCCGTCGCCCTGTCCGGTGAGCATAGCCAGAGCGAGCGCAATTCCGCGCTGCAGGCGCTGCGCGACCGCCGCGCGCGCGTGTGCGTCGCGACCGACGTCGCCGCCCGCGGCATCGACCTGCCCTCGCTCAGCCTCGTCGTCCATGTCGAGATGCCGCGCGATGCCGAGACGCTGCAGCACCGTTCGGGCCGCACCGGCCGCGCCGGCAAGAAGGGGACCGCGGTTCTCATCGTCCCCTATCCACGCCGCCGCCGCGTCGACATGATGCTGAAGCAGGCCAAGATCGCCTGCGACTGGATCCCCGCCCCCTCCGCCGACGACATCCGCAAGCAGGACCGCGAGCGGCTGATCGCGACCTTGCTCGCGCCGGTCGAGTTCGACGACGAGGATCGCGAGCTGGCGACGCGCCTGATGGCGGAAAAGTCGGCCGAGGATATCGCCGCCGCGCTGGTCCATGCGCATCGCGCGTCGATGCCGCAGGCCGAGGATCTGCTCGATTCGGCCGCGCCGCAGCAGTCGGACCGCACCCAGGGCCACCGCCCGGGCTTCGAGGATACCGTCTGGTTCCAGATGGATATCGGCCGCCGCCAGAATGCCGATCCGCGCTGGCTGCTGCCGCTGATCTGCCGCCGCGGCCATATCACCAAGGCGGAGATCGGCGCGATCCGCATCAACCCGAACGACACGATCTTCGAGGTGCCGCGCACCGTCGCCGACCGCGTGCTCGCCAGCGTGCAGCGCACGGCGAACCCCGAGAATGACGAGGGCAGCCTCCAGATCATTCCGTTCACCGGCAACCCGCGCGAGGCCGGCGGCAGCGGCGGCGGCGCCCCCCGTGGCCCGCGCGCGCCGCGCGACAATGCCGCCCGCCCGCCGCGCACCGGCGGCGCGCCGGTCCGGCACCAGGCGAAGCCCTATCGCAAGGGTCCGCGGGGCTGATGCTGGCCACAGGCGTCCGCATCCTGGTCGACGCGGACGCCTGCCCGGTCAAGGACGAGATCTACAAGGTCGCCTGGCGCCGCGAGGTGCCGGTGACGATCGTCAGCAACAGCCATTTCCGCGTGCCGGTCCATCCGCTCATCACCCGCGTGGTGGTGAGCGACGGCTTCGACGCCGCCGACGACTGGATCGCCGCGGCGGCGGATGCGACCGCGGTGGTGGTGACCGCCGACATCCTGCTCGCCGACCGCGCGCTGAAGGCCGGCGCGACCGTGCTCGCCCCGACCGGCAAGCCGTTCACCACGGCCTCGATCGGCGGCGCGATCGCGACCCGCGCGATCATGGCCGACCTGCGCGCGGGCGGCGACCAGCTCGGCGGCCCGAAACCCTTCGCCGCCGCGGACCGCAGCCGGTTCCTGCAGGCGCTGGATACCGCGCTGGTGCGGTTGGGGCGCGGGTAGGCCGCACCGGATTGCTTCGCCGCCGGTTCGGCGTACACTGTCGGCAGGCATCCGGGGGGATCGTTCGATGGCGACGTTGCAGGCCGCGCTTCCAGATCGTCTCTACCGCAATCTTGCCATCGCGATGGCGGTCGTCGTCGTCGCCGGTTTTTCGATGCAATTGGCGATGGGCCGCTCGACGTTTGCGGCACCGGTGGTGCTCCATGTCCACGCGGCGGTGTTCTTCGGATGGACCGCTCTGTTCGTCGTCCAAACGATGCTGGTCGATCGCGGCTCGCTGGCGCTGCATCGGCGGCTCGGCTGGCTCGGCGCCGGCTGGGCGGCGGCGGTCGTGCTGCTGGGCGGCTACGTGACCGTCATGATGGTGCGGCGGGGCGGCGCGCCCTTCTTCTTCACGCCGTCCTACTTCCTCTTCATGAACGTGCTGATGGTGCTCGGCTTCGGCACGCTGGTCGCGCTCGCGATCCGGATGCGGCGGCGGACCGACTGGCACCGCCGCCTGATGATCTGCGCGATGGCGATCCTCACCGGCCCCGCGATCGGGCGCATCCTGCCGATGCCGCTGATGATTCCCTGGGCGGCATGGGGCGTCTTCGCGGCGCTGCTCCTGTTTCCGGCCATCGGCATGATCGCCGATGTGCGTCGCACCGGCCGCGTCCATCCCGCCTGGTGGTGCGGCGTCGCCACGATCGCAGCGATCCAGATCGCGATCGGCATCGTCGCCGCCAGCCCACCGGGGCTGGCGCTGTACCGCGTCGTCGTCGCGGGCGGCGCGGGCGAAGCCGTGCCCCCGCTCGACTATCCGCCGTTCCCGGGCGGGTGATCGGCCCGCGGCCGGCCGCGCCTCAGCCCTCGTCCCCCATGCGCAGCGCGGCGATGAAGGCTTCCTGCGGGATGCTGACCGAGCCGTATTCGCGCATCTTCGCCTTGCCCTTCTTCTGCTTGTCGAGCAGCTTGCGCTTGCGGGTGGCGTCGCCGCCGTAGCATTTGGCGGTGACGTCCTTGCGCATCGCGCTGATCGTCTCGCGCGCGATCACCTTGCCGCCGATCGCCGCCTGGATCGGAATCTTGAACAGGTGGCGCGGGATCAGTTCCTTGAGCCGCTCGACCATGCCGCGGCCGCGCGTCTCAGCGGTGCCGCGGTGGACGATCATGCTGAGCGCGTCGACCGGCTCCTCGTTGACGAGGATGCTCATCTTGACGAGGTCGCCTTCGCGATAGCCGATCTGTGTGTAGTCGAAGCTGGCATAGCCCTTCGACAGCGATTTCAGCCGGTCGTAGAAGTCGAACACCACCTCGTTGAGCGGCAGCTCGTAGGTCGCCTGCGCGCGCCCGCCGACATAGGTCAGGTTCTGCTGAATGCCGCGACGGTCCTGGCACAATTTCAGGATCGAGCCGAGATATTCGTCGGGGACGTAGATCGTCGCGTTGATCCACGGCTCGCTGATCGTCTTGATCTTGTTGACGTCGGGCATGTCGGCGGGATTGTGCAGGTCGATCTGCGTGATCCCGGCCGGGTCGGGATGGGTCAGCTCGATCTGGTAGACCACCGACGGCGCGGTGGTGATGAGATCGAGGTCGTATTCGCGGGTCAGCCGCTCCTGGATGATTTCCAGATGCAACAGCCCGAGGAAGCCGCAACGGAAGCCGAAGCCCAATGCCGCCGACGTCTCCATCTCGAAGCTGAAACTCGCATCGTTGAGCCGCAGCTTGCTGATGCTCTCGCGCAGCTTCTCGAAGTCATTGGCGTCGACCGGGAACAGGCCGCAGAACACCACCGGCTGGACCTCCTTGAAGCCCGGCAGCGCCTCGGCGGCGGGCTTCTTGGTGTCGGTCAGCGTGTCGCCGACGCGCGCCTGCGCGACGTCCTTGATCTGCGCGGTGATGAAGCCGATCTCGCCGGGGCCGAGGTCAGTCAGCTGCTCGATCTTGGGCCGGAAACAGCCGACGCGGTCGACCAGATGCGTGGTGCCGGCCTGCATGAAGCTGACCTGCTGCCCCTTCTTCAGCACGCCCTCCATGACGCGGACGAGGATGACGACGCCCAGATAGGGGTCGTACCAGCTGTCGACCAGCATCGCCTTCAACGGCGCGGTCGCATCGCCCTTCGGCGCGGGAATGCGGGTGACGATCGCCTCGAGGATCTCGTCGATGCCGATCCCCGACTTGGCGCTGGCCAGCACCGCTTGCGACGCGTCGAGGCCGATGACGTCCTCGATCTCCTTGCGCACCATCTCGGGCTCGGCGGCGGGCAGGTCGATCTTGTTGATGACCGGCACGATCTCATGGTCGTGCTCGATCGACTGATAGACGTTGGCGAGCGTCTGCGCCTCGACCCCCTGCGCCGCATCGACCACCAGCAGCGCGCCCTCGCAGGCGGCGAGGCTGCGGCTGACCTCATAGGCGAAGTCGACGTGGCCCGGCGTGTCCATCAGGTTGAGCGTATAGGTGATGCCGTCCTTGGCCGGATAGGACAGGCGCACGGTCTGCGCCTTGATCGTGATGCCGCGCTCCTTCTCGATATCCATATTGTCGAGCACCTGACTCGACATTTCGCGGTCGGTCAGGCCGCCGGTGCGCTGGATCAGCCGGTCGGCGAGCGTCGACTTGCCATGGTCGATATGGGCGATGATCGAGAAGTTACGGATCGTGGAAAGCGGGGTCGTCATGCGCGGCCCCTAGCAGGGTGTCGCGGGCTTGCCAAAGGGGGTCAGCGGGTCAGCTGCTCGATCGCGCGCAGCGCGTTGAGGTAGCGCACCGAACCTTCGCCGGAGACGAGCGCCCACGGCACGCCGCGTTCCTCCAGGATCGCCCGGCTGAGGTCGAAGAACCGCCGCCGGTCCCGCGCCGACCCGAACATGCGGGTGCCGTCCTCGACCCAGGGCAGGTCGATGTCGAACAGCAGGTACAGGTCCGCAGTGTTGGTCCAGGTCGCGAACCACGGATCGCGCCGGCCGAACATCATGTCCGCCCACACCGCGGTCATCAGCGGATCGGTGTCGAGGATCACGGGATAATGACGCTCGGCGAGCGCACTGCGCGTCTTGGCGTCATGCCCCTTCCCGATCTCGACCAGGTCGGCCATCGTCAGGTCGGTGCCGAACGCCTCGCAATAGGTGCGGCCGAATTCGGCAACGCTGGGGACGCCACCGAAATGCTGCGCGAGCCGGGGCATCATCGTCGACTTGCCGCTGCTCTCCGGCCCGTGCAGGCAGATCGAACGCGGCGTCATGCCGGCACCAGCGCCCGCGCCCGTGCCTGCGCACGCCGCCAGCCGGACAGGCCGTAGAGCGACAGCGCCAGCAGCACGCCGTAGAGCGCGCAGGTAAACCACAAGCCCTTGGCGGCGTAGAGCGGCATGCTCGCGACATCGACCGCGATCCACAGCCACCAGCTTTCGATCCTGCGTCGCGCCTGCAACAGCTGCGCCGCGACCGAGGCGATGGCGATCACCGCATCCCACCACGGATAGGACGCATCGGTGTAGCGATGCATCAGCATGCCCCACAGCGTGCAGGTCGCGATCCCGCCGGCCAGCCACATGGCCCGTGCGGCGGGATCGAGCCGCTCGATCACCACCTCCCCCGCCTGCGCCCGGCTGCGCGTCCAGTTCGCCCAGCCATAGAGGTTGGCGGCGAAGAAGAAGGCCTGCAGCAGCATATCGCTGTAGAGCCGCGCGCCGGCGAAGACCCAGGCGTAGATCGCGACCGCGACCAGCGCGACCGGAAAGTTCCACATGTCGCGCCGCGCGACGAGCGCGACATTGACCACGACCAGCGCGGCGGCGAGGGGTTCGACGAAGGCCGGGACCATGTTCACGCTTGCTGCCTAAGGCGATGCCGGCGGATTTCGCAAGACCGCACATCCGGTGCTTGCATCCCGTTTCGGGCGTGGCTATAGGCGCGCCTCCAAGCACGGTCGCCCCTTGGAAAGGGTGGCGATCGAACTCCGTCGGGGAGTAGCTCAGCCTGGTAGAGCACTGTCTTCGGGAGGCAGGGGCCGGAGGTTCGAATCCTCTCTTCCCGACCATTTCAACCGCTTCGGCAGTGGATTGCCTGGTACATCAGGGGCGGTGCCCGAACCGCTCCGCCATGCGCCCGTAGCTCAGCTGGATAGAGCATCAGACTACGAATCTGAGGGTCGGACGTTCGAATCGTTCCGGGCGCACCATTTTCCAGGATTATTAGCCGGAGCCGCCGCTTTGGTCGACAAGAGCTGGGGCGCCGCCCCGTCGACGCCGTCGTTCCGCGTCAGGACCAACGCCAGCCCCGATGAGCGCGCCGCCGAGCGCGCCCGTGCCCGCGAGGATCGCAGCCGCGAACGCGCCGCGGCGATGGAGCAACGGCTGGAAATCCGCGCGGTCGAGCGCGAGGCCGATATCCGTGCCCGCGAAGAGGCACGCACCGCCCGCCGGATCGAGGAAGAGCGCAAGGCGGAGGGCGATCCCCATGCCGCCGCCGCGCAGCGCCGCCGCGGCTCGGGGCGCAAGGACGTGGTGCGCAAACAGCGCGATACCCGCGGCTATACGACCATCGTCGACATCGGACGGATGCGCGAGCTCGCCAAACGCGGCGCGTCGGTGTCGGGCCTTGCCGGCGCATTCGGCATCACCGAGGCGGAGGTCGAGGCGGCGCTCGCCGGCGCCGACGCGGAACAACCCGCCGAATAGCGGCACCGATATCCGGAAACGACGAAGGGGCCGGACGGCAACCGTCCAGCCCCTTTCGGTCGGTCGAAACGGAAACGATCAGGCGGCGCGGGCGAACCGCACGGCATCGGCACGATCGTTGGCGACGGTGCGTGCCGGCTGCATCGGCGCGGCGATGCGGGCCGCGGCGGCGGTCTGGCGGCGATAGGAAATGACGGCGGCGATCAGGCTGAACATATCGGGCTCCCGGGGAGGATTGCTGCAACGCAACATTAGCCTCGCATATGTTGCCGGGAGGTTAGTGCCGCAATTGCAATATGGCTTGGCACGATTGCATCCGGTGCAATCGTAAATGCTTCGCCCCTGCCCTCACCCTTCGCCGCCTTTGGCGTCTTTTCCCTCTCCCGTCGGGAGTATCGGGTGAACAGCACCCTGTGCTGTTCAGATCATGCTGGGGGCATGATCGACCCGATACTGGAGGGAGCCGCAAAGCGGCGGAAGGGTGAGGACGGGCTCACGTACCGTTTGCTATCCCGCACAACATGGCACGCGCCCGGCGCAAGGCCGGGTCCTGCCATCCCATCGGCATCTCCCGACGCACCCTGGCCCAAGCCCTTGATCCGCGACGCAATTGGAACGAAACGGGGACATGGCCGATGACGAAGCGCCTCCGCAGAGAAAGGTGATCCATGTCGACATGGACGCCTTCTATGCGTCGGTCGAACAGCGCGACGACCCGACGCTGCGGGGGCGACCGGTCGCGGTCGGCGGGTCGCGCGCCCGCGGCGTGGTCGCGGCGGCGAGTTACGAGGCGCGCGCCTTCGGTGTACGCAGCGCGATGCCCTCGGTCACCGCGATCCGGCGCTGCCCCGACCTCGTCTTCGTGCGGCCGCGGTTCGACGTCTACAGCGGGGTGTCGCGGCAGATCCGGGCGATCTTCGCCGATTACACCGACCTGGTCGAGCCGCTGTCGCTCGACGAGGCCTATCTCGACGTCACCACCGACCTGCGCCAACTGGGCTCGGCGAAGGCGATCGCCGAGGAGATCCGCGCCCGTATCCGCGCCGATACCGGCCTCACCGCCTCGGCCGGGGTGAGCTACAACAAGTTCATCGCCAAGCTCGCCTCGGACCAGAACAAGCCCGACGGCATCTGCGTAATCCCGCCGCACAAGGGCGCTGCCTTCGTCGCCTCGCTGCCGGTCAAGCGCTTCCATGGCGTCGGACCAGTGACCGCGAAGAAGATGGAATCGCTCGGCATTCTCAGCGGTGCCGATCTGCGCGACCGGCCGCTGGCGTTCCTGCAGGCGCATTTCGGGTCCTATGCCGACTATCTGTTCCGCGCGGCGCGCGGCGAGGACCATCGGCCGGTCCGCGCGCACCGTCAGTCGAAGTCGGTCGGGGCGGAGCGGACGTTCGAGACCAATTTTTCCGACCGCGCCGATCTGCACGCCGCGCTCGCCCGCGTCGCGGAGGCGGCATGGGTGCGGATCGACCGGTCCGGCACGCGCGGGCGGACGGTGACGCTGAAGCTCCGCCATTCCGATTTCCACACGATCACGCGGGCGCGCTCCTTCACCCTGCCGGTCGCGGACGAGGCGGCGTTCCTGGCGGCGGGGATCGACCTGCTCGACGCGCAGCTGCCGGTGCCGGACGGGGTGCGCCTGCTCGGGCTGACGCTGTCCGGCATCCTCGGCGACGCCCCCGACGCGGAAGAGGTGCAACCCAGCCTGCCGCTCTGAATCCCCTCCCCTCGACGGGCCGCTGATTGTCGGTTACCGATCGTTAACCAATGCGGGTGGGGGCATGACGGGCGAGGCGTGGTTCATTGCGGCGATGGTGCTGGGCCTGGCGGGCTATGGCATCTATCTCGCCGGGCTGCGCCGTCATCTGGTCGAACCGAGCCGCGCGTCCTGGCTGATCTGGGCGGTGGCGACCGGGGTGGAGGCGGCGACCTATCTGGCGGTCAATCCCGGCGAGCCGCAGGGCCTCGTCTTCGCGATGTCGGCGATGGCGTGCATCGTGGTGACGCTGGCGATGTGGCGGCGATCGCGCTGGACCGCCCCCTCCCCCACCGAAACGATCTGCATGGCGGCGAGCTTCGGCGCGATCGTACTGTGGCTGCTGCTCGAGGAGACGTTCTGGGCGCATATGCTGGTCGTCGCGGCGGTGCCGCTGGGCTTCTGGCCGACCTGGGCGAGCGTGTGGGAGGATCGCGCCCGCGAACGCTCGCCGGCCTGGGGATTGTGGACGCTCGGCGACCTCGCCACGCTGATCGTCGCGACGCGCAGCAGCGGCTCGGGGGTCGGCGAATATGCCTATGTGATGGTCGAGCTGCTCTGCCACGCCAGCGTGTGGCTGATGGTCGGGCTGGCGACGCTCAACCCGCTGCGCTCGTTCGGGCGGCGCGAGGGCGGGCTGCGCGTGCTCGACGCCTATCTGCCCGTCAACCCCTTCGCCGTCGCGGAGACGCATCTGGGCAAGGCGGTGTTCGCGGCGCGGGGCTTCGCGGAGGGCGAGACGATCGTGCGCTTTTCCGGGCGGACCGTCCCGGCATCGCGGCTGCCGCGCGGCCTCAGCGGCGCGACCGACCGCTTCCTCCAGGTCGCGCGCGACCGCTACATGGGCCCGTCGGGACGCATAGACGACCTCATCAACCACAGCTGCTCCCCCAACGCCGGCCTCCGCTTCACCGACGGCGGCGTGTTCCTGACCGCGCTACGCGCCATCGCGCCGGGGGAGGAGATCGCGTGGGACTATTCGACGACGCTGGCGGATGCGGACTGGTCGATGGACTGCGCCTGCGGCAGCGTGGAATGCCGGCGGGTGGTCCGGGCATTCGCCTTGCTGCCGGCGGAGGTGCAGGACCGCTACCGCGCCAGCGGCATCGTCGCCCCCTATCTGCGCGAACCCGTGCGCGAATCCCCGCACGAAGCGGCGGCGTAGGGCACGACCGCCTGTAACGGCCTGACGTCGCTCGAGCGATCGGGCGGGATTGTTTTACCGGGGGTGTTCATGTTGTCCATGTCGCCGCTGTCGTCCGCACTCTTGCCCGCGGACCGGATTGCGGCTAAGGGCCCGCGCTTCCACGCTCATGGCTGGATGCTTGCGGGAGGGTGCCCCGGCGCCCGTCTGGACCGCTAAACTTGAAACGAGAGTGACATGGCAAAGAAAATCACAGGTTACATCAACCTGCAGGTTCCTGCAGGCGACGCGAAGCCCGCCCCGCCGATCGGCCCGGCGCTGGGTCAGCGCGGCGTGAACATCATGGAATTCTGCAAGGCGTTCAACGCGCAGACGACCGACATGGACAAGGGCACGCCCCTGCCCACGAAGATCACCGTCTATGCCGACCGTTCGTTCTCGTTCGAGATCAAGACGCCGCCGGCCTCGTTCCTCATCAAGAAGGCCGCCGGCCTGAAGTCGGGCTCGAAGGAGCCGGGCAAGGTCGTCGCCGGCAAGATCGCGCGCAGCAAGCTCGCCGAGATCGCCCAGACCAAGATGAAGGACCTGAACGCCAACGACATCGAGGCAGCGACCAAGATCATCGAAGGCTCCGCCCGCGCGATGGGCCTCGAAGTGACGGAGGGCTGAGATCATGGCCAAGCTGACCAAGAAGCAGAAGAGCAACGCGATCAACCCTGAGACGCTGCACGGCGTCGATCAGGCGATCAGCCTCGCCAAGCAGAATGCCACCGCCAAGTTCGACGAGACCATCGAGGTCGCGCTGAACCTGGGCGTCGATCCGCGCCATGCCGACCAGATGGTCCGCGGCGTCGTGACGCTGCCCGCCGGCACCGGCAAGACCGTCCGCGTCGGCGTGTTCGCCCGCGGCGCGAAGGCCGAGGAAGCACTGGCGGCCGGTGCCGACGTCGTCGGTGCGGAAGACCTGATGGAGACGATCCAGGGCGGCACGATCGACTTCGATCGCTGCATCGCGACCCCGGACATGATGGGCGTCGTCGGCCGCCTCGGCAAGGTGCTGGGTCCCAAGGGCCTGATGCCGAACCCGAAGCTCGGCACCGTGACGATGAACGTCGCCGAAGCCGTCAAGGCGGCCAAGGGCGGCCAGGTCGAGTATCGCGTCGAGAAGGCCGGCATCATCCACTCCGGCATCGGCAAGGCGTCGTTCACGCAGGAAGACCTGCGTCGCAACTTCGACGCGCTGGTCGATGCGGTCGTGAAGGCCAAGCCGTCGGGCGCCAAGGGCAAGTATGTCCGCAAGGTCGCCGTCAGCTCGACGATGGGCCCGGGCATCCGCGTCGACACCGCCGAGGTGGCTGGCGCGTAAGCGTTCCTAGCTCACGACGACATGAAAAGGGCCGGGAGCGATCCCGGCCCTTTTTGCGTGCATTGCCCGCGATGACGGGGGCTATGCCGGGAAGTCCGCCCCCAGCGCCTGATCGCGGCGGCTCTCGATCTCCGCCAGCCGCTCCTTCAGCTTGCCCGTGACGGCGTCATAGCCGAACTGGCCGAGCACCAGATGGCGCGGCGGATTGGGCTCTTCCGTCACCGCGATGATCGCCTCGCCGGCGCGGACCGGGTCGCCGGGCTGCTCGCCGCTATACCCACGCGTGCTGTCGAGCCGCGCACCGGCGGTGTCGGCATAGTCGACGATCGTCACCGGCGTCTGCTGCAACGAACGTCCCGCCCAGTCGGTGCGGAACGGCCCCGGTTCGACGCAGGTGACCGCGATGCCGAGCGGGCCCACCTCGGCGGCGAGACTGTCCGACCAGCCCTCGACCGCATGTTTCGACGCGGCATAATAGCCCGAGCCGGGAAAGCCGACGAGCCCCGCGACCGAGGTGAAGTTGACGATATGCCCCTGCCGCCGCGTGCGCATGCCGGGGAGGGTGGCGCGGGTTAGGGCGAAGAGGCCGAACACGTTGGTTTCGAACTGGGCGCGGATCGCGTCGTCCTGCCCCTCCTCGACGCTGGCCTGATAGCCGTAGCCGGCATTGTTCACCAGCACGTCGATCCGCTCGAAGCGATCCTCCGCCGCGGCCACCGCGCGGGTGACGCCGGGCGCATCGGTGACGTCGAGCGCGAGCGCGAGCGCGCGATCCTCGTGCCCCGCGACCAGATCGGCGACGCGCGCCGCATCGCGCGCCGTCACCACGGCCCGCCAGCCGCGATCCAGCACCAGCCGCGCGAGGTCGCGGCCGAAGCCGGTCGAACAGCCGGTGATGAACCACACGGGATTGGTGGGTAACGTCATGCCATGGCACCTTGGGAAAAAGGACGGATGCCGCAGCAATGCCGCAGCCCCGCGCCCGGTTCCCCCGGCGTCCCCGTGCCGGTCAGGCCGGGGTCAGGGCGTCGCGTGGTCGGCGGCGTGCGTGGCACTGCCGTCGAGATTCGCCCCGATCGTCGCGAACGGACGCGACAGCACGCTGCCGATCTCGCTCGCCATCAGCAGCGCCGCGGTGCCGACGACCGCGATCATCACCGCGAACTGGACCATGCGCGCGACATAGCGGCTGCGCGCCTCGCGATCGGCGATCGACGCGGAGGGCCGGTCGGCGGCGCGACGATCGTCCTGCGAGGGCGCGGGCTTGTCGGTCGGCGGCTTGGCGGCGAGGATGCCGTCGATGTCGATCCGGTCCTGCGTGCGGACGCCGAAATAGGCGCCCTTCTGCCAGACGACGCGGCCGATGATGACGTGATGGATGCGGCGGATCTCGATCACCGTCCCGCGCGGACACGGCGTGTCGGCGGTGGCGAGCAGCCCGCGCGACGACATGTTGTGGATCAGCACGTCGTCCCAGTCAGCGCCGCAGCGCATGCGGGCGCGCAGCATGACCTTGCGACGGGGTTCCCGCTGCTTCACCGACGCCGTCCGGCGCGAGCGCGATCGGTGAAGAGCATGGCGGACGTCATCGCAGCGTCATGCACGGGAAAGGTTAACAGCCGGTAAGTCGGACCGGAATGGACAGGTGTCGCCGGTGGGCGTGCCGGGGACGCAGCGACGTCCCCGGCAGCCTCCGGGCCTTACAGGCCGACGATACCGCCATCCGTCTTGGTGATGACGATCGTCGCCGAGCGCGGGCGACCGGTGCCGGTCCCCGTCGCCTGGCTCTGCGGCCAGTTGCTGGTGATGTTGGTCGGGCCGCCGCCTTCGCCCGGATGCTGGATGTTGACGAACAGGGTACGGCCGTCCGGCGTCGAATCGATGCCGGTGATCTCGCACTGCTTCGGCCCGACGAGGAAACGCTTCAGCGCCGCACCCGGCGCCTTGCCGATCCGCGTCGTCTGCGATCCGACCGCGCCGTTGAGGCTGTTGGTGATCGTCCGCGTGCCGCCATCGCCGACGCTGCCCGGGATCGCGGCCAGCATCATGCAATTGGTGACGTCGGTATAGGCGCCGTCGTCGGTCTGGATCCACAGCAGGGGCGTCCCCTGCCCCGCGACGTTGGTCGGACGCGCGAACCACAGGCCGTCCGGCGACGAGAAGTCGTTGGTGGCATCGAGGTTCGACAGGTTGATGTTGGCGGGGTTGAGGTCGCTGCCCGCACCGAAGGCATAGATGTCCCAGGTGAAGCCGAGCGATTCGCTGCTGTCGCCGGTTTCGCGGAGGCGGAAGACATGGCCGTTGGCATTGCCGTTGGTCGCGCCGCCGGTGGTCTTGGGATCGCTATAGGCGCGCGGATTGGCCGCGTCGGTGGTGGCGACGGTGCGCGAGGAGTTGTTGGTCAGCGTCAGGTACATCTCGCCGCTGACCGGATTGACCGCGGTCCATTCCGGACGGTCCATGCGGGTCGCGCCCAGCGCATCGCCAGCAAGGCGGGCGTGGGTGAGCACGTCGGCCTGGTCGGTGAAGGCATAAGCGGCATTGGCCCCCGTCAGCGGCGCGGTGCCGAAGGTCAGCGGCAGCCACTGGCCGCTGCCATCGGCATTCATCTTCGCCACGTAGAGCGTGCCGCTGTCGAGATATTTGTCACCGATCGCGAGGCGATTGGCGGCGGTCGCATCCGCTGCGGCCCAGGGCGTCGCAGAGACGAACTTGTAGACATATTCGTTCTGCGCATCGTCGCCCATATAGAAGGCGGGACGGACGCCCGGCACCATCCGGCCCGGGACGACGCCCTCATGGTTCATGCGACCGAGCGCGGTGCGCTTGCGCGGGGTCGAGGCGGGATCGAACGGATCGATCTCGACGATCCAGCCGTACTGGTTGGGCTCGTTGCGGAAATCGCCGCTGCCATTGGCGGGCTGTGCCGGATCGAGCGTCGCATTGAACTTGGCGATGCGGGTGTCGCCCGCTGCCGGGGCCGCGGCGGTCGCCCAAACGTAATTGCCCTTGCGCAGGGTATCGCCGCTGCCCATGCCGAGCCCGTAGCGGTTGAAGGCGACGACCGAACGCGCGCCGAGCGCCGTCGTGCGGCGGGCATTGTCGCCCGCCTCGCGCCGGTAATAGCCGGCCCAGTTTTCCTCGGCGGTGCAATAGGTCATCCACGGCATCGTGCCGTTGGCGCAATTGTTGATCGTGCCGCGGCCCGCGCGTCCCGTGGGAGAGAAGGCGGTGAACAGCAGCGCATTGCCCGCGACCGGTCCCGAGAAGCTCATCGGCGTGAACGGGGTGATGCGACGGTTGAGGCTGCCGGTCGGCACATAGGACCAGCCGGTGCTGCCGCGCGTGATCTCGATGACGCTGACGCCGTGCGCCTCGATCTCCTTGAGCGCCTCGGCGGTCGGGCGCGGCCCGTCGGCGAGGTTGGTCGGGCCGTTCGGGTGCAGATAGCTTTCGGTGATGTTTTCGTGGTTCATCACCAGCAGGCCGCGGCTGCTGTTGTTGGCATCGGGGGTGGTGCCGGTCGCGGCGAGGCCGAAGAAGCTCATGCCGTCATGATGATCGCCGGCGCGCGCCGAGAAGGTCGTGTCGCTGCCGTCGTTAGCATAGGCGCCGACGCTGGCGTTGATCGGATCGCCGAGGCGGTAGAGCACCGTCACCTGATAGCCCGACGGCACCGCGACGATATCCGCGAGGCTCTTGGGCACGGCGGTGAAATCGAGCGTGGCGGGCGCGACGGTGACGGTGGTGTCGGCGGTGGAGGTGATGCCGTCCGACGAGCGGCTGCTGAAGCGGAAGCCGAGCACCGTCGACGCGGTGACCGCGGGGGCGGTGAAGCTGGCGGTGCCGGTGGCGCCGTTGGTCAGCGTCACGATCGGGCCGCCGATCTGCGTCCAGCTGGCGGCCGAGGAATTGCCGCTGGTCACCGCGCCGCTGAGCGTCACGGTCTTGCCGGCCGAGGTGGTGATCGCCGACCCGGCGGTGACGGTGGTGGCGCGGCGATCGTCGTCCTTGTCGCAGGCGGTCAGCATCGTGCTGCCGAACACCGCCGCGGTCATCGCCGACAGGCCGCCGTGCAGCGTCTGCCGCCGCGAATAGCGCGAGGCGATCAGGTCGGCGATATGCGGATTGGCGGTCTGGTTGGTATCGATGTCGCCATCGTCGTAGCCGATCGTCGGCTGGTTCGGCATCGTCATGATATTTCCCCCGGATTTTGCGGCAGCGCGCCGCCGATGGCGTTGCTTTGGAGGGGAAAAGCGGCATTCGGGTTGCGCCCGGATGACGGGACGATGAAGGGTTGATGACGGATCGGAGACGGCGCCGGGCGTGCGCCGCGCTCGGTTGACTCGCCGCCGCTTTCCGCTATGAGCGCGGCCTTGCCGACGGGTTCGCCCGCCGTGCATCCGTCCGAGACAGCAGGTGCCGCGGAATTTGCCGCAGCTTAATGTCCTGCCGAGACGGGGACAGGAATTCACGACCGGATCGCGTCAGCGCGTGCCGGTCTGCCGCCCTTCACGGGTGCCTTCCCCATCGATGGACAACCCCGGCGGGGTTTTCCCCACCGGTTTGTAACCGGGCGGGCTGTTCGCGCAGTCCGTTCAAACGTGGAGAATGGCATGGATCGTGCTCAAAAGGCCGCGGCCGTTGCCGAGTTGAATCGCACCTTTTCCGAGGTCGGCGTGGTGGTTGTCACCCGCAACAACGGAATGACGGTTGCCCAGTCCACCCGACTGCGCAACGCGATGCGTGATGCCGGCGCGACCTACAAGGTCTCGAAGAACAAGCTTGCCAAGATCGCACTGGATGGCACCGATTACGGTTCGGTGGGCGACATGCTCACGGGCCCCGTCGGCCTCGCCACCTCGATCGATCCGGTCGCCGCAGCGAAGGTTGCGGTCGAATTCGCGAAGACGAACGACAAGTTCGAAATCGTGGGCGGAGCGATGGGTGCGACCCCTCTCGACCTCGCTGGCGTGCAAGCGCTCGCTACCCTGCCCTCGCTGGATGAACTCCGGGCGAAGATCGTCGGCCTCATCGTTGCTCCGGCAACGAAGCTCGCGACCATCACCCAGGCTCCCGCGGCGCAGATCGCGCGCGTGCTGTCGGCTTATGCCGAGAAGGAAGCCGCCTGAATTCCAGGCGCTTTTGGACAAGCGAATTTCAACTGACACTGTGGGGCGCATGCCCCGACATATGAAGGAAGTACCATGGCAGACCTGAACGCGCTCGTTGAGAGCCTGAGCGAACTGACCGTCCTCGAAGCAGCCGAGCTGTCGAAGCTGCTCGAAGAGAAGTGGGGCGTTTCGGCCGCAGCAGCGGTCGCAGCACCGGCAGCCGGCGGTGGCGCAGCCGCTCCGGCCGCTGAAGAGAAGACCGAATTCGACGTCATCCTGACCGGCGACGGTGGCAAGAAGATCAACGTCATCAAGGAAGTCCGCGCGATCACCGGCCTGGGCCTGACCGAAGCGAAGGCTCTCGTCGAGGGCGCGCCGAAGGCCGTCAAGGAAGGCGTGAACAAGGACGAGGCCGAGAAGGTCAAGAAGCAGCTCGAAGACGCCGGCGCGACCGTCGAGCTGAAGTAAGCCGCAGCGGAGGCGACGGGCAGCACGCTGCCCGCCCCTCCGCAAGGCCGGCCGGCGGCACCGGTGCCGTCCGACGTCATGGGCTTCGCCGATGACCGGCCCAGCCAGCCGAGCGACACGAAAAAGGGCGGCTCCCGCGAGGGAAGCCGCCCTTTTTTGCGTTTGCGAGCAATGCCCTGCCCGGCCCCGGTGCGCCTCTAGGGTACGCTTCCCCTCAGCGCGCGATCGCCGCCGCATAGGGGCGCGTGCCGAGCGCATCGTACATGCGCGCCGGCTGGTCGAGCCACAGCGGCGCCAGCTTGGCGCTGTCGACGCGCTCGACGCCGACCGCGAACGCCTGCGCCGCCTGCCCGTCGCCACCGCCGGCATCGTAGAGCGCGTTGACCGCGACGACCGGCACGAACATCGCCCGTCCGCCGGCATCCAGCGGCCGGATATCGGCACGCGGCAGCGCGACGACGATCCGCACGCGGCGCTCCTCGCCGGGGGCGAGCGCGAAGGCGGGCGTGACCGGGCGCGCCACCGGTTGCGCGAACAGCGCGGCGACGTCGCCGGGCGGGCCGGCCGAGGCGCCGATCAGCGCCGCGCCGATGCGGATGCCGGTCGCGGGCACGACGCCGTCGTTGCGGACCAGCAGCTCGCCTTCGACCGTCGCGCTGAGCAGGTTGAGGCCGGCGCGGCGCGGCTGGAGCGCCAGCGCGAGCCGGGCGCGCTCCGCGGCGACCGGCGCCGGAGCCGGAGCCGGAGCCGGCGCGGGCGTAGGCGGCGGATCGACGGGGTCTGGCTCGATAGCCGGCGCCAGCAGGGGAAGCGTAACGCGACGGCGCGCACGATACCACCAGACACCCGCCGCAGCGGCGAGCACGACGCCGCCGATCGGCCAGAGCGGCCAGCCGTCCCCGCTTTCCGGCGCGACGGCGGCCGGGACGGGCGTCGCGGTCGGGGACGCCACCGGTGCCGGTGCGAGGATCGGCGTCGCGCTCGGCGCAGGCGTCGGTGTCGCCCGCGGTGCGGGAGAGGCGGTCGCGGTCGACGTCGGTGTCGGTGTCGGCGTCGGGCGCACCTCGGCGCGCGGCGTCGCCCTTGCCGTCGGGGTCGGGGTCGGGCGCGGCGCCGGGGTCGCGGCGGGCGTCGGGGGCGTGGCGGGCGTCGGCTCGGGGCTCGGCACCGGCGTGGGGGTGGGCTGCGAGGAGGGCAGGCTGAACCCGTCGAGGCCGGGGATCGTCTGGGGCGGCGTGCCCCCCGACGTCTGCGCCGCGGCGCCGGCCGCCGTTCCCGCCAGCAGCATGGCGATCGCGCCTGTACGCGCGCGCCGCGAAATGTTCATGGACCCTGTACTCACCCGAAAGCCTTTGCGCGCTCCTTAGTGAACCGCGCCACGCCGCCATCCGTGCTGCGACGAAACGCCCCGCCGGGTCGGCAGGGCGAGGCATGCTGTTGGACCGGCATTGGCCCCTCCCCCTTTGACAGGCACCAACACCGGTCCTATATCCGCCTCTCACCACAGCTTTCGGGACATGATGCGCCGTCGCGCAGTGCATCGTACGAATAGGAAGCCGCGGTTTCATAGACGCTGAAGGCCGACGCACTGCGATGCGATCGGCTTTTTTGCGTCGCTGCTCGCGTCCCGCTCCGGAGGTTTCCGGGCACGATATTCCGGCCGCACCCGCGTTCGCGGGCAGGCCACGACTGAGGGCATAACGATCATGGCCACCAAGGCGATCCAGGGCAGCACCGCAAAGCGGCGCATCCGCAAGATCTTCGGGGACATCCACGAAGTCATCCAGATGCCGAACCTGATCGAGGTTCAGCGCGAAAGCTACGAGCAGTTCCTGCGTTCGGACAAGAGCACCGGCCATGTGTCGGGCCTCGAGAAGACGCTGCGCAGCGTGTTCCCGATCCAGGATTTCGCCGGCACCGCCTATCTCGACTTCGACGATTACGTGCTCGAACCGCCGAAGTTCGACGTCGAGGAATGCCGCCAGCGGGGCATCACCTACGCCGCGCCGATGCGCGTCACGCTGCGCCTGACCGCGTTCGAGGTCGATCCGGATACCGAGGCCAAGTCGGTCATCGATATCAAGGAGCAGGACGTCTACATGGGCGACATGCCGCTCATGACCGAGAACGGCACCTTCTTCATCAACGGCACCGAGCGCGTGATCGTCAGCCAGATGCACCGGTCGCCGGGCGTGCTGTTCGACCATGACCGCGGCAAGACCCACGCCAGCGGCAAATATCTGTTCGCCGCGCGCGTCATCCCGTATCGCGGCTCGTGGCTCGACTTCGAATTCGACGCCAAGGACATCGTCAACGTCCGTATCGACCGCAAGCGCAAGCTGCCGGTGACGGCGCTGCTCTATGCGCTCGGCATGACCAGCGAGGACATCCTCAACCACTTCTACAACCGCGTCACCTACGTGCGCGGCCAGGGCGGCTGGATCATCCCCTTCGCCGCCGAGAACTGGCGCGGCGTCAAGCCGCTGTTCGACATCGTCGACGCCTCGAGCGGTGAAGTGGTGTTCGCCGCGCAGCAGAAGATCAGCCCCCGCGCCGCCAACAAGGCGGCCAAGGACGGCCTCACCCAGCTGCTGATCCCGACCGAGGAAATCTTCGGCCGCTATTCGGCCTATGACCTCATCAACGAGGCGACGGGCGAGATCTATGTCGAGGCCGGCGACGAGATCGGCGCCGAGAACCTCGAGGCGCTCGACAAGGCGGGCATCGACACGATCGAACTGCTCGACATCGACCATGTCTCGACCGGCGCGTGGATCCGCAACACGCTCAAGGCCGACAAGGCCGAGGAGCGCGAGCAGGCGCTGTCCGACATCTATCGCGTCATGCGCCCCGGCGAGCCGCCGACGCTGGAGACGGCCGAAGCGCTGTTCGCCGGCCTGTTCTTCGATCCGGACCGCTACGACCTGTCGGCCGTCGGCCGCGTCAAGCTCAACATGCGCCTCGACCTCGATGCCGAGGACACGGTGACGACGCTGCGCAGCGAGGACATCCTCGCCGTCATCAAGACGCTGGTCGGCCTGAAGGACGGCAAGGGCGAGATCGACGACATCGACAACCTCGGCAACCGCCGCGTGCGTTCGGTGGGCGAGCTGCTCGAGAACCAGTATCGCGTCGGCCTGCTCCGCATGGAGCGCGCCGTGAAGGAGCGCATGTCGTCGGTCGACGTGTCGACCGTCATGCCGAACGACCTTATCAACGCCAAGCCGGCGGTGGCCGCGGTGCGTGAATTCTTCGGCTCGTCGCAGCTGTCGCAGTTCATGGACCAGACCAACCCGCTGTCCGAAGTGACGCACAAGCGTCGCGTCTCGGCGCTCGGGCCGGGCGGTCTGACGCGTGAGCGTGCGGGCTTCGAGGTCCGCGACGTTCACCCGACGCATTATGGCCGCATCTGCCCGATCGAGACGCCGGAAGGCCCGAACATCGGCCTCATCAACAGCCTCGCCTCGTTCAGCCGGGTCAACAAATACGGCTTCATCGAGACGCCGTACCGCAAGATCATCGACGGCAAGGTGACCGACGACGTCGTCTATCTGTCGGCGATGGAAGAGGCCAAGCACACGATCGCGCAGGCCTCGGCCGAACTGAAGGACGACAGCAGCTTCGCCGAGGACCTCGTGTCCGCGCGTCAGGCCGGCGAATTCCTGATGGCGCTGCCCGAGACGATCACGCTGATGGACGTCAGCCCGAAGCAGCTGGTGTCGGTCGCCGCGTCGCTCATTCCGTTCCTGGAAAACGATGACGCCAACCGCGCGCTGATGGGCTCGAACATGCAACGTCAGGCCGTGCCGCTGGTGAAGGCGGAAGCGCCGTTCGTCGGCACCGGCATGGAAGAGACCGTGGCGCGCGATTCGGGCGCCGCGATCGCCGCCAAGCGCGCCGGCATCGTCGACCAGGTCGATGCCAGCCGCATCGTCGTGCGCGCCACCGGTGAGGTCGATTCGGCCAAGTCGGGCGTCGACATCTACACGCTGATGAAGTTCCAGCGTTCGAACCAGTCGACCTGCATCAACCAGCGTCCGCTGGTGAAGGTGGGCGACGTGGTCAACGCCGGCGACGTCATCGCCGACGGTCCCTCGACCGAGTTCGGCGAGCTGGCGCTGGGTCGCAACGCGCTCGTCGCGTTCATGCCCTGGAACGGCTACAACTACGAGGATTCGATCCTCATCAGCGAGCGGATCGTGAAGGACGACGTGTTCACGTCGATCCACATCGACGAGTTCGAGGTGATGGCCCGCGACACCAAGCTCGGGCCGGAGGACATCACGCGCGACATCCCCAACGTCGGCGAGGAAGCACTGCGCAACCTCGACGAGGCGGGCATCGTCTATGTCGGCGCCGAGGTCGAGCCGGGCGATATCCTGGTCGGCAAGATCACGCCGAAGGGCGAGAGCCCGATGACGCCGGAAGAGAAGCTGCTTCGCGCCATCTTCGGCGAAAAGGCGAGCGACGTGCGCGACACCTCGCTGCGCCTGCCGCCGGGCGTTGCCGGCACGATCGTCGACGTCCGCGTCTTCAATCGCCACGGCATCGACAAGGACGAGCGCGCGATGGCGATCGAGCGCGAGGAGATCGAGCGCCTGAAGAAGGATTCGGACGACGAGCGCACCATCCTGAACCGTGCCACATGGTCGCGCCTGCGCGAGATGCTGCTCGACCAGGTGGCGACCGCCGTGCCGAAGGGCCTGAAGAAGGGCGCGACGATCGACATGGACCTGCTCGACAGCGTCGACCGCCACGAATGGTGGAAGTTCGCGGTTGCCGACGACAAGGTCCAGGCCGACCTCGAAGCCGTCAAGCAGCAGTATGACGAGGCGGCCAAGCGGATCACCGACAAGTTCCACGACCGTCGCGAGAAGCTGGAGCGGGGCGACGAGCTGCCGCCGGGCGTGCTCAAGATGGTCAAGGTCTTCGTCGCGGTGAAGCGCAAGCTGCAGCCGGGCGACAAGATGGCCGGCCGTCACGGCAACAAGGGCGTCATCAGCCGCATCCTGCCGGCGGAGGACATGCCGTTCCTCGCCGACGGGACGCCGGTCGATCTCGTGCTCAACCCGCTGGGCGTGCCGAGCCGCATGAACGTCGGGCAGATCTTCGAAACGCACCTCGGCTGGGCTGCCCGCAACCTGGGCATGCAGGTCGCCAGTGCGCTCGAGGACTGGCGTGATGCCAACCCGGACGCCAAGGCGGGCGAGATGCCCGACGCGGTCAAGGCGCGGCTGATCGAGGTCTATGGCGATCATTATGCCGAGGACATCCAGAGCCGCGATCCGGACGAGATCGTCGAGCTGGTGCACAACATCCGCACCGGCATCCCGATGGGCACCCCGGTGTTCGACGGCGCACGCGAGAGCGACGTGTCGGCGATGCTGGAGCTGGCGGGCCTCGACACGTCGGGCCAGTCGGAGCTGTTCGACGGACGCACGGGCGACAAGTTCGACCGCAAGGTGACGGTGGGCATCATCTACATGCTCAAGCTGCACCACCTCGTGGACGACAAGATCCACGCGCGTTCGATCGGGCCGTATTCGTTGGTCACCCAGCAGCCGCTGGGCGGCAAGGCGCAGTTCGGCGGCCAGCGCTTCGGCGAGATGGAGGTCTGGGCGCTCCAGGCCTATGGCGCGGCGTACACGCTCCAGGAGATGCTGACGGTGAAGTCGGACGACGTCGTCGGCCGCACCAAGGTCTATGAGGCGATCGTCAAGGGCGACGACACGTTCGAGGCCGGCATCCCCGAGAGCTTCAACGTGCTCGTCAAGGAAATGCGCAGCCTCGGCCTCAACGTCGACCTCAAGACCATGCAGGACGTGGACGACGAGGGCGGCATCGCGATCGCGGCGGAGTAAGCCACCACTCTCCCTCTTCCGCCGGGAGAGGGAGGGAGCGGCCGCAGGCCGCGGAAGGGTGAGGACAGTTCGCTGCCCTGCCCTCACCTTCCCACCAGCTTCGCTGGCGGGCCCCTTCCTCTCCCGTTGGGAGAGGAGAAAAGAATTCTGAGAGGTTCATCCCCATGAACGAACTGACCAACTTCGCGAACCCGATCGCAAAGCCCGAGACCTTCGACCAGATCCAGATCGGCATCGCCTCGCCCGACAAGATCCGCTCGTGGTCGTTCGGCGAGATCAAGAAGCCCGAAACCATCAACTATCGCACGTTCAAGCCCGAGCGTGACGGCCTGTTCTGCGCGCGCATCTTCGGTCCGATCAAGGATTACGAATGCCTGTGCGGCAAATATAAGCGGATGAAGTATCGCGGCATCGTCTGCGAGAAATGCGGTGTCGAAGTTACGCTTCAGAGTGTGCGCCGTGAGCGGATGGGCCATATCGAGCTGGCGTCACCGGTTGCGCATATCTGGTTCCTGAAGTCACTTCCCAGCCGCATTGCAATGTTGCTTGATGCCACGCTGCGTGATCTGGAGCGGGTGCTCTATTTCGAGAACTACATTGTCACCGAACCCGGTCTGACGGATTTGGAACTGCACCAGCTTCTCAGCGAGGAAGATTATCTCGAGAAGCAGGAAGAGTTCGGCGATGAGGCCTTCACCGCAAAAATCGGTGCCGAGGCTCTCAAAGATATGCTGATGGCGCTGGACCTCGAAGAAGTCCGGGCGCAGTTGCGCGTTGATCTTCGTGAGACAGGCTCAGAGGCCAAGCGTAAAAAATACGTCAAGCGTCTCAAGATCGTTGAAGCGTTCATTGAGTCCGGCGCGCTGCCGGAACGGATGATTCTGGATGTAATTCCGGTTATTCCGCCCGAGCTGCGCCCGCTGGTGCCGCTTGATGGTGGC
>NZ_DBBS01000002.1 GCF_002292295.1 Sphingomonas sp. UBA978
CAGATGCCGGGACTAAACACCTAGCGGCTGGCGCCCGGCCGCCACAGCACGTCGCCGGCCGCGCCGGCATTCACCGCGCGCGCGGCGACGAACAGCCAGTCGGACAGGCGGTTGAGATAGGCGAGGGCGGGGGCGTTGAGCCCGCCGGCCGCCACCGCGCTCCGCTCCGCGCGGCGGACGATCGCGCGGGCGAGGTGCAGCGCCGCCGCGGCGGGATCGCCACCGGGCAGAATGAAGCTCGTCAGCGGCGACAGCGTGGCGTTCATCGCGTCGATCTCCGCCTCCAGCCGTGCGACCTGCTCGGGCAGGATGCGCAGCGCGCCGTCGATACCCTCGGGCGTGGCGATATCGGCGCCGAGGTCGAACAGGTCGTTCTGGATCACCAGCAGCCGCGCCGCCGGATCGCGGGTGCCGAGCGTCGCCAGTGCGACGCCGATCGCGCTGTTCGCCTCGTCGACATCGCCGATCGCGATCATCACCGGCTCCGCCTTCGACACGCGCGATCCGTCGACGAGGCCGGTCGTCCCGGCATCGCCGGTGCGCGTGTAGATGCGGTTGAGCTTTACCACTTTGGTAGCAGGATCAGGTGCGCCCGGCGGCGAACAGGATCACCACGACGATCAGGATCGCCAGCGCTTGGAAGAAGATGCGCTGCTGCATCATCCGGTTCGATTTGAGCGACGCCGCCGAGGGGCCTTCGCCGCCGCGAACCTGAGCGTGCGATTCCTGGAGGAAGGCGATGACGCCCCGGACCAGCGCGACCACCGTCGCCAGCATCGCCGCGATCAGCAGAATGACGAGGAAGGTGTTCATGCGTCCTACTTAGGGCCGGTGCGCGGCAAAGCCAATGGGAAGCCGCCCGGCGCGCAGCGCCTCGGCGAGCGCGGGGCCGTCCTCCCCCGCGGCGCGCAGGTCGGCGAGCGCGGGGGCGCCGTTGCGCTTGGCGAGCCGCGCGCCGTCCGGACCGGTCAGCAGCGCATGGTGCAGGTAGCGCGGCGTCGGCAGCCCGAGCAGCGCCTGGAGCAGCCGGTGGATATCGGTTGCGCGCAGCAGGTCACGGCCGCGCACCACGTCGGTGACGCCCTGTGCGGCATCGTCGACCGTCACCGCGAGATGATAGCTTGCGGGCGCATCCTTGCGCGCCAGCACGACGTCGCCGAACGCCTGCGGATCGGCGCGCTGCGGCCCCGCCTCGCGATCGGTCCAGTGCAGCGGGCCGGTGCATGCCACCGCCGCCGCCATCGCCAGCCGCCATGCATGCGGGGCACCGTTCGCGATCCGGGCCGTGGCCTGCCCGGGGTCGAGATGCCGGCAGGTCCCCGGATAGACCAGCCCGTCCGGCCCGTGATGCGGCGCGCTGGCGCTCGCCGCGATATCGGCGCGCGTGCAGAAACAGGGGTAGAGCAGGCCCTGTTCCCGCAGTCGCGTCAGGGCAGTCTCGTATAGCGCCAGCCGCGCCGACTGGCGGACGGCCGGTCCGTCCCATGCCAGCCCCAGCCAGGCGAGATCGGTGAGGATGCCCGCGACATGCGCCTCGCGGCTGCGCGTGCCGTCGATATCCTCGATCCTCAGCAGGAACGTGCCGCCCGCGGCGCGGGCATGGTCGTGCGCGCGGATCGCCGCATAGGCGTGGCCGAGATGCAGTGGCCCGGTCGGGCTCGGCGCGAAGCGCGTCGTGACGCTCATCGCCCCCGCCGCTCCTGCCGCCGCCGCCCGGCGCAGCCCCCTTGACCGACATCGGTCGCCCGTGCTGTCATACTGGCGTCACTCTCGTGGGCGACATGGCCCGCGGGTAATCCGTGGGAGGAGCCGTGTTTCATCCCGATCTGATCCGTCACCCCGACAGCTGCCCCGCGCTGGTGCTCAACGCGGACTATACGCCCTTGTCCTATTATCCGCTCAGCGTCTGGCCGTGGCAGACCGCGATCAAGGCGGTGTTCCTCGACCGGGTCGACATCGTCGCGCATTACGAGCGCGCGGTGCGCAGCCCAACCGCGGAGATCAAGCTGCCCTCGGTGATCGCGCTCAAGCAATATGTGCGTCCTTCGGCATTTCCGGCGTTCACCCGCTTCAACCTGTTCCTGCGCGACCGCTTCTCCTGCCAATATTGCGGCGTGGGACGCGACCTGACGTTCGACCATGTCGTGCCGCGCGCGCAAGGGGGGCGGACGACGTGGGAGAATGTCGTCACCGCCTGCGCGCCGTGCAACCTCCGCAAGGGCGGACGGACGCCGAAACAGGCGCATATGCCGCTGTACGTCGAGCCGATCCGGCCGACCAACTGGCATCTGCAGGAACATGGCCGCGCCTTTCCGCCCAACTATCTCCACGACACGTGGCACGACTGGCTCTATTGGGACGTTGAACTGGAAGCATGACCGAAGGGGGCCGTTTTTGCGCAATCTGATGATCGTGGCCGCGCTGGTGGCGCTGGCGGGTTGCGGCAGCGCGCGCGAGGAAAAGACGGCGCAGGCCGACGCCAATGCGGCGGGCTTCGTGCCGCCGGCGGTGACCAGCCGGGTCGATTTTTCCAGCGCGATGGAGCGGCGCTTCCGCGAACTCGATCGCAACGGCGACGACCGGTTGGACAAGACCGAACTGCCCCGCCAGAACAGCCGCCTGATGAATCTCGACCGCAACAAGGACGGCGAGATCAGCCTGATCGAATGGGGCGAAGGCACGCTGAAACGCTTCGACCAGATGGACCTCAACCACGACGGCACCGTCACGTCGGACGAGGAAAGCGAATGGCGCGCCGCCCGCGCGGCCGGGCGCCAGCCGGCGGCGGCGGCGACCACGCCGATGCTGGGCGATACGCTGAGCAACCAGGGGACGGTGGCGCCGCCGTCGCGCTGACCGGCCGGGAGGGCGACGGCGGCCGCAACCGTAACGGCAACCGCTGCTTTTGTCGTGCAAACCCCATCCCCGGTTGACCCCGCTCCTGCCGCAGCGCAGCATGAGGGGCATGGCTACCGTCGACCCCGCTTCGCTTCCCCCGATCGCCAACAACCCTGACGTCCGCTTCCTTGGTGCGAAACTGGGCGACGTCATCCGCGCCTATGGCGGCGATGCGCTGTTCGAGGCGACGGAGGCGATCCGCCGCGCCTCGGTCGAGCGGCACCGCGGCACCGACACCAGCGACGCGATCCACCGCCACCTGCAGGACCTCGGCCTTGACGAGACGCTCGATTTCGTCCGTGGCTTCATGCTGTTCTCGATGCTTGCCAACCTCGCCGAGGATCGCCAGGGCATCGCCGCCGAACAGGGCGCCGACGTCGCCGCCGCGCTGGCGACGCTGGCGGACGAGGGCATCGACCGCGCCGCGATCCAGCAGTTGCTCGCGCATGCGCTGATCGTCCCCGTGCTTACCGCCCACCCCACCGAGGTGCGGCGCAAGAGCATGATCGACCACCGCAACCGCATCGCGCAGCTGATGACGCTGAAGGATGCCGGGCGCGAGGAAACCCCCGACGGCGACCGCGTCGAGGATGCGATCACCCGCCAGATCGCCTTGCTGTGGCAGACGCGGGTGCTGCGTCGCGACCGGCTCTACGTCACCGACGAGGTCGAAACCGCGCTGAGCTACATGCGCGAGGTGTTCCTGCCGGCGCTGCCCGCGCTCTACCAGCGCTGGGACCGCGCGTTCGGCGAACGCGTGCCGAGCTTCGTCAGGCCGGGGAGCTGGATCGGCGGCGACCGCGACGGCAATCCCTTCGTCACCGCCGATTCACTGCGCACCGCTTTGGGTCGCGCCTGCGAGGCGGTGCTCGGCTTCTATCTCGATGCGGTCCATGCGCTGGGCGCGGAATTGTCGATCTCGACGCAGCACGTCCCCGTCGATGCCGCGGTCGAGGGGCTGGCGGACGCGAGCGGCGATACCGCCGAAAGCCGCCGCGACGAGCCGTATCGCCGCGCGCTGTCGGGCATCTATGCGCGCCTCGCCGCGACGCATCAGGCGCTGACCGGCAAGGCAGCGCCGCGGCCCGGTCACCTGACGGGCGAACCCTATGCCGATCCGCAGGCGTTCCGCGCCGACCTCGTTGCGATCGCGCATGGCCTCTCCCCGAAGGATTCCGGCACTGGGGCGCTGGGGACCGGCGGCGCGCTCGGCCGGCTGATTCGCGCGGTCGAGACGTTCGGCTTCCACCTCGCGACGCTCGACCTGCGCCAGAACAGCGCGGTCCACGAGCGCGTCGTCGCCGAGCTGCTCAAGACCGCCGGTGTCGAGGCGGATTATCTGTCGCTCGACGAGGACGCGCGCGTCGCTTTGCTCCGCCGCGAACTCGCGCATGCCCGCCCGCTCGCCAGCCGCTTCACCACCTATTCGGAGGAAACCGATTCCGAGCTGAAGATCGTGCTCGCCGCCGCCGAGGCGCATGCGAAATACGGGCCGGCGTGCATCACCAACTATATCGTCTCGATGGCGCAGTCGGTGTCCGACCTGCTCGAGATCAACCTGCTGCTGAAGGAGGTCGGGCTCTACCGGCCGGGTGACGCGCCGAGCGCCGCGATCATGGCGGTGCCCCTGTTCGAGACGGTCGGCGATCTCGAGGCCGCGCCGGGTATCATGACCGCCTGGTTCGGCCTGCCCGAGATCGCCGCGATCGCCGCGAAGCGCGGGCATCAGGAGGTGATGATCGGCTATTCGGACAGCAACAAGGACGGCGGTTACCTCACCTCGACCTGGCAATTGTCCAAGGCGTCGACCGCCTTGAAGCCGGTGTTCGAGGCGGCGGGCGTCGGCATGCAGCTGTTCCACGGGCGCGGCGGTGCGGTCGGGCGCGGCGGCGGCAGCGCCTTTGCCGCGATCCGTGCGCAGCCCGCCGGCACCGTGCAGGGCCGCATCCGCATCACCGAACAGGGCGAGGTGATCGCCGCCAAATACGGCACCCGCGACAGCGCGATGACCAATCTGGAGGCGATCGCGTCCGCCACCCTGCTCGCCAGCCTCGAGCCGGAACGGCTGTCCAATGCCGAGAACGACCAGTTCGCGGGCGCGATGGACACGCTGTCCGACACCGCCTTCCACGCCTATCGCGACCTCGTCTACGGGACCGACGGGTTCCGCACCTTCTTCCGCCAGATGACGCCGATCAGCGAGATCGCGGGCCTGAAGATTGGCAGCCGCCCCGCCAGCCGCAAGAAGAGCGACGCGATCGAGGATCTGCGTGCCATCCCCTGGGTGTTCAGCTGGGCGCAGGCGCGGGTGATGCTGCCCGGCTGGTATGGCGTCGGCCAGGCGCTGGCGGGGTTCGAGGACCGCGGCCTGCTGAAGGAGATGGCGCAGGGCTGGCCGCTGTTCGCCTCCAGCCTCGCCAATATGGAGATGGTGCTGGCGAAGTCGGACATCGACATCGCCGGTCATTATGCCGAACTGGTCGAGGACGAGGGGCTGCGCACCACGATCTTCACCCGCATCCGCGACGCCTGGCACCAGACGCACGACGGGCTGCTGGAGGTGACGGGCCAGACCCGCCTGCTCGACAAGCATCCCGCGCTCGACGCGTCGATCCGCCTGCGCCTGCCCTATATCGAGCCGCTCAACCTGCTCCAGATCGAACTGATGAAGCGCCACCGCGCCGGCGAGGACGATCCCCGCATCGGCGAAGGCATCCTGCTGTCGATCAACGCCGTCGCGACCGCGCTGCGCAACAGCGGATAATCGGGGGCAAGCGCGGGTCTTCGCTGCGCTCGGTCGCCGTCAATCCTGCGCCTGCGCGCCCTCAGTGGAAATCCCGCGACGGCGGCAGCACGCGGACGTCGCGCGGATGGCCGCCGCGGGGGTCGCGGCTCATGATCGGTTTGGGGCGGATCACCTCGTCGACCGGCAGCAGCGGGGTTTCGGCGTTATAGTCGGACGATAGCCGGCCGAGTTCCGCGCTGCGGTCGTACGCCTTCACCGTCATCAGGTGGATGACGCCCTCTTCGCTGCGCTGGATCACGCCCTCCAGTACCAGCAGCCGCGCCGCCATCACCGCGCGCCGGTTCGCCTCGAAATCGCGCGCCCACATCAGCGCGTTGGTGATGCCGGTTTCGTCCTCGATCGTGACGAAGATCGCATTGCCTTTGCCCGGCCGCTGCCGGACCAGCACCACGCCGGCGATCCGCGCCCGCCGCCCGTCCTTCGCGCGCGCCGCCTGCGCGCTCGACATGATGCCCTCCGCGGCGAAGACCGGGCGCAGGAAGCGCATCGGATGGTCCTTCAGCGACAATCGCGTCGTCTGGTAATCCGCCGCGACCTGTTCACTCGCCGGCATCGCCGGCAGCCGCGCGTCTGTTTCCTCGCCCAGCTCCGGCGCCTCCGCCGCGGCGAACAGCGCGAGCTGTTTCGGCGGCGTGCGCCGCACCGCCCACAGCGCATCGCGCCGTTCCATCGCGATCGAGCCGAACGCGTCGGCATCGGCGAGCAGGTTGAGCCCGCGCGTCGGCAGTCCCGCCCGCGCCGCGAGCGCCTCCACCCCCGCGAACGGTACGTCGCCGCGCGCTGCGACCAGCGCCTCGGCCCAGCCCTGCCGAAAGCCGTCGACCTGGCGGAAGCCGAGCCGGATCGCGAGGCTGCCGTCGTCCAGTCGCTCCAGCACATTGTCCCACTGGCTGGCGTTGACGTCGATCGGCCGCACCACGACGCCATGTGCGCGCGCATCTTGCACCAGCTGCGCGGGCGCGTAGAAGCCCATCGGCTGCGAATTGAGGATCGCGCAGCCGAACACCGCGGGGTGGAAGCATTTGATCCACGACGACACATAGACCAGCCGCGCGAACGACAGCGCGTGGCTTTCGGGAAAGCCATAGCTGCCGAATCCCTCGATCTGCTTGTAGCAGCGCTCCGCGAAGTCGCGGCTGTAGCCGCGGCGGACCATGCCGCCGATCAGCTTCTCCTCGAAATTGTCCATGCCGCCGACCTTGCGGAACGTCGCCATCGCGCGCCGCAGCTGGTTCGCCTCGCCCGGTGTGAACCCCGCCGCGACGATGGCGAGCTTCATCGCCTGTTCCTGGAACAGCGGCACGCCATAGGTTTCCCTGAGCAGCGTGCGCAATTCGTCGGGTGGACCGAAGGCGGGGTCGGGGGAGGGGAATTCCGGTATCTCCTTGCCGGCCCGGCGACGGAGATACGGGTGGACCATGTCGCCCTCGATCGGCCCCGGCCGCACGATCGCGACCTGCACGACCAGATCGTACAATTTGCGGGGCTTGAGGCGAGGCAGCATGTTGATCTGCGCCCGGCTTTCGACCTGGAACACGCCGATACTGTCGCCCTTGCAGAGCATGTCGTAGACATCGGGATGTTCGTCGACGGCGATCGTTTCGAGCTGGTGCGTGCCCAGGCCATGGTCGTGCATCAGGTCGAATGCCTTGCGGATGCAGGTCAGCATGCCGAGCGCGAGGATATCGACCTTCATGATCTTCAGTTCGTCGATGTCGTCCTTGTCCCATTCGATGAAGGTGCGGTCCGCCATCGCGCCGTGATGGATCGGCACCGTCTCGTCCAGCCGCCCCTGCGTCAGCACATAGCCGCCGACATGCTGCGATAGATGGCGGGGGAATTTGATGAGGCTGTCGACGATGGCGCGCAGCCGCGCGATCTCGGGATTGTCGATGTCGAAGCCGGTCTGGCCGAGATGTTTCGCCTCGAACCGGTCGGCGAAGCTGCCCCAGACGGTGCTGGTCAGCCGCTGCGTCACGTCCTCGGTCAGGCCCAGCGCCTTGCCGGCTTCGCGCACCGCGCTGCGCGGGCGGTAATGGATCACGGTCGCCGCGATCGCCGCGCGATGGCGGCCGTAGCGGCGGTAGATATATTGCATCACCTCCTCGCGCCGCTCGTGCTCGAAATCGACGTCGATATCGGGGGGCTCGTCGCGTTCGGCCGAGACGAAGCGCGAAAAGAGCAGATCGTAGCGCATCGGATCGACCGAGGTGACGCCGAGCAACCAGCAGACCGCCGAATTCGCCGCCGATCCGCGGCCCTGGCACAGGATCGGCGGATCGCATTCCTCGCGCGCGAAGCGGACGATGTCGTGAACCGTCAGGAAATAATAGGCATATTGCCGGTCCCGTATCAGCGGCAGTTCCTCGTCGAGCAGGGCCTGCAACCGGGCGGGGAGGCCGCCCGGAAAGCGCCGATGCGCCGCGGCATAGGCGATATGCTCCAGCCAGCCCTGCGCATCCCAGCCATCCGGCACCGGTTCGTGGGGATATTCATAGGCAAGCTGCGTCAGCGTGAAATCGATGCGATCGAGTATCGTCAGGCTTTCCGCCACCGCCTGCGGCGCATCGGCGAACAGGCGGGCCATCTCCTCGCCGGGCTTGAGGTGCCGTTCCGCATTGGCGGCGAGCAGCTGCCCGGCCGACGCGATCGTCGTACCATGCCGGATGCAGGTCAGCACGTCGTGGAGCGGCCGGGCATCGGCAGTTGCGAACATCGCATCGCAGGTCGCGAGTAGCGGCACGCCGACGCTCCGGGCGATCTGCGCATGGCGGCGCAACTGCCGTCGATCCCGGCCGGCGCGCGGCATGGTGAGGCCCAGCCACAGCCGGTCCGGCGCGGCATGGGCGAGCCGGCGCAGCGTCTCGCCGAGGCTCGGGTCGTCGCGGCGTGGCGGCAGCATCGCCTCCGGCCGCGGAGTCGCCGGCCGAGCGCTCGACACGGGCAGCACGATCAGCAGCAGGTCGTCGCTATGCCGCAACAGGTCGCCCAGCCCCAAGATGCAATCGCCCTTCTGCGCCCGCAGATTGCCGGTGGTAAGCAGGCGGGTCAGCCGGCCCCAGCCATGCCGTGTGGCCGGATAGGCGACGATGTCCGGCGTGCCGTCGGCGAAGACCAGCCGCGCGCCGACCACCAGCTTGAAATCGATGTCGCGGAAGCCGCCCGTGATCGCGCGCTCGCGGATCTCGCGCAACGCCTTGTGGACGCGCACCACCCCGGCGACGGTATTGCGGTCGGCGATGCCGATTCCCGCATGGCCCAGTGCCACCGCCTGACCGATCATGTCCTCGCCATGACTCGCCCCGTGCAGGAACGAGAAATTGGTTGCGGCGACCAGTTCGGCGAACGCGGTCATGACGCGGGGCGGGGCGTCACGCGAACAGCCCGTGCAGATACCAGCGCGGATGCTCGCGTTCGTCGTGCAGGCCGTGGCGGAAGATCCAGAAGCGGCGGCCGCGGCGATCCTCGACGCGATAGTAATCGCGGGTCGGGATCGTCGCATCGTGCCGTCGCCACCATTCGCCGGCGATCCGCTCCGGTCCTTCCGAACGGGCGATCTCGTGGACGCGGCGGCGCCAGCGGAAGCGGTGCGGGGGGCCGTCCGGCACCTCGGCCATGACGCTCTCGATCGGCTGTGGCGGGTCGAACAGATAGATCGGGCGCAGCGGCGGCTCGCCCGCCTCCGTCTCCGGCCAGGCGGCGGCCGGCGCGTCGGCGGTGGCGGGCAGCATCAGTTCGGCCTGTTCGGGGATGTGGCTGTCGCGCGCCCCGAAGCGGCGCACCCGGCTGCGCCCGAGCCGGGTCGAGAGCTGGTCGACCAGCTGCGCCACTTCCCCCTCTCGCGAGGCGCCGCCCTCCAGCCGCAATTGCGCCGCGTCGAGCCGCTCGGCCAGCGCGACGTCGAGCCGCACCAGATCGTAGCCGAAGCCGGGGTCGAGCGGATCGGCGAGGCTGTCGATCCGCTCCGCGAACAGGCGCATCAGCAGCGCGACGTCGCGCGTCGGCTGGCCCGTCTCGACGCGCAGCGACTGGACGTGGCCATCGGCGCGGAACAGTCGCGCCTCCCACCGCCGCCCGCCCTGGTGGCGTTCGGTCAGCGTCGTCGCCGCCGCCTCTGCCAGTTCCTCCAGCACCTCCAGCGCATAATCGGTGCGCGCGATCGGTTCGGCGAAGCGGCGCTCGACCGCGATCGGGGCGATCCGGACGCGCGCCTTCACCGGTGCTCTGTGGTCGCCGGCGAGCCGCCGCACCATCGTCGCCGCCTCTTCGCCGAAGCGCGCGGCGATCCCCGCCAGCGGACGCGCCATCACATCGCCGACCGTCTTCAGCCCGGCGCGGGTCAGCGCCACTGTCGCATCTCGGTCGAGGTCGAGCGCCGCCACCGGCAGCCGCTTCACCGCGCCCTTCTCGTCCGGCGCGGGCGCACCGGCATAGCGGGCGAGCGCCCGCGCGATCTCCGGCGTGTCGCCGAACGCGTGGCGCGCCAGGATGCCGCGCCGCGCCATCCGCGCCTCGACATCTGCCGCCAGCGGCCGTTCGCCGTCGAAAGCATGCGCGCAGCCGGCGATATCGAGCACCAGGGCATCGGGCGGCATCAGCGCCACCGTCGGGCTGTAGCGCGCGCAACCGTCCGCCAGCCGCTCCAGCCAGTCCATGTCGGCGTGCGGATCGGCGGGGAACACCTCCAGCTCCGGCACCCGCGCGCGCGCATCGGCGAGGCTGAGCCCCGGCTCCAGCCCGGCGCGCGCCGCGGTCAGGTCGGTCGCGGTCAGCCGCACCGCCTGACCGACCGTCTCGGTAAAGGCGATCGGCGTCTCACCCTGCCGCACGAACAGATGCGGCCGGGTGGCGCGCAGCCGCTCGATCGGGAGCCACGGAAAGACCAGCGCCAGATAGCGGCGCTCCACGGAAACTCTTGGCATCACGATCCCATTCCACGCGCCAGCGCTGCCCCGCGGGGCCTCCGCGCCGGCGCAGACATTCGACGTCGAACGCGGGGAGGCCGGGCGCGCCCTCTCCCCCGCCCTGATCCAGCGCGGTCGACGGCACCGCCGCCACGCCCCAGCGGGTCGCCGCGGCGCTCGGCGTCGGTGCGGCGCCGATGCGTAGCGACAGGATGGTAACGCCCGACGATTCGGCCGCCAGCATCAGCCGCCGCGTCGCGGTGAGGTCGAATCCCGGCGCGCGTCCGACGCTCTCGACCAGCACGGTGCCGAGGCCGGCACAGCGCGCCGCATCCGCCGCCGCGCGCAGCAGCGCCGCCTCGTCCGCGACGACGCCCAGCACCAGCGAATCGGCGGACAGCCCCAGTTCGATCAGGCCGGTCGCATGCAGCCGGCCCTGGCTGCGCTCGCACGCCTCGGTGCGCAGCCACAGCAGCGGCAGCGCGCCGGCGGCGAGTGCGGCGGCGATGCCGAAGCCGGCGCCGCTCGGCCCGTCCTCGCCATCGATCGCATAGATATCATGCAGTTGCGCCCGTCCCAGCCCCTGCGCCAGCCAGGCGTCGACCGGCGCGGCCATGGCTTGCGCAGCGCCCGTGCCGGCGGCAATGCGCCGCAGGCGGGCGATCAGGGCGGACGAGTCGGCCATCTATGTTCTTGTAATGTTCTATATATCGAGTCGCCAAGCCTGAATCGTGTTGCTGTATTTCGAGATAGGGGTTGCACCCCTCAAAACACGCGGCTAATAGCGCCCCTCACCCACCGACCAGCCGGTCGGACAGGCGCCAGAGCGGGCGTAGCTCAGGGGTAGAGCACAACCTTGCCAAGGTTGGGGTCGAGGGTTCGAATCCCTTCGCCCGCTCCAGTTTTTCCATGCATCCAGCGAGAAACAGCCGAAAGGCGATCCGCACCGTCGGGATCGCCGGTAACGCGTGGGCGGATGGCGGCGCGTGTGCCCGGCTGTGCCGGCCGCATCGTCCGGTCGACGTGCGGTCGTCGGGACATGCGATTAGGTCGCCCGATGGAAATCTGATAACAGGGCGCTACCGCCGCACCGCGACGGCTGAGAGACCGCTTTGTGCTCCCGCTCGAGACGGGAGGCGCCTGTGCCGACTCTGCGCAACATGCATCGCAGGCGTGCCTTGTTCGAACAGGGGATGGCCGACCGGTCGGCGACCAACATGGCGCGGATCATCCATCAGCGGCTGGCGCTGCTCCACGACGTCGAGGCCGAAGCCCCGCTGCCCGGGCCATCGCCCGCAGAGCCGGCGCGGTGACGGCGGCCGCACTGGTGGCGGTGCAGGCCCCGAGCGCCGCGTCGCCGCGCGAATCGTGGCCGGTGAAGGTCTATCGGTCGAGGACGGTGCCGACGGACTGGTGACGCCTGACAATATTGCCAGAAAATCATGCCTTTCGGCAAGACAGAATCAGTGTTGGGGACGTGAGCGCAAGCTGATCGCCCGCTTCAATATTGAGCGACAGGATCGTATAATCCGAAAAGGACGGGTCATTATGGCTTGATTTTCTCATTTCGGTTTGAATACTTAGGCAATAAACTCGGGTGAGCGACCCGTCTTAATGAACGGTAAACATCCGCCGGGTCATGCTTGGCCATGGATGAGGGCTCACATGGCGACGCACTGGAGCAGCATAGGGGGCTGGGCGGCTCGCTGCTCAGGTTGCAGAACGCGATCCTAGGGTCGATCGCCAAAGGCGACCGGCTCGCCTCGACCTGCACGCAACTGTGTGTCGAGGTCGAGGCGCTGCTGCCGGACGTAATCTGCTCCGTCCTGCTCGTCGACGACGAAGGCCGGCTGCATCCGCTGGCGGGGCCCAGCCTGCCGAACGCCTATTCCGCGGCGCTGGACGGCACGCTCATCGGCCCGTCCTCCGGTTCCTGCGGCAGCACCGCCTATTTCGGGACGGAGGTGGCGGTGGAAGATATCGCCACCGATCCACGCTGGGAACAGTATCGCCACATCGCGCTGTCGCACGGCCTCAGGGCCTGCTGGTCCAGCCCGATCATCAACGCCGCCGGCACCACGGTCGCGACCTTTGCGATCTACCATCGCGAACCGACGATGCCGACGGAGGCGGAGCGCGAGGTCGTGCAGAATTGCGTGCATCTCTGCCTGATCGCGATCGACCGGCATCATCGCCTGGTCGAGCACGAACGGCGCGCGTTCACGGATGCGCTGACCGGACTGCCGAACCGCGCGGCCTTCAATGCCGCCTTGCTCGATCTCGACTGCCGGCAGGTCGGCGGCTGGGCGCTGTTCGCGCTCGACCTCGACAATCTGAAGGTGGTCAACGACACGTTCGGCCATGCCGCCGGCGACGGCCTGTTGCGGGCGGCCAGCCGCTGCGTCGAGAAAGCGGCCTTCCCCGACCGCGCGTTCCGCATCGGCGGCGACGAGCTGGCCGTCGTCGTCCAGTCGCCTGACGCGCTGCGCGATCTGGAGGGGGCGGCCGGGAAGATCCTGCAGGCGCTGATGTCTCCGGTCGATTGCGGCGGGCAGATCATCGTGCCGCGCGCGACCATCGGTGGTGCCGTCCAGTCGCACGATGCGCCGTCGGTGGATCGCGTCCGGCAGAATGCCGATTTCGCGCTCTACCATGCCAAGGAAACCGGGCGGGGCGGGTTCGTCCGCTACTGGCCGGGCCTGGGCTCGTCGATGACGCAGCGGCTGAGCGCCATCCGCGACGTGGGGGCGGCGCTGCGCGAGGACCGGATCGAGGCCTTCTATCAGCCGATCTTCCGCCTCGACACGCGCGAGATCGTCGGGCTCGAGGCGCTGTGCCGCATGCGCATCGGCGACGGGATCGTCGCAGCCTCCGCGTTCCACGAAGCGATGAGCGACGTGTATGTCGCCACCGCGATCACCGCGCGGATGATGCAGATGGTCGCGGCGGATATCCGCGGCTGGCTGGATATGGGCATCCCCATCCAGCATGTCGGCATCAACGTCTCCTCCGCCGACCTGAGCGGCGGGTCGGTCGACCGCGTCCTGACCGATGCCTTCGCCCAGGTTGGCGTGCCGCTGGAGCATGTCATCCTCGAGGTGACGGAAACCGTCTACATGGGCGATGGCGACCAGCTGATCCAGGCGGCGATCCAGTCGCTGCGCGGCAAGGGCATCAAGGTGGCGCTGGACGATTTCGGCACCGGCTTCGCCTCGCTGACGCACCTGCTCACCGTGCCGGTCGACATCATCAAGATCGACAAGACCTTCGTCGATCACCTCGCGGTGGACAGCGTCAGCATGACGATCGTCGAAGGGCTGATCCGGATCGCGGAGCGGATGAACATCCGCATCGTCGCGGAGGGCATCGAGTCCGAGGAACAGGCCGGCCTGCTCGCCGCCGCGGGCTGCATCCTCGGGCAGGGTTTCCTGGTGTCGCCCGCGCTCCCGCGCCAGCAGACGACCGCGCTGCTGCTGAGCCGGGCGCAGCGTCCGGAGGGCGCGGCAACCGGCGTGCCTGCTGCCAATACCGCGCGGATGGCGACGCGGGGGTTGGGTTAGGGGCGTTGGTGTCATTGTAGAAGTTGTTCGCGCGGGGCATGGTCGTGCCGGGATGCCTGTAGGACCGTAACGATATGAATCGCTTGATCGCTACCTTTGCCTGTCTTGCCACGTTCGGCGCCGCCGGAGCGGTCGCGCAGTCCGTCGCCCCGTCCAAACAGATCGCCGCCGCGGTCGCAGCGCCGACGCGGACGCCGGCGAACCGGGAGCGTGATCGCTATCGCCACCCGGCGGAGACGCTCGCCTTCTTCGGCGTGACGCCGACGCAGACGATCATCGAATTCCTGCCGGCCGGGGGCTGGTATACCGAGATCCTCGCGCCGCTGACGAACGGCCGCGGGCGCTATGTCGCGCTGGTGCCGACGCCGCAGGCCGAACGCACCCGCACCCAATTGGCCGGCAAGGCCGCGACCTATGGCACGACGCAGGTCGCGACGATCGACTTCGCGACGGGCGCATCCTCGCTTCCCGCGGGCAGCGCCGACGTGGTGCTGACGTTCCGCAACGTCCACAATCTGCTGATGCAGGACGATCCCGCCGCAGCGGGCCGCGTGTTCAAGGCATTCTATGCGGCGCTGAAGCCGGGCGGCGTGCTGGGCGTCGTCGACCATCGCCTGCCCGAGGACATGGACACGGCACGCGAGAAGACGAGCGGCTATATCAAGCGGTCGACCGTCGTCCGGCTGGCGAAGGACGCGGGCTTCACGCTCGCCGGGGAATCGCGGATCAACGCCAATGCCAGGGACACGCACGACCATCCCGAGGGCGTGTGGACGCTGCCGCCGACCTATCGCCTGAAGGATGTGGATCGCGCCAAATATGCCGCGATCGGCGAGAGCGACCGCTTCACGCTGCGGTTCGTCAAGCCGCGCTGAGCCCCGCGGCGCCGGCCGTGGCACCGTCCACGGCCGGCCGTCTGTAACGATTTGTGACCCCCGCATCCAAAAGCGCATCGGGCCGTTAGGGCCGCAGCGGGCGCATCCTTCGCATGAGACCCGTCTGTCCGGAGAGGACCACGACAGAGGGACCGCCTGCCATGACCGATGCCACCACCGCCCGCCCGAGGCTTGCGCTTGCCCTGCAGGGCGGGGGTGCGCACGGCGCCTATGGCTGGGGCGTGCTCGAACGGCTGCTCGACGAGGATGTGGAGATCGTCGCGGTCAGCGGCGCCAGCGCGGGGGCGCTGAACGGCACGGCGCTGGTCGCGGGGCTGGCATGCGGCGGCCGTGAGGGCGCGCGGGCCGGGCTGGAGCGATTGTGGCGCGCGGTGTCGGGCGGGTCGCCGTTGCAGGCGTTCGACCTCGACCTGTGGGCCGGGCCGCTGTTCGAGCCGTTGTTCCGCCGCTCGCTGGAAGTGACGAAGCTGCTCGGCCGCTATATCGCGCCGTTCGCGCCGCATATCCGCGACATGCGCGCGCTGCGCCGGATCGTCGACCAGACGATCGACCTGACCGCGATCACCCGCCCGGACGCGCTGCCGCTGCACATCGCCGCGACGCGCGTGGCCAACGGCACCGCGCGCCTGTTCGCGAACGACGAGATCACGCTCGATGCGCTGATGGCGTCCGCCTGCCTGCCCGATCTGTTCGCCGCGGTGCATATCGACGGCGAGGATTATTGGGACGGCGGCTTTTCCGCCAACCCCGCGCTCGAACCGCTCATCTTCGGCGATGCCCGGGCCACCGACATGCTGATCGTGCAGATCACGCCGTTCACCAACGCGGACGTGTCGTCGTCGCTGACCGGCACGATGGCGCGGATGAGCGATATCGGCTTCAACGCCTGCCTGCTCCGCGACCTCAAGGCGCTGACCGAGGTGCAGGCGATCGCACGCGAGGCGCAGTCCGCGTCGCCGAAGATGCAGGCGCTCGCCGCGACCAACCTGCACCTGATGGGCGCGCCGCCCGAACTGGCGCAGCGCGGCGCGGCGAGCAAGATCGACACGCGCTGGTCGCAGATCGAGGAGCTGCGCGCGCTGGGCCGTGCGACGGCGGAAGCCTGGCTCGCCGACCATCGCGGGGGGCTGGGGCGCATCTCGACGCTGACCGGCCTGCCCGACGCGGTGGCGGCATGAGCCGGGTGCCGCGGACGCTGCTGCTCGGCGTGCAGGCGGCGGCGGGCCTGCTGGGTGCGGCGATGCTCGCGCTCGGGCTGTGGCTGCTGGCGCTGGGAGGGACGCCTTATTACGCGGTCGCCGGCGTATCGCTGATCGGCGGCACCGTACTGACGTGGCGGGGGCGGCCGGTCGGCGGCCTGCTGCTGACGGGGGCGGCACTGCTGCTCAGCATCGTCTGGGCGGTGGCCGAGATCGCCGGCAAGGGCTGGCAACCGGTCTGGGCGATCGACCTGGCTGCGCGGGTCGGTGCGATCGGCGCCCTGTTCGCGGCGGCGCTGCTGGTCTGGCTGCTCGGCAGCGCGGGCGCGACGGCGCGGCGACGGCGGACGGCGCTCGCGACGGCCGGGGTCGCGCTGGTCGCGGTGGCGGGCAGCGTCGCGCTCGCCTGGGAGCGGCCCGTCTCGCCGGCGGGGCGGCCGGGTGCGCCACAGCCCTTCCCGGCGGATACCGACTGGGCGGCGTTCGGCGGCACCAACAGCGGCGAGCGTTATTCCCCCGCGGCGCAGATCACGCCCGCCAACGTGTCGGCATTGCGCCCGGCGTGGCAGTTTCACACCGGCGATGCCGCGCCCAACGATCGCGTCTCCTATGCCGCGCAGAACACGCCGCTGAAGGTCGGCGATACGCTGTTCCTGTGTTCGCCGGGCAACATGGTCTTCGCGCTCGATCCGGGGACGGGGGCGGAACGCTGGCGCTACGATCCCAGGGTCGCGCCGCGCGCGATGGAATCGATGTTCAGCGCCGCCTGTCGCGCGGTCGGCTATCATGCCGCCGCGGCCGGTGGCGACGCGGTGTGCGCCACGCGGGTCTTCGTCGCGGCGGCGGACGGGCGGCTGATCGCGCTCGATGCGCGCCGCGGCACCCCGTGTCCGGGCTTCGGTACCGGCGGCACGGTCGACCTGACCGCGGGCATGGGCCTGCGCGAACCCGGCCATGCCTCCAGCAATTCGGGGCCGGCGGTGGTCGGCGATCTGGTGCTGGTCGGCCAGCAGGTCAGCGACAACCAGCGGCGCGACGCGCCCTCGGGCGTGGTCCGCGCCTATGACGCGACCAGCGGCGCGCTGCGCTGGGCATGGGACGCCAAGCGGATCGACCGGCCGCAGGCCCCGCTGGCGCCCGGCGAGATCTGGCCGCTGGGGACGCCCAACGTCTGGAACGTGATCTCCGCCGACGACGCCATGGGGCTGGTGTTCCTGGCGACGGGCAATGCCGGCAACGACCATTTCGGCGGCAATCGCGAGGCGGCGGACGACCGCTACAGTTCCGCCGTCGTCGCGGTGGAACGGGCCACCGGCGCGACGCGCTGGGTGTTCCGCACCGTCGAGCGCGACCGGTTCGACTACGACCTCGGCGCGCAGCCGGTCATCACCGACATGACGATCGCCGGCGCGCGCCGCCGCGTCGTCATTCAGGGGACCAAGACCGGGTCGCTGTTCGTCCTCGACGCCGCCACCGGCCGGCCGCTGCGTCCGGTCGTCCGTCGCCCGGTGCCGCAGGGCGGCGTGCGGGGCGAGACACTGTCGCCGACGCAGCCGCAATCGGTCTTCTACCCCAATTTCGCCGGCCTGCCGGGCCGCGATCCGGAACGGATCGATGCGCGCCATGCCTTCGGTCTGACGCCGATCGACGCCGCTTTGTGCCGGATCCAGTTCCACCGGATGCGCTATGCGGGGATGTACACGCCGCCGACCGACAAGGGGCTGGGGACATTGCTGTATCCCGGTACGATCGGCGGGCTGAACTGGGGCGGGCTGGCGATCGATCCGGCGCGCGGGCTGGTCGTCACCAACCACAGCCGCCTCGCCAATCAGGTCCGCCTGATCCCGCGCGACAGGGTGGCGGACCCGGCGATCGGCGATGGCGGCCGCCGCCCAGACCAGGCGGTGGCGCCGCAGAAGGGCGCGCCCTGGGGCGTCGACCGGCCGATCTGGCTGTCGATCCTCGGCGTGCCGTGCAACACGCCGCCCTGGGGATTCCTGTCGGCGACCGATCTGGCGACGGGCGGGCTGGCGTGGAGCCAGCCGTTCGGGACGGGCTATGACGCCGGGCCGCTCGGCATTCCGATGCGGCTGCGCATCCCGCTCGGCACGCCCAATCTGGGCGGTGCGGTGACGACCGCATCGGGGCTGACCTTCATCGCCGCCGCGCAGGACGACTATCTGCGCGCGTTCGAAACGGCGAGCGGCCGGCTGCTCTGGTCGGCGCGCCTGCCGGCGGGCGGGCAGGCATCGGCGATGACCTACATGCACCGCGGCCGGCAATATGTTGCGATCGGGGCGACCGGGCACAAGCAACTCAAGACCCGGGCGGGCGATGCGCTGATGGTCTATGCGTTGCCCGATTAGGCGGGGCGCTCCATCGGCATCTCGCCCAGCAATTCCCTGACCCGCTCGCTGCGGCGCAGCGGGTCGGCGATCCGCTCGCGCACGAGCCACCGCCGTTTCGACGCCTCGAACGGGGCGGGCAAATGCGCCTTCGGGTCGCCCAGCGTGAACGCCAGCGCGCCCGGACCCGCGTCGATCTGACGGACGCCCGCGTCCATCGCGAGGATCACGATCCGCGTCATCTCCAGCAGGCGGACGGTGGCGGCCGGCAGGCTGCCGAAGCGATCCTCGAGCTCGGCGGCGAACGCCTCCAGCGCCGCCACGTCGCCGAGGTGCGCGAGCTGGCCGTAGAGCGTCAGGCGGACATCGGCCTCGGGGATCCACTCTTCCGGTATCGCCCCCGCCAGACCGAGGTTGAGGACCGGGTGCACGCGCTCGACATCCTCGCCGCGCGCCGCCTTGAGCGCCTGACCGAGTAGATACTGGTAGAGATCGACGCCGATCAGCTTCATATGGCCGGCCTGCTCCTCGCCGACGAGGTCGCCCGCGCCCCGCATGTCGAGATCGCGGGCGCTGATCGCGAAGCCGGCGCCGAGCTGGTCGAACGCCTGCAGCGCGCGCAGGCGCTTCAGCGTCGCCTCCGCGATCGTCGCTTCGCCCGCGGTCAGCAGCAGGATCTGGCCGCGCCGCCCGCCGCGGCCGACCCGCCCGCGCAGCTGGTGCAGCTGCGACAGGCCGAAGCGGTCGGCGTAATGGACGATCATCGTATTGGCGCGCGGCACGTCCAGCCCCGCCTCGATGATGTTCGTCGCCAGCAGGATATCGCCGTCACCCGCGGCAAAGGCGGTCATCGCATCGTCGAGGTCGCCGGCGTCCATCCGGCCATGCGCGACGACGACGCCGAGTTCGGGGACGAGGCGCGCCAGCCGCTTGGCCAGCGGTGCGATATCCTCGATCCGCGGGACGACGACGAAGCTCTGCCCGCCGCGCGCCCGCTCGCGTCGGAGCGCCCGGCGGACCGTCTCGTCGTCGAAGCCCTGCACGATGGTGCGGATCGGCTGGCGCCGTGCGGGCGGGGTCGCGATGATCGACAGGGCCTGCAGCCCGACCATCGCGGATTGCAGGGTGCGCGGGATCGGCGTGGCGCTCAGCGTCAGGACGTGGCCGGCGCCCATGGCGCGCAGGCCGGCCTTCGCCTTGGCACCGAAACGCTGTTCCTCGTCGATCACGACCAGTGCCAGATCGGCGAACGTCACGCTCTTGCCGCCGACGCTGCCGGTGCCGATCACGACGTCGATCGACCCGTCGGCAAGGCCCGTCCGGACGCGCTTGCGCTCGGCGGCGGTGGACAGGCGCGACAGGCCGGCAACCGTCAGGCCGGTCGCTTCGAACCGCTTGCGGAAGGTCGCGAGATGCTGGCGGACCAGCACCGTCGTCGGCGCGACGACGGCGACCTGGCGACCGGCCAGCGCGACCATTGCCGCGGCGCGCAGCGCGACCTCGGTCTTGCCATAGCCGACGTCGCCGACGACCAGCCGATCCATCGGCCGCCCGCTGGCCAGATCGCTGCGCACCGCCGCGATCGCGCGCATCTGATCCGCGGTTTCGGTGAAGGCGAAACCCGCGGCGAACGTCTCGTACGCCGCATTGTCGGGGACGATCGGCGCGGTGGTGCGCGCGTCGCGTGCCGCGGCGAGCGCCTGCAACGCCCGCGCACTGTCGGCGATGGCCGCATCGATCCCGGCCCGGCGTTTCGCCCAGCTGCCGCCGTCGAGCGTGTCGTAGGTCACCGCATCGGCATCCGCGCCATAGCGCCAGATCCGCCCCGCTTCGGTGACGGGGACGAGGCGGCGGGCGCTTTTGGCATATTCGAGCACGATCGCGTCGGTGGACGCGGTGTCGTCGAGCTGGACCGCTTCCAACCCGACCACCGCGCCGATGCCGTGATCCTCGTGCACGATCAGGTCGCCGATCCGCAGCTCCGCGCCCTCGCCGAACCCCTGTGCGGATCGCGGATCGCTCGCGTCGAGCTGCGCGCGGCTGCCGAGCAGATCGGCGGCGGCGACGATCGTGACGTCGTCGAGGACGAAGCCATGGTCGAGCGGTGCGACGAGCAGCGATACGGTGCCGGCGGGGCTGCGCGCCGCCTCCGCCAGCGATCCGATCGCCACGCCGTCCAGCCCGAGGCGGGGCGACAGGAAGCGCAGGTCGCGGGCAGCGCCGGCGATGACCATGCGCCCTTCGGCCAGTGCGGCGCCGGCGAAACGGCGGAACGCCCGCAGCGGATCGCGCCGTTCGACGAAGCGCGGAATCGGCGCGCCCGTGTCCGGCCCCGGCACGATCCGGCGCTCCGCGACGGCGGCCTGCCATGCCGCATCGTCGACGAGCGCCGCCAGCGATCGGCGTTCCCCCGATCCGTCCGCGGCGAGCGCGAGGAACCGGTCCCGCCGATCCTGCGCGCGGGGATCCAGATAGACGTCGGCGTCCGGCAGATGGGCGGTGATCGGCACGCCCTCGCCGAGCGGCGGCTCGCTGGCCCGACCGATGGTCACCTGTTCGACATCCTCCAGCCCGAGCTGGGTGACCGGATCATAGCTGCGCAGCGTCGTGACGCGACCGTCGGCGAATTCGATCCGCACCGGGTGCAGGCGATCCGCCGGGAACAGGTCGACGACGCTGCCGCGGATCGCGATCTCGCCCGGCTCGTCGACGCGATCGTCGAGGACATAGCCGATACTCTCCGCCAGCGCGGGCAGGGCGGCGACGTCGATCGCCTCGCCGACCGCGAACACCGGTGGCGCTTCGTCGAACGCGGTCGGGGCGGCGTAGCGCACGGCGCTGGCCTCCGCCGACAGCACGAGCAGGACAGGCCGATCGGCCGCGCCGGCCGTGGCGGTGCGCAGGCGGCGCAACGCCTCGACCCGCTGGCCGACATTGGCGGCGCTCGGCGGGGCGGCCTCGCCGGGCAGCGCATCGCTGCCGGTCAGGTGGATCACCTCCGTCGCCGGCGCGAACGCCGCGGCGAGGCGCGCGATGGTTTCGGCGCGGGCCTCGTCCTCGGCGACGACGATCGCACGCCGGCTATCGCCGGCGACGATCCGGGCGGCGACGCATGCGGGCGGCGCGGCGGGCGCCGTCGCCTCTTCGCCGGCGACGACGCGGTTGCTGGTACGCTTCAACATGGCCGCTCTCCGGGGCGATCATGCCCGCAAGATGAACGGCAGCCCGTCGTGCTTCGTTCCGCGCCGACGGGTCGGGCGGTCACGATGAAACGGAAAAATATCCTTCCATCACAAAGGGAACCGACACGAAACCCGTGACCGGTCGTACCGACCTCATTCGTCCGGCGGTGTGCCGAACGAGAGCGCCTCGGCCGAGCCGACCTTCTTTTCGCCAGCGAACAGCTGGTCGAGCCGATCCCGGATTTCCTGACGATATTCCTGCTGGCCGCGCCGCCGCGGACCGGCGACCGACACCTCGTCGGCGATCGCGTCCTTGATCCGCGCGATCGCCGGTTCCGCCAGCACATTGGCATCGCGCAATTCGATGCAGAGCTGCACCAGCCCGACCGCGGTCGCCTGCGCCCGCAGGCCGACGTTCACCACATCGAAGTGCAACCTCTTCTGTCTGTCGACCGTGTTCATCCGACCTCTCCTTTCGTCCGGATGGTCAACGCGCGAAGGCGGCGATGCGCTGCGATGGGTCCGATATCGGTCCCGTCGCGTTGGGCGATGCGATTGGAGAGAAATCAATGAGCACCACCCTGAGCGCCAAGTTCGACACCCGCCGCGACGCCGAAATGACGGTCGAACGGCTGGTCCAGCAGTTCCGGATCGAGCGGACGGACATCCTGGTCACGGCGGACGGCGACGACAACACGGCCGGAGTCGAGGAAGCGGGGTCCGACACTGCGGCCGGCACGCCGACGCCGGAGAATCGCGGGGATGCCGCACTCGAGGGGCGGGTGGTCGTTTCGGTGAAGATCGATGGCGAGGCCCTCGCCGACGAGGTCCGCGCGGCGTTCGGCGAATTCGAAGCCGAAGACGTCACCGAACGATGAGCAGGTGCGGTCATGGGCGGATACGTCGCCCATGATCGCACCGGCGGTTCGCCGGCTTCAGCTCAGCTGGCGGTCGGCGCGTGGCCATCGGTTTGACGACGCCGTGCCAAATCGGCGTTCTGCGCCTGCCGTATCTCTTCGTACGTCCCCGTGCGGGCGTCCGGCATCGGGACGGTGGCGAGGCCGCTGACGTTCGGACTGTCGCCCGCGCCGCCGCTGATCTCCTTGTCGAACACGCCGGTTTGCACCGCGATGCGCATCGCCTGCAGGTAATCGGCGAAGCGGTCCGCCGGAACGAACACCCGCGTCTGGCCGTCGATCGTCAGCGGCGCGCCGTTGGGCAGCGTCGGACTGAAGGCGACATGGCCGTTGTCCTCGTCGAACCATGATGGTCGATCGTCCGCCGCGGGCTCGGCCCATTGCCGCTCCGCCGTATCGAGCGAGGCGAGCACGGGTGCCCGCATCGCCGCGATGTCGGGGCTGTCGCTCTTCATCGTATCGGCAATGGCCTGACCGGCGCCATCGACCATGGTCTTGAGTGACATATATGCTCTCCAATGACGGTTAAACGTTTGAAGAGACGGGAAAGTGCCTCGCGCCCCGCATGCCGTTCCATTGCCCGGGCCGTGGTCGATGGTCGGGGCGTCACATGCCCCGCAGGTGTCATATAAAGAAATCTTTATATCGCCGTTGACGGATGCGCCAAAGCCCGGGATGATAAGGGCGTCGAGGTTCTTCGGCCGCGAAGGCGCGCCGAAGCTAAGACGGGAAGCCGGTGCGGACCCCCTTCGAGGATCAGGGTCCAAGGCCGGCGCTGCCCCCGCAACTGTAAGCGGCGAGCGGCGGTCGACAGTGTCACTGGCGGTGCGAGCCGCTGGGAAGGCCAGACCGACGTGACGACCCGCGAGCCAGGAGACCTGCCTTTGACGCGATAACGTCCACCGGCGGGGATCCCGGGCTGGCCGCTTGCACGCACGCGACCGGCGCCTGTCCGGTTCGCGCGTCCTGCCTGTGACCATCCGTCTTCCTCGCCCTTCATCGGGGTATGAAGACCATGACCGTCACTGTTGCCACCTTGGGCTTTCCACGCATCGGCCCGCGCCGCGAACTCAAATTCGCCCTCGAACGATATTGGGCGGGCAAGGCGTCGAAGCAGGACCTGCTGACCGACGCCGCCGCCCTGCGCACCGCCGCCTGGGCGCGCCAGCATGCGCTGGGCGCCGACTGGCTGCCGTCCAACGATTTCTCGCTCTACGACCATGTCCTCGACACCAGCGTCATGCTCGGCGCGGTGCCGGCACGCTATGGCGCCGCCGACGGACAGGCCGGGCTCGACACCTATTTCGCGATGGCACGCGGCACGACCGCGCCGGCCGGCGACGATCAGGGCGACGGCTGCGGCCACGCCAGCCTGACCGCTTGCGAGATGACCAAATGGTTCGACACCAACTACCATTACATGGTCCCCGAACTGGTCGCCGGACAAACGCTCGCGCTCAACCCGCTCAAGATCGTCGACGAATATCGCGAGGCGAAGGCGCAGGGCTACGAGACGCGGCCGGTGTTGCTCGGGCCGGTGACCTGGCTCAGCCTCGCCAAGGGGCGCGACGTCGATCCGTTCGCCTTCCTCGACGAGGTGCTGGGGCTCTACGCCGCGATCCTCGGCCAGCTCGCCGCGGCGGGGGCGGAATGGGTGCAGATCGACGAGCCGGTGCTGGTGCTCGACCTCGACGATCGCCAGCGCACCGCGCTGACCCGCGCCTACGCCCGCCTGTCGCGGGTCGGCGTCAAGCTGATGCTGACCACCTATTTCGGCGCGCTCGACGACAATCTGTGGCTCGCCGCGGCGCTGCCGGTGGCGGGGCTGCACGTCGATCTGGTCCGTGCGCCGCAGCAGCTCGATGCGCTGCTCGCCAAGGCGCCGAAATCGCTGTTGCTGTCGCTGGGGGTCATCGACGGCCGCAACGTCTGGCGTGCCGACCTCGCCGCCTTGCTCGACCGGCTGGAACCGATCGCGGCGACCCGCGACATCGTGCTCGCGCCCTCCTGTTCGCTGCTCCACGTACCGGTCGATCTCGCGCTCGAAACCCGGCTCGACGACGAGGTCGCGCAATGGCTCGCCTTTGCGGTACAGAAGGTCGCCGAGCTCGACACGCTGAAGCGCGCGCTCAACCACGGCCGCGACAGCGTCGCCGACCGGCTCGCCGCCGCAACCGCGGCGGCCGCGGCGCGCAAGGTGTCGGCGCGTATCCACGATCCCTATGTCGCGGTGCGGCTCGCCGCGGTGACGCCGGACATGGTCGAACGCCGCTCGGGCCACGCCACCCGCATCGCCGCGCAGGCCGCGGTGCTGGACCTGCCCGCCTATCCGACCACCACGATCGGTTCGTTCCCGCAGACCGCCGCGGTGCGCCACGCTCGTGCCGAACACAATCGCGGCCATCTCAGCGGTGCTGATTACGACCGGTTCCTGCGCGCGGAGACGACGCGGGCGATCCGCTGGCAGGAGGATGTCGGGCTCGACATGCTCGTCCATGGCGAATTCGAGCGCAACGACATGGTGCAATATTTCGGCGAGCAGCTGTCGGGCTTCGCCTTTACCGTCAACGGCTGGGTGCAAAGCTACGGCTCGCGCTGCGTCCGCCCGCCGATCCTGTTCGGCGACGTCACGCGGCCGCGGCCGATGACGGTCGACTGGTGGCGCTTTGCGCAGGACCAGACCCGGCGGCCGGTCAAGGGGATGCTGACCGGGCCGGTGACGATCCTCAACTGGTCGTTCGTGCGCGACGACCAGCCGCGCGAGGCGAGCTGTCGCCAGATCGCGCTCGCCATCCGCGACGAGGTGATCGACCTCGAGGCGGCGGGCGCGCAGGCGATCCAGATCGACGAGGCGGCCTTGCGCGAGGGGCTGCCGCTGCGGCGGCGCGACTGGCAGGCCTATCTCGACTGGGCGGTCGCCTGTTTCCGGCTCTGTGCCGCCGGGGTGGCCGATGCGACGCAGATCCACACCCACATGTGCTATTCGGAGTTCAACGACATCCTGCCGGCGATCGGCGCGATGGACGCCGACGTCATTTCGATCGAGACGGCGCGATCGCAGATGGAGCTGCTCGAGGGCTTCGCCCGCTATCGCTACCCCAGTGCGATCGGGCCGGGGGTGTACGACATCCATGCGCCGCGCGTGCCCTCGCGCGACGAGATGGTCGCGCTGATCCGGCTCGCCCGCCGCCATCTCGCGCCCGCGCAATTGTGGGTGAACCCCGATTGCGGGCTGAAGACGCGCGGCTGGGCCGAGGTCACGCCGGCGATCGAGGCGATGGTCGCTGCCGCCCGCGAATTGCGCGCCGATCCGGTCTGACCGGCGCGTCGACCGACCGGCCAGTCCCCCGTGCGGGGGCGGCCGGTCGGTCGGTTCATTCCATCTCGAGGATGATCTGGTCGACCGACAGGCTGTCGCCCGCCGCGGCGGAGACGGCCTTCACCCGGCCGGATTTCTCCGCGCGCAGGATATTCTCCATCTTCATGGCTTCGACGACGGCGAGCGGCTGCCCCGCCTCGACCGCGTCGCCGGCGCCGACGTCGAGCCGGACGAGCAGGCCGGGCATCGGCGCGATCAGGAAGCGCGACAGGTCGGGCGGCACCTTCTCGATCAGATGCGCCGCATAGGGTGCGGCATGCGCGGGCAGCACCCGCACCTGATGGCTCGCGCCGCGCGTGGTCAGGCGGAAGCCGCCACGCGTCGCCGCGATACGGACGGACAGATGCCGATCCTCGCCGATCTCCGCCTCCACCATCCGGTCGCCCGGCGTATATTCGAAAGCGATGTCGAGGTCCTCGCCGTCCACGGCGATGCCGTCGGTGGAGACGTCCACTTCGTGATCGCTGCCGTCGATCCGCACCGCCCATCGGCTCGGCGGCGGCAGGCGGCGGCCGAGCTGGCCGTCGATCCGCCGCGCGCGATCCGCCTGCGCGGTCGCGGCAAAGGCGGCGATCGCGGCGAGCGTACGCGTCAGGTCGGCATCGGCGGGGGCGCCGTGGAAACCGTCGGGATATTCCTCGGCGATGAAGCCGGTGGTGATCGCGCCCGAACGGAAGCGCGGATGCTGCATCAGCGCCGACAGGAAATCGATGTTGGTCCCCGGCCCCTCGATCTCGAACGCGTCCAATGCGGCGATCTGCGCATCGATCGCCGCCTCGCGCGTCGGCGCCCAGGTGATGAGCTTGGCGATCATCGGGTCGTAGAACATGCTGACCTCGCCACCCTCGGCGACGCCGTCGTCGACGCGGATACGGGGTTCCCCTCCTGCTTGCGCGAGGGGCTGGGATTCACCCGATGCATCGCCCGCGGACAAGCCCTCCCCTGGCCCCTCCCGCAAGCGGGAGGGGGATTGCATGGGCGGATTGTAGCGCACCAGCCGGCCGATGCTGGGCAGGAAGCCGCGATACGGGTCCTCGGCATAGACGCGATTCTCGATCGACCAGCCGTGGATGCCGACCTGATCCTGCGTGATGGCCAGCGGTTCGCCGGCGGCGACGCGGATCATCTGCTCGACCAGATCGAGCCCGGTGATCTCCTCGGTCACCGGATGTTCGACCTGCAGCCGGGTGTTCATCTCGAGGAAATAGAAGCCCTGACCGGTGGTGTCGGCGCCCGACACGATCAACTCGACAGTGCCCGCGCTGTAATAGCCGACCGCGCGGGCGAGCGCGACCGCCTGTTCGCCCATCGCTTTCCGCATCGCCGGGGTGACGAAGGGGGAGGGCGCCTCCTCGACCACCTTCTGGTGGCGGCGCTGGACCGAACATTCGCGCTCGTTGAGGTAGAGGATGTTGCCGTGCTGGTCGCCGAGCACCTGGATCTCGATATGGCGCGGGCTCTCGATGAACTTCTCGATGAAGACGCGGTCGTCGCCGAAGCTGGCGAGGCCTTCGCGCTTGGTCGCCTCGAACCCCTCGCGCACGTCAGTCTCGCTATACGCGAGGCGCATGCCCTTGCCGCCGCCGCCGGCCGAGGCCTTCATCATGACCGGATAGCCGATGTCGGTGGCGATCCGAACCGCCTCGTCGGTGTCGGCGATCTCGCCGAGGAAGCCGGGGACGACGTTGACGCCCGCCGCCTTGGCCAGCTTCTTTGATTCGATCTTGTCGCCCATCGCCGCGATCGCGTTCGGCGGCGGCCCGACGAAGGCGATGCCGGCCTCGGCGCAGGCACGCGCGAAGCTCTCGCGCTCGGAGAGGAAGCCGTAGCCGGGGTGGATGCAGTCCGCGCCGGTTTCCCTGGCGGCGAGCAGGATCAGCTCCGCCTTGAGATAGCTCTCGGCCGCCGGCGCCGGCCCCAGCCGCACCGCTTCGTCGGCCATCAGGACGTGCGGCGCGCGGGCGTCGGCATCGGAATAGACCGCGACGGTCTTGATCCCCATGCGCTTGGCGGTGCGGAACACGCGGCAGGCGATCTCCCCGCGATTGGCGACCAGGATTTTCTTGAACATGTCCGTTCCTCGATTGTCAGCGCGTGGCCGTGACGGCGGGAGCACCGCGCAGCAGGCCTTCGGTGCTCAGGTCCTCGTCGATGTCGGGCCAGTGGATGCCATAGCCGGCACCCGCCTTTTCCCAATGCGCACGCTGTTCGGGCGTGGCGTGCAGCAGTCGGGGATACCAGGCGAGCGGCGCGGCGATGCTGCGACCGTCCATCAGATCGACGATCAGGCTCGCGGCGTCGAAGCGCACGTCGAGCACGCGTTCGTCGGTGATCCTAGCCGAAATATTCATGCCACGCCTCCAGCAAGCCGGTACGGTGCTCCTCGACCATCGATAGGCAGGTCGTTGGTCTCATGCGCGCGAAAGCCGCGGCTTTTCGCGACCTCCACGACGGTCAGCCACACCTTGATCGTGGCATCGCCGCGATCGATGTGGATGTGCGGCGGTTCGTTGGGTTCGTGACTGTAAAGATAGAAACGAAACGCGCCGATCCGCAGCACCGTCGGCATGTCACTCCGCCGCCTCGGCCAGCCGGCAGTCCGCGGCCATCGGCGTGACGCCGAGCTTCGCGAAGAGCGCTGCATCCTTGTCGTCGCCGGCGTTGCCCGCGGTCAGCAGTTTGTCGCCGGTGAAGATCGAGTTCGCGCCCGCCATGAAGCACAGGGCCTGCGTCGATTCCGACATGCTCTCGCGCCCCGCCGACAGGCGGACCATGCTTTCGGGCATGGTGATGCGCGCGACGGCGACGGTGCGGACGAATTCGATCTCGTCGATCCTGGCGAGCGGCGTATCGGCGAGCATGTCGCCGAGCACCGTGCCCTTGACCGGCACCAAAGCGTTGACCGGCACGCTGCCGGGATGCTCCGGCAGGGTGGCGAGCGCATGGACGAAGCCGACGCGATCGTCACGCGTCTCGCCCATGCCGACGATGCCGCCGCAGCACACGTTGATCCCGGCGCTGCGTACCGCGTCGAGCGTATCGAGCCGCTCCTGAAAGCTGCGCGTCGTGATGACGTCGCCATAGCGTTCGGGCGAGGTGTCGATATTGTGGTTGTAGTAATCGAGGCCCGCGTCGGCGAGCTGCCGCGCCTGATGCGGTTCGAGCATGCCCAATGTCATGCAGGTTTCCATGCCCATGCCGCGCACGCCCTCGACCATCGCCAGAATCGCGCCCATGTCGCGGTCCTTGGGGTTGCGCCACGCCGCGCCCATGCAGAAGCGGGTCGAGCCGTTGTCCTTCGCCTGCGCCGCCGCCTGCAGCACGGCGCGGACGTCCATCAGCTTGGTCGCCTTGACGCCGCTGTCGGCGCTGACCGACTGCGAGCAATAGCCGCAATCCTCCGGGCAACCGCCGGTCTTGATCGACAGCAGCGTCGACAGCTGGACCTGCGACGGCGCATGATGCGCGCGGTGGACGCCCTGTGCCTGCCACATCAGCTCGTCGAACGGCAGGTCGAACAGCGCGGCGATCTCGTCGCGGGTCCAGTCGTTACGCACCGTGTTCATCGTCCCCGCTGCCACATCATGTCCTTCAATTGTGCCGTCCGTTCGCGCGTCAATCGCGCGAGGCATTGCGCCCGTACCATCGGCTGCATCGAACCGCCCGCATATTCCCCGCCCTCGATCGTGCACTGGGAATCGCGAAACGCCAGCCAGGCGCGCTGGCTGGCGAGCGTCGCCGCGGCATAGCCGAACCCGCCGCCGCGCGTGGTGTCGGCGGCGTCGCGCCGCTTCATCGCCGCATAGGTGCGCTGCCACTGGGCGGTCATCGTCGCATCGGCGGCCTTCCACGCGGCGCCGGCCTCCTGGTTCATCGCGGTCTGGGTCTGCGCGCCGGCCGGTGCCGCCACCAGCAACGCGGCGGACAGGGCGTAACGGATCATGCGGCATCCTCCTGTGGTGGCATGTTATGGCCGAGCAGACGCAGCACGTCCTCGGCCGCCTTGATGAGGTTCGTACCCGGACCGAAGATCGCCTGCACCCCCGCATCGCGCAGCGCCTGATAATCCTGCGCCGGGATGACGCCGCCGGCGATCACCTTGATGTCGGCACGGCCGGCATCGCGCAGGTGGCCGATCAGTTCGGGGATCAGCGTCTTGTGCCCCGCGGCGAGGCTGGATGCGCCGACGATGTCGACGTCGCTGTCCAGCGCCAGGATGGCGGCCTCCTTCGGCGTCTGGAACAGCGGGCCGGGGACGACCTCGAACCCCAGGTCGCCGAACATGCTGCTGACGAGGTTGGCGCCGCGATCGTGGCCGTCCTGCCCCATCTTGGCGACGAGCATGCGCGGCTTGCGGCCGAGGCGGCGTTCGGTCGCGGCGACACCGTCCGCCAGCCGCTCCCAGCGTATGTCGTCGGCATAGGCGCCGCCGTAGATGCCCTTCACCGGCGTCGGCTGCGTCCCGAACCGGCCGAAGACGTCCTCCATCGCGCTGCTGATCTCGCCCAGCGTCGCGCGCGCCCGCGCCGCATCGACCGCGAGCGCGAGCAGGTTGCCCGAACCGCGCGCGCCCTCGCGCAGCGCATCGAGCGCCGCCCGGCACGCCGCCGCGTCGCGCGTCGCCTTGACCCGCTCGATCCGCCGGATCTGCGATTCGCGCACCGCGACGTTGTCGACGTCGAGGATGTCGATCGGGTCCTCGTCCGCCTTGCGATATTTGTTCACCCCGACGATCACGTCTTCGCCGCGATCGACGCGCGCGGCTCTGGCGGCCGACGCCTCCTCGATCATCGCCTTGGGCCAGCCCGCCGCGACCGCCCTGGCCATGCCGCCTTCGGCCTGCACCCGCTCGATGATCTCCCACGCGCCATCGACGAGGCTCTGCGTCAGGCTTTCGACATAATAGGAGCCGCCGAGCGGATCGACGACCTTGGTCATCCCCGTCTCTTCCTGGATCACGATCTGCGTGTTGCGCGCGATCCGGGCGGAGAAATCGGTGGGCAGCGCGATCGCCTCGTCGAGCGCGTTGGTGTGCAGCGACTGGGTGCCGCCGAGCATCGCCGCCATCGCCTCGATCGTCGTACGCATGACGTTGTTGTACGGATCCTGCTCGGTCAGCGAGACGCCCGAGGTCTGGCAATGCGTGCGCAGCATCTTGGACCGTTCGTCCTGCGCGCCCAATTGCGTCATCGCGCGATGCCACAGCACCCGTGCCGCGCGCAGCTTGGCGATCTCCATGAAGAAGTTCATGCCGATCGCGAAGAAGAACGACAGCCGCCCGGCGAACCTGTCGATATCCAGACCCGATGCGACGCCGTATTTCACATATTCCATGCCGTCGGCGATGGTGAAGGCGAGCTCGTGGAGCTGCGTCGCCCCCGCCTCCTGCATGTGATAGCCGGAAATCGAGATGGAGTTGAACTTCGGCATCTCGCGGCTGGTATAGCCGAAGATGTCGCTGATGATCCGCATGCTCGGTTCGGGCGGGTAGATATAGGTGTTGCGGACCATGAACTCCTTCAGGATGTCGTTCTGGATGGTCCCGTCGAGCAATTCGCGGTCGACGCCCTGTTCCTCGCCCGCGACGATGAAGAAGGCGAGGATCGGGATCACCGCGCCGTTCATCGTCATGCTGACACTCATCTGGTCGAGCGGGATGCCGTCGAACAGGATCTTCATGTCCTCGACGCTGTCGATCGCGACGCCCGCCTTGCCGACGTCGCCGGTGACGCGCGGATGGTCGCTGTCATAGCCGCGGTGCGTGGCGAGATCGAAGGCGACGCTCAGACCCTTCTGCCCGGCCGCGAGGTTGCGGCGGTAGAAGGCGTTCGATTCCTCCGCGGTCGAGAAGCCGGCGTATTGCCGGATCGTCCACGGCCGCCCGGCATACATCGACGCGCGCACGCCGCGCGTGAACGGCGCGAAACCGGGCAGGCCCGGGTCCACCGGCGCGTCCTCGGCGGTGTAGAGCGGCTTGACCGCGATCCCCTCGGGCGTCGCCCAGATGAGGTCCTTGCCCTTCACCTCCTTCGCGGCGGCGGCTTGCCAGTCGGCGAGGTTCGGCTGCGGTGTTGGCTCGGGCGTCGCCGGCAGGGTCGGTGCGGCGCCGCTATCCTCGCCGGTGTTGGTTTCAATGATCGCCATCAGGCGTCTCCATCAGTTCGACCAGAACGCCGCCCATGTCCTTCGGGTGCACGAAGACGATCGGCGTGCCATGCGCCCCGATGCGCGGTTCGCCGAGCACGCGCGCGCCCTTCGCTTTTAGGTCGGCGACGGCGACGTGGATGTCGGGCACCTCGAAGCAGACGTGATGCTGCCCGCCGGCGGGATTGCTGCGCAGGAAGCCGGCGATCGGCGAGGTGTCGTCATAGGGTTCAATCAGCTCGATCTGCGTGTTGGGCGTGTCGATGAAACACACCTTCACCCCCTGCGCGGGCAGGTCGAACGGTTCGCCGATCACTGTCGCGCCGAGCAGGTTGCGATACGTCTCGATCGATCGGGCGATCGACGGCGTGGCGACGCCGACATGGTTGAGGCGGCCGAGGATCATGCGTGTTTTCCTCCCGTCATTGCGAGCGCAGCGCGGCAATCCAGGGCAACGCGCGCGACTCTGGATTGCTTCGCTGCGCTCGCAATGACGGCACAGGTGGGTGTGTCAGCCATGCATGATCTGCTCGTAAAGGTCGTGCCAGCCAGGATTCATCGCTTCGATCAGCGCGAGCTTTTTCGCGCGCGATCCGGCCTTGATCTGTTTCTCGCGCAGGATCGCCGCCTCCATCGTATCCGCCGCTTCGAACCAGACGAGCAGCTTGCAGCCGTAACGCTTGGTGAAGCCGTCCATCAGCCCTTCGCGATGTTCCCACGCTCGCCGCGGCAGGTTCGACGTCACGCCGACGTAGATCGTGCCGTTGCGGCCGCTCGCCACCATGTAGATCGTCGGGTGCATTCACAGCCCGCCCCCCGTCATTGCGAGCGTAGCGAAGCAATCCAGAGCCCCACATCCGGACACTCTGGATCGCGTCGCTTCGCTCGCGATGACGGGGTCACAGCGGAATATTGTCATGCTTCTTCCACGGATTCTCTAGGCTCTTGCCCTTGAGTTTCCGCAAGCCCAGCGCGATCCGCCGCCGGGTCGAGTGCGGCTGGATCACCTCGTCGATGAAGCCCTTGCTCGCCGCGACGAAGGGGTTGGCGAAGCGTGCCTCGTACTCGGCGGTACGCTCGGCGATCTCCTCGGGCGTTTTCCCGCGGAAGATGATCTCCACCGCGCCCTTCGCGCCCATCACCGCGATCTCGGCGGTCGGCCAGGCGTAGTTGAGGTCGCCGCGCAGATGCTTCGACGCCATCACGTCGTACGCGCCGCCATAGGCCTTGCGGGTGATGACGGTGATCTTGGGCACGGTCGCCTCGGCATAGGCGAAGAGCAGCTTCGCGCCATGCTTGATGATGCCGTTATGCTCCTGCGCGGTGCCCGGCAGGAAGCCGGGCACGTCGACGAAGGTCACGATCGGGATGTCGAACGCGTCGCAGAAGCGCACGAACCGCGCCGCCTTCTTCGAGGAATTGATGTCGAGCACGCCCGCCAGCACCATCGGCTGGTTGGCGACGAAGCCGACCGTGCGCCCCTCGATCCGGCCGAAGCCGGTGATGATGTTGCCCGCATGCGCCGGCTGGGTTTCGAAGAAGTCGCCTTCGTCGACGACCTTCCGGATCAGCTCGTGCATGTCATAGGGCTGGTTGGCGCTCGCCGGCACCAATGTGTCGAGGCTGGGCTCCAGCCGGTCCCACGCATCCGCGGTCGGGCGTTCCGGCACGGGTTCGCGGTTCGAGGCGGGCAGGAAGTCGATGAAGTCGCGCGCCGCCAGCAGCGCCTCGATATCGTTCTCGAACGCATTGTCGGCGACCGACGTCTTGGTGGTGTGCGTCACCGCGCCGCCCAGCGCCTCCTGTGTCACCACCTCGTTGGTCACCGTCTTGACCACGTCGGGGCCGGTGACGAACATGTAGCTCGAATCCTTCACCATGAAGATGAAGTCGGTCATCGCCGGCGAATAGACCGCGCCGCCCGCGCACGGCCCCATGATGAGGCTCAATTGCGGCACGACGCCCGATGCGAGCACGTTGCGCTGGAACACCTCGGCATAGCCGCCGAGGCTCGCCACGCCCTCCTGGATGCGCGCGCCGCCCGAATCGTTGAGGCCGATCACCGGCGCGCCGACCTTCAGCGCGGTGTCCATCACCTTGCAGATCTTCTGCGCGTGGCGTTCGGACAGCGACCCGCCGAACACGGTGAAATCCTGGCTGAAGACATAGACCAGCCGGCCGTTGATCGTCCCCGATCCGGTGACGACGCCATCGCCGGGGATGATCTGCGTCTCCATGCCGAAATCGACGCAATTGTGCTCGACGTACATGTCGATCTCTTCGAACGACCCTTCGTCGAGCAGCACGTCGAGGCGTTCGCGTGCGGTCAGCTTGCCCTTGGCGTGCTGCGCGGCGACGCGTTTTGCGCCACCTCCGGCTCTGGCAGCGGTACGACGGCGTTCGAGTTCGTTCAGCGTGGATGACATACAGGCTCCTGCTCGTCTCTCTCGCCCCGTGTAGCCCGATGCCGCAACTGTGGTTTTGCAAAATTGCAACCATGGGGTTTGCAAAGTAGGGCGAGCCGATGGCCGACGTTCCCCGCCCCCGTATCTTCGCCGGCGACCGCGTACGGGCGCTGCGCGCGCGCCTGTCGCTCAGCCAGACTGCGCTCAGCCGCCGGCTCGGCATCTCGACCAGCTATCTCTCGCAGATCGAAAGCGGCGACCGGCCGATCACCGGCGGCGTGCTGGGCGCGCTGGCCCGCGCCTTTCCGCTCGACTGGGTCGATGTCGCGCCCGAGGACGACAGCGCCGCGCTGGTCGGCGCGCTGGAGGCGGGAACCGATCCCTCCGTCCCCGCCGCGCTGCTGGACGAGGACGCCATCCTGCGCGGGCTGAAGCAGCAGCCGCTGGTGACGCGGCGGATGACCGCGCTCCATGCCGCGCTGCGCCGCTCGCAGGAGCAATTGCGCGTGCTCGACGACCGCGTCGACGCCAGCCAGCCGACGCTGCTGCCATGGGAGGAGGTGCGCGACTGGTTCCAGGGCAGCGGCAATTACATCGATCCGCTCGACCGGTTCGCCGAGGCGCTGGCCGACGCCCTGCCCGGCACGCGGTCGACCGCCACCCTGCTGACCGAACGGCTGCGCGATGCGCACGGCATCGCGGTGATCGAGGACGGCAGCGCGCTGCGCGCCTATGACGCCGCCCGCGCCACCCTGCTGATCGACGGCGCGCAGCCGATCGAGACGCGGCATTTCCAGCTCGCGCACCAGCTGATCCGGCTGGAGGCGGATGCGCTGATCGAGGGGATCGTCGCCGCCGCACCGCTGCGGTCGGACGCCGCGCGCGAACTGCTGCGCGTCGGCCTCGCCAATTACGGTGCCGGCGCGTTGCTGATGCCCTATGCCCGGTTCCGCGCCGAGGCCCGCCGGTGCCGCCACGACGTCGATGCGCTGCGCCAGCGGTTCGGCGTCAGCTTCGAACAGATCTGCCACCGCCTGTCGACGCTGCAGCGGCCCGGCGCGCCCGGCATCCCCTTCTTCTTCTGCCGCATCGACATGGCGGGCAACATCACCAAGCGCCATTCCGCCACCCGGCTGCAATTCGCGCAATATGGCGGCGCCTGTCCGCTGTGGGTGGCGCATGAGGCGGTCGCCATCTCCGACCGCATCCTCGTCCAGGTCGCCGAGATGCCCGACGGCGCGCGCTACGTGTCGATGGCCAAGGGGCTGGTGAAGGCGACCGCCAGCTACCGCCGCACGCCGCGCCGCTATGCGGTGGTGCTGGGGTGCGAGGTCGAACATGCCGGCGATTTCGTCTACGGCGACGGCCTCGACGTCGGCGGGGCGGGCAGCGCCACCCCGATCGGCCCGTCCTGCCGCATCTGCCCCCGCCGCGACTGCGACCAGCGCGCCTTCCCCCCGGCAGGCCGCGAATTGCTGATCGACCCCGACCGCCGCACGATCGTACCCTATGCGTTCGAGTGATGCGCTGCGCCGTCGGGTTGATGACACCGCCGGACGATGGCCACGATCCGTTCGGGAGCACGCGCCGCGGCGGGTTCGTCCCGGACGATCGCGCCGACCGTCGCTGCGCGCGTGGCGATCGAAGGATCCTTCACCACCTGTGCGATGGCCGCTTGCGCCGCCGCTTGGCGAAACGCTGCCGGACGGATCGTGGCCCCAATCCCCAGCCGGGTAATTCGCGCACCATTGTCGAACTGATCGCCGAAGAAGGGGACGACCAGCTGCGGCACGCCTGCGCGCGCATTGCCTGACCGATGGTGCCGATGCCGCCGTGATGCACTACCGCCGCCGCACGCCCGAACAATCGGGAATGCGGCACATAGCCCATCCGCATAACGTCTCCGGCATCGTCACGCAGGCCGGATTCGCCCGTTAGCAGTACCGCGCGTCGGCCCAGTTTCCGTGTCGCCGCGATCGCCTCGTCATAGAAATCGCCAGGCGCATGGACAACGAAGGAGCCTAGCGTGAATACGATCGGTGGGGGGCCGCGGTCGAGAAACGCCGTTAGTGCGGGATCGAGCGGAGCGGAGAAACCATGCTCGCTGTCGAACAATGGAAAGCCGATCGCCTCCGTTCCCGGCGGCGCATCGGGTTGCACCGTCGCGAGCAGCGGCGAGTAACAGCAGAGCGTCGCCACCTGCGCTGGCAACGGATCGAACATCGGCGTCGCACGATGTGGTCGCAGGCCGTGTGCGGTTCGGACGCGCGCCACGGCACCGCCGTATCGCGCCCGGACGGCAAGGCGCAGCATCGTAAGCAGCCCGGCGTTCCATCGCCGTCCGATCGGTCCGGCCGGGGCGTGCGCCATCATTGCCGATTCCGGTGCTACCGGTGGATCGCAGCCAGACAGCATCGCCATCGGTTGCAGATTGAGCGCGACCAGCGGCAGGCCGCGCTTCTCGGCGACAATCCCCGCCGCTAGCGCATACATCGATCCGACGATCACATCGGCATCGCCGGCCAGCGCATCGAGAGCGATGGTACTGTCGGCAAGCGCGGGGAGGATCACGGACTCGATCATGAAACTGCGCTGCGTCAGCACCCGGTGCGCGGCCTCCGCCGCATCGATTCCCAGTCGTGCGCAGATCGTCGCGAAGCCTGGCAGGATCGCCTCGGCGGCGAGCCCCGTGCCGTGCACCTTGTCGACGTGATCGGCCGGCACCGCGAGCAGTACGTCATGCCCCTGTGCCTGCAGCGCCAGCCCGATCGCGATAAACGGGTGGAGATCGCCGAGTGATCCGATCGTGACCAGCAGCGCTTTCATCGCCATACCCCCGATCGCGGTGGTACACCGATTTAATGACGATACGAATCGGGATCGGCGGCTGGACCTACGAGCCGTGGCGCGGGACCTTCTATCCCGCCAAATGGCCGCAGAAGCGCGAGCTCGAATATGCCGCGTCGCAGCTGTCGGCGATCGAGATCAACGGCACATATTATTCGAGCTTCAAGCCCGCCAGCTTCGCCAATTGGGCGGTGGCGGTGCCGGACGGCTTCGTCTTCGCGGTCAAGGCATCGCGCTATTGCACCAACCGCAAGGTGCTGGCCGAGGCGGGGGAATCGATCGAGCGCTTCGTCGGGCAGGGGATTGTCGAACTGGGCGACAAACTCGGCCCGATCCTGTGGCAGTTCATGGCGACCAAGAGGTTCGACGCGGACGACATGGCCGCGTTCCTCAAGCTGCTGCCGGCATCCCACGCCGGCGTACCGCTGCGCCATGCGGTGCAGGTGCGGCACGAGAGCTTCGCCGATCCCGCCTTCGTCGCGATGGCGCGGGCGGCGAACGTCGGAATCGTCTATGCCGATTCGACCGACTATCCGGCGATCGCCGACGTCACCGCCGACTTTGTCTATGCCCGGCTGGAGGCGGCGGAGGAGGAGAATCCGGCGGGCTATACCGACGCCGCGCTCGACGACTGGGCGAGGGCGGCGCGGACGTGGCAGGCGGGCGGATCACCCGACGGCCTGCCCTATGTCACCCCCGACACGCCCGCGAAGGCGCAGCGCGACACGTTCGTCTTCTTCATCAACGGCGCCAAGGTCCGCGCGCCCCATGGGGCGATGGCGCTGATCGCGCGGCTGCGCTGATCCCGGCGTCCGTCCGGGGATGACCCGGATGGTCCCCCTCAATCCACCTTGAACAACCGCAGCGGCGAATCCTTCGGCAGCGGTAGCGGCGTCAGCCACGCCGGCAGCTCGCCATGCGCCAGCTGGTCGTAGAAGCCGCCGGGATCGCGGGCGCGATAGTTGGTCGATTCCGAATGGTTCGGGCAGAGCATCAGCATCGTCGCGCCATGGCGGCGGATGATCGCATGCGCTTCGTCCGCCGACCGGCCGAAGGCGTGCTGGACGTCGAGGATCGCGGCGCCGTTGCGGTGATACGGGCCGGCGATCGCATCGTGATGCGTCACGGTGATGAGCCGTGGTCCCAGGTCGACGAAGGTGAAGATCGTCTGCGCCGGATAGCGGTCGAGCGCCTTCAGCACCGTGTAGCGCACGCAATTGCCGGTCGAGCCGTTGACCCGCTTCGTATAGGCATTGGGCCGGTCGACCGGCAGATATTTGATGATGAGCCCGGCGAACAGGCCCGACACGAGCAGGAACGCCGCCACCGTGCCGCCGATCCGCACCGGCATCGAGCGGTGGCCGAGCAGCCACGGCAGCACGATCCAGCCGAGCAGCGTCGCGCCCGGCACCGCGAGCAGCTGCGCCGCCGGTCCGGCGCGCACCTGCCACAGCAGCATCAGGCAGGCGAAGGTGACGAACAACGCCACCGCGGTCCAGCCGATCAGCGCCTTCGTGCCGCGCGCACGCCAGGCGCCGAGCAGGACGCCGACGACGCCGACGACCGGCAGCGCCGCGATCGGGAAACCGAGGCGGAAGGCGTGCTTGTAGATCGGCTTGGCCTCGCGGACGTTGTTCAGCCAGTTCTTCTCCAGCTCGGGCGAGACGCCCTCGGGCCGTGCAAGGCATTGCGGGAAGAAATGGACGAAGCCGGCGACGATCACCGCGCCCGCCAGCACCGACAGGCCGAGGCGCAGGTTGCGCGCCGCCGGGTCGAGCCGCGCGAGCAGGAACAGCAGCGCTCCCGCCGCGACGCAGACGCTCAGCCACACCGGGGTCAGCGCATCGCAGCGCATCGCATGATTGGCGTCCGATGCGAACGCCGCGAAGCCGATCGCGCTGCCGCCGCCGAGGCTGAGGGCATAGGCCTGCAACCGCGTCGATTCGACCCGGTCCCAGACCCAGCGCAGCGCGAGGATCGCACCCGCCATCGCGCAATAGGGCAGCATCTCCAGCCCGATCGACAGGCTGACCGCACTGGCGAGGCCGACCATCAGCCCGCCGCGCGCACCCCTGGGATCGCACAGGCCGGCGACGGTCAGGCTCAGCATCGCGAGCTGCCAGCCGTGATGGTCGATCCGTTCGGGCAGGAACATCAGCATCGTCGCCGACGTGCCGAGCAGGAAGACCAGCGCCAGCGGCCAGGCGCGCGGATCGATCAGTCGCCGCACCGTCGCCGCGACCCCCAGCATCGCGATCGACAGCGGCAGCAGCGGCGCGATCCCGCAGGCCAGTCGCTCCGCCCAGAAGTTGCTGGTGAACAGGCGAAAGAACAGGATCAGCCCGGCGATCGGCAGGTCGACGATGCGGCTCCAGTGGATGTCGAACCCGACCGGCGGGTTGAGCCGATAGTTGCGCAGGTCGTACCAGGGCTGGCCCGCCAGCCACGCGCGCACCTGCATCAGCCGCATATTGTCGTCGGTGTCGCCCAGCGACAGCCAGCGCACCAGATTCCAGTCGCTCCAGATGTACCAGACCGCCACCGCCAGCCAGGCGATCAGGGTCAGCGCGATCCAGTGCCGGTCGATGGCGTCGACGAGGCGACCGCGTGCCGTGGGAGCGGGGGGGAAAGTGTTCAACTGCTGCGACCCTTGAATTACCGTTCCGTTCCCGGCCCATTGCCTTTAGGGCGGGCAGGATGGCGAGGGAAGCACCGGCACGACTGGCAGGATTGCGCGACAGCGGCATGCTCGGGCAGATCGTCCGCTTCGGGATCGCCGGGGGCCTGTCGACGCTGATCTATTCGGCCGTCTACCTGCCGCTGACCATCTGGGTCTTTCCCCGCGAACATGCCGTCTATGCCGTCCCGTTCGCCTTTGCCGTGGCGGTCACCGCCGGCTATGTCCTGCACAGTCGCTGGAGCTTCCGCGACCATGGCTCGGGCAGCCGCGGGCGGCGGCAACAGGCGCAGTTCGTCGGCGTGCAGGCGTCGGGCATGGCGCTGAACGCCGCCATCACCTGGATCGGCACCGCGCTGCTCGGCCTGCCGGCCTGGGCGCCGCTGCTGCCCGCGGTGGCGCTCGCCACCATCTTCACCTTCATCCTCAACCGCTGGCTGGTGTTCGCGTAACTATGGATCGCATCGTCTACGACCGGATGGCCGCGCATGATTCCACCCATTGGTGGTATCGCGCGCGCCGCGACATCCTCAGCGATTATCTGACCCGCTACGGCGCCCTCCCGAAGGACGCGCGCATCCTCGAGATCGGCTGCGGCACCGGCCACAACCTGCCGATGCTCGCCGCGTTCGGCGAGGTCGACGCGATCGAGATCGATCCCGCCGCGCGGGACATCGCCAGCGCGCGGCTCGGCAAGCCGGTCGGCGATGCGCCCTTGCCCGACCTGCCCGGCGTGCCGCGCGGCCGCTACGATCTCGTCGCGGTGCTCGACGTCGTCGAACATATCGCCGACGACGTCGCCGCGCTGAAGGGGATGGCGAGCCTGCTCAGGCCCGGCGGCAAGATCCTGATCGCGGTGCCGGCGCACCAATGGCTGTGGAGCGCGCACGACGTGGTGAATCACCACCACCGCCGCTATTCCAAGGCGTCGCTGACGACAGCGATCGCGGCGGCGGGGCTGAAACCCCGCAAGCTCACCTATTTCAATTCGCTATTGTTCCCGCTGGCGGCGGCGGCGCGCATCGCGGGGCGGCTGACCGGCCGCGACGACAGCGACGATTCGCCCCCCGCCAAACCCCTCAACGCGCTGTTCGAGACGATTTTTCGCCTCGAACGCCACGCGGTCGGTCGCGTCCCGCTGACGCTCGGCGTCTCGATCGTGACGCTCGCAGAACCGAAATAGGCCGAGCCTCCCTCTCCCCGCCGGGGAGAGGGAGGAAGGGTCACTCCGCCGCGCGCCGCTCCTCGGCGTCGGCCACCTCGAACTCGGGTGAGGGTTCGGCGGCGTTGAATCCCAGCGTCGAATGGCCCTTCACCGGTCCGGCGATGTCCGCCACCAGATAGAGCGGCCGCCGCTTCGATTCGATGTAGAGCCGGCCGAGATACTCGCCGATCATGCCGAGCACGAACATCTGCACCGCGCTCAGCACGGTGACGACCAGCATCGTCGAGGTCCAGCCCTGCACCGGCGATCCCTCGAAGAACCCCCACAGGATGTAGAAGAGCAGCAGCAGCGACGCGCCGGCGAGGATCACCGAGGCATGGCTGGCGAAGCGCAGCGGCGCGGTCGAGAAACCGGTGACCGCATCGAAGGCGAGGCGCACCATCTTGCCGAGCGGATAATTGGTCTCGCCCGCATGCCGTTCGGCGCGGTCGTACGGAAAGGGGACCTGGCGGAATCCCACCCAGGCGACCATGCCGCGGATGAAGCGCGCCTGTTCGGGCAGCGACAGCAGCGCGTCGAGCGCGCGGCGGCTCATCAGCCGGAAGTCGCCGGTGTCGAGCGGGATCGGCGTGTCGGTGACGCGGTCGAGCACGCGATAGAAAGCGGCCGCGGTCGCCTTCTTGAAGATCGTCTCGCCCTGACGCTTGCGGCGCACCGCATAGACGACGTCCGCCGCCTGCGCCGCCATCGTCGCGCGCATGTCGGTCAGCAATTCGGGCGGGTCCTGCAGATCGGCGTCGATGATGAGGATTTGCGCGCCCGAACACAGGTCCAGCCCCGCGGTCAGCGCCAGCTGGTGGCCATGGTTGCGCGACAGGTTGATCGCGACCAGCCGCGGGTCGGCCGCGGACAGGCGCTGCATCACCGCCCAGCTGTCGTCGCGGCTGCCGTCGTTGATGAGAACGATCTCGTGATCGTCGCCCACCGCCGCAGTCGCCGCCGCCGACACGCGCGCGTGCAGCAGCTCCAGGCACGCGGCCTCGTTGTAGCAGGGGATGACGACGGACAACGCGGGGCGGTACATAAGATACCGCCCTTAACGCGTCGCCGGCCCGTCATCCATACGTAACGTATTGGTGCGCTATCCCAGCAGCGTGCTCAGCACGTCGGGATGGAAGGCCCAGCCGGCGAAACCGCACAGCGACAGGAACAGCCCGAACGCGGCGAAGCCCCAGGCGGCGCCCAGCAGCCAGCCGCTCTCGGCCAGCGCCGCGACCGCGCAGATCGAGATGGCGGTGGCGATCGCCGCCTCGCTCGCGTCGAACTGGTCGTCGTGGACGTTGAGCGCGTCGTAGCGGTCGCCCGCCGCCCGGGCCGCCACGGCCAGGCGTGGCGCCTCGCGGCGATAGCGCGCGGCATCGGTGGCGAGCCGGTCCGATGGCGGCGCGCGCATCGCCGCGAGTTGCAGCTGCGCGATCTCGGTAACGCGCAGCTTGGTGCGCGTCGCCTGATATTCATTCCACAGGTCGACCGAGCGCGCCTGCGCCTGGTCCATCGCCTGGACGATGTTGCCGTCCTTGATATTGCCCAGTCCCATCGCGACCGACAGGACGACGACGGTGACCGCGACGCGGCGGTTGAGGCGTTTGTCCTTCGCCTCGGCGCTGACCTCGAACTCCATGGCGCCGCCCTTGCCGCCCGGGGCACGGCGGCGCCAGTGAATTGCCTGTCATCCGCGCGTCAGGAATAGTCCTTCAGCTCGTCGCCGGTGATGTGGACGACGTGGAGCACGTTGGTCGATCCCGGCGTGCGGAACGGCACGCCCGCCATCACGATCACGCGGTCGCCCGCCTTGGCGATGCCGGTGCGCAGCGCCATGCGCTTCGCCTTGCCGACCATGTCCTCGAACGATTCGACGTCGCGGGTGTGGACCGCATGCGTGCCCCACAACAGGCCGAGCCGGCGCGCGGTGTCGCGGCTCGGCGTCAGCACCAGGATCGGCACCGACGGCCGTTCGCGCGCGATGCGGCGCGCGGTCGATCCCGAGGTGGTGAAGCAGATGATCGCGGTCGCCGACGTCGTCTTGGCGATCTGCTTGGCCGCCTCCGCCAGCGCGTCGGCGGTGGTCGGATCGGGCCGCATCACGGTGAAGTGGACGCGGTCGCCATGCATCGGATCGCCTTCGACCGAGATGCCGATCGAATTCATCATCGCGACCGATTCGACCGGCCACGCGCCCGCCGCGCTCTCCGCGGACAGCATGATCGCATCGGCGCCGTCGTAGATCGCGGTGGCGACGTCGGACACCTCGGCGCGGGTCGGCGACGGGCTCTGGATCATCGATTCGAGCATCTGCGTCGCGACGACGACGGGGCGGCCGAGCCGGCGCGCCGTCTCGACGATCCGCTTCTGCAGCGGCGGCACCGTCTGCGGCGGCAGCTCGACGCCCAGGTCGCCGCGCGCGACCATCACGCCGTCGCACATCTCGACGATCTCCTCGAGCCGGTCGATCGCCGCCGGCTTCTCGATCTTGGCGAGCAGCGCCGCCTTGCCGCCGATCAGCTTGCGCGCCTCGGCCAGATCCTCGGGCCGCTGCACGAACGACAGCGCGATCCAGTCGACGCCCTGTTCGACCGCAAAGGCGAGGTCGCTGCGGTCCTTTTCGGTCAGCGCCGCCATCGGCAGCACCACGTCGGGGACGTTCAGCCCCTTGTTGTTCGACAGCGGGCCGCCGACCTCGACCGTCGTCTCGATCCGCTCGGGGCCGTGATCGGTGACGCGCAGCACCAGCTTGCCGTCGTCGAGCAACAGGCGGGCGCCCGGCTCGATCGCGGCGAAGATCTCCTTGTGCGGCAGCTCGACGCGGGTCGCGTCGCCGGGCGTGGGATCGCGGTCGAGCACGAAGGTGCTGCCGCTTTCCAGCACGGTCCGGCCGCCCTCGAACCTGCCCACGCGCAGCTTGGGACCCTGCAGGTCCGCGAGGATCGTGGTCGGCCGCTGGAACTCGCGCTCGAGCCCGCGGATCGCCTCGATCACCGCGACCTTGGACTGCTGGTCGCCGTGGCTCATGTTGACGCGGAACGCGTCCGCGCCCGCCTGGAACAGCGTCGCGATCATCTCGGGTGTATTGCTCGCCGGACCTAGGGTCGCGAGCACACGCACTTTCCGCGAGCGGGGCGCGATGGCAGTGGTCATAGAAAGGGGCTCCTGGGGAATGGCCGCGACCTCCTCTAAACCCTATCTAGGCGCGATCAACCTTCGGAAAGACCCGCATGACCGACAAACTCGATGCCCTGCCCGATGCCGTCGCGGCACAGGCGTTCCGCCGCCTCGTCCGCCATCTGCGCCATCGCACCGATGCGCAGAACGTCGATCTGATGGGCCTGTCGGGCTTCTGCCGCAACTGCCTGTCCGACTGGATCGAGGAGGCGGGCGATCTGCCCAGGGCGGAGGCGCGCGAGACGATCTACGGCATGCCGCAGGCGGAGTGGAAGGCGCGCTACCAGACCGAGGCGACGCCCGACCAGCTCGCGCGGATGGAGGAGAGCGTCAAGCGCAATGCGGGGCGCGAAGAGGCGCTGGACGACGCGCTCGACGACAGCTTCCCGGCGAGCGACCCGCCCGCGATGACCGAACCCGGCCGCGGCTAAGGCCGGGGTTGAGCGCGACGTGGTAAACGCCTAGACGCCCGCCCCTACCGGTCGAAACCGGTATCCTTTCAGCGAATCATATGAGGGCCGCGCACCAGCCGCGGCGGGGTGGGACAATGGCGGACGAACGGCAAGAAGGCATGGGCGGCGGTCAGGTCGCAGCGGACGAACTGCGCCTGCTGATCGAGCGCGCCGAACGGCTCGAGGAAGAGAAAAAGGGCATTTCGGACGACATCAAGGACGTGATGGCCGAGGCCAAGGGTCGCGGCTACGACCCCAAGGCGATCCGCAAGATCCTCTCGATCCGCAAGAAGAAGAAGGAAGAATATCAGGAGGAGGAGGCGATCCTCGAGGTATACATGCAGGCGCTCGGCATGATCTGACCGGCAGGCGGCTTGACCGGTCGTCCGGGGCTGTATTAATCGCATAAGTCACGTTGCGATGGAGCCTGCCCCGATGACCGCCCGTCTTGCCGCCGTCCTGATCGTTGCTGCGGTCGCCTCGCCCGCGACCGCGCGCGTCGCCGACACCGCGGCGGTGGAGCAGGTCGTCGACCGCTTCAACGCCGCCCGGGCGGCTTTCGACCCTGTCGCGCTCGGCGCCACGCTGGCGCCCGATTACGAAGAAATCTCGCCGGTCGGCGATGTCGACGATCGCGCCGAGGTCCTCGGCTTCTACCGCGCCGACCAGCGCAAGGCCGGGCCGGTGATCCAGAGCAGCGAACGCCGCAGCGCGATCCACGGCCCGTTCGGGATCGCGACGGAGCGTCTGTCCTTTACGATGACGCGTCCCGATGGCGCGACGATGACCCGCTCGCTCCGCGCCCGCTATGTCGCGGTGCGCAGCGGCGCCGGCTGGAAGCTGGTGTCGGCGCAATATACCCCGGTGCCGCCGGCGAAATGACGCTCGGGTGACGATCCTCGCGTTCTCGCTCGGCTTCGTCGCGATCAATCTGCTGACCGTGTTCGCCTTTGCGCATGACAAGGCGCGGGCCGTCTCCGGTGGCTGGCGGGTGCGCGAATCGACCTTGCTGGGCCTCGCCCTGATCGGGGGATCGCCGGGTGCCGTCTGGGCGCGGCACCGTTGGCGTCACAAGACCCGCAAGCAACCCTTCGCGACCTGTCTCGACCTGATCTTTATGGTCCATGCCGGACTGGCCGTCGGGCTGGCGACGCTGCTGATCCGGTAGATCCGGGCCGATCGTGACCCGGGGTCGGGGGGCTATGCCGCCTCGCTCGCCGCGGTCGTCCATCCCAGTCGCGGGATCGTGATCGAGCGCTTCCCCGACAGGTCGACGCGCGCGACGAACAGCTCGCGGCTTTCGATATAGCCGATCAGGCGGCGCACCCGGCCGAGCGAACTGGTGCCGTACGTCTCGGCCATCGCCGCATCCGACGGGCACGGCTCGCCGTTCTTCGCCGCGCGTGCGACCAGCAGGAAGGCGCCGATCATATCGTCGGGCAGCGAATAGGCGAGCTCCATGGCCTCCGCCCATTGCGGGTCGGTGACGTCGAAGATGCCGGCACGCGCCGCCGACAGCCGCCGGGTGAAGCCGGGCAGGTCGAGCGGCGGTTTCGCCAGCCCCGCCATCCGGCAGCGCACCTGGAAATCCTGGAACAGCACCGAGGGCGGGCGCAGCGCCGAATCGCGGTCCGCGACGATCGCCTCGAGCACGGCGGCATAGATCGCCTCGACCTCGCCGTCCGACTTGTCGGGCAGCGGCGCGAGCGTCGTCTGCTGCGACACCGGCCGTTCGATCGTGTCGAGCAGTTCGTCCGCGGGCACCCGGCGGGGCCGCGAATCGAAGCTCATCGGCAGTTGCGGCGCCTCTTCGGGCGGCGGGGCGAAGATCAGCTGCTGCAGGTTTTCGGCGGGCGCGGTCGGCAGCGGCGTCAGCTTGGGGCTGCCGCTGCGCGCCGAGGTCGCGACCTGGCCGATCTTGACCGTGATCGGCCGCCGCGACACCGCCGGCCCCAGTGCGAGGAAGGTGCCGCGCGCCAGATCGCGGATCACATCGGCCTGCCGCCGCTCCATGCCGAGCAGGTCGGCGGCGCGCGCCATGTCGATATCGAGGAAGGTGCGCCCCATCAGGAAGTTCGACGCCTCCGCCGCGACGTTCTTGGCGAGCTTCGCCAGCCGCTGCGTCGCGATCACGCCGGCGAGGCCACGCTTGCGGCCACGGCACATCAGGTTGGTCATCGCCGACAGGGACGCGCGCCGCACCTCTTCGGCGACCTCGCCGCCGGTGACCGGCGCGAACAATTGCGCCTCGTCGACCACGACCAGCGCCGGATACCAATGGTCGCGCGGCGCATCGAACAGAGCCGACAGGAAGGCGGCGGCGCAGCGCATCTGTCCCTCCGCCTCCAGCCCCTCGAGGCTCAGCACGACCGAGGCGCGATGTTCGCGCAGCCGCGTCGCGATCCGCGCGATTTCCGGCACCGAATAGTCCGCCGCCTCGATCACGACATGGCCGTACGGCCCGGCGAGCGTGACGAAGTCGCCCTCCGGATCGATCACCACCTGTTGCACCTGTCCCGCCGATCCTTCGAGCAGGCGGCGCAGCAGGTGCGACTTGCCCGACCCCGAATTGCCCTGGACGAGCAAGCGGGTGGCGAGCAGTTCTTCGAGGTCCATGGTCACGGGCGCGCCGCGCTCGTCGCTGCCCATGTCTACGCTGACGGTCATTGTGGCTGCGTTTGGCGTATCCGGGGGGGCGGGGGCAAGCGGTTTGCGGCGATTGCCGGTTCGCGACCGCTCCACTACGGCACCGGTCGATCCCTGCCGCCCGAGGAGGCCCCATGTCGCCGATCCCGCTCGCCGATCTCGCCCAGCGCCTGTTGCGCAAGCCCGCGCATGCGCTCGACGCGGAGGAGCGGCGCGTCCTCGACAGCATCGATGCCGGTACGATCGTCAGCCGCGACGCCGCCGACGAGGCGGATGCGCGGGCGAGCTTCGGCGAGCGCCTGTCCGACCGGGTCGCGGCGATCGGCGGCTCGTGGAGCTTCATCATCGCCTTCACCGCGGTGCTGCTTGGCTGGATGCTGCTCAATTCGGACGTGCTGGCGCATTTCGGCGCGGCGTTCGATCCCTTCCCCTACATCTTCCTCAACCTGATGCTCTCCACCGTCGCGGCGATCCAGGCGCCGGTCATCATGATGAGCCAGAACCGCCAGGCGGCGAAGGACCGGCTCGCCGCCAGCCTCGATTACGAGACCAACCTGCGCGCCGAACTCGACATCCTGCGCCTGCACCAGAAGCTCGACGGCGTCGTGCTCGACCGGCTCGCGGCGCTGGAGGAAAAGATCGACAGGCTGGCGAACCGCGCGCCCGCGGCCTAAGGACGTGCCATTATTCGCTAGAGGCAGTCATGGCAGGCCATTCCAAGTTCAAGAACATCATGCACCGCAAGGGCGCGCAGGATAAGAAGCGCTCGGGCATGTTCTCCAAGCTTTCCCGCGAAATCACCGTCGCGGCGAAGATGGGTCTTCCCGATCCCGACATGAACCCGCGCCTGCGCGCCGCGGTCAACGCCGCCAAGGCGCAGTCGGTCCCCAAGGACAATATCCAGCGCGCGATCGACAAGGCGTCGAAGGGCGATACCGAGAATTACGAGGAAATCCGCTACGAGGGCTTCGGCCCCGGCGGCGTCAGCCTCATCATCGAGGCGCTGTCCGACAACCGCAACCGCACCGCGACCAACGTGCGCACCGCGGTGTCGAAGAACGGCGGCAACCTCGGCGCGAGCGGTTCGGTCAGCCATGCGTTCGATCGCGTCGGCCTCATCAGCTACCCCGCCGCCGCCGGTGACGCCGAAACGGTGTTCGAAGCGGCGCTGGAAGCGGGGGCCGAGGACGTGACCTCGTCCGAGGACGGCCACGAGATCTGGACCGCGGTCGGCGACCTGCACGAAGTCGCCAAGGCGCTCGAGCCGGTGCTCGGCGAACCCGAAGGCGCCAAGCTCGCCTGGCGTCCGCAGACGATGGTGTCGGTCGACGAAGGCGATGCGGCGACGCTGTTCAAGCTGATCGACACGCTCGACGACGACGACGACGTGCAGACCGTATGGGGCAATTACGAGGTCTCCGACGAGGTGATGGAGAAGCTGGGCTGACCGGAAAAGCCCCTCCTCTTCAGAGGAGGGGTTGGGGTGGAGGAGTCACGAGGGTGATCGATCATGCGCGCCAAAACCGCCGCAACCCCACGGAACCCGAACGTCGTCTCTGGCGACATCTGTCCGGCTCGCGCCTGGGCGGTTTCAAATTTCGTCGGCAGCATGCGATCGACAGCCGCATCCTCGATTTCTTCTGCCCGTCGCTTGCGCTTGGCATCGAGATCGATGGCGACACTCATGATCCCGCCACCGACCGCAGGCGCGATGCGCTGTTGAAGCAGCAATACGGCATCGCCATACTTCGCTTCACCAACGCCGACGTCATGACCAATATGGAAGGCGTGCTCCTGACCATCCTCGACCGCGCTCGCCAGATGCCACCGCGCTGGCCAACGACCGGACTCCTCCACCCCAACCCCTCCTCTGAAGAGGAGGGGCTTTCCCCATGATTATCCTTGGCCTCGACCCCGGGCTCGGCACCACCGGCTGGGGCGTCATCCATGCCGACGGCAACCGCCTCAAGCATATCGCCAACGGCCAGATCAGGACCGATCCGTCGATGCCGCTCCCCCGCCGCCTGTCGAACCTGCACGCCGCGCTGATCGACGTGATCCTCGCCGAGCGCCCCGACGGCGCCGCGGTCGAGGAGGTGCTGGGCAACACCAACGCGCAATCCACGCTCAAGCTGGGCCAGGCGCGCGGCGTCGTGCTGCTCGCCGCCGCCGCCAGCGGACTGCATATCGGCGAATATCACCCCTCGACCGTCAAGAAGGCGGTCGTCGGCACCGGCGGCGCGGAAAAGCGCCAGATCCAGGCGATGATGGCCGTGCTGCTGCCGGGTGCGAAGCTGGCCGGGCCCGACGCCGCCGACGCGCTTGCGGTCGCGATCACGCACGCGCATCATCTCGCCTCGGCCCAGGGCATGGCGCGCCGCGCCAGGGTGACCGCATGATCGCACATCTCAAGGGCCGGCTCGATGCGACCGGCGTTGATTATGCCGTGATCGACGTCGGCGGCGTCGGCTATTTCGTCGGCGCCTCGGCGCGCACGCTCGCCGCGATCGGCCCGGTCGGCGAGGCGGCGATGCTGCACACCGAGATGCTGGTCGCCGAGGATTCGATCCGCCTCGTCGGCTTCGCCCGCGCCGAGGAGCGCGACTGGTTCCGCCTGCTGACCGGCGTCCAGGGGGTGGGCTCGCGCGTCGCGCTCGCGATCCTGTCGGCGCTCGACACGGCCGAGATCGCGCGTGCGGTATCCGCGCAGGACAAGGCGATGGTCGCGCGCGCCAACGGCGTCGGCCCGAAGCTCGCCGAGCGGATCGTCCGCGAGCTGAAGGACAAGGTCGGCACCGTCGCGCTGGGCCCCGCGGCGGCCGCGCAGGTCATGCCGGCCGGCGCCGCCGCGGATGCGGTGTCGGCGTTGCTCAATCTCGGCTTCCGCCCCGCCGAGGCGGCAAGCGCGGTCGGCGCGGCGGAGGAAGACCTTGGCCCCGCGGCGACGCTCGACGCATTGGTGCGGCTGGCGCTGCGCAAGGCGGCGAAGTGATCCCACGTCGCTGGACGCTCGGATGAAACAGGACTATATCGGGAACATGGCGCAACTGCACGTCTCTCTCCCGGCCGACCTCCAGCGCTATGTCGAAGGGCGCGTGTCCGCGGCGGGATTCACCGATCCGGCCGATTATCTGCGCGTGCTGATCGAGCGCGATCAGCATAGTTATCAGGCCGATGTGCGGCGCGTCCGCCTTCTGGTCGAGGAAGGGATCGCGTCGGGGATCGTCGATCGCGAACCCGAAGACATATTGGACGACATCATCGCCGATATCCGTAACGCAGATGACTAGGCTGCGCGTCAGCGCGCAAGCCCGTCGCGATCTGCAGATTATCGGCAGGGAAGGCCGGCGCCGATTCGGCCGTTCGGCATCAGAGGCGCATATCGAAGGGTTTCGTCGCTTGTTCGCTTTGTTGCGCGACCAGCCATTCGCCGGCCAGGAATGGCCCGATCTGGAACTGGGCGTCCGGTCCCTGTCGCATCGTCCCCATCGTATCCTGTATCGCGTCGTCGGCGGCGCCGTCATGATCGATCGCATCATCCATCAGGCCCGCGATCTGCGGCATGCTCTCCCGGTCGAACAATGACCGACGACCGCCTCCTCACCGCCAGCCGCCGTCCCGAGGACGTCGATGCGGCGCTGCGGCCGCGCAGCCTCGACGAATTCGTCGGGCAGCAGGCCGCGCGTGAGAATCTGCGCGTGTTCATCGAGGCGGCGCGGCAGCGCGGTGACGCGCTCGACCATGTGCTGTTCTTCGGCCCGCCGGGGCTCGGCAAGACGACGCTGGCGCAGATCATCGCGCGCGAGATGGGCGTCGGCTTCCGCGCCACCTCCGGCCCGGTCATCGCCAAGTCGGGCGACCTCGCCGCCCTGCTCACCAATCTCGAGGACGGCGACGTGCTGTTCATCGACGAGATCCACCGCCTCCAGCCCGCGGTCGAGGAGGTGCTCTACCCGGCGATGGAGGATCGCGCGCTCGACCTGATGATCGGCGAGGGGCCGTCGGCGCGCAGCGTCCGGATCGACCTGCCCAAGTTCACGCTGGTCGGCGCGACGACGCGGCAGGGGTTGCTGACGACGCCGCTGCGCGACCGCTTCGGCATTCCCGTCCGCCTGCAATTCTACACCGTCGAGGAACTGACCCGCGTCGTCACCCGCGCGGCCGGGCTGCTCGACCTCGGCATCGCCCCCGACGGCGCCAGCGAGATCGCCCGCCGCGCGCGCGGCACGCCGCGTATCGCCGGCCGCCTGCTGCGCCGGGTGCGCGACTTCGCCAATGTCGCGGGTACGCCGACCGTCGATCGCATCGCCGCCGACCGCGCGCTCAACCGGCTGGAGGTCGATGCGCTCGGCCTCGACGCGATGGACCGGCGCTACCTTCACATGATCGCCGACATCTACCGCGGCGGGCCGGTGGGCGTCGAGACGCTCGCCGCCGGCCTGTCCGAACCGCGCGACACGATCGAGGAGGTGATCGAACCCTATCTGATCCAGCTCGGCCTCGTCGCGCGCACCGCGCGCGGCCGCGTGCTCAACGCCGGCGGCTGGAAGCATCTCGGCCTCAATCCGCCGGCGGGATCGCAGGACGGTTTATTTGACGTGGGGATGGATGATGGAAAGCGATGATTTGGCCATTGCGTGTCCCCGATTGCTGCGCGAAGCGGAACGACATCTCGCAAACTATGAAAACATCATCTGGATGTTGATCGTTGTGGTCGTCATCGAGGCGATCATCATATACGACCAGTGCCGAAAAAAGCCGTAACAGGTGGCCTTTGAGTTTGCCGTTAGCTTTCGGTGCGTGATCCGGTAGACAAGCCCTATGCCCAGTTCGGCCGCCGCCTCCGCCCGCGAAATCCTCACCCGTCTCCACGACGTCATGGCCGGCCGCAACCCGGCGCAGGCGAAGCTGAACGCCGTCGTCGGCATCATCGCCGAGGCGATGGATAGCGAGGTCTGCTCGATCTATCTGCTGCGCGAGGGCGTGCTCGAACTGTTCGCCACCCGCGGGCTCGACCAGGCGGCGGTGCACGTCACCAAGCTGGCGCTGGGCGAAGGCCTGGTCGGTTCGATCGCCGAGGATGTCGAGGTGCTCAACCTCGATGAGGCCGCCAGCCATCCCGATTTCGCCTACAAGCCCGAAACGGGCGAGGAGCGCTACCACAGCTTCGCCGGCGTGCCGATCATCCGCCGCGAACGCGCGGTCGGGGTGCTCGCGGTGCAGCACAGCGAGCAGCGCAAATATCAGGACGTCGAGATCGAGGCGTTGCAGACCGTCGCGATGGTCCTGTCCGAACTGATCGCCAATGCCGGGCTGATCGACGCCGCGGGCGCCGGCACCAACCGTCCGCAGTCGACCGCCGCGGTCCGCCTGCCCGGGCAGAAGCTGGTCGAGGGCATGGCCTCGGGCCATGCGGTGTTCCACCAGCCGCGGATCGTCGTCGAACATACCGTCGCCGAGGATACCGATGCGGAGCGCCACCGCGTCTACGCCGCGTTCGACAAGATGCGCGAACAGATCGACCGGATGACGCGCGAGGCGGAATTCGGCGTCGGCGGCGAGCATGAGGAGGTCCTGCAGACCTACAAGATGTTCGCCTATGACGAGGGCTGGGCGCGGCGGATCAACGAGGCGATCGACAGCGGGCTCACCGCCGAGGCGGCGATCGAGCGCGTCCAGCAGCGTACCCGCCAGCGCATGCGCCAGATCGACGATCCGCTGCTCGCCGACCGGATGCACGACCTCGAGGATCTGGCGAACCGGCTGCTGCGCATCGTCTCGGGCCAGATGGGCACGGCGGCGCAGATGGGGTTGCGGCAGGACACGATCCTGATCGCGCGCAACCTCGGCCCCGCCGAGCTGCTCGAATATGACAAGCGCCGGCTGAAGGGGGTGATCCTCGAGGAAGGGTCGCTGACCGCGCATGTCACCATCGTCGCGCGGGCGATGGGCGTGCCGGTGCTCGGCCGCGTCCGCGACGTCCGCCGGCTGATCGCGGAAGGCGACCTGCTGCTGCTCGATTCGGTCGCGGGCAACGTCTTCGTCCGCCCGTCGTCGGGGATGGAGGAGGCGTTCGAATCGAAGCTGGCGCTCCGCCAGAAGCGCAAGGCCGCCTTCGCCGCGCTGCGCGACGTGCCGCCGGTGACGAAGGACGGCCATCGCGTCACGCTGATGGTCAACGCCGGCCTGCGCGACGACGTCGCCGCGCTCGATATCACCGGCGCGGACGGGATCGGCCTGTTCCGCACCGAATTCCAGTTCCTCGTTTCCGCGACGCTGCCGCAGCGCGAGCGCCAGCAGCGCCTCTACAAGGAGGTGCTGGATGCCGCCGGCGACCGCCCGGTGATCTTCCGCACCGTCGACATCGGCGGCGACAAGGCCTTGCCCTACCTCAACAAGGAGGATGCGGACGAGGAGAATCCGGCGATGGGCTGGCGCGCGTTGCGGCTCGCGCTCGATCGCGACGGCCTGATGAAGGTGCAGGCGCGCGCGCTGATCGAGGCGGCGTCGGGCCGCACGCTGAACGTCATGTTCCCGATGGTGTCGGAAGCATGGGAATTCGCCGAGGCGAAGGCCTTGTTCGAGGCGCAGCGGGCATGGATCGGCGCACGCGGCCGCCGCCTGCCGCTCGAGATCCGCTATGGCGCGATGCTCGAGGTGCCGGCACTCGCCGAACAGCTCGACCTGCTGCTGCCGGAGATCGATTTCCTGTCGGTCGGCACCAACGATCTGACGCAATTCCTGTTCGCCGCCGATCGCGCCAATCCGCGCCTCGCCGAACGCTACGACTGGCTGAGCCCGTCGATCCTGCGCTTCCTGTCGCGGGTGGTCGGGCCGTGCCGCGACGCCGAGGTCGCGCTCGCCGTCTGTGGCGAGATGGGCGGCCGGCCGGTCGAGGCGATGGCGCTGATCGGGCTGGGTATCGACCGCCTGTCGATCACGCCGGCGGCGATCGGGCCGATCAAGGCGATGGTGCGCAGCCTCGATCATGCCGCGCTCACCGCCTTCGTCGCGCAGCTGATCGCGCGTCCGCCACGCGACATGCGCGGGGCGCTGACCGACTGGGCGGTGCAAAGCGGCGTCGATCTGGCCTGAAAGGCCGTCGAACCGGGCGGCGCTCACGTTGACTTGCAGCAAGGCATCGGGGAATGTCGCCCACGTCAGCGATCCGCAGCACTCCATTGGAGACACGAATGGACGAGGTCGATCCCGGCCAGCCCAACCCGAATACCGTTCCGCCGGCCCGGCCGGGGGAGCGGTTGCGTGAGGCGCGCGAGAGCAGGGGACTGAGTCTGGCGGAAGTCGCCGCGCGCACCCGCGTGCCGCAGCGGCATCTGGAGGCGCTGGAGGCGGGCGATTACGCCGCGCTGCCGTCGCCGACCTATGCAATGGGCTTTTCCAAGGCCTATGCCCGCGCGGTCGGCATCGACGAGGTCGTCATCGCGCAGGAGGTGCGGCGCGATCTCGACCGGCTCGGGCCGCGCCGCCCGGAATATGTCCCGTACGAAACCGCCGATCCCGCCCGCGTGCCGTCGCGCGGGGTGGCGATCCTCGGCGTCGGCGTCGCGCTCGCGGTATTGATCCTCGTCGGCCTGTGGTATGGCACCAGCCTGTTCCAGCCGGGCAGCGGCACGCCCGCCGCCGGCGAGACGGTGGTCGCGCAGACGATCGCGCCGACGCCGACGCCCGCCGCCACCCCGGCGGCGCCGACCGGCGGACAGGTGGTGCTGACCGCCAGCGACGAGGTGTGGCTCCGCGTATACGACGCCGACAACGCGACGCTGTATCTCGGCACGATGAAGCCGGGCGAGACGTTCACCGTCCCGGCCGGCGCCAACGATCCGAAGATCAACGTCGGCCGCCCGGACAAGCTCGCGGTGACGCTCAACGGCTCGGCGATCCCGCCGCTCGGCGACGGATCGCGCGCGATCAAGGACGTACGGGTCAGCGGCGAGGCGATCGCGGCGCGGCTCGCCGGACAGCCCGAGGCCGCCGCCACACCGGCGGCGGCGACGGCCGACCGGACCCCGACGCGCGCCGCCGCGACGCGGCCCGCGCGCAGCGAGCGCCGTCCGGCGCTCAGCGAGACGCAGCGCGCCAACCTCCAGTCGTCGCAAGAACCGGCGGCGACGGGCAATTCTTCTGCGCCTTAAGGCTGGCGACAGCTAGGCGGATGCAGCTATGACGGCGCTTCGTTAACCTGACACGCGCCGGGGGGTGCCCAAGACCATGCGTACGATCATCTGGGCGCTTGCCGCCGCCACGTCCTTGATTCCCGTCGCCGCATTGGCGCAGAGCAATGTTGAGGGCCGCGTCGGCAAGCTCGAAAGCGAGATGCGCGCGGTGCAGCGCAAGGTCTTTCCGGGCGGCGCCGGCCAGTATCTCCAGCCCGAGATCTCGCGGCCCGATACGCCGCAGGCCGCCGGCGGCAGCCCCGCGACCAGCGCGGTCGCCGACCTGACCAGCCGCGTCACCGCGCTGGAGCAGCAGATGGCGGGGATGACCGACCAGATCGAGCAGACGGGCTACAAGGTCCGTCAGCTGCAGGACCAGTTCGACGCCTACAAGCGCAGCACCGATGCGAGGCTCGCCGGCCTCGCCTCTACCCCGGCGCTGGCGACTACGCCCGCCTCGACGCCGCTCGGCGAGGACGAGGCGGCGGCCGGCGCGACGACGCGGCCGACCCGGACGCCGCCGCGCGGCACCGCGACGCCCCGCCCCGTGGCGACGCCCGCGACCGTGGTCGACACCGCGGAGGATAGCGCGCCGGCGACCGGCGCGAAGGTCGACAAGCCCGCGACCGGCGACACGCCCGAGGACGAATATCTCTACGGCTATCGCCTGTGGGCGGCGAAGCAATATCCGCAGGCCGAGGCGCAGCTCAAGAAGGTGGTCGCCACCTATCCCAAGCACCGCCGCGCCAGCTATGCGCAGAACCTGCTCGGCCGCTCCTACCTCGATGAGGGCAAGCCCAGCCTCGCGTCGATGGCTTTCTACGACAATTACAAGAAGATGCCCGACGGCGAGCGCGCGCCCGACAGCCTCTATTATCTCGCCCAAGCGCTGATGAAGCTCAACAAGCCGGCCGATGCCTGCAAGGTGTACGGCGAGCTCACCGACGTCTACGGCAGCAAGGTTTCCGGACAGATGAAGGCCGATGTCGAGAAGGGCCGTACCGCCGCCAAGTGCAAGTGAGCCGCTGGCCGAGCAGGCCGACCGGTTTCGTCACGACCTGATCCGCACGCTAGGGCATGAGCCCCGCGGGGCGCTGCTCGTCGCCGTGTCCGGCGGCCCGGACAGCATGGCGATGCTGACGCTCGCCGCCGCCGCCTTCCCTGACGGCGTCCACGCCGCGACGGTCGATCACCGGCTGCGCGCGGATGCCGCGGCGGAGGCGGCGATGGTGGCGGCGCATTGCGCGCACCTCGCCGTCCCTCATGCGACGCTCGTCCCCGCGCAGCCGATCGCCGGCGCCAGCATCCAGGCGGCGGCGCGCCATGCCCGTTACGCGCTGCTCGCCGATCATGCGCGTGCGATCGCGGCGGAGGCGCTGGCGACCGCACATCATGTCGACGATCAGGCCGAAACCTTCCTGATGCGCGCGGCGCGCGGATCGGGCATCGCCGGTCTCGCCGGGGTGCGGCCGCGCACGACGATCGGCGCGGTGACGGTGATCCGGCCGCTGCTCGACTGGCGCCGCGCCGAGCTGCGCGCGATCGTCCGCCGGGCGGAGGTGCCGTTCGTCGACGATCCCTCCAACCTCGATCCGGCACACGACCGCACTCGCTTCCGCCGCCTGCTCGACGCCAACGAATGGCTCGGCCCGCCGCAGATCGCCCGCTCCGCGGCGGCGCTGGCGGAGGCGGACGGCGATGTCCGCGCGATCGTCGACTGGCTGTGGTCGAGCCGCGCGACGGTCGCCGGTCCGGTCGTGCGCGTCGACGTCGCCGACCTGCCGCGCGAACTCACCCGTCGCCTGGCCCGCCGCGCGATCGGGCTCGTGATCGAGACGGCCGGGATCGCCGCACCGAGGTGGAGCGAATCGGCCAATATCGAATCGTTGCTCGACGCGCTGGCGGCCGGAAAACGGGCGACGCAGGCCGGCGTCGTGGTCGGCCCTCAGGGCGGCGCGTGGCGCTTCCGCCCCGCTCCGGCGCGCCGTTCGGGCTGATCGACGCCGGGCGATCGCCAAATCGCCCGGATTCCTCGCCGGGCACCACGAATCCGGGCATCCGTTCCATTGCCATTAACCCGCATGCGCTTATCTTGGCGGGATGAACGACAACGACAAGCAGCCCCCGAACGGCAGCGGGAACGACGGCGGCAACAATGGCGGCGGCAGCCCCTGGATGAAGAGCCTGCTCATCTGGGTCGGCATCCTGCTCGCGCTGGCTTTGTTCGTGACCATATTCGACGGCCGCACCAGCGCCGGCGCCGGCAATACGGTCGCCTATTCGAAGTTCCTCGATCAGGTCGACGAAGGCACCGTGAAGGATGTCGCGATCAGCCGCGACGTCATCACCGGCACCTATTCCAGCGGCGACAAGTTCCGGACCTATCCGATCCAGGACCCGACGCTGGTGCCGCACCTGCGCCAGAAGAACGTGACGATCGCGGCCAAGCCCGACGAGGGCACGTCGATGTGGATGCTGCTGCTCTATCAGTCGCTGCCGTTCCTGCTGTTCCTCGGCATCGCCTTCTTCGTGCTCAAGCAGATGCAGAAGAATACCGGTGGCGGCGCGATGGGGTTCGGCAAGAGCCGCGCGCGCATGCTGACGCAGAAGGAAGGCAAGGTCACCTTCGACGATGTCGCCGGCATCGACGAGGCGCGGTCGGAGCTGACGGAGATCGTCGACTTCCTCAAGGACCCGACCAAGTTTGCGCGTCTCGGCGGCAAGATTCCCAAGGGCGCGTTGCTGGTCGGTTCGCCGGGCACCGGCAAGACGCTGCTCGCCCGCGCGATCGCGGGTGAGGCGGGCGTGCCGTTCTTCACCATCTCGGGCTCGGACTTCGTCGAGATGTTCGTCGGCGTCGGCGCATCGCGCGTCCGCGACATGTTCGAACAGGCCAAGAAGTCGGCGCCGTGCATAGTCTTCATCGACGAAATCGACGCGGTCGGCCGCCATCGCGGCGCCGGCCTCGGCAACGGCAACGACGAACGCGAACAGACGCTCAACCAGCTGCTGGTCGAGATGGACGGCTTCGAGGCCAATGAGGGGATCATCATCGTCGCGGCGACCAACCGTCCCGACGTGCTCGACCCCGCGCTGCTGCGTCCCGGCCGCTTCGACCGCCAGGTCGTCGTGCCGCGCCCGGATATCGAGGGCCGGATCAAGATCCTCGAAGTCCATATGAAGAAGGTGCCGCTGGCGCCCGACGTCGACGCCCGCGTCATCGCGCGCGGCACGCCGGGCTTCTCGGGCGCCGATCTCGCCAATCTCGTCAACGAGGCGGCGCTGACCGGGGCGCGCAAGGGCAAGCGCCTCGTCGCGATGGCCGAGTTCGAGGAGGCCAAGGACAAGGTCATGATGGGCGCCGAGCGCCGGTCGATGGTCATGACCGAGGACGAAAAGCGCATGACCGCCTATCACGAGGCCGGCCATGCGATCGTCTCGATCCACGAACAGGCGTCCGACCCGATTCACAAGGCGACGATCATCCCGCGTGGGCGTGCGCTCGGCATGGTCATGCGCCTGCCGGAACGCGACAGTTACAGCTACCATCGCGACAAGATGTACGCGAACCTCGCGGTGGCGATGGGCGGCCGCGTCGCCGAAGAGATCATCTTCGGTTACGACAAGGTGTCGTCCGGCGCGTCCGGCGACATCCAGTACGCCACCGGGCTCGCGCGCGACATGGTCACCAAATGGGGCATGTCGGACAAGGTCGGGCCGGTCGAATATGCCCAGCCGGAGGGCGAATCCTTCCTCGGCTATTCCTCGTCGCAGCCGGTCCGCATGTCGAACGCGACCGCGCAGTTGATCGACGACGAGATCAAGGGCATCGTCGAGGGCGGGCTGACCCGCGCCAAGCAGCTGCTGACCGAGCATGTCGACCAGCTCCACCTGCTCGCCGGCGCCCTGCTCGAATATGAGACGCTGTCCGGCGACGAGATCAAGAAGCTGATCGCGGGTGAGGAAATTGGTCGTCCCGATCCCTCGGGACCCAAGTCGAGCGTGCCGCGCGCCGGCACCTCGATTCCCAAGACCCGTCGTCCCGGCGGCCCGTTCGGCAATCCGGCACCGCTCGGCGCCTGATCCCGTCTTCGCGGCGCGGTTCATCGCGCCGTCAGCCGGATGCGATTAATCGGCGGCATTCCACCCGGAGTGCCGCCGATGTCGCGTAAAGTCCTGATCGCCCCCGCAATCGTCCTCAGCCTGATCTCGCTCGGGATCGCCGCCCCCGCCTCCGCCGCGATGACGGTTGCCACGTTCCTGACGAGGGCGGCACCACTGCGCGCCAACCCGTTCACCGCGCTGACCAACCCCGATTATCGGGTCCTCAAGGCAGAGGCGGACGCCGCAACCCGGCAATTGCGCGCCGAGGGCGCGGCGCGCGTCGCCGCGGGCAAGCGCCCGATCGCCTGCATGCCCGATGGCGAAAAGATCGGCATTCTCCAGATGCTCGGCGGCTTGGACGCGCTGTCCCCGGCAGAGAAGAAACTGCCGCTCAAGGACGGCTATGCGAAGGTTCTGGCCAAGACCTACCCCTGCTAATGCGGCGAGGGGTGGCGCTTGCGGCATCGTTTGCCCGTTGCCCACCGGCCGGGCACCCCGCTGCACGATCGCCGGACACCATTCCGCCCCGTCCTACACCGGTCGGCGCCTCTCCAGCCGCCCGCGAACGCACGGCGCAATCGTGGTCCTCTTGCCCATGTCGCCGCGCCCGCGACGGTTCAGTCGGTCAGTCCGTGCAGCGTCAGCAGCACGAGGAACAGCAACAGCGCCGTCCACGCGAAGACCAGCAGCACCGCGGTCCGCCACGCCGCCGATCGCTTGCGCAGCGAATAGGCGCCGCGCAACTGCCGGAACATGTGCACCGGGGGCAGCACATAGACCGCCAGCACCAGCCAGCCGGCACTCACCCCGACGACCCCCGCCAGCATCAGCGCGATGACCATCAGCATCATGAAGGCGAGGCTGTAGGTGACGAAGATCGCATGATCGTACAGCCCGAACCGCCGCCGCCACAGGAACAGCAGCGCGACGAGCGGCGTCGAGATCGGGATCAGCAGCCAGCTGTATTTGTACGTGCTGGTCTGCAGCTTGTAGAGGGCGAGGCCGGGGTTCTTGTTCGCCTTGTCGATGCCGTGATCAAGCGACGCCCAGCCGGTCTTGAACGTGGTCAGCTTGAAATCGGTGTCCGATGCATCGCCCGCCTGCGTCTTCTTCAACGCATCGCGCGTGGTGCGCAGCGCGGTGATCTCGCGGTCGATCTCGACCGTCGGCCTGCCCGCCGCGGCTAGGGTGGCGCGCTGTCCCTCCGCCTTCTCCAGCGCCGCCTCCGCCTTTTCCACCCCGCGGGCGAAGCCGACCATGTTGCGGCTCATCGATTCGGGCGACACCGCCTCGGCGATGTCCCCGCCCAGCGCGCTGATCGTCGCGAACATCAGAAAGACGGTGAACAGGAACAGCGCCAGCGGCGACACGAACCGTGCCCGCTCGCCCGCGACGTAGCGGCGGGTCAGGTCGCCCGGCCGCCACAGCAGCATCGGCAGCGTCCGCCAGATCTTGCCCTCGAAATGGAAGACGCCATGCGCGATCTCATGGCCGATCGCGCCGACCGAGCGATGGACGTGCGCCGATTGCCCGCAGGCATGGCAATGCGCCCCGATCAGGCGCGTCCCGCAATTGAGGCATAGCCCGCCATGCGCATGGCCGGAGCCTTCCCCCGCGTGCGGCTCCACCGACCGGGCGGCGAGCGCGCCCGTGATGAAGTCCCCTGCTGCTGTGATATCCCCCGACATGGCGCCGAGCCTAGCAATCCTCCGATCATGGCGCGAGAGGCTTTGACGTGGTAATGAATGCCATGGCCGACGCAGACAATCCGACCGAAATGATCGCCGACATGGGCTGCCGCGCCCGCGATGCCGCACGCGCGCTCGCCGGACTGCCGACCGCGACCAAGGCGGCGGGCCTGCGCGCCGCGGCCACCCGGTTGCGCGCCGCGGAGGCGGACATCCTCGCCGCCAACGCCCGCGACGTGGCGGCAGGCGCGGCGAGCGGGCTGACCGCGGCGCTGCTCGACCGGCTGAAGCTCGATCCTGTGCGGGTCGCCGGCATGGCCGCGGGGGTCGAGGCTGTCGCCGGCCTCGCCGATCCGGTTGGCCAGACGATCGACCGGGTCGAACGGCCCAACGGCCTGTCGTTGTCGCGCGTCCGCGTGCCGATCGGCGTGATCGGCATCGTCTACGAATCGCGGCCGAACGTTACCGCCGATGCCGCCGCGCTCTGCGTCATGGCGGGCAATGCCGCGATCCTGCGCGGCGGGTCGGAGGCGCGGCACAGCAACCGCGCGATCCACGCCGCGCTGGTCGCCGGCTTCGCCGATGCCGGCCTGCCTGCGGACGCGGTGCAGCTGGTGCCGATCACCGATCGCGCGGCGGTCGGCGCGATGCTGGCGGCGGAGGGGGCAATCGACCTTATCATTCCGCGCGGCGGCAAGAGCCTCGTCGCGCGCGTCCAGGCCGAGGCGCGGGTGCCGGTGCTCGCGCATCTCGACGGCATCAACCACGTTTATATCGATGCGTCCGCCGATCCCGACATGGCGCGCGCGATCGTCGTCAACGCCAAGATGCGCCGCACCGGCGTCTGCGGGGCGATGGAGACGCTGCTGATCGATCGCGCCTACCCGCAGACGGGCGCATTGGTCGCCGCGCTGGCCGAAGCGGGGTGCGAGGTGCGCGGCGATTCCGCCATCGCCGCGCTCACCGGCGTCGCGCCGGCGGCTGCGGCGGACTGGGACACCGAATATCTGGACGCCATCGCCTCCGTCGCGCTGGTCGATGGTGTCGACGAGGCCATGGCGCACATCGCCCGCCACGGCTCGCACCACACCGATGCGATCGTCGCGGCGGACGAGGCGGTGGCCGAACGCTTCCTCGCCGGGGTCGACAGCGCGATCGTACTGTGGAACGCCTCGACCCAGTTCGCCGACGGCGGCGAATTCGGTCTGGGGGCGGAGATCGGCATCGCCACCGGCCGCCTCCATGCGCGCGGCCCGGTCGCGCTGGAGGGGCTGACGACCTACAAATGGGTCGGCCGCGGGACGGGGCAGGTACGCGGCTAAGTTGAGAAGCCGGCGCGGGCGGTCTATAGGACCCATATGGCCAACCTTCAGCCGCTCCATGCCGACATCGATGCCGAGACGATGGCGCTCGTCGATCGCGTCGCGCGGCGACGGGGCATGAGCAGTCAGGCATTTGCGGCGCAGGCGATCCGTAGGGCGGCGGAAAGCGATGACGATTTCGACGCGTTCATCCAGGTCGGCGTCGATTCGCTCGATCGCGGCGAGGGCATTCCGCACGAACAGGTGATGGCCGAACTCGACGCGATGATCGCCAAGCATCGGGCACGATGCGGGTAATCTGGTCGCCGCCGGCGCTGGACGACCTGCGCGGCATCGACGACTGGCTGACGCGGGAGGCACCGCCCGGCTTCGCCTTGCGGACGCTGGCGGCGGTGCGCCATCGCGCCCGGTTTCTCGAGGATTTCCCCCGCGGTGGCCGTCCGATCGCCGATGGTCACCGCATTCTGCGCGTCCATGAGACGCCCTATCTGATCCGCTACCGGATCGTCGACGCGGTCGTGGAGGTCATTCGCGTCCATCACGAACGCGAGGACTGGCAGCTCGAACCGTGACCCCCACCGGCCTGCTCGGCGGCTCGTTCAACCCGGCGCATCGCGGTCATCGCGGCATCACGCTGGCGGCGATCCGCGCGCTCGATCTCGACGAGGCATGGTGGCTGGTGTCACCCGGCAATCCGCTGAAGGCGGGCGCGCGCGACATGGCGCCGCTTGCCGCGCGCCTTGCCTCGGCCCGGCGGATGGCGCGCCGCGCGCCGATCCGCGCAAGCGATATCGAGGCGCGGCTGCACACGCGCTACACGCTCGACACATTGCGCAAGCTCCAGCGCCGCTACCCGAAGCGGCAGTTCATCTGGTTGATGGGGGCGGACAATCTGGCGCAGTTCCACCGCTGGCGCGACTGGCGCGGGATCGCGCGCACGATGCCGATTGCGGTGATCGCCCGTCCGGGGTATGAGCGTTCGGCCCGCGCGAGTGTCGCGATGGGTTGGCTGCGGCGCTTCCAACGGCCCGCATGCCAGGCGAAGCATTGGACGACGTGGAGATTGCCGGCACTCGTGCTGTTGCGCTTCCGCCCCGACCCTACCTCCGCGACCGCGGCCCGAGCGGCCGATCCCGACTGGCACCGGCATTTTCCGGGCCGGCAACCCAGGAGTCACCTTGGCGAGTAACCCCCAGGCCGTTCGACCGGCCGACCCGGCCGAAGTCGAGGCCTTGCACCGGCTTATCATGGCGTCGCTCGACGACGACCAGGCGGAGGAGGTCATCACGATCCCGCTCGCCGGCAAATCCTCGATCGCCGATCATATGGTCATCGCCAGCGGGCGGTCGACGCGCCAGGTCGCGTCGATGGCGCACAAGCTTGCCGAGAAGATCAAGGCGGAATTCGGCCGCAGCGTACGGATCGAGGGCCTGCAGACCGCCGACTGGGTGCTGATCGACGCGAACGACGTCATCGTCCACCTGTTCCGGCCCGAAGTGCGCACCTTCTACAATCTCGAACGGATGTGGCAGTTCGGCGATACCGTCTCCTCGTCGCTCAAGCCGCTCCCGCCCACGACCGAGGCCTGACATTCTCCTCCACATCGTGGCGCGCGGACGGATCGGGCGCTCGCCCGAATCGGAGCTGGTCGACCGCTATCTGAAGCGAATCGTCTGGCCGACGCGCGTCACCGAACTCCCCGATACCGGCGGCAAGCTGCCCGCGCTCGATCCGCAGACCGTCCGCGTCCTGCTCGACGAAAAGGGCGAGGTGCTGGGATCGATCGACTTCGCGCGCCGGCTGGAACGCTGGCGCGACACCGGCACGCGTGAAATCCGCTTCATGATCGGCGCGGCGGACGGCTTCGGCGATGCCGAGCGGGCGGAGGCGGACCTGCTCCTCTCGTTCGGCCGCGCGACCTGGCCGCACATGCTCGCCCGGGCGATGCTGGCGGAGCAGCTGTTCCGCGCGACGGCGATCCTCGCGGGCCATCCCTACCATCGGGAGGGGTGACGGTGGGGACGGTCCTGTCCCGGACCCGCCACGCGCGGCGAGCGGGAAAGACGACGCCGAAGCGTGACGGCACGCGCACCGCGTGCACGGCGCTGGCGCTCCTTGCCCTGACGCTCCCCGCGCAGGGCCAGACGCCGCCAGACCAACGTCAGCGCCTCGCCGCCGCCAAGCGCGACGCCGCGATCGCCACGCGGAAAGCCGCAGACCTCGCCCGCCGCGCCACCGCCGAACGCGACGCCGCCGACAGGGCGCGCGCGGAGGAAGCCGCGCTCGCCGCCCGCGTCACCGCCGCCGAGGCGACGCTGTCCGCTGCCCGCGCGCGACAGGCGATCGTCTCCGGCCTGCTCGCCGACCAGCAGTACGCGCTCGGTGTGGCGCAGGCGCCGGTCGCCCGCCTGCTCGCCGCGCTGACCGCGCTCGCCCGCCGCCCGACGGTGGTCGCGATCGCGCAGCCCGGGTCGGTCGACGATCTCGTCCATGTTCGCGCGGTGCTCGGCGGCGCGCTGCCGATCGTCCGCGAACGGACGCAGGCGGTCCGCCAGCAGATCGCCCGCACCCGTGCGCTGGAGGCGGATGCCGCGCTCGCCGCGGTGGCATTGCGCGACAGCCGTGCGCGGCTGGAGGCGGATCGCACCGCGCTCGCGCAGCTGGCGGCGACGCATCGCCGCCGCAGTCAGGCGCTGGGTCGCAACGCGATGAGCGAATCGGACCGGGCGCTGGCACTCGGCGAGCGCGCGCGGGACCTCGTCGAGCAGCTCGACAGCGGCGATGCGGCGCGGGCGACCGCGGCCGGTCTCGCGACGCTGCCCGGTCCCTTGCCGAGGCCGCTTGCGCCCGGAACGGTCGCGCCGCGCCGGTCGGAGGGCGTCTACCGGTTGCCGGTGCGGGGCCGGCTGGTCACCGGGCTGGACGAAATCTCCGATTCGGGCGTGCGGTCGCGCGGGCTGACCTTCGCGGTCGCGGCGGCGGCGCCCGTCGTCGCGCCCGCGGCCGGCGTCGTCCGTTATGCCCGCGCGTTCCGCGATTATGGCGTCATCGTCATCATCGACCATGCCGATGGCTGGACGACGCTCGTCACCGGTCTGGGGCGGGCCGGCGTCGCGCGCGGGCAGCGCGTGGCGGCCGGGGCGCCGATCGGCGTGGCGGGCGGGGGCGAGGATCCGCGCGTGACGGTCGAACTGCGCCGTCGCGGCCGGCCGATGGACATCGCCGCGCTGCTCGGCTGAGCGGGAACGGGACCCCTCGTCGGGTCAGCCTGCATTCAGCGTCGCTGCGCTTTGCTCCGCGTCGATAAAGAGGCTAAACCCCCAGAGTTTTCCCGCCTTCAGGATGTTCGATGGCCCGTCCGCTGCTTACCGCGACCGCAATCCTCGGCTCGCTGTCCCTGATCCCGCTCGCGACGCAGGCGATGGCGGCGGTGGACACCGATACCTATCGCGAATTCGACCAGTTCCTCGACGTCTTCAACCGGATCAAGGCGGATTACGTCGACAAGGTCGACGACCAGAAGCTCATCAAGGGCGCGATTCAGGGCATGCTGTCCAGCCTCGACCCGCATTCGAGCTATGTCGACGCGCTCGATTACGACAATCTGCGCATCCAGACCGAGGGCAATTACGGCGGCCTCGGCCTCACCGTCCAGATGGAGGATGGCGCGGTCAAGGTGGTGGCGCCGCAGGAGGATACCCCCGCCTATCGCGCCGGCGTCAAGTCGGGCGACTATATCACGCATATCGACGGCAAGCTGATCTACGGCGAGACGCTGGACGAGGCGATCGGGCTGATGCGCGGCAAGCCCGGCACCAAGATCAGCCTGACATTGGTCCGCCCCGGCCAGGACAAGCCGGTCGATGTGACGATGAATCGCGAGATCATCATCCAGAAGCCGGTGAAATGGGAAGTCCGCGGCGATGTCGGCTACATCAACATCAACACCTTCTCCGAAAGCACCGGCGCCGACACCCGCGCCGCGATCATGGCGATCGACAAGAGCCTCGGCCATCGGCCGCTGGGTTATGTCGTCGATCTGCGCGACAATGGCGGCGGGCTGCTGACGCAGGCGATCGCGGTCAGCGACGCCTTCCTGGACCATGGCGAGATCGTCTCGCAGCGGGGCCGCGAAAAGGCGGATATCGAGCGCTATTTCGCCAAATCGGGCGACGATGCGCACGGATTGCCGGTGGTCGTGCTGACCAATCCCGGCACGGCGTCGGCGTCCGAGATCGTCGCCGGCGCGCTGCAGGATCACCACCGCGCGCTGGTGATGGGCGAGCGCAGCTTCGGCAAGGGATCGGTACAGACCCTGCTGCAGCTCGGCCCGCAGACCGCGCTGCGGCTGACCACCGCGCGTTACTATACGCCGTCGGGTCGCAGCGTGCAGGAAGGCGGGATCGAACCCGACATCCGCGTGCCGCAGATCAGCGACCCCGATTTCAAGACGCGCCCGGTCTTCCGCGAGGCCGACCTGCGGCGCCACCTCATCAACGAGGTCAAGGCGGACAACAAGGTGCTCGAGGAAGACACCAAGGACGATCCGCGCTTCGCGATGACGCCGGACCAGCTCAAGAAACAGGGCATCGAGGACTTCCAGCTTTACTATGCGCTGAAGACGGTCGCCCGCCTGGGCGGTGCGGCACAGGTCGCCGCCGCGACGAAGCCGAAGGTCAAGTGAGCCGCCCGCTGACCGCTGCCGAGCGCCGCGCGCGCTGGCTGGCGCTGCTGCTTCCTGCCGCGCTGCTCGCCGGCGCGTGGGGATCGCAGCTGATCGGGCATCTCTTCCCGTGCGAGATGTGCCACTGGCAGCGCTGGCCGCATTACGCCGCGCTGCCCTTCGCGTTGCTGGCCTTCGTCGTGCCGCAGCGGAGCATCGCCAAGGCGTTCGTCATCCTCGCCGCGCTGCTGATCGCCGTGTCGGGCGCGATCGGCGTCGCGCATGCCGGCGTCGAATATCATTGGTGGAACGGCTTCACCGCCTGCACCCAGACGGTCGACCTGCGCGGCCTCGGGCCGGAGGCGCGGCTGGATGCGCTGATGCGCGCGCCGGTCGTCCGTTGCGACGTGGCGCAATGGTCGCTGGCCGGAATTTCGCTCGCCGGGTTCAACGCGATCCTTTCGCTCGGCGGCGCGGGTCTTATCTTGTGGTGGATGAGGACATCCCGATGAGCCGCTGGAAACCGGGCGACCGGCGTGAACCGACGCAGGCGATGATCCGCGTCGATCAGGCCGGCGAATATGGCGCGACGCGCATCTATGCCGGGCAACTGGCGGTGTTCGGCGACCGGCACCCCGCCGCGCGCGCCATCCACCACATGGCGGCGCAGGAGGAGCGGCATCGCGCCTTTTTCGATGCGATGATCGTGCGTCGCGGCGTCCGCCCGACGCTCTTCCAGCCGTTCTGGGACAAGGCCGGCTTCGCGCTCGGCGCGATCACCGCGGCGATCGGCCCCAATGCCGCGATGGCCTGCACCGCGGCGGTGGAGACGGAGATCGACAAACATTATCAGGCGCAGCGCGACGAACTCGGCGGCAGCGATCCCGAACTGTCGGACGCGATCGCCGATTTCCAGGCGGAAGAGCTGGAGCATCGCGACCATGCGCTCGCCCATGGTGCGGAGCAGGCGGTCGGCTATCCGGTGCTCAGCGGCCTCATCCGGCTGGGCTGCAAGGTCGCGATCGCGGCCGCGAAGAGGATTTGAGAGGAGTGACGATGCGTACGATCATCGCGACCGCGCTGATGCTGACCGCCGGCCCGGTGCTGGCGCAGCAAACGGTTCCGCAGGCGACACCGCAGGCGGCGCAGGTCACCCAGACGCCGGCGCTGCCCGGCGCGGCCAAACCCGTCGTCATCGGCGCGCAGGGCGAGGTCGCCAAGCGCGCACCGGTCAACGGCGTGCTCGTCCTCTACGGCAACGAACGCTGCCCGACCAACAACGACGGCGACGAGATCGTCATCTGCGAACGCCGCAGCGCGCGCGAGCAATATCGCGTGCCCAAGGAGTTGCGCGAATTCGCGGTGACGCCGCAGAACGAAAGCTGGGCGGCGCGTGCGCAGGGCACGCTCGACGCCGGCGTCGGCGCGAACAGCACCGGCAGCTGCTCCACCGTCGGGGCGGGCGGCCAGACCGGCTGCTTCCTCCAGAACGCCCGCGCCGCGCGCAAGGAGAACAAGGCGCGCAAGGTCGAGGAAGCGCGCGTCCCCTGACGCTTGCATGCCGGACCCGATACGATACCGTGATCCGACGGGGACACGGATCGGGGGATCGATGGCGACGGTGATGACAGGGTCCGCGACGGCGACGAAGCCGGTCGCGGTCGACGGTTATGAACGCGGGCTCGCGGTGGCGGCAATGGTGCTGATCGTCGCCGTCATCGCCGCGCTGCTGCGCGGACAGGCGGAGTGGCGCGCGGTGCCGCCGTTCGTCTGGGCGCATATCGCCACGATCCTCGTCGCGCTCGTGCTGACCCCGGTGATCCTGCTCGGGCGTCGCGGCAACCGGCGCCACCGGGTGCTGGGCACGATCTGGGTGATCGCGATGCTGCTGACCGCGGCGCTGTCGTTCGGGATCCGCCTCAGCCAGGCGGGCGGGTTCGGCCCGATCCATATCCTGTCGGTCTGGGTGCTGATCCAGGCGCCGATCCTGTGGCATACCGCCCGCACGCATCAGGTCGCGCGGCACCGGCGCAGCGTGCGCGGGCTGGTCACCGGCGCGTTGCTGATCGCGGGCTTCTTCACCTTCCCGTTCGACCGGCTGCTCGGCCACTGGCTGTTTGGCTGAGCCGATGCGCGCCGTCCGTATCCTGCTGTTCGCGCTGGTGTGGTTCAGCTGCGCGTGGTTCGGATCGTGGGAACTCAACGCCAACAATGCGACGCGGATGTTCGCCGCCGTCAGCCTGGTCGAGGACGGCGATGCGACCATCGACGAATTCGCGCCGCTGACGATCGACAAGGCGGTGTTCGACGGCCACGCCTATCTCGACAAGGCGCCCGGCATGACGCTGATCGCGCTGCCGGCGGTGTGGCTCGCGAACGTGGCGAGCGGCGAGCGTAGTGCCGACTTCGGCACGGCACCGGCGGGGCCTGCGTTCGAACGATTCCTGCGCCTGCGGACGCGGCTCGCGGTGGCGACCGGTCCCGCGCTGCTGACCGCGCTGGCGGCGGTGCTGCTGTTCGACATGGCATCGGGCATCACCGGCAGCGCGGCGGCGGGCCTGTTCGCGGGCCTCGGCTATGCGCTGGGTACGCCGATCTGGGGCTGGTCGACGACCCTGCTCGGCCATGCGGTGGTCGCGGACTGCTATGCCATCGCGCTGTGGGCGGTGTGGCGGGGGACGCGACGGGCGGACGGCGGCATCGGTCATGCGCTGCTCGCCGGGGCGAGCCTCGGCTGGGCGGTCGCGGTCGAATACCAGGCGGTGCTCGCCGGTGCGGTCATCGCGCTCTGGGCGATCTGGCGGGTGCGGGAGCGGACGGATCGCTGGCGCTTGCTCGGTGCGGCGATGGCGGCGGGCGTCGTCGCGCTGCTGCCGCTCGGCCTCTACAATCTCATCGCCTTCGGCACGCCGTTCCGGATCGGCTATTCGGGCGTCGTCGGGTGGGAGGGCATGCATCAGGGGCTGTTCGGGCTCGGCGTGCCGCGGCTGCGGGCGTTGCAGGCAATCCTGTTCAGCTTCCGGCTCGGGCTGGTCTGGGTGGCGCCGGTGCTGGTACTTGCCCCGCTCGGCCTGTGGTTCTGGGTGCGGCACCGGCAGCATCGCGACGTTGCGCTGGTCGTGATCCTGACCGCGCTGGTCGTGCTGCTGGTCAACGCGGCCTATGTCTATTGGGATGGCGGCAACACCACCGGGCCGCGCTTCGCCATGCCCGCCGTCGCGCCGCTGGCGCTGGGGCTCGCGGCGGAGTGGATGCGATCGCACAGCCGCGGCGAGCGCACCGCGATGACGCTGGTGCTGACGCTGTCGATCGCGGTGAATGCGGCCATCGCCTCGGCCGACATCTTCGCGCCGCCGGTCACCGCCTTTCCGGTGTGGCAATGGGTGATCGCGGGCAATTTCGCCAACGGCTATCTGCGCAATGTGCCGGGCGAATGGTTCGGCTGGAGCGCGTGGGCCGGGTTCTACTGGTGGGCGGCGCTGGCGCTGCCCGCGATGGCGTGGCTCGGCTGGCGGGTGCGCACCCCTCAGGCGTGAGGCGCGCGCTTCAACCCGCGGACGCGGTGCCAGACGTAGAAGGCGACGAGCGCGACGAGGACGACGCCGATCAGCAGGTCCGCCTGATGAAAGGCCGCCTTGACGCGGGGGTCGCTGTTCCACTTGTCGCCGAGTTTCATGCCGACCCAGGCGAGGCCGAAGCACCACGGCCAGCTGCCGATGAAGGTATAGACGTGGAACGGCACCAGCCGCATGCGGGCGACGCCCGCGGGGAAGGCGATGAAGCTGCGGATCACCGGCAGCAGGCGACCGATCAGCACCGCGGCCGAGCCCCAGCGCGCGAAGAAGCGGTCCGCCGCGTCCAGTTCGCCCGGCCCGATCAGCACGTAGCGGCCCCAGCGTTCCGCCATCGGCCGGCCGCCGCGCTTGCCGACCTCATAGGCGACGATCGAACCGAGGTTGCAGCCGATCGCGCCGGCGGTCGCCGCCAGATACAGGTCGAACCGCCCGGTCGAAACCAGATAGCCGGCAAACGGCATGATGATCTCGGACGGCAGCGGGATGCATGCGCTCTCGATCGCCATCAGGATGGCGATGCCGACATAGCCGCCGCTGGAGATCACCCAGATGGTGAAGGTGGCGAGGACGCCCAGGATCTTCTCGAACATGGGCGTGGGGCTTGGCGGATCGCCGCGACAAAGGGAAGGGGGGAACCGACCGCCGGGGTGGCGCGCTCAAGCGGACATGACCGATCTGACCTTCAACGATGGCCGCACCATGCCCCAGCTGGGCCTCGGCACCTGGAAACTTCCCGACGGGCAGGCCGCGGGGGTGGTGCGCCGCGCGCTCGACCTCGGCTATCGCCTGATCGATACCGCCGCCATCTACGGCAACGAACGCGGCGTCGGCGACGGGGCGCAGGGCAGCGAGGCGTTCGTCACCACCAAATTGTGGAACGACCGGCAGGGCGACCCCGCCGCGGCGCTGGACGAAAGCCTGTCGTTGCTCGGGCTCGAGGCGGTCGACCTCTATCTGATGCACTGGCCGGTGCCGAGCCAGGACCTCTACGTCGATGCGTGGAAGGCGATGGTTGAGCTGCGCGAGGCGGGCAAGACCCGATCGATCGGCGTATCGAACTTCCTGCCCGAGCATCTCGATGCGATCATCGATGCGACCGGGGTGACGCCGGTGCTCAACCAGATCGAGCTTCACCCGCGCCATCAGCGGCGCGAGGAGCGGGCGTATCACGAAGCGCATGGCATCGTGACGCAGGCGTGGAGCCCGCTGGGGCAGGGCGGCGACCTGTTGCGCGATCCGGCGATCGTGGCGGTGGCGGAAAAGCACCGGCGCTCGGCGGCGCAGGTGGTGATCGCCTGGCATCTCGCGCACGGATTCTCGGTGATTCCGAAGGCGGCCGACCCCGAACATATGAGCGACAATCTCGCCGCGCTGGACCTGACGCTGGACGCGGACGACGTGGCGGCGATCGAAGCGCTCGATTGCGGCGAGCGGATGGGGGAGGATGCCCGCGCGATGTGATGCGTGAGGTGCGGGACCAGAGCCCGCATCAACGTCACCGCGGAGCATGTCCGGGGTGACCCGGCGATTGGCGGACGCTCCTACGCCAGCGCCGCCTTCGCCAGTTTCAGGTCTTCCACGAACCGCGCAAATTCGTCCTGCTTCTGCGCTTCGTCGGGCAGGCGCAGTAGATAGCTGGGGTGGACGGTGATCCACGCCTCGCCGCCTTCGGGCAGCGTCACCGGACGGCCGCGCTCGCGACCGATCGTCACCGTGCGGCCGAGCAGCGAGCGGGCGGCGGTGGCGCCGAGCGCGACCGTCACCTGCGGGCGGATCAGCATCCGTTCCTGTTCGATCCACCAGCGGCAGGCGGTGATCTCGCCGGTGTCGGGTTTGGCGTGGATACGGCGCTTGCCGCGCTGTTCGTATTTGAAATGCTTGACCGCGTTGGTGACGTAGACGCGGGCGCGATCGATCTCCGCGGCGGCGATCGCACGGTTGAACACCTGCCCCGCCGGGCCGACGAAGGGGGTACCGGCAAGGTCCTCCTGATCGCCCGGCTGCTCGCCGACGAACATCATCGCGGCATCGACCGGGCCTTCCCCGAACACGGTCTGCGTCGCGTGCCGGTAGAGGTGACAACGGGTGCAGCTCGACGCCTCGTCGCGCAGCGCCTCCCAGGCTGCTTGGGCATTGCCGCCGATTCCGGAGGCCGCCTTGTCGCGGGCGGTGTCGATCATGCCGCTCTCCCGTGCCTGTGCGCCCGCGATCAACTGGCCGACCAAAGCGGTTTCGGGCATGTTCTTCCAGTATTTGCGGGGCATTTCCTTGAGCATCGCGCCGATCTTCACCCGCGCGGGATTGAAGATGCTGGCGTAATAGGTCTTCCACACCTCTTCGGTCGGGTCGCCCTCGGGCGCGTCCGCCTTGCTCGCGCCGGGACCCTCCGACAGCGCCTTGCCGTCCCAGTGGAGCGACACCTCCGGCGTCAGGATCGACCAGCGCATGCTGGCGAAGCGGTTGACGAAGAAGGCGGCATTGGCGCGGACGATATGATGCTCGGGCTCGAACCAGGCGACGTAGCGGCTGGTGCCGTCATCGTCCTGCATCTCGCGAAAGCGCAGGAACGCGCGCATCTTGTGGATATCCCGGCGGACGTTCTTGGCGATCACCTCCAGCCGGCGGACCAGCGGATCGGCCTGATCCTCCATCAACTTGGGTTCGCGGCGCAAGCGGCTGAGTGCGGTGTAGAGCAGCGAAAACCGCTCGGGCTCGTCCGCCATGACGACGCTGCGGGCGAGGTCGATGAAGGCGCGGGGGACGGAAAAGGGGCTCGGCGCCTGCGTTGCGGGCGCGTCGTCGGGTGGTGCGGTGGCGAACAAGTCATCCGGCGTGTCGCCGACCTGCCAGACCACATCGTCAGGCGGCACTTGCTCGGCGGCAAGCGCGCGGGCGGTGTCGCGCCATGCGTCGAAGTCGTCGGGGGCGGGAAGTATGGCTATGCGCATGGGTTAAGGCGTTCGTCCGATCGAGGATTGCCGGAAGCAGTCATTCCCTCCTTCCGTTCCCCGGCGAAGGCCGGGGCCCAGTTGCACCAACATTTGTGAGAATCGGCGCGATGCCATCCGAAAAGCGTACCCAACTGGGCCCCGGCCTTCGCCGGGGAACAGGGCGGGACAAGGGGCCGGAGTCTCACATAGCGCGCCCCTCACGGCGTCAGTCGCGCTCGTCGCCGCCGGGCGGGTCGGCCTTGGCGATCTTCAGCTCCTCGGGCTTGCGCTCCTCGTAGATGGTCGCGAGTTCGTCCTCGGTCGCGTCATCGAGTTCCTCGGCGGCGGCGGGGAACATCTCTTCCTCTTCCTCGGTGATGTGATGCTCGTAGCGGCGGCGCATGTGGAAGAACTTCTCGCTCCACGCGTCCGATCCGAAATCCTCGTCCGCCATCTCGCCGAGCAGGTCGTCGACCTCCTTGTGCTCGCTGACCGAATGGCGGGCGTCGTCGCGCAATTCGGGATCGCGCAGCATCGTCGCGTACAGTGATTCCTCCTCGGCGGCGGCATGGCTCTGGATTTCGAGGCGGAATGCCTCGAACAGTTTCTGGCGCTTGGCGCCGTCGCCCTGCAGCTCCGCGAGCTCCTTCAGCATCGCGCGCTGCTTGTCGTGGTCCCGCTTCAGGTCCGCGTAAATCTGTGCCAGCGCCATGGTGAAATCTCCTTCGTCGCTCCAACCGGCGACGGGCGCGGGCGTTTCACCCGCGAGTCATTCTCACGCCGCGAACAGCTCGAGCTGCTGTTTCCGGGGCGCGACCAGCGGCCGCAGCTCGGCGCGATCGGTCAGCGCGACCGGGCGCCAGTCCTCGGTGACGATGAAGGGACGCATCTTGGCGATGCTGACGGTCAGCCGCGCGACATCGTCGAGGCGCAGCCGGCGCCAGCGGCGGCTGGCAAGGATGCGGTTGACCGCCTTCACCCCCAGCCCGGGCACGCGCAGCAGCATCTCGCGCGGTGCACGATTGACGTCGACGGGGAAGCTCTCGCGGAACTTGAGCGCCCAGGCGAGCTTGGGATCGATATCGAGCGGCAGCATGCCGGTGGCGTCGTCCGCCGCGGCGACGACCTCGTGCGGGCTGTAGTCGTAGAAGCGCATCAGCCAGTCGGACTGGTAGAGCCGGTGTTCGCGCATCAGCGGCGGGCGTTGCAGCGGCAGCACCGTGCTGGCGTCGGGGATCGGGCTGAACGCGCTGTAATAGACGCGGCGCAGCCCGAACCGATCGTAGAGTGTCGAGGCGCGGGTGACGATCTCGCCATCGGTGGCGGCGTCGGCACCGACGATCATCTGCGTCGACTGGCCGGCCGGCGCGAAGCGGGGCGCGGACCTGTACTTCTTGCGCGCATCGCCGTTGTCGACGATCGCGGTCTTCACGTCCTTCATCGCGCCCTCGATCCGCGCGCCGTCCTTTTCAGGGGCGAGGCGCTTCAGGCCGCTGACGGTCGGCAGTTCGACGTTGATCGACACGCGATCGGCATAGAGCCCGGCCTGATGGACCAGCTCCGGATCGGCATCGGGGATCGTCTTGAGATGGATGTAGCCGCGGAAATGATGGTCCTCGCGCAAGGATCGCGCGACCTCGACCATCTGCTCCATCGTATAGTTCGAGGACTTGATGATCCCTGACGACAGGAACAGCCCCTCGATATAATTGCGCTTGTAGAAGGCGATGGTGAGATTGACGACTTCCGCCGCCGTGAACCGTGCGCGGCGGACGTTGCTGCTCTTGCGGTTGATGCAATAATGGCAGTCGAAGATGCAGCTGTTGGTCAGCAGGATCTTGAGCAGGCTGATGCAGCGCCCGTCCGGCGCATAGGCGTGGCAGATGCCCATGCCCTCGGTCGAACCCAGCCCCTTGCCGTCGCGGCTGTCGCGTTTCGCCGTGCCGGACGAGGCGCAGGAGGCGTCGTATTTGGCGGCATCGGCGAGGATCGCGAGCTTTTCACGGGTGTCGAGCTGCGCCATCCGTTCGATATACGTTCTTGTTCAGTCACCTACAAGGTCACTCCGCCACCAACCGCGTCGCCGCGCCCAGATCGACCGACACCAGCCGGCTGACGCCGCGCTCCACCATCGTCACGCCGAACAGGCGGTGCATGCGGCTCATCGTCACGGCATTGTGGGTGACGATCAGATAGCGCGTGTCGGTTTCGCGCGTCATCCGGTCGAGCAGGCCGCAGAAGCGTTCGATATTGGCATCGTCCAGCGGCGCATCGACCTCGTCGAGGACGCAGATCGGCGCGGGGTTGGTGAGGAACAGCGCGAAGATCAGCGCGACCGCGGTCAGCGCCTGTTCGCCGCCGGACAGCAGGGTGAGCGATTGCAGCCGCTTGCCGGGTGGCTGCGCCATGATCTCCAGCCCCGCCTCGAGCGGATCGTCGGCATCGACCAGTGCCAGATGCGCCTGCCCGCCGTCGAACAAAGTCGTGAACAGGCGGCGGAAATGGCCGTCGACCGCTTCGAACGCCGCGAGCAGGCGCTGGCGCCCCTCGCGGTTGAGCGTGCCGATCGAGCCGCGCAGCCGGGCGACCGCCTGGCCGAGCTCGTCGCGTTCGGCGGCATTGCTCTTGCCGGCGGATTCGAGCGCGGCGAGCTCGGTGGCGGCAACGAGGTTGACCGGGCCGATGCGTTCGCGGTCGGCGGTCAGGCGTTCGTGCGCCTGCGCCTCCTCGCCCGGCGTGCGGACCGTGGCGGCATCGAAGCCGAGCCGTTCGGGCAGCACCGGCGCCGGGCAGGCGAAGCGTTCGCCCGACAGCCGGCCCATCTCGACCCGGCGGAGGTCCTGGTTCTCGAGCCGTGCCGCCGCGCCGGCGCGCTGTTCGCGGGCATGGGCGAGCGTTTCGGTGGTGCGGCGGTGGTCGTCCCCGGCGCGGGCGAGCACGCGATCGGCGTCGCGTTCGGCACCGGCCTGCGCATCCGCTTCCGCGCGCGCGGCCTCGTGGTCCGCCTCCTTCGCCCCGATCGCGGCGTCGAGTGCGGCGGGGCGGTCGGCGATTGCCTGTGCCTCCGTGGCGAGCGCGGCGTCGCGCCGGTCCATGTCGGCGATGCGCTTGGCCGCCTCGCCGGCGCGGGCGCGCCAGCTGCGGCCATCGGCCTGCGCCGCGGCGAGCCGCTCGCGATTCGCCTGTACCGCGCGGTCGAGCGTGGCGCGGCGTTCGCGCGCCTCCGCCACCGCGGTGCGGCGCCGGTCGGCGTCGTGCGCGCATGTCGCGACCGCAGCGGCGGCGTCATGTCCGTCGGGCAGCGCGTCGCGGACCGCGCCGGCGGTGGCGAGATCGGCCTGCGCCTCGGCGACGTCGCTGGCGATCCGCGCGGCGCGGGCGTCGAGGTCGGCGCGCTGCCCGGCGAGACGTTCGAGCGCGGCGGTGGCGCGATCCTCCGCGCGGTCGGCCTCGCGGACGGCGGCTTCGGCCTGGGCGAGGGCGGTGCGGCCGGCCTGCGCGGCGGCGCGCGCGGCGGCGATCGCCCGGTCGACCCCGGCGCGCGCGGCGTCGGCGGTCGCGACCGCGGCGGCGGCGTCGGGGCGGGCGGCGTGCAGCGCGTTCAGGCGGTTGAGCCGTTCGAGGCGTTCCGCGGCGGCGGCGCCGTTGCCGCTGGCGACGAAGCCATCCCAGCGCCGCAAGCGGCCGTCGCGCGTGACCAGCCGCTGGCCGGCGGCGAGCGGCTGGCCGCGATCCTCGGCGACGAAGGTCTGCGCGAGGCGGCGGGCGAGTGCGGCGGGCGCCTCGACCTGCGTGGCGAGCGGCACGGCGTCGGCCGGCGGCGCGGGGTCGCCCGGCTGCGGGGCGGCGCCGGTCCAGGCGGCGAGGCCGACCTCGAGATCGTCGCCGAGCGCCGCGGCGAGCGCGCGTTCGTAGCCGGCGGCGGGGACGAGATGGTCGAGCAGGCGGTCGCGGCCGCTGCGCTGCGTCGTCCGAATCAGCGCGGCGACCTCGCTGTCGAGCGCGGCAAGATCGGCGCGGGCGGTGGCGCGGGCGCTTTCCGCCGCATCGCGGCCGGCGACGGCGATCCGCTCCTCGGCTTCGGCATCCGCCAGCGCCGCGCGGGCGGTGTCGGCGCTCGTCAGCGCGGCGCGACGGCGCGCGGCGGCGTCGTCGCGGGCGGCGGCGAGCGGCGCTGCGTCGCCCAGCGCGGCGATCCCCTGCGCGATCTGCGCGGCGTCGCGGGCGGCGCGATCGGCGCGGCCTTGTGCGGCGGCGAGCGCGGCGGTGGCGACACGGGCCTCGGCCGCCTCGCTCGCCTGTCGGCTCAACGCCCGGGCGAGTGCGACCTCGGCATCGCGCGCATGTCGCTCGGCCTCGGCGAGCGTCGCGTCGAGGCCCGGGCTGTCCTCGGCGGCGGTCAGGATCGCGCGGTCGAGCGCCTTCACCTCCTCGCCGAGGCGGGCGAGCGCGTCGGCGGCATCCGCGGCGAGCGTGCCTTCGCGCGCACGATCCGCGGCGATGCCGCGGCGGGCGTCGGCGAGGTCGGCGACCCGGCGTACCGCGGCGTCGCGCTCGGTGCGCAGCGTGGCGAGCGCGTGGCCGGCCGCGCCGGCGCGGTCGCGGGCGGCGAGCGCGGCGGCCCGCATGGTGGCAACAGTCGCGGCGGCGTCCTGCTGCGCGCCCGCCGCGGCCCGTTCGGCGGCGGTGGCGGCGGCGACCTGCGCCTCGGCGGCCTGCGCCTCGGCACGGGCGGCATCGGCGGCGGCGACCGCGTCGCGCCAGCGGGCGAAGATCATCCGCCCCTCGGCGACGCGGATCTGTTCGGACAGCGCGCGATAGCGGTCGGCGGCGCGGGCCTGCCGGCGCAGCGCGGCGGCGCGGACATCCTGTTCGGCGATCAGTTCGTCGAGGCGGAGAAGGTTCGCCTCGGTGGCGCGAAGCTTCTGTTCGGCGTCCTTGCGGCGGACGTGGAGGCCGGCGATCCCCGCCGCCTCTTCCAGCATCGCGCGGCGTTCGGCGGGCTTGGCGGCGATGACCGCGCCGATACGGTTCTGGCTGACCAGCGCCGGGCTGTGCGCGCCGGTGGCGGCATCGGCGAACAGCAGCGCGACGTCCTTCGCGCGGACGTCGCGGCCGTCGATGCGATAGGCGCTGCCGGCGCCGCGTTCGATCCGGCGGACGACCTCGCGCTCGTCCGGGTTGGCGGCGTCGCCGGTGTCGAGCAGGATCGACACCTCGGCAAAGGCGCGCGGCGGCCGGGTGGCGGTGCCGGCGAAGATCACGTCCTCCATCCCGGCACCGCGCAGCGACCGTGCGCTGTTCTCGCCCATCGTCCAGCGCAGCGCCTCGAGCAGGTTGGACTTGCCGCAGCCGTTGGGGCCGACGACGCCGGTCAGGCCCGGCTCGATGCGCAGATCGGCAGGGTCGACGAAGCTCTTGAAGCCGGCGATGCGGAGCCGCTTGATCTGCACGGGCGTGGGGTGCCGGGTTCCGGGTGGGGTTTCAAGCTCTGCGCGCGGCGGCGGGCGTCAGGAAGAAGGTGGTTCACGCGGAGACGCGGAGAAGAAGGGGGCGCCGGGGCGCTGTCGTCCGTCTTCCTCCGCGATCTCCGCGCCTCTGCGCGCAGAAAATGTCACGCGAAGGCGCGAAGCCGCGACGATGAAGCGGCTTCGCGGAAGAGGGGGAGATGCCACGGGTGGAACACCTCCGCGTCTCCGCGTCTTCGCGTCTCAGCGCGAAAGCCCCTCTTACGCGCCCGCCGCCTTGAGCAGCGGCTCCCTCTGCGCGTGGCGATGCGCGTCAGGAAGAAGGTGGTTCACGCGGAGACGCGGAGACGCGGAGAAGAAGGGCGCGCCGGAGGCGCTGTCGTCCGTCTTCCTCCGCGATCTCCGCGCCTCTGCGCGCAGACATGTCACGCGAAGGCGCGAAGCCGCGACGATGAAGCCGCTTTGCGGAAGAGGGGGAGATGCCACGGGTGGAGCGTCTCCGCGTCTCCGCGTGAACCCCTTCTTCGCGTCTTCGCGTCGTCGCGCGAAATCCCCTCTTACGCGCCCGCCGCCTTGAGCAGCGGCTCCAGCTGGCCCCAGGTCACAGCTTCGGCCTTCTTGCCGTTGATGAGCAGGGTCGGCGTGCCGGCGACGGTGCCGTCGGCGCTCTTGTCCTGCGTCTGCTTGGTCCAGCGGTCGATCTGGGTCATGTCGGCGAGGCAGGCGCGGGCCTTGGCTTCGGGGATGCCGCGCTGCTTGGCGAAGTCGACGAGGCCCATCTGTTCGGCCATGATGCGGATCGCGTCGACCGGCTTGGCAGACTGCAATTGCGCCTGCACCGGCTGCGGCGTCGCCTGCAGCTTGGTGTTGAAGCCGTCCTGCGCCTGATACATCTGGTCGAGGATCGGGAAGAAGGCGGCGGGATCGGTGCAATTGCCGAGCAGCGCGGGCGGCAGGTCGGGCGCGCCGTGGACGAGGAATTCGCGATATTCGAAGCTCACCTTGCCCGACTTCACATAGGTGTTCATCAGCGGCCCGAAGCTTTCGCGGGCGAGCGCGCCGCAGGTCGGGCAGAGGCGCGAGCCATATTCGACCAGCTTGATCGGCGCGGCCGGATTGCCGACGATCGTCCCCTCGGCGGTGCGCGAGACGGTGTCGGTCCAGTTCTGGCCCGCCGGCGCGGTGACCGCGGCGACGGGCGAGGCCGGTGCGGACGGCGTGCCGGTTTCCTTGGAACAGCCGGCGAGCGCCAGCGGCAGGACGAGGAAGGACGCGAGCAACTTCATGATTTTACGCTCCATAAACGATCACTTGACCCCCTTGGCACGCAAGACGGGTTCGAGCTTGTCCCAGACCAGCGGCGGCTGGAGTTCGCCGTTGACATAGAAGGTCGGCGTGCTGCGCACCTCGATCGGCGCATCGCTGGTCATCGCCGTGATGCGGTCGATCGCGCCCTTGTCGGCGAAACAGGCCTTGATCGCGGCCGGCTTCAGCCCACGCGCCTGCATCACCGCGGTCAGACCGGAGGCATCGGCATAGCGGCGCGCCTGCGCCACCAGCGGCTGCTGGTCGATCGTCGGGTTCGCCTGCTGATAGGCGGCGACCTTGGCCAGCCACGTTTCCTGCGTCGCGAAGATCAGCGCATGCGCCGCACCGAAGCCGCGCGGCCCGGCGCAACGCGCGAGAATCGCGGCGCCGAGGTCGGCGGGATCGCGGATCAAATGGCGATATTCGAGGCTGAGCTTGCCCGACCGGATCATCTGCCCCTTCAGCACGGGCGCGCTGGCATTGGCGAAATCGGCGCAATGCGAACAGGTGTAGCTGCCATATTCGACCAGCTTCACCGGCGCGGCGGGGTTGCCGAACACATAGGCGCCCTTCGCGGTCGGGCGCGCGACCTGGCTCCAGTCGGTCGCCGGCGCCGCAGCGATCAGTGTCAGGGCGAGGGGGGCAATGGTGAAAGCGAGCGGGACCAACGGGCGCATCATCAACCTACCTTGGGGATGCCGCGGGTGGCGTGGACGCCTGCGGCGAGCGATTCGAGCACGGCGCGCAATTCGGGATCGCCGATGACCTTCAGGCCCTCGCCGATCTCGGGCGGTGCGGGTTTCAGCGACGGCGGTGCGGTGCGCGGCATCGGCTTGGCGACCTCGCCCTGGCGGATCGTCAGCCGGGCGACCGCGGCATAGCCGAAGAAGCGGTTGACCCGCTCGATGATCTCGGGCGCGATATGCTGCATCATCGGCGCATGCGCGCCGCGCACGACGATGGTGAGCACGCCGTCCGCCTTCTTGCCCGGCGGGAAGCGCAGCGATTCGGGGTTGGAGGCGGCGGCCCAGCGCGCGCCGACGATCTCCGGCCAGCGGGTGACCAGCGCGCTCTGTACGAAGCCGAATCGCTTGAACGCGGCGCCATGGATCGCGGGCAGCAGTTCGCTGACCGCGCGGGCGCGATTCTGGCGGGGGGCTTCGACTGGGGGGGCGCCGGCGCGCTTGCTCATCGCGCGACCCATGCCATAGCCGGGGCGTGGACGCTACACGCTCTTGCCCCCGCCCCGATCCGATCCCGAACCCCGCGGCGATCGCGCCGCTGCTGCTCGCCTGGTACGATTCGCACCGCCGCGCGCTGCCGTGGCGCGCGCTGCCGGGCGAGATGGCGGACCCCTATCGCGTCTGGCTGTCGGAGGTGATGCTGCAGCAGACGACGGTCGCGGCGGTGCGGCCGCGGTTCGAGGCATGGACGGCGCGCTGGCCCGATTTCGCCAGCCTCGCGGCGGCGGACGAGGCCGAGGTGATGGCCGCCTGGGCGGGGCTCGGCTATTATGCGCGGGCGCGCAATCTCGTCGCGGCGGCGAAGGTCGTGGTGGCCGAGCATGGCGGCGCGTTTCCGCAGGACGAGGCGGTGTTGCGAACGCTGCCGGGCCTCGGCGCCTATACCGCGGCGGCGGTGGCGGCGATCGCCTTCGGCCGGCGCGCGGTGGTGGTCGATGCCAATGTCGAACGCGTGGTGGCGCGCCTGTTCGCGATTCGGGAGCCGTTGCCGGGTGCGCGGGCGGCGATTCGCGCGGCGGCGGACCGGGTGACGCCCGACGCGCGCGCGGGCGATTTCGCGCAGGCGATGATGGATCTGGGGTCCGGCATCTGCACGCCGAAGAAGCCGACGTGCCTGCTCTGTCCCCTTGACGAGGAATGCCGCGGCTATCGCGAGGGCGCGCCCGAACGCCTGCCGGTCAAGGCCGCGAAGAAGGCGAAGCCGCAGCGTCACGGCACGATCTTCTGGCTGCAGCGCGGGGAGGAGGTGCTGCTCGTGCGCCGGCCGGACAAGGGCCTGCTCGGCGGGATGCGGGCGCTGCCGACCGGGCCGTGGGGGGATGAGCCGCCCGGGCTGGCGGGCGCGCCGGTCGATGCCGCATGGGAAATGCGCAACGCCACCGTGTCGCACGGGTTCACGCATTTCGACATCGAACTGACGCTTGCCGTCGCCAGGGTGCAGGCGCATCACGCGGACGATGGCCTGTGGTGGCCGATCGCGGCGCTGGACCGCGCCGGGCTGCCGACGCTGTTCGCCAAGGCCGCGGCGGCGGTGACGAGGAGGGATGGATGAAGCGACTGTACGGGATCGTCGGGCTGGGCCTCGCGGGGCTGATCGCCGCGGCCGCGGTGAACGGGCAAGCGATGCGGTCGCCCTATCCGGGGGCGGGCGATGATGTTGCCGTCTCCCCGCTGCCGACGACGCAGGCGCTGTTCGACGGCTATGTCCGCGACGGCAAGATGCCGGGCATCGTCGCCGCCTTCGGCGTCGGCGATCGCCCGACGATGTTCGTGTCCGCCGGCCGGCTCGCCACCGATCCCGCCGCGGCGCCGGCGACGCCCGACAGCCTGTGGCGCGTCTATTCGATGACCAAGCCGGTCACCGCGATGGCGGCGATGATCCTGATCGAGGAGGGGAAGATCGGCCTCGACGATCCGGTGTCGAAATACATCCCCGCCTTCGGCTCGATGAAGGTCGCGACCAGCCCCGCGACCAGCCTCGCCAGCGTGCCGGCGAAGACGCCGATCACGATCCGCATGCTGCTCACCCACACCTCCGGCATTACGTACAACATCATTGCCCAGGGCGCGCTCCTAAAAGAATATGAACGGCTCGGCATCCTGCCGGCGGCGGTCAGCGCGTCGATCGAGCCGATGATGCGCCGCACTCGTCCGGCGACGCTGGCGGAATTCGCCGACCGCGTCGCGCAGGCGCCGCTGATCGCGCAGCCGGGGACGGCGTGGAATTACTCGGTCGGCCTCGATGTGATGGGCCGGGTGATCGAGGTGGCGTCGGGCCAGCCGTTCGACGCCTTCGTCAACACCCGCATCTTCGCGCCGCTGAAGATGACGTCGAGCTACTGGACCGTACCCAAGGCGCAGGCGGGGCGGCTGGCGACCAATTACGCCTGGACCGGCGAGGTGCTGGCGCCGCTCGATCCCGCCGCGACCTCGGTCTACCTCCAGCCGCCGAGCTTTCCCTATGGCGGCGCGGGGCTGGTGATGTCGGCGCGCGATTACGACCGGTTCCTGCACATGCTCGCCGACGGGGGGACGCTGGACGGGGTGCGGATCATGAAGCCCGAGACGGTGCGTCTCGCCATGTCGAACCTGCTGCCCGCCGGCGTCACCTTCGGCGGGGTTGGCGGCGCGACCGGCGGGGCCGCCGCCGGTGCGACGCCGATGGGCTATGGCGCGGGTGGATCGGTCTACCTCGCCGACGGGCCGGGCGGCAGCCCGTCGAAGGGGACCTATGGCTGGGGCGGTGCGGCCGGCACCGTCGCCTTCGTCGATCCGGTGAAGAGGGTGCGCGGCACGATCATGGTCAATTACTTCCCCGCGGACCGTTGGCCCGTGCGGCAGGAGGCGGTGCGCGCGCTCGTCGCCGATCTGTCGCGGTTCGCACGATGAGCCCCGGTTTCACCGGCGGCCTGCTCGACCGCGCCGACGCGCTGCGTCACGATCCCGCCGGCCTGTCCGCGAAGCTCGACTGGCGGGCGCGACTGCTCAAACTCGACGGGCTGATGCCGCAGGTTGAGGACGGGCGGCTGGCGTGGACCAGCCTCGCCGACCTGCCGCAGGAGGCGGAGGTGATCCTGCTCGGGCTCGACGCGCAGGATCGCGCGCATGTCGCCGCGCTGCTGCCCGCCAGCGGCGAGGGGACGACGCCCGCGATGCGCTCGCCGGCGCTGATGACGATGCTGGCGGCTCTGGAGCCGGGCGAGGCGGCGACCTATGCCGCGGCGCGCAGCCTGCTCGACTGGCATGCACGGCATCGCTTCTGCGCGCGCTGCGGTTCGACCACGCACCTGTTCCGCGCCGGCTGGGGGCGGCAGTGCGACGCCTGCTACACCGAACATTTCCCGCGCGTCGACCCTGTCGTCATCATGATCGCGGAGCATGACGGGCGGGCCTTGCTCGGTCGCGGCAAGGGCTGGCCCGCGGGGCGCTATTCCGCGCTCGCCGGCTTCGTCGAACCGGGCGAATCGGTCGAGGAGGCGGTGGCGCGCGAGATCCACGAGGAGGCAGGCGTGCGGGTGCGCGACGTCCGCTACGTGGCGAGCCAGCCGTGGCCGTTCCCGTCGTCACTGATGATCGCCTGCATGGGCGTAGCGGAGGACGATGCGATCACGCTCGACACCACCGAGCTGGAGGATGCGATGTGGGTGCCGCGTGCGATGGTGCGCGCGGTGTTGGCGGGCGAGCCGGGGCCGTTCGTCCCGCCGCCGGCCTATGCGATCGCGCATACGCTGTTGACCGAGTGGGCGTCGCGGGGGTGAACCGACCCTAACGCATCGCCGCGAGCAGCTCGTCGAGCGGCGCGACCGCGAAGGTCGTCATGTCGTCGGCGAGCGCATAGGGCAGCAGCAGCGTGCGGCCGCGGACCAGCCCGCCACAGGTATAGGCGACGTTGGGGACATAGCCGTCCCATGTCTCGCCATTGGGCTGGATCAGCGGTTCGGCGAGCCGCTTCAGCACCTTGGTCGGATCGTCGCGGTCGAGCAGGACGGCGCCGATGCAATAGCTGCGGACGATGCCGACGCCATGGGTGATGACCAGCCAGCCCTCGTCGATCTCGATCGGGGAGCCGCAATTGCCGATCTGCACGAATTCCCACGGATATTCGGGCGTCATGATCTTGACCGGGTCGTTCCATTCCAGCGGCGTGTCGCTTTTGCCGAACCACAGGTTCTCGTTGTCGTGGCGGAACAGCGCGGCGAACTGGCCGTCGATCTTGCGCGGAAACAGCGCCATGCCCTTGCCGATCGACACGGGGCCGCCGACCGGATGCATGTGGAACAGGCGGAAATCCTCGGTCTGCAACACCTCCTGCCGCGCGCTCTCGTTGCCGACGGCGGTATAGGTGCCGATATAGGTCTCGCGACCGTCGTCCTCGCGGAACCGGACGAGGCGCAGGTCCTCGATGCCGCGGCTCTGGCTTTCGATGACCGGGAACAGCACGGTTTCCGACGGTTCGCGCGCGTCGCGACAATTGAGCTGGATGAGTGCCTTGGCGCCGATCTGGCGGACCAATTCGGGGTCGGGCTGTTCGATCAGCGGGGGGACGCCCTGATGGCTGGGTTCGTCGATGACGAGGTCATTGTCGTCCGGACCCCAGGTGCCGGTGCGGAAGGTGACCGAGGACAGATGCCCCTCGCCGATCCCGCGCAGCGACAGGACGAAGCGGATGCTGCCTTCGGGACAATCGCCCTGATCGGGATGGGGGACGATGCTGGGGTTGAACAGCGCCGCCGCCTCGAACGAATATTCGGCGCTGAAATAGCCGCCGATCAGCATCTTGCGCTTCTCGGACAGGGTCGTGTCGAGCTTCAGCTCGGCCGCGACCTCGTCGAAGCGGCGCATCAGTAGCGCCGGTACTTCTCGATGGCGGGCGCCGAGCCCGTCTAGGATGATCTCGACCAAAGCCTCGACCTCGTCGTCGGGCATGGCCAGCGTGCGGGCGACGATCCGGTCGCCGCGCGGCTGGCCCTCGACGCGAAAGGGATCGGGATCGCCGGGCAGGAACGGGCGGATCACCGTGCGTTTGGGATCGGGATAGAGCGTCGGTTCGAGATGGCGGACGAAGGAAGCGGCCACATTACCCTCCGGGAACGCAGGCCGGAATGCGCATGCGTGCGGGATCAGACGCGCGAAACCCCGGGTAGGTCCGTGGCGGTGGCGGTTTCGTGTCAGGAAGTGTTGCCGACCGCGTCGCTGCGCATCCGGCCGTGGCGCAGCAGGCGCTGGTGGACCGCGATCCGGGCCGCGCCGCGCCGGTCGCCGACCGCATCGGCGATGGCGAGCCAGGCCATCGCCTCGCCGACGCGGACCGCGGGTTCGGCGGCGATGCGCGGCAGTTCGGTGGCGAAGGGGGCGAAATAGGCGGGCTCGCCCTGCCATGCGACCAGCCGTGCCTGCGCGTCGTCGCGCGACCAGCCGTCGAGGTGGATGCCGAGATCGACCAGCGCGCGCGCGACGCGGAAGATCAGCCAGTGGAGGTGACCGAGCATCGCATGCGGATCGGCGAAGGCGCCGTCGCGCGCGGCCAGCGCCTCGGCATGGATGCCCCAGCCCTCGACGAAGCTCGCGGCATAGGCGATGCGCAGCGGGTGCGGCGGCACGATCCCCTCCAGCCCGAGCTGGATCATATGGCCGGGCAGCAGCTCGTGCGCGACGACGCTCGGCAGCGTCCAGGCGGGACGGCGGCGCAGCTGTTTGAGGTCGACGATATAGACGCCCTGCTGCGTCGGGGTCGGGGCGATGCGATAGCCGTTGCGGTCGGCGGCGATTTCCTCCGCGGACAGCGTGCGGACGACGGTGTCGGTGCACCAGTCCGGGACGGCGCCGACCTTCGCCGCCACCCGCGTGCGGGCGTCGGCGAGCGAGCCGGTCATCGCCGCGACCGCGGCGGCGGGGTCGGCGTAGAGGAAGCGGTCGTCCTGCCACAGGCGGGTATAGCGTTCGCCGATGCTGCCGGTGGTGAGGCCGATCGTGGCGAATGCCGCGGCGGCGCGGGCGTGGAGGCCGGCAAGCTCGCGAGTCAGGCGGGCGCGGGCGGCCTGCGGGGTGACCGGGCCGAGCGGGCGGGCGAGCAGCAGCGCGTAATGCGCGGGCGCGATCGGCCCGGTGACGGGGCGGTATCCGCCCTGGCTGCCGCGGGTGCCGGGCAATGCGGCGAGCTGCGCGTCGATCGCGAGGCCGGCGCGGGCGGTCGTCAGGTCCAGTCGCTGCGCCATCGCCAGCGCGCGCGGGTCGAAGCCGGCGAGGCGGGCGAGCGCCTCCGCCGGCGGCAGCTGCGCGGCGGCGTCGAGCGCGGCGGGCAGGGCGGGATCGGGCCGGGCCGTCGTGGCAAGGTCGCGCGTGCAGGCGGCGGTGACGGTCGCGCCCAATCCGGCCAGTATCGCGCGGCGATGCGGACGGGGGAACGGCGGTGGCGTCACCGTGCCGCCACCGGCACCGCATTGTTGAGCAGCGTCACCTCCGGCGTATCGCCGGTCAGTGCCACGCGCGCGGTCAGTCCGGCGACGCCCCCCGGCGCCGACAAGCGCACCTGCGCCGTTCGCGGCCGGAGGTCGTTCGGCGCGTCCAGCGGCGGGATCGCGGCCGAGGCGACGACGCGACCGTCCTCCGCGACCAGCGTCGCGGTGCCCGCGCCCGACGGCACCGAACCGAGGCCGTGGACGGTCAGCGTCACGCTGCGGCCCTTTACCGCGACGTCGTCGCTGCCGATGCCGATGTCCGGCCGTGTCTCGACCGGCGTGGTCGGCTGGACCAATGTCGCCTCGATCACCGTCGTCGTGTGCGGCGCGAAGGTCACCGTGGTTCCGGCGCTACGTTCCAGCGGCACCGTCACCGGGGCACCGGCCGGGACCAGCGTCCTGCCGCCGTCGCTGCTGGTGCTGGTCCGCACCTGCCATTGCCCCGCGGTGACGTTCCACGTCGACATCCTTGCCTGCTGCGCCGCGTCGCCGGTGTTGTAGGCGATCACCCGGAAGGCGTCGCGCGTCGCGCCGGGGACGAGGATCGCGACCCGTTCCGCCGCGCCCGGCGTCGCGAAGCGCCAACTGACGATGTTGCCCGGCCACGTCTGGTTGCGGCGCAATGCGATGCCGCCGAGCCGTTCGCGTTGCAGGATGTCGGTCGGCTGGTCGACCCGGTCGGACCACCAATGGCCCTCCGTATACATATAGTGATGCTGCGCCTTGTCCTGCCATGCGTCGGCATGCAGGCCGGCGAGGATCGCGGTGTCGCCGGTCGTCGTCCAGGCGGCGTAGCGGGCGAACGGGTCGTTGCTCGCCGCCTTCGCGACCTTCGCACGCAGCGCCGCGCCGCCGGGCATCAGGTCGAAGGCGTTCTCGTTGAATTCGCCAAGGCCGCTGCCCGACTTGCCGACCCGCGCCATGATCGGGCGCAGATATTTGTCGTCGCCGGTGAAGCGCCATGCGGCCCAGGCGCCCTGCAACGGCGTCGAGACGCCGCCGCCGTCGCCGACGCGCGTCGCATCGGTCTGCCAGTTGATCTCGTTCGGATAGCTCCAGCTGCCGTCGGCGCCCTGCGTGCCGTGCGCCATCCAGCCGTCGATCACGCCGGTGACGAGACCGCGCGCGGCCGGGCTGGCGTTGTAGAGGCCGAGCAGCATCGGACCGTGGAGCACGGTGAAGCTGTACGGTTTCTGCCACGCGAACGCGCCCTCGCGGTACATCTTGCGGCCGCCGTACCAGTTGGTGGCGAAATGCATGTGGCCGGCGGGATTTTTGAGGATGACGCCCTGCAGCGCGCGCGTCGTCTCCATGATCCGCTCGACCGCCTTCGGCTCGCCCCAGTTGAGGTAGAGCCGCTGAGCGTCGGAGTTCAGCCCTTCCTCATAGGCGTGCAGTTCGTCGGTGGTGATATAGCCGAGGCCGCCCACCCGCATGCCGTTGGCGAAGACGGCGTCGGACACCGCGCGCAGCGAGGCGTTCACCTTGTCCGGTTCGACCCCCATCAGCGCGAGGCCGGGCCATTGCTGAGTGAGGTCGGTGTCGTCGGACAGGCCGCCGCCGAAGTCGCCGTAGGGCACCTGGCGATGGTCGATCCACCATGTCACGAAATCGCGGGTGATCTTCAGGTCGTCGAGTTGCCGCGCCGCCCAGGCGGGCACGCCGGCGGCGACCGGCGGCAGCGCGACCGCCGGCATATTCTCCGGCCGGTAGTTGATGTCCGCCCAATAGGCGCGGCCCTGCACATGGTCGGGATCGACGCGCAACAGGTCGGAGATGTCGGCGAAGACGCGCCGGTACAACCCCTCGCGCTTCGACGCGGTATGTTCCTCGACGAGGAACCCCCAATTGTCGCGGACCTGGTTGAAGCGGTCGGCGACATGCTCCGCCTTCGCCGCGTCGCGCGGCTTGAAGACGAGGCGGATCTTCGCGCCGTTGAGGCTGTCCGCGTCGAAGTCCGCCGCGCCCGATGCGACCGTCAGGAACAGGCCGTCGTGGGACAGGATGCGATCGCGCAGGTCGAGCCACAATGTCCGCGCCTCGCCCGCGCGGACCGACACCGACAGGTCGATCATCGCCCGCGCCGGCCAGATCGGATCGGCGATGCGGATGTTGAGCGGGATGATCGTGCCCGCCTTGCCCTTCAGCGCGGGCAGGTCGATCGCGATGCCGTCCAGCCCGTCGTACATATTCTGCCAGCCGTAATCCCACGCCCGCGCCAGCGGCCGGTCGGGATAGGCGTCGCCGAAGCTCGCCGGGATCAGGACGTGGACGATCGGCTTGCCCGGCGCGCGCCGGATCGCGGCGGTGCCGCCCGCCGCCCCCGCGCCGACCGCGACGCGCATGCCCGACGACGGCATCGCCAGCACGGTCGCGCGCTCGTCGGCGGGATAACGGCCGGCGATATAGGCGTTGAGCGGGTCGAGGCTGGCGAGGCGGGGCGAGGCGGCGGCGTCGACCGTGTAGCTCAGCTTGAAGCTGCCCGCCGGTTCGGGCGCGGCGCCGACGTCATAGGCCCACAGCTCCTGAATCGGCTGTTCCTGCATGACATTGACGAAGCTCAGCACGCCGCCGGTGCGGGGGGCGAGCGCTTCGACGCTGCGCACCACGCCCTTCGCGCGGGTAGCGACCGCGGCGTCGTTCCACCGCAGCGTGCCATAGGCCGCGCCGCGGATCTCGACGCGGTTGACGCGCTGGCCGGCGGGGATGGTCAGGTCGTAGCGCTTGCCGCCCTCGACATAGACGTTCCAGTCGGGCAGCTCGAAATAATCGTCGCGACCGGGCAGCTTCGACCGGTTGTAGACGCCGGGCCAGGTCGTCTCGGCGATGCCGTCGACGCCCTTGTACATCCATTGCTTGAGATCCTTGGCATCGGCGAATTCGATGCGGCGGACGCTGGTGACGGGGTCGGTCAGCACCGGCGGCGCGCCCTTGTCCCAGCCGTAGCGGTGCAGCCACGCGCTGCGCTGCGCGGCGGCGGTATCGGCGGGGGCGAGCGTGGGTTCGCGCTTGGCCGCGAGCGTGGCGACATCGGCGGCGGCGAGCATCCGGTCGTAGACGCGGATCTCGTCCAGATCGCTGCCGCGCATGAAATTGTAGCGGCTCTGCACCTGATGCGGGCTGATGACGCGGCCCGCCATGCCGAACTGGTCGAGCCCGGAATCGAGATCGGCGGTCTGCGCCAGCCGCGCGACCTCCCTGCCGTCGACGAACAGTCGGACGCCGACCGTCTCGTCCCAGGCGAAGGCGATATGCTCCCATTGTTCGGGCGTGGGCTGCGTCGGCATCCGCCACGACACGCGCAGCCGCGACAAATTGGCGTCGGTGACGAAGGCGTCGAAGCCGTGGCCGTTCCAGTCGATGCGCAGGAACGCCATGTCCCAGCTGCTGTGGTCGGCGAAACCGGCGCGGAAGATCACGAACGGCGCGTCGGTGACGGCATCGCGCGCGCGCCAGAAGAAGGCGAGCGTGCCGCGCTGCGCCAGCATGTTGCCCGGCGCAGACCAGGCCACATAGCCCTCGTCCGCCCAGCGCGCCGCGCCGCCGATCGCGCCGTCCGGCGTGACGGTGACGGCGCTGCGGAAGTTGGGAACGGGATCGCCGCCCGCCTTGTCCGCGGTGAGGTCCTTGTCCGCCGATACGCGGAAGAGCAGGCCGTCCTGCGCGGTCGCGGGGGTGGCGAGCAGCGCCGTGGCGATGGCGAGCAGCGAGGTGGGTTTCATGCGGCCTCTCCAGGGCAACTCACCCTCACCCCGCGCCGCCTTCGGCATCTATCCCTCTCCCGTCGGGAGAGGGAGGGAGGCGCGCAGCGCCGGAAGGGTGAGGGTGATGTACGTGCTAGGGTCGATCGACATTCAGCCCTGACGGCCTGCAAACGGCGGTTTCGTGCGCTTCCGGTGCTCACGTACCGAAAGTACGCTGCGCTCCGGGTCACGCGAAACCACCGTTTTCGGCACGTCATCATCTGAATGTCGATCGACCCTAGGCGGCGTCCACCCGTGCCAGCCGGGGGCTGAGCAGGTGGATGACGATCACCGCGATCAGATAGGTCGATCCGGCGACCGCGAAGATCGGCGTGTAGCTGTGCGTGGTTTCGAGGATGTAGCCGGTGAACTTCGACATTAGCATGCCGCCGATCGCGCCCACGGTGCCGCCGATGCCGATTACCGACCCCACCGCCCCGCGCGGGAACATGTCCGACGGCAGCGTGTAGAGATTGGCCGAAAAGGCCTGATGCGCGGCGGTGGCGAGGCCGACGATCGCGACCGCGGTCCATACGCTGCTGGCATATTGCGCGAAGAAGATCGGCATCACCAGGATCGCGCAGACCAGCATCGTGATCTTGCGCGCGGCATTGGCGGTGAACCCGCGCTTCATCAGCCGCGACGACGACCAGCCGCCGGCGACCGAGCCGATGTCGGAGATCAGGTAGATCGCGACCAGCGGCGGGCCGAAGCTCTTGAGATCGAGATTGTAGGTCTTGGCGAGGAAATCGGGCGTCCAAAACAGGAACAGCCACCAGACCGGATCGATCAGGAACTTGCCGAGCGCGAACGCCCAGGTTTCCTTGTAGCGGATCAGCCGGCCCCAGGAGATCGGCTCGACCGGATCGGCGGGGTCGCTCTCGATATAGGCGAGCTCGTCGGCGCTGACCTTGGTGCTCTCGCGCGGGCGGCGATACAGCGCGATCCACGCGACCAGCCAGCCGAGGCTGGCGATGCCGGTGATGATGAACGCCATCCGCCAGCCGAGGCCGAGGTCGATGACGATCCACGGCACCACCAGCGGCGTGACGATCGCGCCGATATTGGCGCCGGCGTTGAACACGCCCGTCGCCAGCGCGCGCTCCTTGGCGGGGAACCATTCGGTCACCGCCTTGATCCCGGCGGGGAAGTTGCCGCTCTCGCCGATGCCGAGCACGACGCGGGCGAGGCTGAACTGGAAGGCGGTGTTAACGAAGCCGCACAGGATGTGGCCCGCGGTCCAGATGACGAAGGCGACCGAATAGCCGATCCGCGCGCCGACCACGTCGACGATCTTGCCGAAGCTGAGATAGCCGACCGCATAGGCGGCCTGGAACCAGAAGATCACGTCGGCATAGGTGGTTTCCGACCAGCCCAGCTCGGCGGAGATCGTCGGCTTGAGCACGCCGATCATCTGCCGGTCGACATAGTTGATCGCGGTCGCGGCGAACAGCAGCGCGCAGATCACCCAGCGATAGCGGCCCACAGTCGTCGCAGCGGCAGCGACCTGCGCCTCCCGCTGGTCCCTGAGGGTCCGTTCGTTCGTCCCCATCGTCTCTCTCTGGGCCATCATCTCTCTCCGGGAAATCAGCCTCTTAGCGGGCGTTGATCGTGCAGCCGACGGTGTAGCGACCATCGAAGGTGGCGGTGACGCTATCACCGACGGCGACGGGGTGCACGCCCGTCACCGCGCCGCTGGAAATCCACTGTCCGGGCTTCAGCGCGATGCCGCGTGCCGCCATATGTTCGAACAGGAAGCGGGCAGCGCCGATCGGGCCGTCCAGCATCGTCGCGGCGGTCGCCGCCCCGATCCGGGTGCCGTTGATGTCGAGCGTGATCGGCCATTGGTTGAGATCGGTGTCGCGCCAGTCGGGGATCGCATCGCCGATCACCAGCCCGTTGTTGTTGCCGAAATCGGAGATGGTCACCGTCGGCCCGTGCGTGTTGATGCCGGGGAAGGGCGAACTCGCGATCTCGATCCCGACATGGACGGCGTCGATCAGCGCGCGCGCCTCGTCCATCGTGTAGCTGGTCTGGGCAGGATCGGGCGCGGTGCCGATGCGGATCAGGAATTCCGCCTCGGCTGCGCCGAAGCCGTCGGCGAAGATCGGCATCGGCAGGTCGCCGTCGGTCGCATCGAACACGGTGTCGGCAAAGATCGGGCCGCTCAGCCGGTCGATGCCGTCGATCGCGGGGTTGATGCGGCCGACCTTCCAGCCGACGACCTCGCCCGTCGCCAGCGCCAGCGCGGCGTCCTGCACGCGATAGGCGGTGGCGAGGTCGGCGGGAATGGCACCCGGATAGTCGGGCAGGGCGTGGCCGTCGCGGCGCGCGGCGACGAAGGCGCGCGCGATGGCGTGGACGGACGCGGGGTCGATCTGTGTGTCGGTTTGTGGCATCGGATCGGGCTGGCGCCCCCCTCTCTCGCTAGTCTTTGATCGTTGGTCGAATGGGTATGGGAAACCGGTGTCAATGACAAGCGCCGGGATCAGGCGAGCAGCGCGTCCCAGCGCTTTTCGTGCGCCGCGACGGCGGCCCGTTCGATGGCGGCGAGCAGGGGCGCGTCGCCGGCAACCTGCGGCGGCAGACCGAGGCCGGCCTCGGCGAGGCGGCGGACCAGCGACGTCGGATCGGCGCCGTGCGCGGCGGCGGCGAGGCGGTCGCCGGCGGGATCGACGATCGCATGCCCCTGCCGCGTCCGCGCGATCAGGAAGGCGACCCAGCCGCCCAGCGCGGCGACGACCTGCGCCGGCATCCGCCCGGCGGCGCGATTGGCGGCGAGCGTGTCGCCGAGCCGGTAGGGCAGCTTCTGCGACCCGTCCTGCGCGATCTGGTCGAGCCGGTGGACGATCGCCGGATTGCGGAAGCGGGCGAGCACCTGCTCGCGATACGCGTCGAGGTCGAGCCCCGGCACCGCGGGCAGCATCGGCATGATATCCCGCCGGATCATCGCATCGACGAAGCCGGCGAGGTCGGCATCGCCCATCGCCTCCGCCACGCTGGCATGGCCGCGCAGCAGGCCGAGATAGGCGAGCGTCGAATGCGCGCCGTTGAGGATGCGCAGCTTCGCCTTCTCATAGCCGGCGACGTCGCTGGTGACGGTCGCGCCGGCGGCGGCGAGATCGGGGCCGAGCGGGATGCCGACGTCCTGGATCACCCATTGGGTGAAGCGTTCGCGCTGGACGGCGGCGCGATCCTCCAGCCCGAGCGTGTCGGCGACCGCGGCGTAGAGCGCATCGTCGGAGGCGGGCGTGATCGAATCGACCATGGTCGAGGGCACCCGCACCTCGCCCGCGATCCAGTCGGCGAGGCCGGCGTCGCGCGCCTGCGCGAAGGCGACCAGCGCGGCGTGCAGCTTGGCGCCGTTGCTCGCCAGATTGTCGCACGGCATCGGCACGAACGGCGCGATGCCCGCGACGCGGCGCGCGGCGAGACCGGCGACGATCCAGCCGATCACGCTCGCCGGCACCGGCGCGCCGGCAAGGTCGCGGACGATATCGGGGTGATTGCGGTCGAGCGTGCCGTCGCCGCTCAGGCAATAGCCCTTTTCGGTCACCGTCGTCGTCACCAGCCCGACCGCGGAGTCGGCGAGCAGCGCATGCGTCTCCGCCGCCGCATCGGGCGCGAGGAAGCGCCGGTGTGCGCCGATCACGCGCATCACCGATTCGGCATCGCGGATCGCCAGCGTGTAGAGGCCGTCCTGCTGCTCCAGCGCCTCGACCGTGCCGCGGCTGCGCATCGACACCGCGGCGATGCCCCAGCGCGGATCGTGCCGCAGGACGGTGTCGACATAGGCCGCCTGATGCGCGCGGTGGAAGGCGCCGGGGCCGAAATGGACGATACCGACCTGCGGTTCGGGCCGCCCGCGCGGACTGGCGATGGTCGCGGGCAGGCGGTCGAGCGTCGCACGGGTCAGTCGGATCACAGCGTCACACCTCGTTTCCAGATCGCGATCTCGCGCTCGTCGTTGGTTTCCGCCGCGGTCGGCGCCCCCGATGCGATCGCGCAGATGCGGTCGATCAGCAGCGTCTCGGTGGCGGCGAAGCCGCGGTCGAGCACCGCGCCCGCATCGAAATCGATCCAGCCCGGCTTGCGCGCGGCGAGATCGGAGTTGGACGCGATCTTCACCGTCGGCACCGGAAAGCCGAGCGGCGTGCCGCGCCCGGTGGTGAACAGGATCGCGGTCGCGCCCGCCGCCGCCAGCGCGGTGGAGGATACCGCATCGTTGCCCGGCGCCTCCAGCAGGGTCAGGCCATCGGCGCGGATGCGTTCGCCATAGCCGATGACGTCGGTGACGATCGCGCGCCCGGCCTTCTGCACCGCGCCGAGCGACTTTTCCTCGAGCGTGGTGATGCCGCCGGCGACGTTGCCGGGGGAGGGATTCTCGCTGATCGGTTCGCCGTGATCGATGAAATACTGGCGGAAGCCGTTGATGACGCCGACCATCCGGTCGAACACCTGCGGGGTGGCGGCGCGGTCCATCAGCATCTGTTCGGCGCCGAACATCTCGGGGATTTCGGTGAAGACGACGCGCCCGCCCGCCTCGGCGACGCGGTCGCTGATCCGGCCGACGAGGGGGTTGGCGGTGAGGCCCGACAGCCCGTCCGACCCGCCGCATTTGACGCCGAGCACCAGCCGGTCGAGCCCGACCGTCTGCCGCGGCGTCGCCGCCTGCGCGGCGAGTTCGGCGACCAAGGCGCAGCCTTCCTCGACCTCGTCGGTGCTGAACTGCGCGGTGAGGTAGCGGATCGCCGCGTGCCGTTCGGGCGGGATCGCGGCGAGCAGCTCCTTGACCTGATTCTCCTCGCAGCCCAGCCCGACGAGCAGCACGCCGCCGGCATTGGGATGGCAGGCGAGGCTGGCGAGGATCGCGCGGACGCCGTCGAGATCCTGCCCCAGCTGCGAACAGCCGTGCGGATGGGTGAAGGCGTGGACGCCGTCGATCTGCCCGGCGAGCGCGGCGCCCGCCTGCTTGGCGATCCGCTCGGCGGTGCGCGCGACGCAGCCGACGGTGGGCAGGATCCAGATTTCGTTGCGCGTGCCGACGCGGCCGTCGGCGCGGACATAGCCTTCGAAGGTCGCGGTGGTGCGCGCGTCGGCGACCGGCGGCGCCTTCGGATCGTAGGTGTAGGTGCCGGTGCCGGACAGGCCGGTCGCGAGATTGTCGCTGTGGACGTGCTCGCCGGGCGCGATCGCGCGGCGGGCGCGGCCGATCGGAAAGCCGAACTTGATGACCGGGCCGTCCGGATCGATCGGGGTCAGCGCGACCTTGTGGCCGCGGGGTACGTCCGCGGTCAGGACGACATCGGCGACGGTGTCGCCGGCATGCCCGTCTTCGAGCAGCGTCGCAACGCTGTCGCCGGACGCGATCGTGAGCGCCTTGGTCATGTATCCTCTCTCGTCCCGCAATCTGGGAACCGGTGTCAAACTCATGGCCTACGGACGGCGCGAGCGCAAGGTCGACGCGCCGGGCGGCGCACTGGCGGATCGCGAAACCCGCGTCTATCGTGCCCGCCATGCGCAAGACCGGACAGCCGACGATCAACGATGTGGCCCGGATCGCGGGCGTGTCCAAGAAGACGGTGAGCCGGGTCATCAACCGCTCGCCGCTGCTCAACGACGACACGCGCAAGCGCGTCGAGGAGGTGATCGGCGACCTCGGCTATATCCCCAATCCGCAGGCGCGCGCGCTGGCGCTGCGCCGCAACTTCCTGATCGGCCTCGTCCACGACAATCCCAATGCGCAGACGGTGATGAACGTCCAGCAGGGCATGCTGGAGGCGCTGCACGATACCGAATTCGAGATGGTGGTGCGGCCGGTCGATCGCGGATCGGCGACGATGCTGGAGGATCTGCGCCACTTCCTCGAACGCCAGCGCCTGTTCGGGGTGCTGCTGATGCCGCCGATCAGCGAGAACGACAGCGTCGCCAGGCTCTGCGTCGATATCGGTTGCCGCTACGTCCGGATGGGATCGGCGGCGCTCGACGGGCCGGCGCACATGGTCGCCTCCAACGATCGCGAGGCGGTGCATGCGGCGACCGACTATCTGATCGCGCAGGGGCACAAGAGGATCGGCTTCGTCGGCGGGCCGCACGGCTTCCGCTCGGCGCGCGAACGGCGCGCGGGGTTCGAGGAGGCGCTGGCCGCCGCCGGCATCGCGCTGCCGCGCAGCATGATCGCCGACGGCAATTACACGTTCGAATCCGGGCTGGTCGCCGCCGAGCGCCTGCTCGACGTGATCCCGCGGCCGACCGCGATCTTCTCGAGCAACGACGAGATGGCGGCGGGCGTCATCCATGCCGCCCGCCAGCGCAATCTGGACATCCCGCGCGACCTGTCGATCATCGGTTTCGACGACACGCCGATCGCCGCGCACGTCTGGCCGCCGCTGACGACGGTGCGCTGGCCGATCGCGTCGATGGCGCGCTCCGCCGCGCTCAAGCTGATCGCGGGCGAACAGGAGGGCGAGGCGGACGTCGAGGAGCCGTCGCTGTTCCTGTCGACGCTTATCCGCCGAAGCTCGGTCGCCTCGCCGCCGGGCGGGTGACCCCGTGCCGGCGCGGATTCGGAATGACGGTTGCACGGATATCTGACACCGGTTACCAGATTGGTGATCGCCAGAAACGACGGAGAGGACCAAGGCTGTGACGCGGCGTCTCGAACTGCACCCCGACCGGCTGTTGCCCGCCGACCCGACCACGCGCGCGATCGCGCGGGCGCTCTATGCCACGGTCGCCGATGCGGCGATCGTCAGCCCGCACGGCCATACCGATCCGGTCTGGTTCGCGGAGAACGCCAACTGGACCGACGCGACGACCTTGCTGCTCGCGCCCGATCATTATCTCTACCGCATGCTCTACAGCCAGGGCGTCGACCTCGACGCGCTCGCGATCCCGCGGCGCGACGGCGTGCCGGCGACCGATACCCGCGCGGCGTGGCGCGTGCTGGCGGACCATTACCATCTGTTCCGCGGCACCCCGTCGCGGATGTGGCTCGACCACGTCTTCAGCGAGGTGTTCGGCCTCGACGTCGCGTTCGAACCCGCCACCGCCGATCTGTATTTCGACGCGATCGGCGAAAAGCTGGCGACCGAGGCGTTCCGCCCGCGCGCGCTGTTCGACCGCTTCCGCATCGACTTCCTCGCCACCACCGAAGGCGCGCACGACAGCCTCGATGCGCACCGGCGCATCCGCGACAGCGGCTGGGACGGCCGCGTCGTCACCACCTATCGCCCCGACGGCGTCATCGACGTCGAGCATGAGCAATTCGCCGGGGCTATGCGGCGCTTCGCCGAACTGACCGGCGAGGACGTCTACAGCTGGCAGGGCTATCTCGCCGCGCATCGCAAGCGTCGCGCCGATTTCCGCGCCGCGGGCGCGACCGCGACCGATCACGGCCACCCGACCGCGGCGACCGCTAACCTCTCCACGCCCGCATGCGAGGCGCTGTTCGCGCGCATCACCGGTAACGACTGGACGCCGGCCGACGCCGAGCTGTTCCGCGCGCAGATGCTGACCGAGATGGCGGGAATGAGCGTCGAGGACGGCATGGTCATGCAGATCCACCCCGGCAGCGTGCGCAACCACAATGCCGGCCTGTTCGCCAGCCACGGGCGCGACAAGGGCGCGGACATTCCGGGGCGGACGGATTACGTCCACGGCCTGAAACCCCTGCTCGACCGGTTCGGCACCTCGACCGATCTGTCGATCATCCTCTTCACGCTCGACGAGAGCGTCTACGCCCGCGAACTGGCGCCGCTGGCGGGCCATTATCCATGCCTGAAGCTGGGGCCGAGCTGGTGGTTCCACGACAGTCCGGAGGGCATGCGCCGGTTCCGCGAGATGACGACCGAAACCGCGGGCTTCTACAACACCGTCGGCTTCAACGACGATACCCGCGCCTTCCTCTCGATCCCGGCGCGGCACGACGTCGCGCGGCGGATCGACTGCGGCTTCCTCGCCCGCCTCGTCGCCGAGCACCGGCTGGAGGATTGGGAAGCGGCGGAGCTGGCGCAGGAATTGACCAGCGGGCTCGTCCGCCGTGCCTATCGCATCGACGACGGTGCTGATAAAGGCGTGGGAAGCCGTTCCAATATTTGCAACATCGCCGCCTGACCGCGGCAGCCAACGTCCGGAGTCCTCATGTTCGACCGCACCTATTACGCCACGCATCCCGACATGATGGAGTGCGTCTCCAACGACGAACTACGCGATCGCTACCTGATCCAGAACCTGTTCCGCGCCGGTGAATGCGTGCTCAACTACACGCATGCCGACCGTTTCGTGATCGGAGGCGTCCATGTCGAGAGCGGTTCGGTCGCGCTGCCCGCACAGGAAGAGCCGGCGTCGGCCAAGGGCCACCCGTTCCTCGAGCGGCGCGAGCTGGCGATCGTCAACGTGTCGAACGTCGAAGGCACCGTGACCGTCGATGGCGAGACGTTCAGCCTTGGCAACAAGGACTGCCTATACGTCACGATGGGCGCGACGGACGTCCAGTTTTCGGGCGACGGCGCCCGTTTCTATCTGGCGTCCTGCCCGGCGCACAAGGCGTTCCAGACGCGCAAGCTGTCGATCGCCGACGCCAATGCGCTGGAGCGCGGCAGCCTCGAGGAATCGAACGAGCGCACGATCTTCCAGCTCGTCATTCCCGGCGTCTGCGACAGCGCGCAGCTGGTGATGGGCCTGACCGTGCTCAAGCCCGGTTCGGTGTGGAACACGATGCCGCCGCACATCCACGAGCGGCGCAGCGAGATCTATTTCTACTTCGAGCTGGACGGCCCGAACGACCGCGTCATGCACTTCATGGGTGAGGGCGAGGCGATGCGGCACATCGTCGTCGCCAACGAGGAATCGGTGATCTCGCCGCCCTGGTCGATCCACATGGGCTCGGGCACCAAGGCCTATGCCTTCATCTGGGCGATGGCGGGCGAGAACCAGGATTATACCGACATGAACGTGCTGGATATCTGCCAGCTGGCTTAAGCCGTCGTTCGCTCCCCTCCCTGCAAGGGAGGGGGCGGGGGTGGGTCGTGTCCGGGTGGTATGGCGGCCCCAATGCGCGCTGAGCCGCAGCGCGAGCACACCACCCATCACCGGGTGGATCATGCCCCCGGCATAATCCAGAAATGCCCGGGGGGCATTTCAACCCGAGTGATCCTCCCTGGCAGGGAGGGGAGGAGAAGATGATGAATCCCTTCGATCTGTCCGGCAAGGTCGCCATCGTCACCGGTGCCAACACCGGTATTGGCCAGGCGATCGCCGTCGCGCTGGCCGCCGCCGGGGCCGATGTCGCCTGCGTCGGCCGTACCCCGGCCGAGGACACCGTCGCGCGGATCCGCGCGCTCGGCCGGAAGGCGGAGATCGTCTCCGCCGATCTGTCGTCGATCGAACCGGTCGGCCGGGTGGTCGACGAGACGGTGGCGAAGCTCGGCGGGCTCGACATCCTCGTCAACAATGCCGGCATCATCCGCCGCGCCGATGCGGTGGACTTCACCGAGGAGGATTGGGACGCAGTCGTCGATACCAACCTGAAATCGGTGTTCTTCCTCTGCCAGGCGGCGGGGCGGCACATGATCGCCAACGGTGGCGGCAAGATCATCAACATCGCCTCGATGCTGACGTTCCAGGGCGGTATCCGCGTGCCGAGCTATACCGCGTCGAAGAGCGGCATCGGCGGCCTGACCAAGCTGCTCGCCAACGAATGGGCGGGCAAGGGCATCAACGTCAACGCGATCGCGCCGGGCTATATCGCGACCAACAACACCGCGGCGCTGCAGGCGGACGAGACGCGCAACAAGGCGATCCTCGACCGTATTCCCGCAGGGAAATGGGGCGATGCCGACGACCTCGGCGGGGCGGCGGTGTTCCTGGCGAGCCGCGCGGCGGATTACGTGCAGGGGCATATCCTCGCGGTCGACGGCGGCTGGCTGGCGCGGTGACAGAATAAGGGGCTGACCTCACCCTTCGCCGCCTTCGGCGTCTTTTCCCTCTCCCGCCGGGAGAGGGAGGGAGGCGCGAAGCGCCGGAAGGGTGAGGGCAGCGGACATGGGAGAGATACGGTGGCCAAGTTCCTGGCGTTCGGCGAGATCATGTTGCGGTTGTCGCCGCCGGGGCGCGAGCTGCTGCTCCAGACGCCCAGATTCGACGTATGGGTTGCGGGCGCCGAGGCGAACGTCGCCACCGCGCTCGCCAAGCTCGGCCATGACGTCGGTTTTGCCAGCATGGTGCCGGACAACGACCTCGGCCGCTCCGCCATCGCGACGCTGCGCGGCCATGGCGTCGATACCGCCGCGATCCAGCTCGGCGGCGACCGGATGGGACTGTATTTCGTCACCTCCGGTGCCGGCATGCGTGCGACCGAGGTGATCTACGACCGCGCCTATTCGTCCTTTGCCGAAGCGCCGGTCGCCGCCTGGGACTGGGACGCGCTGTTCGACGGGGTCGACTGGTTTCACCTGTCGGGGATCACCCCGGCGCTGGGGCCGGTGCCGGCGAAGAGTGCCATCGCCGCGGTCAGGGCCGCCGCGGCGCGCGGCATTCCGATCTCGTTCGACGGCAATTACCGCGCGAAGCTGTGGGAGCGCTGGGACAGCGATCCGCGCGGGCTGCTGATGCAGCTGGTCGAGCATGCCGACCTGATGTTCGGCAACCATCGCGATATCGCCTTGCTGCTCGATCGCGATTTCGGCGGCCATGACGGCGAGGATCGCCGCCGCGATGCCGCCGACGCCGCCTTCGATGCCTTCCCGAAGCTCAAGACGATCGCCTCGACCGCGCGCCATGTCGAGAATGTCGACCTGCACCGCGTCTCCGCGCGGATCGACACGCGCGACGGCCATGCCCAGACCGAGGAGGTGGTGCTCGCCGGTATCGTCGACCGGATCGGCGGCGGCGACGCCTTCGCCAGCGGCGTGCTCCACGCGTTGCGCACCGGCGGCGATATCGGGGCGGCGGCGGCGACGGGCCTGGCGCTGACCGCGCTCAAGCATTCGCTGCCCGGCGATGCCTCGCTGTTCCGGCAGGCGGATATCGACGCCTATCTCGCCGGCGGGCTGGATGTCCGCCGCTAGCGGGGACGGCGACGGCCTGACCCGCCGCGCCGCGATCGGTGCGGGGGTGGCGACGCTGCTGACGGCCGGCGTGCGGGGGCAGGGGCCGGCGGCGGTGCGCGCCCCGGCGGGCGATTTCGTCGGCACCAGCGAGGGCGGCGTCCATGCCTTCCGCGGGATCCGCTACGGCCGCGCCGAGCGGTTCCGCGCGCCGACCCCGGTCGCGCAGCCGGGGCAGAGCGTGCGCGCGCAGGCGTTCGGTCCGGTCTGTCCACAGAAGGGGCCGTACGGGCCGCAATCCGAGGATTGCCTGTTCCTCAACGTCTGGACCGCCGCGCCACGCCGGGGCGCGAACCAGCCGGTGATGCTCTACATCCACGGCGGCGCCTATGCGACCGGCAGCGTCACCGATCCGCTGAACGACGGGCAGGCGCTGGCCGCGCGCGGCGACGTGGTGGTGGTGACGGTCAACCATCGGCTCAACGCGCTCGGCTACCTCTATCTCGCGCGGCTCGACCCGCGCTTTCCCGACAGCGGCAATGCCGGGCAGCTCGACCTGATCCTCGCGCTCCGCTGGGTGCGCGACAATATCGCGGCGTTCGGCGGCGATCCGGACCGCGTCATGGTGTTCGGCCAGTCCGGCGGCGGCGCCAAGATCGCGACGATGATGGGGATGGCGGCGGCGAAGGGCCTGTTCCACCGCGCCGCGACGATGAGCGGGCAGCAGGTGACGGCGTCCGGCCCGCTCAACGCGACCGCGCGGGCCAGGGCGTATCTGGCGCGGCTCGGCGCCGGCTCGGGTATCGGTGACGTCGCGACGCTGCCGGTCGCGAAGCTGGTCGAGGCGCTCGATGCGACCGATCCGATCCTCGGCGGCGGCGTCTATTTCGGGCCGGTGCTCGATATGCGCTGGCTGACCCGTCACCCGTTCTGGCCCGATGCCGATCCGCGTGGGCGCGGCATCCCGATGATGCTCGGCAACACGCATGACGAGACGCGCGCGTTCATCCGCCTCGATTCGCCGGCGATGCGCGGGCTCCGCTGGGACAATCTGGCGGCGCGGATGGCGCCCGAGCTGCGGATCGACATCCTGCCCGAATGGGTGGTCGCGCAATATCGCACGCATTATCCGACGTGGAGTCCCGTGGACGTCTTCTACGGCGCGACCACCGCGGGGCGCAGCTGGCGCGGGCAGGTGATCGAGGCGGAGGCGCGCGCGACGGCGGGCGTGCCGGCCCATGTCTATCAGGTCGATTACGGCTCGCGCACCGACCCGCGGCGCGGGGCGTTCCACACGATGGACATCCCGCTGGTGTTCGGCACGCTGGCCGCGAAGGGATCGGAGACGGGGACCGGCGCGGATGCGCGTACGGCGAGCGCGGCGATGCAGGACCGCTTCGTCGCGTTCGCCAGGACCGGCGATCCCAATCCTGCGGGCGCGGCGCGCTGGCCCGCCTATACGCTGGACCGGCGTGCGACGATGATCTTCGACGTGCGGTCGCGCGTCGAGCACGATCCGCGGCGCTGGGAACGGGAGCTGTTCGCGCGCGTGCCGTATATCCAGCCGGGCACCTAGGCCCGGGCGGCGGTCGCCATCCGCCGTGACGCGGCGATGCTGCTCCACGCATAGAGGCCGCAGCCGAGCCAGATCAGCGCGAAGGTCGCCAGCTGCGCGAGCCGGATCGGTTCGTGGTAGATCAGCACCGCCTCGAGGAACTGCAGCGTCGGCGCGATGAACTGGAGCAGCCCCATCGTCGTGTAGCGCAGCCGCTTCGCCCCCGCCGCGAACAGCAGCAGCGGCGCCGCGGTGACCGGGCCGGCGAGGATCAGCAGCAGGTCCATCGTGCCGTCGCGCCCGAAGGCGCCGCTGCCGCTGGTGCTTGCGTAGAGCAGCACGGCGAGCGCGACCGGCGCGAGGATCGCCGTCTCGATCGTCAGCCCGCCGAGCGCGTCGATCGCTGCGACCTTGCGGATCAGGCCATAGAAGCCGAAACTGAGCGCGAGGCTGAGCGAGATCCAGATCGCGCCGCCGCCGGTCGCCGCGAGGATCAGCACGCCGACGCCCGCCAGCGCGATCGCGCCGCCCTGCAACCGGTCGAGCCGTTCGCCGAGCAGCAGCACGCCGAGCGCGACGTTGATGAGCGGGTTGATGAAATAGCCGAGGCTCGCCTCGACCAGATGCGCGTTGGCGACCGCCCAGATATAGACGAACCAGTTCACCGCGATCAGCGCGGCGCTGCCGGTCAGCATCAGCAGCACCCGGCCGCGCGCGACCGCGACCAGCGGGCGCAGCCGCCGCGTCGCGATCACCACCGCGGCGAGCAGCAGCAGTGACCACAGCACCCGGTGCGAGAGCACCTGCGCGGGTGGAATGTCCTTGAGCAGATGCAGGTAGAGCGGCAGTACGCCCCACAGGGCATAGGCGCCGATGCCATAGAACAGCCCGGCGCGGGTATGAGCGATCGTCCCCATGCGCCCGCCTGTGCCGCGTCGCCAGCCGCGGTGCAACGAAGTGTTGCTTTGCGCAGCCCCTTATCGCGTTGGCTGTGCCACCGGATAGGCGACGATCAGCGTCAGCGGCGTCCTGCCGACCTGGCGGATGCCGACGGTCGCGCCATCGTAGAGATAGGCCGCCATGCCGGGCTTGAGCGGCCGCGTGTCCGCGCCCGACGAGACGATCCCCTCGCCCGACAGGACGTAATAGACCTCGTCATGCGCCAGCGGATGCGGGCCGATCGCGGCGCCGACGTGGAGCACGCGCTTGCGGAATTCCATCGTCCGGCCCGGCACCGCATCGCTGATCCGATAGGCGGTGCTCATCCCGATCCGGCCGTGCGGCGTCGGCTCGTCGCGTTTGACCGCGGCCTCGACGACGACGACCATCGGCCGTTCGGCGGCGGTCGGCGTGGGAGTGGGCGCGGCCTGCAGGGTCGCGAGCAGGGCGGCGGCGAGGATCATGGCCATAATCGTCTCCATCAATGGCGCTGCCCCGGGTTATTGACAGTCGCAGAGTGGCGCCGCATCGTTCTGACACCGGTTACCACCAATGCGCAAGGGTGAGGATGTCATGATCGACCGGCGACAGGCGCTGCTCGCCACGCTCGCGGCGGGGCTGATCCCGGCCGGCGCCGGCGCTGTGCCAGCCGATCCGGTCGAGACGATCGACCTGTGGCCGGGCGCTGCGCCGGGCATGCCCCATGTGCCGCCGGTCGAGGAGACGATCGAGCGCAGCACCGACCCCGCCCGTCCCGACCGCGCGCTGCGCGGCATCAGGCGGCCGCGGCTGACGGTGTTCCGCCCGGCGCGCGCCAACGGATCGGCGCTGCTGGTCGCACCGGGCGGCGGCTATGCGCGCGTCGTCATCGACAAGGAGGGGTTCGAGATCGGCCGCTGGCTGGCGGCGCGCGGCTGGACGGTGTTCGTGCTCTTCTATCGCCTGCCGGGCGACGGCTGGGCGGCGGGACCCGATGTCGCGCTGTCCGATGCGCAACGCGCGATGCGGCTGATCCGCGCGCGCGCGGGCGATTACGGCATCCGGCCGGACCGCGTCGCCGCGATGGGCTTTTCGGCGGGCGGCCATGTCTGCGGCGATCTCGCGACGCGGTTCGCGACGGCGACCTATGCGCCGGTCGATGCCGCCGACCGGCTGGATGCGCGCCCGGTGCTCGCCGCGCCGATCTATGCGGTCCAGTCGATGACGCGGCCGCTGGCGCATGCTGGATCACGCGACCTGCTGATCGGCAGCCGGGCCACGCTGGCGCTGGAGGCGGCGCACAGCCCGGCCTGCAACGTCTCGGCACGCACGCCGCCCTGCTTCCTCGTCCATGCCGAGGACGATCCCGCGGTCGACGTCGGCAACACGCTGGAATTCCGCGCCGCGCTGAAGGCGGCGGGGGTTCCGGTCGAGACGCATCTGTTCGCCACCGGCGGCCATGGCTTCGGGCTGCGCGGCGTGGCGGGCAAGCCGGCGGCGGCATGGCCCGGCCTGTTCCAGGGCTGGGCGCAGGAGCACGGGCTGGGCTGATCGGCTTTCCTCCGCCTTCGCACGGCGTTAGGGCGGCGCGATGACCAGCGGCGCGCTCCACGACCTGTTCCTGTCCACGCTCGTGCGCCGCGCGGGCGGCAACCGGCGGCGCTGGCGGCTCGTGATCGGCGAGATCAAGGTGTATGCCACCGCCACCCATCCGCATTGCAACTGGGCGCTGACCCCGACCGGCTCGGCGGGCGAGAACGACATCGTCGAGCGGATCGCCGACGAACTGCGCGTCACGCACCCGATCGTGCGCGCGGACTAGGGCCGATCGCCATTCGGCCCTGACGGCCTGCAAACGGCGGTTTTGCGTGCTTCCGGTGCTCACGTACCGAAAGTACGCTGCGCTCCGGGTCACGCAAAACCACCGTTTTCGGCACGTCATCATCTGAATGGCGATCGGCCCCAGGGGGGAATCGACCTAGCGCGCCTCCGCGCTCAGCCGCGTCATCAGGATCGCGGCGCGCTTGGCCTGGCGGCGGATCGTCGAGAGGTCGACGACCTCGTCGGGGGTGTGATCGCCGCGGCTGGCGGTGCCGAGCCCGACCAGCCCGTCGACGTCCGCCGCCACCCAGGAAATGTCGCCCGCGCCGCGCTTCAGCGGGTCGAGCGCGGGCATGGCGGGCAGGCCGAGGTCGCGGTTGACGCCGTTCAGCCGGGCGAGCAGCGCCTGGTTGCCGGCGGTCGGCGCCATCGCCGGATAGCCGCTCTTGAACGCGATCGTCGCGTCGGTGCCGGGCGCATGGGCGGCGACGATCGCGGTCATCTTCGCGCGCACGCGCTGCGTCTGCGCCTCGCTGAGCGTGCGGAAATCGCCGCTCGCCACCGCCTGCGCCGGGATGATGTTGCTCTTGCCCTGCGCGCTCGCCTTCGATCCCGTGGCGTCGATGCTGGCGGTGACGCCGGCGGCGAGCAGGCCGGTGTTGAAGGTGAGATCGGGTTCGGGCAGCTGCGTGCGGAAGGCGGCGAGGATGCGCGCCGCCTCGTTCACCGCGCCATCGCCGAAGCTGTCGCTGAAGATCCGCGAGCTGTGGCCGCTCCTGCCGGTCACCGTCAGCGTCCAGTCGTTGACGGATCGGCGCGCGATCGATCCCATGTCGCGCCCCTCCTCGATCGCCAGCCCCTCGAAATCGAGCGCGACGTCGGCGCGCTTGCCCGCCGCGATCAAATCGGCGCGGGCGATGGCGACCGGGTCGCCCGAATCCTCCTCGTCGCCGGTCAGCACGATCTCGACATTGGCGGGCTTCAGCGTGCCTGCGGCCTGCATCGCGCGCAGGGCGGCGAGCATGACGACCATGCCGCCCTTGTCGTCGCCGGCGCCGGGGCCGCTCGCCTCCTCGCCCTTGCGGACGAAGCGCTGGAAGGGGGAATCCGCCTCGAACACCGTATCGAGATGGCCGATCAGCAGCAGCCGCTTCGTGCCGGGCTTGCCGGCATGGACGGCGACGATGTGGCCGGCGCGCCCGGTCTGCGGCAGCGGTTTCCACGTCACGACGAAGCCCAGCGCGCGCAACTGTTCGGCCATCATCGTGCCGACCCGGGCGACCCCGGGCAGGTTCATCGTGCCGCTGTTCTGGTTGACCAACTGCTCGAGCAGCGCGACCGAGCGTTCGTATTCGGCATCGACCGTCGTCGCCATCCGCGCCTCGGTCGCCGACAGGCGGGGCGGTTCGGCTGCGGCGGGCGCGGCGGCGAGCAGCAGCGGCAGGACCAGCGCGCGCATCAGCGGGGCACCGCCGCGACCATCAGCGACAGGTCGCGCGTCTTGCTGCCGGCGATCTGGATCAGGTAGCGGCCGGGGGCGAGGTCGAAATCAACCATCTTGCGGATCGGCGAACAGGCCGGACCATGATCGTGCGCGACGGAGGGAAGCAGGCGATCCCCCTGCACCACGTCGATCCAGGCGCCGCCGCCGAGCGCGACGCGATAGCGGCCGGCGCGGGCGATGGTGACGGCGAACAGGCCGCCGAAACTGTCCGCGGCGCCTGCCTTGGCGGGCGGTCGCGCATAATCCAGCGCGGCGGGCGCGACCAGCGTCGCGGTGGCGCCGCGGCCGATCGTCAGCGGTGCCGCGGCGGCGGCGCTGGTGCCGGCCGCGAATCGGGCGCCCTGCTGCCAGCCGGCGAGCGCGGCGGGCAGCGGCGGCGGCGTGCAGGGGGGCGCCGCCGCTGCCTGCGCGGCGGCACCCGAGAGCAGCGATGCCATCCATCCGGCAACCGTCAATCCAACCGTCGACATCATCGCGTTCCCTACCGTCAATGCCGGCAGGATAGCGGATCGCGGCCCGCTGTCACGCGCTTGCATAGCCGCCCGATCCGCAAGCAGACCTCGACCTAAAGTCCGAAATGGACAAAAATTCAAAGCACTTGTATGGTAGATCGTCTCGACGGGATGCGCGGTGGCCGATTGCTGCCGGTGCAAAAACACGATGGCATGGAAGAAAGGGCAGAAATGAAGAGCGGGACACGCGATCACATTTGCGCGCTATTGTTGGAAGCGCTGCTGCTGCTCGACGAGGAGGGCGAGATCGTCGCCGGTATTCACGTCAACCAGGCGCTGGAGGCGCTGGGCTGCCCGGTCAGCGATCCGGTGTCCCGGGCTGCGCGATCGGCAGCGCAGCGATCTGGTCCAGCCACGTGCGGATCGTGTTCCGGCCCTGCGGGCTCAACGCCAGCATCGTGACGCGGCGGTCGCTGATATCGTCGCTGCCATGCACCAGCCCGCGATCCTGCAACAGCTTGATCCAGCGCAGCGCCGTCGTGCGGGGCACGCCCGCGGCGGCGCAGCAGGCGTTGGTGGTCACCGTCGCGCCGTCCAGCCCTTCGGCGAACAGGAACAGCATGATGTCGAGGCCGGGATTGGCGAACAGCGACGCCTCGAGGTGCGTGCCGAGCTTGCGGCGCGCGGACGTGATGCTGCGGGCGACGTCGGCGAGCGCCGTTTCATGCGGGTCCTGTCCCTCCGCAGACGGCGAGACAGCCATCGCGACGACGCTATTGCCACCGGTGTCCCTGCCATTCTGGCCAGCGACGGGCTGTTGGCGTAATCCGGCATCCATGTGGTCGTCGCTCCCGTAAAACGCGGTTCGGCATAGCCGGAGACGATCCGGAAGCAAGCCACGTCGTTCGATGTCCGTCCGGCCGGCGAATCCCTTTGGGGGCGATCGCGGTCGAGCGATTCCGCTACGCTAGCGTCGACTTGACCCGGTGTCACGGGTAACCTTGGCATCGATGCGCCGGTATCTGTCTGAAATTCGGAAAGGATCGCGATGACTTGCTATGCCCTCGACGGTGTCGCGCCCGAGATCGGCGCGGACGTGTACGTCGCGCCGGGGGCGCAGGTGATCGGCCGCGTCGTGCTCGGGGAGCGCGCCTCGATCTGGTTCGGGGCGGTGCTGCGCGGCGACAACGACCCGATCCGGATCGGCGCGGAGAGCAATGTGCAGGACGGCGCGATGATCCATGCCGATCCCGGCGTGCCGACGACGATCGGCGACGGCGTCACCATCGGCCATCACGCGATCGTCCATGGCGCGACGGTCGGCGACCGCAGCCTGATCGGCATGGGCGCGACCCTGCTCAACCGCGCGGTGATCGGCGCCGACTGCATCGTCGGCGCGAACGCGCTGGTGACCGAGGGCAAGGCGTTTCCCGACGGATCGCTGATCGTCGGATCGCCCGCCCGGCTGGCGCGGCCGCTGACCGACGCGGAGATCGCCGGGCTGCGGCTGTCGGCAGCGACCTATGTCGCCAATGCGCGGCGCTACGCGACCGGGCTGACGCCCCTGTAGGTCAGGCGAAGCGCGCCGAGGCGTCGGCGACGAAGCGGGCGGTCGCATCGGGCGCGGTAACCGGGATCATGTGGCCGCCGTCGATCACCTCGATCCGCGCGCCCGGGATCGCCGCGGCGGTGGCGTCGCCATGCAGCGTCGCCGACAGGATCGCATCGTCGCGGCCGAACAGGATCGCGGTGGGCATGGCGAGGGTCGGATAACGCGCGGCAATCCCCGCCATCTCGTAATGCGCGGCGGCGAGGTCGGCCGCGGCGGCGGCGATGCTGGCGGGCCGCTGCGCCAGCGCGCCGCCGCCGCGAGTCGCGAAATCGGCGGGTGGCTGTTCCGGCGCGAACACCGCGTTCAGCGTCCGCTCTGCGGTGAGCCGGCTCAGCGGCGTGCCCAATGTGTGCGCCATCAGCCGGCGTATCGAGGCCGGGATCGCGGCCAGCCCCTTGAACGCCTCCGGCACCGCCTCCTGCGGCTGGGTCAGCGGCGCGATCAGCGCGAGGCCGCGGATCAGATCGGGCCGTGCCAGCGCCAGCGACAGCGCGACGGCGCCGCCCAGCGAATGGCCGACGAGCAGCGGCCGCTCGATCCCCAGCGTCTCGATGAAGCGGGCGACGATCGCCGCCTGGTCGGCGATGCCCGGCTCGGTATCGTCGTCGGCGGTCGAATAGCCCGATCCCGGGCGGTCGAGCAGGATGACGCGATGGTCGCGGGCGAGCGGTCCGAGCATGCCGTAGCCGAAGTTGCGCAACTGCCCGCCGAGGCCGTGGACCATCACGATCGCCGGGCCGCTGCCCCGTTCGACATAATGCAGCCGTGCGCCCATGACCTGCAGATGGCGGCCGTCCTGCGGCACCAGCCGCTCCGCCTCGCGCGCGATCCGGTCGGCATAGAAGGACAGGCCGAGTCCGCCCGCGGCGGTCAGCGCGGCACTGCCGAGCAGGGTCCCCAACGTCCAGCGTGCGCCGCTCTGCATGTCCGCCTCCCTCGCCAAAGAGGCCGAGTGTATCACGTCAGGCGGTGGTGACGATCCCGTTCGTGACGGTGACCGGCCAGGCGGTCAGCCGCTGGCCGACGCACGGGCCGCCGACGCACAGCCCGTCGTCGACCCGGAACAGCGCGCCATGCCAGCTGCACGCGATCAGGTCGCCCGCGGGCGTGACGTAATCGTCCAGCCGCTGCGCCAGCGGCACGCCGGCATGCGGGCAGCGATCGACATAGCCGATTGCCCGGTCGCCCTGCCGCACGATGAAGCCGTGGAACCGCCCGGCGCGCATCTGCAGGACGAAATTGCGCGCCTTGCCCTCGGCGATCTCCGCCAGCGGCGCGAGTGCGACCCCCGCCGGGGTGGCGGTCAGGCGTTCCGTCATGCGTCGGCGTCTGGCTGGCGGCTTGGATGCGCGGCGGCGGCGAGGGCGGCGGTGCGCGCGCCGGCGGCGACCAGCTGCGGATGGGGCGTGGTATCGACGCCGAACCGTTCCGCCGAATAGAGCGCCGGCACGATCACGCAATCCGCCAGCGTCGGGTTCGCGCCATAGGCAAAGCCGTCGCCATGCCGGACGATCAGCGTTTCCAGTGCGGCGAAGCCGTCGGTCATCCAGCGCGCCATCCACGCCTGCACCTGGTCTTCCGACGCACCGAGATCCTCGCGCAGCGCCTTCAGCGTGCGCAGATTGTGCAGCGGATGCACGTCGGTGACGATCGCCTGCACCATGCTGCGCACGATCGCGCGGCCATCGGCATCGGCGGGCAGCAGAGGCGGGTCGGGGACGCGTTCGTCGAGCCATTCGAGGATCGCGACGCTCTGCGTCAGCACCAGCCCGTCCGTCTCCAGCGCCGGCACCAGCTGCTGCGGGTTGAGCGCGGCATAGGCCGGGTCGGCCTGCCCGCCGGTGCGCAGGTCGTGGTTGACCTGCGCATAGTCGAGCCCCTTCAGCGCCAGCGCGATCCGCACGCGATAGGCGGCGCCGGATCGCCAATAGCCGTGCAGGATCATGGCAGCACCGCTTTCGGGAAATCCGCCCAGACCGCGTCGTAATCGAGCTGCGCATGGTCCAGCGCGTAGGTCGTCGGCCGGTACGGCCAGCAGCTTTCGAGCATGAACGCCATCGTGCCGTCGATCCGGTGCGGCTTGAGGTCGGCGGCGGAGGCGCCCTGCCAGCTGGCGAGGTCGGGCCCGTGGCCCGCCATCAGATTGTGCAGCGAGATGCCGCCGGGCGCGAACCCCTCCGCCTTGGCATCGTATGCGCCGGTGATGAGTCCCATCGCCTCGCTCATGACGTTGCGGTGGAACCAGGGCGGGCGGAACGTCCCCTCCGCCACCATCCAGCGCGGCGGGAAGATGACGAAATCCGCATTGGCGCGGCCCGGCACGTCGCTGGGCGACGTCAGCATCGTGAAGATCGACGGATCGGGATGATCGAAGCTGACCGTGTTGATCGTGTTGAACCGCGACAGGTCGTAGCGCCACGGCGCGAGATTGCCGTGCCAGGCGACGACGTCGAGCGGGCTGTGGTCGAGCGTCGTCGTCCACAGGCTGCCCATGAACTTCTGGATCACCGCGGTCGGCGCGTCGCGATCCTCGAACCACGCCAGCGGCGTCTCGAAATCGCGCGGGTTGGCGAGGCCGTTGGCGCCGATCGGGCCGAGATCGGGCAGGCGGAACAGGCTGCCGTGATTCTCGCAGACATAGCCCTTCGCGGTGCCGTCCGGCAGCAGCGCGCGGAAGCGCACGCCGCGCGGCACCAGCGCGATCTGCCCGGGCGCGACCATGATCCGGCCGAGTTCGGTCAGCAGCTCCAGCCGCCCCGCCTGCGGTACGAACAGCAATTCGCCGTCGGCATCGGTGAAGACGCGGTCGGTCATGTCGGTATCGGCGGCATAGACGTGGAGCGCGACGCCCTCCAGATCGGCGGGATCGCGGTTGGCGAGCATCGTCGTCATGCCGTCGATCAGGTCGGTGCCCGGTGCGGGATCGCCGCACGGGTCCCAGCGCAGCCGATTGGGCGCGAGCGGTGCATCGCTGGTGCCGGGGGCGAAGCGGGCGGCGCCGGTGTAGCGGACATAGGGAGGATGCTCGGCGGTCGGCCGCATCCGGTACAGCCACGATCGCCGGTTCTCGTGCCGCGGCGCGGTGAAGGCGGTGCCGCTCAATTGCTCGGCATAGAGGCCGAATGCCGGCCGCTGCGGCGAATTGCGCCCGATCGGCAAGGCACCCGCGACCGCCTCGGTCGAGACGTGGTTGCCGAAGCCGGGGATGTATCGGGGGTGGTGGTCGGTCATTGTTCTGGCGTCCTCTCCTGTTCCACCACCCCGGAAACCCCTCTCCCGACGGGAGAGGGGAAGCTCGCGCAGCGAGCGCGGGGTAAGGGCAGGGCGCAAACCATCGCTTGGGCTGCCCTCACCCTTCCGCGGCTTCGCCGCTCCCTCCCTCTCCCACAGGGAGAGAGGATTATGCGTCGACCGTAATCACGCCGCGACGGATCTGGTCCAGCTCAATGCTTTCGTACAACGCCTGGAAATTGCCGTTGCCGAAGCCTTCATTGCCCTTGCGCTGGATGATCTCGAAGAAGATCGGCCCGACCATCGTCTCGGTGAAGATCTGCAGCAGCAACCCTTCCTCGCCGACGTTGCCGTCGATCAGGATGCGGTTGGCGCGCAGCCGTTCGAGGTCCTCGCCATGGTTCGGCACGCGCGTGTCGACCAGTTCGTAATAGGTCTCGATCGTGTCCTGCAGCCGGACGCCACGCGCGCGCAGCTTTTCGACCGTGGTGTAGATGTCGTCGGTGGTCAGCGCGAGGTGCTGGATGCCCTCGCCGTTGTAATCGCGGATGAATTCCTCGATCTGGCTCTTGTCGTCCTGGCTCTCGTTCAGCGGGATGCGGATCGCGCGATCCGGCGCGATCATCGCCTGGCTGAACAGGCCGGTCGCCTTGCCCTTGATGTCGAAATACTTCTGCTCCTCGAAGCCGAAGATCTGGCCGTAGAAGGCCGACCAGGTCCGCATCTGCCCGCGGCGGACATTGTGGGTGAGGTGGTCGAGCAGATCGAGCCCGACCGAATTGGCGGCCTCCGCCTCCGCCGCACCCGAGGTCTGCGTCCAGTCGTCGTACAGGCTGCCCGCCGCTCCGTGGCGGTCGACCAGATACAGCAGCGACCCGCCGATCCCCTCCAGCGCCGGAATCCCCTCCAGCGCCGCGCCGGCCGGCGCGGGCTTCGCCCCCCGCGCGATCGCCGCGTCATAGGCCGCCTGCGCATCCTGCACGCGGAACGCCATTGCGCTGGCAGACGGGCCGTGCGCCGCGCGGAAATCGGCGGCATGGCCGGTCGCCTCGCGGTTGAGCAGCAGATTGATCCGCCCCTGCTTGTAGCGGGTCAGCGCCCTGGTCGGATGGGTCGCGGCGACGACGAAGCCCAGCGCCTCGAACTGCGCGGCGAGCGCATCGGGGTCGGGCGAGGTGAATTCGCAGAATTCGAACCCGTCGAGGCCCATCGGGTTGACGTCCATATGTTCCATCGTCGCGCTCCGATTGGTATCATTCGTTACCAATCATGTGCGTCATTGCCAAACTGGTGTCAACTGATACGAAGTCGTCATGGCTGCCAAGCGCCTCGCCCTCGACGATTTCATTCCGTACCGCCTGTCGGTGACGTCGAACCTCGTTAGCGATTCGATCGCGCGGACGTATGAATCGCTGTTCGGCCTCACCATTCCCGAATGGCGGCTGGTCGCGGTGATCGCGGAAACGGGCGGCGTCACCCAGCAGGCGATCGGCGCCAAGACGCTGATGGACAAGGTGACGGTATCGCGCGCCGCCATCGCGCTGGTCGATCGCGGGCTGCTCGCGCGGCAGGCCAATCCGGAGGATCGCCGTTCGCACCTGCTCGAACTGACCGACGCCGGCCGCGACCTGTACGCCGCGGTCGCGCCCAAGGCGCTCGACCTCGAAAGCCGCATCTTCGCCGCCTTCGAGCCTGCCGAGGTCGCGCAGTTCATCGATATGCTGCGTCGGATCGAGGCAGTGACGATCGCGATCGGGGGGTAGCGCCGATCGCCATTCGGCGAGGATGGCGAACATTCGTCATTTCCGCGAAGGCGGGAGTCCACAGGCGCTGTCGGTTCGCTCCAGTCCGTTAGGTTGGCGTGTCCGGACTCCCGCCTTCGCGGGAGTGACGACGGTCCATTCTGACCGTCGACAGCCATCGTCGCCGAATGTCTATCGGGCGTTGGCGCCACACTGTTACCATTCGGCCGCACCGCCGGCACATTTGTGCGACATTTGCCGCCTAGAGCCCCTGTGACGGTACGAACGATACGGTACGGACAAGGGGCAAGACATGCGTTGGTTGGCGGGGATGATGATCGCGGCGAGTTGGCCGGCGATGGCGGCGGCGCAGCAGATGCCGGCCCCCGCGCCCCAACCGGCGCCCGTGCCCACCCCCGCGCCTGCCACGGGCGATACCGCCACCGCGCCGCAGGACCAGCCCGCCGCCGTCGCGGCCGATCCCGCGGTGCCCGCCGCCGCCGCTGCGCAGGCGCCGTCGGTGCCGCAGCCGAGCGCGGCGCAGTCCGATGCCGACGAGGGCGAGGAGAATGAGATCGTCGTCACCGGTCGCCGTCCGCCCGGATCGGTGGTCGGCGACATCCCCGCCGAACAGATCCTCAGCCCCGCCGACGTGCGCAGCTATGGCGTCAGCAGCATCTCCGACCTGCTGACCGAACTCGCGCCGCAGACGCGCAGCGGCGCGGGCGGCCCGCCGGTCGTGCTGCTCGACGGCAAGCGCATCTCCGGCTTTCAGGAAATCCGCGACATCCCGACCGAGGCGATCCTGCGCGTCGACATCCTGCCCGAAGAGGTCGCGCTGAAATACGGTTATACCGCCGACCAGAAGGTGGTGAACTTCGTCCTGCGCCGCCGTTTCCGGTCGACCACCGTCGAACTCGCCGACCGTCAGGCGACCGACGGCGGCCGCAATACGCCGCAGGCCGAACTCGACCTGCTGACGATCCGTAGCGGCGCCCGCTTCAACCTGCACAGCACCTATCAGCAAAGCTCGGCGCTGACCGAATCGGAACGCGATATCCAGCTGGCGGCGACCGAGGGCGCGACCACCAATTTCGACCAGCGGCCGTTCCGCACCCTGCTGCCGTTCGGGCGCAGCTTCGGCACCAACGCCACCTACGCCCGCCCGATCGGCGACGTCTCCGCCTCGATCAACGGCGAGCTGACCGCGACGCAGTCGGTCGGCCGCTTCGGCCTGCCGCTCGATGCGGCGGGCGTGCCGATCAGCCGCGACCCCCTCGAACAGCGCAACAACGGCGTTACCGGCCATGTCGGCACCAGCTTCAACGGGCGGCTCAGCCCGCGCTGGCTGTGGACCGTCACCGGCGGCTTCGACCGGGCGGAAAGCAACACCTACACCGAACGCAGCGGCGACGGCGTGCCCAACCGCGCACGGTCGATCTCGAACAGCGGCGAGGTCGAGGCGCTGGTCAACGGCCCGCTGTTCAGCCTGCCCGCCGGCGACTTGTCGACCGCGATCCGCGTCGGCGCCGACACCAGCGATTTCACCAGCCGCTCGGTCCGCGGCGCGCTCGTCACCACCGGCGACGTCTCGCGCGACAGCGTCGACGGCCGCGTCAACATCGACGTGCCGATCGCCAGCCGCAGCCGCGCCGTGCTCAGCTGGCTCGGCAACCTGTCGCTGAACGGCAATGTCGCGGTCAACCGGCTGTCCGACTTCGGCACGCTGACCGCTTATGGCTATGGCCTCAACTGGGGCCCGATCGAGGGCGTGCGCGTGATCGGGTCGTTCAACCAGCAGGATATCGCACCCAGCGCCGCCCAGCTCGGCAACCCGGTCGTCGTCACCCCCAACGTCCGCGTGTTCGACTTCGTCCAGGGCCAGACAGTGACGGTGACGACGGTGACCGGCGGCAATCCCGCGCTCCGGTCGAGCGACCGCCGCGTCACCCGGCTCGCGCTCAACCTGAAGCCGTGGAGCAACAAGGACCTGACGCTCACCGCCAATTACACGAAACAGGACGTCCGCAACCCGATCCAGGGCCTCAGCTCGCCGACCGCGGCGTTCGAGGCGGCCTTTCCCGATCGCTTCATCCGCGACGAGGACGGCAACCTCGTCCGCGTCGATCGCCGCTCGACCAATTTCGCACGCTCGGAAAGCGAGAACATCCGCTGGGGGATCAATTTCTCCAAGCCGATCAAGTCGAAGATCCAGAAGCAGATCGAGGCGTTCCGCGCCGGTACCGGGCCGAACCCGTTCGCCGGCCTGCGCTTCCCGGGCGCCAACGGCCGTCCCGGCGAGGGCGGCCGCCCGGAAGGTACGCGCGACGGCGGCGCGCGCGAGGGGGGCGGGCGCGAGGGCGGCGCACCCCCGGCCGATGCGTCGGCCGCCGGCGGTACGCCACCGGGTGACGGCCAGTCGGGGACCGGGACGCCAGGCGAGGGCGGACGCCGCGGCGCGGGCGGTGGCGGTCGCGGCTTCGGTGGCGGCGGCTTCGGCGGCGGCGGCGGTGGTCGCGGCGGGCAGGGCGGCGGCCGTATCCAGTTCGCGCTCTACCATACGTGGAATCTGACCAGCCGGGTGACGGTGGCGAACGGCGGGCCGGTGCTCGATGCGCTGAATGGCGACATCATCGGCTCGTCGACCAGCGACGGCCAGTCGCGCCACGAGTTCGAGGGGCAGGCGGGCTATTCGAACAACGGCCTCGGCGTGCGCCTGTCGGCCAATTACGCGACCGGCACCCGCGTCAACGGCGGCACCGCCGCCAATCCGCAGCCGCTGCGCTTCGACGGGCTGGCCACCGCCAACCTGCGCCTGTTCGCCGACCTCGGCCAGCAGCTCGCGCTGGTCAAGGCGCACCCCTGGGTCCGCGGCGCACGCGTCACCCTGTCGGTCGACAATGTCTTCAACAGTCGCCAGCAAGTCCGCGACGCGACCGGCGTGACGCCGATCACCTACCAGCCCGACTATCGGGATCCGTTGGGGCGGACGGTGCGGCTGAGCCTGCGCAAGCTGTTCTTCTGATCGGCCTGCCCTTTCGAACGTCGCATCACCGCACCGGCGATCCGACGTTCGGGAGGGTCGCTTCCTCCGCCTTGGGCATCTTGCCGAACAATGCGCGGTCGGCGGGGCCGAACGCCCATTTCCACAGCACGAACAGATAGGTGGCGGCGATCGCCGGTTCGCCGACGAGCAGTTCGACCCATTCGAGGCGGTGCGGCAGCGCGGTGAACAGGCTGCCGACCACCACCGCCGCGATCACCGCCCACAGCAGCGGCCAGCGCCACGGCGATACCGGTGCGGCGAGGATGCGGCCGAGCAGCGTCGCCTTGATGATCGATGTCAGCCCGACGCTGACCATCAGTGCCACCGCCGGCCCTGCGGCCTGCCACGTCGTTGGCCAGCCCGCCTCGCGCATCGCGCCGATCAGCAGGAAGCTCAAGGCGATCTGCACCGCCAGCATGACGATCGAGATCACCAGATTGCGGTGTCGCGCGGTATAGACCAGCGCCGATTCGCACACCGCCCCGGTCGAGGCGAACACCTCCGCGGTCAGCAGGAATCCCAGCGCCGCGCTGCCCGCGACGAACTGTGGGCCGACGACGCCCATCACCGCCTCCGCGGGGATCGATCCCATCAGCGCAAGGCCGGCCTGCGCCGCCATGATCCAGAAGGCGACCTGCCGCACCTGATTGGCGATCGCGGCCCGGTCGTTCACCGCGAGGCTCTGCGTGATGACGGGGCCGAGGATCGGATCGAAGCTGGTCTTCAGCTTCTGCGGCAGCGATGCGACCTGCTGCGCCATGTAATAGATGCCGACTACCTTGGGTTCGAACATCACGCCGAGGATGAAGCGATCGACGTTGCGGCTGCCCCATTCCAGCGCATCCGCGCCGGCGAGCGGCGCATTGGCGCGGGCGAGCGCGAACAGCGGCGCGATCCGCGGCGACCAGCCGTGCGGCAGGCCGTAGCTGCGCAGGAACGGCACCATGCTGGCGATCAGCGCCGCGATCATCGACGCGACATAGGACAGCACCAGCCCGTCCTTGATCGTGAAGAACGAGAAAACCCAGGCCGCGATCGAGATCGTCCACGGCTCCACCACCGCGCGCGCGGTCACCGCGGCCTTGACGTTGTGGCGATAGGCGAGCGCGGCGAGGCTGACGTCCGACCATGCCACCGCGACGATGATGCACGGCAGGAACCGGTCGAGCCCGGTCACCTGCGTATTGGCGTACATCACCTCGGGAAAGGCGATCAGCACGCCGCTCGCCGCGATCGACAGGACGAAGGCGAGCGCCAGTGCGTCCCACACCACGCTGGCATGCGGCTGGTCGGAAGAGGACAGCGCCTGCGCGAGGCCGCGCTTGAGACCGAGGGTGGCGACCAGCGCGGCGAGTTCGACGACGACCACCGCCAGCGCGAACCGGCCGACGAGGTCCGGCCCGTACAGGCGCCCCGCGATGAACAGGAACGGGATGCGCGCGGCTAGCCGTAGCACGAAGCCGGCGATGTTGGTCCGACCGCCCTTGGCGAGCGCGTCGATGTCGTTGGTTTCGGTCACGGGTTGGCGATCATCAACGCGCCGCCCTCACCCTCACCCTGCGCCGCCTGCGGCGTCTTCTCCCTCTCCCGATGGGAGAGGGAGGGAGGCGCGTAGCGCCGGAAGGGTGAGGGTGAGCGCGAACCGCTGGCGGTCAATGCGCCGCTCCCCAGCTCGCACCGGTGCCGATCTCGATTCCCAGCGGCACCGACAGCGTCACCGCGGGTGCGGCCGCCTCGGCCATCACCCGCTCGATCACCGGCTTCGCGGCCGCAACGTCGCCCTCTGGCAGCTCGAACACCAGTTCGTCGTGCACCTGCAACAGCATCTGCACGTTCGTCAGCCCGGCCGCGGCCAGCGCCGGTTCCATCCGCACCATCGCGCGCTTGATGATGTCCGCACACGTGCCCTGGATCGGCGCGTTGATCGCGGCGCGCTCGGCGCCCTGGCGTTCGTGTTGCACCTTGGATCTGATCCGCGGGAAATGTGTCTTGCGGCCGAACAGGGTGGTGGTGAAGCCGCGCTCGCGCACCGTCTGCGTGGTTTCGGCGATGTAGGTGTTGATGCCGGGGAAGCGTTCGAAATAGCGGTCGATCATCGCCTGCGCCTCGTCGGCGCCGACGTCGAGCCGTCCGGCCAGCCCCCAGCGGCTGATCCCGTAGAGGATCGCGAAGTTGATCGTCTTGGCGCGTCCGCGGGTGTCGCGGTTGACCTCGCCGAACAATTCCATCGCGGTCAGGCTGTGGATGTCGTCGCCATTGGCGAACGCCTCGCGCAGCGCCGGTACGTCGGCCATATGCGCCGCCAGCCGCAGCTCGATCTGCGAATAATCGGCGGCGAGGATGACGTTGCCCGGCTCCGCGACGAAGGCGTCGCGGATCTGCCGCCCGACCTCGGTACGGATCGGGATGTTCTGCAGATTGGGCTCGGTCGACGACAGCCGCCCGGTCTGCGCGCCGGTCAGCGAATAGCTGGTGTGGACGCGGCCGGTCTTCGGGTTGATCTGCGCCTGCAAGGCATCGGTGTAGGTGTTCTTGAGCTTCGACAATTGCCGCCAGTCGAGCACCCGCGCCGCGATCTCCGCGCCCGGCGAATCCTTGTCGGCGGCGATCCGTTCGAGTTCGGTGACGTCGGTCGAATAGACGCCGGACTTGCCCTTGCGCCCGCCCTTGATCCCCATCTTCTCGAACAGGACGTCGCCCAGCTGCTTGGGGCTGCCGATCGTGAAGGGCGCGCCGGCGAGGCCGTGGATCACCGTCTCGAGCCCGGCGATCTGCCCGCTGAATTCGGCGGAGAGCGCGGACAGCCGCTCGCGATCGACCTTGATCCCGCGCATCTCCATCCGCGCGATCACCGGGATCAGCGGCCGGTCGACCATCTCGTAGACACGCGTCGAACCCTCGGCGGGCAGGCGTGCCTTGAACCGTTTCCACAACCTGTACGTGACGTCGGCGTCCTCGGCGGCGTAGCGGGTCGCGGCCTTCAGATCGATCTCGTGGAAGCCGCGCTGCGACTTGCCGGTGCCGACCACGTCCTTGAACGCGACGCAGCTGTGCGAGAGATGCGCCGCGGCGAGTTCGTCCATGCCATGGCCGTGCAAGCCGGCGTCGAGGTCGAAGCTCATCACGATCGTGTCGTCGTGCGGCGCGATCGCGATGCCGCGCTGGCCGAGCACGATCATGTCGAACTTCAGATTGTGGCCGATCTTGAGGACCGAAGGGTCCTCCATCAGGTCCTTCAGCCGGGCGAGCGCTGCGGCGACGTCGATCTGCACCGGCACCTCGGCGAGCAGGTCGTTGCCGCCGTGGCCGAGCGGGATGTAGCAGGCGAGATTGGGATGCAGCGCGAGGCTGACGCCGACCAGCTCGGCCTGCGTCGCGTCGGTCGAGCTGGTTTCGGTATCGACCGCGATCCAGCCCTGATGCCGGGCGAGCGTGATCCAGCGGTCGAGCGCGTCGAGATCCTGCACCGTCTCGTAGCCGTCCAGATTGCAGGGCGGGTCCTCCTCCATCGGCACGTCCGCGGGCGCGGCGACGGGGGCGTCGGCGACCTGCCCGAGCTTGGCGAGCAGCGAACGGAAGCCGTGATGTTCGAGGAAGGCGCGCAGCGGCGCGTCGGGGATCCCCTTCAGTGCCAGGTCCTCGAGCGGTTCGGGCAGCGCGACGTCGCAGCGCAGCGCCACCAGCTCGCGGCTGAGCCGTGCCATGGCCGCATGCTCGATCAGATTGTCGCGCAGCTTGCCCTTCTTCATCCCCTCCGCGGCGGCGAGCACGGATTCGAGGTCGCCGTGTTCGAGGATCAGCTTGGCGGCGGTCTTGGGGCCGACACCGGGCACGCCCGGCACGTTGTCGACGCTGTCGCCCATCAGCGCGAGCACGTCGCCCAATTGCGTCGGGGTGATGCCGAAGAACTTCTCCGCGACATGGTCCGCGCCGAGCCGGCGATTGTTCATCGTGTCGTACAGGTCGAGCCCCGGCTCGATCAGCTGCATCAGATCCTTGTCGGAACTGACGATCGTCACCTGCCACCCCTGCGCCAGCGCCGCCTTGGCATAACAGGCGATGATATCGTCCGCCTCCAGCCCCTCCGTCTCGATGCACGGCAGCGAGAAGGCGCGCGTCGCATCGCGGATCATCGGGAATTGCGGGACGAGGTCCTCGGGCGGCGGCGGCCGGTGCGCCTTATACTGGTCGTACAGGTCGTTGCGGAACGTCTTCGACGATTTGTCGAGGATCACCGCCATGTGCGTCGGGCCTTCGGCGGCATGGACCTCGTCGGCCAGCTTCCACAGCATCGTCGTATAGCCATAGACGGCGCCGACCGGCTCGCCATGCTTGTTGGTGAGCGGCGGCAGCCGGTGATAGGCGCGGAAGATATAGCCCGAGCCGTCGACGAGGTAGAGATGGGGCATCGCGCATGCGTTTAGCGGATTGCCGGGGCGGCACCAACCGATCGTTGCGGGGGCCGCCGGGGTCGGAGCGGGTGTGGCTTCGGGGCAACAATCCGCCCGACATCGGGCATGGGATCAGGCGGTGCGGTTGCCCGCATAATCCGCGACCGCCGCGGCGACCGCCTGGATCAGCTGCTGGCGTTCGCGGATCGGCCGGCGGCTGTCGCCGATCATCACTGCGATCGCATAGCGGCGGCCGTCCGGCGCGGTGAGCAGGCCGACGTCGTTGAAGCCGGCGTTGCGCGTGCCGAGGTCCTGCCCGGTGCCGGTCTTGTGCGCGATCTTCCACCCCGCGGGCAAGGCGGCGCGCAGGCGGGCGCGTCCGGTCACCGACGCGCCCATCGTGTCGAGCAGGATACGCGTCGAGGTTTCGGTGAACAATTCGCCGCGCGCCAGCCGCGCGATCGCATCGGCGATGGCGAGCGGGGCGGCGCCGTCGGGCGGATCGTTGACATAGGCGTCGAGCGCGGCGGCGCGCACCTCCGGCGCCAGCCGCGAGCGGGCGAGTTCGAAGCTGTTGCCGGTCGACAGCGACTGGCTCCAGGTCAGCCCGGCGGTCTTCGACTGGAGCAGCCGCTCGCCCGGGCCGAAGCGGATGTCGCCCAGCTGCTTCCGCTCGATCATCCCGCGCACCGCCATCGGCCCGCCGACATAGGTCAGCAGCCGGTCGTTGGCGGTGTTGTCGCTGTGCGTCAGCGCGCGGGTGAGGAGTTCGCCGACCGTCGTCTGATAGCCCGCGCCCTTAACCAGCATCGCGATCGGCTGATGGAACAGGGTCAGATCCTCGGGCCGGACCACCACCGGATCGTCGAGCCGTGCCTTGCCCTGGTCGCGCAGGTCCATCAGCGTCATCGCGACCCACAATTTGCTGACCGATTGCTGCGGCATGCGGGCGCGCGCGCCGGGGGAGGCGATCGTCCAGCCTTCGTCCACCGCGCGGATCGCGATGCCGAACTTGCCGTCGAAGCCGCGCGCCAGCGTGTCGACCGCCGCCGTCAGCTGCGCCGGGGCGACACGATGCGCCGGCGGTGCGGCGGCGGGGATCGGAATCGACACCTCGACCGGCGCCGCGACGCTCGGCGCCGGCCCGCTGGCGTTCGGCCGCGAGGTCGAACCGCAGCCCGCCGCTGCCGCGCACAGGCCGGCGATCAGGATCAATCGGGCCGAACGGCCGTACGCTGTCATACTGTGGACGAGGCCCCGCTACACACGGTGGCGATCCTTATCCACGGATTGTCGCGCGGGAACCGAAGGTTGCAGCCGCTGCGATGAAGCGCATCGCCGGCACGCCGAGTTGCGCCGCGCAACATCGGCGTGAGGGGTCAGCGATCCAGCGCGAGGCTCTTCGACGCCTGTTCGAACAGATCCCGCGACAGGCCCGGCGTCGCGACGATCCGCTCCAGCTCGGCCCGCATCAGCGCCGACCGCGCCGCATCGAACCGCCGCCAGCGCCCGAGCGGCGGCAGCAGCTTCGCCGCGGTCTGCGGGTTGAGCTTGTCGAGCGCGATCAGCTGGTCGGCGAGGAAGCGATAGCCCGAGCCGTCGGCGACGTTGAAGGCACGCTGGTTGGCGCCATAGGCCCCGACCAGCGAACGCGCGCGATTGGGGTTGGCGAGCGTGAAATCGGGATGCCGCGCCAACTCCGCCACCAGCCGCCCGGTATCGTCACGCGACGACAGCGCCTGCGTCTGGAACCATTTGTCGATCACCAGCCCGTTCCTGGCATAGCGATTGTAGAAGATGTCGAGCGCCGCCTCGCGTTCGTCCGCATAGCCGCTGGCGAGCGTGGTCAGCGCGCCCTGGCGATCGGTCATATTGTCCGCCGTCTCGAACTGGCGGAAGGCGATCGTCGCCGCATCCGCCGCGCCGCTCGCCGCGATATAGCCGAGCGCGACGCTGCGCAGGCGGCGATGGCCCTTGGCCGCCGGAGTATAGACATAGGGGCCGGTCGGCGCCTGCTCATAGGCGTCGCGCCACTGGTCGGCGAGCCGGACGCCGAGGTCGCGGCGCAAGCCCTCGCGTGCCCGATGGATCGCGTCGGGATCGACCAGCGCCAGCTGGTCGCCGACGAAGCTTTCGGACGGCAGCAGCACCGCCTCGGCGACGAAGGCGGGGTCGAGCGCGCGGTCGGCGAGCGTGTTCGACACCGCGGTGACGACCGCGTCATGATCGCCGTCGCCCTCGATCACCGCGGCGACCAGCGTATCGAGCATCAGCTGCTGCATCGCCTCGTAGCGCGCGAACGGATCGTCGTCGTGCGCGCTGAGGAAGCCGAGTTCGGCGGCACTGCGGTCGCTTTCGATGATGACCGGCGCGGAGAAACCGCGGTTGATCGACAGGACGGGGCGTTCGGTGATGCCGTCGAACACCATCGTGCTGGCGGGCTGGTCGAGGAGGAGCAGTTGCTCCTCGCCGAGCGCGCGGCCGGTCTCGCTGCCGAACAGCTTGATACGTAGCGGCAGCACCATCGGGCGCTTGTCGGGCTGGCCCGGCGTCCCCGGCACGTGCTGCGCCAGCCGCAGCGTGGCGCGGCCCTCGCCCGCCTCATGCGCGAGGCTGGCGGCGACGCGCGGCGTGCCGGCCTGGCTGTACCAGAGGCGGAATTGCGACAGGTCCTTGCCGCTCGCCTCTTCCATGCTGGCGACGAAATCCTCGCAGGTCGCAGCCGTGCCGTCGAAGCGGCTGAAATAGAGGTCGGTCGCCGCCCGGAACGCCTGCGGCCCCAGGATCGTCGCCATCATGCGGATCAGCTCCGCGCCCTTGTTGTAGATGGTCGCGGTGTAGAAGTTGCTGATCTCGAGGTAGCTTTCCGGGCGCACCGGATGGGCGAGCGGGCCGGCATCCTCCGGGAACTGCGCCGCACGGAGCCCGCGCACGTCCTCGATCCGCTTGACCGCGGCCGAGCCCTGATCGGCGGAAAAGCCCTGGTCGCGATAGACGGTGAAGCCTTCCTTGAGGCTCAGCTGGAACCAGTCGCGGCAGGTGATG
>NZ_DBBS01000019.1:0-77261 GCF_002292295.1 Sphingomonas sp. UBA978
GGCCACAGCTTCATCAGCGACGAATGGGGCGACCTGATCGCTGATGGCGATGCCAAGGATTTTGGTGCGCTGGTGGCGACGCTGGACCTGGCGCAGGCGCGTACCCATCGCGCCGGCATGGGCTTCTTCCGCGATCGGCGGCCGGAGCTGTATGGGCGGATCGCGCAGGATATCTGACGCGAGGCAGGCGTCAGCGGCGGAAGCTCTCCGCCGCGGCGCAGGCGAGCTGGTCGGCGCGCTCATTTTCCGGGTGACCGGCATGGCCCTTGACCCATTGCCAGGTCACTTGATGCCGCGCGGTGGCCTGAACCAATAGCTGCCAGACTTCGGCATTCTTCACCGGCTTGCGATCAGCGGTCTTCCAGCCATTTTTCTGCCAGCCGAAAATCCATTTGGTGATGCCGTCCATCACATATTTGCTGTCGGTATAGAGCGTCACGCGGCAGGGTTTGCTCAACGCATTGAGCGCCTCGACCGCGGCCATCATCTCCATCCGGTTATTGGTGGTCTGCGCCTCGCCGCCCGATATTTCCTTTTCCTTCGCGCCAAAGCGCAGCATCGCGCCCCAGCCGCCCGGGCCGGGATTGCCCTTGCACGCGCCGTCGGTCGAAATCTCCACCAGCTGCGGGGCGGGGTCGGTCATGCGAAAACCTCCGGATGCGCGTCGTACCAGTCGAGCCGGCGCAGATAGGCGAGCGGGTCCTTGCGCGTCACCAGCGCGTCGGCGGGGGTGTTGAGCCAGTCCCAGGCGCGGGTCAGCAGGAAGCGGATGCAGGCCCCCTTCGCCAGCACCGGCAGCGCGGCGCGTTCCGCATCGGACAGGCCGAACGCCCGCATATAGCCGGCGAGCAGGGCAGGGCCGACGCCGTCGAGCGGCGCGCCCAGCGGATCGAACGCCCAGGACGTGTGCATCACCGCGACGTCATAGGCACGGATGTCGCGGCAGGCGAAATAGAAATCGATGAGTCCGGTCACCTTCGCGCCGAGCATCAGCACGTTGTCCGGAAACAGGTCGGCGTGGATGACGCTGGCGGGCAAGGCGTGCGGCCAGTTCGCCTCGACCGTGGCGAGCGCGCCGTCGATACGCACGAACAGGCCGGGGGCGATCCGGTCGAGGTCGCTGCCGCAGCGGTCGAGCAACGGCCGCCAGTCGGCGATGCCGAGGCTGTTGGGCCGATCCCCGGCGAAGTCGGCGAGCGCGGCATGCAGATCGCCGAGCGCGGCGCCGGCGGTGGCGGCCTGTGCGGGCGTCGGCTGGGTCAGCGACACGCCGTTGAGGAAGCGGATCAGACAGGCCGGGCGGCCCTCCAGCTGCTGGATCGCGACGCCGTCGCGGTCCTTGATCGCGGGTGGCACCGGCAGGCCGCGCGTGGCACAATGGTCGAGCAGGGCGAGGAAGAAGGGCAGGTCGCCGGCGTCGACGCGCTTTTCGTACAGCGTCAGGATGAAGCGGCTGGTGGTGGTGTCGACGAGGTAGTTGCTGTTCTCGACCCCTTCCGCGATGCCCTTGGCGGAGACGAGGTCGCCGACATCGTCATAGCGGCGCAGGAAGGCGGTCAGCGCTTCTGCGGACACCTGTGTGTAGACGGCCATGCTGTCCTCTTCCCCGGTTGCTGATTTTTCATGTGTTCTCGCGAAGACGCGAAGACGCGAAGAAGGTTGGTTCGCGCGGAGGCGCGGAGGGCGCGGAGATGTCGGGTCCGGCGCGGAGCGCCTTTCGAGCCAACGTCCCGGAGGATGATCGAAGATGCTGCGCGGCTATCTTCCCGGCGTCCTCTGCGCCTCTGCGCGTGTCCTCTTCTCTTCGCGTGACAATCAGTCCTTCAAGCCGCCGCCTCCAGCCCGCGGGGCAGTTTGAAGGCGATCGTCTCGCGCGTCGTTTCCTCCTCGCGCTCGGTCACTGCGAAGCGCGTGGCGAGCTGGTCGACGAGTTCGCGGACCAGCAGTTCGGGGGCGGAGGCGCCCGCGGTGATCCCCAGCGTGCCGACGCCGTCGAGGAACGACCAGTCGAGATCGGCGGCGCGCTGGATCAGCCGCGCGGGGATGCCCTCGCGCTCGGCGACCTCGACCAGCCGCACCGAGTTGGACGAATTGGGCGCGCCGATCACCAGCATCGCATCGCACGCCGCCGCGATCGCCTTCACCGCCGCCTGACGGTTGGAGGTGGCGTAGCAGATGTCCTCGCCGCGCGGCGGCTGCATGTTGGGGAAGCGGCGTTGCAGCACCGCGACCACCGCGGCGGTGTCGTCGACCGACAGCGTCGTCTGCGTCAGGAAGGCGAGATTGTCGGGATCAGGCGGCGTGAACCGCTCCGCATCCTCGGCCGTCTCGATCAGCGACATCGCGCCCTCGGGCACCTGGCCGAAGGTGCCGACGACCTCCGGATGGCCGGCGTGGCCGATGAAGACGATATGGCGGCCCGCCGCGACGAGGCGTTCGGCCTGGCGATGGACCTTGGACACCAGCGGGCAGGTCGCGTCGAGATAGTCGAGCCCGCGATTCTGCGCATCGGCCGGCACCGATTTCGGGACGCCATGCGCGGAAAAGACGACCGGCGCGCCGTCGGGCACCTGATCGAGTTCCTCGACGAAGATTGCGCCCTGCGCCTTCAACGTGTCGACGACGAACTTGTTGTGGACGATCTCATGCCGGACATAGACGGGCGCGCCATGCTTTTCGATTGCGAGTTCGACGATGCGGATCGCGCGATCGACGCCGGCGCAAAAGCCGCGGGGCGCTGCGATCAGCAGCTCGAGGACCGGCTTCGCGCCGTCCACCTGGGAAAGAGAGGCCATGATGCAGCGCTCCTACGCGATTGGACCGGCGCGCGGAAGTCCGCGATTGGGCAAGCGCGCGGGAGCACGCGATTGCTTGCACCCGCGACAGCCGGTTCCTATGCTGCGCGCCGCACCGTCGGGGCCGTCCGGCGCCGCATCCCGCCCGTTCGACAAAGGTACGCGTCCCCGTGAAAACTCCGCTTCTCGGCCTCACCGCCCTCGGCCTGATCCTCTCCGGGTGCGCCGGCAAGGGCGAGATCGTGGAAGGCGGCATCACCGCCGTGCGCTCGGCCTGCCCGACGGTCGGCGTCGCCGCCGGCACCGGCGACATCACGCTGTTCGATCCCGTCACCAGCCGCGATGCGAGCGCGATCGACGTGGTGGCGAACATGACCAACGTCCGCGGCACCTGCAACGACGCGGGCGACCAGATCGCGACCACGGTGACGTTCGACGTCGCCGCGCGCCGCACCCGCGCCGACGGTCCGCGCGATATCGTGCTGCCTTATTATATCGCGATCGTCCGCGGCGGCAGCGCGGTGACGGCGAAGCGCAAGGGGCAGATCGCGATCCACTTCGACGCCGGACAGGCGCGTGCGCAGGCGAGCGGCACCGCCTCGACGCAGATTGCGCGGTCGGCGGCGACGCTGCCCGACGAGGTGCGCGAGCAGCTGACCCGCAAGCGCAAGGCGGGCGACGAGGATGCCGCGACCGATCCGCTGTCGCGGCCCGAGGTGCGGTCCGCCGTCCTGCGGGCGAGCTTCGAGGCGCTGGTCGGGTTCCAGCTGACCGACGAGCAGCTGAAGTATAACGCGCAGCGGTAGTTTCGTGGCGTAAGCCTCGGCGTCGTTCGTCGTCCCCGCGCCGGCGGGGATCCAGACACGCCAGCGGTTCGGCCCAAGCGGGGGCGGAGGTTATGGATCCCCGCCTGCGCGGGGATGACGGCGGTTATGGGTGGGTGTCCGGCGGGCTGGGGCCGTGCGGACGTACCGCTCGGTCCGCGTTCGGCGGCGTCCGTATCGCGAGTGCGCGACCCATCCCCGCCCCCTCGCTCCCAGGGAGGGGCGGATCGGCGTCTTTCCTGATTGACTAAGCCATGCTGCGCCGCCACAGATCGCCGGGTCGATGCCGGGCAACCGGCATGGGCGCGCGCGGGAGAGAGCCTCTTCACAAGGGGGCCGCCGAAGGAGCAACCACCCCGGAATCTCTCAGGCACCACGGACCGCGCGCCGCCTCATCGACACTCTGGAAAGCGTTCCTTTGAGGAGCCACCGAAGGGGTAAGCCCGGCGTTTCGCGACATCGGGTCAAAGCTCTCAGGTCACCGTGACAGAGGGGGTATGACGGATCGGATGCGGCCCCGGCTGCGCCTTGATCGCGTGCCTTTTTTTGGAGACGGTTGATGAGCGATACGCTGCCAGACACCCTGCCCGACCCGCTCGACGACCTGAACGAAGGCGACGAGCCTGCCATCCTCCAGCTGCCGCTCGACGCCTGGCACCGCGCCCGCGGTGGTCGGATGGTGCCGTTCGCCGGCTATGAGATGCCCGTCCAGTATGAGGGCATCATGGCCGAGCATTTGTGGGTGCGCGAGTCGGCGGGCCTGTTCGACGTCAGCCATATGGGACAGGTCGGCTTCACCGGCGACGGCGTGGATGCGGCCGGCGTCGCCAAGGCGCTCGAGGTGGTGCTGCCGGGCGATATCGCCGGGCTCGGCGCGACCAAGATCCGCTATTCGCTGCTGCTCAACGACGAGGGCGGCATCCTCGACGACCTGATGGCGACGCGGCTGCCCGAGGAGGGCGCGCATCCCTTTGGCGAGGCGAGCCATTACGTCGTCGTCAACGGCGCGACCAAATATGACGATCTGTCCTATCTGCTCGACGTGCTGCCCGACGATATCACGATGAACCTGATGGAGGATCAGGCACTGCTAGCAGTGCAGGGGCCGAAGGCGGTCGCCGCGGTCGCGCGGCTGGTCCCCGGTGTCGAAACCCTCGTATTCATGACCGCGGGCGCGTTCGACTGGAACGGCCATGCGCTGTGGATCAGCCGCTCGGGCTATACCGGCGAAGACGGTGTCGAAATTTCGATCCCGGCCGAGGCCGCCGCCGATTTTGCCGACGCGATCTGTGCCGAGCCGGAAGTGAAGCCGATCGGCCTCGGTGCGCGCGACTCGCTGCGGCTCGAGGCGGGGTTGCCGCTGTACGGCCACGACCTCGATCCCGAGACGACGCCGGTGATGGCCGACCTCGGCTTCGCGCTGTCGAAGCGCCGCCGCGAGGCCGCCGACTTCGCCGGTGCGGCGCGCATCCTTGCCGAGCGCGCCGACGGCGCGGCGGTGAAGCGCGTCGGCCTGTCGGTCGCCGGGCGCCAGCCGGTGCGCGAGGGCGCGAGCGTCGTCGATGCGGACGGCGCAGTGATCGGCCGCGTCACCAGCGGCGGCTTCGCCCCCAGCGTCGGCGCACCGATCGCGATGGCCTATATCCCGACCGCGCTCGCCACCGCCGGCACGGCCGTGCAGCTGGTCCAGCGCGGCAAGATCCACGCGGCGACGGTGGTGGCGATGCCGTTCGTTCCCCACCGCTACGTCCGGCAGCTTTGAACATCCTGGGAGGCAAGTGAGATGAGCCGTTACTTTACCGAAGATCACGAATGGGTCGACGTGGATGGCGACATCGGCACCGTCGGCATCTCCGAATACGCGCAGGGCCAGCTCGGCGACATCGTGTTCGTCGACGTGCCGGAAGACGGCAAGCAGCTGAACAAGGGCGACGAGGCCGCGGTGGTCGAATCAGTCAAGGCGGCGTCGGACGTCTATTCGCCGGTGTCGGGCAACGTGATCGAGGGTAATGCGGCGCTGGTCGACGATCCGTCGCTGGTCAATTCGGATGCCGAGGGCGAGGGCTGGTTCTTCAAGATCACGCTCAGCGACCCGTCGGAACTCGAATCGCTGATGGACGAAACCGCCTACGCGGCGTTCGCCTCGAAGCTGTAAGTCTTTGCCCCTCCCCTTCGGGGGAGGGGTCGGGGTGGGGCCTGTCCGCAGGCGCTGGTCTCGGTGAGATCTTCCCCACCCCTTGCGCCTCCCCTGAAGGGGAGGGGTCTAGGGAGTAATTGATGCGCTACCTGCCGCTTACCCAGCCCGACCGTGATGCGATGCTGTCGGTCATCGGTGCCGCCAGCATCGACGACCTGTTCGTCGACGTGCCCGAATCCGCCCGCCTCGACGGCCCCGTCCACGGCCTGCCGAACCATGCGTCCGAGCTGGCGGTGGAGCGGCACATGACCGCACTCGCGCGCCAGAATACGGTTGCTGGCGAAGTGCCGTTCTTCCTCGGGGCGGGGGCGTATCGGCATCACGTGCCGGCCAGCGTCGATCACCTGATCCAGCGTGGCGAGTTCCTGACCGCCTATACCCCGTACCAGCCGGAAATCGCGCAGGGTACGCTGCAGATGCTGTTCGAATTCCAGACGCAGGTCGCGCGCCTGCTCGGCACCGACGTCGCCAATGCGTCGATGTACGACGGCTCGACCGCCTGCTGGGAGGCGATCGGCATGGCGCGGCGGATCACGCGGCGTGGCAAGGCGATCCTGTCGTCGGGGCTGCACCCGCATTACGTCAGCGTCGCGAAGACGATGGCGAAATACACCGGCGACGCGCTCGAAACGTCGCTGCCGACGCTGGGCGCGGAGACCGATATCGACGCGCTGATCGCCGCGATCGACGGCGACACGTCGTGCGTCGTCGTGCAATATCCCGACATCCTCGGCCGCATCGCCGACCTGACGCCGCTCGCCGACGCCTGCCACGCCAACAAGGCGCTGCTGATCGCGGTGGTGACCGAGCCGGTCGCGCTGGGCGCGATCCGGTCGCCGGGCGAGATGGACGCGGACATCGTCGTCGGCGAGGGCCAGTCGCTCGGCGTCGGCCTCCAGTTCGGCGGCCCCTATGTCGGCCTGTTCGGCTGCAAGGACAAATATGTCCGCCAGATGCCGGGCCGGCTGTGCGGCGAGACGGTCGACGCCGATGGCAAGCGCGGCTTCGTCCTGACGCTGTCGACGCGCGAGCAGCATATCCGCCGCGAAAAGGCGACGTCGAACATCTGCACCAACTCCGGCCTGTGTGCGCTCGCCTTCTCGATCCACATGACCTTGCTGGGCGAGAAGGGCCTGCGCCAGCTCGCGGCGATCAACCATGTCGGCGCGGCGGCGGCGGCGGCGCGGCTGGCGAAGGTGCCGGGCGTCGAACTGGTGACGGACACGTTCTTCAACGAATTCACGCTGAAGCTGCCGGTCGAGGCGCGCCCCGTCGTGCGGACGCTGGCGGATCGCGGCATTCTGGCGGGCGTGTCGCTGGGGCGGCTCTATCCGGACCAGGCGGCGCTGGCGAACGGGCTGATCGTCGCGGTCACCGAAACCACCACCGCGGAGGACGTCGAAACGCTTGCCGCGGCGCTCGAGGAGGTACTGGCATGAGCATCAACCAGAGCGGCTGGCGCCCCGAGATGACCGCCGGTACCGGCACGGCCGCCCCGACCTTCACCGGCAACCGGGCGCTGATGCTGGAAGAGGCGCTGATCTTCGAGATCGGCTCGACCGAGACGACCGGCGTGGACTTCGCCGATCGCGGCGAGATCGGGGCGGACAACCGGCTGGGCGGCCTGTTCCGCGAGAGCGCGATCGGCCTGCCGGGCCTCGCCGAGCCGGAGGCGGTGCGCCACTACACCCGCCTCAGCCGTCAGAATTACGCGATCGACCTCGGCCTGTTTCCGCTCGGCAGCTGCACGATGAAGCACAATCCGCGGCTGAACGAGAAGATGGCGCGGCTGCCTGGTTTCGCCGACGTCCACCCGCTCCAGCCGGTCGATACCGTGCAGGGCGCGTTGGCGGTCATCAACGAACTGGCGGTGTGGCTCATCAAGTTGACCGGCATGCACGGCGTCGCGATGAGCCCGAAGGCGGGCGCGCATGGCGAATTGTGCGGCATCCTGTGCATCAAGGCGGCGCTGGAGAAGCGCGGCGAGGGGCATCGCAAGGTCGTGCTGGTGCCCGAATCGGCGCATGGCACCAACCCCGCCACCGCCGCCTTCGCCGGCTTCAAGGTCGAGGATATTCCCGCGACCGCGGAAGGGCGCGTCGACACCGCGGCGCTGAAGGCGCGGCTGGGGCCGGACGTCGCGGCGGTGATGATTACCAACCCCAACACCTGCGGCCTGTTCGAGCGCGATCTCAAGGAGATTTCGGACGCGGTGCATGCGGCGGGCGGCTACGTCTATTGCGACGGCGCCAATTTCAACGCGATCGTCGGGCGGGTGCGCCCGGGCGACCTCGGTGTCGATGCGATGCACATCAACCTGCACAAGACCTTCTCCACCCCGCATGGAGGCGGCGGACCCGGGTCGGGGCCGGTGGTGCTGTCGGAGGCGCTGTCGCCGTTCGGCCCGCTGCCGTTCACGGCGCGGATGGCGGACGGCCATATCCAGCTGATCGAGGAAGAGACGGCCGGCGACGACCATCCCGACACGTTCGGGCGGATGGTCGCCTTCCATGGCCAGATGGGGATGTTCACGCGCGCGCTGACCTATATCCTCAGCCACGGTGCCGACGGCCTGCGCCAGGTCGCCGAGGATGCGGTGCTCAACGCCAATTACGTGCTGCGCTCGCTGGAGGGCACGCTCGACGCGCCGTTCGCGGGGGCGGGGCCGTGCATGCACGAGGCGATCTTCTCGGACGCCAACCTCGCCGAGGGCTTCTCGACGCTGGACGTCGCCAAGGGGCTGATCGACGAGGGCTTCCACCCGATGACGGTCTATTTCCCGCTCGTCGTCCATGGCGCGATGCTGGTCGAGCCGACCGAAACCGAATCGAAGGCGGCGCTGGACCAGTTCATCGGCGCGCTGCGCTCGGTGGCGGAGCGGGCGAAGGCGGGCGATGCGTCGCTGAAATCGGCACCGCATTTCGCGCCGCGCAGCCGGCTCGACGAGACGCTCGCCGCGCGCAAGCCGGTGCTGGTGTGGAAGGACGCGCCGCTCGCCGCCGCGGCGGAATAGGCAACCTTCGGGTCATCTTCGCCGTCACCCCGGACTGGTTCCGGGGTGACGCCGGTCCGCAGGCCTTACGCATGAACCTCTGGCCGCACCCTTCGCCGCAAAGGGGGGGGGGCGGAACCCGTCGCGATCATCCCGTTTTCGGGAAGTACGCCTCCCCGGCGGAGGCCGGGGTCCAGTTGGGAAAGTCATGACAAGGGAGCGCGGCATCCGGGCGGCGGTGTTCCGCAACTGGACCCCGGCCTCCGCCGGGGAGGTACTTGCCGGAAAGCTATAGCCACCGAACCAGTCCGGATGACGGGTCGGCCGGGCAGGGGCTGCGGTCCCTCTTTCCCCCCGCACGCTGCCGCGTTACCCTCAAGCCCGGCGGGTAAGGGGGACGGCATATGCAGGTACAGCAGGCGGGCGGGTGGATCAGCTATGCGATCCCGCTGGTCGTCATCGCCATGGTGATGGCGATCCGGTGGAAGCGGATGAGCCGCGTGCGGCCGCTCAAGCTCGAACGGCTGTGGATCCTGCCGACGCTCTACGCGGTGGTGATCGGTGTCACCTTTTCGCGCTTTCCGCCGCAGCGCTGGGGGTGGCTGTTCTGCCTGATCGCGCTGGTGCTGGGCGCGGGGCTGGGGTGGCAGCGCGGCAAGATGATGCGGATCACGCTCGATCCCGACACGCATCGGCTCGGGCAGACGTCGTCGCCCGCGGCGTTGCTGTTCATCCTGCTGCTGATCGCGGTGCGCAGCGGCGCGAAGGGGGCGATCAGCTACGCCGGGCCGGCGGGACTCGATCCGATGGCGCTGACCGATATCCTGATGGCGCTCACGCTCGGACTGTTCACCGCGCAGCGGCTGGAGATGTATCTGCGCGGGCGGCGGATGCTGGCAGCGCCCAGAGCGGGGGCTCAGGCGACCTCGGCGACCGCCGCCAGCGTTTCCTGACGCCGGCGGACGGCCTCGCGCCAGACGATCACCAGACCGCTGGCGATGATGACCGGCGCGCCGATCCAGGTCGCGGCGGCGGGCAGCGTGTCGAACAGCAGCCAGCCGAGCAGCGCCGCCCATAACAGGCTGGAATAATCCATCGGCACGACGACCGAGACGGGGCCGAGGCGCAGCGAATTGGTCATCGCGATCTGCGCGCAGCCGCCGAGCGTGCCGACCGCCGCCAGCGCCGCCCAGCCGATCGGCCCGTGCGCCTGCGCGGCGGGCGCGTAGAGGACCGACAGCGGCACCAGCGACAGGACGGAGAACCAGAAGACCGTGGTCAGCGCCGCCTCGGTCTTTCCGATCTGGCGCAGCAGGATCGTGACGCAGGCGGTGCCGAACGCGCCCGCCAGCGCGAAGCCCGCGCCGCGCAGCGGGAAATGGTCGCCGCCGGGCTGCGCGACGATCAGCACGCCCGCGAAGCCCACCACCACTGCGGCCCAGCGCCACGCACCGGTCGGTTCGCGCAGCACGGCGGCGCCGAGGATGGTCGCGAAGATCGGCACGGTGAAGCCGATCGTCGTCGCCTCGGCGAGCGGCAGCGCGACGATGCCGTTGAAGGTCATCGCCATCGCCGACAGGCCGACCACGGCGCGGACGATATGCGCGGGCAGCCGCCGCGTCGCGACGGAGGGCAGGCCCGGCCCGGCGAGGATCACCGCGGAGACGAGCAGCGCCGCGCCGAACTGGCGGAAGAACAGGATCTCGACGACGCTCGCGCCCGCCTGTCCGGCGAGCTTGATCGCGGCGTTCATCAGCGCGAAGAACACCACCGACAGCAGGCGCAGGCCGATCGCGGGCAGGATACGGTCGTTCACGCTGCGCCCTCCAGTGATCGCATGACCTGCGACATGTCCAAAATCCTTCGTCACCCCGGACTCGTTCCGGGGGCCACCGGTGGGCGGGCGTATCGCGTCGGCTCGATGCCGTTCGCCTAGCCGCGGAGTGGACCCCGGAACAAGTCCGGGGTGACGGACGGGATGGGACGCCGCGGTGCACGCCGGTCGGCCATGTCGGGTTCTCCCCCGCCCGTGGGGCGGACGTGCGGGGGTGACGGATATGACCGTCGCGGATAAAGCGGCGGCCATGAAGCATGCTCTCCCCGTCACGCGCGACGCCGATTTCGCCGCCTGGTATCAGTCCGTCATCGCGGAGGCCGACCTCGCCGAGGAATCGGGCGTGCGCGGCTGCATGGTCATCCGGCCGTGGGGCTATGGCATCTGGGAGCGGATCCAGCGCCTGCTCGACGACCGGATCAAGGCGACCGGCCACGAGAATTGCTATTTCCCGCTGTTCATCCCGCTCTCCTATTTCGAGAAGGAAGCGGAGCATGTCGAGGGCTTCGCCAAGGAGATGGCGGTCGTCACGCATCACCGGCTGGTGAGCGACGGCAAGGGCGGGCTGATGCCCGATCCGGCCGCGAAGCTGGAGGAGCCGCTGGTCGTGCGGCCGACGTCGGAGACGGTGATCGGCACCGCCTTCGCGCGCTGGGTGCAGTCGTGGCGCGACCTGCCGGTGCTCATCAACCAATGGGCCAATGTCGTGCGCTGGGAAATGCGCACCCGCATGTTCCTGCGCACCAGCGAATTCCTGTGGCAGGAGGGGCATACCGCCCACGCCACCGCCGACGAGGCGCGCGACGAGACGCTGAAGATGCTCGAGGTGTACCGGTCGTTCGCCGAGGATTGCCTCGCGCTGCCGGTGGTCGCGGGCGAGAAGCCGGAGAACGAGCGCTTCCCCGGCGCGGTCGCGACCTACAGCATCGAAGCGATGATGCAGGACGGCAAGGCGCTGCAGGCGGGCACGAGCCACTTCCTCGGCACCAACTTCGCCAAAGCGCAGAACATCAAATTCCAGAATGCCGGCGGCGAGTTCGAACTGGCGAACACGACGAGCTGGGGCGTCAGCACGCGCATGGTCGGCGGCGTCATCATGGTCCATGGCGACGACGACGGCCTGCGCGTGCCGCCGCGGATCGCGCCGTGGCAGATCGTGATCGTGCCGATGCTGCGCGACACGCCCGAAGATGAGGCGCTGATCGCCTACGCAAAGGACATCCAGTCGAACCTCGCCGGCCTGTCGGCGCTGGGCGAGCCGGTGCGCGCGCTGCTCGACCTCAAGCCCGCCAAGGCGGCGACCAAGCGCTGGGGCTGGGTGAAGAAGGGCGCGCCGATCGTCGTCGAGATCGGCGGCCGCGACATGGCGGGCGGCAACGTTTCGGTGATCCGTCGCGACCGGCTGTATCGCGAAGACGGCAAGCTCGATTCGCAGGTCATGCCGCGCGGCAATTTCGAAGCGGACGCGCCCGCGCTGCTTGCCGCGATCCAGAGCGCGCTGCACGAACAGGCGCGTGAGCGGCTGCAGGCGAACATCGTGCCGGCGGCGGACTGGGCCGCGGTCGAGGCGCATTTCGCCGAGGGCGCAAAAAATCCCGGCTGGGTCGAGGTGCACTGGGCGAAGCCGACCGGCGCGGCGCTGGATGCGGTGGTCGAGCGGCTGAAGGCGCTCAAGCTGACGATCCGCAACGCGCCGAGCGATGCGGGTGCGGCGGAGGGTGCGTGCGTGTTCACCGGTGCGCCTGCCGTCGAGCGCGTGCTGCTGGCGCGGGCGTATTGATCTTCGGGCCATCGCGCCACGGCCCTCACCCTTCCGCGCCTTCGGCGCTCCCTCCCTCTCCCATTGGGAGAGGGAAGAGACGGCGCAGCCGTCGATAGGGTGAGGGTCGGGGCGGGCCGGGTTCGTCAGTCTTCCCCGTAGCGCCGTCCGACATGCGCCTCGCCGCGTGCTTCGGCGAGCAGCGCCTGCCGATGCCGTTCCGCGTAGCGGGCGCGGTCGGCGTCGTCCCGCATATCATGGCAGCGCGGGCAGCTGACGCCCTCCTCGTAGAGCGGCGATCCGCGGTCCGCCTCGGAGACGGGCATGCGACACGCGCGGCACAGGCCGTGCGTGCCGGGGGCGAGGCCGTGGCCCACCGCAACGCGCTCGTCGAAGACGAAGCATTCGCCGGTCCAGCTGCTGTCCGCGGCCGGCACCTCCTCGAGATATTTGAGGATGCCACCCTTGAGGTGGAAGACGTCGTCGACGCCCTCCGCTTTCAGGAAAGCGGTCGCCTTTTCGCAGCGGATGCCACCGGTGCAGAACATCGCGACGCGGGTGCGGCCGGCGAGCAGGTCGTCGCGATGGTCGCGGAACCAGGCGGGGAATTCGCGGAAGCTGCGCGTGTCGGGGTCGACCGCGCCCGCGAACGTGCCGACCGCGACCTCGTAGTCGTTGCGCGTGTCGATCAGCACCGTCGCGGGGTCGGCGATCAGCGCGTTCCAGTCCGCCGGATCGACATAATGGCCGGCGTCGAGCGGATCGATCGCGGGTTCGCCCATCGTCACGATCTCGCGCTTCACCCGCACCTTGGTCCGGTAAAAGGGCATCTCCGCAGCGCGCGAATCCTTGACGTCGAGCGCGGCGCAGCCGGGCAGCGCGCGGATATGCGCGAGCACCGCGTCGATCCCTTCATCCGGCCCGGCGATCGTGCCGTTGATCCCCTCGTGCGCGAGCAGCAGCGTGCCGCGCACCCCGGCGGCCTCGCAGGCGGCGAGCAGCGGCGGCTTCAGCGCGGCGGGGTCGGCGAAGGGGGTGAAGCGATAGAGCGCACAGACGCGGAACATGCCGCCCTGTAGCCGCTGGCCGGCGCGCACGCAAAGTTCGCACATGACGCGGCCCGCCGCAGTCCCTATCTCCTGTCCGTGCCAAAGAAACCCAGAACCGGCCTGCCGACGCAGGCGCAGATCCTCGACTTCATCGCCAATTCCGATGTCCCCGCCGGCAAGCGGGAGATCGCCAAGGCGTTCGGCCTGACCGCGCAGGAGAAGATCGGGCTGAAAGCGCTGCTCAAGGACATGGCGGACGAGGGGTTGATCGACTCCGCGCCCGGCCGCGCCTTTCACAAGATGGGCGGGCTGCCGAAGGTGACCGTGCTGCGCATCGCCGACGTCGACGATGGCGGCAACGTCTGGGCGGTGCCGGAGCATTGGGAGGCGGAGACGCCGCCGCCGCGGCTGCGGGTGCGCGAACGCAAGCGCGGCGCGCTGGGGATCGGCGAGCGCATCCTCGCGCGCACCGAGGAAGCGGGTGCGGGCTGGATCGCGCATCCGATGAAGGTGCTGGCCAAGGCGTCCGAACAGGTGCTCGGGGTGCTGCGGCGCGACGGCGACCGGTTCTGGCTGACGGGGGTCGAGAAGAAGGACCGGCGCGAATTCCCGGTGTCCGACGTCGGCGATGCGGCGGCAGGCGATCTGGTGATGACCGAGATCACCGGGCGGCCGCCGCGGATATCGGTGCGGGTGGTGCAGCGGCTGGGCGACCCGTTCGCGCCGCGCAGCTTTTCGCTGATTGCGATCCACAAGCTGGGCATCCCCGACGTCTTTTCGGGCGAGTCGCTGGACGAGGCGGAGCGGGTGTCGCGGATGCCGCTGGGCGATGAGCGCGAGGACCTGACCCACCTGCCGATCGTCGCGATCGATCCCGCCGACGCGCGCGACCACGACGATGCGGTCTGGGCGGCGCCCGACGACGATCCGGGTAACGCCGGCGGGTGGCAGGCGGTGGTCGCGATCGCCGACGTCAGCTTCTACGTCCGCCCCGGATCGGAGATCGACCGCGAGGCGCGCCGCCGCGGCAATTCGGTCTATTTCCCCGACCGCGTCGTGCCGATGCTGCCTGAGATCCTGTCCGCGGAGGTATGCTCGCTCAAGGAGGGCGAGGATCGCGCCGCGCTGGTCTGCCATCTGCGTATCGGCAAATCGGGCAAGCTCGACAGCTGGCGCTTCGCCCGCGCGCGGGTGCGGATCGCGGCGAACCTCGCCTATGAGGATGCGCAGGCGGCGATCGACGGCACGCTGTCGCATCCGCTGACCGACACCGTCCTGAAGCCGCTCTGGGCCTGCTGGCGCGCGCTGGCGAAGGCGCGGGACGCGCGCGAGCCGCTCGATCTCGACCTGCCCGAACGGCGCGTGGTGCTCGACGCGGAGGGGCGGATCATGTCGGTCGCCCCGCGCGAGCGGCTCGATGCGCACCGGTTGATCGAGGATTATATGATCGCCGCCAACGTGGCCGCTGCGAAGGCGCTGGAGGCAAAGAAGGCGCCGGTGATGTACCGCGTCCACGAGCCGCCGAGCCGCGAGAAGCTGGTCGCGCTGAAGGATTATCTCGAGACGTTCGACGTGCCCTTCGCACTCGGGCAGGTGATCCGCCCGGCGACGTTCAACCATGTCCTCGCCCGCGTCGGCGACGCCGATTTCCGGCCGCAGGTGATGGAACAGGTGCTGCGCACCCAGACCCAGGCCTATTATGCGCCCGCCAACCAGGGGCATTTCGGGCTCAGCCTCGGTTCGTACGCGCATTTCACCTCGCCGATCCGGCGCTATGCCGACCTCGTCGTCCATCGTTCGCTGGTCGCGGCCTATGCGCTGGGACCGGGCGAGCTGACCCGTGCCGATGCCGAGGCGATGGAGCAGATCGGCACGACGATCAGCGGCCTCGAACGCCGCGCGATGGAGGCGGAGCGCGACACGATCGACCGTTATGTCGCGGCGTTCCTGTCGGAAAAGGTCGGCGAGACGCTGTCGGCGCGGATCACGGGCGTGCAGAATTACGGCTTCTTCGCCACGGTCGAGGGGATCGGCGGGGACGGGCTGATGCCGGTCCGTGACCTCGGCGGCGAATATTTCCGCTTCGACGAGGCGGCGCGCAAGCTGATCGGCGAGCAGACCGGCGAGGAATATGCGCTCGGCCAGCGCATCGACCTGCGGCTGGCGGAGGCGAACCCGGTGTCGGGCGCGCTGCGCTTCGAACTGCCCGGCGGCAAGGGCGCGGCGCCCGGGCCGCGGCATGTCGGATCGGGGCGGAAGGATCGCGTCATCAAACATCGCGGCCGGCCGCAGAACATCCGCCATCAGGGCAAGCGGCGGTGAGGCGGTGGCGATGACCCGGCTGACCCGCGTCGAGCCGCAGGGCAGCGTGCGCGATTCCTATCTGGTGCGCGGATCGATCGCGCCGCGCTTCGTCGCGGCGCATGCGGTGACCGCGGGCGATGCCATCGCCTTCGTGCCGGCGGATGCGCGCGAGGCGAAGGCCCTGGCGGCGATGCTGTCGGACGGGTCGATCCGGGTGGCGGCGCCGGGGCGCTTCTGGTTCGACATGACCGCCTATGAGGCCGCCGCCGCGGCGCGACGGGCGAGGCGCGTGCCGGTGCTGCTGATGGTGGCACTGCTGCTCGCCGCCGTCGCGTTCCTCTTCTACCGGGGCTGAACCGCCGTTTCGGGGCGGGGGGGGCGGCTCCGGCGGCGGAGGCATGCCACCGGTGACGCTCTCCGCCGCGATGCCCGCCGTCACCCCGCGGTGAAGGTCAGCCCGGCCTTGTCCTGGAGCCGGTCGCGCAGCGTCGTGCCGAGCAGCGCGCCGGGGGTCCAGACGCCGCCTGCGCCTTCCGTTTCCAACAGGCAGCGCGCGGTTTCGGCGATCATCTTGCTGGTCGAACCGTAACCGGGATCGCGATCCCCCGTCACCACCGCGTCGAAGCGCGCGCCGTCCGGCATCAGGCCGACGAACAGCAGGTCGTAATGGCCGTTGTCGCGCTCTTCCTGGCTCGGGCCCTCGCCGGGCTTGGGGCCCTTGTCGCCGGCGAAGGGGTTGATGCGGGCGATCGCCTCCGCCGCGGCCTTGCCCATATCGCCGAGCCCGGCGACCATCATCTCGTCATAGACGAAGTCGCTGCCGTAGCGGTGGCCCAGCAGGAAATTGGTGCGGTGGACGTTCTTGGTGTTGATCGCCGCCATGATGAACGGCGCGACCCAGGTGTTCAGCGTCGCATCGAATTCGGGCAGCAGGCCGGTCGGCTGGTGCGGGCCGCTGAACCCCGGCGTCAGCGCGAACGGGCTGGCGAGCAGGCCGAGGAGCGACGGATCGCGCGCCGCGGCGGCCAGCGTCGCCTTCAGACTGGCCGCGGTGCCGCCGGAAAAGCCGCCCTGCATCGCGCGCACCCGGCCCTTCACCCGCGGCGCGGGGTGGCCGTATTTGGCGATCGCGCATTCCTGCAGGGTCAGCACGCCGAGGTCGAACGGGATCGAATCGAAGCCGCAGGAAAAGACGATGCGCGCGCCGCTCGCCTGCGCGGCGGCATGGTGCGCGTCGATCATGTGGCGCATCCACGCAGGCTCGCCGCACAGGTCGACATAGGCGGTGCCGGCGGCGACGCAGGCGGCGACCAGCGGCGCGCCGTACAGTTGATAGGGGCCGACGGTGGTCAGCACGACCCGCGTCGATTGCGCCATTGCGGTCAGGCTGGCGGGATCGTCGGCGTCCGCGACGACCAGCGGCGTGTCGGCGTGCGCGCCGATCAGGTCCCGCACCTCTTCCAGTTTCGCGCGGCTGCGGCCGGCCATCGCCCAGCGGGTGACGCCCTGCCGGACCAGATATTCGGCGACGAGGCGCCCGGTGAAGCCGGTCGCGCCATAGACGATGATGTCATAGTCGCGCATTGCTCTCTCCCTTGCTTTCCGCGCGCGTCATGCGCCTTGGCGGAAGGGGGATCAAGCCCGTGGCCGCCGCGCCACCCACCCTTCCATCGTTCGCGGATCGGGGCGGGGCTTACGCCGCTGCGCTGAACTGCAGGCTCGCCAGCCGCGCATAGAGGCCGCGGTGGCCGATGAGGCTGGCGTGGGTGCCTTCCTCGACGATGCGGCCCTGGTCCATGACGACGATCCGTCCCGCGGCGCGCACGGTGGCGAGGCGATGCGCGATGACCAGCGTCGTGCGATTCTCCATCAGCCGTTCCAGCGCCTGCTGGACCAGCCGCTCGCTTTCCGCATCGAGCGCGCTGGTCGCCTCGTCGAGCAGCAGGATCGGCGCATCGCGCAGCAAGGCGCGTGCGATCGTCACCCGCTGGCGCTGGCCGCCCGACAGGCGCGCACCGCCTTCGCCGAGATTGGTGTCGAGCCCCTGCGGCAGCGCGCGCAGGAAGTCGGCGGCATTGGCGGCCTCGGCGGCGGCCCAGAGTTCGTCGTCGCTCGCCTCCCACTGGCCGTAGCGCAGATTGTCGCGGGCGGATGCGCCGAAGATCACCGTATCCTGCGGCACCATCGCGATCTGCGCGCGCACCGCGGCGGGATCGGCCTCGCGCAGGTCGACGCCGTCGAGCAGGACGCGGCCCGCGGCGGGATCGTAGAACCGCTCGGCGAGCTGGAACAGCGTCGACTTGCCCGCGCCCGAGGGGCCGACGACCGCCACCGTCTCGCCGGTCCGCACCGCGAGCGAGAAGCCGTCGAGCGCCGCCACCTCCGGCCGGGTCGGATAGTGGAAGCGCACATCGTCGAACGTCAGCGCGCCGCTGACCGGGACGGGTAGCGGGATCGGCGCGGCCGGGCGCGTGATCTCGGGCTGTTCGGCGAGCAGCTCGGCAAGGCGGCTGGCCGCACCGGCGCCGCGCAGCAGGTCGCCATAGACCTCGGTCAGCGCGCCGAACGCGCCCGCGACGATACCGCCGGTCAGCACGAAGGCGGCGATCGCGCCGCCGCTGATCCGCCCGGCGGCGACATCGGTCGCGCCCTCCCACAGCACCAGCGTGATCGACCCGAAGATCAGGAAGATCATGATCGCGGTCATGAACGCCCGCAGCGCGATGCGCGTCTTGGCGGCGGCGAAGGTCGCGTCGACGGCGGTGTGGAAGCGCTGCGCCTCGCGCGGCTCCTGCCCGAACGCCTGGACGATCTTCATCGCCCCCAACGTCTCGGTGACGAGCGAACCGACGTCGGCGACGCGATCCTGCGAGGTGCGCGACAGGTTGCGGATGCGCCGGCCGAGGATCGTCACCGGCAGGATGATGAGCGGGATGCCGAGCAGCAGCATGCCCGCGAGCTTGGGCGACAGCGCGAACAGATAGATCATGCCGCCCACCCCGGTGAAGGTGTTGCGCAGCGCGATGCTGACCGTGCTGCCGACGACGCTCTCGATCAGCGCGGTGTCCGAGGTCAGGCGCGAGGCGATCTCCGACGGGCGATTCTCCTCGAAGAAGCGCGGCGTCAGGCCGAGCAGATGCGCCTGCACCCGCGTGCGGATGTCGGCGACGACGCGCTCGCCGAGCCACGACACGAAATAGAAGCGGATCGCGGTCGCCACCGCGAGCACCGCGACGATCATCAGCAGGTAGTGGAAGGAGGAGGCCACCGTCTCGCCACCGCCCGGCGCGAAGCCGCGGTCGATCACGCGCTTGAATCCGTAGGGAATACCGATCGTCGCGGCGGAGGTGGTCGCCAGCGCGGCGAGCGCGATGGCGAGGTGCCGCGGATAGGCGAACACGCGCTCCACCACGAGGCGAAGGTCGCCGAGACGACGATTGCTGGGTACGGGAGGTTTGGCCATCGCCGATGCGCCTAGCAGGCGGGGGAGGCCGGCTCAACGCCGGGCGGGGACGGGGCAGGGGTCCTGTCGGCCGTCTCGGGCGTTCAGACCGATTGAACGGGGCGTGATTTGCGTTACGACCCTTGCAACCTATCTGATGTAAAGATGCGAACCATGCTCTACGACGCCTATGAAATGCAGCGCTCCATGCTCGCCGGGGCGAGCGCGATGGCCACGTTCGGGGCCGACTGGCTGCGCAATCCCGCCAACCCCTGGTCCTATGCCGGCGGCGGCCAGATCGTCAGCTCCGCGCTGGAAGTGTTCGCCCACGCCTCGGCGACTCGCGGCAAGCCGGCGTTCGGCCTGACCCATACGACGGTCGACGGGCGCGAGGTCGCGGTGCACGAGGAGATCGTGCTGCAGAAGCCGTTCGGCCAGCTCAAGCGCTTCCGCCGCGACGGGGTCGAGGGCGGTCCGAAGCTGCTGATCGTCGCGCCGATGTCGGGTCATTTCGCGACGCTGCTGCGCGGCACGGTCGAGCGCATGCTGCCGAGCGCGGACGTATACATCACCGACTGGCGCGATGCGAAGCTGGTGCCGCTGTCGGACGGGGGTTTCGACCTCGACGATTATATCGATTATCTGATCGCGTTCATGGAGGCGATCGGCCCCAACGAGGGGCAGGGCGGCGCGCACATGCTCGCGGTCTGCCAGCCGTCGGTGCCCTGCTATGCCGCGGTGGCGCTGATGAGCGCGGACCGGCACCCCTGCCGCCCGCGGACGCTGACGATGATGGGCGGCCCGGTCGATACGCGCGAGGCGCCGACCGCGGTCAACACGCTGGCGACCGAGCGGCCGCATGCCTGGTTCGAACAGAATGTCGTGGTCAAGGTGCCGGCGATGTATCCGGGTGCGGGGCGCAAGGTCTATCCGGGCTTCCTGCAGCTCGCCGGTTTTATGTCGATGAATCTCGGCAACCACATGATGTCGCATTGGGAGATGTTCAAACATCTGGTGCAGGGCGACGGCGAGAGCGCGGACGCGACCAAGAATTTCTATGAGGAATATCGCTCGGTCTGCGACATGACCGCCGAATTCTATCTCCAGACGGTCGATCTGGTCTTCCAGACGCATGCCCTGCCCAGGGGCGAGATGATGCATCGCGGCCGTCGCGTCGATCCCGCCGCGATCACCGATGTCGCCGTGCTGGCGATCGAGGGCGAGCGCGACGATATTTCGGGCCTCGGGCAGACGAAGGCGGCGTTGACGCTGGCGACGAACCTGCCGGACGACAAGAAGCGGTATCTGATGGCGGAAGGCGCCGGCCATTACGGCATCTTCAATGGCTCGAAGTGGCGCAACCACGTCGCCCCCGTGGTCGAGGAATGGATGGCGGCGAACGCCTGACACCAGAAGAGCGGCACCTGACGGCGCCGCCCTTCCGTTTGCTCAAAGGGGCGGCGCGAACCGCCCCTTTTTCGTGTCAGGCGACCGAGTCGACCACCGCATGGCTGCTCGATTCGTCACCGCGGATGGTGCCGCCGAACAGCATCTTGACGCGACCCGAGATCGATATGTCGGTTTCCCACAGCTCGGCACTGTCGATGTCGAAACGCAGCAGCGTCAGGTTGGGATCGTCCTTGCCGTTCGGGAACCAGGCATCGACCTGGTTATTCCACAGCTTGTCGATCTGCGCGCGGTCGTCGTCCTGGCTGACGGTGCCGGCGAGGCAGGCGAAGAAATCGTGCCCCTTGCCGACGAACTGCGCCATCGCGTCGCCGCCCTTGGCGATGCGATTGTCCCTGCCGGCGAAGAAGAACAGCGTATTGGGCTGATCGTCGTCGATCTGCGCGGTCATCGGTTCGGAATGGCCGCCGTCATGCAGGCCGATCATCACGAACGGGCTGGATTTCAGTTTGTCGAGGAACTTGGCGGCGATTTCCTGTGGGCTGTCGTGATCGGCCATGCATCGTCTCCTGTGCGGGTGTTGGCGGGAGAACGAGCGCGATGGGGGTTGGTTGCGCGATGGGGCCGCATCGGTCACGATCATCGACGGCGGCAATCCCGCCGTCACCACAAGGAGGATACCGCAATGACGGTGGCCGACTTGTGCCAGATCCTGGGCGTCATCATCGCCTTTGCGGCTCTGACCGTGAAGATCGTCGATAGTCGCAACAGGTAAGGCACACGGGCGGGGTTCGGGCTGCAACTCGAACCCCAAACGTTTTGGGCCCCGACCGCTGCAACGGTCGAGGCCCATACAAGGAGGACACCAATGACAATGTCCGCCGTCTAAATATCCCCGAACGGGGTGAAGTTCAAGTTTACAGCACCTCGAACAGCCCGGCCGCGCCCATGCCGCCGCCGATGCACATCGTGACGACGACGTACTTCGCGCCGCGCCGCTTGCCCTCGATCAGCGCGTGGCCGGTCATGCGGGCGCCGGACATGCCATAGGGGTGGCCGATCGAGATGGCGCCGCCGTTGACGTTGAGCAGTTCGTCGGGGATGCCGAGCGTGTCGCGGCAATAGAGGACCTGGACCGCAAACGCCTCGTTCAGCTCCCACAGGCCGATGTCGTTCATCGTCAGGCCGTTCTTCTCGAGCAGTTTCGGGATCGCGAAGACCGGGCCGATGCCCATCTCGTCGGGCTTGGTGCCGGCGACCGCCATGCCGACGTAGCGACCGAGCGGGGTGAGGCCGCGCGCCGCCGCGACGCTTTCCTCCATCAGTACCGAGGCGGAGGCGCCGTCCGACAGCTGGCTGGCGTTGCCCGCGGTGATGACGCCGTCCGGACCGACGACGGGCTGCAGCGCCTGCAGGCCTTCCAGCGTGGTGTCGGCGCGATTGCCTTCGTCCTTCGACAGGGTGACGTCCTTGGTGCTGACCTCCTTGGTCGCCTTGTCGACGACGTTCATCGTCGCCGCCATCGGCACGATCTCGTCGTCGAACTTGCCCGCGGCCTGTGCGGCGGCGGTGCGCTGCTGCGACTGGAGGCCATAGGCGTCCTGCACGTCGCGACCGATGCCGTAGCGCTTCGCCACCGTCTCGGCGGTCTGGAGCATTGGCATGTAGATGTCGTTGTGCATCGCGATCAGCTGCTTGTCGGGGGCGACGCGCATCTGCGGGGTCTGGACCATGCTGATGCTCTCGACGCCGCCGCCGATCGCGATGTCCATGCCGTCGACGATGATCTGCTTGGCCGCGGTGGCGATCGCCATCAGGCCGCTGGCGCACTGGCGGTCGAGCGACATGCCCGATACCGAGGTCGGCAGACCGGCGCGCAGCGCGACCTGGCGCGCGATATTGCCCGCCTGATGTCCCTGCTGGAGCGCGGCGCCGAAGACGACGTCCTCGACCTCCGCCCCCTCGATCCCGGCGCGCTTGACGGCATGTTCGATGGCATGCGCGCCGAGCGCCTGCGGCGTCGTGTTGTTGAAGGCGCCGCGGTAGGCGCGGCCGATCGGGGTGCGGGCGGTGGAGACGATGACGGCGGAGCGCATGGTGGTTTCTCTCGGCTGATGATGGGGTGGTTAGACGAAGATCTGGCTTATCCATTCGGCGATCATCGCGGGCTTCGGCTGCCCTTCGATCTCGACGGTGAATGCGTTGGTCTGCTGGAACTGGCCGGGGCGCTTCTCGTCGAATTCGAGCAGTTTGAAGCGTCCGCGCACTTTGCTGCCGGAGCGGACGGGCGTGAGGAAGCGGACTTTGTTGCCGCCGTAATTGACGCCCATCTTCACGCCGTCGAGACGGGGCGCGTCCGGCACCTTCGACGCGAGCAGCGGCATCAGCGACAGGGTGAGGAAGCCGTGCGCGATCGTGCCGCCGAACGGCGTCTGCGCGGCGGCGACGGGATCGAGATGGATGAACTGGTGATCGCCGGTCGCCTCGGCGAACAGGTCGATCATCGCCTGCGTCACCTCGACCCAGTCGGAGACGGTTTCGGTGCCGATCCTGGCCTTCATCTCGTCGATGGTGATCGTCGCCACGCGTTTCTCTCCTTGGCCTCTGGTCCCGGCTTTTGGCGCCTGCCGTTTGGCGCTAGACGCGGGCCATTCTGTAGGCGCGGGAGGGTGTTCCTCGCAAGCCTCGACCGACCGAAAGCTTGAACATGTCCTCTGCCGTAACGTCTGCCGCCCGTAAATCCATGGCACAACTGTATCGCGCCAGCGAACCCGATGTTCTAAAATCGCTGCTGGACCGCGCATCCACGTCGCCCGACTCGCGTCAGCGGATCATGGGCCATGCGTCGGGGCTGCTGGCGGACCTGCGCGCGGCGCAGAACCGCGGCTGGGTGAACCAGTTCCTGCAGGAATATCGGCTCAACTCGTCGGAGGGCGTCGCGCTGCTCAGCCTTGCCGAGGCGTTCCTGCGCGTGCCCGACCCGGAGACGGCGGACCTGCTGATCGCCGACAAGCTGGGCGATGCCGACTGGCGCGCGCATGCCGGGCGGTCGAACAGCAAGCTGGTCAACAGCGCGACCTGGGGCCTCGTCGTCGGGCGCGTGCTGGTCGGCGAGGGGCCGTCGGGGCCGCTGCGTCGCCTCATCGGCCGCGCCGGCGAGCCGTTCGTGCGGCAGGCGGTGGGCGCGGCGATGAAGATGATGGGCGAGATCTTCGTGATGGGCCGCACCATCGACGAGGCGATGCGGCGGATGAAACGCGGCGAGAACAAGGGCTTCACCGCCAGCTTCGACATGCTCGGCGAAGCGGCGCGGACGTTCGACGACGCGGAGCGCTATTTCCAGGCCTATGTCGGCGCGATCGACGCGGTCGGCAGCGATCCCGCCGCGGGGCATTCGGTATCGGTCAAGCTGTCGGCGCTGCACCCGCGCTACGAGGTGGCGCGGTGGAGCGAGTGCGTGCCGGCGCTGACCGAGATGCTGGAGGCGCTGGCGGTGCAGGCGGCGGCGAAGAACATCGCGCTGACCGTCGATGCGGAGGAGTCCGAGCGGCTGGAGATGAGCCTCGACATCATCGGCGCGGTCGCGGCGCTGCCGTCGCTGAAGGGCTGGGACGGGTTCGGCATGGCGGTGCAGGCCTATGGCAAGCGGGCGCGGCCGGTGGTCGCCTGGGCGAACGGGCTGGACCGGGTGATGAACGTCCGGCTGGTCAAGGGCGCCTATTGGGACAGCGAGATCAAGCGGACGCAGGTCGAGGGGCTGGACGATTATCCGCTGTTCACACGCAAGGCGGCGACCGACGTATCCTATCTGGCAGTGGCGAAGGACATGCTGGCGGCGGAGAATATCCGCCCCGCCTTCGCCAGCCACAATGCGCTGACGGTGGCGACGATCCTGGAATGGGCGGGGAATGCGCGCGATTTCGAATTCCAGCGGCTGCACGGCATGGGCGACGGCCTGTACGAGCGGCTGGTGCGCGAGAACGGCTATCATTGCCGCATCTATGCGCCGGTCGGGGGGCATCGCGACCTGCTCGCCTATCTGGTGCGGCGCCTGCTGGAGAATGGCGCCAATTCGAGCTTCGTCCACCAGCTGGCGGATGCGCGGCTGAGCGAGGACGAGATCCTTGCAGACCCGGTGGCGAAGATCGCTGCGGTCGGCGGCACGCGGCATCCCAGCATTCCGTTGCCCAAGGATCTGTTCGCGCCGGGGCATCGCAATTCGCGCGGGCTGGACCTGAGCGATGTCGCGACGCTGGAGGCCGCGGTGGCGGCGGTCAAAAAGCCCCTCCCCTTCAGGGGAGAGGTTGGGGTGGGGGAGTCACGTGGTACAGGTCTCGGTGAGACCTCCACCACCCCCAACCCCTCCCCTGAAGGGGAGGGGCTAGTCAGGGCCGCCGTCACCCGCGCGCATGCCGCCTTTCCCGCCTGGTCGGCGACGCCGGTGGACGAGCGTGCCGCCTGCCTCGAACGGCTCGCCGACCTGCTCGAGGAGAATCGCGACCGGCTGATGGCGATCTGCGTGCAGGAGGCGTTCAAGACGATCCCCGATGCGATCGGCGAGGTGCGCGAGGCGGCCGATTTCTGTCGCTATTATGCGGGCGAGGCGCGGGCGCGGTTGCGGCCGGTCGAGCTGCCCGGGCCGACCGGCGAGCGCAACATGTTGCATATCGAGGGCCGCGGCGTGTGGGCGACGATCGCTCCGTGGAATTTCCCGCTGGCGATCTTCCTCGGCCAGACGGTCGCGGCGCTGGTCGCGGGCAATTGCGTCGTCGCCAAGCCGGCACCGCAGACGCCCGCAATCGCGCGCTTCGCGGTCGAGCTGGCGCATCGCGCGGGCGTGCCGGCGGATGCGCTGGTGCTGGTGACCGGCGGGCCGGAGGCCGGCGCGGCGCTGACCGCCGATGTGCGCGTCGCGGGCGTCGCCTTCACCGGATCGACCGCGACCGCCAAGCGGATCGCGCGGACGTTGGTGGAGGACGACGATCGCCCGATCGTGCCGCTGATCGCGGAGACGGGCGGGATCAACACGATGATCGTCGATTCGACCGCGCTGCCCGAACAGGTGGTGGCGGACGTCGTCACCTCCTCGTTCCGCTCGGCGGGACAGCGCTGTTCGGCGCTGCGGCTGCTGCTCGTGCAGGAGGATGTCGCGGACACCGTCATCCACATGCTGACCGGTGCGATGGAGACGCTGCGCCTCGGCGATCCGGCCGATCCGGCCACCGACGTGGGACCAGTGATCGACCAACCGTCATACGACAAGCTGATGGCCTATCGCACAACCGTCACGGACCGGACGCTCAAGACGCTCGACGCTCCGGCCGACGGGCTGTTCGTGCCGCCGACACTGGTCCAGCTCGATGCTATCGAGGACCTGGATCGCGAATGGTTCGGGCCGATCCTGCACGTCGCGACCTGGGAAGCGGGCAAGCTCGCCGATACGATCGCCCGGGTCAACGCCAAGGGCTATGGCCTGACGATGGGCTTGCACAGCCGCATCGCGCGCGCGGCCGAGGTGACCGAAGCGGCTGCGGCGGTCGGCAACCTCTACATCAACCGCTCGATGATCGGCGCGGTGGTCGGATCGCAGCCGTTCGGCGGAGAGGGACTGTCGGGAACCGGACCCAAGGCGGGTGGACCGCATTACCTCTACCGCTTCTGCGCGGAACGGGCCGTGTCGGTCGACACGACCTCCGCCGGCGGCAATGCGACATTGCTGAGCCTCGACGAAGGGGGGATCTAGGCGGGCCGCCCATGCCGTCGGTAAACCGATGGTCGCCGTAGCGCTGCCGACTTGTGCATGTCATCGCATGGGTGGAAGACGGGCGGCATGGACGGCGAAACGGGGGAAGCATGACGGTCTTGCAGGGGTTTGCCTTGGCAGCTCTGGTATCGCAACAGGCGGTGCCGCCCGTGCCGTCCCAACCTTCGTCCGCGGTCGCCCACCAGCAACGCCTTGCGCAAGCCGCCAAAATCGGTGGGCTGCTATATCTGTACGATCGCGCGGCATGGGTGAGCTCGGATGCCCTGGCGGCCAAGGTGACCAAGGATCAGCTCACCGGCATCGGCGGTTATGTGGTCGAACCGATCGACGGGCAGGGGCTTCGGGTAACGTATTTTCGCGGTAAGGGCGTGGATGCGCGTGCCTTTTTCCATGCGGACGTTCGAGACGGCAAGGTGGTCGACAGTGATCTGACGGTGACGCCAACACCGCTGACGCCGGCGCAGTCTTTGTTGGCGAGAGCGCGTGAGAATGCGGCTGCGGCGGCAGTGAGGCTCGGTTACAAGCCTTGCACTGCCGCTCCGTTCAACACGGTCGTTCTTCCGTCACCTAACGGCGGCCCGAGCATCGTCTACTTGCTGTCGGCGCAACTGGACTTGCGATCTTACCCGATTGGCGGAAATTATCGCGTGATCGTCGGCGCTGACGGCGCGATAGTGGCGAACCGGCCCTATAGCGTTGCATGCCTTAACGTTGAAATTCCCAGCCTCCCCCCAAAAGCCAAACCGGTTGGCGTCATCGTCAATCATCTGCTCGACCCCGTACCAACCGAAATCCATGTGTTCGCGTCTTATAACCTCCGTATGCCCGTGTTCGTCGGAACGCCGGACAGGCAAATCTGGAAGGTCGCCGGCCAGACGATCACACCAGCGGACGTCAAGCGATGACGCACGGCTGATCGGCGCTACGCCGATGCCGTTTGCCCCTCCACCGGCACGGCGTACGGCATCACCAGCGTGCCGTCGGGCGCGGCGGTGTAGGTGGTCTGCGTGGGATAGGGGATGACGATCCCTTCGGCGGCGAAGCGGGTCATGATGCCCACCATGATGCGGTCGCGCATCGGGTGGGCGGTGGCCCAGTCGTCGCCGGGGATGTCGAACTGGAGCGCGAAGTCGAGACTGGAGGCGCCGAACGTCTCGAAGCCGCTGCGCGCGACCTTGCCGCCTTCGGCCTCGACGATCTCGCGGAGCAGCGCGGGGATGCGGGCGAGCGTGTCGGGCGGGGTTTCGTAGGCGGCGCCGATCGTGAAGCTAATGCGGATATGGTCGCGGACGCTGGTGTTCTGGATTTCCTTGTCGAGCAGCTGCTTGTTGCTGATGACGCGCAGCTCGCCGGTGAAGGCGCGGATGCGGGTGCTCTTGAGGCCGATCGATTCGATGACGCCGCTGGTGGTGCCGTAGCTGATCTTGTCGCCGCGGCGGAACGGGCGGTCGAAGATGATCGCGAGCGCGGCGAACAGGTCGCCGAAAATTCCCTGCGCTGCCAGACCGATAGCGATGCCGCCGACGCCGAGGCCGGCGATGAGGCCATTGACGTTGACTCCCAGGTTGTCGAGCACGACGACGAGGGCGATCGCGAACAGCGCGACGGTGACGAGGAGGCGGATGAGGCCCATCGCCGACAGCAGCGCCTCGCCGCTGTAATGTTCGCTGCTGGTGCGGTGCTCGATCGCGCCGAGGATCAGCTCGCGCGCCCAGATCGCTGCTTGGAACACCGAGGCGACGGTCCACAGGAAGTCGACCGTGGTCGACACCTGGCTGGGCGCGCCGGCGTACCCCACGACCAGCTTCGCGGCGAGCATGACGATGAAGAAATTGCTGGTGCGGGTGATCGCACGGCCGACGATCGTCCCCCAGCCGCGCCGGGCGAGCTCGCCCGTGCCGAGCGGCGTGTCGCACAGCCGGTTGCCGAGCCGGCGCAGGCCGTGCAGCGCGATGACGATGACCGCGCCGACCGCGAAGGCGATCAGGATTTGCAGCCAGTGCGTGTGCAGCCACAGCTCGCTGGCAACGTAGAGATCGGACACCTGATCCTGGACGTTGTCGGCATCGAAGATCGGCGCCCGGGCGGCGGTGGTAGTGCTATTGGCCATGGATACTCTTTTCAGGCGGCTGCCTTCAGATCGGGCAGGGTCGCGGGCGTTCCGGCTTCGAGGAACGCGATGAGGCCGCGTTCGGCGCGGCTGAGATAGCGGGCGGAGCGCGGCAGGCGCAGCGCCTTGCGGAAGGTGCTCTGCCCCTTTTTGACGAGGGCGATGAGCGCGGGGTGGACGTAGCTTTTGCGCGCGATCGCGGGCGTGTTGCCGAGGCGGGCGACGACCGGCTCCAGCATCGCCTTGAGGCTGAGGTCCGCCTCGGCGCTGGCCAGCGCCTCGAATGCGGTGACGCTGGCGCCCCAGGTGCGGAAATGCTTGGCGGTGAAGTCGCCGCCGCCGGCGCGGCGGATATAGTCGTTGACGTCCGACGAGGTCACCGGGTGCGCCGTGCCGTCGTCGTCGACCCAGGCGAAGAGATGCTGCTCGTCGAGATCCTGCATCTTGCGGACGGTGGCGGCGAGGCGTTTGTCGGTGACCTTCATGTCCCGTTCCTTGCCGGACTTGCCCGTGTAGCGGAGCTTGAGCGTGTCGCCGCGGACGCTGCCGTGATCCTTGCGCAGCGTGGTCGCGCCATAGCTCTTGTTCGCCTCGGCATAGGCTTCGTTGCCGACGCGGATATGGCCGATGTCGAGCAGGCGCACGACCGCAGCGACCGCACGGTCCTTGCCGAGGCCGCGTGCGGTCAGGTCGTCGTCCACCTGTTTGCGGATCTTTGGCAGGCAATGGCCGAAATCGGCGCATTTCTCGTATTTCGCCGCCTCCTGCGCCTCGCGGAAGCCGGTGTGGTAGCGATATTGCTTGCGACCCTTCTCGTCCCAGCCGATCGCCTGGATATGGCCGTTGGCGCGGGGACAGAACCAGGCGTCGCGATAGGCGGGGGGCAGGCCGACCGCGTTGAGGCGGTCGATCTCGTCGCGGTCGGTGATGCGGTCGCCGTCGGGGGCATAATAGGCCCAGCCGTTGCGGACCTTCCGGCGGGTGATGCCCGGTTTCGAATCGTCGCAATAGGTAATCCGCATTGCCACCCGGCGCATCCTTTCAGCAGGTTATCGGAAATGCGCAGGACCGACGGTGTGTTCCGGGAACGGGCGGGTCGATGCGGGGGTTAAGGCCCGGCATTCCCCAATCACAGGAGTTACTCGTCATGGCCGACCTCGCCCAAGCCCGCGTGCTGATGATCGCGACCGACGGTTTCGAGCAGGACGAATTGTTCAAGCCGCGGCAGGCGCTGATCGACGCGGGCGCGACGGTGACGCTGGCGTCGATCGCGACCGATCCGATCCAGGGTGTCGTCAACGACAGCGAGAAGGGCGAGAGCATCACGCCCGAGCTGACGCTGGAGGACGTCGATACCGACGATTACGACGCGCTGGTGCTGCCGGGCGGCGTCGGCAATCCCGACAAGATGCGGCTGGAGGAGCGGGCGATCGAGATCGTCACCGAATTCATGGAGGACGACAAGATCGTCGCCGCGATCTGCCACGCGCCGTGGCTGCTGGTCGAGGCGGACGTGGTCGACGGCCGGCGCGTGACCAGCTGGCCGTCGGTGCGCACCGATCTGGAGAATGCCGGCGCGGACGTGGTGGACGAGGCGGTCGTGGTCGACGGCAACCTCATCACCAGCCGCAAGCCCGACGATATCCCCGCCTTCAACGCGGCGATCATCGCGGCGCTGGAAGAGGAACTGGCCGAAGAGACCGAGGACGCCTGAGCCCATCGGCCCTAGGCGGCCGGTACGAACCGGCGGCGGATCGACAGCGCGTTGATCCGCCGCTGCGCCGGGCGCTCGACCAGATGGTAGAGCGCGACGGAGGCGGTGAGCACCAGCGCCAGATAGCCGGCGATCAGCCATGTCGGGAGCATGGCGGCGTCGAGCGGGAGGCGGAACGCCTTCCACAGCAGAAAATGCGACAGATAGGTCGCGTAGCTGATGTCCCCCAGATAATGGATCGCGCGCCCTTCCAGCGGGTGGCCACGGCGGCCCGCGGTATGCGCCAGCGTCAGCAGCAGCCCGGCGAAGGTGGCGGGCGCGGCGAGCGTTTCGGGCGCGCCGAGCGCCCATGCGGCGGCGGTCGCGGCGGTCGCGAGCCCGGGGATCGCGATGCTGCCGTGCGCCCTTGTTCGCAGGAACAGCGCGGCGAGGATCGTGCCGGTCGCGAATTCGCACAGGCAGCGGATCAGGCCGTAGCGGGGAATGTCCGTGCCGAGCGAGGGCGCGCCCTGCATCGCGCCGTGCAGTGCGAGCAGGATTGCGGCGGCGATGCCGACCAGCGCGGGCGTCGGCAGGCGGCGCCAGTCGACCGCCACGACCAGCAGCGGGAAGAGCAGATAGGCGGCGAGTTCGCAGCTGATCGACCAGGACGGATCGTTCCAGCGCAGCGCGTCGGTGAACCCCCAGTTCTGGATCAGCAGCAGGTGGAGCGGCAGCTCTGCGAATGGAAATGCCGGATCGTCGCGGCCGGTGGCGCGCAACAGCAGCGCGAGCGCGACGCCGAAGCCGAGCATCACCGCATGCAGCGGCCAGATGCGCGCGATCCGCTTTTGCAGGAAGCGCCACGACGCGCCCGGCGTGCGCAGGCGATCGTGCCACGTCAGCCAGATGACGAAGCCGGACAGCAGGAAGAAGAAATCGACCGCGAGATAGCCCCGGGCGAGCAGCGCCTCGATACCGGCGGGCAGGCCGGCGATCGCGCCGCGGATATGGTAGAGGACGACCAGCCATGCCGCGATCCCGCGGACGCTGGTGAGGGCGCGCAGCTCGCCGGTCACGCCGCGAGCGCCGCTGCGGGCCTCGGCTTGCGCATCGGCACCTTCGCCGTTTCGGCGCGGCGGCGGGCGAGGTAGGAATCGAGGCCGATCTGCGCACCGATCAGCATGTAGACGAACGGCTGGAAGGCGATGGCGATGAAGGCGGCGCCGAGCAGATAGACCAGATGCGCCGTCTGCAACGCCGCGGCCAAGGGTCCGGCCCAGCCAAATTCGCCCTCCGCATCGCGATAGCGGCGGCGCAGCACCTCCATGCGGACCAGGCCGATCAGGCTGATCGCGAGCCAGAGCACGAGGCCGGGATAGCCCTGTTCGCCGAGCATCTCGAAATAGGCGCTGTGATAGCCGCGCGCCTTGTCGGTCACCGCCTGATCGGCGACCGCGGGAGCGGGGCCGGCGCCGTCGGCACGCTTGATCTCATAGCGGATGCGGTTGCCGCGATACGCCTCGAACCCGCCACCGAAGGGATGCGCCCGGGCATAGTCGATCGTCCATTGCCAGACGGCGAGCCGGGTCGAGGCGGATTCGTCGGCGTCGTGGCTCTTGATCGTGCTCATCCGGTCGGTGAAGCTCGCCGGCAGGAAGGGGATGCTGGTCAATGCCACCGCGCCGATCATCGTCAAATAGAGCAGTTTGCGCTTCGCGTTGCGCAGCGACAGCAGCGCGACGAGGAGGATGCAGAGCAGGCCGGTGCGGGTCGAGGTGCCGATCGGGATCAGCAGGCAGGCGAAGATCAGGCACAGGCAGAAGCCCTTCACCTTCCAGTCCGGGCGGAAGATCGTGCCGTAGCGCATGAACCAGGCGATCAGCGGCACGATCGCGATCGCAACGGTGGAGATGGTGCTGCCCTCGTACAGGCCCGAATTGTTGTTCACCATCAGGTCGAGCTGGCCATAGCCGCCGCCGCCCGCCGCGGTCTTGATGCCGCCGACGATGATGATCGACGCGGCGGACAGGATCATGAACAGGAGCAGCGCCTCGATCCGCAGGCGCGTGCGCAGCGTCAGCGGCAGGAAGGCGGCGAAGGCGAGGCATTTCCACACCCAGTCCCATTTGTCCTTCGCATCGAGCGGGAAGTCGGCGCCTGCCGTCGTCGCCCAGCAATAGAGGAGGAGGACGACGATCAGCCCCTGCCGGGGGGTGAAGCGGCTGTCCGACTTGGCGTCCATCAGCAGCCAGCCACCGACCGCCAGCGCGACCGCGATCAGCGAGATCGGCACGGTGTTGAGCAGGATGTAGGTCAGCCGCTGCGGCGAGACGATGTCGATATAGACATAGGCGAGCACGAGGATGAACGGCCGGCGCAGCCCCATCCCGAAGATCGCGGCGAGGAAGGCGACGAAGACGAGGTCACGCACCGGGCGGCGGGTCCTGCGGCCGCGTCCGCGCGCGCCAGTGGCGCGGCGGCGGCGCTTCGGAATCGAGATCGGGGCGCCGGAGCAGCAGCCAGGCGGCGAGCAGCATCAGCCCGTGGGTGAGGCCCAGCGACAGATTGTCGATCATGGTGTCGCCGCTCCTTTCCCGCGCCGCCATAGGCGGGGAGGGGTTGATGCGGCGTTAAGTGCGTGGGTGGCGCGCCGGCGGGGTCATTTGCGCCGGCACGGGAAGGCGGCGCGCAGCGCGTCGCGGACGACGAAGGCGGGCGCGCCGGTTGCCTTGTTCCCGCGCTTGCGCAGGTATTTGCGCACGCCCGCGACCATGTCGTTGGTCGAGAGGCGGGTGGCGGCGGGGCAGATCTGGCGCGTCTGCGACAGCGTGTCGAAGGCGCCGACGATATAGCCGGTGCAGAAATTGGGGGCGGGATCGTCGTCCTTGCCGCGGCATTGCTCGACGAGCTGCGGCGTGGTCAGCGAACTCACCACCACCGGTCGGTCCGCCGCGGCGAGCAGGGCGAGCAACAACGGCATCATCGCGGGAATCCTTATTTCTGGCGGTCTCAGCCGCTGGCGGCGGCGAGATAGGGCAGCAGGCGGACGCGCGGGAAGACGTCGTCGAGCGGCCGCGTGTCGGGCAGGACGTAGACGATGCCGCCCTTGCGGCGGAACAGCGGGCTCAGCGTGCCCGCGTAGAAGCGCGTGGCGACGTTGATGCAGCCGAAGGTGATGCGATTGTCGTCCGGCGAGGGCGACAGCAGCCGCGCGACCCGGCGTTCCTTTGGATGGGTGGTGATGACCGCATGCAGCGCGACCGAATTGGCGTAATCGACCCAGAGCACGCGCTGACGACCGAAGGCGCGTCCGAACTTCGCGACGAAGCGGCCCGCGGGTGTCGTCCGCTCGGCCGGTCCGATCTCCGACAGGTCCTTGGCCCCGACGCCCGGGGACGAATCGTCGCCGACGCCGACGCCGAGCAGGATCGGGACCTCGCCGCGCAACGCGCCGGTCGCATCGAACAGGAACAGTGTCGCGGCCTGCTTGTCGACGACCGCATAGGGCAGGCCGGCATTGTCCTGCGCCGCGGCGATCCAGGCGATCATCCGGCTGGCGGCCTCCGATCGCGGCATCATCGGCGGCACCGGCGGTGGCGCGTCGGCAATCCTGGCGGCCGGCTTGCGGGTGCGCGGCGCCGCCGATGCCGCGGGCGGCACGAGCAGCGCGAGCGCGAACGCCGCGTGGCAGGCGATGCGGAACGGCCCCGCGAACATCTTTGTCCTGTTCAGCGGAGCCGTCCGTTCGTGCTGGCGTGCGGTCAGGCGATCAGCCGCGCGGCTTGCGCTGGCGCTGCTGCGCCTGCTGCTGCAGCTGCTGCTCCAGCCCGTCGACGCGGCCGTTGATCTGGTCGATGCGCTGGCCGTTCTGCTGCGCCTGGCCGGCGGCGGCCTGCGCCTGGGCGAGCGCCTGTCCCGACGTACCCTCGACGGTGCGCAGGCGCCCGTCCATGCCGTCGATCCGGGTGTTCACGGTCGCGATCTGGTCGCGGACGAAGCCCTTGGTGGCGCACCCGCCGAGGACGGTCGAGCCGGCGAGGATCATCGCGACAGCGGCATATCTGGGAAACGTGGAACGCATATACTTACCTCCGAAATCAGGTCGCGCCAGTCAGCGCAGCGCTGGAACGCCTGACAATCGATATAAGTCGAAACGTGTGCGTAACGCGGTGGAGACGCCCGGTTTCGTCGCGGGGCGATGCGGTTGACGGCCTATTAAGCGGCGGCGTGCGAAGGCATACGGCATGCGCATCCTCCATGTCCTCGACCACGGACTGCCGCTGCAGAGCGGCTATACCTTCCGCACCCGTGCGATCCTGAAGGCGCAGGAACAGCGCGGCTGGCAGGTCGCGGCGGTCACCGGGCCGCGGTATCATGCGGATCGCGGCGACGCGGTCGAATCGATCGACGGCCTCACCTTCCACCGCACCCGCGCGGCGCGGCGCGGCGGGGTGGTCGGCGAACTCGCCGGCATCGCGGCGTTCGCGCGGCGCATCGACGCGGCGGTCGAATCGTTCCGGCCCGATATTCTGCACGCGCATTCGCCGGTGCTCGACGCACTGGCGGCGCTGCGGGTGGCGCGGCGGCGCGGTCTGCCGCTGGTCTATGAAATCCGGGCGTTCTGGGAGGATGCGGCGGTCGGCAACGGCACGGGGCGCGAGGGATCGGCGAAATATCGCGCGACGCGGGCGCTGGAGGGCTGGGCGGTGCGGCGCGCCGATGCGGTGGCGGTGATCTGCGACGGGCTGCGCGGCGATCTGGTCGCGCGCGGGGTGGCGGCGGACAAGATCGTGGTGTCGCCCAATGGCGTCGACCTCACGCTGTTCGGCGAACCGGTGGCGCGCGATGCCGAGCTCGCGCGCGAGCTCGGGCTGGAGGATTGCGAGACGATCGGCTTCATCGGCAGCTTCTACGATTACGAGGGACTCGACGATCTGATCGCGGCGATGCCGGCGCTGGTCGCGGCGCGGCCCAGGGCACGGCTGCTGCTGGTCGGCGGCGGGCCGATGGAGGCGGCGTTGCGGGCGCAGGCGGCGGCATCGCCGGTGGCGGATGCGATCCGCTTCGTCGGACGCGTGCCGCATACCGCGGTGGAGCGTTATTATGCGCTGGTCGACATCCTCGCCTATCCGCGCAAGGCGATGCGGCTGACCGAGCTGGTCACGCCGCTGAAACCGCTGGAGGCGATGGCGCAGGGCAAGCTGGTCGCGGCATCGGACGTCGGCGGCCATCGCGAGCTGATCCGCGACGGCGAGACGGGGACGCTGTTCCGCGCCGACGATCCGGATGCGATCGCGACGGCGCTGGCGGGCCTGCTCGCCGACCGTAGCGGCTGGGAGGCGCGGCGGGCGCGGGGGCGGGCGTTCGTCGCGGCGGAGCGTAACTGGTCGTCAAACATTTGTCGTTACGAACCAATTTACCAGCGGCTGATGGCAGCCGCGACAGTGGATGGATCATGGCAGCGTTCACCAGCCGGAATTTGACCCTTTCCCGGGCGCCCGCATGGATCGCACCGGGCGGCGCGATCATGGCGGGGCTTGCCGCCGCGGCGCTGTTCCTGTTGCTGCCGCAGACGCTGCTGGAGGATTGGGTATGGCAGAGCGGATTGCCCGGCCTGATCGCGGTGGCGGAACCGCCGCTCGGCACGACCGCGCGGGCGGTGCTGGCGCTGGGCGCGGGGGCGCTCGCTGCGGCGGTGAGCTGGTCGGCGCTGTTCCTGCTGGTCGGTCCCGACGGCCTGTTCGCGCCGCGGCCGGTCGCGCAGGAGGGCGTGCCGGTGCTGCGCCGCGCCGATGCGCATCCCGATGCGCCCGCGCGCAAGCCGCTGTCCGCCGCCGACCTCGGCGCGCCGATGCCGCCGGCGCAGGACCCCGCGCAGGACGATGCCGATTCGTCGCCGGTGCTGGTGGTGCAGGCGATCCCGGCCGACCTCGACATGCCGCTCGCCGCCTTCCATCCCGAGGCGCTGCCGGCGGTGCCGCGCGAGCCGGTGCGTCCGGTCGCATCGTTGCGCCCGGTCGCGCTGGTCGATGGCGAGCGGATCGCCAGCGTCGAACTGCCGCGCGCGCCGACCGAAGCGGCCAGCGCGCCCTCGATCGAATCGCTGCTGCGGCGGCTGGAGCAGAGCACGCGGCGGCCGCTGCGTGCCTGATCGGCCAGCAACACTTTAGAATATCGGGTATCGTTTTCGGGCTTACCGCCCCATCCGCCGTCTGTTAGCCTCCCGCAAAACAGAACGGAGAGGTTGATGGCGCACCCCGCCCCGCAAGGTCTGGCCGCGGACGAGCAACAGGCGTCGCGCTACGCCTGGTACGTGCTCGGCATCCTGTTCCTCGTCTACGTGCTCAATTTCATCGACCGGCAGGTGATCTCGATCCTGGCGGAGGACATCAAGCGCGACCTCAACCTGAAGGACGAGGATCTCGGCTTCCTGTACGGGACCGCGTTCGGCGTCTTCTATGCCCTGTTCGGCATTCCGCTCGGGCGGCTGGCGGACAGCTGGCACCGGGTGCGGCTGATGACGGTGGGGCTGGCGCTATGGTCGTCGATGACCGCCTTGTCGGGCTTCTCGCGCACCGGCGGGCAACTGGCGGCAGCGCGGATCGGCGTCGGGATCGGCGAGGCGACGGCGAGCCCGTCCGCCTATTCGCTGATCTCCGACTATTTTCCCAAGCGGCTGCGCGCGACCGCGCTGTCGATCTATTCTGCCGGCCTGTACGTCGGCGGCGGCGTGTCGCTGTTCATCGGCGGGCTGATCGTGCAGGGCTGGAACAAGGCCTATCCGGGTGGCGGGCCGATGGGGCTGGTCGGCTGGCAGGCGGCGTTCCTGGCGGTCGGCCTGCCGGGATTGCTCGTCGCGATCTGGATCGCGACGCTGCGCGAGCCGATCCGCGGGATGGTCGAGGGGCTGCCCGAGCCGGAAAAGCATCCCGCGCCGTTCCGCGCCTTCTTTCAGGAATTGCTGACGATCATCCCGCCGCTGACGCTGATCGGCGCGGCGCGGGGCGGCACGCGGGCGCTGCTGATAAACCTGACCGGGCTGGCCGCGGTCGTCGCGGTGGTGACGCTGCTGATCGGACTGGGCGAGCCGAAGCCGCAATGGTTCGCGGTCGGCATCGGCGTCTATGCGGTCTTTTCCTGGGCCTGCGCGCTGAAGCGGCGCGATCCCGCCACCTTCGCGCTGATCGTCGGCACGCCGGCGTTCCTGTGCACGGTGGTCGCCTATGGCCTCAATTCCTTCCTCAGCTATGCGGCGAGCTTCTGGGGCGCGCCCTATGTGCTGCGCGAACTGGGCGAGACGCCGGCGCGCGCCGGGCTGCTGCTGGGTAGCAGCGGGGCGCTGGCGGGGTTTCTGGGGCTGACGATCGGTGGCGTCGTCGCCGACCGCTTGCGGCGGACCGATCCCGCCGGGCGGCTGATCGTCGTGATCTTTGGCGCGACGGTGCCGGTGCCGTTCCTGATCGGCGCGTTCACTGCGAGCAGCGTTTGGGTCTTCTACCCCTGCCTGTTCCTGTCGGGCCTGACCGCGAGCGGCGCGCTGGGATCGGCGGCGGCGACGACGCAGGACCTCGTGCTGCCACGAATGCGCGGCACGGCGACCGCGACCTTCTTCATCGGCACGACGCTGATGGGGCTGGCGATGGGGCCGTATCTGGCGGGGCGGATCTCGACGCTGTCGGGCAGCCTGTCGGTCGGCATGCTGTCGCTGCTGGCGGTGATGCCGATCACGCTCGGCTGCGCGATCGCGGCCTACAAGCTGGTGCCCAAGGCGGAGGCATCGCGCGAGGCGCGGGCGCGCGCCGCGGGCGAGGTGATCTGAGAGAATGCCCGTACTCCCGCCCGATGCGGGAGCACGGGCGGGTAATCAGGCGGGTGCGAACACGCCGCAGGCAATGCGGCCGCCGCTGTTGCCGGCGGGATCGGACATCAGGTCGTCGGGACCGGCATGGACGACGATCGCGGCGCCGTCGGCATCGAGCAGCCCGGCCATGGTCGCGCCCGGGACGGTGGCGCCCAGCGTGCCGCGGCCGTCCGAGCCGATCGTCAGATTGGGCAGGTCGCCCTCATGCGGACCTTGCGGGTTCATGCTGCCGTGCTTCATCGTCGTCGGGTTCCAGTGGCCGCCCGCGGTGGTGAAGTCCGGGCCGTCGCAGCGCCCGGTGGTGTGGATGTGCGCGCCGTGGATACCGGCGGGCAGGCCCTTGACGTCGAGTGTGTAGCGGATGCCGCCGGCGACCTCGGTCGCGGTGGCGCGGCCGACGTCCTGACCGGTGCCGGTCCTGAGCATCGCGGTCGCGCGTGCGCCGCCGGCGGTGGGCGAACCGACCGCCACCTCCTCCGATTTCGTACAGGCGGCGAGCGCCAGCGTGGACAGGCCGGCGAGGACGAGGATGGCGCGCATGATTCTTCTCCCTGAAGTGCGTTACGAACCCGGCACGGGTACTGCCGGTTCCAGCGGCCAGCGCGCCACCGGTTCGTAGGCGGCGCCCGACCGGCCGAGGTGGCTGTGATAGAGCATCAGGTGCGGCATCGGGAAGGCGGCGCTGGCAAGGCCGGCGTGGACCGCGAGCCAGCCCTCGATCTCGGGCGCCATGCCGGCGCTGCGCGACAGGCGGGCGAGGGTGACGTGCGGCAGATAGGCCCGGCGTTCGGGCGGCAGGCCGGCGCGGATACAGGCCTGGTCGACCTTGCGGGCGAGGTGGCGGAGCGCATCGTGCGGTGCGAGGCCGGCCCAGAGCGTGTCGGTCCGCCCCTTGTGTTCGAAGCGGCCGACACCGGCGATGCACACCATCGGCGCCTCGGCATGCACGGCGGCGAGCGCGGCGGCGACATCCTCGGCCTGCGGGCGGTCGACCTCGCCGATGAAGCGCAAGGTGCAGTGCAATTGCGCGTCGTCCTGCCAGCGGGCGGCCGGCACGCCGCCCATCGCCGCGATCAGTTGCTGCCGGATCGAAGGCGGTGGACGCAGGGCGACGAACAGGCGCATGGCGGGTGGAGCATCCTTGTGTAATGTTCTGTTGCCACGGAACGGAAGCCTGCCCGGTTTCGCTTGAAAACCGACAAGCGCAAGCCGATATTTCGAGGAACCGACATCAGGTCGGCAAAGGAGTTCTGGATACCATGGCTAACTGGTCTGACCCCCGGCCGGGCGCCGCGCCGTTCGGGGCCGCGCGCACCGACACGGCACGCAGCGGCGCGTACGACGCGGGTCTGCGCTCGTACATGCTGTCGGTCTACAATTACATGGGCTCGGGCGTGCTGCTCACCGGCATCGTCGCGTTGCTGTTCGCCTGGGGCGGCGCCTCGTCGCCGGCGGCGCAGGTGTTCATGGGCGGCGGCATCCTCCGCTACGTGCTGATGTTCGCGCCGCTTGGCGTCGTATTCGCGATGAGCTTCGGCCAGGGGCGGATGAAGACGTCGACGCTGCAGCTGCTGTTCTGGGCGTTCGCCGTCCTGATGGGCCTGTCGCTGTCGACCATCTTCCTCGTCTATAGCGGGACGTCGATCGCAGGTGCGTTCTTCGCCACCGCTGCGGGCTTCGCGGGCCTCAGCCTGTACGGCTATACGACGAAGAAGGACCTGTCGGCATTCGGCACGTTCCTCATCATCGGCCTCGTCGGGCTGATCGTCGCCAGCCTCATCAACCTGTTCCTGCAGTCGGGCGTGATGCAGCTGGTCATCAGCGCGGTCGGCGTGCTGATCTTCGCGGGCCTCACCGCCTATGATACGCAGCGCACGAAGAGCCTGTATTTCGAGGTGGCGGGGACGGACATGGTCGGCAAGGCCGTCATCATGTCGGCGCTGTCGCTCTATCTCGACTTCATCAACATGTTCCTGTTCGTCCTCCGTCTGTTCGGCGCATCGCGCGACTGATACCCGGAACCGAACGTTACGTGACGGGGAGCCCGGTGGCCGATGCCGCCGGGCTCTTTGTTTTTGCCCGCGTCTGCCCGTTACCCCATCGCTCCTCTCCCCAAGGAATTGACGCTTATGCGGCTCTCGATCGCCGTCGATCTCGACTATGCCATCATCGGTCCGCCCGCCGACGTGCTGATGCAGATCGAGGTCGCGGCGATGCCCGACCAGCGGATCGAGGCCGAGGCGCTGAACATCTGGAGCGACAATCCGATCGCGGCGGTCCGCGGCGAGGACGGCATCGGCCAGCGCTGCTGGATCCGCGCCGAGAACTGGCTGAAGGCCGAATATCGCGCCACCGTCGCGGTGGCACGCGAGGGCGTCGATCTGGCGGCGCTGGGCGCGACGCCGGCGCGGGCGCTGGACGGGGCGCTGGTGCCCTATCTGCTGCCGAGCCGCTATTGTCAGTCGGACCGGCTGGAGGGCTTCGTCCGGCGCGAATTCGGCGCGTTGCAGGGCGGGGCGCTGGCGGCGGCACTGACCGACTGGGTGGCCGACGCGCTCGATTACCGGGCGAATACGAGTAGCGGCGAGACGACCGCGCTCGACACCTTCGCCAGCCGGGCGGGCGTGTGCCGCGACTATGCGCATCTGCTGGTCGCGCTGGCACGGGCGGGCGAGATTCCGGGGCGCTGCGTCGCCGCTTATGCACCCGGCGTCGATCCCCCCGATTTCCACGCGGTGGCGGAGCTGTGGCTGGACGGCGCGTGGCGGCTGGTCGATGCGACGCGGATGGCGCCGGCGGAATCGATCGCGCGGGTGTGCGTCGGCCGCGATGCGACCGACATCGCGTTCATGACGGTGTTCGGCAACGCGCAGTTCGTCCGGCAGGAGGTGCGGGTGACGCAGCTATGATCGGCGGGGGCAGGAACGGAAACGATACAGCAATCGTTCTGCCCCTGTAATCACAGGAGGGTGCACTATGACCGGTATCGACGAAAAGGCGCTGGACAGCCTGTCGGTCGCGCCGACCGACGGCGATCAGGAGCGCAATCCGCGCCAGGACGCCGGCCAGGACAAGTCGATCAACAAGCGTCTAGAAAAGAACCCGGAAAGTTCCGACGCGCGGCTCGACGTCGGGCTGGACGAATCGATGGATGCCAGCGATCCGCCCTCGTCGACGCAGCCCGTGCACAATCACGGGCCGGCGCCGTCGTCCGGCTATGACGAGGATGCCGAGCGCGCGCGCCAGAAGTAAGGTCCGGATGGACGATGGCAGGCGGCGGTCCCTTCGCGGGGGCCGCCGTCTTCATGTGCGGGGCTTAGCACATTGTTGCGTAACTGTCTCACCCGGCGACGTTTGCGACCGGAACCGTTCGGTTCGTCGCAACGCTTGTTGCAGCGCAGCAGCTTTCGTGATGCTTTCGTGACCATCGCGGGACCACGGCGTTAAGGCGGCTGTTAACCATCTTGTGCCATGGTCCCGACGGTGTTCACTGGCGGGGCGGGGTAACGAGCATGGGTGCCAAGATGAGACCGGCCGAGGGCGCGATGACGCTGGCCGAAATGAAGGAATTCGCGAGCTTTCCGAGTGCGACGCAGCGCTACATCCGGCGCAGCCTCGACATCGGTCTCGACCGCGACGATGCCATGGCGCGCTGGTCGCGCGACGTCGTCGAGGCGGCGAGCATCCGGGCGCAGGCGCGGCTGTATCGCGCGCTCCCGGACCTGCGCCAGTTGGTGCCGGACGATGCCGACCTCGCCGCGGTCGAGCCGTTCCTCGCGCCGCTCGTCACGCTCGTCGGTTTCGATCTGGGGCAGGGGCGGCTGACCAGCTTCTCGGCGTTCCGCTTCCTTTATGAACGGCTGATCGGAGCGGAATCGCGCCCGTGGCTGCCGAGCGCATTCTGCGCGGCGGCGGCGCTGCCGCATCTCCATCCCGAATTGCGGCGCAAGCTGCTGCAGTCGATCAGCGAGGCCGCGGCGACCGCATCGGGCTGGTCGAACCGCCAGCCGGCGTTCTTCCCGCATTGGGTGGAGAAGGTCGACAGCGGATCGGCGGCGCTGCCGAACTGATCCCGGCGGACTGACCCGGCGAACTGGCTCGATCGGGGCGGATCAGCGGCAGGCGCGCCAGCCCATGCTGCCGCGGTTCGCCTGGTCGAGGTGCAGATGATCGCGGTGCGCCGCGTTGTAATCGGGCGACAGCGTCGTCGCGAACAGCGTGCAGGCGCCGTCGCGCACTTCGCGGAGGAAGGCGGCCTTCGCCGCGTCGCCGCGCCAGTCGCCGACCACCGTGACCCGCGTCCCGTCCGTGAGGCGGAAGCCGGCGATATCGACCGCATCGGCGGTGGAATGCTCGCTCCAGCTGCCGGCATCGCGGCCGTAGATGCGGCGGCACGCATAGCTGCCGAAATGGTCGATCGCGACGACGCGGCTGCCGAAATGGCGTTGCGCGGCGGGTTGCACCACGTCCCATTCCCACATCGCCAGCGCCGCCGCGACCGGACAGGCGATGCCGAGGCCGGCCGGGCGGAAATCGATGCGTCGCGACCCGCCTTCGGTGAAGCGGACGGCATCGGCATAGCCGCATTGTCCGCCGTCGCGCCGTTCCGGCAGGGCGGTGTAGCGCACGCCGGCTTGGTCGAGCAGCGCGCGGCATTGCGGGAAATCCCCGGTCAGCGCGGTGAGCTTGCGCCCGGTGAACATGCCGACCGGTTCGCTGAGGTTGAGCGGCGTCCATGGCAAATCCTGCGGGCGCCCCTTTGCGAACGCCCATAGCAGGAACGCCGCCGCGCCGATCGTCAACAGGGCCGCGATCCAGCCGATCGTCCGCCGCAGCGCCCGCACCGCCGGTCAGCCGCGCATCGCTGCGTGCATCGGCTCGGCGGTGACGGGATAGCCGAGATCGTCGGGGATGCAGAGATGGGGCGTCCCCGCGCGATCCTCGGTGAAGGGCGTGATGACACGCACCGGATGCGCCAGCGCCTGCGCGACCGCCGCGTCATAGCCCGCGAACAGCGCCAGCCGTTCGAGATTGCGGCGGGTGGGGTAGATGATCGTCGCCCGCCCCGCGTCGGCCTCGGCGAGCAGGTCGGCCGCGGTCGTCCAGGTGAGGCGGACGTTCTCGGTCGCATCGACGGTCGCCTCCACCTCGTCCGGCGCGCGGGCGAGAAAGAACAACGTGTCGAAGATGCGCATAGGAGCATGGGCGGGCAGCCAGCGGGCGAACGGCACCAGCCGGTCGAGATCGAGCGCGATGCCCTCGTCCGCGAGGATCGCGCCGAACGCGTCGCCGGCGTGCAGGCGCGCGCGCATCGCGGCGAGGCGATCCGGTGCGGGCGGTGGCGACAGGCCGACGGCGACGCCGGCCTCCTCGATCGTCTCGCGGATCGCGGCGATCCGGGCCGCGCCGTCCGCGCCTGCTCCCGCCGCTTCGGCGAGCGCATGGTCGCCGGGATCGATCCGCCCGCCCGGAAACACCATCGCGCCGCCGGCGAACGCCATCGCCTTGGCACGCTCGACCATCAGCAAGTGCGGCGGGCCGTCGGCGCGGTCACGGAACAGGACGAGGGTGGCGGCGGGGATCGGTGGGTTGGCCATGGCCTGCTGTAACGCGCATCGGCGTGGTTGGTAGCAGCGGATCGTCGGCCATGTCGCGGGGTGGTGGTGGAGCTGAGGGGAATCGAACCCCTGACCTCTGCAGTGCGATTGCAGCGCTCTCCCATCTGAGCTACAGCCCCGCACCCCGACCGGGCCATGCCCGGGAGCGTCGCCATTAGCGGGCTCGCGAAACGGATGCAACAGGGCGCGCTTCTTGCCGCGCGAATTTCTCCTGCGACGGAACGCCCGCCCCGTGCGGTGCAAAGTCGTTGCGATTGCTCAACAATCGGAACGAAGCGAGGGTTTGTCCTTTGTTAGCGCAGGAGCAGGGGCGTGCGAACAACGACGCGCCCCGCACCCGCAGGACGATCATGCAGGAGACGATCATGGGCTATGAACGCTATCCGCGCGGTACCAATCCGCAGGGCGACGATTACGGGCGCACCGATCCGCAGGACTATGGCCGCGACTACGGGTCCGGTCGCGACTACAGCTATTCGAGCGCGCGCGATTATCAGGCCGCGGGCCGTTTCGGCGACGGCGACCGGTCCGGCTATGGCAGCCGCGATTACGGCAACCGGCGCTATGGCCAGTACGATCAGCCGCGCGGCAATGCCGGCGGGCGCGACTCCTATGGCGGACGCGGCGGCAGCGACTATCGTGACGACCAGAACCGCGGTGGCGGCTATGGCGAGCGCAGCCGTTATGGCGCGGATGCCGGCCGCGACCAGCAGCGCGAATATCATGGCAGCTATGGTGCGGGCAGCCGCCGGTTCGAGGATTTCGGCCGCACGGCGCATGCCGACGACGACAATTACCGCGACAACCGCGATCGCCAGCAGCCGTACGGCCGGTCGCAGCAGCAGGGCTATGGCCGTCAGCCGCAAGGCTATGACTATGAGGATCGCGGCTTTTTCGCCCGCGCCGGCGACGAGGTCCGCTCGTGGTTCGGCGACGAGGATGCCGAGCGGCGTCGCGAATATGATTCGCGGATGGACGATCGCTACGACACCGATCGCGACAACGATTATCACAGCTGGCGCCGTGGCCAGATCCAGTCGCTCGACCGCGATTACGACGAATATCGCCGAGAGAACCGGTCGAAGTTCGAGAATGAGTTCGGCGCGTGGCGCTCGACCCGTCAGACGCAGCGCGATGCGCTGAACGCGGTCGAGGAGCATATGGACGTGGTCGGCAGCGACGGCGAACATGTCGGCACGGTCGACAAGGTGCGTGGCGACCGCATCCTGCTGACCAAGAACGACGCCGACGCCGGCGGCCGCCACCATTCGATCCCGTCGAGCTGGCTGCAGACGGTCGATGGCAAGGTGACGCTGAGCAAGTCGGCCGCCGACGCCAAGAAGGCCTGGCGCGACGAGGAGCGCAATCAGGCGATGTTCGGCGACGACAGCGACGACCGTTCGCGGTCCTCGCAGGCATACAGCCAGTCGTCGTCGTCCGCGACCGGTAGCCAGTCGACCGCCAGCGGTACGGCGAATGACGGCAAGACGCTGAACAAGAGCTTCTCCGGTACCTATTAAACCACGGAGAATGCCGGATAACGAAGGCCCGGGCCGACCGCCCGGGCCTTTTTCGTTGCAGCCTGCAACTGACATGGCCAAGCTGTGGCCAAAGCAATCGGGAGAGTGAGAGATGGCACGTGCATGGAGCCTCAAGTCGCGGCCGCAGGGTATGCCGACGGCGGAGAATTTCGAGCTGGTCGATCTCGGCACGCGCGATCTGAAGGACGGCGAGGTCCGCATCGCCAACAGCTGGCTGTCGGTCGACCCCTATATGCGCGGGCGGATGAACGACGTGAAAAGCTACACGCCGCCCTTCGAACTGGGCGCACCGATGCAGGGCGGCGCGATCGGCAAGGTGGTCGAGAGCCGTTCCGACACGTTTAGGCAAGGCGACACCGTCCAGCATTTCGCGGGCTGGCGTGACGAGGCGGTGCTGCCCGCCGATCAAGTGCAGGCGCTGCCACAGCTCGACGTCGATCCGCAGGCCTATCTGGGCCAGCTCGGCATGCCGGGGATGACCGCCTATTTCGGCCTGCTCGAGGTCGCGGGTGCGAAGGAAGGCGACACGGTGTTCGTCTCCGCCGCAGCCGGTGCGGTCGGATCGACGGTGGTGCAGATCGCCAAGGCCAAGGGATGCCGGGTGATCGGTTCGGCGGGCGGCGCCGAGAAATGCGCCTGGGTCGAATCGCTCGGCGCGGATGCGGTGATCGACTATAAGAGCGGCACACCGGTGGTGAAGGCATTGGGCGAGGTCGCGCGGACCGGGATCGACGTCTATTTCGACAATGTCGGCGGCGAGCATCTCGATGCGGCGTTGGCGCATGGCAATCAGGGCGCGCGGTTCGCGATCTGCGGGATGATCGACGTCTACAACAGCGGCAAAGCGACCGAATTGCGCTATCTCGCGCGGCTGATCGGCATGCGCATGCGCGTGCAGGGCTTCATCGTCAGCGATTACATGGACCGTGCCGCGGACTTCTATCGCGACATGGGCGGCTGGCTGAAGGACGGCAAGCTCAAGCGCAACGAGACGGTGTTCGAGGGGCTCGACACGATGCCGGACGCGTTCCTGGGGCTGTTCACCGGCGGCAATACGGGGAAGATGCTGGTCCGGGTGTAAGGGAATGGGCGGGCGCCGTATGCGGAGATCGCGTGCGGCGCCTCCCCGAGATGCTTTGGCACCCGCCCGTCACGTCTTGATCGGGCGTGCCCGGTCGCGCTAATCGTGCGACATCGACCGAGTGGCAACTAGGGTTCCGGGCGGGCACCGCCGCTGGACCGAGCGTTGCAGAGACCGCGGACGTTCCGCGGCTGCACCCAAGGGATAGAAGCCCAGGGGAGGAGACGTCGAGACCATTAGCGCACCTGCGCGAAAGGGGGTCTCCATGACGCTTGCCTCACTGCTCCTCATCGTCCTCGCCGCCGTAACCCATGCCATCTGGAATTTGCTCGCCAAGCGGGCGGCATCGGTCGGGCCGGTCTTCGTCTTCGCCTATAATCTGGTCGCCTGCATCGGCTATGCGCCATCGGTGCTATATCTGCTGTCGGGCGGAACGGTCGGCTGGACGGCGGGGGGCGTCGCCGTCGTGCTGCTCAGCGGCGTGATCCATCTCGCCTACAGCCTCTGCCTTCAGCGCGGCTATCAGGTCGCAGATTTGTCGGTGATCTACCCCGTCGCCCGCGGCACCGGACCGATGCTGTCGACGATCGGCGCCATCCTGTTGCTCGGTGAGGTGCCGAGCGGCCGGAGCCTCGGCGGGCTCGCGCTCGTCGTGATCGGCATCGGCCTGATCGCGACGCGCGGCGACCTGTCCGCCTTCCGCCGGCCAGGCGGTCAGTCCGGGGTACGATGGGGTGCCGCGACCGGCGGTCTGATCGCCTCCTATACGGTCGTGGACGCCCATGCGGTGAAGGCGCTCAGCATCATGCCCGTGATCCTCGACTGGTTTTCCAACCTGTTGCGCTTCGCCCTGTTGGCGCCGATCGTGGGCGCGAACCCACGTCGGGCGATCCACGCCATGAAGGGCTATTGGTGGCTCGCGATCGGCGTCGGCCTGCTGTCGCCGCTGTCCTATATTCTGGTGCTCGCCGCACTACGGAACGGCGCGCCGCTCAGCCTCGTCGCGCCGATGCGCGAGATGTCGATGATGGTGGGCGCCGTGCTGGCGATGGTCATCCTGCGGGAAGCCGTGGGCATCTGGCGGCTGGCAGGATGCGGCGTGCTGATCGTGGGCGTGATCGCACTGGCGGGCGCCTAGCCGCGCCTTCGTCGTCTTTGCGACGGCATGCGGCGGCGGATGAAGGCCGGAGATCGGGGACGCCCCGGACCCGGTCCATCCACGCGCCGGACGCGGTCGCGACGGGATAGGTCCTCAACGACGAACCCCCTCCCGCTCGGGTGAGCGGGAGGGGGTTCGTCGTTTCGACTCAGGCGCCGAAGGTGCGTTGCCACCAGCCGCGGCGGGGCGCTTCGCCGTCTTCCGACGTGTCGTCGGTCGGGGCGGTGCCGTCCTGTGCGGTCTGGAGCGTGGCCTCGGGCGCCGGAGCGGGCTCCTCGACCGGGGCTGCTACCGTGTCCGCAGGCGCGGCGTCGGCAGTGGTGGCGGGCTTGCGGGTGCGGCGGCGCTTGGGCTTGTCCTCGGCCGCGGGGGCTTCGGCCGGAGCCTCGGCGACCACGTCCTCGACCGCGGCGGCCGGAGCCGCCTTCTTGCGGGTGCGCTTCGGCTTGACGGGCGCTTCCGCTTCCACCGCAGGCGCTTCGGCGACGGGCGCCTCCGCTGCGACCGGCGTTTCCGCGACCGGTGCCTCGACCGCCGGGGCGGCGGCGCGGGCGCGGGGACGGCGGCGGGTCTTGGGCGCCTCGACCGGGGCGTCGTCCTCGACCGCGGCCGGGACGGGCGCGTCGAGGCCGGTGGTCACCGGGCCGGCATCGCCGGCTTCGGCGATCGGCTCCAGCTCGGCGGGTTCGCCGTCGGCGTCGTCCGCCGGGAACTGCGGATCGCCCGCAGCCTCGGCCTCGTTGCCCTCGACCTGATCGCCCGCCTGGCGACGGCCGCCACGGCGACCGCGACGGCCACGACGACGGCGGCCTTCGCCCTGTGGCTGCTCGCCAGCGAACTCGCCGCCGTCCGTGCCGTTGCCCTCGGTCTCGCCGGTATCGACGTCGGCGGTTTCGGCGGCTTCGAGCTCGTCGCCCGCGACCGCTTCACCCTCGACGCCGGCCTCGTCCTGCACGACGTCGCCATTCTCGTCCTTGCGACCGCGACGGCCGCGACGGCGGCGACGGCGGCCACGACCGCGGCCTTCGCCGTCGTCGTCGCTGCGCTCTTCGCGATTCTCGGGACGACGGCCGCCGTCGCGCGGCTCGCGACGCGGCTGCTCTTCGGCCTCCTCGACGATCTCTTCCTCTTCCTCGTCCTCGATCTCCTCGGGGACGTCGTCGTAATCTTCCTCGATCAGCGCCTCGATCTTCGGCGCATAGGCGGGCGGCGGGCCGGACACCTCGACCGACATGCGGGCGCCCTCCTCCTCGCGATCGGGGATGATCTCGACCTGTACGCCGTAGCGATCCTCGATCTCGGCGATGTCGGCGCGCTTGCGGTTGAGGACGTAGATCGTCGCTTCCTGGCTCGCGCGCAGCGTCAGCAGCGAGCCGCGACCGCGGGCGGCCTCGTCCTCGATCATGCGCAGCGCCGACAGCCCGGCCGACGAGGCGGTGCGGACGAGGCCGGTGCCCTCGCAATGCGGGCAGGGGCGGGTGGACGCCTCGAGCACGCCGGTGCGCAAGCGCTGGCGGCTCATCTCCATCAGGCCGAACGACGAGATGCGGCCGACCTGGATGCGGGCGCGATCGTCCTTCAGCGCCTCCTTCATCGCCTTTTCGACCTTACGGACGTTCGAATTGTTGTCCATGTCGATGAAGTCGATGACGACGAGGCCGGCCATGTCGCGCAGGCGCAGCTGGCGGGCGATTTCCTTCGCCGCTTCCAGATTGGTCGCGGTCGCGGTCTGTTCGATATTGTGTTCGCGGGTCGAACGGCCGGAGTTGATGTCGATCGACACCAGGGCTTCGGTCGGGTTGATGACCAGATAGCCGCCGGACTTCAGCTGCACGACCGGATGGTACATCGCGGCGAGCTGGTCCTCGACATGCGCGCGCTGGAACAGCGGCACCGCGTCGGCATATTGCTTGATGCGCCGGCCGTGGCTGGGCATCAGCAGCTTCATGAATTCCTTGGCGTGGCGATAGCCTTCCTCGCCCTCGACGATCACCTCGTCGATGTCCTTGTTGTAGATGTCACGGATCGCGCGCTTGATGAGGTCGCTGTCGCCATAGATCAGCGCCGGCGCCGCCGAGCCGAGCGTGGCTTCGCGGATGCCGTCCCACAGGCGGGCGAGATAGTCGAAGTCACGTTTGATCTCGACCTTGGTGCGCTGCAGGCCCGCGGTGCGGACGATGCAGCCCATCGACGGCGGCAGCTGCATGTCGGCCATGATCGACTTCAGCCGCTTGCGGTCGGCCGCGTTGCTGATCTTGCGGCTGATCCCGCCGCCATGCGACGTGTTGGGCATCAGCACGCAATAACGGCCGGCGAGGCTGAGATAGGTGGTCAGCGCCGCGCCCTTGTTGCCGCGCTCTTCCTTGACGACCTGGACCAGCAGCACCTGACGGCGGCGGATGACGTCCTGGATCTTGTAGCGGCGGCGCAGGTTCATGCGGCGCTGGCGGAGCGCCTCGACCTGGTCGTCGTTCGCGGTGCGCGGCTTCTTCGACGTGCCTTCGCCATGGGCGGTGCCGTCGCCGTGATCGTGATCGCCGCCGTCGTGATCCGTGTCGTCGCCGTGGTCGGCATCGTCGTAATCGTCGTGCTCGTCGCCGTCATGGTCGTCGTCGTCATGGTCGTGCTCGGCGCGCAGCGCGGCTTCCTCGGCGGCGTGCTCGGCTTCCTCGCGGAGCAGCGCGTCGCGGTCTTCCTTCGGGATCTGGTAGTAATCGGGGTGGATTTCGCTGAAGGCGAGGAAGCCGTGGCGGTTGCCGCCGTAATCGACGAACGCCGCCTGCAACGACGGCTCGACGCGCGTCACCTTGGCGAGGTAGATGTTCCCCTTGAGCTGCTTGCGCTCGGCACTCTCGAAATCGAACTCTTCGATCCGGTTATTCTTGACGACGGCGACCCGGGTCTCTTCCCGGTGGCGTGCGTCGATCAGCATACGCGTGGTCATTGGATAGTCTCCGCGCGCGTGGCGCTCCTGCGGGTGGCCCTGACGGGGCCGGTCCGGAGGGCGCGCATGCGCGTTGATAGATGGCGCCGGGCGAACCGGCGCGGGTGTGTGGCAAAGATGCGTCTGCTCGCCCGGCACATCGGGGGGCTCGGCCCTCCCACACGCCCGACACGCCGCCGGCCGAGGCCGGGCGGTGTCGAACGTTGGAAAAGTGCGTCATGCGAGCGTCAACCTGGTTAAACCCGCCCCAGGAAGGCGCGGGGACCTGTGCTTCGCGTCTTACGGATAGCGCGCGACGCACGGGTGCAGTCCGTTGGTAGCATCGGACCCAGCACACCGCAACTGGCAGGGAATTGCCGGTCCACCGGCAAGAACATGCCGAATCCCGGATTAACCTTGCCGGGCAACGCCGCGTTCGTACCCGCGCAGCTAGAACAACCCGCGGCGATCGCAGGAGAATCGCCAGAAGGGGTTGGCAATGGCTTTTCGCTGGACCCGCGTACCCTCGGCGCGGCAAGACCGCCGTGTGTTCGTGGTACTTGCCCTGATTGCCGGCTGGCTGACGAGCGCGCCCGCATGGGGCGCGACCGCAATCCGCAGCGTTGCGGTGCACGATGGCCGGATCGTCATCCGCTTCGACGGGCGGGTGGGCGATGCGACCGGCGTGATGCTCGACGGCAGTCGTCAGATCGCGATCGACGTTGCGGGCGCCTTGCCCGGCGTTTTGGCGGCGGCGGGCGGGCCGGTGAGCGGCGTGCGTCAGCTGCGGCAGGGCGGCGGCACGCGGCTGCTGTTCGATCTCGCGCGACCCGCGATCATCGGCGACGGCGGATTCGACGCCGACGGCCGGCGGCTGACGCTGTCGCTGGAGCCGGTCACCGCCGCGCGCTTCGCGGCGGCGAGTGCGGCCGGGCCGCTGAGTTTCATGGCGTTCGACTTCGGCGACTGGGCCGCCCGGCCGAAATACAAGGTGTCGATACCGGTGCCGCCGCCCGCGCGCGGCGTCGCGCTGCCGCGTGTCCGTGGCGACGACAGCCGGCCGCTGGTGGTGATCGATGCGGGGCATGGCGGGGTCGATCCGGGTGCGATCAATCCGGAGACGGGGCTGCGCGAAAAGGACGTGACGCTGCGCATCGCGCGGGCGATCCGCGACGACCTGCTGGCGAGCGGCCGGGTGCGCGTGGCGCTGACCCGTGACGACGACCGCTATCTGGTACTGCGCGAACGCTATGGCATCGCACGGCGGCTGAAGGCGAACCTGTTCATATCGATCCACTGCGACAGCGTCGGCAGCGGCGACGCCTCGGGCGCGTCGGTCTATACGCTGTCGGAGGTCGCGTCGGACAAGGAAGCCGCGCGGCTGGCGAGCCGCGAGAACAAGGCGGACGTCATCTCCGGCGTCAATCTGGGCGAGGCGGGGGCGGACGTGTCGTCGATCCTGATCGACCTGACGCAACGCGAGACGATGAACACCTCCGCCAGCTTTGCCCGATTGCTGGGGCGCGAGGCCAAGCCGCGGATTCCGACCAAGCCGCTGTTCCACCGCATGGCGTCGCTGATGGTGCTGAAAGCGCCGGACATGCCCTCGATCCTGTTCGAGACGGGATACATCTCGAACCCGGTCGATGCGGCGTTCCTCGACAGCCGCGACGGGCGCGAGCGGATCGCGGAAAGCGTGACCAAGGCGGTCGAGGTGCATTTCGCCCGGCAGCTCGCGAGCCGATAGGGATTTCCCCTCCCCGGAGGGAGGGGAGCGAGGTTCGTCAGATCGCGCCTGAGAAGGTGTCGCACTGCGCCGGGTCGCCGGTCTGCAGGCCGCGTTGCAGCCATGACTGACGCTGGGCCGAGGTGCCGTGGGTAAAGCTGTCGGGGACGACGCGGCCCTGGCTCTGCTTCTGCAGCGTGTCGTCGCCGATCGCCTGCGCCGCGGTCAGCCCCTCTTCGAGATCGCCCGGCTCCATCCTGCTGCGGTTCTGCGCCGCCCACACGCCGGCATAGCAATCCGCCTGCAATTCGAGCCGGACCGAGGCGGCATTGCCTTCCGTCTCGCTGCTGCTGCGCTGGATGCGCTGGACCTGTTCGGAGGTGCCGAGCAGGTTCTGGATGTGATGGCCGAATTCGTGCGCGATCACGTAATCCTGCGCGAAATCGCCCTTGGCGCCGAAGCGGTTGGCGAGTTCGTCGAAGAAGCTGGTGTCGAGATAGATGCCCTGATCGGTCGGGCAGTAGAAGGGCCCCATCGCCGCCTGCGCCGCGCCGCAGCCCGACCGGCCGTTGCCGCCGTAAAATTGCAGACTGGGCTTCTGGAACTGCTGACCGGACTGCTGGAAGATCGCGGTCCATGTGCGCTGCGCCGACTGGAAGGCGTTGCAGGCGGCCTTGCTCTGCGGATTGGCGGTGCAGGCGGCGGTGACCGCCTGCGGCCCTTCGGCCGACGCCGCCGGGCGGCTGCTGACGCCACTGCCGCCGCCTACAAGGCTGCCGAGATTGCCGAGCCCGCCAAAGACCGCAAGCAGCAACAGCACGACGATGATCCCGCCGCAGCCGAAGCGGCTGCCGATCAGCGGCAACAGGCCGAACAGCAATCCGCCGCCGCCACCGCCGCCGCCGAACCCCCCGCCGGATCCGCGCTGGTCGCCGACGTTGATGTCGTTGGGGTCGAAATCGTCGAGGCGCATGGCAGGCTCCGTTTAGCGTGCGTTACGAATGCCCGAACCGACCCCCCGGTTGCAACGTTGTGCACGACGACGCAGGACGACGGCGTCATCAGGAGAAGAGACGCATGTTCCTCAAGGGCAAGACCGCGATCGTCACGGGTTCCACCTCGGGCATCGGCCTCGCCTATGCGCGGGCGTTCGCGGCGGAGGGCGCGGCGGTGGTCATCAACGGCTTCGGCGATCCCGGCGCGATCGAGGCGCTGCGTGCCGAGCTGGCGGCGATCAGCGGCGCGGCCGCGCTGTACGATGCTGCCGACATGACGCAGCCCGACCAGATCGCGGCGCTGGTCGACCGCGCCGTGCGCGAAACCGGCCGCATCGATATCGCGGTCAACAATGCCGGCATCCAGCATGTCGCCCCGATCGAGAGCTTTCCCGACGACCGGATGGAGGCGATCATCCGCATCAACCTGCTGTCGGCATGGTATGTCGCCAAGGCGGCGATCCCGCATATGAAGGCGGCAGGCTGGGGACGGATCATCACCACCGCCTCGGCGCACAGCCTGATCGCAAGCCCCAACAAATCCGCCTATGTCATGGCCAAGCACGGCATCGCGGGGCTGACCAAGACGCTGGCGCTGGAGACGGCGCAGCATGGCGTCACCGTCAATTGCATCTCGCCCGGCTATGTCTGGACGCCGCTGGTCGAGGCGCAGATCCCCGATACGATGGCCGCGCGCGGGATGACGCGCGAGCAGGTGATGACCGACGTGCTGCTCGCCGCGCAGCCGACCAAGGAATTCGTGACGCCCGAGCAGGTGGCGGCGCTGGCACTGTTCCTGTGCCGCGACGAAGCGAAGGCGATCACCGGCGCGAACCTGTCGGTCGACGGCGGCTGGACCGCAGCGTGAGGGCGACCCGGATCGCCGCGGTGGCGCTGGCCGGCGCGATGCTGGCGACCGCCGCGGTGCGCGCGCAGGACGAGGGCAACGTCGACTGGCGCAAGGTCGCGACGCGGCAGGATCGCGAGCGCCTGCGCAACTGGCGCGACGCCTGGGTACAGGCGCTGGCCCGCGTCCGCGCGACGCCGGAGGGGGCGGCGGGGCTTGCCGCCGACCCGGCGCTGTTCGACCCCGATCGCATCGTCCAGGGCGCGGCGCTGCGACCGGGGGCCTATCGCTGCCGGATGCACCGGCTGGGCGGCATCGGCCCGCACGCCCGCCCGCTGCTGCGCGGGGCGTGGACCGGGTGCCGCGTGGCGGAGAGCGGCATCGTCCGCCAGTTCGTCACCGACGGCGACCAGCGCACCAGCGGCAACCTGTTCGACAGCACCGATTCGCGCACCGTCTTCCTCGGCACGCTGGCGCTCGGCGACGAGGACCGGCCGATGCGCTACGGCCGCGATGCACGGCGCGACATGGCGGGGCTGGTCGAGCGGATCGCCCCGGCCCGCTGGCGGCTGGTACTGCCCTATCCGGGCTTCCAGTCGACGCTGGACGTGATGGAGATCGTGCGGGCCTGATCGCCCACGCGCATCCCCCCTCTGCGCCTCACTGCGCCGGCACGAGATCCGCTGCCGTCCGGGTCGACTCCACCGGCACCGTTGCGGGGGACACGACCATCACCGGCGTGGCGGCGAGCGGCGGGAGCGAGGCGAGATAGGCCTTGCCCCGCAGGTTCACCGGCGTGACCCGTCCGGGATTGGCCGCCGCCACCGCCTTCAGATAGGAGCGCGGCTTCTTCATCAGCTTCGGCTGGTCGAGCCCCGACAGGCCGACGATCCGCGCGGCTTCCTTGACGAAGTGGACGCAGTTGCGGCTGTTCAGGTTGTAGCGGCCGTCGCCGGTCTTGTCGTCCCAGGCGGCGATCAGCGCCAGCACCTGCGCATATTGCGCGTCGCTGAGCACGACCGCGAACTGTGCGTCGCTGCCCGCGATGTAGAAGGGCTTGGAAATGTCGAGCCGGCCGCCGACCGTCCCCATCAACAGCTTGGGCGTGATCGCCTTTGCGGTGAAGCCGTAATTGACGTCGACCGGGGCGCCGCCGGCATCGGGCGTGCCGCGCAGCGTGAAGAAGGCGTGCGGGAAGCTGTTGCCGAGCTCGTGGCTCCAGAAGGTGATCGTCACTGCGGCCCAGGCGGGCGCGGCGGCGACAAGCGATCCGGCCAGCAGGAGGGCGGCGAGCAACGGACGCAGGAACAGGCGGTGCATGGCGACGGATGGTATCGGCGCGCGCCGGTTTATGAAACCACGTTATGCCGTGGTTCTGCCGGTTGCGGTGCCGGTCAGCGTCGCCGCATTCTCCTGCTTTTCCGGGCGGATATAGATCGAACTCAGCGCCGGCACCGCCGCGCGCAGCGCATCCTCCAGCTGCTCGATCAGCGTCTCGCCCTCGCCGAGCGTGATAGTGTCGACGAAATCGGCGCTGACCGCGACGAAGATGGCATCGGGGGCGGTGTGGATCGTGCGGACGTGGTTGACGTGGGTCACCGCCGGATGCGCGGCGATGATCCCGCGCACCGTCTCGACGACCTGCGGATTGGCGCGTTCGCCGATCAGCAGCCCCTTTGCCTCCCGCGCCAGCAGCACCGCGACGAGGCCGAGGATCAGCCCGATGAGGATCGAAGCGACGCCATCGATGCGCGGATCGGCTAAGGCATGGCTCGCCCAGATGCCGATGCCGGCGATGACGAGGCCGGCGAGCGCCGCCGAATCCTCGAACAGCACGATGAAGCCGGCCGGGTCCTTGCTCTGGCGGATCGCGCGCCACCAGCCGGTATCGCCCTTCGCCTTGCGGAATTCGCGCATGGCGATGAACCACGACGATCCCTCGAGCGCGAAGGCGATGACGAGGACGATGTAATTGACGAGCGGGTCGGACAATTCTTCGGGGGCGACGATGTGGCGATAGCCCTCGTAGACCGAGACGCCCGCACCGACCGCGAAGATCAGGATCGCGACGACGAACGCCCAGAAATACAGCTCGCGTCCATAGCCGAAGGGATGGGCGACGTCCGGCTGCCGTCTGGCGCGGTGCTGGCCGTAGAGGAGCAGGATCTGGTTGCCGCTGTCGACGCAACTGTGCACGCCCTCGGTCAGCATTGATGACGACCCGGTGATACCGGCCGCGACGAACTTGGCGATGCCGATCCCGAGGTTGGCGGCAAGCGCACCGTACAGAACGATATTCTCGCGGATGCGGGCGGTCAGTCCGTGGCTCATGCAGGGTCCTCGTCGGCGATCGTGACGACGCCGGGGGCGATACGCGCGAACGGCTGGTGCGGGTCCGCCAAGGATGTTATAACGGACGTATGAACAAGCCCGTCGATATCACCGCCGCGCAGCATCTGCGCATCATCAAGATCGGGAATTCGCAAGGCGTGATCCTGCCCAAGGAGATGCTGGCGAAGCTCGGGGTCGAGCAGGGCGACGTGCTCGACGTGGTCAGCAAGCCGGACGGCCTGTTCGTCCGCAAGCATGATGCGGGCTTCGCCGAACAGATGGCTGCGGCGCGCGAGGTGATGCGGCGGCGGCGGGACGCGCTGCGCGAACTCGCCAAATGAGCGACTGGATTTGGGTCGATATCGAAATCGCCCTTGCGGCGCATGACGAGCAGTTGCTGGAACATGGCGGGGCTGCGGGCCTTCGCGACCGTTCGATGCTGGAAAGCGCACTGGCGCGACCGCTCAACCTGGTCGCGTACGAGGAGCCCGATATCGCCGATCTGGCAGCCAGTTATGCCTTCGGGATCGCGCGCAACCATCCGTTCGTCGATGGCAACAAACGCACCGCCTTGGTGGTCAGCGAAACCTTTCTGCTACTCAACGGCTATGAACTGACCGCATCGAATGCGGAGGTGGTCGTCGCGTTCCTGGCGTTGGCTGCCGGCGAACTCGACGTGCCGGCGCTGGCAGACTGGTTCCGCACGCACATCGCGTGACGTAGGGCATTGGCCCGAAAACGGAATGACCGCCGGCGCACGAAGCGCCGGCGGTCACCTTTCCTCCCCAGGAAACTCTTGAAAAGGCCGTTAGCCAGAGAGTCGGGCGGGGGGCAGTGGGGGGTGACACCCGGCCAAGGTCATCGTGTACACCTCGCGGACAGACGTATCGGTCATACTGTGAAGAATTGACAAACCACCCTCCATACCCGAACCTCGATCCGGACGAGGAGCGACGATGGCGGAGCGTAAATTGTTTGCCGGCCACGCCGTGCGCCGGTTGCGGCGACAGGCGGGGCTGACCCAGGCGGCGATGGCGGAGGTGCTGGCGATTTCGTCCAGCTATCTCAATCTCGTCGAGCGCAACCAGCGGCCGCTGTCGGCGGCGTTGCTGGTCAAGCTGGCCGAATCCTACGACTTCGATCCGCGGGCGCTGACCGCGGGCGAGCCGGGTGGCGGCGAGGCGGCGATGCGGCGGCGGCTGGCGGACCCGATTTTCGCCGACCTCGAAATCGACCGGAACGAGGTGGGCGAATGGCTCGCCGGCGCGCCCGGCGGCGCGGAAGCGTTCGCGCGCGCCTATGACCGGCTCGGCGCGGGTGGTGGCAGCGGCGAATCGGACGGCGTCGATCCGGTGGCCGAGGTGCGGCGCGAGATCGAGCGATGGCGCGGGCATTTTGCCGACCTCGACGGCGCGGCGGAGGCGCTGGCCGACGAGCTGCGGCTGGGGGCGGGCGACCTGTACGGCGCGATCGCCGAGCGGCTGCGGGTCAAGCACCAGCTGACGATCCGCATCCTGCCGGTCGACGTCATGCCCGACCTGCTGCGCCGGCTCGACCTGCACGCACGGCAAGTGCAGCTGAGCGAGGTGCTCGATTCGGCGTCGCGGACCTTCGCGGCGGCCTATCAACTGGCGCAGATCGAGGCGCGGGCGGAGATCGATGCGCTCGCCAAGGGCGCCGGGTTCGCGGACCGGTCGGCGGAGCGGTTGTTCCGCCGGCATCTCGCCAGCTATTTCGCCGCCGCGGTCATGATGCCCTACGCCCGTTTCCTGCGCGCGTGCGAAACGACCGGCTACGACCTCGAGCTATTGCAGCGCCGGTTCGGCGCGGGGTTCGAGCAGGTCGCGCATCGGCTGACGACGCTGCACCGGGTCGGCGCGCGGGGGTTGCCCTTCTTCCTGATCCGGATCGACCGGGCCGGGCAATGTTCGAAGCGTTTTTCGGGCGCGAGCGCGTCGCCGCTGGCGGAAGCGGAGGGGCGTTGTCCGCTGTGGCGGCTGCACCATGCCTTCGACCGGCCGGGATCGCTGGCGGTGCAGCTGGTCGAGCTGGAGGATAAGGCGCGCTGGCTGACGATCGCGCGGACGGTGACGCCGCAGCGCCGCCGCTATGGCGGGGTGCTCGCCGAGTTCGCGGTCGGGATCGGCGTCGCGGCGGAGCTGGGCGGCGCGCTGGCGGTGGCGCGGGGCGTCGACCTCAAGGGCGATGCGACGCCGATCGGTCTCGGCTGCCGCGCGTGTCACCGCACCGACTGCCCGCAGCGCTCGGCGCCCCCGGCCGGGCGGGCGCTGCTTATCAACGAGCGGGATCGCGGCGTCTCGGGCTTCACCTTCGCCGGAGACTAGGCTGTAAATAAGCGTACATTTATACACCGCACTTCGGCGAAGTGTGACAGGATTACGCGGTTTTGCGCCGATGTCGGGCTGTCAGGCGTGTCAACATCAGTACAGATCGTCCCATTCGGTACAGAGCGAGGGACGTGACATGACCTATCAACAGCAGATCGGTGCCGCCAGCCAGGTGATCGGCGGCCAGGCGACGTGGAGCGGCATCGACGCCGAGTCGGTTGCGCGCATGCGGTTGCAGAACCGGTTCCAGACCGGGCTCGACATCGCGCGCTACACCGCCGCGATCATGCGCCGCGACATGGCGGCCTATGACGCCGATCCGGCCGCCTACACCCAGTCGCTGGGCTGCTGGCACGGGTTCATCGGTCAGCAGAAGATGATCTCCATCAAGAAGCATTTCGGCACGACCGACAGGCGCTATCTGTACCTGTCGGGCTGGATGGTCGCGGCGCTGCGCAGCGATTTCGGGCCGCTGCCCGACCAGTCGATGCACGAGAAGACCAGCGTCCCGGCGCTGATCGAGGAACTCTACACCTTCCTGCGCCAGGCGGATGCGCGTGAGCTGGGGCTGCTGTTCCGCGATCTCGACCATGCGCGCGAGGCGGGCAATGCGGTCGAGGCGCAGCGAATCCAGCATGCGATCGACAGCCATCAGACGCATGTCGTGCCGATCATCGCCGATATCGACGCGGGCTTCGGCAATGCCGAGGCGACCTATCTGCTCGCCAAGAAGATGATCGAGGCTGGCGCCTGCGCGCTGCAGATCGAAAATCAGGTCAGCGACGAGAAGCAGTGCGGCCACCAGGACGGCAAGGTCACCGTGCCGCACGAAGACTTCCTCGCGAAGGTGCGCGCCTGCCGCTACGCCTTCCTCGAACTGGGCGTCGAGGACGGCATCATCGTGACGCGCACCGACTCGCTCGGCGCGGGCCTTACCAAGCAGATCGCGGTCAGCAAGACGCCGGGCGACCTCGGCGACCAGTATAACAGCTACCTCGATTGCGAGGAGGTGACCGACCTGTCGACGATCAACGGCGACGTCATCATCAACCGCGACGGCAAGTTGCTGAAGCCGAAGCGGCTGCCGTCAAACCTGTTCCAGTTCCGCGAGGGGACCGGGGCCGACCGCTGCGTGATGGATTGCATCGCATCGCTGCAGAATGGCGCCGACCTGTTGTGGATCGAGACGGAAAAGCCGCACATCGAGCAGATCGCATCGATGGTCGACCGCATCCGCGAGGTGATCCCGAACGCCAAGCTGGTCTACAACAACAGCCCTAGCTTCAACTGGACGCTCAATTTCCGTCAGCAGGTGTTCGATGCCTGGGTCGAGGCGGGCAAGGACGTGTCGGCCTATGACCGCGCACGGCTGATGTCGGTGGATTACGACGGCACCGCGCTGGGCGACGAGGCCGACGAGCGTATTCGCACCTTCCAGAAGGATGCGGCGGCGCGGGCGGGCATCTTTCACCACCTCATCACGCTGCCGACCTATCACACCGCGGCGCTGTCGACCGACAATCTCGCCAAGGAATATTTCGGCGATGCGGGTATGCTCGGCTACGTCAAGGGCGTGCAGCGCAAGGAGATCCGCGAAGGGATCGCCTGCGTGAAGCACCAGAACATGTCGGGCTCGGACATCGGCGACGACCATAAGGAGTATTTCGCCGGCGAGGCCGCGTTGAAGGCGGGCGGCGCGCACAACACGATGAACCAGTTCGCGGCGTAGGCGTCTTGCGCCGTAAGCGTCCGATAGATCGGTGATCCTGTTCCCCGGCGGAGGACGGGGTCCAGTGTGGCGAGGTTGGTGACGGGCGTTGCGCGTCGCCAACCGGGGACGGCGCGACTGGGCCCCGGCCTTCGCCGGGGAACAGGAACGTACGCCCCTTCCTCGGTCTTCGGCTTATCTAGCATCGGATGACATCGGATTGATCCGAATATTCGTCATTGCGAGCGCAGCGAAGCAATCCAGAGCCGTACCAGGACGCCCTGGATTGCTTCGCTGCGCTCGCAATGACGGATCAGTTCGATGTCATCCCGCTCTAAACGCCCACCGGGCTTTACCGAGGAAGCGAGACCCTACGCCCCGGCGGCGTCCAGTCGGTCGAGTTGGTCCTTGGTCAGTTCCAGCTCCATTGCGGGCAGCAGGTCTTCCAGCTGGTCGACCCGCGTCGCGCTGGCGATCGGGGCGGTGACGCCGTCCTGCGCGATCAGCCAGGCCAAGGCGATCTGCGCGTGGCTTGCGCCGGTCTCTTCCGCCACGCCGTCCACCGCCGCCAGCACGGCGGCGCCCTTGCCGTCGAGCAGATCGCCCATCCGGCCGCCGCGCACGCTCTGGCCGAGGTCGTCCCTGCTACGGTATTTGCCGGTCAGGAAGCCGGAGGCGAGGCCGTAATAAGGCAACACGCCGATATTTTCGGTGACGCAATAATCCTGCAATTCGCCCTCGAACCGATGGCGGCTGACCAGATTATATTCGGGCTGGAGCACGTGATAGCGGGGCAGGCCGCTTGCCTTGGCGGCATCGACCGCGGACTTCAGCCGGGCGGCGTGGAAATTGGAGGCGCCGAGGACGCGGACCTTGCCGGCGTCGATGAGCCTGCCGAACGCCTCCAGCACCGCCTCTTGCGGTACATCGTCATCGTCCTGATGCGCATAATAGAGATCGATGCGATCGGTGCTGAGCCGTTGCAGCGACGCCTCCGCCGCGGCGGCGATACGGGCGGGGGCGAGCTTGTCGCCGCCGTCGCCGGGCAGCATGCCGACCTTGGTCGCGAGCAGCACCGAATCACGCTTGCCGCTCGCCTTGAGCCATTCGCCGATCATCGTTTCCGATTCGCCGCCCCGATGACCGTCGACCCAGGCGGAATAGACGTCGGCGGTGTCGATCATCGTCCCGCCGCCCGCGACGAAGGCGTCGAGCACGGCAAAGCTGGCAGCGCGATCGGCGGTCCAGCCAAAAACGTTGCCGCCGAGCACCAGCGGCGCGATCCGGAGGTCGGTGGAGCCGAGGCGGCGCGTGGCGGTCATGGCGCGGTGTCCGTGTCGTTGGAGGTGGCGGCGTCGAGGTCGATGCTGTTGGCGTCGAGCATCGCGGCGGCGTCGTTCAGCTGCGCGGCTTCGTCCGCGGTGACCGCGCCGGGATCGTCGCCGTCGCCGCCGCGCGAACAGGCGGCGAGTAGCAGCAGGGGGAGCGTGGCCGACAGGATCAAACGCGACATGCGACCATACTCCCCCGAACGAGCGGCTTAGTCCTTCAGCGTACGGCCGGCGCGCTCCAGCGCATTGCCGGTCGCGTCGGCGGCGCGATCGGCGCCGTTGCTGATCGCCGCGCCGGCACGGTCCGCACTCGCGTCGAGGCGCTCGCCGGTGCGATCCGTCGCCGCATCGATCCGCTCGCCGGCATTGTCGAGGTTGCGCTCGGCGGAACCGAAGGCCCGATCGGTCGCGGCATCCACGTCGCTGACCGCGTTGCGCGTCGTCGCCTCGGCATCCGCGGCGATCGCATTGCCGGCTTCGGCGGTTTCGTTCTGCGTGTTCTGGCTGCACGCGGCGAGGCCGATGGCGAGCGGGGCAGCGAGGATCAGCAGGCGCTTCATGATAATCTCCCAGGTGTCACTGACCGGCTGCAAACGCAGCATGGCCGGTTCGGGTCCGCGTTGACCTCATATAAAGATATCTTTATATGTTGATGCGACATGACCCTCGCCCTCGATATCTTCCGTGCCTTAGCCGATGCGACGCGGCTGCGCATCTTTTCGCTGCTGCGCTCGATGGAGCTGTCGGTGGGCGAGCTGGCGCAGGTGCTCGGGCAGAGCCAGCCGCGCGTCAGCCGGCATGTGAAGATCCTGTGCGACGCCGGGCTGGCGGAGCGCCGCAAGGAGGGCAGCTGGGTGTTCGTCGCGCTCGGCCGGCAGGCGGCGACGCAGCCGGTCGCCGCCGCGATCGACCAGTGGCAGAAGAGCGAGCCCGATCACTGGGCGGTGGCCGATGCCGCGCGCCTCGCCGCGGTGCGCGCCGATCGGGCGGCGAGCGCGGCGCAATGGTTCGAAGGCCATGCCGACGAATGGGACGCGATCCGTTCGCTGCATATCGCCGAGAGCGAGGTCGAGGCGGCAATGGCGGGCGTGCTGGGCGATGGCCCGATCGGCAGCCTGATCGATATCGGCACCGGCACCGGGCGGATGCTCGAGGTGTTCGGGGGGCAGGCGGAGACGGCGCTGGGCATCGACCGGTCGTCGGAGATGTTGCGGCTGGCGCGTGCCAAGCTGCACGACCGGCCCAATACCGAATTGCGGCAGGCGGATCTCTATGCGCTGCCGATGGCGGATGGTGCGGCGGACGTCGCGATCTTGCATCACGTGCTGCATTTCGCGCAGCAGCCCGGCGCGGCGATCGCCGAGGCGGCGCGCGTGCTGGGGCCGGGCGGGCGACTGCTGATCGCGGACTTCGCCCCGCACGATCGCGAGGATTTGCGCACGCGCGACGCGCATACCCGGCTGGGCTTCGCGGACGAGCAGATCGCGGGCTGGTTCGGCAATGCCGGGCTGACGCTCGCGCGGACGGATACGCTCGAGGGCGGCGAACTGACGGTGACATTGTGGCTCGGACGCAAGTCCGGTGCGAATTTGCGTGAGGTGCCAGTGAAGAGCTTTGGGAAGAGGGTTGGGGCGGCATGACGATCTCGGTGAACCAGCTCGAGGAGGCGCAGATCGCGCTCAAGGCGCCGCTCTATGCGGACGTCGCGGGCGATCTCGACGTGTCGTTCGAATTCTTCCCGCCGAAGAACGAGAAGATGGAGGAACAGCTCTGGGACGCGGTGCGGACGCTGGAGCCATTGGCACCCAGCTTCGTGTCGGTGACCTATGGCGCGGGCGGGTCGACGCGCGAGCGGACGCATGCGACGGTGGCACGCATCCAGCGCGAGACGAGCCTCGCCGCGGCGGCGCACCTGACCTGTGTCGAGGCGACGAAGGCGGAGATCGATCAGGTTGCGGAGGAATATTGGGCGGCGGGCGTGCGCCATATCGTCGCGCTGCGCGGCGATCCGCCCGCGAGCGGCGCGAAATTCGCCAGCCATCCCGGCGGCTACGAGAATGCGGCGGCGCTGGTCGCGGGTCTGAAGCGGCTGCATCCGTTCGAGATTTCGGTCGCGGCCTATCCCGAATGCCATCCGGATTCGCCGGACATGGCGGCCGACATCGACAATCTGAAGGCCAAGCTGGATGCCGGCGCGACCCGGGCGATCACGCAATTCTTCCACGAACCCGAAACCTTCTTCCGCTATCGCGACAAGGTGGCGGCGGCGGGGATCACCGCGGAGATCGTGCCGGGAATCATGCCGGTCACCAACTTCGCCAGCGTCGTGCGGATGAGCGCGATGTGCGGGACCGAGGTGCCGGCATGGATGGCGCGCCTGTTCGACGGGCTGGAGGAGCATCCGGCGGCGCGGCAGCTGATCGCGGCGACGCTGGCGGCGGAACTGTCCCGCAAATTATATGCGGGCGGGGTGAAGTCGCTGCACTTCTACACGCTCAACCGCGCGGAGCTAGCGTTCGCGATCTGCCATCTGCTTGGCGTGCGGTCGAAGCCGGTGAACGCCGCGGCGGCGGCGTAAGGCAATCAAGCCCCTCCCCTGACCGAGGGGGGCTTTCAAGGACAAGACATGACCATCCGCGACACATTCCTGGGCGAAGCCGCCAAGCGCATCCTCATCACCGACGGCGCGTTCGGCACCGAAATCCAGAACTGGAAGCTGTCGGAAGCCGATTACGCCGGATCGCTGGGCCTGTCCCACGACCAGAAGGGCAACAACGACATCCTCGCGTTGACCAAGCCGGAGGTGCCGGCCTCGATCCATCGCGCCTATTTCGAGGCGGGGGCGGATATCGCGGAAACCAACACCTTCTCGGCGAACCGGATCAGCCAGGCCGATTACGGCGCCGAGCATCTGGTGCGCGAGATCAACGTCGAGAGCGCGGCGATGGCGCGGCGGATCGCCGACGAATTCGCCGCGCGCGACGGCCGGCCGCGCTTCGTCGCCGGCGCGATCGGGCCGACCAACAAGACGCTGTCGCTGTCGCCCGACGTCAACGACCCCGGCTATCGCGAGATCGACTTCGACTATCTGAAGGGCGTGTATCGCGAACAGATCGATGCCCTGGTCGAGGGCGGCGCCGACTTCATCCTGATCGAGACGGTGTTCGATACGCTCAACGCCAAGGCCGGGATCATGGCGACGCTGGACGCCGCGGACGATCTCGGCCGCGACCTGCCGCTGATGCTGTCGATGACGCTGACCGACCTCAGCGGGCGCAACCTGTCGGGTCATACGGTCGAGGCGTTCTGGCATGCGGTGCGGCATGCCAGGCCGGTGACGATCGGGCTCAACTGCTCGTTCGGCGCGGAGCAGCTGCGGCCGCACGTCAAGACGCTGAGCGAGATCTGCGACACGCTCATCATGGTCTATCCCAACGCCGGTCTGCCCAACGAGCTGGGCGCCTATGACGAGGAGCCCGCGACGACCGCCGGGCTGGTCGGCGAATGGGCGCAGGCAGGGCAGGTCAACGTGCTCGGCGGCTGCTGCGGATCGACGCCGGCGCATATCAAGGCGATCGCCGACATGGCGCGCGGGGTCGATCCCCGCCGGATACCGGTGCCGCCGGTGCGGACGCGGCTGGCGGGGCTGGAGCCGTTCACGATGGCGGCGTGACCTGACGCCTCTCTCCTTCGGGGGAGGGGTTGGGGTGGGGGACACCGCCTCCGCCGAAACGATCGCCTGATGGGACAGGCCCCACCCCGACCCCTCCCCTGAAGGGGAGGGGCTAGAAAGACCGAAATGACCACCACTGCCTCCGCTACCCAGTTCGTCAACATCGGCGAGCGCACCAACGTCACCGGCTCCGCGGCGTTCAAGAAGATGATTATGGCCGGGGACTATACCCGTGCCGTCGAGGTCGCGCGCCAGCAGGTGGAGAATGGCGCGCAGGTGGTCGACGTCAACATGGACGAGGGGCTGCTCGACGCCGAATTCGCCATGACCACCTTCCTCAAGCTGATCGCGGCGGAACCCGATATCGCGCGGGTGCCGATCATGATCGACAGCTCGAAATGGAGCGTGATCGAGGCGGGGCTGAAGTGCGTATCCGGCAAGCCGATCGTCAATTCGATCAGCATGAAGGAAGGCGAGGAGGCGTTCCTCTACCATGCGCGCAAGTGCATGGCCTATGGCGCGGCGGTGGTCGTCATGGCGTTCGACGAGGTCGGGCAGGCGGACACGCAGGAGCGCAAGGTCGAGATCTGCAGCCGCGCCTACGACCTGCTGATGGGCATCGGTTTCCCGCCCGAGGACATCATCTTCGATCCCAACGTCTTCGCGGTCGCGACGGGCATCGAGGAACATAACAATTACGGCGTCGATTTCATCGAGGCGTGCAAGGCGATCAAGGCGCGCTGCCCGCACGTCCATATCTCGGGCGGCCTGTCCAACCTGTCGTTCAGCTTCCGCGGCAACGAGCCGGTGCGCCGGGCGATGCACTCGATCTTTCTCTACCACGCCATCCCTGCGGGCATGGACATGGGGATCGTCAACGCCGGGCAGCTCGACGTCTACGACACGATCGATCCCGAACTGCGCACCGCCTGCGAGGACGTCATCCTCAACCGCGATCCCGAGGCGGGCGACCGGCTGGTCGCGCTGGCGGAAAAGTATCGCGGCACCGATGCGGTCGCGGAAAAGCAGGCGGCGGAATGGCGCAGCCTGCCGGTCACCAAGCGGCTCGAATATGCGCTGGTGAAGGGCATCGACGCGCATGTCGTCGACGATACCGAGGAATGCCGCCAGCAGTTCGCGCGCCCGATCGAGGTGATCGAAGGCCCGCTGATGGACGGCATGAACGTCGTCGGCGACCTGTTCGGATCGGGCAAGATGTTCCTGCCGCAGGTGGTGAAGAGCGCGCGCGTGATGAAGAAGGCGGTGGCGCATCTGCTGCCCTTCATCGAGGCGGCGAAGGAGCCGGGCGCGAAGGGCAAGGGCAAGATCGTGATGGCGACCGTCAAGGGCGACGTCCACGATATCGGCAAGAACATCGTCGGCGTCGTGCTCCAGTGCAACGGCTTCGACGTGGTCGACCTCGGCGTGATGGTGCCCTGGTCGAAGATCATCGCCGCGGCGAACGAGAACGACGCCGACATGATCGGCCTGTCGGGCCTCATCACGCCGAGCCTCGACGAGATGGTGACCGTCGCAGAAGAGATGAAGCGCGCGGGCATGACGATGCCGCTGCTGATCGGCGGTGCGACCACGTCGAAGGTGCATACCGCGCTGCGCATCTCGCCCGCCTATGACGGGCCGATCGTCCATGTGCTCGACGCCAGCCGCGCGGTCGGTGTCGCCACGACGCTGGTCAGCGACACCCAGCGCGACGCCTATGTCATCGGCGTTGCCGAGGAATATGAGAAGGTGCGGATCGCGCGCGCCAACAAGGGGCAGAACGACCTGCTGCCGCTCGCCGAGGCGCGGGCACGCGGACTGACGCTCGACATGGCGTTGAAGGCGCCGCCGGCGGCGCAGCCGGGCGTGCATCGCTTCGACGACTGGGACCTCGCCGACCTGCGCGACTATATCGACTGGACGCCGTTCTTCCGCGCCTGGGAACTCGCGGGCAACTTCCCGGCGATCCTGACCGACGCGGTCGTCGGCGAGAGCGCGACCGGATTGTACGCGGACGCGCAGGCGATGCTCGACCGGATCATCGCCGAGAAGTGGCTGACCGCGCGCGGTGTCGCCGGGCTGTGGGCGTGCCATCGCCACGACGACGACGTTTGGGTCTATACCGAGCATCGCGAATCGCATCGCAGCCCGGACGGCGCGAGCATTCCCGAAGGCTTCCACATCCCCAACCTCGACCGCACGCAGGAGGCGACCGTGCGGCTGCCGTTCCTGCGCCAGCAGATCGCCAAGCGCGAGGGCCGGGCGAACATGTGCCTCGCCGACTTCATCGATACCGCCGGCGACTGGATGGGTGGTTTCGCGGTCGGCATCCACGGCATCGACGCGCATATCGCGCGGTTCAAGGCGGACAACGACGATTACAACGACATCCTGCTGAAGGCGCTGGCGGATCGTCTGGCCGAGGCGTTCGCCGAGCGGCTGCACGCGCATGTCCGCACCGATTTGTGGGGCTATGCGCCGGGCGAGCAGCTGACCAACGAGGCGCTGGTGCGCGAACAGTATCGCGGCATCCGGCCGGCGCCGGGCTATCCGGCGTGCCCGGAGCATTCGCTCAAGCGGACGCTGTTCGACATGCTCGATGCCGAGGCGAACACCGGGCTGGAGCTGACCGAGAGCTTCGCCATGCTGCCGACCGCGGCGGTGTCGGGATTCTACTTCGGCCATGCGCAGGCGGAATATTTCGGCGTGGCGCGGATCGGGCAGGATCAGGTGGCGAACTATGCCACGCGGCGCGGGGTGGACCTGAAGCAGGCGGAACGCTGGCTCCGGCCGAACCTCGACTGATCGGACGACGACGCCATCTCCAGTTCGTCATTGCGAGTGTAGCGCGGCAATCCAGAACCGGACCAGGGCGCCTTGGATTGCCGCGCTGCGCTCGCAATGACGGGGCGGTGCCTAGAATCCCCGCTTCCGCAACGCCGGGTCGCGCTTCAGCATCGGCGCGACGATCGGGATCGTCAGCATCGTGCTCGCCACCGCCATCAGCAGCAGCGCGGTGAACGTCTCGTTGGTGATGATATGCTTGTCGAGCAGGATGTTGGCGAAGATAATCATGATGAGCGCCTTGGTCTGCAGCAGCCAGCCGATCGCCCTGGCGTCGCCCTTCGGCCATTGCAGGATGCGGCCCGCCAGATGCACGCCGGCGAGCTTGCCGCCGACCGAGGCGAGCAGCAGCAGCGCGGCGGCGGCGAACACTGCGGTACCGCCGACGCCCCATTGCGTCTTGAGGCCGGTCGACAGGAAATAGACCGGCATCACCGCGAGCAGGATGGTGCCACGGAACCGGTCCATCCGTTCCTCGCCGAACCAGTGCGCGTCGAGCACCGCGCCCGCGAGGAACGCGCCGACCATGAAGTGCAGCCCGGCCCAGTCCGCGGCGAACCCGCACGCCGCCAGCCAGATCAGCCCGACGTACCAGCGGTCGTTCTCCGTGATCGCGCGGAGCAGCCGGCGGATCGCCCAGGTCGCGAGCGCGAAGCCGATCAGGAAGCCCGCCTGCCGCCCGACCCGCTCCCAGTCGAGCAGGATCAGCGCGAGCACGCCCCAGATCGCGATATCGTCGAGGCTGGCGTAGCGCAGCACGCGCTGGCCGAGCGGCGCGCGCAGGATGTCGAGTTTTTCCATCAGCAGCACGAGGATGGGGAGGGCGGTGACCGCGCAGGCCATGCCGATGCCGAGCACCACCTGCCAGTCGGCGCCGTCGACGCCGCGCCAGCCGGGAAAGCGCAGCATGACGAGCGCGGCGAGGCTGCCCGCCAGCAGGGGCATGCCGAGCGCGAGGCCGGCGGTGATGCCGGTTTCGCGGCGCCGCTTCCACGCCTCCCCGACGTCGAGTTCGAGGCCGGCGACCCAGACGAACAGCATCACCGACCACCAGGCGATGCCGTTGAGCGCGCCCAGGGTCGGTGCGGCGAACACGAACGCATAATAATCGGGGAAGAGCGCGCCGAGCACGCCCGGCCCGAGCAGGATACCGCCGATGATCTGCACCACGACCAGCGGCGCCCAGTAATCGGTGCGCCCCAGCCGCCACACCAGCCAGGGCAGCGTGAAGATGATGAGGATCGCGAGGAGGAAGACCTCCGTCGGTGACATTGCGTGCATCGTCGGCCCTGCTCCCCCGTGGCCGACCCCCCGGCCGCCTCCGTCTTGCCGCCCTAGTCGATCACGCCGCGCGCATGCAATCGCGCGTCATTGTGGGACAGCGGCCGGCCACGGTAACCGGTCGCGCCATCGCGCACCGGCGTTAACCGCGAAAGCCTCTGGTTTCGGTGTACCTTACCGGCGCAGGATCGCGGCATGACCCGCATCCTCCTCGCCCTCGCCCTGATCGCCGCGCCCGCCTTCGCGCAGGGCGGCAAGCCCTTCACCATCGCCGAAACCGGGCAGGGGTTCGACGATCTGCAGGCGGCGGTGTCGTCGGTGCGGATGGGGACCGCAACCATCCTGATCGCGCCCGGCACCTATCGCCAGTGCGCGGTCCAGCAGGGCGGGCGCATCACCTTCAAGGCGGTCCAGCCCGGCACCGCGATCTTCGAGAAGGAGACGTGCGAGGACAAGGCGGCGCTGGTGCTGCGCGGGCAGGGATCGGCGGTCGATGGACTGGTGTTCCGCGGCTACAGCGTGTCGGACGGCAATGGCGCCGGCATCCGTGCCGAGATGGGCGACCTGGCCGTCACCAACGCCATGTTCCTCGACAGTCAGGAGGGCATCCTCGGCGGCGAACCGACCGGGCAGCGGATCACGGTCGACCGCTCGACCTTTTCAGGGTTGGGCCAGTGCGACGAGGCGGTGAATTGCAGCCACGCGATCTACCTCGGCAACAAGGGCAGCGTGACGATCACCCGCTCGCGCTTCGAGCGCGGCACCGGCGGCCATTACGTCAAGCTGCGCGTGCCGAACGTGACGATCACCGATAACAGCTTCGACGACACCGCGGGGCGCAAGACCAATTACATGATCGATCTGCCCGACGGCGCGCGGGGTCTGATCGCGCGCAACACGTTCGTACAGGGGCGGGGCAAGGAGAACAGCAGCGGCCTGATCGTCGTCGCCGCGGAGAACCGGACCTTCTCCTCCGCCGGCCTCAGGATCGAGGAGAATGACGCGCGCATGGCCCCCGGCGCGCCCGGCAATCCCGCCTTCGTCGCCGATCTCAGTCACCAGCGGCTGGCGGTGGGCGCCAACCGCCTGGGGCCGGGCATCCGGATGTTCGAGGTGCGCTGACCACGGATAGTGGTGCGCGCCTTCGCACGCCGTCATTGCAAGCGAGGCGACGCGATCCATCGTTCCGCGCAACGCGCCAGATCACGCCGTTCCGCACCCGGACGAAATAATATTGTCAGCGACCCGCGCGCCGATCACGTGCCGTGGAGGATACGCTGTACCCGGCGACGGATATAGGCCTTGTGCTCGGACGTCAGCGTGCCGCCGTCCTGCCGCAGCAGCTCGGCGGCTTCCTCGCGCAGCGCGATCGCCCATCGCACCTTCTGATCGCGCAGCGTCGGCGTATCGTCGGATTGCCAGGGCAAGTTCATGAATGGCATCGGCGGTTGAAGGCCGATCGGTGCCGGCGTGTTGAACCGCGATTCGGGCGATTGCGCCGCAGCAAGCGAGGGTAATGCCAGCGCCAGAATGAACAGCATCCGCTTCACGACCGATCTCCCGTTCCGTTCGGAAGGATAAAGCCGCAGACGGCGTCCGGTTGCAAGCGCCGGCGACATCGCCGCCGATGGGCGGCGTCGCTACTCCAGCAACCGCGGATCGATCACGACATGGCGGATGCGCGTGCGGTTGTGCGTGTAGGTCACGTGGACCAGTCCGTCGCCGGTCTGGATCACGGCGGGATAGGCATAGCCGTCGGGCACCGGCGCGCTTTCCAGCGTCAGCACGTTGCGCCAGTGGATGCCGTCGTCCGACAGGCCGACGTTGAGCGGCCAGCGCGGGCCGTCGCCGGGCGTGTCCGGCCGGTGCGCGCTGTGATTGTAGACGATGAGCTGGCGGCCGTCCGCCAGCGTCACCGCGTCGGTGCCGGCATTGGGGTTGGGCAGGTCGATCGCCGCGAGCGGCGACCAGCTGCGGCCGTCGTCGCGCGACCAGCTCATCGCCAGCGCGCCCTGCCGGGTGCGGGCGACCAGTTCGATGCGACCGTCGCGATGGGTGAGGACGCTCGGCTGGATCGCCTCGATCCCCATCGGCGAGGCGATCTCCGGCCCGACCTGCCAGCTGCGGCCGCGATCCTCCGACCGTTCCATGCGCAGGAACCAGCGGTTGCGCGCCGGCGTGCCCTGCTCGCGGCTGGAGGGCGACAGCCAGGTGCCGGCGGCGGTGACGACCGGCTTGTTCTTGATCGGACCGAGCACGCCGTCGGGCAGGCGGCGCGGCGCGCCCCAGTGGCGGCCGCCGTCGGTCGAGGTGATGACCATTCCCCACCAGTCGCGCGGCGACGGGCCGACCTTGTAGAACAGATGGAGCGGCTGGCCCTTGGGCTGGAACAGCACCGGGTTCCACGTCGGATAGCGCCGGTCGCCGTCGCGGCCATCGGCGACGGTGACGGGCGTGTCCCAGCCCCGTGCGGTGCGGCGGGCGAACCGGATCGTGACGTCGGGCCGGCTCTCGCCGCTGCCCCCGAACCACGCGGCGGCGAGACTGCGGTCGGGCAGCTCGACCAGCGTCGAGGCATGCGCCTGCGGATAGGGCGGGGCGGGGTCGATGAACTCCGACGCGAGGATCGGCGTGGGGCGGTGTTGAGCGATCGCCGGGGTGGCGAGGGTCAGGGCGATGGCTGCGGGCAGGAGCCGGTAGAAGGGGTGTTCACGCGAAGGCGCGAAGCCGCGAAGGGATAGAAGGAAGGGTTCACGCGGAGACGCGGAGACGCGGAGGGATATTTGGCATCCCGGACGCGTCAGCGGCCAGCCTCGTCCCCGCGGCGGGTTGGCGAGCGGGACGCTCCGCGTCGATGGCGACACCTCCGCGTCTCCGCGTCTCCGCGCGAACCCCTCTTCCTTCTCTTCGCGGCGTCGCTCCTTCGCGTGAACCATCACTTCAGACACGTACCCCCGGCCCCCCCGATCGAGATCGAGGCAACGCCCGTCGAGCCCCTTGACCGGCAGGCCGGTCGTCGTCGCCCGCATCGGGGTGGCGGGGGTGAGGGCGATCGCCCGAGGCAGGCGCTGGCGGAAGGGGTGTTCACGCAAAGACGCGAAGCCGCGAAGGGATAGAAGGAAGGGTTCACGCGGAGACGCGGAGACGCGGAGGGATATTTGGCATCCCGGCCGCATCAGCGGCCAGCCTCGTCTCCGCGGCGGGTTGGCGAGCGGGACGCTCCGCGTCGATCGCGACACCTCCGCGTCTCCGCGCCTCCGCGCGAACCCCTCTTCCTTCTCTTCGCGGCGTCGCGCCTTCGCGGGAACCATCACTTCAGACACGTATCGCCGGCCCCCGGATCGAGATCGAGGCAACGCCCGTCTAACCCCTTCACCGGCAGGCCGATCGTCGCCGCCAGCGTCGGGGCGATGTCCACCGTCTCCACCGACAGCGGCTGTTCGAAGCCGGCCATGCCGCGGCGCCAGAACAGGATCGGCACGCGGCGGTCGTAATCCCATGGAGACCCGTGGGTTTCGACATAGCCGGTCGTTGGCGCCTCGATCGTCGTCACCCGCGGCTTGAGCAGCACGAGGATGTCGCCCGAGCGGTCCGCGTCGAACGAGGCGCGGGCACGTTCCAGCAGCGTCCAGGTTTCGGGCGGGCTGGTCGGCATCGCCTGCGTGGCGATCTGCGCGCGTGGGAAGGCGGCGGCGACCTGCGGCAGCGCGGCGAAGCGGCGCTGCGCCTCGGCCGACACCCTGGCGCGGGTCGCCGCGGGCAGGCTGTCGGCGATATAGACGTCGCCCTCCGCGCCGAGCAGCACCGGCCCCTTCAGCCCCAGCGCGGCGGTGACGGCGGCATCGACCGCCTTGATCGAGGCTTGCGGAGAGACATGCTCCTCCATCGGCATCGCATGCTGCTGCTGGCGTTCGGTCATGTCGTGCGCACCGTGATCGGCGGTCAGCACGACCTCGTAATCGAGGCCCCAGCCGTCGAGCGCGGCGAAGAAGCTGCCCAGCGTCTGGTCGAGCTGCTGCATCTGGATGCACATCTCGGTGCCCTGCGTGCCGAGCGAATGGCCGATATAGTCGGTCGCCGACGCGCCGATCGCGATGATGTCGGTTTCCTTGCCCTGGCCGAGCTTCATGTCCTGGATCAGGCCCGCGGCGATCGCGAAGACCGCGGCGTCGCTGGCGGGGGAGGCGCGGAAGCCCTTGAGGTCGCCCGCCGCGCGCTCGAACCGGCCCTGGCCGAACACCTTGCCCGCGACGGTGATCGGACGATCGAGCGACCGGCAGAAGGCGGGAAGGGGCAGCGCCGCCTGCGGTTGCGCAATCAGCGCGGCGACCGCGTCGCGGCCGCGCTGCACCGCGCGCGGGACGGCGCGGCCGGCGTAGCTGACATAGGTCTTGCCGTCCCACCACCACAGTTCGTCGACCTTGTGGCCGCCCATCATCACCGCGGCGCGATCCTTGCCCGCGACCGAGACGACGCGGGTGGCGGGGCGCGCGTTCTTCATCATCTCGCCCAGCGTGGGCACCTTCAGATGCTTGTCGCTGACCGTGTAGCTGTCGTGGGTGGAGCCGGTGACATTCTCGTCCTCCGAACAATAGACGATCTTGTCGGGGCGGCCGACGCGCTGGTCGAGCCAGTTGTTGGCGACGATCCCGGTGTGCGCCGGGCGCATGCCGGTGAGGATCGTCGAATGGCCGGGGCAGGTCTCGGTCGCGGCATGGCTCTGATAGCCCGACGGGAAGACGACGCCGGTCAGCAGCCGTGCGAAGCCGTCGGTGAAGTGATTGCGATATTGCTGGAACAGGTCGGCGGAGAATTGGTCGACCGAGATCGCGACGATCAGCCGCGGCGGCGTGACCGGCGCAGGCGTCGGCGCGGGCGTAACGGCCGCCGGCGCCGGCGCCGGTGCCGGCACGGGCACCTGTTGCGCCGCGATCGGCGCGGCGGTGGCGAACAGGGCGGCGGCGATCAGCGCTTTCATCGGGGACACTCGTGTTAGTGGGCCGCGACCGCTATGGCGGTGCGCGATGCATGGGGCAAGAATGGCAAATCGGATGACCGCGGCGATGCGCGCGCTGTGTTGCGCGCTGATGACGGTGCTGGCGTTGGTCGCGACGGGGACGGCGCATGCCGACCTCGCGCCCGCGAACGGGCCGCCGCATCTCGCGATGACGCTGGTGCCGGACAGTGCGGCACCGCGCGCCGGGCAGACGCTGACCCTCGCGCTCGACACCCGGCCGGAAAAGGGCTGGCACGGCTATTGGCGCAATCCCGGCGATGCGGGCTTCGCGCCGTCGCTGACCTGGACGCTGCCGAAGGGCATGACCGCCGATGCCGATCTGCAATGGCCGGTGCCGACGACGCTGCTGATCGCCGGCCTGATGAACTATGTCTACGAGGCGCCCTATGCGCCGCTGGCGACGCTGCACCTGCCGCAGGGGCTGGCGCCGGGCACGCGGTTGCCGGTACGATTGTCGATCAACTATCTGGTCTGCACCAATGCGATCTGCGTGCCGGAAGCGCAGGACCTTGCGCTCGACCTGACCGTCGGCGACGGCGCGCCGGCCAATGGCGACCGGTTCGACCGCTGGCGCGCCGCCATCCCCAAACCGCTCGATGCGGCCGGCACTTATCAGGTGAAGGACGGCAGGCTCGTCATCGCGGTGCCGTTGCCCGCGGCGGCGACAGTGCGGGATGCGGCCTTCTTTCCCTATGGCCCCGACATGGTCAGATATGCCGCGCCGCAGACGGTGACGCGCGATGGCGACCGGCTGCTGATCGCGACCGACGGTGCGCCGAAAGGGCGGATCGAGGGCGTGCTGCGGATCGGTCCCGACCTGGGGCTGAGCGTCCATGCCGTCGCCGGCACGGTGGCGATGCCGACCGATCGCAGCGGCTGGTCCGCGGCCCTGCTGGCGTTCGCCGGCGCGGTGCTCGGCGGGCTGATCCTCAACGTCATGCCCTGCGTTTTCCCGATCCTCAGCCTCAAGGCGCTGCATCTGGCGCGGGGCGGCGAGGACGAGCGTGCGGCGCGGATCGATGCGCTCGGCTATATGCTGGGCGCGGTGCTGATGTGCGTCGCGCTCGGCGGGCTGATCCTCGGGCTGCGCGCCGGCGGGTCGGCGGTCGGCTGGGCGTTCCAGCTGCAGGACCCGCGGATCGTCGTGCTGCTGATCGCGCTGACCTTTGCGATCACGCTCAACCTTGCCGGACGGTTCGAGGTGCCGGTGCCGCAATTCGCCTCGCATGGCGGCGCGGCAGGGTCGGTGGCGACGGGCGCGCTGGCGGCGTTCGTCGCGACGCCCTGTTCGGGGCCGTTCATGGGCGCGGCGCTGGGTGCGGCGCTGGTGCTGCCGTGGCCGGCGGCGCTTGCGGTGTTCGCCGGCCTGGGGCTGGGGTTGGCTTTGCCCTTCCTAGCGATCGGCTTCGTACCCGCGTTGCGCCGCCGCCTGCCGAAACCCGGCCTGTGGATGGAGCGGTTCCGCCGGGTGCTGGCGGTGCCGATGGCGCTGACCGTGCTCGCGCTGCTGTGGCTGGCGTGGCGACAGGCGGGCAACATCGGGCTGGCGCTGGGACTGGCGACGATCGTCGTCACCGGCATCGTGCTCGGCCTCGGCGGCCAGCGGCAGAAGCGCGGGCTCGGCTTCGGCTGGGCGCTGGCCGCGGCGGCGCTGGTGCTGCCGGCCGGGCTGGCGGCGGCGCTGACCGGCGGCGCGGCGCGTCCGGCCAAGGTCGGCGGCGATGCGTTCAGCGAGGCGCGGCTCGCCGCGTTGCGCCGGGAGGGGCGGCCGGTCTTCGCCTATTTCACCGCGGACTGGTGCCTGTCGTGCAAGGTCAACGAAGCTTCGTCGATCGACACCGCCGCAACACGCGCGGCCTTCGCGAGCAACAAGGTGGCGGTGCTGGTCGGCGACTGGACCGACGGCGACCCCGCACTCGGGCGGTTCATCCAGGCGCACAACCGCGCCGGCGTGCCATTGTACCTCTATTATGCGCCGGGCGCCGCGGAGCCGCGGGTGCTGCCGCAGGTGCTGACGCCGGGGATGCTGGCCGCATTGCACTGAAACCCGCCCTTACCGGGACAAAATGTCCGGTCCGTGCCGCATCCCGCCATAAACGGCCCTTGTGCAGCGCAGCGATTGCCCGCAGCATGGAACCTCAAAGTCGTGGAGGGCTTTACCGTTCCGATGGGGAAACGACCGGCGTTCGACGAAATCATGGGGATGACCGGCGATGTTCCGCCGCGTCCCGCATTGGCAGCTCTTGGCAAATGGCTCGAGGATACGCCTGACGGCGAACTTCGCCGTCGGCAGGAAGCGGCGGAGAACACCTTTCGCCAGCTCGGCATCACCTTTGCGGTCTATGGCGACACCGACACGCGCGAACGGATCATCCCGTTCGACATCGTGCCGCGCGTCTTCATGGCGGACGAATGGTCGCGCCTGTCCGAAGGGCTGGTGCAGCGGGTCGAGGCGATCAACGCCTTCCTCGACGACATCTATGGCGAACGTCGCATCCTCAAGGAGGGCGTGCTGCCCGCCGACCTGATCCTCGGCAATCCGCAATTCCGCCCGGAGATCGCGGGGATGCGCCCGCCGCACGGCATCTGGGCGCATATCTGCGGCATCGATCTGGTCCGCACCGGGCCGGACGAATTCTACGTGCTGGAGGACAATGCCCGCACGCCGTCGGGGGTGAGCTACATGCTCGAGAACCGCGAGGCGATGGTGCGGCTGTGTCCCGAGCTGTTCCGCGAATATCGCGTCGAGCCGGTCGACAGCTATCCCGACCGGTTGCTGGAGACGATGAAGTCGGTCGCGCCGC
>NZ_DBBS01000019.1:77317-238406 GCF_002292295.1 Sphingomonas sp. UBA978
TCGGCCTATTACGAACACAGCTTCCTCGCCGATTCGATGGGTATCGAGCTGGTCGAGGCGGCCGACCTCGTCGTCGACGACGACCGCGTCTGGATGCGGACGATCGCCGGGCGCGTGCAGGTCGACGTCATCTATCGGCGGGTCGACGACGACTATCTCGACCCGCTGGTGTTCCGTGCCGATTCGATGCTCGGCGTCCCCGGCCTCATCGCCGCTTATGCGGCGGGCAACGTCGCGATCATCAACGCGCCGGGCAACGGCATCGCCGACGACAAGGCGATCTACAGCTACATGCCCGAAATCGTGCGCTTCTATTCGGGCGGCGAGGCGAAGCTGCCGAACGTGGAGACGTGGCGCTGCCGCGAACCGCAGGCGTTGCAATATGTCCTCGACAACCTCGATCAGGTGGTGGTGAAGCTCGTCGACGGATCGGGCGGCTACGGCATGCTGGTCGGTCCGACTGCCAGCCGGCAGGAGATCGAGGATTTCCGCCGCGCGCTGATCGCTGAGCCGCATCGCTATATCGCGCAGCCGACGCTGGCGCTGTCGACGGTGCCGACGCTGGCGGACAGCGGCCTCAGCCCGCGCCACGTCGATTTCCGCCCCTTCGTCCTCACCGGATCGAAGGGGGTGCAGGTCGTGCCGGGCGGGCTGACCCGCGTCGCGCTGAAGGAGGGGTCGCTGGTCGTCAATTCGAGCCAGGGCGGCGGCACCAAGGACAGTTTCGTGCTGATGGCGGAACCCCGCAACCAGAGCCAGAGCCAGACGATCGGCGGGATGACGCAGTCGCAGGGGTTCGGGGCATGATGCTCTCGCGCACCGCCTCCTCGCTCTACTGGCTGGGGCGCTACATCGAACGCGCCGATTTCTTCGCGCGGCTGATCGAGGCAACCGTGCGCTTCGACGTGATGTCGTCGCGCCCGGCGGGCGAGGTGGCGTGGTCGTCGGCGCTGGCGGTCACCGATACGGAGGCGGACTTCCTCGCCAGCGGCGGCGCGATGACGCAGACCGACGTGGTCCGCTTCCTCACCGTCGACACCAGCCATCCCGGTTCGCTGATTCGCTGTCTCGACCGCGCGCGCAACAATGCCAAGGCGGTGCGCACCGCGCTCAGCCGCGAGGCATGGACCGCGATCAACCGCGCGTGGCTGGTGTTCGAGAATCGCGGGCAGGTCGGCGACACGCAGGCGACGCTCAGCCTCGTCGAATCGGTCAAGAACGAGACGCGCGGCTTCGAGGGTGCGGTCCACCAGATGCTGCGCAACCAGTCGCACTGGTTCATCCGCCTGGGGCAGGCGGTCGAGCGCGCCGACAACACCGCGCGGCTGCTCGACGTCAAATACCATATCCTGCTGCCCGAGGGGGAAGTGGTCGGCGGCGTCGTCGATCGCGACCAGTGGACGACGATCCTGCAGGTCGTCTCGGCGGTGACCGCCTATCGCTGGCTCTATTCGGACGGGCTGACCCCGGCGAACGTCATCGACCTGCTGATCGCCAGCCGCGAACTGCCGCGCAGCCTCGTCGCCTCGGCGGAGATCACGGTCGACATCCTCGGCCTGCTCGCCGAGCGCACCGGCAGCCATGGCGAGGCGGACCGGATGGCGCGGATGCGCGCCGCGCGGCTTGGCAAGACGCGGTCGGGCGAGGTGATCGCCAGCGGCCTGCACCAGTATCTGCAGGCGTTCATCCGCGAAAACGGCCAACTGCACGAGGCGATCGGTCGCCAGTTCAGGTTCGGCTGATGCGCCAGTCCTTCGCATGAGACTCTCGATCGATCACCGCACCGTCTATCGGTTCAGCGAGCCGCAGAGCCGGCTGGTACAGATGCTGCGCATGACGCCGGAGGCAAGCCACGACCAGACGGTCGCGCGCTGGCGGATCGACGTCGATTGCGACGCGACGATGCGGCGCGGGCGCGACGGTTTCGGGAATGCGGTGACGATGCTCTATTGCGAGGGGCCGATCGCCGATATCGAGATCGCGGTGCGCGGCGAGGTACTGACCAGCCATTCCGACGGCGTCGTCCGCGGCGTCGCCGAGGTGCTGCCGCCCGCGGTGTTCCTGCGCGCGACCGAGGCGACGCCGCGCGATCCCGCCATCGCCGCCTTCGCGGTCGAGGCGAGCGCCGGCGCGACCGGCCCGATCGGCATGCTGCACCGGCTCAACCGGGCGTTCAACGGCCGTTTCGGGCTCGACCGGGTCCGCCCCGAACCGGGCCTCAGCGCCGCGGACGCGTTTCTGAAGCCGACCGCGACGTCGCGCGATCTGGCGCAGATGTTCGTGGTCGCGTCGCGCTCGCTCGGCATCCCGGCGCGCTACGTGTCGGGGTACAGCATCGTCGAGGGATCGCTGCGGCCGACGCCGCACGGCTGGGCGGAGGCGCATGTCGACGGGCTCGGCTGGGTCGGCTTCGATCCCTGCACCGGCCGTTCGCCGCAGGAGGAGAGCGTGCGCGTCGCCGCCGCGCTCGACGCCTCGGGCGCCGCCCCGGTCGCCGGATCGCGCCTCGGCGAGGGCGAGGAGGAGATGGACGTCGCGGTAAAGGTGTCGGCGGCGCAATAGCCGGAAAACTAAACTTGGTTCGCCAAGGCACTGCCGTCGTACCGGATCGTTGAGGGGGGTAAGCATCCTCCGACGCGAGTACCCCCATGACCGATACCAAAGCCCTGAACGCCGGCAACGGCGGCGAGACGCATCAGGTCACCGACGCCGATCACCCGGTGCTGACCACCAACCACGGCACGCCGATCGCGGACAACCAGAACCAGCTCAAGGCGGGTGCGCGCGGCCCCGTCCTGCTCGAGGACGAGATCTATCGCGAGAAGATCAACCATTTCGATCACGAGCGCATCCCGGAGCGGATCGTCCACGCCCGCGGCTCGGCCGCGCACGGCTATTTCGAATGCACCGAGAGCCTCGCCGATATCACCGTCGCCGACCTGTTCCAGAAGAAGGGGCAGCGGACCGAGGTGTTCACCCGCTTCTCGACCGTCGCCGGCGGCGCGGGCTCGGTCGACACGCCGCGCGACGTGCGCGGCTTCGCGGTCAAATTCTACACGCGGCAGGGCAATTGGGATCTCGTCGGCAACAACATCCCGGTGTTCTTCATCCAGGATGCGATCAAGTTCCCCGACCTGATCCATGCCGCCAAGATGGAGGCCGACCGCGGCTATCCGCAGGCGGCGACCGCGCACGACACCTTCTGGGACTTCATCAGCCTGATGCCGGAATCGACGCACATGATTATGTGGGCGATGTCGGACCGCACGCTGCCGCGCACCTTCGCCAATATGGAAGGGTTTGGCGTCCACACCTTCCGCTTCATCAACAAGGAGGGGAAGAGTACCTTCGTCAAGTTCCACTGGAAGCCGAAGGCGGGCCTCGCCTCGACGATCTGGGACGAGACGGTCAAGATCGCCGGCGCCGATCCCGACTTCCAGCGCCGCAACCTGTTCGAGAGCATCGATCGCGGCGACTTCCCGACCTGGGAGCTGGGCGTCCAGCTGTTCGACGAGGACTTCGCCAACAGCCAGCCCTATGACGTGCTCGACGCGACCAAGATCATCCCCGAGGAAGTGCTGCCGGTGAAGATCGTCGGGCGGATGGTGCTCGATCGCTATCCCGACAATTTCTTCGCGGAAACCGAACAGGCAGCGTTCGTGCCGAGCCATGTCGTTCCCGGCATCGGCTTCTCCAACGATCCGCTGCTGCAGGGCCGGCTGTTCAGCTACACCGACACGCAGCTGTCGCGCCTCGGCTCGGTCAACTTCCACCAGCTGCCGATCAACGCCGCCAAGGGTCGCGCCGCAGCGGCGGGCTGTCCGTTCCTGAACCAGCAGCGCGACGGCCATATGCAGATGGCGGTGCCCAAGGGCCGCGCCAATTACGAACCGAACAGCCTCGCCAAAGCGGGCGAAGAGGCTGGCGCGCGCGAGGATCCGGAGGGCGGCTACAAGACCTTCCCGTCCGAGGAGCAGGGCCAGAAGCTGCGCATCCGCCCCGAAAGCTTCGCCGATCACTACAGCCAGGCGCGGCTGTTCTTCCGCTCGATGGACCCGGCGGAGCAGGCGCATATCGCGTCCGCCCTCGTGTTCGAACTGTCCAAGGTCAGCCTCGAACACATCCGCGTCGCGGTGATGGCGAACCTGCGCAACGTCGATGAAACGCTGGCGCAGCGCGTCGCCGACGGGCTGGCGATGGACCTGCCCGCGGCGTCGCCGACCGCCGCACCGGTGCTCGACATGGACCCGTCACCCGCGCTGCGGATCATCCGCGGGCCTCTGGAGAAGCACATGCTCGAGGGTCGCACCGTCGGCATCCTGTTCGCCGACGGCACCGACGCCGGTGAACTCAATGCGGTGAAGGACGCGGTAAAGGCCGCCGGCGGCACCCCGCTGACGATCGCGCCCAAGGTCGGCAAGGTGCCGCTGTCGGACGGGTCGTCGGTCGCGGCGGACGCACAATTGTTCGGCCAGCCCTCGGTCACCGTCGATGCCTGTGCGGTGATCCTGTCGAAGGAGGCCTGTGCGAAGCTGGTGAAGGAGGGCGCTGCGGTCCAATGGGTCATGGACGCCTTCGGTCACCTCAAGGCGATCGGCCACAATGCCGCCGCCAAGCCGCTGCTCGACAAGGCGGGCGTCGAGCCGGACGAAGGGGTTACCGACCTCAAGGGCTTCGTCGAGGCGGCGAAGCAGCGCTATTGGGACCGCGAGCCGAACGTCCGCACCCTGGCATAACCTCCGGCCGTCACCCCGGCCCGGTCCGGGGTGACGCCACCCGAGCATTAACCCTATCATAAGCCGCCCCCGCTACGCCGCATAGCGTGGGGCGGCTTCGTATTTCCTCTTCAGGGCAGGTGGCCCTTGCGGCGGCGCTGTTCGCCGCATCGTCCTGCGTTCCGCCGCGCGGGCAGGCGACCCGCGTGGGGCAGGCCGTGCCCCCGCCGACGCCGCGCCAGCTGCTCCGCGACCTCGCGCTCGACGTTCCCGGCGACCTGCCGGGGCTCGCCGGTCTGCCGGCCTCGCTGCGCGCCAAGGTCGACGACGATGCCGCACCGGCGCTCGCCGCCGCGGCGCCGCCGTTTCTCGCGCAGATGCAAAGCCAGAGCGATGCCGAACGCGCGACCGAATGCCTGACCGCGGCGGTCTATTACGAGGCACGGTCGGAATCGGTGGACGGACAGCGCGCGGTGGCGCAGGTCGTGCTCAATCGCGTGCGCGATCGCGCCTTCCCGCACAGCGTCTGCGGCGTCGTCTTCCAGGGTTCGAACCGCCGTACCGGCTGCCAGTTCTCCTTCACCTGCGACGGGTCGATGGCCTATCGCCGCGATCCGGCCTCATGGGCGCGCGCGCAGCTGGTCGCGCAGGCGGCGCTGGCGGGCAGCGTCTATGCGCCGGTCGGTGGCGCGACCTTCTATCACACCAGCGCGATCCTGCCGTGGTGGGCGTCCAGCCTCGCGCGGATCGGGTCGGTCGGCGCGCATATCTTCTATCGCTGGCGTGGCGCGATGGAGGGGGCGCTGAGCTTCCGCGCCGCTTATGCCGGGGTCGAACCCGGTGCGGCAACGTTTGCGCCCGGCGATTCCGCCGTGCAGACCGCCGCGCTCTATCGCGACAGCAGCGCCGATGGCGGGGTCAACGTCCACCGCGGCAAAATGACGCCAGTGGCCGCCAGCGCCGACGCGCCGACCGCGGTTGCCGTCCGCCCTGCGCGGATGACGATGGTGTCGGGCGTGCGCGTCCATCTGGGGGCGGAGGCGCCGCGGACGATCGTCACCGACGGCGCGACGATCGGCGAGGAAACCGATCCGACCTGAGCCGGTTCAGGCCGTGAGTTCGACCCGGCGGATCGCCGGCGCCGGCGCGTCCTCATCCTCGACGAAGGGGCGCCAGCCGCTCGGGCCGAGCACTTCCAGCGGCCGATAACGGGTCTTGTACGCCATCCGTGCCGACCCCTTCACCCAATAGCCGAGATAGACATAGGGCAGGCCGGCGGCGCGGGCGCGGGTGATGTGATCCATGATGATGACGTTGCCCAATCCGGGCCGTGCGTCGGCGCCGCCATCGTCGTCGGGGGCGAAGAAGCTGTAGATCATCGACAGCCCGTCCGCCTGACGATCGGTCAGGCAGGCACCGACCAGCCGCCCGCGCCCGCCGTCGGTCGACCGGGTGCGATATTCGAGGATCATCGAATCGACCGGCGAATGCTCGACCATGTCGGCGTAATCGTCCTCGTCCATCCCCGCCATGCCACCGCCGGGGTGACGCGCCGCCAGATAGCGGCGGAGCAGCTGGAACTGTTCGTCCGTCGCCCAGGGGCGGCAGGCGGTGACCTCGAGGTCGTCGTTGCGGCGGAGCAGTTTGCGCTGCGTCGCATTGGGGGCGAACTGCTGGGTGACGACGCGCACCGACACGCAGGCGGCGCAGCCCGCGCAGGACGGGCGATAGGCGACGCCCTGCGACCGGCGGAACCCGATCCGCCCGAGCGCGTCGTTGAGCTCGGTCGCATGCGGGCCGCTGAGTTCGGTGAACACCTTCCGCTCCTGCCGCCCGGGCAGATAGGGGCAGGGGGCGGGCGTGGTGACGAAGAAGCGCGGGAAACGAAATGGCGCGGTCACCGCCGGCAGTCCTCCAGAAACAGGGGCGATCCGCGACGCGGCGCCAGCGACATATGAATAAGCGGATGCGGTCTGAAAAGCGGCATTCCGGCCAAAGAGAGTTAATCTCGTGCATGGGATGTTGATCGGTGCGGTCATGGCCCCGAATCGGGACGATGTTGCATTGCAGGAACAAATGGTCGAAAAGAACGTTTCCGCAGTCCAATTAGGTGGGAATTGTATATGAAGAAAATCGCAGGTTCCATTGCTGCGCTCGCTATGACCGTTGCGCCGCTGGCGGCTACGCCGGCGTTCGCAGCGCCTGCCAACCCGGCGGCGTCGCTGTCGGTGGCCAAGTCGGTTCGCGCGAGCGCACCGTCGGCCAAGAAGAACAACCTCGCCGGCGGTGGCCTGCTGGCCGCGCTGATCGCTGCTGGCGTCGTCGCCATCGGCGTCGTCGCGATCGTGCAGGACGGTGACTCGGACAGCAACTAAGCTGTTCTGACATCGTTTCGAACGGGGGCTGCGCGCAAGCGTGGCCCCCGTTTTCGTTCGGGCGTTCCCGTAGACGCGCCGTGGTTTACGCCTGCTCGACCATGCTGGTCTCGTAGCCGCCATCGCGCAGCGCGGCGATCAGCCGGTTGAGGTGATCGCGATCGCGCGCCTCGCATTCGATATCGGTGACCAGCCCCTTCGCCGGCAGCGAGGTGAAAATGCGCTGGTGATAGATTTCGATGATGTTGACGCGCTGCTGGTCGAATATCCGCGCGACGTTGAACAGGGCGCCGGGCTGGTCGCGCAGCCGCACGCGCAGCCGCGCGAGGCGGCCGGAACGGGCAAGGTCGCGCAGCAGCACGTTGGCGAGCAGCCGCGTGTCGATATTGCCGCCGCACAGCACGATGCCGACGGTACGACCCCGGAATCGCTCCGGATAGGCCATCAACGCGGCGAGGCCGGCGGCTCCTGCGCCCTCAACCACCGTCTTCTCGATCTGGAGCAGCAGGCTGACCGCTTCCTCGAGGTTGCGTTCGCCGACCAGCACGATGTCGTCGACCAGATCGGCGATGATGCCGCTGGTGATCCCGCCCGGCTCCTTGACCGCGATCCCCTCCGCCAGCGTATCGCCGGCGCAGGGCAGGTTGGTGCCCCGGATCCGGTTGTACATCGACGGGAACAGCTCGGCCTGCACGCCGACGATCTCGATCGGATGATCCGCCGCGCGCGCGACGACGGCGGTGCCGGAGATCAGGCCGCCGCCGCCGATCGGGATCAGCAGCGTGTCGAGGCCGGGCACGTCCTCCAGCATCTCGATCGCCGCGGTGCCCTGTCCGGCAATGACGCGCGGATCGTCGAACGGATGGACGAAGGTATAGCCGCACTCGGCCTCCAGCACGCGGGCATGGGCATAGGCGGCGTCGAACGTCTCGCCTTCCAGCACCACCTTCGCCTTGTGGCCTTCGGTCTGCGTCACCTTCACCGTCGGCGTGGTGCGCGGCATGACGATCGTCGCAGGGATGCCGAGCCGGTTGGCATGATAGGCGAGGCCCTGCGCATGATTGCCCGCCGATGCGGCGATCACGCCCTTGGCGCGCGCCTCGGGCGACAGCTGCAGCAGCGTGTTGAGCGCGCCGCGCTCTTTATAGGCGGCGGTGAACTGCAGGTTTTCGAACTTCAGATACACCGTCGCGCCGGTCATGTCGCTCAGCGTCTTGCTGACGAGGGTCGGCGTGCGCACGATCGCGTCGCGGATGCGCGCATGGGCGGCGCGGACGTCGTCGATGGTGACGGGGATGGCGGAGGATGCTGCGGCGTGTTTGGTGGCCATGGCCAGCCGCTAGACCATCTGGTGCGACGGGGGAACACCGCTTATGCGGGCGGCTATGGCAAGAACGGCTTTCACGACGACCGCGATCGCACTGGCGATGACGACGCTGACCGGCACGATGCTGCCCGTCACGGCATCCGCCGACGGCATCGTCGACAACGTCAACGGCATGACCCTCGACAAGGACGGCAAGGTCGTCCGGTTCCAGGCGCTGCTGGTGACGCCCGATGGCAAGGTGAGCAAGCTGTTGTCGGCCAAGGACAAACGGCCGGAGAAGCTCGACTGGCGGGCCGATCTCAAGGGGCGGACGCTGCTGCCCGGCATGATCGACGCGCATGGCCATGTGATGGAACTCGGTTTCCGCGCGCTGGAGCTCGACCTCTCCGACACGAAAAGCCTCGCCGAGGCGCAGGCGAAGATCGCGGCCTATGCGCAGGCCAATCCGGATAAATCCTGGATCATCGGCGGCGGCTGGAATCAGGAGGCGTGGGGACTCGGCCGGTTCCCTACCGCCGCCGACCTCGACGCCGCGGTCGGGAACCGCCCCGTCTGGCTGTCGCGTGCGGACGGCCATGCAAGCTGGGGCAACAGCGCCGCGCTCAAGGCGGCCGGCGTCACCGCGAAGAGCGTGTCGCCGCCCGGCGGGCGGATCGAGAAGGGCGCGGGCGGGCTGCCCGCTGGCGTGTTCGTCGATGCGGCGCAGGGTCTCGTCGCCCGGGTCGTGCCGCAGCCGCTCGGCAAGGACCGCAACGCCGCCTTCCTGAAGGCTCAGGCGATCCTGCTGAGCTATGGCATCACCGCCACCGCCGACATGGGGACGAGCATCGACGACTGGCTGACCTATCGCCGGATCGGCGATGCGGGCGGCCTGCGCGTGCGGATCATGAGCTATGGCGCGGGGGTCGACACGACGGTGCAGATCGGCGCGGTCGGTCCGTCGCCGTGGCTGTATAACGACCGGTTGAAGCTGGTCGGGGTCAAGCTGTACGCCGACGGCGCGCTGGGCTCGCGCGGCGCGTGGTTGAAGGCGCCTTATGCCGACGCCCCCGGCCAGTCGGGCGCGGGCTTCATGAACGATACCGTGATGCGCAACCTGATGAGCCGGGCGGCGATGGACGGCTATCAGGTCGCGGTGCACGCGATCGGCGACCGCGCCAATGCCGAGGCGCTCGATTCGATCGAGGAGATGGCGCAGACCTACAAGGGCGACCGGCGCTGGCGGATCGAACATGCGCAGATCGTCGACCCCGTCGACCTCCCGCGCTTCGGCAAATACGGCACGATCGCCTCGATGCAGCCGACGCACCAGACCGGCGACCGCGTGATGGCGGAGGCGCGGCTCGGGCCGCAGCGGCTGGCGGGGGCCTATGCCTGGGCGTCGATGCTTAAGAATGGCGCGAAGCTCGCGTTCGGGTCCGACTTTCCGGTCGAGAAGCCCGATCCCTGGGCGGGCTGGGCCGCGGCCTTCACCCGTCAGGACGCCGACGGCCAGCCGTTCGGCGGCTGGCGCCCCGAAGAGGCGGTGACGCGCGAACAGGCGTGGTGGGCGTTCACCGGCGGCGCGGCCTATGCCGGCTTTGCCGAGGATCGCATCGGCCGCCTCGCACCGGGGCTGCGCGCCGATTTCATCGTCGTCGATCGCGATCCGTTGCTCGCCTCGCCCGCCGACCTGCGCGCAACCAAGGTGCAGGAGACGTGGGTCGGAGGCGAGAAGGTGTGGGAGCGGAAATAGACCTTTCCGCGATCGTCGCCGAGATCGCCGCGGAAATGGCCGCGGCGCCCGATCGCGGCACGCCGGCGGATTACATCCCGCCGCTTGCCTGCGTCGATCCCGCCCGGTTCGGCATGGCGGTGATCGAGGCCGACGGCAGCTGCCATCTGGCCGGGGATGCCGAGGAGGCGTTTTCCATCCAGTCGATCAGCAAGGTGTTCGCGCTGACGCTGGCACTGGGCCATGTCGGCGACCAATTGTGGCAACGCGTCGGGCGCGAGCCGTCGGGCAGCGCGTTCAATTCGATCGTCCAGCTCGAATTCGAACACGGCATCCCGCGCAATCCGTTCATCAACGCGGGTGCGATCGTCGTCGCCGACGTGCTGCTCGGCCAGCACCAGCCGCGCGAAGCGATCGGCGAGATCCTGCGCTTCGTCCGGATGCTGACCGACGACGAGGATATCGTCATCGACCGCGCGGTGGCGGAGGCGGAGCTGGCGACCGGTGATCGCAACCGCGCGCTGGCGAGCTACATGCGATCGTTCGACAATATCCGGCATGACGTCGAACGGACGCTGGGCGTCTATTTCCACCAATGCGCGCTGGCGATGAGCTGTCGCCAGCTGGCGCTCGCCGGCCGCTATCTGATGGCCGACGGCATGCTGCCGACGACCGGGCGGCGGATCGTGTCGGCGCAGCGGGCGCGGCGGATCAATGCGCTGATGCTGACCTGCGGCCATTACGACGGCTCGGGCGAATTTGCCTTCCGCGTCGGCCTGCCGGGCAAATCCGGGGTGGGCGGCGGCATCCTCGCGGTGGTGCCGGGACGGGCGAGCATCGCGGTCTGGTCGCCCGGCCTGAACGCCCGCGGCAATTCGCAGCTCGGCACGCTGGCGCTCGAGCGGCTGGTGCAGCGCACCGGCTGGTCGGTGTTCGAACCGGCGCGGGACCCTTTCTAGGGCCGATGGCCATTCAGATGATGACGTGCCGAAAACGGTGGTTTTGCGTGACCCGGAGCGCAGCGTACTTTCGGTACGTGAGCACCGGAAGCGCGCGAAACCGCCGTTTGCAGGCCGTCAGGGCTGAATGTCGATCGACCCTAGACCTGCGGAAAGCGGTCGCTGGCCTGCAGGGTGAAGCCGATGCCGAGGATCGAGACGGGCAGCGTGATCGACACCTGCTTGTAGATCAGGCCGCCGATCGGTGCCGTCGTTTCGGTCCGCACCCGGTCGGCGGTCACCATGCCGATCCCGTTGGCGGCGGCGACCTGCAGCGTATAGGCGATGGCGTGATCGACGCCGCTGCCCGACGCCGGGACCGTGCAGCGCGGCGAGGCGATCGCGAGGCAGCGGGCGACGGTATGCGCGGTGGACTGCATCGCATTCCAGCGCTGGAATGCGATCCCCGCCTGCACGATCATCAGCGCGATCGCGCAGAAGACCGGCGCGACCAGCGCGAATTCGACGATGGTCGCTCCTTTGATGTCACGCGACAGGCAGCGGATCATTTCGCCCGCACCACTACGGTTTCGGTCAGCGGGAACAGGCGCGCGCCGATCGCGGCGACGGGGATGATCGCGACGGGCGTCCCCGTGGTGCGGATGGTCACGAACTTGGCCGACATCGTGCCGTCCCCGCAGGCGCTGCGCGTCATGCCGGTCGAGCGCCATTGGGTCGGGGTGCCGCTGGTGCAGTAATAACCGTCGGCGGCGCCCGGCCCGGCGACGTTGTTGACCAGCACCGTCACGGTCGGCGCGGTCGCGCCCGCGCCCTGCTGGACGATGGTGGCGATCGTCTGGCGGAACGCCTCCGCGCTGTCGGCATCGACGTCGCCGCCATTCTCGAAGGCGTACATCGCGCCGGCGCTGACGCCGCGCAGCGTGTTGAGGCGGGCGTTATAGGCAAAGCCGATATCGACGATCAGCGCGACGAGCAGCAGCAGCGGCGGCAGCACCAGCGCGAATTCGATCAGCGCGACGCCCCGGCGGTCGGCCGCCAGCCGCATGGAGGACGTGGCACGCGGCGTCGTCATTGCACCAGCACCGCGCGCCCGGCGGTATTGCCGGTCAGGCCGGCACAGGGCGCGCCATTGATCGTTGCATTCTGGTAGATGTCGAGCACGCCGGACACCACGCCGAAACAGCCCCCCGGCGGCGGCGTGATCGTCTGCGATCCGTAGATCGACGCGTTGGTGGCCGGCGCATAGACCAGCCCCGACATCGTATCGCTCTGTCCCCCGGACTGGTACAGGTTGAACGCGCCGCCCCACACCGCGAACAGCAGGTTGCGATAGCCGAGCCTCGGGTTGGCGTCGGTCGGCGCGGTCGCCTTGATCGTGCCGATCCCGAGCAGGCTGAGCGTGCCGCCCTTGAAGCCGAAGCTGGTGCCGATCGCGGTCAGCGAATCCGCCGTCAACGCGAACGACCCGCCATGCATCGCGACCGTGCCGGACCCGGTGGTCGCCGATCCCCCCGCGCCGAAGGTGACCGACTTGCCCCCCGCGATCACGGTGCCGCCGTAGAAGCTCATGTCGCCGACCCCGAAACTGGTCGTCGATCCCGAAATAAGCGCGAGCGAACCGCCCTGGAAGTCGAACGGCCCGTTGCCCAGCGTCATCGTCCCGATGTTCGAGACGCTGCCGCCGTAGAAATAGAAGGGCCCGTTGCCGAAGGTCAGCGTCGATGTAGCCAGCACATTGTAGATCGTGCCGCCCCACAGGTAGAAGGGGCCGTTGCCGAACGACAGGCGGGTGCCGTAATTGGCGATCGATCCACCGTTCACATAGACGGCAGCATCGCCGAACACCAGCGTCGCGCCGCTGGCAACGGTCAGCGTGCCGCCCGCGAAGACGAACACCACCGACGCGCCCGGGGCGACCGCGAGGCTGCTGGTCGACCCCGTCGCCGCATTGACCGCGGCCCCGAAGACGTAGCAACCCGAGCCGAAGGTCAGCAAATTGGTGCCGCTCAGCGTCAGCGTCGCGGCGATCGTGGTCGGCGCCGTGCATCGCGGATCGGCGCCGCCACCCTGGAACGACAGGCTGGAATTGGACACGGTCAACGACCCGAGACGCGCGTTCGCGGCGATCGTGGCGGTCTGGCCGCTATAGGACGGGCTCGTCGTCGTGCCGGCGGGGATCGACGGCCGCACCGGGGATCGCGTGCCATAGGGCCAGCCGCCCGCCATCGCGTCGAGATGGGCCAGCATGCCGGTGACCGGGGCGGTGCCGGCGATCGTGTCGGTGACGGTCGCGCTATAATCGAAGCCCGCGGCATTGGGCTGGAGGCTCGCCGTCGGACAGAGATAGGGCGCTTCGGATAGCGGCGTATAGCCGGTCGCGACATTGGCGAGCACGGTCTGCGACTTGCCGCAGGAATAGAAGAAGGTCTTGGCCTCGGCCGTGCAGGCGGGGGCGGTGACGACCGCATTGTTGTAGATGTTGGTCGGGCCGTATTGCGACCGGAAGCAGGCGCCGGTGCCGGACGGTTCGGCCCAGGAGGCGACGTTGACGGTCGGCGGCCTGCCGAGCGACAGCAGGCCGATCGGCAGCGCCACCGGCGCGCCGATCGTCGCCTTCAGCGCCTGTGCCCCGCTGCGCGCCGGCGATGGCGTCACCGTCAGGGTCGTGGCGCCGGCATCGAGGCCGTTGGCGGCGACGATCGCCCGGGCCGTCGCCAGCGCGGTCGCCGACGGCACCGATCCGGCGATCGGCGCGGCCGTGCTGGTCGCGCCCAGCACCGCCAGATCGCTGACCATCTGGCGTTCCTGGCGGACCAGATAGAGGTTCGACAGGTCGAGCGCGAACGAGGTCGCACCGGCCAGCACGGTCAGGAACAGCGCGAACATCACCATCACGCTGCCGCGCCGGCTGTGCGCTATGCCCGTCCCGCCCGCAGGCGCGGGCGATGCGCGATGGTCGACCATGATCCGTATCCCTTGCCTCGGGTCCGGATCTTATGTCCACAATGGTCATAAGAAAACGTCAATGACGTACGTGCATGATCCGGCTGGCGGAATCACAACAAAGGCCGCGACACCCCCCGATGTCGCGGCCTCTTTCCCGATACTCGGGGAAGATGTGTGGCGATCAGGCGACCGCGGTAATTTCCTCTGGCTCGCGAAGCACATAGCCGCGGCCCCAGACGGTCTCGATGTAATTCTCGCCCTCGCAGGCGAGGCTGAGTTTCTTGCGCAGCTTGCAGATGAAGACGTCGATGATCTTGAGTTCCGGCTCGTCCATCCCGCCGTACAGGTGGTTGAGGAACATTTCCTTGGTCAGCGTCGTGCCCTTGCGTAGCGACAGCAGCTCCAGCATCGCATATTCCTTGCCGGTCAGGTGGACGCGGCTGCCGTCGACCTCGACCGTCTTGGCATCGAGGTTGACCGCCAGCTTGCCGGTGCGGATGACCGACTGGCTGTGGCCCTTGGAGCGGCGGACGACGGCGTGGATACGCGCGATCAGTTCCTCGCGGTGGAACGGCTTGGTGACGTAATCGTCGGCGCCGAAGCCGAAGCTGCGCACCTTGCTGTCCATCTCGTTGATCCCCGACAGGATCAGCACCGGGGTCGACACGCGCGCGACGCGCAGTTTCTTGAGGACGTCGTAACCGTGCATGTCGGGCAGGTTGAGGTCGAGCAGGATGATGTCGTAGTCGTAGAGTTTCCCGAGATCGAGACCCTCTTCGCCGAGGTCGGTGGTGTAGCAGTTGAAGCCTTCGGTCCCGAGCATCAGCTCGATCGCCTTGGCCGTGGTCGGCTCGTCCTCGATCAACAACACCCGCATCGCGAAGTCCCCTGTTGGCGAGACCGCAAGCACCCCTGCTCGCGGCTGGCCGAGATTCATTAACCAAAGAACATCTGAAGGCAAAAGGTTAATTTGGGTTTAATCGAGGGTTTCCGGCGAGTCGGGCCGCGAATCACGCCTCCGGATCGTGCGGCGTCAGGTCGGGGCCGAGCAGCGTCTGGTGGCGGCTGCGCGGGATGTCCTCGCCCAGCACCTCGCGCAGGTACAGGCTGCGCACGAGCGTGAAGATCACCACCAGCAAAGCGGCGGAGAAGAACAGGCCGAAGATGCCGAAGATCACGCCGATGCCGATGATCGCGAAGACGGTGATCGCCGGCGGGATCGAGATGACGCGGGCCTGGACGTAGGGGGTGATGAAGTTGGTCTGGATCAGGCGGACGAGCGCATAGGTGACGAGCGTGCCGATCAGCGGCCCCGTCCCCTGCGTCGCGGCGAGGCCGAGCGCCGGGACCATCGCCGCGGTCGGGCCGATATAGGGAATGAACTCCGACAGGCCGGCGAGCAGCCCGAGTGCGGCGGCGGACGGCACGCCGGATATCCACAGGCCGAGCCCGATCAGCACCCCCATGCTGGTCATCAGGATCAGCGACGAACGCAGCCACAGCCGCAACGTCGACCCGACGTCGAACAGCGCGTCCTCGATCGCGGGGCGCTTGGTCGGCGGGATCAGGAACAGGAAGCCGCGCTGGTAGATGCCGGGATCGGCGGCGAAGAAAGCCGCGGCGACCAGCAGCAGGATGCAGTTGAGCAGCAGCTCGCCGGCGCCGGTGACGAGGCCGCCGACGTCCTGCGCGACCTTCGATCCCGCATAGGCCTGTTGCACCGCATCGACGATCTTGGCGCCGACCGGGCTTTGCGATGCCCAGGCGGCGAGCTGGTCGAGCAGGGTCGGCAGCTGCGTGACGAGCACGTTAACCTGCTCGCGGAACTGGACGCCGAACAGCCAGACGAGAAAGCCGACGATGCCGAAGGCGGTCGCCATGCCGAGGCCGAGCGACGCCTTTTCGGGGACGCGCAGATGGTCGCGATACAAATCGGCGAGCGCATGGATCGCGATCGCGCCCAGCATCGCGCCGAAGGCGAGGATCAGCAGGTTGCCCGCCTTGAACAGCGCCGCCGCCACCGCGGCGATGACGAGGACGTAGAGGACGCGACGGATGAACCGCGCGTCGTCCGCGTCGGGGGACAGGCGGTTCATGATCGGGGAATCCCGCCGGACGCGGTCAACCCGCGGCGCCTTCGCGGCCCAGCGCGGCGCCGATCTCCGCGGCGGCGGTGCGCAGCAGGGGCACCAGCTCCTGCATGCGGTCCGCATCCAGATAGGGCGCGGCGGCGGCGACGTTGATCGCGGCGACGATGCCGCCGGCGGCGTCGCGGACCGGCGCGGCGACCGAATGGATGTGATCGGGGGCGGGGCCGCATTGCAGCACGACGCCGCGCGCCGCCGCCGCGGTCATTTCCGCCAGCCAGTCGGGGCGGCGATGGGGCGCGTCGACCTGCCCGAACAGGCGGCGCCACGATCCCTCGCCATCGTCGAGCAGCAGGGCCTTGCCGAGCCCGGTCTCGCCGAGCCGGCGGCGGGTGCCGGGCTGGGTGGTGACGGCGACGCGCTCGCGCCCGGGGACGCGCAGCATATGCACCGATTCGTCGCCCTCGCGCCGCCCCATGAACGCGCTCATCCCGCTTTCCTGCGCCAGCCATTCCAGCTGCGGCCGGGCGAGCGCGACGAGGTCGGTCTGGTCCTGCACCAGATGGCGCAGGCGCAGCAGCAGGCGGCCGCCGCGGACCTGGTTGTTCGGCCCCATCGCGAGGAACCCGCGCGAGGCGAGCGACCCGACGAGGCGATAGGCGATGGCGCGCGACAGGCCGCTGCGCTCCGCCAGCTGGATGACGGTCGCCGGCTCCTGCACGGCGAGCTCGAGCAGGTCGAGCCCGCGATCCAGCGTCTGCGTGCCGGCCTTGGCGGCGCGGCTTTCCTCGGGCGCATCCTCGGCGGCGGGCCGGCGCACAATGGCGGTGGTGGTCACTTCACGGTCTCTCCCAGACGGCCGTTCCGCGTTGCCCGAATCGGCCGTAACCGCAACCGATAACGTACAAACGGGCGGAACGGCAGCGTCCGTCAGGCCAGACGGATGACGTGGAGGAAGCGGGGCCCGTGCGCGCCGCGCACATAGGTGCCCTCGATATCGGTCGTGCCCGACACGCCGGTGACCCAGTAATGCGCGCGCGGGTGGCGGCCGGCGAGCATCGCATCCTCCAGATACGCCACCACCGCCGGCACCACGACGATATGATGGAGCGCAAGGAAATTGGGCAGCATCGGCGCGTCCGGTGCGGTCTCGAAGACGAGGCTGCCGGTCTCGGCGACCCCGCAGCGCGCGATGGCGAGCGCGGCCGGCTCGTCGGGTGCGGCGCTGTCGTGCAGCGTGAAGCCGGTCCAGTCGCAGCCGGACAGGCGCGGATCGGGCGGCACGCAGAGCGTCTGCGCGAGGCCCTGACCGGCGCAATAGCGGGCGATCGCCGCGGGCAGTTCCGCCATGTCGGCGATGCGGTCGACGGTCGCGGCGACGCTCGGCAGCGTCAGCCGGGCGAGAAACGTCTCCTCCAGCGCGGCCGGGTCGACCGGCGGGCGTTCGGGCGCGACCAGCAGCGTCGCCGCGGTGCCGTCGATCGCCGCGGGCGTGGCGGTGCCGCCGAGCCGGGCGAGGATCGCCTCGCGCGCGGTCATGAGCGACGCCCCTTGCGATATTGCGCCATGAAGCTCTCCGCGGCGGGTCTGGGCATGTCGCGGTACCTGGTCCAGCCGCCGGCGAGCGGCAGCCGGGTCAGCCAGCCGGTCCGCCCCATCATCCGCATCGACCGGAGCGCCGCGGCGGTCGCGGCGCGGTACAGCCGCGGCCGGCGCGCGAACCACGCCCAGGCGCCGAGGCCCGATCGCAGCGAGGCGGGCTCCAGCCCCTCGCGCCAGCTCTTCTCGCGCCAGCCGCGCAGCAGCGTCGGCAGCGGGATGCGCACCGGGCAGACCTCCTGGCATTTGCCGTTGAGCGTACAGGCGTTGGGCAGGTCGCGCGACTGTTTCAGCCCGTCGAACGCGGGGGTGAGCACCGCGCCCATCGGGCCGGGATAGGTGCCGCCATAGGCGTGGCCGCCGATCTGCCGGAACACGACGCAATGGTTCATGCAGGCGCCGCAGCGGATGCAGCGCAGCATCTCGGCCAGCCCCTCCTCGCGCATCGTCGTGCGGCCGTTGTCGACCAGCACGATGTGCATCTCTTCCGGCCCGTCGCGGTCGCCCGCGCGCTTCGGGCCGGTGTAGAAGGTGGTATACTGGCTCAGCGGCGCGCCGGTCGCCGATCGCGACAGCATGCGCAGCATATGGACGGCATGGCCGGTCGAGGGGACGATCTTCTCGATCCCCGCGGTGACGATATGCATGCGCGGCGGCACCAGCGACAGCTCGGCATTGCCCTCGTTGGTGACGGTGCAGACCGCGCCGGTATCGGCGACGAGGAAGTTGGCGCCGGAGATGCCGACATCGGCGGCGAGCATGCCCTCGCGCAGGTGGCGCCGCGCGCTTTCCGCCATCGCGGCGATGGTCTCCTCCTCGTGCGGCGCGCGATGGCTCGCCTTGAACAGCGCCGACACCTGTTCGCGCGTCTTGTGCATCGCCGGCCAGATGATGTGCGACGGACGCTCGCCGCTCAGCTGGATGATATGTTCGGCAAGGTCGGTCTCGATCCGGCCGATCCCCGCCTCGGCGAGCGCATGGGGCAGGCCGATCTCTTCGCCGAGCATCGACTTGGAGCGCGCGACGCTCTTCGCCCCCGCCGCCGTGCACAGTCGTATGACGATGTCGCACGCCTCCTGCGCGGTGCGCGCCCAATGCACCGTCGCACCGGCGGCGGTGGCGTTCGCCTCGAACCGTTCGAGGTAGAAGCCGAGGTTGGCGACGACATGGTCCTTGATTGCGGCGGCGCGGTCGCGCGCGGCGTCGAAATCGGGGAAGGCGTCGACCGCGATCGTGCGCTTCGCCTCGGCGGTGCCGGCGGTGCGTTCGACCGCGAGCTTGAGGTTGCGGTCGGCGAGCGCCTCGTCGACGCGGGCGGCGAAGCTCATGAATCTTCCCCGATCGCGGGGCCGTCGCCCATGCCGGCGATCAGCTCGATCGCGTGGAAGGCGCGCACCGGCGATCCCTCGCGGTGCAGTTTGCCCGCCATGTTCATCAGGCAGCCGAGATCGCCCGCGAGCAGCAGGTCGGCGCCGGTCGCGTCGATCGCGCTCGCCTTCTCCGCGACGATCGCGTTCGAAATGGCGGGATATTTGACGCAGAAGGTGCCGCCGAAGCCGCAGCAGGTTTCCGCGCCGTCGAGCGGTGTCAGCGCAAGGCCGTCGACCGCCGCGAGCAGGCGGCGCGGCTGGCGCTTGATGCCGAGTTCGCGCAGGCCCGAACAGCTGTCGTGATAGGTGGCGGTGGCGGGCAAAGCGACGCCCTCGGGTTTCCAGCCGCGCACCTCGTCGAGATAGGCCATGATCTCCCACGTCTTCGCCGCCAGCGCGGTGGCGCGCGGTCCCCATGTCGCGTCATGGTCGAGGATCTCGGGATAATGGACGCGGATCGTTGCGGCGCAGCTGCCCGACGGGATGACGACATGATCGTAGGGCTCGAGCGCGGCGATGGCGCGGCGGGCGAGGTCCTCGGCGGTTTTGCGGTCGCCCGAATTGAGCGCGGGCTGGCCGCAGCAGGTCTGCGCTTCGGGCACGATCACCTCGCAACCCGCGGCTTCCAGCGCGGTGATCGCGGCGAAGCCGATCTGCGGGCGGATCAGGTCGACGAGGCAGGTGACGAACAGCGCGACGCGGGGGGCGGTCATCGTCCGCCCTTCCGGCAGGGACGGCGCTCTGGCGGGCGCAGGGACGGTGGCGATCGTCGGCTCAAGCTCGTTTTCCTCACCTGTCCCGAGTCTCCGTTTGACGCGGCTTTTCTCATCACGTAACGAGCTATCCCATAAAGTGAAAAAAGTAACAAGCTCGGGAGGGATGCTCGTACCGCCATCGGCGGTGTCCGGCCCGGGACTGATACTGGCGACAAACGGGAGTTTCGCGTGGGAATCGTGTCCTTGCCCAAGATCAAGCATGTCCGCGCCTTTACGGTGCGCGGCGGCGGTGCCGATTACCACGACCAGGGCGAAGGCCATTGGATCGACAACCACATCGCGACGCCGATGTCGCGTTACCCCGAATACCGCCAGTCGCGGCAGAGCTTCGGCATCAACGTGCTCGGCACGTTGGTGGTCGAGATCGAGGCGGAGGACGGCACGATCGGCTTCGCGGTGACGACCGGCGGCGAGCCCGCCTGCTACATCGTCGAAAAGCATCTCGCCCGCTTCCTCGAGGGGCGCAGCCCGACCGAATACGAGAAGATCTGGGACCAGATGTACTTCTCGACCCAATATTACGGGCGCAAGGGTCTGGTCATCAACGCCATCTCCGGTGTCGACCTCGCGCTGTGGGACCTCATCGGCAAGCTGCGGCAGGAGCCGGTCTATCACCTGCTCGGCGGCGCGGTGCGCGACGAGCTGCAATTCTACGCGACCGGCGCGCGGCCCGACAAGGCGAAGGAATTCGGCTTCATCGGCGGCAAGATGCCGCTGCACCACGGCCCCGCCGAGGGGATCGAGGGCCTGAAGAAGAATATCGCCGAGCTCGCCGACATGCGGGAAAAATGCGGGCCGGATTTCTGGCTGATGTGGGATTGCTGGATGGCGCTCGACGTCGACTATGCCACCCGCCTCGCCATCGCCGCGCACGACTACGACCTGAAGTGGATCGAGGAGGCGATCAGCCCCGACGATTACTGGGGCTATGCGCAGCTGAAGAAGAACGTGCCCAAGGGCATGCTGGTCACCACCGGCGAGCATGAGGCGACGCGCTGGGGCTTCCGCATGCTGATGGAGATGGACTGCTGCGACATCATCCAGCCGGACGTGGGCTGGTGCGGCGGCGTCACTGAATTGTTGAAGATCAGCGCGCTCGCCGATGCGCACGGCAAGATGGTCGTGCCGCACGGATCGTCGGTCTACAGCTATCACTTCGTCATCACGCGCCACAATTCGCCGTTCGCGGAATATCTGATGATGCACCCCGGCCCGACCGAGGTGGTGCCGATGTTCCATCCGCAGCTGATCGGCGAGCCGGTGCCGCAGAACGGACGGCTGAAGGCGAGCGCGCTCGACGCGCCCGGCTTCGGCGTCGAGCTGAACCGCGAGATCGCGATGCACCGTCCCTACACCCACTGATCCTTCGAGAAAGATCCTCCCCATGAAGCTTTGCCGTTTTGGCCAGCCGGGCGCCGAGAAGCCCGGCCTGATCGACGCACAGGGGCGCATCCGCGACCTGTCCGCGCATGTCGCCGACATCTCGCCCGCCGAGCTGTCGCCCGAGGGGCTGGCGCGCCTCGCCGCGCTGCCGGTCGACGACCTGCCGGTGGTCGAGGGTGATCCGCGCTACGGCGTGCCGTTCAGCGGCACCCGCCAGTTCGTCGCGATCGGCCTCAACTATGCCGACCACGCCGCCGAATCGAACCTGCCGATCCCCGGCGAGCCGGTCGTGTTCAACAAGTGGATCTCGTGCCTGCAGGGGCCGAACGATCCGGTGACGATCCCGAAGGATTCGCTCAAGACCGACTGGGAGGTCGAACTCGGCATCGTCATCGGCACCGCCGCCAACAACGTGTCGGAAGCCGATGCGCTGCGCCACGTCGCGGGCTTCATCGTCGTCAACGACGTGTCCGAGCGGCACTGGCAGACCGAGCGCGGGCCGACGTGGGACAAGGGCAAGGGCTTCCCGACCTTCGGTCCGGTCGGCCCGTGGCTGGTCACCAGCGACGAGGTCGGCGATCCGCAGGCGCTGTCGATGTGGCTGTCGGTCAACGGCAAGCGCGTGCAGGACGGCAGCACGGCGACGATGATCTTCGGCGTCGCCGAGATCGTCGCCTATGTCTCGAAGCTGATGACGCTGCTGCCCGGCGACATCATCACCACCGGCACGCCGCCGGGCGTCGGCCTCGGCCAGAAGCCCGAGCCCTGGTATCTGAAGGCCGGCGACGTCGTCGAACTCGGCATCGAGAAGCTCGGGCAGCAGCGCCAGGACTTCGTCGCCTGGACCGGAACCGCGGCATGACCTTCGCGGGACGGTTCGAGGGGCGCCACGCGGTGATTACCGGTGGCGCTTCGGGTCTGGGCAAGGATGTCGCGAAGCGCATCGTCGCCGAGGGCGGCACGGTCGCGCTGTGGGACCTCAACGCCGACGCACTGGCGGCGGCGAAGGACGAGATCGGCGCGGCGCACGTCGCCGCGCTCGACGTGTCCGACGCGGATGCGGTGGCGCAGGCGGCGGCGGACACGCTGGCGGCGCTCGGCAAGGTCGACGTGCTGGTCTGCTCGGCCGGGATCACCGGTGCGACGGTGCCGGTCCACGAATTTCCGATCGACAACTGGCTCAAGGTCGTCGGCGTCAACCTCAACGGGTTGTTCTATTGCAACCGGGCGATCGTGCCGGCGATGCTGGCGAACGGCTACGGGCGGATCGTCAACGTCGCCTCGGTTGCGGGCAAGGAGGGCAATCCCAATGCGTCGGCCTATTCCGCGACCAAGGCGGGCGTGATCGGCTTCACCAAGAGCCTCGGCAAGGAACTGGCGGGCAAGGGGGTGATCGCCAACGCACTGACCCCGGCGACGTTCGAAAGCCCGATCCTCGAGCAATTGCCGCAGAGCCAGGTCGACTACATGCGCTCCAAGATCCCGATGGGCCGCCTCGGCGAGGTGCACGAATCGACCGCGATGGTCTGCTTCATGGCGAGCGAGGAATGCAGCTTCACGACGGCGTCGGTGTTCGACACGTCCGGGGGGCGGACGACCTACTGACGTTTCCGCCCGTCCTCACCCTTCCGCCGCTGGCGCGGCGCCCTCCCTCTCCCCGATGGGAGAGGGAAAGGCGGCGAAGCCGGCGAAGGGTGAGGGCAGGGCGGAACGCGGTGTTTTCCATATTCCGCAGCCGTCCGGCACGAGACGGCGCGGGCCTTTGCCGGAGAGACGGATGACCGCGATCCCGTTCGTCGATGCCCACATCCACCTGTGGGACCTGAACCACATCCGCTATCCGTGGCTGACCCCGCCGTTCGACGGCGACGGCCCCAACGGCAGCGCCGAGGCGATCGCGCGCAATTACAGCGTCGCCGACTATCGCGCCGCGCTCGCCCGCTGGAACGTCGTCGGCGCGGTGCATATCGATGCCGGCGCGGATGCGGCACACTCCCTGCGCGAAACCGAATGGCTGGAGGGCCTCGCCACCGACACCGGCCTGCCGACCGGCATCGTCGCTTATGCCGATTTCGCCGATCCGGGCGCGGACGCGCTGCTGGCGCAGCACGCCGCGCATCCCCGCGTCCGCGGCATCCGCCAGATCGTCAACTGGCACGCCGACGCGCAGCGGACCTACACGCCCCGCGACCTGACTCGCGACGAGGCGTGGCAGGCGGGGTTCGCGCGGCTGGCGACGCATCGCCTGTCGTTCGACCTGCAATGCTATCCGGGGCAGATGCCCGGGCTGGTGCCGCTGTTCGCGCGCCATCCCGACGTGCCGGTGATCGTCAACCACCTCGGCATGCCGGTGATGAGCGATCCCGATGGCCTCGCCGACTGGCGCCACGGGATGCGCGCGCTCGCCGCGCTGCCGCACGTCGCGGTCAAGCTGTCGGGCCTCGGCTTCATCTGGCGCGACTGGACGTTCGAGCGGGTGCGGCCGATCCTGCTGGAGGCGATCGACCTGTTCGGTCCCGACCGCTGCCTGTTCGCGAGCGATGCGCCGACGGACACGCTGTTCGCGCCGATCGACCGCTATCTCGAAACCTACCACGCCATCGCCGCCGATTTTTCCGATGCCGAGCGCCGCGACCTGTTCGGTCGCAACGCGAACCGCCTCTATCGACTGGGACTGAATCCATGACCCCCAATCCGCTGCTCGGCGTAATGTATCACTGGCTGGGCGGGCTCGCCTCCGCCAGCTTCTACGTTCCCTATCGCGGCGTGAAGCGCTGGTCGTGGGAGATCTACTGGCTGACCGGGGGCATCTTCTCCTGGGTGTTCGCGCCATGGTTCTTCGCGTCGCTCCAAACCAACGACCTGCTCGGCGTGCTCGGCAGTGCGCCGGCGCCGGCCTTCTGGTGGCCGATCCTGTTCGGGCTGCTGTGGGGCTTCGGCGGCCTCGGCTATGGCCTCGTCATGCGCTATCTCGGGCTGAGCCTGGGCATGGCGGTGGTGCTGGGGTTGTGCACCGTGTTCGGCACGCTGATCCCGCCGCTGTTCACCGGCGAATTCCACGCAAAGCTGCTGGCGACCACGTCGGGCAATATCGTGCTCGCGGGGATCGGCCTGACGGTGCTCGGCATCGTCGTCGTCGCCATCGCCGGTGCGCAGAAGGACGCGCTGCTCAGCCCCGAACAGAAGGCCGCGGTGGTCGCCGAATTCAACTTCAGGAAGGGCATCGCGGTCGCGATCTTCGCCGGCATCATGTCCGCCTGCTTCGCCTTCGGCCTCGCCGCGGGCGAGCCGATCAAGGGCCTGTCCGCCGCCGCCGGCACCGGGCCGCTGTGGACCGGACTGCCGGTGCTGTGCCTCGTCATGTTCGGCGGGCTCGTCACCAATCTGGTCTGGTGCTCGATCCTCGTCGTCCGCAACCGCAGCGGCGCGGAATGGCTGGGGCGGACAAAGCCCGGCATCGAACGCCCGCCGCTGCTGCGCAACTACGTGCTCAGCGCGCTGGCGGGCGTCACCTGGTACTTCCAGTTCTTCTTCTACACGATGGGGGAGAGCCAGATGGGGCGGCTCGGCTTCTCCAGCTGGACGCTGCACATGGCGTCGATCATCATCTTCGGCACGCTCTGGGGCTTCGCCTTCCGCGAATGGAAGGACGTCGGCGTGCGGATCAAGGGCATCGTCTGGGGCGGCGTCGCGCTGCTGCTGATCGCGACAATCGTGATTGGCTACGGCAACAGCATCGCATGACGGGCCCGGCGGCGTGATCCGGCTGGCGCTCGCCGCCGCGCTGCTGGCATTCACCGGCGCGGCGCCGGTGCGGCCCGCGGCGGAGGCGCCGCTGGTGATGACCGCGATGCACCTGCACGATCCGTGGATCGTCGCCGACACCGCGAGCCGCACCTATTATCTGTTCACCCGCAACGAAGCGGCGATGACCGGCGACACCCGGCTCGGCACGATGATGTACGCCAGCCGCGACCTGAAGCACTGGACCCGGCCGAAGCTGGTCTTCGCGCTGCCGCCCAACACATGGGCGAAGGCGGGCAGCTGGGCGCCCGAGGTGCATGCGTGGAAGGGGAAATACTACCTCTTCACCACCTTTCACGATCCCGCCGCGACCCTGGGCAAAAGCGGCAAGCGGGCGACCTATCGCCGCGGCACAATGCTGGCGGTGGCGGACCGGATCGACGGGCCGTACCGGCTGGTGCGCGGCGGCGAACCGATCGTCGCGGCCGACCGGATGACGCTCGACGGATCGCTCTATGTCGATCCGAAGGGCAGGCCGTGGCTCGTCTATGCGCACGAATGGTGGCAGACCGGCGTCGGCACGATGGAGGCGGTGCCGCTGACGGACGACCTCGCTGCCGCCGGTCCGCCGCTTACCCTGTTCAAGGCGAGCGACGCCCCCTGGGCGGTCGGGCAGAAACAGCCGGACGGCGACACGGTCTACGTCACCGATGGCCCCGAACTGTATCGCAGCCGGACCGGCAAGTTGCTGATGCTGTGGTCGAGTTACGGCAGGAAGGGCTATGTCGAGGCGCAGGCGCGCTCGGTGTCCGGCGGGATCGCGGGGCCGTGGGAGCAGCTCGGCACGCTGGTGGAGCGCGACAGCGGCCATGGCATGCTGTTCCGCGCCTTCGACGGGCGACTGATGATGATCCTGCACCGCCCGTTCAACCATGCGCTCGGCAAGCTGTACGAGATGCGCGACGATGGCGACCGGCTGTCGGTGGTGCGCGAGGCGACCGAGCTGGATGGCGAGGCCTATCCGACGCACCCCTGCGTCGCGGGCCATTCCTCGTTCGATGGAGCGACACCGGGATGCTGATGCTGGGCGCGGATGCGGTGCTGCCGCTGCGGGGCGAAACGCTGGTCGACGGCGGCGTGACGTTCGAGCCGGATCGTAGCGACGATCAGGCGGTGGTGAGCGCGGTCGCGCAACCGGTGCTGCTCGCATTCCGCCCCGCCGTACCCAATGGCGCGGCGATGCTGGTGCTGGGCGGCGGCGGGTACGTCGCGCTGATGGCGGGGCGGGAGGGGGTGCAGGTCGCGCGCTGGCTCAATACGCTGGGCTATGCGGCGTTCGTGCTGATCCATCGCTTTCCGGATGCGCGGCACGGCCCGGCCGCGCCGCTGGACGATGCGGGTGAGGCGCTGCGCATGATCCGGGCGGCGGGGTTCGATGCGGTCGGCGTCGTCGGCCTGTCGTCGGGCGGGCATCTCGCCGCCTGTCTTGCCGCGGCACGCCCCGCCGACTGGCCCGGCGCGGCGCCCGACCGGCCCGACGCGATGGTCATCGGCTATGCGCCCATCTCGACCAACGCCGCGGGGCGGACGATCGTCGCCGACAAGCCGCCGCTGCCGCCGGTCGAGAAACAGGCGCTGTACGACGCGCTCCAGCCCGACGCGCAATTGCTGCCCGCGCCGCCGCCGGCGTTCATCGTCTATGCCGGCAACGATCCCGTCGTGCCGGTGGAGAATGCGCACCGCCTGCACGCGGCGTGGCTGGCGGTCGGGGGTGCCGCGGAGTTGCACGTCTTCGCCGATGCGCCGCACGGCTTCGCGCTGGACACGGTCGGCCTGCCGGTGTCGGCATGGCCGGTGCTGGCGGCGGCATGGTTGCGACAGATCGGCTTTCCGCGATCGACGGGCGACGGTCGCCAGCCGACGTAGGACGATCCGATCGGTGCCGTCAGGCGCGGATCGGAACGGCGCTAGCCGGACAGCGGCATGTGCAGCGCCGGACCGGAGTCGGGGCCGGCCTCCATTTCCTCGATCATGCGGGCATAGCAGCCTGCCAGTTCGAGGTGGACGCAGCGCCCCTCCGGATGGCGGGCGCGGGCCGCGAGCTCGCGCTCCTGCTGTTCGCGGCGGCGGTAGAAAACGAGGTCGGCAGATGTCGGCATGACTCGGGATCCATGATGAACACCAGCTTGCTGCCAACGGGCGACGCGTCGCAAGCCTCTGCCTTGTAACGAAATGATCCGCGCACTTCGCTTAATTGGATCAATGTCCGCGGCAGGTCAGCCAGCGGCGTCGAGCAGGCGCCCTTCGTGATCGAGATGGAGATAGCCGGGATTGAACATCGCGACCGAGCACAGGCCGGCAAGATCGAGCATCTCGAAATCATGACCCTTCCAGCGGATCAGCCCGCGCGCGCGCAGATCCTGCACCATGCGGTTGACGTGGACGGGGGTCATGCCGGTCGCCTCGGCCAGATCGGTCTGGGTCAGCGGGATATCGCAGCGGTCGCCGGCGGCCAGTCCGGTCGCGCGCAGGCGGTAGACGAGTTCGCAGAACAGATGCGCCAGCCGTTCGATCGCGTCGCGCTGGCCGAGGTTGATCGTCCATTCGCGCTGGATCGACGCGGTGACCGAGGCGTCCCACCACAGCGCCTGCGCGAGGCGGGGACCGAGCACCGCCAGCGCCTCGATCCGCTCGCGCGGCACCTCGATATAGCGGACCTGCGTTACCGCGCCGATCGAATGGTCGAGATGCCGGTGGATATAGCCATGTGCGTCGCACAGATCGCCCGGCAGCAGGAAGGCGATGATCTGGCGCCGCCCGTCCTCCAGCGTCTTGTAGCGGAACGCCCAGCCGTCGAGGATGAGGATGACGCCGCGCGGCCGGTCGCCCTCGCGCACCAGATCGCGGCGCTGGCGCACGGTGAGCGCGGGACCGGCCGACAGCGCCTCCAGCGCCAGCCGTTCCTCCCCGGTGAACCGCACATAATGCTGCAACCGGGCGAGCAGGGGATGACCGGTCGGCGCCGGGGACGTGTCGCGCTGTACCGGCATGCACCGGCTATGCGCGCTCCCTGCGGTTAACGCCATGTAATCCCGTTTATTCCGGCACGATCGGCGTGGCCGTATCGCATCGGTCGACACGGGCGCCCCCCGGAACGCGAAAGGGGTCCGGCATCGCTGCCGAACCCCTTCCTGTGTCAGCCAGTGGCCGAGGATCAGTCGCGATCGCCGGTCAGGAAGGCCGGCGCGAACTCGGGCGCGGGGCCGTCGTCGTTGCCGCCACCGTTGCGGGGCGCGCGATCGCCGCCCTCGCCGCGGGGACCACGGTCGCCGCCGTCGCGACGGGGACCACGGCCACCGCCGTCACGGCCGGAACCGTCGCGACGCGGGCCACGGTCGCCGCGGCCACCGCCGTCACGATCGCCGCCGCCGCTGCGCGGGCCGCGGGGACCACGGTCGCCGCCCTCGCGCGGCTCGCGGGCCGGACGGGTGTCTTCCAGCTCGGCGCCGGTTTCCTGATCGACGACGCGCATCGACAGGCGCACCTTGCCGCGCGGATCGATCTCGAGAACCTTGACCTTGACGGCCTGACCTTCCGAAAGGACGTCCGACACCTTTTCGACGCGCTCGTTCTTGATCTCGGAGACGTGGACGAGGCCGTCCTTGCCACCCATGAAGTTCACGAACGCACCGAAGTCCACCAGGTTGACGACCTTGCCGTCATAGACCTTGCCGACTTCGGCTTCCTCGACGAGGCCCTTGATCCACTTGATCGCGGCTTCGATCTGCGTCGGGTCGGACGACGACACCTTGATGACGCCCTCGTCGTCGATGTCGACCTTGGCGCCGGTGGTGGCGACGATCTCGCGGATCACCTTGCCGCCGGTGCCGATGACTTCGCGGATCTTCGACTTGTCGATCGTGAAGGTCTCGATGCGCGGTGCGTGCGCCGACAGTTCCGAGCGGGTTTCGCCCAGTGCCTTGGCCATCTCACCCAGGATGTGCGCGCGGCCTTCGTGGGCCTGCTTCAGCGCGACCTTCATGATCTCTTCGGTGATGCCGGAGATCTTGATGTCCATCTGCAGCGCGGTGATGCCCTCGCTGGTGCCGGCGACCTTGAAGTCCATGTCGCCGAGGTGATCCTCGTCGCCGAGGATATCCGACAGGACGGCGAAGTCCTTGCCCTCGAGGATCAGGCCCATCGCGATGCCCGAGACGGGGCGCTTCAGCGGCACGCCGGCGTCCATCATCGACAGCGAACCGCCGCACACCGTCGCCATCGACGACGAGCCGTTGCTCTCCGTGATGTCGCTGGTGACGCGGATCGTGTAGGGGAATTCCTCCTTGGTCGGCAGCACCGGGTGCAGCGCGCGCCAGGCGAGCTTGCCGTGACCGACTTCGCGACGACCCGGCGCACCGAAGCGGCCGACTTCACCGACCGAATAGGGCGGGAAGTTATAGTGGAGCATGAAGTTCTGGTACGACAGGCCGTTGAGGCCGTCGATCATCTGCTCCGCGTCGCGGGTACCGAGCGTCGTCGTCGCGATCGTCTGCGTCTCGCCACGGGTGAACAGGGCGGAGCCATGCGCGCGCGGCAGGAAGTGGACTTCCGATTCGATCGGACGGACGGTGGTGGTGTCGCGACCGTCGATGCGGCGGCCGGTCTTCAGGATCGCGGTGCGGACGATGTCCGCTTCCAGCTTCTTCACCAGCTTCAGGCTGGCGAGATAGGCCTGGGGATCGCTGTCCTTCAGGTCCGCCATGCCGTCGCGCGCCTTGGCGCGGGCCTCGTTGATCGCGGTCTGGCGCTGCTGCTTGTCGGTCAGCTTGTAGGCCGCCTCCAGATCCTTGCCGATCAGCTTCTTGAGCTTGGCCTTCACCTCGGCCTTGTCGTCCTGGACCTTGAGCTCCCAGGGCTCCTTGGCGGCCTGTTCGGCGAGGCGGATGATCGCCTTGATGACGTCCTGCGACGCCTTGTGCGCGAACATGACGGCGCCGAGCATGACGTCCTCGGACAGCTCCTTGGCTTCCGATTCGACCATCATCACCGCGTCGTGGGTCGCGGCGACCATCAGGTCCAACTCGCCCTCGGCGACCTGCGTGTCCGACGGGTTGAGGATGTACTCGCCATTCTGGTAGCCGACGCGCGCGGCGCCGATCGGGCCCATGAACGGCACGCCCGACAGCGTCATCGCGGCCGATGCGGCGATCATCGCCAGCAGATCGGGCTCGTTCTCGCCGTCATAGCTCATCACCTGCGCGATGCAGTTGATCTCGTTGTAGAAGCCTTCCGGGAACAGCGGGCGGATCGGACGATCGATCAGGCGGCTGACCAGCGTCTCACGCTCGGTCGCGCCACGCTCGCGCTTGAAGAAGCCGCCGGGGATGCGACCCGAGGCGGAGAACTTTTCCTGATAGTGAACGGTCAGCGGAAAGAAATCCTGGCCTTCCTTCACATTCTTGGCGGCGGTGACGGCGCACAGCACGACCGTCTCGCCGAGCGTCGCGATCACCGCGCCGTCGGCCTGGCGGGCGACCTTGCCCGTTTCGAGGGTCAGCGTCTGGCCGCCCCACTCGATCTCTACCTTCTTGGCATTGAACATGTATTTTCCTTCACTCCCCGCGCCAGATGCGTCGGGGGGCCTGTCTCGCGGGCTAAACCGGCCCGCGGCGGTGTGGAGCGTCTTGTCGCTCCGGGGGATCGGGGCCGAATTGCCCGTTTCCGCGTACCCGGCTCATGCCGGTATGGGTGAAACTGCGATGGCCGCGTGTAGCACGGCCATAAGAAAAGGGCGACCCGAAGGCCGCCCTCATCGTTACTTGCGAAGGCCGAGCTTCGCGATCAGGTCCAGATACCGCTGGCCGTCGGTCTTGCGGAGATAGTCGAGCAGCGAGCGCCGCTTGTTGACCATCATCAGCAGCCCGCGGCGCGAATGGTTGTCCTTCTTGTGACCCTTGAAATGCTCGGTCAGGTTGCGGATGCGCTCCGACAGGATCGCGACCTGCACCTCGGGGGAACCCGTGTCGCCTTCCTGGCGCGCGTGTTCCTTGACGACTTCTGCCTTGCGTTCTGCGGTAATGGTCATGGTTCGGTCCTCGACATCGAAACGTTGAAACCGCGGACGACGCGGGCCTCTTCGGCCTCGACCTCTACCAGCGCGATCGGGGTGTCCCCCTCACACGCGAAATATTGGCCATCGTCAGCAGCGATCCCGGTCAGCACGCGCCCCTGGCGGAGCGCCCCTGCCTGATCCGGGGAGAGGGGTAGAGCCGGGATGTCGTCCAGCCCCGCCCTCAACGGCAGGAGTAAGTGTTCAAGGGTGCGCGCCATACCGGCCTCAGCCAATTTGTCCAGCGATATCGCGGGGGCGAGGTCGAACGGGCCGGCCTTCAGGCGGCGGAGCATGGTGACGTGGCCGACCGTGCCGAGCGCCAGAGCGATGTCGCGGGCGAGGCTGCGGATATAGGTGCCCTTGGAAACATGGGCGGTGAGGGTGGCCTCCTGCACCTCTCCCTCCGGCCCGCTGGGGGCGGGGGCGGGGGCAAGGCTGTGGATCGTCACGTTGCGGCTCGCCAGCACCACCTCTTCGCCGGCGCGGGCCAGATCATAGGCCCGCTCGCCATCCACCTTGAGCGCCGAATAGGCCGGCGGCACCTGCGCGATCGGGCCGGTGAAGCGCGGCAGCACCGCTGCCACCTGCGCCGCCGTCGGGCGCACGTCCGACGTCGCGATCACCGGTCCTTCCGCATCCAGCGTATCGGTCTGTGCGCCGAAGCGGATCGTGAACGCATAGACCTTGTCGCTGTCGAGCATCCGCCCGGCGAGCTTGGTCGCCTCGCCCACCGCGACCGGCAGCACCCCGGTCGCCAGCGGATCGAGCGTGCCGCCATGGCCGACCTTGAACTTGCCGTAGCCGCCCTGCCGCAGCGCGCGCTTGACCGCGGAGACGACCTGCGTGCTGCCCAGCCCCAGGGGTTTGTCGATGATGATCCAACCGTGCATCGGGCGCCGTTAGGCGATGGCGGTCGCCAACGCCAGAAACCAGCCGACCACCGCTTCCGCCGGCGGGCCGACGATCCGGCCGACGACATTGGCGCCCGGGACGATCATCGGCAGCACGACGAGCACGAGGATCAGCAGCAGGAAGCCGAACCGCCCGATCTTCGCCCATTGTGCCGCGAGCGGGCGGGGAAGCAGCCCCTCGACCACGTGCCCGCCGTCGAACGGCGGCATCGGCAGCAGGTTAAACAGCGCGAGGAAGACGTTGACCAGCAGGAAGTTGATGAGGTTCGCCAGCACGAATGCGGCGACGCCCGTGGGCGCGACCCCGCCCGACAGCGCCGCGGCGACGCCGATCGCGACTGCGGCGACGGTCGCCAGCACGAGGTTCATGCCCGGTCCGGCGAGCGCGACCGCGACCATGCCCCAGCGCGGGTTGCGCAGGCGCTGCGCGATAACCGGCACCGGCTTCGCCCAGCCGAACACCGGTGCGCCGGCGATGGCGAGGCCGAGCGGCAGGATCAGCGTGCCGACCGGATCGACGTGGCGGATCGGATTGAAGCTCAGCCGCCGCTGTTCCTGCGCGGTCGGATCGCCGAGCCACTTCGCCATCCAGCCGTGCGCGACCTCGTGGAAGACGATCGCGATGACCAGCGGGATGATCCACACGGCGGTGCGGTAGACGATATGGTCGGGGTTCATGGGCGGGATATGGCGTGGCGCGGGGTCATACGCCAGTATCCGTCATTGCGAGCGTAGCGAAGCAATCCACAGCGTCGCGATGCGGCTCAGGATGTCGCGCTTAGCTCGCAATGGCGCGGCGTGGTCAGACCCCCAGCGCCTCGGTGAAATGGCGCCGGCACAGCGCGACATAGCGGTCGTTGCCGCCGATCTCGGTCTGCGCACCCTCGGCGATCGCGCGGCCCTCGGCATCGACGCGCAGGTTCATGATCGCCTTCCGCCCGCACACGCACACCGACTTGATCTCGATGAGCGCATCGGCGGTCGCGAGCAGCCGCGCCGATCCTTCGAACAGCCGCCCCTGGAAATCGGTGCGCAAACCATAAGCGAGCACCGGCACGTTGAGCGAATCGCAGATATGCGCCAGCTGTGCGACCTGCGCGGCGGTGAGGAACTGCGCCTCGTCGACCAGCACGCAGGCGAGCATGCCGGTCGCCAGCCGGTCGGCGACGCACGCCGCAAGGTCGGTCGCCGCATCGAACGGCGTCGCCGGTGCCTCCAGCCCGATTCGGCTGGTGATGGTGCCCGCCGCGAAGCGATCGTCCACCGCCGCGGTGAACAGCATCGTCTCCATCCCCCGCTCGCGATAGTTGAAGTCCGCCTGCAACAGCGTCGTCGATTTTCCCGCGTTCATGCTGGCGTAGTAGAAATAGAGCTTGGCCATCACCGGAGCGTTTCGATTTTGACCGGAGTGTCTTCTCCCGCAGCGTGGTAAATGTCGCTGTCGAACGTCGCAAACGAACCTGCCGGGATCGAGCAAGTCAGATGAATCATGTCTGCAATATCGGCACCCTCTGCAAAGCGTACGATTGCCCAGCGTATCCGGGCGGCATCGGCAACCGTTACGGAAGGAAGATCTATGATGTCGCGCAAGGCGGCGGCGGTATCGAGCCGGGATTGGCGATACCGCGACATCAATAGCCAGCCAAGTTCCAACAGAACAGTGACGGGTATAAATACGTCGGTCGCCATGATCCCGACCGCGATGGGGGATTGATGAGGGTCGTCCTCCAGCAAATACCTTGCAAGAATGTTAGTGTCGATCGCCCGCACGATCACTCCTGCCGGCTGCATCAATCCAACCTTGCCGGATCGTCACGTTCATGTCCTCAATCGACACGGGAGGACCATCGTATTTGATCCGGGCGCGGATATCTGCCGTGATCTCCTCGAACGAACGCCCGCTCTTCTGCGCTACGGGGCGCAGCATCACACCGCCGGCGGTGTGCGTGACATCCAGTGCCTGACCAGGCTTCAGACCCAGAGCGTCACGCACATCCTTGGGGATGACAACCTGACCCTTGGCAGACATTGTGGTTCTGGCGTTCATAGCAGTAAGATGCGTCTTACTGACAGCCGCGTCAATCCTCGGCCGTCTCGCCCAGATCGCGCGCCACCTCGGGCTTGCGGAGCAGGGCGTCGATATGGCTGCCCTCGTCGAAGCTCTCGTCGGCGAGGAACTTCAGCTTGGCGGCATATTTGTTCTGGATGCGGTGCGCGACCTCGCGCTGCAGATAGGCGGTGTTGGTGCGCAGCGCCTTCAGCACCTTGTCCTCGTCCTTGCCGAGCAACGGCTTCACGAACACCGTCGCGTGACGCAGGTCGGGGGACATGCGGACTTCGGTGATCGACACCATGTGCTTTTCCAGCGTCGCGTCGTGGACGTCGCCGCGGGCGAGGATCTCCGACAGGACGTGGCGCACCTGTTCGCCGACGCGCAACGTGCGGACGGACTTTTCCTGGGGTTCTTTGTTCATCTCATCCCTCTCCCGACGGGAGTATCAGGCCGTCCATGCTCCCAGCATAGACTAAACGGCGCGGGGCGCTGCTTATCTGATACTGGAAGGGGCCCGCCCGGCGCAGCCGGGTGGGAGGGTGAGGGCGGCGCCTGCCACCTCACCTGCCCTCACCCTTCCGCCGGCATAACCGGCTCCCTCCCTCTCCCGCCGGGAGAGGGAGAGTGGATTACAACGTCCGTTCGCGCATCTCGACTTCGAACGTTTCGAGGAAGTCGCCCGGCTTGATGTCGACGAAGTTCGACGTGAACGTCACGCCGCACTCCAGACCGGCGCGCACTTCGGGAACGTCGTCCTTGAAGCGACGCAGCGACGCGATCTCACCCTGATAGATGATGACGTCGTTGCGCGTGATGCGTGCCTTGAGCGCCTTGCGGATGACGCCTTCGACCACGAGCAGACCGGCGGCCTTGCCGTGCTTGCCCGCCGAGAAGACGTCGCGGATCTCCGCACGCCCCACCACGGTCTCGAACGCTTCCGGCCCGAGCTGCCCGGCCATGCCGGCGCGGATCTCGTCGGTCAGGTCGTAGATGACGTCGTAATATTTCAACGCCACCTTCTGCCGATCGGCGATCTCGCGCGCCTTCGCATTGGCGCGGACGTTGAAGCCGATGATCGGCGCGCCGCTGGCACCCGCCAGCGTCACGTCGCTCTCGGTGATGCCGCCGACGCCCGCGTGCAGCACGCGTGCCTTGATGAGATCGGTCGAGATCTTGTTGATCGACGCGACGATCGCCTCGACCGTCCCCTGCGTATCGGCCTTGACGACGAGCGGATATTCGATCGCCGCATTGGCCTTCAACGCCGAGAACATGCTCTCGAGGCTCGCCGGCGCGGTCGTGGTGCGCTTCTGCGTCAGCACGCCCTGACGATATTCCGCAACCTCGCGGGCGCGGGCCTCGCTCTCGACCACCTGCAACGGATCGCCCGCCGAGGGGACGCCGGTCATGCCGAGCACCTCGACCGGCATCGCCGGGCCGGCTTCCTTCACCTGACGGCCCTTGTCGTCGATCAGCGCGCGGACCTTGCCGCTTTCCGCGCCGATGACGAAGACGTCGCCGACCTTCAGCGTGCCGCGGTTGACGAGGATCGTCGCGACCGGGCCGCGGCCCTTGTCGAGCTTCGCCTCGATCACCGTGCCTTCGGCGGCGCGATCGGGGTTGGCGCGCAGTTCGAGCAGCTCGGCCTGCAGCTGGATCTTCTCGATCAGCGTGTCGAGCCCGGTCTTGTTGAGCGCGGACACCTCGACGTCCTGGACGTCGCCGCCCATTTCCTCGACCACGACCTCTTCGCTCAGCAGGCGCTCGCGCACGCGCTGGGCATTGGCCTCGTACTTGTCGATCTTGTTGATCGCCACGATCATCGGCACGCCGGCCGCCTTGGTGTGGTTGATCGCCTCGATCGTCTGCGGCATCAGCCCGTCGTCGGCCGCGACCACCAGCACCACGATGTCGGTGACGTCCGCACCGCGCGCACGCATCTGCGTGAACGCCTCATGGCCCGGCGTGTCGAGGAACGTGACCTTCGACTTGTCCTTCAGCGTGACCTGATAGGCGCCGATATGCTGCGTGATGCCGCCGGCCTCGCCGCGCACCACGTCGGTGCCGCGCAGCGCGTCGAGCAGCGAGGTCTTGCCGTGATCGACATGGCCCATGATCGTGACGACCGGCGGACGCGGACGCAGCTGGTCGTCGGCATCCTCGCCGGTGTCGAGCGCCAGATCGATGTCGCTGTCGCTGACGCGGACGATGTTGTGGCCGAATTCGGTCACCAGCAGTTCCGCGGTGTCCTGATCGATCGTCTGCGTCATCGTGACGGGCATGCCCATCTTGAACAGCGTCTTGACCAGATCCGCGCCCTTTTCCGCCATACGGTTGGCGAGTTCCTGGACGGTGATCGCCTCGGGCACCTGGACGTCGCGGATCTGCTTGGCCTGCTGCTCGCGCGGGCCGCCGAAGTGACGCTTTTCCTTTTCACGCGCACGCTTGAGCGCGGCGAGGCTGCGCGAGCGCGCACCATCGTCGCCCAGCGCACGATTGACGGTCAGCTTGCCGCCGCGACGCTCGTCGCCCTTGCGGTCGCGCTGCGTCGGCCGGCTCGGCGGGGCGTTGCGCGGGGTCGCCTGACCCGATGGCAGGCTGCGCGATGCGGCGCCGCCCGCGGACGACGCGGAAGCCGCCGCCGGTGCCGCCGCGGGAGCGGGAGCCGGTTCGGGCTTGGGCTGCGGCTTCGGGATTTCGGGGCGGGCGACCGGCGAGAAGCGGCGCGGGGCCGGCATCGACGGATCGCGACCGAGCTGGAGCGTCGGTGCCGGCGCGGGCGCCGGTGCAGCCGGACGCGGTGCGGGGGCGGGCGCCGGAGCGGCCGCCTCGACCGGCGCAGGCGCCGGGGCAGCGACCGGTTCGGGCGCCGGCGCCTCGACCGGTGCGGGCGGCGGCACGGGCCGCTCGACCGGACGGAAGCCACGGCCGGCCGGCGTCGGCACGACGACGGGTGCCGCCTGCGGTGCGGCGGGTTCCGCCGCGACCGGCGCCGGGGTCGGTTCGGGGGCGGGCTCGGGCGCCGGGGCAGGCGCCGCAGCGGCGGCCGCCTTTTCGGCCGCGCGGAGGCGCGCGTCCTCGGCGGCCTGCGCACGCGCGGCCTCTTCGCGACGGCGCGCGTCCTCCAGCGCATGCATGCGCTGGTCCTCGGCCTCGCGCAGCATCCGTGCCTGACGCTCCTGCGCCGTCTCGTTCGACGGCGCGGGACGCGGGGCAGGGGCGGGCGCGGCGACCGGCGCCGGTGCGGCGACGGGCGCCTGCACCTGCGGCTCGGGTGCGGCCGGCGCCTCACCCGGACGACCGAGCACGCGCCGCTTCTTCGTTTCGACGATCACCGTGTTGGACCGGCCATGGCTGAAGCTCTGCTTCACCTGGCCGGTCTCGACCGTGCGCTTCACCCCCAAAGGCGTGCGCATGCCAAGTTTCGGCTTCTCGTTGTCGGTGTCGCTCACTCAAATTCCTCGTTTACGTCTACGGCCGGTCGATGCCCGTCGGATACAGCCCCAAGAGTCTCGGGGGAAAGTCCGGGCGCCGATGCGCCCTGCGAGGCCGTTTCGCAAGGCACGGGGGTGGGTTCAGGTCCGATAAAATGCAGCCAGCGGTCGAGCGCGTCGCTCACCCGCGCGGCGGCAGCGCGGTCGGTCAGGCCGATATGTACCACATTCTCGCGGCCTAGCGCCAACGACAATATGGTGCGCGGTACAGGTAATACCAAGCCCCTCAGCGCGGAGCCTTCGCGATCCGATCCGATCCGCCACGCCTGGTCGAGCTTGCGGTTGCCGTCGGTGCCGGCATCGGCGGCGTGATACAGAGCGTGGAGCTGTCCCGAACGCGCCGCGGTCTCGATCTTCTCGGAGCCGGTGAACAGGCCGCCGGAGCGCGATTCGAGGCCGAGCCGATCGAGCGCATTGCGTTCGAGCGCCGCCTCGATCCGCTGGGGCAGGTCGTCGGGGATCGTCAGCGCCTCGCCCTTGAACGCCCGCGCGAGCGCGCCGCGCAGGCGCTTCTTTGCGATCGCCTCCTCGAGCGCGACCCGGGTGACGCCGATCCACGCGCCACGCCCCGGCGCCTTGGCGCGCACGTCGGGCAGGATCGTCCCGTCCGGCGCGAGTGCGAGTCGGACCAGATTGTCGCGCTGGTCGCGATCCTGCGTGAGGATGCACTTGCGGATCGGATCGGTCATGCGACCCCTCCCGATGCCGGAGCGCAAGCACGCACGGGCATTCCCGCGGTCACCCGCGAGTCGCCACGCACAGCGCGAACCTGATGGAGCGCTAGCGGCTCATTGTGAGGGAACCGCATGCGCGTCCTCCCTCGGTTCGGGGGCATCGCGGTCGGCGAGCAGCTGCCCGCCGGCACCGTAATTCTCCGTCGAGATTTCCTCGATCACGACCTGCACCGCGGCCGGGTTCTTGCCCAGCCGCGTCACCAGCGAGGCCGTCACGTCGGCGACGATCCCCGCTTTCTGGTCGCGGGTCGCACTGCCCGCCAGTCGGATCGAGACGAAGGGCATCAGGCCTCCTCCGCCTCCCCGGCGTCGGCCGCCGGCGCGTCCTCGGCGGCGGGCGCCGCATCGTCCTCGAACCAATGCTGGCGCGCGGCCATGATGATCTCGTTGCCCTGTTCGTCGGACAGGCCGTATTCGCTCAGGATGCCGCCCTTCGGCTCGGGACGCTTGGGCGCATCCTCGTTGCGGCGGCGCGGTTCGACGCGCTTCTTCTCGACCAGCTCGTCGGTGGCGAGATCGGCGAGGTCGTCGAGCGTCTTGATGCCCGCCTTGCCGAGCGTCACCAGCATCGCCTCGGTCAGGTACGGCATGTCGATCAGCGCGTCCTCGACGCCCAGACCGCGGCGTTCCTCGCGGTTCGCGGCCTCGCGGCGGTCGAGCGCTTCCTGCGCGCGGCTCTGCAGCTCCTGGCCCAGGTCCTCGTCGAAGCCCTCGATGTCGGCGATCTCGTCGAGCTCGACATAGGCGACCTCTTCCAGCGCGCCGAAGCCCTCGGCGACCAGCAGCTGCGCCAGCGTCTCGTCGACGTCCAGTTCGTTCTGGAACATCTCGGTGCGCTCGACGAATTCCTTCTGGCGCTTCTCGGAGGCATCGGCCTCGGTCAGGATGTCGATCGCCTTGCCGGTCAGCTGGCTGGCGAGGCGGACGTTCTGGCCGCGGCGACCGATGGCGAGGCTCAGCTGGTCGTCGGGAACGACGACCTCGATGCGCTCTTCCTCCTCGTCGATCACGACGCGGCTGACGCTGGCGGGCTGCAGCGCGTTGACGACGAAGGTCGCGATGTCGGGCGACCAGGGGATGATGTCGATCTTCTCGCCCTGCATCTCCTGCACGACGGCCTGCACGCGGCTGCCCTTCATGCCGACGCAGGCGCCGACCGGATCGATGCTCGAATCGCGGCTGATGACGCCGATCTTCGCGCGGCTGCCGGGATCGCGGGCCGCCGCCTGGATGGTGATGATGCCGTCGTAGATTTCCGGCACTTCCTGCGCGAACAGCTTCTTCATGAAGTCGGGGTGCGCGCGGGACAGGAAGATCTGCGGCCCGCGATTCTCGCGGCGGACGTTGAGGATCAGGCTGCGGATACGGTCGTTGACGCGGACCACCTCGCGCGGGATCTGCGCGTCGCGGCGGATCACGCCCTCGGCGCGGCCCAGATCGACGACGACATGGCCGAACTCGACGCGCTTGACGACGCCGGTGATGATCTCGCCCTGGCGATCCTTGAACTCTTCATACTGGCGCTCGCGCTCGGCATCGCGCACCTTCTGGAAGATGATCTGCTTGCTGGCCTGCGCCTGGATGCGGCCGAATTCGATCGGGGGCAGCGGATCGACGATATAGTCGCCGACGACCGCACCCGGCTGCAGCTTCTGCGCCTGGGTGACGTCGACCTGCTTGAAATAATCGTCGACCGCCTCGACCACCTCGACGACGCGCCACAGGCGCAGGTCGCCGCTGACGGGATCGAGCTTCGCCCGGATGTCGTTTTCGATGCCGTAGCGCGTCTTGGCGGCGCGCTGGATCGCCTCTTCCAGAGCCTCGATGACGATGCTCTTGTCGATCATCTTTTCCGAGGCGACCGAATTGGCGATCGCGATCAGTTCCGCGCGGTTGGCGGTGGCGACGGTGGCCATCTTACTTCTGTCCTTCGCTAAGGGCGTCGTTGTCGTCTGATTCTTCGAATTCGTCCGCACCTTCGCTCGAAAGCGGCGCGGTGGCGGCGAGCAGGCGGTCGGTGATCGTCAGCTTGGCGTCGTGGATCGCATCGAGGCCGACGGTCATGCGGGTGTGGCCGCGCACGTCGATCGAAACCTTGTCCCCGTCGATGCCGACGAGGTCGCCGGTCAGGATCTTGCGGTTGTCGATCTTCTCGACCAGCGTGATCTTCGCCTCATGCCCGGCCCAGTTGGTATAGTCCTGCGGGCGTGTCAGCGGGCGGTCGATGCCGGGCGACGACACTTCCAGCCGGTATGCGTCCTCTATGGGGTCGCGGCCCTCGGCCTCCAGCGCGTCGAGCACGTCGGAGATGCGGCGCGACAGCTCGGCGCAATCGTCGATCGTCAGCTGGCCGGTGTCGGGACGCTCGGCCATCACCTGCAACGTCGGGTCGGATTTGCCGCCGAACATCTTCACGCGCACGAGGTCGAAGCCCAGCGCCCGGGCTTCGGGTTCGATCAATTGCGTGAGTAGGGCGATATCCGCCATGCAGGCTCCGGTCATGCGGCGTTGCCCCGCCGCGGGGATACAGGTTTTCGCCGCCGCGGGAGGGTCCCCCGCAGCCTCTTTCACCTGACGATGTTAGAGAAGGCACGAGCCATATACGCGCGACCCGGTGTGGAAACAAGCATCCATCGCACCCCTCGCGCGTTCGCCGCACAACCAACCGGGAGACCTCCATGCGCCTCAGCCTGCTCGCCACCCTGCCGATCGCCCTCATCGCCTGTTCCGGCAACGCGCCCGCCGCCGGCGACGGCGCACAGGCGGGCGAGACGCCTCCCTCCGCCAAGCCGTTCCGCGAGACGGTCGTCGCCGACTTCGTCTCGCCCTGGGCGCTGGCGTTCCTGCCCGACGACAGGATTCTGGTGACCGAGAAGGCAGGGCAGATGATCCTGCTGTCCGCCGACGGCAAGCGCCGCCAGACGATCGCCACCATCACCGTCGATACCGAGGGGCAGGGCGGGTTGATGGACGTCGTGCCGGCGCCCGATTTCGCGACCAGCAAGCGCATCTACTTCAGCTATTCCGCGGCGGGTGAGGGCGGCAAGGGTGTGATCCTGGCGCGCGGGCGCCTGCGCCCCGACGGCGGCGGCACGGGCGGCGAGCGGCTCGGCGAGATCGAGGCGCTGTTCCGCGCGCGGCCGTTCGTGTCGGGCGGCGGCCATTATTCGGGCCGGATCGCCTTCTCGCCGGACGGCAGTTCGCTGTTCTTCACCAACGGCGAACGTCAGAAGTTCACGCCCGCGCAGGACCCGCAGGCGACGCTCGGCAAGGTGCTGCGCCTGACGCTGGACGGCAAGCCCGCGCCGGGCAACCCGCTGGTCGCTAAGGGCTTCGCGCCGGAAATCTGGAGCTACGGCCATCGGAACCTGCTCGGCATCGCCTTCGACGCGCAGGGGCGGCTGTGGGAGCAGGAGATGGGGCCGAAGGGCGGCGACGAGCTGAACCTCGTCATGCCGGGCCGCAACTACGGCTATCCCAACGTGTCGAACGGCAGCCATTACGATGGCCGCGACATCCCCGATCATGCGCCGGGCGACGGTTACGAACCGCCCAAGGTCTGGTGGAATCCGGTGATCTCGCCGGGCGGGCTGATGATCTATTCGGGGTCGATGTTCCCGCAATGGCAGGGCGACGCCTTCATCGGCGGTCTGTCGTCGCAGGCGCTGATCCGCGTCGATCTCGACGGGCAGACCGCGAAGAAGGGCGACCAATGGCCGATGGGCGCGCGCATCCGCGACGTCGAACAGGGGCCGGACGGCGCGATCTGGGTGATCGAGGACGGCGGCAAGTCGCAGGGACGGTTGATCCGGCTGACCGCGAAATAGGACGGTCGTCGTTCAGGCTGCGCATCAGGTTTTGCGCGCGAGGACACGACGGCCTTATAGCGCTTTGCCGTGCCCTCGCGCGCAAAACCGGGGACCATGCCGTAACCGAACGAAAGACGATCATGACCAAACCCCTCATCGGCCGCGACACGTTGCTGTGCATGTCGCTCTCGGCACGCCCCAGCAATTTCGGCACGCGGTTCCATAACCGGCTCTACGAGCTGACCGGGCTCGATTACGTCTACAAGGCCTTCTCGACCACCGACCTGCCCGCCGCGATCGGCGGCATCCGTGCGCTCGGCATCAGGGGCTGCGCGGTGTCGATGCCGTTCAAGGAGGCGGTGATCCCGCTGCTCGACGGGCTCAAGGGCTCGGCCGCGGCGATCGACAGCGTCAACACGATCGTCAACGATGGCGGCCGGCTGACCGGCTACAACACCGATTATTCCGCGGTAAAGACATTGGTCGAACAGGCCGCTCTGCCCGCCGATACGACCGTTTTGCTGCGCGGATCGGGCGGCATGGGCAAGGCGGTGGCGACCGCGCTGCGCGGCGCCGGCCTGACCCGCGGCACGATCGTGGCGCGCAACGAACCCGCCGGGTGGGCGCTGGCCGATTCGGTCGGCTGGGACTGGGCGCCAGAGGTCGGATCGCTGACAGCGGGCCTGCTCGCCAATGTCACGCCGCTCGGCATGGAGGGCGCGGACGCCGATGCGTTGGCGTTCGAACGCGATACCATCGCGAGCGCCGATCTGGTGCTCGACGCGGTGGCGCTGCCCCCCGAGACGCCGCTGCTGCGCGTGGCACGCGATGCGGGCAAGCGGACGATCACCGGCATTGCGATCGGCACGTTGCAGGCGGTCGAGCAGTTCGTGCTCTACACCGGCGTCACCCCGACCGACGCACAGATCGCCGACGCGGCCGCGGTGGCGCGGGGATGATCTTCCGAAAGCCTCTCGCTCGAGCGGGATGACATCGAACTGATCCGTCATTGCGAGCGCAGCGAAGCAATCCAGGGCGTCCTGGTACGGCTCTGGATTGCTTCGCTGCGCTCGCAATGACGAACATGCGGATCGATCTGATGTCATCTGATTCGAGAAGAGGAGGGGCTCTCGACGGGGATCAGTCGCGTGCGATCAGATAGTTCATCCGCGCATGCGCGATCGGTTTGGTGCGATCGTCCTGCCACGCGATCGCCTCGACATTCGCGACGCGCGTGCCGAGGCGGGTGACGATCCCTTCCGCATGTGTCGGCTTGTCGCGGCCGCCGCGCATGAAGTCGACGGTGACGTTGACCGGCTTGATACGGGCGGGCGGTTCCTTGGCGCCGCCTTCCGCCGCCAGCGCATGCTGCAACGACACGATCGCCGCGACCTCGAGCAGGCCGGAGATCGCGCCGCCATGCAGGAAGCCGGGGCGGCCGAGCACATCGTCGCGGAACGGCATGACCAGCACCGGCGCCTCGCCCTCGCGCGGTTCCAGCGTCACGCCGAGCAGGTCTGCATAGGGCGGCAGGGTCAGCAGCGGCGTCATGCCTTCGCCCCCGGCGCGGGCGCGTCCATCAGCATGAACGTCCCGGCGACATGCGCGAGCGGATCGTCGGGGCTTTCGTCATAGGCGATGCCGCGCACGAAGGCGATCGATCGGGTCAGCTTCAGGCATTCGCCGCGGCCGATCACGGTGCGGCCCGGCACCGCGGGGCGGAGGTAATCGACGCGCAGGTCCAGCGTCGCCTGCGGTGCGAACTTTCCCCGCTGCACCCACACCGCGACGCTGGTCGCCATGTCCATCAGCGCGATAATCGGTCCCGAGGCCAGCACCCTGCTGGCGGGATCGCCGATCAGCGTCTCGGCATAGGGCAGCGCCAGTTCGACCCAGCGGTCGCTCGCGCTGTCGTCGCTGCGCCCGTGATAGACGATGCCCAGGGTCCCGGCATGGCCACCGAACCGGTGCGCCATGAAGGCGTCGATGTTGAAGCCGCTCATGCCGGTTCCTCTACACGCTGACGGCGGTAGCGCAACGCAGGCGCTTGGCCTAGCAAGGCCGGCAAAAGGAGAGATGCCATGAACGACCGCGTCACGCTCACCGTCACCGGCGGGATCGCCGACGTCCGCCTCGCGCGCGCCGACAAGATGAACGCGATCGACCCGGCGATGTTCGAGGGGATCGGCGCGACGATCGATGCGCTCGCCGACCGCACCGACGTACGCTGCGTCGTCCTGTCGGGCGAGGGCAGGGGCTTTTGCGCCGGCCTGGATATGGAGAGCATGGCGCGCGGCGGTTCGGGCACCTCGCAGGAGCGCAACGCGCAAGGCAGCATCCTGCCGCAGCACGTCACCTGGGGCTGGCGGCAATTGCCGATGCCGGTGATCGCCGCAGTCCATGGCGTCGCGTTCGGCGGCGGTTTCCAGATCATGTCGGGTGCCGATATCCGCATCGCCGCGCCGACGACGCGCTTTGCGATCCGCGAAACCCACTGGGGGTTGGTGCCCGACATGGCGGGCTTCCCGATCTGGCGCGGGCTGGTCCGTGACGACGTGCTGCGCGAACTCGTCTATACCGCACGCGAATTCGACGCCGACGAGGCGCTGCGCCACGGCTTCGTGACGCGGCTGACGGCCGACCCGCTGGCGGAGGCGATGGCGCTGGCGCAGGCGATCGTCGCGCGCTCGCCGCATGCGGTGCGCGGCGCCAAGCGGCTGCTCAACATGGCGCACGACGCCGATCCGCGCGCCATGCTCGCGGCGGAGACGGAGGAGCAGCTCAAGGTGATCGGCAAGCCCAACATGATGGAGGCGGTCGCCGCCAACATGGGCAAGCGACCGCCGGTGTTCGTCGATTGAGGGCGGCGCCACGCGCTCACCCTCACCCTCACCCTCACCCTCACCCTCACCCTCACCCTCACCCTCTCGCCGGCTTCGCCGTCTTTTTCCCTCTCCCGGTGGGAGAGGGAGGGAGGCGCGGTAGCGCCGGAAGGGTGAGGGTGAGACGCTTGGGTTACCGCGGCGCCATCCGGATCCCGCCGTCCAGCCGGATGTCCTCGCCGTTGAAATAGCCGTTCTCGATCAGCGTCAGCGCGAGGTGCGCATATTCCGTCGGATCGCCGAGCCGCTTGGGGAAGGGCACGCTGGCGGCGAGCGCATCCTTCACCGGCTGCGGCGCGCCCTGCAACAGCGGCGTGTCGAAGATGCCCGGCAGGATCGTGTTGATCCGGATGCCTTCCCCCATCAGGTCGCGCGCGATCGGCAGCGTCATGCCGACGACGCCGCCCTTCGACGCCGAATAGGCCGCCTGGCCGATCTGACCGTCCTCCGCGGCGACGCTGGCGGTCATCACGATCGCGCCGCGCTCGCCATGGTCGCCCGGCGCCAGCGTCAGCATCCCCGCCGCCGATTTGGCGACGCAGCGGAACGTGCCGACGAGGTTGATCTGGACCAGCCAGTTGAACGCCTCCAGCGGGAAATGCCGGACGCTGCCGTCCTCCTTCGACCGGCTGGCGGTCTTCACCGCATTGCCGGTGCCGGCGCAGCAGACCAGCACCGATTCCTGGCCATGCGCGTCGCGTGCGCGGGCGAAGCCCGCATCGACGCTCTCGTCGCTGGTGACGTCGACCGCGCAGAACAGCCCGCCGATCTCGGCCGCGAGCGCCTCGCCCTTCTCGCGCTGCAGGTCGAAGATCGCGACCTTCGCGCCCTTGGCGGCGAGCGCCCGCGCGGTGGCCGCGCCGAGCCCGGAGGCCCCGCCGGTGACGACCGCGGCGGTGGTGTCGGTGATGATGGTCATTGCTCTTCCCCTCTCACAGCCGCTCGACGATCGTCACATTGGCGATCCCGCCGCCCTCGCACATCGTCTGCAGGCCATAGCGTCCGCCGCGCGCGCGCAGCGCATGGACCAACGTCGCCATCAGCTTGGTGCCGCTCGCGCCGAGCGGATGGCCCAGCGCGATCGCCCCGCCGTTGACGTTGAGCCGGTCGGGATCGCCGCCGACATGTTGCAACCAGGCGAGCGGCACCGGCGCGAACGCCTCGTTGACCTCGTACAGGTCGATGTCCGCGATCCGCATGCCCGCACGGCGCAACGCCCTGTCGGTCGCGAACAGCGGCTCTTCCAGCATGATGACCGGATCGCCGCCGGTGACGGTCAGATTGTGGATGCGCGCCAGCGGCGTCAGCCCGTGCGCCTTGAGCGCCGCCTCGCTGACCACCAGCACCGCGCTCGCCCCGTCGCAGATCTGGCTGGCATTGGCGGCGGTCACCGTCCCGCCCTCCTGCAACAGCTTCACCGCACCGATCGTCTCCGCGCTCGCGTCGTAGCGGATGCCCTCGTCGGTGTCGTGCAGCACCACCCCGTCGGGCGTCTCCACCTCCAGCGCGACGATCTCGTCCGCGAAGGCGCCCGCCTGGGTCGCCGCGGCGGCACGGCGATGGCTCTCCAGCGCATAGGCATCGAGCGCGGCGCGATCGAAACCGTATTTGCGCGCGATCATCTCGGCGCCCATGAACTGGCTGAACTGCACGTCGGGAAAGCGCGCCTCCTGCCGCGGGCTCTTCGCCCGGCCGAGCCCCGCCTGCGCGAACAGCGCGCCGGTCGACCCCATCGGCACGCGCGTCATGCTCTCGACGCCGGCGGCGATCACCACGTCCTGCGAGCCGCTCATCACCGCCTGCGCGGCGAACTGGATCGCCTGCTGGCTCGATCCGCATTGCCGGTCGATCGTCACCGCCGGCACGCTGGTCGGCAAGGTCGAGGCCAGCACCGCGCCGCGCCCGACCTGAAAGCTTTGTTCGCCGCCCTGGCTGACGCAGCCCATGATGACATCCTCGACCGCCGCCGGGTCGATGCCGCTGCGAGCGACGATCGCATCCAGCACCGCGGCCGCCATGTCCGCCGGATGCCACCCCGCCAACCGTCCACCACGCCGGCCGCCGGCGGTCCGCACCGCCTCGACGATATAGGCTTCCGCCATCGCATCCTCTCCATAACTCTTGTTATTGCGATGCTGTGTCGCCTAATCCGGGGGCGAGTGCAAGGGGATCGCAAAGGGGATCGGGATGCAGGTGCGACAGGCGATAGCGGCGCGGCGATCGGTGCGCGGGTTCCTCGATGCGCCGGTGGACATGAGCGTCCTCCACGAACTGGCGGCGGCGGCGGCGCGGGCGCCGTCGGGCGGCAACCTCCAGCCCTGGCATGTGCATATCGTCGCGGGCGATGCGATGGCGCGGCTTAAGGCGGACATGGCGGCGAAGCTCGCGCGGGGCGAGACGGAAACCCCGGCCTATCCGGTCTATCCGCCCGCGCTCGACGATCCCTATCGCACGCGGCGGTCGGACATCGGCGAGGCGCTGTACGGCCATCTCGGCATCCCGCGCGCGGATCGCGACGCGCGGCGGCGCTGGTTCGCGGACAACTTCCGCTTCTTCGGCGCGCCTGCGGCCTTTTTCTGTACGGTCGATCGCGCCATGGGGCCGCCGCAATGGTCCGACCTCGGCATGTATCTGCAGACGCTGATGCTGCTCGCGGTCGACGCCGGGCTGGCGACCTGTCCGCAGGAATGCTGGGCGATGTATCCGGAGACGGTCGGACGCCTGCTCGCCTTGCCGGCGGAGCGGATGCTGTTCTGCGGCGTCGCGATCGGGTTCGAGGATGTCGCCGCACCCGCCAACGCACTGCGCGCCGGGCGGGCGGATACGGCGGAGTGGCTCAGCGTGGTGGCATAGGCGCCGCCTACAGCACCACCGTCACCGGTTTCGATTCCTCGATCGCCGCCAGCACCATCCGTTCCCAGATCGCCGGATCGCCCGCCGCGGCCATCTTCTGGTCGGGTTCGCGCAGCGTCCGCAGCACCGCGCGCGCATCGGCGAGATAATCGCGCCAGGCGCTGTCCACCTGCTCGCCCGCACTCTCGCAATCGCCGCCGGCGTTCGCACTGATCCGTTGCCCGGCGAGCACGCGGGCGATGCGTTCGGGAAGCGGGGTGGTGGATACGTCCATGAAGGCTCTCCTTTCAGGCAAGAATGCCTGAACGTCGCGTCCGGTGCCATCCCCGACGGCAAACGGCCCGGCGAGCGTCGCTCACCGGGCCGTTCGTCACCGCGAAACGGGAAGGGTCAGCGCGTCGCGCCGGCACCCTGACCGCGGCCGCCGCCGCCGCCCGAGCGACCGCCACGGCCGCCACCCGAACCGCCGCCGCTGCCGCCGCGGGCACCGCCACGGCTGGCATTGGCATAGTTGCGCGTCGCCGTCGGCGCATGCGTGGCGCGCGGGCGCGCCGGCTGGCGCTGGCCGCGCGGCAGGTCGGCACGCGGCGCGGGATCGGCACCGATCGCCTTGACGCGCGTCGCTTTGATCTCGTTCGACAGGCCCTGGAAATTGTCGGGCAACGGCCGCACCGCCACCTTCTGGCGGGTCAGCTTCTCGATGTCCTTCAGGTACGGACGCTCGTCATCCGCGCAGAAGGCGACGGCGATGCCGCTCGCCCCCGCACGCGCGGTACGGCCGATGCGGTGGACGTATTGCTCCGCGACGTTGGGCAGTTCGAAGTTGATGACGTGACTGACGCCCGAGACGTCGATGCCGCGCGCCGCGATATCGGTCGCGACCAGCACCTTGGTCTTGCCGTCCTTGAACTCGCCCAGGGCCCGCTCGCGCTGGCCCTGGCTCTTGTTGCCGTGGATCGCGTTCGCCGGAATGCCGTTGCCGGCGAGCAGCTTCACGACGCGGTCGGCGCCATGCTTGGTGCGCGTGAAGACCAGCGCGCGGTTGATCGACGGATCCTGCAACACGATCGTCAGCAGCGCCTGCTTTTCCGACTGATTGACGAAGGTGACATACTGGTCGACGCGCTCGGCGGTGGTCGATGCGGGAACGACCGACACCGTCTTCGGCTCGTGCAGGAACTGGTTGGCCAGCTCGCGGATCGCGACCGGCATCGTCGCCGAGAAGAACAAGGTCTGGCGCTTGCGCGGGATCATGCGGACGATCTTCTTGAGCGCATGGATGAAGCCCAGGTCCATCATCTGGTCGGCTTCGTCGAGCACGAGGATCTCGATCATCGACAGGTTGCAAATGCCCTGCTCGACCAGATCGATCAGGCGGCCCGGCGTGGCGACGAGGATGTCGACGCCGCGGCTCAGGTCCTGCCGGTTCTTGTTGATGCTGGTGCCGCCGAACACGGTCGCGACCGACAGCTTGCTGAACTGGCCATAGCCCCGCGCATTGTCGGCGATCTGGCTGGCGAGCTCGCGCGTCGGCGCGAGCACCAGCATGCGGCAATGCGTCGGCAGCACGCGCTTGCTCGCCTCGGTCAGGCGCTGGATCGACGGCAGCACGAACGCCGCGGTCTTGCCGGTGCCGGTCTGCGCGATGCCGAGCAGGTCGCCGCCCTCGAGCAGGATCGGGATCGACTGCGCCTGGATCGGGGTGGGGGTGGTATAGCCCTTGGCTTCGAGCGCACGGACGAGGGGATCGGCGAGGCCGAGGTTTGCGAATGACATGAAATGATAACCTTCAAAACGGGCCTGACCCGCGCGCCGGAATCCCTGGTCGACAGGGAAACGGCTCGCAGGGGGCGGGGAAAATGACACCCCGCGTGAATAGGGAAGCCCTGAGCATATCGACCGAGGCGGAGCCGGGGTTGGCAAGCGCCGACCCGTTCACGCTGCATGACGCCTCGATAATGCGCCATGTGCGCTGCGCTGCGGCAAAAGTCAAGGTGCCACGTCCGGCGGCGGATGTGTGGCCTCCAGTCTACAGTCTCACCCAAAATGGTCGCATCGGCCGATCGGAATGATCCCGTCTTGACTTGGATAGTCCCGCCGATACGCTCCCGAATATCCAGGCCGCGCGGGAGAGCGGCCGGAAGTACAGGGGTCCGAAATCATCATGTCTGGGAACGTATTCCGTGGCGTCGCGCGTCGCGCGCTTCTTGCATCGACCGCGCTCATCGTACTGCCGACCGCCGCACAGGCGCAGAGCGCGCCGACCGGTGTCGAAAATATCGCGCAATCGGGTGCGCGCCTGCCGCTGTCCGGTCTGGAAACGATCGCCCTTTCCGAGCGGCCAAGCTTCGCCGAAGATATCGCACATGGCGCGACTCTGACTCCGCTCGCCAATCTGGATGCGATGGTCGAGCAGAATCGCGCGCTGCCGCTGTCGTCGCTCGAGAATGAGCCGAACATCGTCATCCGCCAGCCCGGCACCTCGACGACCTCGCTCGATCTCGGCACCAGCGTCAACGGCGTCGGCAACATGACGATCGCTTATGCCGACGGCATCGGAATCTGCACCGGCACGCTCATCAATCCCCGCACCGTGATCTTCGCGGCGCATTGCGTAAACGAGAACAGTGCCGGCACCGGTGCGCAGGACCCTTGGCAATATGGTTCGGCCGGCGGCGGCATTCCGATCGCTTTCGGTTTCCAGGCGAACAACCTGCCCGCGGTGCGCGCATGGTATCTGCCGACCGTCACCGGCGGCGCGGCCAACCCCGATCAGTTCAAGACCAACACCGCCAACTTCCTCTACAACGTCAATCAGGTCGTCTATAACGCCGACTCGCTGAAGCTCGGCCTCGCGCAGAACTTCCTGCAGGCCGACGTTGCGATCGCGACGCTCGACACGCCCGCCGCCAACGTGCCGACCTGGGCGCTGCTGTTCTCGGTGCTGCCGGCGCCCGCCACGATCAGCGACACGACCGGCACCGGCTATCACGTGACGATCACCGGCTATGGCCGCAGTGGCACCGCGACGACGACCACCGGCGACACGCTGGCGGTGGATTACCGCCGCCGTATCGCCGAAAACACGATCGGCATCCTGGGCTCGTTCAACGACCGCGACGCCTTTATCTTTGGGACGAACGGCACGCTGCCGCAGAACCTGTACCAGCTCGACATGGACGATCCGCGCCGCGGCACGACGGCCAAGAGCCCGTATGATTTCAACCTTTTCAAGGACAATGCGCTTCCCAACGAAGGCACCACGGCGGGCGGCGATTCGGGTGGTCCGCTGATCCTCGATCGCGCCTTCGCCAAGCAGGTCGTGATCGGCGTGCTCTCGGGCGGCAGCCGCTTCTACGGCGCGCAGCCGTTCGGTTCGTACGGGACGGAGAGCTTCTACCAGCCGCTCTACCTGTTCTGGGACTATGTCGTCGCCAACAACCCGTATCGCTATGCGCAGACCAAGGCGGGTGACGGCCTGTGGACCGACGCATCGCGCTGGGTGACGGCGCTCGATCCCAATTATCAGATCGTCGTCAGCGGCCAGCTCGCGAACGGCGTTCCGACCACGACCGGGGCCGGAATCGCGGGCGATGCCAACAAGTTCGGCAAGGTCTGCTTCGAGAGCGCGACGCTGAGCGACTGCGTCGATATCAGGACCGGCATCGAATATGTAAACGGCCAGCCGGTGCCCGGCACCGGCACGACCCCGACGAGCGACGGTGCCACGCTCGGCACCGCCGCGGTGAATGCCAGCCAGCCGACCAAGGTCGGAACCGACCTGCTGACCGGTGGCGAGAATGTCGCGCAGGCCGGTGAAGCGACTCCGGCCGCCGTCGTGGCGACGCCGGCACCGACGCTGGCCAACGGCCTGCCCGGCGCGACGAATTTCGTGCCGAACAACGTCGATCCCAACCGCGTCACCAAAACGGCGGCGCGTTATTACGATGTGTCGCTGACGGCGGCGGGCACCACCACGCTTAACACCGCGGTGACGATCGATCGCTTCACCGTCGCGGGCAGCACGGCGAAGCTCGCGGTGACCTCGACCGGCTCGCTGACCAGCCTGATGGGCATCACGCAGGTCACCGGCGTCGTCGAGAACAACGGCATCGTCACCAGCCGCGGCGATTACATGAACCTCGGTGGCACGATCACCGGTTCGGGCCGCTTCAACGCGCCGTTCTTCACCAACGTGTCGGGCATGATCGCGCCGGGGACGGCGGGAACGATCGGCACGCTCACCGTCGGCGGCAACCTCATCCTCGCCTCGGCGGGGACGCTGCTGGTCGATGTCGGGCCGAACGGCACCTCGGACCGTGTCGCGGTGGTGCGCAACGGCACCGCCGACGGTATCGCCAATGTCGGCGGCCGGGTCGGCTTCGCGCCGGTTGCAGGACACACGATCCGCTACAACGACGTCTATACGATCGTCACCGCGGCGGGGGGCATCACCGGCGCCTTCCAGACGGCGAGCCCGCTCTCGGCGATCCTGACCCCGCAGTTCGTCTATTCGGCGAATGCGGTGCAGGCCCGCATCGTCGCCGGCACCTATGCCAGCGTCGTCGCGAACACGCCGATCCAGACCGCCTTCGCCGGGCTGCTCGATCGCAACCGCGCCAGCAACTACAATGCGCTGTCGGGGCTGTACGGCACGCTCGACATCCAGAATGCGGCGACGATCCAGTCGACGCTGGAGGGCCTTGCGCCGCGTACCACGCCGCTGAAGTACGGCATGGGGACGGTCGCGACCGAGAACATGTCACGCTTCTATCGCCAGCATCTCGCCGGCATCGACCCCGCCGAGACGCCGGGCGGCACGCTGACCATGACCGGCCAGCCGCTGCAGTTCGCCTCGCTGATGGCGAGCGACCTGCCGACGACGCAGGCGACGGCAAGCGACACGACCTCGACGACGGTGCGCGAGGGCGTGCTGCCTGAGAACGTCAACGTCTTCATCGCCGGCGGCTATGTCGACGGCGACAGCCGCAGCCTCCGCGACGCCCGCCCCTTCGGCGGAAGAGACAACTTCGATGGCTTCTACGTAGTCAGCGGCCTCGAAGCCAAGGTCGGCGACAGCGGGGTGGTCGGTTTCGGCGTCGGCTATACCAAGCTTGACGGCACGACCGGCGGCGTGGCGCAGAGCGCGCGTGGCGAGCTGTTCCAGGGTACGTTGTTCGCCAAGGCGCAGAGCCTGACCGGACAGGTGCTCGACGCGCAGATCGGCGGCGGCGTGTTCCAGGCGAGCACGCGTCGGACGGTGGCGATCGCCAACACCACCTCGACGTTGCGCAGCCGCGACAATGCGCTCGCGGTGTCGGCGGAGGTCGGTCTCGCGCAGATGTTCGACGTGGGCGGTTTCAAGATCGGGCCGCGCGTCGCCGGTCGCGTCAACCACATCGGCTTCACGCCGACGCTGGAGACGGGTGGCGACGGGGCGTTGCGCTTCGGCAAGTACGACCTCAACAGCGTTCAGGGCCGTGCCGGTCTGCAGATCGCCGGCGGCCAGACGCTCAAGCCCTTCGCCTCGGCCTATTTCGTCCATGACTTCAAGGACCAGCCGGGCGTCTTCACCGCCAATTTCTTCGGCGGTACGGCCCCGGCGGGCTTCCGGTTGAGCAGCCAGGACCAGAATTGGGGCGAGATCGCCGCGGGCCTGTCCTATTCCACCGGGATGCTCGAACTGTCGGTCAGCGCCGACACGACCGTCGAGCGCAAGGACGTACGCAACCAGGCGTATCGCGGCGCGATCAAGTTCAAATTCTGATCTGCGTCATCGGTTAAAAGGCAGGGCCGCCCTTCCCATCGGGAGGGGCGGCCCTCGTCATTTCCCGACTGCTGCGATCGATCGTCGCAGGTCATGGAATGCGGGCAAAAGCTACAGCTTGCGCCCGATCACTTCCTTCATGATCTCGTTCGTCCCGCCATAGATGCGGCTCACCCGGGCGGCACGCCACGCGCGGGCGATCGGATATTCGTTCATATACCCCGCGCCACCGTGGAGCTGCAGGCAGGCGTCCATCACCTCCCATTGCAACTCCGTGTGCCACAGCTTCGCCGCGGCGCCCTCCTCGTTGGTCAGCTGTCCATCGAGATGGCGGCGGATCGCCCAGTCGAGGTGCGCCCAGCCGACCTGCAGCTTCGTCGCCAGCCCGGCGAGCACGAAACGCGTGTTCTGGAAATCGAAGACGACGCCTGCAAACGCCTTGCGATCCTTGGTGAAGGCGACCGTCTCGTCGAACGCCTTCTGCGACGAGGCCTGTGCGCCGACCGCGATCGACAGCCGCTCCTGCGGCAGCTGGCTCATCAGATAGACGAAGCCCTTGCCCTCTTCGCCGAGGCAATGGGTGATCGGCACGCGCACGTCGTCGAAGAACAGTTCGGACGTGTCCGCCGCCTCCTGCCCGATCTTGTCGAGCTTGCGCCCCCGGCGGAACCCCTCGCGGTCCGCCTCGACCAGGATGATCGACATGCCCTTGTATGCGGGCTGCGCGGTCGGATCGGTCTTGGCGACGACCAGCACCAGATCGGCGTTCTGGCCGTTGGTGATATAGGTCTTGCTGCCGTTGACGACATAATGGTTGCCGTCGCGCCTGGCGGTGGTGCGGATCGCCTGAAGGTCGCTGCCGGTGCCGGGCTCGGTCATCGCGATCGCGCTGATCGTCTCGCCGGACACCATCCGCGGCAGCCAGTGGCGCTTCTGCTCCTCCGACCCGTAATGCTCCAGATAGCCGACGACGATGTCCGATTGCAGCGTGAACCCCGCCGGCACGCCGTTGTAGGTCAGTTCCTCGTTGACGATCGCATTGTAGCCGAAATCGAGGCCGAGGCCGCCATAGGCCTCCGGCACGGTCGGACAGAGCATGCCGACCTCGCCCGCCTGCCGCCAGAAGCTTGGCGGGACCAGCCGGTTCGCCTCCCATTCGGCAACGTTCGGAACGCCCTCCTTGCGCAGGAAGCTGCGCACCGTCTGGCGGAATGCCTCGTGATCCTCGTGATATGCGGAGCGTCCCGCGACGTCGTCGAGCGTCATGCCTCTCTCCCGTTTTGCCGGCGAGGCTGCGATCCGCGTCGACGTCCGTCAAGTGCAAAATAACAAATGTTATGGACGGGATCGTAACCGCTGTAACTTTTTCCGGTGCACGCGCCCGACGGAGCCGATACACAGTTGGTCCAACGACAAAGAGGATGCCCGCATGAAACTCGCCAGCCTGAAGCATGGACGCGACGGCAAGCTCGTCGTCGTCTCCAACGATCTCGCCTGGTATGCCGATGCGGGCCATATCGCGCCGACGTTGCAGGCGGCACTGGACGATTGGGACCGGCTGCTGCCCGATCTCCGCAATCTCGCCACCGACCTCGACCATGCGGTGATCCCGCGCGAACGGTTCCACGAGCATGACGCCGCGTCGCCGTTGCCGCGCGCCTATCAATGGGCGGACGGATCGGCCTATGTGAACCATGTCGCGCTGGTGCGGCAGGCGCGCAACGCGGAGATGCCCGAGACGTTCTGGCACGATCCGCTGATGTACCAGGGCGGCTCCGACGGCTTTCTCGCCCCCCGCGATCCGATCCCACTCGCCGACGAAGCCTGGGGCTGCGACCTCGAGGCGGAGGTGGTGGTCGTCACCGGCGACGTGGCGATGGGCGTAAGTCGCGACGAGGCGCTGGCAGGAGTGCGGCTGGTCGGGCTGACCAACGACGTGTCCTTGCGCAGTCTCATCCCGGGCGAACTCGCCAAGGGCTTCGGCTTCTTCCAGTCGAAGCCGGCCAGCGCCTTCTCGCCGGTCTTCGTCACCCCCGATGCGCTCGGCGACTGGTGGCGCGACGGCAAGCTGCACCGCCGGCTGATGGTCGACCTCAACGGCAAGCCGTTCGGACGCGCCGAGGCGGGCGAGGACATGACCTTCGATTTCGGCACGCTGGTCGCGCATGCGGCGAAGACGCGGCGGCTGTGCGCGGGTACGATCGTCGGTTCGGGAACGGTCTCCAATCGCGGGCCGGACGGCGGGCCGGGGAAGACGATCGAGCAGGGCGGCGTGGGCTATTCCTGCCTCGCCGAGATCCGCACGATCGAGACGATCGCCGGCGGCACGCCGGTGACGCCGTTCCTCAAGAAGGGCGACACGGTGCGGATCTGGGCGGAAGACGACCGCCACCATCCGATCTTCGGCGTGATCGAACAGACGGTGGAGTGATGCGCACGCCTCCCCGCATCGGGGAGGAGCATCGCCGCACATCCTGCGTTCCCCACGGCACGTCCCTGCACGCGCAAATCACGCTTGAAATTTAATTACAACGGCGCAACAGGATCAAACAACACCGTCGGCGACTCTCGCCGGACGCAGAGGAGAGAAGAGTGGCCAGCGAGCACCCTCGCGCCAATTTGCAGCCGCTGACGCTGCATGTGCCGGAACCCAAGTTCCGGCCCGGCGACGCCGTCGACTTCGCCGCGGTGGACGTGCCCGCCGCGGGCGCGGCACGGCGACCGGACACGGCGGATTCCGCGCATGATTTCATCGACCTCGCCTATACGATGGTCCGCGTCCTCGACGAGGACGGGCAGGCGGTCGGCCCGTGGGATCCGAAGCTTTCCCCCGATGCCTTGCGCAAGATGCTGCGCAACATGGCGCTGCTCCGCGCCTTCGACGAGCGCATGTTCCGCGCGCAGCGGCAGGGCAAGACCAGCTTCTACATGAAGGCGACGGGCGAGGAGGCGGTCGCGGTCGCGGCGGCGCAGGCGCTCGATTTCGAGGACATGTGCTTCCCCTCCTATCGCCAGCAGGGCCTGCTCATCGCGCGCGGCTATCCGCTGGTCGAGATGATGAACCAGATCTACTCGAACCGTGGCGACAAGCTGCAGGGCAAGCAGCTGCCGATCATGTATTCGGCGCGCGATCACGGCTTCTTCTCGATCTCGGGCAATCTCACCACGCAATATCCGCAGGCGGTCGGCTGGGCGATGGCGTCGGCGGCGAAGGGCGATACGCGCATCGCCGCGACCTGGTGCGGCGAGGGATCGACCGCGGAGGGCGACTTCCACTCCGCCTGCACCTTTGCGGCGGTCTATCGCGCGCCGGTGATCTTCAACGTCGTCAACAACCAATGGGCGATCTCCAGCTTCTCGGGCTTCGCCGGCGCGGAGGCGACGACCTTCGCGGCGCGCGCGATCGGCTATGGCATCGCCGGCCTGCGCGTCGACGGCAACGACGCGCTTGCCGTCTATGCCGCGACCCTGTGGGCGGCGGAGCGCGCGCGCACCAATGCCGGGCCGACGCTGATCGAACATTTCACCTATCGCGCGGAGGGGCATTCGACCTCCGACGATCCCTCGCAATATCGCAGCGCGGGCGAGCCGACGGCATGGCCGCTCGGCGATCCGATCGCGCGCCTGAAGCACCACCTCATCGCCATCGGCGAATGGGACGAGGCACGCCACGCCGCGCAGGACAAGGAGCTCGCCGAATATGTCCGTGCCGAGCAGAAGGAGGCCGAGAAGAACGGCATCCTCGGCCACGGCCTGCACCAGCCGCTCGACACGCTGTTCGACGGCGTGTTCGAGGACATGCCCTGGCATCTGCGCGAACAGCAGGCGCAGATGATGGCGGAAGAAGAGGCGAGCGGCCGGCCATGGGCACCCAAGTCGTGATTGCGCCCCGCCGATCCGTCATCCCCGCGCGGGCGGGGATCCATAGCCGCGACCTTTGCAGTTCTCCTTTCCACCTGCGCGTCTGGATCCCCGCCTCCGCGGGGATGACGAAGGGTTTTGTATGACCGACACCGCGATGCAGGGCGAACCTGCCGCCGACACCGCCGACACCGGCACCACCCGCATGAACATGATCCAGGCGATCAATTCCGCGCTCGACATCTGCATGGGTCGCGATCCGGACGTGCTGGTGATGGGCGAGGACGTTGGTTATTTCGGCGGCGTCTTCCGCGCGACCGCGGGGTTGCAGGCGAAATACGGCAAGACCCGCGTCTTCGATACGCCGATTACCGAAACCGGCATCATCGGCGTTGCGATCGGCATGGGCGCCTATGGCCTGCGCCCGGTGCCGGAAATCCAGTTCGCCGACTACATCTATCCCGCGCTCGACCAGCTCGTGTCCGAAGCGGCGCGGCTGCGCTATCGGTCGGCGGGCGAGTTCATCAGCCCGATGACGGTGCGCTCGCCGTTCGGTGGCGGCATCTTCGGCGGCCAGACGCACAGCCAGTCGCCGGAGGGGATCTTCACCCACGTCTCCGGCATCAAGACGGTGATCCCGGCGACACCCTATGACGCCAAGGGGCTGCTGATCTCGGCGATCGAGGACAACGATCCCGTCCTCTTCTTCGAACCCAAGCGAATCTACAACGGCCCGTTCAACGGCTATTGGGATAAGCCCGCCGAAAACTGGTCGAAGCATCCCGGCGGCGACGTGCCGACCGGCTACTACAAGGTCCCGCTCGGCAAGGCGGCGGTGGTCCGCGAGGGCGAGGCGCTGACGGTCCTGTGTTACGGTACGATGGTCCACGTCTGCACCGCGGTGATGGCCGAACACAATGTCGACGCGGAGATCGTCGATCTGCGCACGCTGGTGCCGCTCGACATCGAGACGATCGAGGCATCGGTGAAGAAGACCGGTCGCTGCATGATCGTCCATGAGGCGACGCGCACCTCCGGCTTCGGTGCGGAGCTGTCGGCGCTGGTGCAGGAACGCTGCTTCTACCACCTCGAGGCGCCGATCGAGCGCGTCACCGGCTATGACACGCCCTACCCGCACAGCCTGGAATGGGCCTATTTCCCGGGGCCGGTCCGTATCGGACAGGCGCTCAAGAAGATCATGAAGGACGCATAGGATGGGCCGCTTCACCTTCAAGCTGCCGGACATCGGCGAAGGCATCGCCGAGGCCGAGATCGTCGCCTGGCACGTCGCGGTCGGCGACCGGGTCGAGGAAGACCAGAACATCGCCGACATGATGACCGACAAGGCCACCGTCGAGATGGAGTCGCCGGTCGCCGGAACGGTGGTCGAACGCGCCGGCGAGGTCGGCGACCAGGTCGCGATCGGCGCTGCGCTGGTGGTGATCGAGACGGAGGATGCGGGCGAGGGTGAGGCTGAAGCGGCCGTCGCGCCGCCTTCGTCCGAGCAGGCGGAAGTTGCCGAACAATATGAGGCGGAGAATCCGGGGGTCGAGGAAGCCGGCAGCGCCGGTTCGACCACCCCGGCGCGATCGGGCGAGAGCGCCGAGCCATCCCCCCTGCGTGCCGAGCCTGTCGAAGCACGCGCCGCAAGCGCGGCGCCCGCGGCGGGCGGCCCTTCGACCGGCGCGGGGCGAACGGAGGACAGGGTGCCTTCGCAGCCCCATGTCCTCGCATCCCCGGCGGTCCGCGCCCGCGCGCGCGACCTCGGTATCGACCTCGCACAGGTCAAGACCGACGCCGATCGCATCCGTCATGCCGACCTCGACGCGTTCCTGCGCTACAATGCCGGGCAGGGCTATCAGGCCCCGGGCGCATCGCGCGCGCGGGCCGATGAGCAGGTCCGCGTCATCGGCATGCGTCGCCGCATCGCCGAGAATATGGCGGCATCGAAGCGCAACATCCCGCATTTCACCTATGTCGACGAGATCGACGTCACCGCGCTGGAGGCGATGCGGGCCGATCTCAACGACCATCGCGGCGCGCGTCCCAAGCTGACGATGCTACCGCTGCTGATCGTCGCGATCTGCCGGACCTTGCCCGAGTTTCCGATGCTCAACGCGCGCTACGACGACGAGGCGGGCGTGGTCACGCGGTCGGGTCGCGTCCACCTCGGCATGGCGGCGCAGACCGATGCGGGGCTGACCGTCCCCGTCATTCGCGACGCGCAGGATCGCAACGTCTGGCAGCTCGCCACCGAGATCACCCGCCTTGCCGAAGCCGCGCGCGCCAACAAGCTCGCGCCGCACGAACTCGGCAACGGCACGATCACGGTGACGTCGCTCGGCCCGCTCGGCGGTATCGCGACCACACCAGTCATCAACCGGCCCGAGGTCGCGATCATCGGCCCCAACAAGATCGTCGAACGCCCCGTCTTCACCGGTCGCGGCGATGAGATCCGGCGGGCCAAATTGATGAACCTGTCGATCAGCTGCGACCATCGCGTCGTCGACGGCTGGGATGCGGCGAGCTACGTCCAGGCGCTCAAAAAGCAGCTCGAAACCCCGGTGTTGCTCTTCGCCGACTGACGCGAAGCGGTATCGGTCCCATACGCCGCCGCATGTCGGTCTGGAGCAGGCGGCGTTCGACGCGCGACAGCATCGCGGCACAACTCGCCTGTTGTTGCGGGCGCAGCCGTCCGTCCTGTTCGATGATCCGGTCCATCTCCGACCAGACCCGGTCGAGGTCCTGCCGCATGAAGGTCGCCGGGCCGCGAGGCAGGGCGCCGGTCCGCTTGTGCCGGTCGATCGCCTCGGCCAGCCGCGCCAGCCGCGCCGTGAAATAGGCCTGCTGTTCCGCGCCCTTCGCCGCATACATCCGGTCGCGTTCGCTGGCCGGTGCGGCATGTGCCGAACCGGCCAGCAAGATCGCGGCGATGATCGCGCAAGAAGAGGAGCCGCCCCGCATAGGCAGCGGCTCTTACACGATGAGAGTAAACAATGTCCGAAATGGCCGCAGCGTAGCCGGCTGTGTTGCCGCGTCCGGTCAGACGATCTCGAACAGCCCTGCCGCGCCCATGCCGCCCGCGGTGCACATCGTCACGACGACATAGCGCACGCCGCGCTTGCGGCCCTCGATCAGCGCATGGCCGATCAGCCGGCTGCCGGTCATGCCGAACGGATGGCCGACCGCGATCGCGCCGCCGTTGACGTTATACTTTGCCGGATCGATGCCAAGCGTGTCGCGGCAATAGAGGCATTGCGAGGCGAAGGCCTCGTTCAGCTCCCACAGGCCGATGTCCGCCACCGACAGGCCGGCGCGGTTGAGCAGCTTGGGCACCGCGAAGACCGGGCCGATGCCCATCTCCTCCGGCCCGCATCCGGCGGACTGGAAGCCGCGATAGATGCCGAGGATCGGCTTGCCCTCCGCCTCCGCGGTGGCGCGATCCATCAGCAGCTGCGCCGAGGCGCCGTCCGACAACTGGCTGGCGTTGCCTGCGGTGACGTTCGTTCCCGGCCCGGTGAACTCGCCGCCGCCCCACACCGTCTTCAGCCCGGCGAGCGCCTCCACCGTCGTGCCGGCGCGGATGCCCTCGTCGGCTGAGACGGTGATCGTCTCGCTGCCGGTACGGTTGCCTGCCTTGTCGAACAGCGCCCGCTCGACGGTGATGGGGACGATCTCCTCGGCAAAGGCGCCGCGCGCCAGCCCGGCGGCGGCGCGTTGCTGGCTCTCCGCCGCATAGGCGTCCTGCGCGGCCCGCGTGATGCCGTAGCGGGTGGCGACGATCTCCGCCGTCTCGATCATCGGGATGTACGCCGCGGGCTCGCGATCGACGACGCTCCGGTTGACGTAGCGCGGCGCGTCCTTGGTTACGGTATGGCTGATCGATTCCATCCCGCCGGCGAGCGCCACGTCGGCCTCGCCGCACATGATCGTCCGCGCCGCCAGCGCCACCGACGTCAGGCCGGAGCCGCATTTGCGGTCGAGCGTGAACGCCGGCACGCTCTGCGGCAGGCCGGCGGCGAACACCGCCATGCGGCCGGCATTGCCGCCGGTCGTCCCCCATTGGTTGCCGACGCCCCAGAAGATGTCGTCGATGCGGGCGGGGTCGATGCCTGCGCGTTCGACCGCGGCGTTCATCACATGGCCGGCGAGCACCGGCGCCTCGGTCGCGTTGAACGCGCCGCGATAGGCCTTGCCGATCGCGGTCCGGGCGGTGGAAACGATCGCAGCTTCACGCATCGGGCAAACCTTTCGAGGATCGGGTATGGCTGTCCTCTAGTCCGGTGGCGCATGCTTTGGAAGGGGGGTTATCCCAGCCAGCCGCCGCGGAAGCCGGCGCGTTCCAGCCCGCGACGCAGGTGCGGATTCTTCTGCATCGTCTTCCAGATCAGCCCGGTGCGCTGGTTCTCGATCATCGCGACGATCGGACCCTGATCGATCCCGAGATAATCCTTGTCGACCCAGCCGATGCCGGGGACGATCCGGCCGTGCTTCAGCGGCGCCGTCGGATCGGTCAGCGTCGGATTGAACGAATCGAGGAATCCGTATCGATCGTAGATGCCCTCGCCATAACGCTGGTGCATGGTGTGGAGGCAGGTCGTGGCAAGCTCCGGTTCGAACGCGATCGACCCCGCCGCCGCGGTCGGCGCGATCGTGCCGTCGTCGCGGGTGCCGGGGCCGCGCTCCGAATAGCTGAAGAACTGCCGGCGTTGCCCGCGCAGCGTCAGCACGAAGTCCCCCGGGCCGTCACACGCGGTCCAGCCCCAGCAATCCTTGTCATATCCGGCCCAGCCGCCCGGATTGGCGATGCCATAGGCACGCTGGTTGCGCACCGCGCGCCGGCTGTTCTCGAAATAATCGATGCCCTTGCCCTTGATGAAGGGGTCCTGGATGCCGCGGAAATCAACCCAGACGTGGCTGTATTGATGCACGAACAACGGCGGATAATGGAGGTACGGCTCACCCCAGCGATCCGTCCACGCCGCTTCGAACCGCTGCGTCAGCGCGCCCCAGGTTTCGGGCGGCAGCGGATGCGTCGGCGAGGCGATGGCGAGGAGATACATCAGCATCCCCTCGTTGTAGATGTTCCAGTCCGACGGGATGAACCCGCTTTCCGGGTGCCAGCCCATCGACAGGAACGGCGGCCGCGGTACGATCCACGTCCAGTCGACCGCGGCGTACAGTCGGTCGGCGAGCGTGCGGATCCGCGCCTCGACCGGATCGTCGCCGTCGAACCAGGTGCCGGCGAACAGCACGCCGGCGATCAGCAGCGCGGTGTCGATCGTCGACAGTTCGGCGCGGGCGAAGCGCAGCCCCTTGGTGACGCCGAGAAAGTGATAGAAGAACCCCTTGTGGCCGCTGGCATCGTCGCTGCCCGGCCCCTGCGGTGCGGCGGAGAACCATTCCAGCGTCGCCAGCGTCCGCGCGCGCGCCTGGTCGCGGGTGATCCAGCCGTTGACCACGCCGACCGGATAGGCGGTCAGCGCGAAGCCGACCGCCGCGATCGACGAGAAGCTTGGCGTCGGCCAGCGGTCGGGCGCCCACCCGGTCGCGGGATCGGTGGTGTCCCAGAAGAAGCGGAAACTGCGTTCCTGAAGATCGAGGATCAGGTCGCGTGGCGCTGCGGCAGGCGAGGGGCGGGGCGTCGTCGCGCACCCGCCGGCCAGCCCTGCGAGCGCCAGCCCGCCACTCCCGAGGACCTGTCGTCTGTCAAACATAAAGCGGCCTCTCGCGCCTAAACCAAATCACCACCGCCTCTCATGCCGAGTCTGTCGAAGTACCCCCGAGACTCGATGCCCTTCGACAGGCTCAGGGCGAGCGGTGGTGCGTGTCCCCGGACACGGGCGGGCCCCACCGGACGCCGCCCGTGCCGCATCAGAAGCGGTAGCCCAGCCGGAACTGGATACGCCGCGGCAGCGTCAGCAGGCTCGATGCACTCGATGCGTCCGCCGGCTTCAGCGTGTCGGGCGGCGTCGCGCTCAGGTTGATACCCTCGTCGAAGCCGGTGAAGTTCTTGTTGTTGAAGGCGTTGAGCACGTCGACCGCGGCCTCGAGCTGGTCCTCGTTGCCGAACACGGCGAACCGTTTGGCCAGCGTCACATTGACTTCGCAAAAGGCGAACAGCCCCTTGATGCAATTCTTCTCCGGATAGCCGGTGGTGAAGACGCGCTGGCCCGGCGCAGTGCCGTTGGTGGTGTCGGTGATATTGTACGCCTGGCCGCTGCCGAGCGTCGTCAGCGTCGAGAACTGGAAACCGAGCGGCAGGTCGACGATGCCCGACAGGACGACGCGATGCCGCTCGTCGCCCACCGACGCGCGCCAGCCATAGTCGTCCGGCGTCACCTCATCGAGGCTGAACAGGTCGCCGCCGTTCTTCTCGCCCTTGCCGAGCGTGTAGGAGATGTTGACGCCCCAGCCCGATGCCTTCGAGTAGTTCTTGTCGAGCGTGACGTAGAGCGCCTTGTAGCGGGTATCGAGCCCGTCATAGCCGATCAGCACGTTCGAATAGCCCAGACCGCGGATGCGGGTCAGCGCCGTATTGTCGCAGCAGGTGCCCAGACCGGCATTGTTCCGCGTCGCGAACAGATAGGTATAGCCGTTGCGTCCGCGCTGGTACGATCCGCTGACCGAGGCCTGGAAGATGCCGATCTTCTGCCGGACGCCGAGCGAGAACTGGTCATTGACCGGCGGCTTCGCATTGTTCTGCGTTACCAGCAGCTCGGGCAGGCCGGTCTCCGGGTTGCTCGCGAGCAGCGACAGCAGGCCGTCGCGGGTAAGATAGCGGTTGTTCCACGCCGTGGTCGGCTGGCCGTTGCGCAGCGTGCCGTTGGGCGAGAAGCGGAACAGCCCGACCGGGTTGATCGTGCGGCTGAGTTCGTCGACGGTGTTGTTGAAGTTGTTTCGATCGTAATAGCGGCCCGCGCCGCCGAAGATCACCGTCCGCTGATCGTCGTTGATGTCGTAGGAGAAGCCGAAGCGCGGGGCGATCGCGCCCGCGAACGGCTTGCGGTTCGAGCCGGTCGAGATGTAGTTTTCGGGATTGAAATAGCTGGTCGTGGGCAGCGAGCGCAGCGCCGCCGCGGCGCCCGATGGCGTCACGAAATTGTTGTTCTTGGCGTTGGTCTCGTAATCCCAGCGGACGCCCAGATTGAGCTGCAGCTTGTCGGTGACGTCCCAGTCGTCCTGCGCATACAGGCCGACCTGCGTGTTCGCGCCGAAGATGCGGCCGTTGCCGAGGCCGAGGCGTGCCTCGGCGGGGAAGGCGAAGGTCAGATCGTCGGTCGGGTCGTTGGGCGTGTTGGCGTTGTCGGCGCGCTGGAAGGTGTAGCGCGGTTGCAGATAGGCGTTGTTGGTGAATTCGATGTCGGTGATCTCGACGCGCGCGCCGACTTTGAACGCATGGCCGTCGAAGCCGGTATAGGTCAAATCGTCACGGATCGTGTAGCTCTGCTGCACTTCGCGCCGGCTCGAATCCTTGCCGCCGAAGATGATGACGCCGGCATAGTCGAAGGTCGGCAGGTCGGGGTTGATCGACACCGGATTGAACGCATAGTTCAGATAATTGACGTTGAATTCGTTGACGAAGCTGCTGCCCGTATAGGTCCATTTGAACAGATAGGTGTCGACCGTATTGCGCTTGTTCTCGGCGTTCTCGTAGCTGACGGTGCCGCCGAAATTCTGGATGTCGGTTTCCGAACGGCGGCTGTACGACAGGTCGAACACCTGGTTCGAATCCGGCGTCAGCGTCAGCTTGCCGAAGTAGAAATCGCCGCGGAACGGGCTGACGAACGATCCCTCGAACTCGCTGAGGCGGCGGCCGGAAAAGCGCTCGAACTCGCTGATCGCAGTGGCATCGGCGGTGCGGCTCGGGTTGACGTTGAAGGCGCGATCCTGATCGTTGCCTTCATAGGTCGCGAAGAAGAACAATTTGTCCTTGATGATCGGACCGCCCAGAGCGGCGCCATATTGCTTGCGCTTGAACGCGGGTTTGCCGTTGCCGTCCTGCTTATCGAAATAGCCGATCTCGCTGAGCGAGCGGTCGGTATACTGGCCGAATACCTCGCCGTGGAATTCGTTGGTGCCCGATTTGGTCACCGAGGTGATGATCGCGGAGCCGGCCTGTTCGTATTCGGCCTTGTAATTCTGGGTCAGGACGCGGAATTCCTGCACCGCGAGCTGGCCGAACGGATTGCCGCGACTGTTCTGCTGGCCGGCGACGCCGCCTTCGCGCAGCTTGTTCTTGAGGCTGACTCCGTCGATGAACACGTTGACCTGGCTCGCGGTCGAGGCGCCGGCCTGGAAGCCCTTGTTGGTCTCGCTGTCGTTGTAGCGCACGCCCGGCGCGAGCGCGGCGAAGCTCAGGAAGTTGCGATCGGTCTGCGGCAGCGTGCGGATCTGCGCCTGGCTGACGTTGGTCGCGACCTCGCTGGTGCGCGTCTCGACCAGCCGGCTGCCGGTGACGACGATGTCGCCGCCCTCGTTGGTATTCGTGGAGCCGGCGAACGTCGTCGTCTCGGTGCCCGCTTCCGCCGTGCCGGCGGCTGGGGCCGCCGCGCCGAGCGTCGCGTCCAGAGAGGCGGACTGGCCGATGCCGATCGCGACGACGCGCTCGAACGTCGCGCCCTCCGCGCCGGTGATCGTGACGCGATATTCGCCCGGGCGCAGGCCGCGCAGCGAGTAATTGCCGCTGGCGTCGCTGGTCGCGCGGAACGTCTGGTTGGTACCGGTACTGACCGCGACGACGCTCGCGCCGCCGATCGGCGCGCCATCGGCCCCGCGAACCTGACCGCGCACGCTGGCGGTCGTCGTCTGCGCATAGGCGGGCGCGGTCAGCGCGACCCCGCCGAGAATGGTGGTGGTGGCCAGCGCGGCGCGGAGCGCCACGATCATGGTGGTCTTCATGTCTTTTCCCCTGCGCGGCGCCGCCATGGCCCGTGCTTCCTGATCTCACGCGCCCGGGGATGGTGCTGCGGCCGATCCTGTTCGGCCATGCGAAGGACAATGGTCTCGCCAGAGTCCTTCCGGCATCCTCCCCAAGGTGGAGCCATCGGCTCCGTCCCTGTCTCCTCGGGCGGTTCGCCGCCTCTCTGCTGTCGGGTTGGCTCCCTTAGAAGCGTGTCACCGGCAGTTCCATCGTAAAGCGGTGACGAACGTTACGGTTCCGAAGCGGATTGTTTCCATCCGTGTCTGTTGCAAATCTATCACGGGTCCCCGGGGCTGGCGCGAAGCGCCCGCGGCGGGCAGAACGTCGGCATGAGCCCTGTTTCCGTCGCGCAGGATGGCCATGTCGCCATCCTCACCTTCGCCCGCCCGCCGCATAATTTCGCCGATCTGGCGCTGATCGAGGCGATTGGGGCGGCCTTTGCCGCCTGCGATGCCGATCCGCAGGTGCGCGCGATCGTGCTCCAGTCGGACGGGCGGATCTTTTGTGCGGGCGCCGATCTCGCCCGCGACAATCCGGTCGCGGAGGATTTGCCGGCCGGCACGCGCAACCCCTTCTACGTCGCCGCGGCGCAGCTGTTCGCGGTGCAGACGCCGGTGGTCGCCGCGGTACAGGGATCGGCGGTGGGGGCAGGGCTGGGCCTGGCGCTGGTCGCGGACTTCCGCGTCGCCGCGCCCGAGGCGCGCTTCGTCGCCAATTTTGTCGCGCTCGGCTTCCATCCCGGTTTCGGCATATCGGCGGTGCTGGAACGCGTGATCGGCCGCCAGCGCGCGCTGCTGATGAATCTCACCTCCCGCCGCATCAAGGGGCAACAGGCGGCCGAATGGGGGCTGGTCGATGTGCTGGTGCCCGCCGACCGCCTGCGCGCCGAGGCACTGGCGCTGGCGCGGGAGATCGCGGCGGGCGCGCCTCTCGCGGTGGGCTCGACCCGCGCGACGATCCGCGGCAATCTGCTGGCGCTGGTCCAGCGCCAGACCGACCACGAACTCGCCGAACAGGCATGGCTGCAAAAGACCGCCGACTTCGCCGAGGGCGTGCGCGCGGTGAACGAGCGGCGACCGGGAAACTTCACCGGTCGCTGATCGCGGTCACTTCATCAGCACGAGCTCTTCCGCCATCGTCGGGTGCAGCGCGACCGTCTCGTCGAACTGCGCCTTGGTCAGCCCAGCCTTCACCGCGATCGCCGCGGCTTGCAGGATCTCCGGCACGTCCGGCCCGATCATGTGCAGCCCGACGATCCGCCCCGTCTCGCCATCGCACACCATCTTGTAAAGCGCTCGCTCGTTGCGGCCGGCCAGCACGTTCTTCATCGGCCGGAAATCGGACGAATAGACGCTGACCGACCCCAGCTTCTGCTTCGCCTCGCTCTCGGTCATGCCGACGCCAGCGAGCGGGGGATGGCTGAACACCGCGGACGGAATGTTGGTATAGTCGACCGTCGTCGGCTTGTTGCCATAGAAGGTGTCGGCGAACGCCTGGCCTTCGCGGATCGCGATCGGGGTCAGCTGGATGCGGTTGGTGACGTCGCCGATCGCGAAGATGCTCTCGACGTTCGACCGGTTGTGCGCGTCGACGACGATCGCGCCCTTCTCCAGCGCGACGCCCGCATCCTCCAGCCCCAGCTCTTCCGTGTTCGGCACGCGGCCGGTGGCGAACATGACCATGTCGACGGTGACCGGTTCGTGACCGGACATACGCACCGTCAGGCAGCCGTCCTCCTGTTTGTCGATCCCCTCAAAATTGGCGTCGAACTTGAACTCCAGCCCCTTCATCATGCTGATCTGGAGCAGCCGGTCGCGGATCGACAGGTCGTAGCCGCGCAGGATGTCCTGCGTCCGGTTCATGATGATGACGTGCGAGCCCAATTGGTGGAAGATGCCGGCGAATTCGTTGGCGATATAGCCGGCCCCGGCGATCAGCACCCGTTTCGGCAAGGCATCCAGATGAAACGCCTCGTTGCTGGTGATGCCGTGTTCGGCACCCGGACATTCCGGCACCGCGGGCCGCGCGCCGACCGCGATCAGGATGCGTTCCGCGGTCTTTTCCGTCCCGTCGGCGAGGCGGACGCTGTGCGGCCCGGTGACGACCGCACGGCTGTGAATGATCTCGACCCCGTGGTTCTCCAGCGTCTGGGTATAGGCGCCGTTGATCCGGTCGACCTCTTCCAGCACATTGTCGCGCAGCGTCTTCCAGTCGAAGTCGCACTGGTCGGGCACCTGCCAGCCGAAGCGCTTGGCGTCCTTCAGGTCCTCGGCGAAATGCGCGCCGTAGATGAGCAGCTTCTTGGGCACGCAGCCGCGGATGACGCAGGTGCCGCCGACGCGATATTCCTCGGCGACGGCGACCCTCGCGCCATGCGCGGCGGCGACGCGGCTCGCCCGTGTCCCGCCCGACCCCGCACCGATGACGAAGAGGTCGTAGTCATAGTCGGCCATGGTATCTTACTCCGGGTCCGCGAGCGCCGACCGGAGGCCGAGATGCTGGACGAAAGGGTCGAAATCGCGATCGCTGTATAACAGCGGAAGGCGGTCAAGGATGCAGCGCGTGGCGATCAGCGTGTCGATCGTCTTGCGGATCGTGATGCCGAGCCCGCGCAGGCAGCGATAATGCCGCGCGGCCTGCACGGCGACGCGATGGTCGCTTATCTGGACCGTGGCGAACTCGGAAAGACGCGCATGCGCGGCGCGATAGGTGCGTTCGTCTCGCGTCCCCTGCAACACCTCGACCAGCATCAGATCGCCGACACCGATGTCCTGCCCGGCGATGATGAGCGCTTCCAATGCTTGCGTCTGCAGATTGCGCCGGCGCGCCAGTTTGTCGATCCAGATACTGCTGTCGACGAGGATCATTTCTCGGCCGGCAGATATTTGCTGGTCCTCATATCATCTAGATCACCGTCCCAGCCCAAACCTTCGAGTCCGCGCAGGGCCGCCAGCTGCCGGCGCGCCTTGATCGTTCGCCGCAGCGACTCAATCACCGTGTCGCGCTTGGTCGTGGTACCGAGCGCTTCCATCGCCTCCGCCATCAGGTTTTCATCGATCTCGATATTGGTCCGCATGTGTATGGCTCCGCAGAGCCATACACATAGCGATCCCGCTGCGATCAATCCAGACCGGCGCGGCGGATCAGGTCTTCGGTCGAGGGGTCGAACGACTGGCCGCCCTGGTCGGCCGCCTTTGCCATTTCCTTGCCCAGCTCGACGCCGAACTGGTCGAAAGAATTGATGCCGAGCAGCACCCCGTTCACGAATACGCGATGTTCGTAGAAGGCGATCAGCGCCCCCAGCGTGCGCGCGTCGAGCACGTCGAGCAGCAGCGTCGACGACGGCCGGTCGCCGCTGTACGAACGCGCGGGGTCCTCGGCCTGCTTGCCCTTCATCAGCGCCGCACCCTGCGCGAAGGCGTTGAGCAGCAGGTCGCGGTGATGGTCCGGCGCCAGCGTGTCGCCCGCCTCGATCACCGCGATGAACTCGACCGGCACGAGGTGCGTGCCCTGATGCAGCAGCTGGAACACCGCATGCTGCGCATCGGTGCCGACCCCGCCCCAGGTGATCGCCGCGGTCGGGCGGCCGACCGGCGAGCCGTCGGTCTTCACGCCCTTGCCGTTCGATTCCATCTCCAGCTGCTGGAGGTAGCTCGGCAGCAGCCGCAGCCGCTCGTCATAGGCGAAGGGCGCGCGCGTCTCGGCATGGCGCACCTGCGTGTAGTAAAGGTCGGCGAACGCGGCGAGCGCGGGTGCGTTCTCGTGCAGCGCGGTCAGGCGGAAATGGCGGTCCATCTCGGCCGCGCCCTCCAGCAGTTCCTCGAACGCGCCCCAGCCGAGCCCGATCGCCGCCGGAAAGCCGATGGAGGACCACAGCGAATAGCGCCCGCCGACCCCTTCGCTGAACGGCAGGATGCGGGTTTCGTCGACGCCCCATTCCATCGCCTTGTCGGGCGCGGCGGTCAGCGCGATGACCTTCCCGTACGGGTCCTCGACGCCATGCTCCTTCATCCACTGCAACGCGGATTCGGCGTTGAGCATCGTTTCCTTGGTGGTGAAGGTCTTGGAGGCCAGCACCAGCAGCGTCGCCGCCGGATCGAAATCCTTGATCGCATCCTCCAGCGCGACGCCGTCGACGTTGGACACGATCGCGACGTCGTAGCGCGAATCCTCGCGGCCCAGCGCGTCGACCAGCAGGTGCGGCCCGAGCGCCGAACCGCCGATGCCGATGTGCAGCACGTGGCGGATGTCGCCCAGCGCGCCGCCCTCGATCGCGTCGATCAGTGAGCGCATCCGCTCGTGGAACTTGCGCGCGCGCGCGACGCTGTCGGGATTGCCCTCGTAGCGTTCCGCGGTATGCTCGACCGGGCGATCCTCGGTGACGTTGACATGCTCGCCGCCGAACATCGCGTCGCGCTTACCGGCAAGGTCCTGCGCCTGTGCCAGCGCGACGAACGCCTCGACCGCGTCCTTGGTCAGATGCGTCTTCGACCAGTCGAAATGGATGCCCGCCACGTCGAGGCTGAACCGCTGCAGGCGGCTATCGTCCTGGTCGAACAGGTCGACCAGTCTGGGGGAGGGCAGGGCTTCGATTGCGGTCCAGTCGCTCATGGTATCCGTCCTTTGGGGAGGCTGATCGTGACAGTCCCGTATCGATCCATCCGCATCGGGCCAAGCCCCCACGATGGCGACGGGAACGACTACTCAGGACGCGCGGGGAGCGCTAAGGCTCCCCGTCTATGGCAATCTCTCCTGCGAAACCGAAACAGCCGCGTTCGGAGCTCAACGAAACGGTCCGCTTCCTGCTGAAGCTGGCGCTCGCGGTGCTGATCCTGCGCAGCTTCCTGTTCGCGCCTTTCTCGATCCCCTCGGAATCGATGCTGCCGCGGCTGCTGATCGGCGACTATCTGTTCGTCACCAAATGGAATTACGGCTATTCGCGCTGGTCGCTGCCCTATGGCGTACCGCCGATCCCAGGCCGTATCTTCGGGCGTGATCCAACCCGCGGCGACGTCGTCGTGTTCCGCTCGCCCGATCCGGCACCGGGCGATACCGACCCCGCGCACGCCGACCATGACGTCATCAAGCGGGTCATCGGCCTGCCCGGCGATACCATTCAGGTTCGTCGCGGGCAGGTGATCCTGAACGGCAAGGCGATCCCGAAACAGCGCGTCGCCGATTTCGTGCTGCCGCTCACCGCCAATTTCGACGCACAGAAATGCGGCGCGACCTTCCAGGATGTCGACGCCGCCGGCGTGCCGGTCTGCCGCTATCCGCGCTTCCGCGAGACGCTGCCGAACGGCAAGAGCTACATGGTCCTCGACCAGGCGGACATCCCGCAGGCGGACGACACCGGCCTCTACACCGTGCCCGCGGGCAACGTCTTCCTGATGGGCGACAATCGCGACGACAGCGCCGACAGCCGTTTCCCGGCACCGATCGGCATGGGCTATATCCCGATGGAGCGGATCGAAGGCAAGGCGGTCGTCACCTTCTTCTCCACCGACGGCAATGCGTCGTGGATCAATCCGGTCAGCTGGTTCTCCGCCGCGCGCTGGAGCCGCGTAGGAGAGGGCTTCTGAACACCGACCTGTCCGGCTGGCTCGCAGCGACCTTTGGCCGCAAGCCCGCCGATGCCAAGCCCTACGAACGCGCGCTGACTCATGGCAGCCAGGCCGCCGAGAATTACGAGCGGCTCGAATTCCTCGGTGACCGCGTGCTCGGCCTCGTCATGGCGGAATGGCTGTGGGAGCTGTTCCCCGACGAACCCGAAGGGCAATTGTCGAAGCGGCTCAACGCGCTGGTCACCGGCGCGGTCTGCGCCGACGTCGCGCGCGAACTCGGCGTGCGCGCGCATCTGCGTCTCGGCAAGCAGGCGCGCGACGACGGCGCGCATGAAAGCGACAATATCCTCGGCGACGTGATGGAGGCGCTGATCGGCGCCTGGTATCGCGAAACCGGGCTCGACGGCGCGCGCCAGTTCGTCCGCACCGCCTGGGGCGCCCGCGTCCAGAGCGGCCACAAGCCGCCGCAGCATCCCAAGTCGGCGTTGCAGGAATGGGCCGCCGCGGCGGGGCGTCGCACGCCGGAATATGTGGTGATCGACCGCTCCGGCCCGCACCACGCCCCCCGCTTCACGGTCCAGGTCAGGATCGGCACCTATGCCGACGCCACCGCCGCGGGCGCGAACAAGCAGGAGGCGGAAACCGCCGCGGCGAAGGCTCTGCTGGCGAAGCTGACGGGATGAGCCACCGTGCACTCCGCGCCAGCGTGCGGTGTGCGCCTTGCCCTGCCGCGGCATGACCGCCAAGGAAGAGATCATGACCCAGACCCAACATTGCGGCCTCGTCGCCGTCGTCGGCGCCCCCAATGCCGGCAAGTCCACCCTCGTCAATGCGCTCGTCGGCCAGAAGGTCGCGATCGTCAGCCCCAAGGCGCAGACGACGCGCACCAAGCTGCTCGGCGTCGCGATTCAGGACGATGCGCAGATCCTGCTCGTCGACACCCCCGGCATCTTCGAACCGCAACGCCGGCTCGACCGCGCGATGGTGTCCGCCGCGTGGAGCGGCACCGAGGGCGCGGACATGATCGCGCTGGTCGTTGATGGCAAGGGCGGGATCGGGTCGAAGGTCATCGCGATCGCAGAGGCGCTCAAGGATCGCCCCGAACCCAAGATCCTGATCCTCAACAAGGTCGACGTCGCCGACAAGCCGAAGCTGCTGCTCCACGCGGAAAAGCTCAACGCGCTGATGCATTTCGCCGACACCTGGTTCGTCAGTGCGCAGACCGGCGACGGGCTGGCCGAGCTGAAGTCGGCGCTCGCCGCCGCCATGCCGGCGGGTCCGTGGCACTATCCCGAAGATCAGGTGTCGGACGCCACCGAGCGCGCGCTCGCCAGCGAGGTGACCCGCGAACAGCTCTACCTCCAGCTCCACGCCGAGCTACCCTATGCCAGCACCGTCGAGACCGAGAAATACAGCGAGCGCGAGGACGGCTCGGTCGAGATCCACCAGCAGATCCTGGTCGAACGCCCGACCCAGCGCGCGATCGTGCTCGGCAAGGGCGGCAGCCGCATCAAGGAAATTGGCGCGCGGGCGCGGACCGAACTCGCCGGCATCATGGACCGGCCGGTCCACCTCTACCTGCACGTCAAGGTCAAGCCCGGCTGGGACGAGGACCGCGACGTCTACAAGGACCTGGGACTCGACTGGGTCGATTAATCAGGCTGGCACAATCTTCTCACGCAAGGCTCGTTCCGCAGAGTATGCGGTCTCTGCATATGCGCGCGCTTGTTCCTCGGTAACGGCGCTTTCACCGAGGCGGCGGATGCTGTTGCGAGCTTGTTGGGAAGATCGGATCGCACCAAACAATCCGCCGTCGATTACCCTTTTCTTCAGCAATAGTTCGATGTTGTCGCGAACATAGCGCTGATCGTTCCAACCATCGTGTTGGGATGCCAGTTCTGCCAGAGCCGTCGACATGCCAGAATAAGACTTCATGACAATCTCGTATGGGGTAAGCTGCTCGTCGTCGTATTCATCGTGCGTCGGTTGTGCATAGTCTGGTGTTTCGAGCTCGACGTCCGTCGAGGCAATGGCTTGTTGCGCTTGCTGTATCTCCCGCGAGATAGTAAAGTCGCCGTAACGGAATGATCCGCCTGGCGGAATTATCTTGGTGACAATGCCACTCTTAATTTCCTTAAGCAGCACAATCATGATTATCAGTGCGGTGATTGGCCACGCCAGTTGCCCTGCAAGTTGAAGGTATGGTGTCACGATTCCTCCGATCAGGACACCGTAAGATTAGTGAGGTAAGATAGTCAACGCGTGGTCGATCCATTCCGGCACTAACTTCGCCGCCGGTCCTAGCCGCGTCTCCGCGAAGAAACCGCTGCCGGCCGATCGTTCGAGATTGAGCTCGAGCGTTGCCGCACCATAAGCGTCGGCGAGCTGCACGAAACCGGCCGCGGGATAGACCGCGCCGGACGTGCCGATCGACACGAACAGGTCGGCCCCGGCCAGCGCGGCCTCGATCCGCTCCATGTGATAGGGCATCTCGCCGAAGAAGACGATGTCCGGCCGCAACGCCGCCGCCCCGCATGCCGGGCAGACGGAGCCGACCGGCAGCGGATCGCGCCACGTACGCTGCTCCCCGCAGCCAGCGCACAGCGCCGACTGCAACTCGCCGTGCATATGCAGCATCCGCCGCGTACCGGCGCGCTCGTGCAGGTCGTCGACGTTCTGCGTCACGATCAGCAGGTCGCCGGCCCATTCCCGATCCAGCCGCGCCAGCGCGACATGCGCCGCATTGGGCGCGACCCCGGCGAGCGCCGCCCGGCGCACATCGTAGAAGCGGTGCACCAGCGCAGGATCGGCGGCCAGCGCCTCGGGCGTGCACACGTCCTCGACGCGATGGCCTTCCCACAATCCGCCCGGCCCACGAAAGGTGGCGATGCCCGACTCGGCGGAGATGCCCGCACCGGTCAGGACGACGATGTTTCTGATGTCACGCATCTTATAACGATACGCGGCAGGGACGCCGTCTGGAAGCTGGTAGGTCTTGCCTGGGTCGGGGCGGCGCAAGCAGGACAGGCTTCGAGCCCGGTCGGCGTCAGGATCGTCTCTCCGAATGAGGAAGAGCAGATCGCGCTCGAGGCGTGAGCGCTATCGCAATGTCGCGCTAGCGGATAGGCTGCTCACGCCTGAGGATGCGCCATGACATTCCGGATTCGGCCGCTCTTACGAGCAGCCGAACGGCCGGAAGTGGGTCGTGTCGGCCGCGCTCAGCGCAGCGCGAGTTGCGTCCCGCGCACCGCGCCCTTGGCGTCGGCGGTGCGGAAGGACACCGGCACGCCACCGGCGGTCCCGGTCACGCGGTTGCCGCGAACGACGAGGCGGAACGGCGCGCCCGACGGATAGCGACGGCCGCTGATGACCTGACGGTCGTTGGCGACCGAGGTCGTGTAGACATAGGTCTGTCCCTCGTGCTGGAACGACCGTTCGCCCTCGCGGGCCATACCGATGGTCGAGGTGAGGGTGGCCGCAACGGTGGCCAGAATAGCAATGGTCTTGCGCATGATCGTCTCCCGCAATTGTGTGCGTCGAGCCAGATCAGGTCCTTCCCAACTTTCGAGTGCAGCGGATATTGCAGTGCAGCAAGGCGATCAAATGCAAAGCGATCGGCCTGCGCGTGCATTTATCGCAATCGTACGTCGCGTCGCGGCGCTGGCATAGTTCTGCGACATTTCGGGCGCAGGGCATGTTCCGGGGGCGAGGAGCATGATGTGTCTGACGCTGCCATCGCTTTGCAACGATTCGGTCTCGGTGCCCGACCGGATCAGCCGCTCGCGGACGATCCGCGCGGCTGGCTGACCGCGCAGATCGCACGCTATCGCCCGGCGCCGCCGCCGGTCGCCGCGGCCCCGACCAGCGCGGCGGTGGCGACCGATCTCGTCGCCTATCAGGCCGAACAGCGCACGATCCGCCAGACGACGGGGGCGCCCGCGCCTCTGCCCGCCGTGGCGCCGGAGCCGATGATGGCGGGGCAGGCGATGCAGCCCGCGGTGGCGCCCGCGGTCCCGCCGGCGCGCGACGCCCGGATGGCGGCGCGACAGGCGGCGCGGCGCGTCGCGCAGGACCGCTACGTCGCGCTCGTCGGCGCGCGCACCGCCGCGGCGGTCGCCACCGACACGCCGTTCGCCGAGCGGCTCGTCCATTTCTGGTCAAACCATTTCGCCGTCTCCGCCGACAAACTGGAGCTGGTCGGCCTCGCCGGCACGCTGGAGATGGAGGCGATCCGCCCGCATGTGATGGGCCGCTTCGCCGACATGCTGTTCGCGGTCGAGCGGCATCCGGCGATGTTGCTCTACCTCGACCAGGCGGTGTCGGTCGGTCCCGACAGCCCGCTCGGCGCGCGCATCGCCGGGCGCGGCCGGCGCAAGGTCGGGCTCAACGAGAATCTGGCGCGCGAGATCATGGAGCTGCACACGCTCGGCGTGCGCACCGGCTATACCCAGGCCGACGTCACCGAATTCGCCCGCGCGATGACGGGCTGGACGGTCGGCGGCATCGGCGGCGGTCCCGGCGCGCGCCTTGCCGGAGAGGCGACGCCGGGCAGCTTCGTCTTCGCCGCGCCGATCCATCAGCCGGGCGCTCGCACGATCATCGGCCGGACATATCCCGAGGGCGGCGAGGCGCAGGCGCAGGCGGTGCTCGCCGATCTCGCGGTGCATCCCGCCACCGCGCGCCATGTCGCGACCAAGCTCGCCTGCCATTTCGCCGGCGACACGCCGCCGCCGGCGATGGTCGCACGGCTGGAGCGGGCGTTCCTGTCGTCGGGCGGCGACCTGCCGACGGTCTATCGCGCGCTGATCGCCTCGCCCGAGGCATGGACGCCGGCGCCCGCCAAGTTCCGCACGCCGTGGGAATGGACGATCGCGACCTATCGCGCGCTCGGGCTGGCGGAGGTGCGGCCGCAGACGGTGCTGGGCCTGCTCAACCAGCTCGGCCAGCCGGTGTGGAAGCCGGGGCAGCCGATCGGCTATGACGACACCGCGCCGTCATGGGCCGGACCCGATGCGATCATGCGCCGGGTCGAGGCGGCGGAGCGCTTCGCCGCGCGATCGGGCGCGAGCGTCGACGCCCGCGCGCTCGCCCCCCGGCTGTTCCCCGCCGCGGTGTCGCCCGCGACGACGCAGGCGCTCGCGCGTGCCGAAAGCCCGGGCCAGGCGCTCGCGCTGCTGCTGGTATCCCCCGAAATGATGCGGAGATAATCCCATGGACCGTCGTGCCTTCATCGCCGCCGGCCTGCTCGGCAGCTTCGCGCCCCGGATCGCCTTCGCCAGGGCAGCGACCGCGAAGCGCTTCGTCTTCGTCATCCAGCGCGGCGCCGCCGACGGGCTCGGCACGATCGGGGCGATCGGCGACCCCGCCTTCGTCGGCGCGCGCGGCGACCTCGCGGCGGACCTGACCGCGGGAACGAAGCTCGACGCGATGTTCGCGCTGCACCCGGCGATGGCCAATGCCGCCGGCCTGTACGGCAAGGGGCAGGCGCTGTTCGCGCATGCGATCGCCTCGCCCTATCGCGACCGGTCGCATTTCGACGGGCAGAACGTGCTCGAGACGGGCGGGACGGGCGCGTATCAGCTCAAGGACGGCTGGCTGAACCGGCTGCTCGGCGTTGTCCCGACCGACGATGCGCGCGCGATCGCCATCGCCGCGACCGTACCGATGGCATTGCGCGGGCGACGCGAGGTGGCGAGCTATGCGCCCTCGTCGCTGCCTGACGCCTCCGACGACCTGCTCGCGCGGGTGACGCAGCTGTATCAGGGCGATGCACAATTGCATGCCCTGTGGGGCGAGGCGCTGGCGACGCGGCAGCTGACCGGCGACCTGGCGCAGGACAATGGCCGCAACGCCGCCGCCACGGGTGCGCTGGCGGCGCGGCTGCTTGCCCCCGCCAACGGGGCGCGGATCGCGATGATCGAGACCGGCGGCTGGGACACGCATGCCGGCCAGCGCGGGCGGCTCGCGGCGCAGCTGAAGGGGCTCGATGCGATGATCGGCGCGCTGCAGGCGGGGCTCGGCCCGGTGTGGGACGATACATTGGTGCTGGTCGCGACCGAATTCGGCCGCACCGTCGCGGTCAACGGCACCGGCGGCACCGATCACGGCACCGGCACCGCGGCGATGCTGTTCGGCGGCACGGTCAAGGGCGGGCGCGTCGTTGCCGACTGGCCCGGCCTTGCCGCCGCCAGCCTGTACGAGGCGCGCGACCTCAGGCCGACGATGCAGCTCGACGCGTTCATCGGCGGCGCGGTGGCGGACCATTTCGCGGTCGACCCCGCCCGGGCGATGGCGGCGCTGTTCCCCGCCAGCGCGCGAACCGCGGCGACCGGGGGATTGTTGCGCAGCTGATTTGAATCCGCCCCCGTTGTGGGTAGAGCTCGGCCGCTGGACCGCGATCTCTGAGCGGCTATAGATTTGAACCCGCCTCCGTTGTGGGGTAGAGCGCGGCGCTTTTGCCGAACGGACGCTCATGACGCTTTACACCCGCTTCGCCGCGCATGTCGCGACGGCTCTCGACACGCTGACCGCCGCCGGCACGCTGCCGGACGGCCTCGATCGCAGGAACGTGACGGTCGAGCCGCCGCGCGACGTCACCCATGGCGACCTCGCGACCAACGCCGCGATGGTGCTCGCCAAGCCCGCCGGCATGAACCCGCGTGCGCTGGGCGAGGCGCTCGCGGCCGAACTCGGCAAGCTGGACGACGTCGCGACGGCGAGTGTCGCCGGCCCGGGCTTCATCAACCTGACGCTGACCGATGCCGCGTGGCGCGACGAACTGACGCAGATCGACGCCGCCGGCGACGATTACGGCCGCTCGACGCTGGGGCAGGGGGTGACCGTCAACGTCGAATATGTCTCGGCCAACCCGACCGGGCCGATGCACATGGGCCATTGCCGCGGCGCGGTGGTCGGTGATGCGCTCGCCAGCCTGCTCGAATTCGCGGGGCATACGGTCATCCGCGAATATTACGTCAACGACGCCGGCGGGCAGGTCGACGTGCTCGCCCGCTCCGCGCACCTGCGCTACCGCGAGGCGCTGGGCGAGACGATCGCGATCCCCGAGGGGCTGTATCCCGGCGACTATCTCGTCGGCATCGGGCAGGAACTCGCCGCAGACTATGGCGACCGCTACGTCGCGGCGCCCGAGGACGAATGGCTCGCGCTGTTCCGCACCCGCGCGGTCGCGGCGATGCTGGTGATGATAAAGGACGACCTCGCGCTGCTCGGCATCCACCACGACCTGTTCTCGTCGGAGGCGGAGCTGCAGGCGGCGGGCAAGCCGGAGGCGGCGGAGGCGGAATTGCGCGCGCGCGGCCTCGTCTACGATGGCGTACTTGAGGCGCCCAAGGGCGAGACTCCCGACGATTGGGAGCCGGTCGAGCTGCCGCTGTTCCGCTCGTCGCAGTTCGGCGACGACCAGGACCGGCCGATCAAGAAGTCGAACGGGCAATGGACCTATTTCGGCGCCGACCTCGCCTATCATTTCCAGAAGAGCCAGTCGGCCGACCAGCTGATCGACATCTGGGGCGCCGACCATGCCGGCACCGTCAAGCGCATCGTCGCGGCGGTCGCGGCGCTGACCGGCGGCAAGACCCGCTTCGACGTCAAGCTCGTGCAGATGGTGCGGCTGCTGCGCGGCGGCGAGCCGGTGAAGATGTCGAAGCGCGCGGGCAACTTCGTGACGCTCGCCGACGTGGTGCGCGAGGTCGGCAAGGACGTGGTGCGCTTCACCATGCTGACGCGGCGCTCGGACGCGCAGATGGACTTCGACTTCGCCAAGGTGGTGGAGGCGTCGAAGGACAATCCGGTCTTCTACGTCCAGTATGCGCATGCGCGGATCGCCTCGCTGCACCGCCGCGCGGGCGAGGCGGGGATCGCCGCGGGGGCGGCCGACCTGTCCCGGCTTGACACGGAGGAGCTGGCGCTGGTGAAGCTCGCCGCGCAATTCCCGCGTGTCGTGGAAACCGCTGCGACGGCCCGCGAGCCGCATAGAATTGCGTTCTATCTCTATGACTTGGCTGCCGGTTTCCATGCCCTGTGGAACGTCGGCAACGACCGCCCCGACCGCCGCTTCCTGGTGGTCGAGGATCATGATGCGACGCGTGCACGTCTGTTCTTGGCGACGGCGGTCGCACAGATTATCCGTAACGGGCTGAGCATCATGGGTGTGGTCGCGGTTTCGGAGATGAAGTGATGGCGGACGACATGGACCTGCGCGAGGAGGACCGGCTGCCGTGGCTCGAAACCGTCGAGCCCGACGAGGATCGCGGCGCGCCGATCGGCAAGGTGATCGCGCTGGTCGTGCTCGGCCTCGCCGTGCTCGCGGCGATCATCTACGGCATCTACGCGCTGCAGGCGCGGCAGGCCGCGGACGGCCAGTTGATCGCGGCGCAGGCGGGCGACTATAAGGTCAAGCCCGACGATCCCGGCGGCCTGAAGGTCAAGGGCGAGGGCGATGCCGCGATCGCGACCAGCGACGGCAAGGCGGGCAACGGCTCGATCGACCTCAATGCGGTGCCGGAAAAGCCGGTCGAGGGCCGCCGCGTCGCGCCGAGCGCGAAGCCGGCCGCGACCGGCGGCAGCAACGCCGTCGCGCAGGTGCCGGCATCGGGCGGGCGCCTCGTCGCCGCGGAGCCGGTGACGGTGCAGCGCAACGCGACGGCGAATGCGGCGGGCAGCGGATCGCTGGTCCAGCTCGGCGCCTATCCGACGCAGGCGGCGGCGGACACGGCATGGAACGGCTTTTCGAAGCGGTTCAGCTATCTCGCCCCGCTCGGCAAGTCGGTCCAGTCGGTCGCCACCGGCGGCCGCACATTGTACCGGCTGCGCGTGAACGCGGGCAGCGCCAACCAGGCCGCCGACATCTGCGGCCGCCTGCGCGTCGCGGGCGAAAGCTGCTTCGTCGCGAGCTAGGCCGTCCATCCGAGTACGGGTGGCGGGCATTGTCCAGCCGCCCGTGCCGGGGAGGAATGGAGCGTCGCTTGCGGCAAGCCCGACCTAGCGTCGCCCCCGGCAACCAGCTAACCACGCGGCCATGAAGCCCGTCATCTTCGGCATCGCCGGCCTCGCGCTCACTCCCGACGAGCGCGCCTTCTTCGCCGCGGCGGAGCCCGCCGGCTACATCCTGTTCAAACGCAACATCGAGACCCGCGCCCAGGTCAGGGCGCTGACCGATTCCCTGCGCGACCTGACGGGGCGGGCCGACCTGCCGATCCTGATCGATCAGGAGGGCGGGCGCGTCGCGCGGATGGGGCCGCCGGAATGGCCGGCCTTTCCCGGCGGACCGGCGTTCGATGCGCTCTACCAAAAGGCGCCGATGTCGGCGATCCAGGCGATGCGCGCCAACGGGCAGGCGCTCGGCCTGATGCTGTCCGAGGTCGGCATCACAGTCGATTGCGCGCCGATCATCGACGTCGCGCAGCCCGATACGACCGAGGCGATCAGCTGCCGCACCTATGGCAGCGAGCCGATGCAGGTCGCCGCGCTGGGCCGGGCGATGCTCGACGGGCTGGCGGTGGGCGGCGTCGTCGGCGTGGTCAAGCATATGCCCGGCCACGGCCGTGCACGCGTCGACAGCCATCACCTGCTGCCCACCGTCACCGCCGACGCCGCCGCGCTGGAGGTCGACCTCGAACCCTTCCGCACGCTCGCCCACGCGCCGATGGGGATGACCTCGCACATCGTCTTCGAGGCGTGGGACCGCGAGCGCCCGGCGACGCTGTCGCCGGTCGTCATCGACCGGGTGATCCGCGGTGCGATCGGTTTCGACGGGCTGCTGATGACCGACGACATCGATATGAAGGCGCTGTCCGGCACTGCCGGCGACAAGGCGGCGGGCGCGATCGCCGCGGGCTGCGACCTCGTGCTCGATTGCTGGGCGCGGATGGACGAGATGGTGGCGATCGCCGACCGGCTCGGCCCGATCGGCGAGGCCGCGCGCGCGCGGCTCGATCGCGCGATGGCGAGCGTCGGCGCGCCGACGGGCGATGTCGCCGAACTGATCGCCCGCCGCGACGCCTTCCTCGCGCTCGCCTGATGGGATGAGCGCGCCCGAACAGCTGACGCTCGATCTGGACGGCTGGGAAGGGCCGCTCGACCTGCTGCTGACGCTGGCGCGGTCGCAGAAGGTCGACCTGCGCCACATCTCGATCCTCGCTCTGGTCGAGCAATATCTGCGCTACATCCACCAGCGCCAGACGGTGCAGCTGGAGGTCGCCGCCGATTATCTGGTGATGGCGGCGTGGCTCGCCTATCTCAAATCGGCGCTGCTGCTGCCGCGCGATCCCGGCGTCGAACCCGACCCCGAGGAGCTGGCGCTGCGGCTGCAGATCCGGCTGGAACGGCTGAATGCGATGCGCGAGGCGGGCGCACGGCTGATGGCGCGCGACCGGCTGGGCCGCGACGTCTTCGCCCGGCGCGCGCCCGAAGGGCTGCGGGTGGTGCGGCGCGCCCGCTGGCAGGCCGACATCTACGAAATGATCGCCGCTTATGGCCGGGTCAGCGCGCGCACCCGGCCGGTGATGCACGTCGTCGCCGACCGCGAAGTCATGACGCTGGAGGCGGCGCTGGAGCGCGTGTCGCGGCTGGTCGGCAGCCGCATCGACTGGGCGACGCTGGACAGCTTCCTTCCCAATGGATCGGGACGGCTGCGCACCTCGGCGCTCGCCTCGTCCTTCCTCGCCGCGCTGGAACTCGCCAAGCAGGGCAAGGTCGAGCTGCGCCAGCATGCGCCCTTCGCCCCGCTCTACCTGCGGGCGATCGGATGAGCCCGCCCGACGCCGACGTGCGCGCGGTCGAGGCGCTGCTGTTCGCCGCGCCCGAGCCGATGAGCGTGGACTCGATCCGCGCCTATGTCGGCGACATCGATGTGCGCGCCGCGCTCGCCCGGTTGGAACGGGATTACGCCGGCCGCGGCATCGCGCTCGTCCGCCGCGGCGAGCGCTGGCATTTCCAGACCGCGCCCGACCTCGCGCATTTGCTGCGCCGCGAATCCGACGAGCCGCGCCGGCTCAGCCGGGCGGGGATCGAGACGCTGGCGATCATCGCCTATCATGAACCCGTCACCCGCGCGGAGATCGAGGCGATCCGCGGGGTGCAGACCGCCAGGGGCACGCTCGACGTGCTGATGGAGGCGGGCTGGGTGCGCCCGGCGGGGCGGCGCGAGGTGCCGGGACGCCCGCTGATGTTCGCGACGACGCCGGGCTTTCTTGCGCATTTCGGGCTGGCCAGCCGCCGCGATCTGCCGGGCGTCGACGACCTCAGGGCGGCGGGACTGCTCGATCCCGTCGACGTTGCACTGGAAGGTGCGCTGGACGCCGCTTTGGAGGTGGAAAAGGCCAGCGATAGCGACTAGATGGAACGGCATTCTAGGAGATATGCCATGGGCAGCTTCAGCCCGATCCATCTGCTCGTTCTCGCCGTCGTTGCGATCCTGCTGCTCGGTGGTGGTCGATTCTCCAGCCTGATGGGCGACGTCGCCAAGGGCGTGAAGAATTTCAAGAAGGGCATGGCCGAACAGGACGACGACGTCCCCGCCAAGCCCGCGCCCCGTATCGAGGCGAAGAAGGCGGCCGAGCCCGCGTTCGACCGCGACGGCGAGCGCGTCCGCGACGACCGCTAAGCCAGACCCGATACAGAGCTATAGCGCCCGATGTTCGGCGTCGATTCGTCCGAATTCCTGCTGATCGCCATCGTGGCGCTCGTGGTGATCGGACCCAAGGACCTGCCCAAGGCGATGCGGGTTGTCGGCTACTGGGTCGGCAAGGCGCGTGGCGTCAGCCGCTCGTTCCGCCAGGGATTCGACAATATGGTTCGCGAGGCCGAGCTGGAGGAGATGGAGAAGCGCTGGGCGGCGGAGAATGCGCGGATCATGGCGGAACATCCCGCCTCGTCCGATGCCGAATCGCTCGCCGCCGCCGAGCCGGTCGCCGACCAGCCGGAGCGCGCACCTGAGCCCGAGCCTGAACTCCATGCGCCGGTGATGGTCGAAAAGCCGGTCGTGGCGCCCGCACCCGAACACCAGCCGGCCCCGCGCCCTGATAGCACCCCGTCATGAGCGAACCCGAGATCGAAAACGAGATCGACGCCAGCCGCGCGCCGTTGCTCGATCACCTGATCGAGCTGCGCCGGCGCCTGCTTTATTGCATGGCCGCGCTGGTGGTGGCGTTCGGCGTCAGCTATTTCTTCGCCGAGGACATCTTCGCCTTCCTCGTCCAGCCGTTGCTGTCGGCGGGACAGAAGACGGTGATCTACACCCAGATCTTCGAGGCCTTCTTCGTCAAGGTGAAGGTCGCGTTCTTCGCGGCGATGATGATCTCCTTCCCGGTGATCGCCAACCAGTTGTGGCAGTTCATCGCGCCCGGCCTGTACCGCAAGGAAAAGCGCGCGCTGCTGCCGTTCCTGCTGGCGACGCCGGTGCTGTTCATCGGCGGCGCGGCCCTGGCCTATTATATGGCGATCCCGATGGCGCTGCATTTCCTGCTGAGCTTCCAGGGCAATGTCGGCGGCGTCCAGCAGGAGGCCCTGCCGGCGATCGGCAACTACCTCTCCTTCGTCATGCAGTTCCTGTTCGCCTTCGGCCTCGCCTTCCTGCTGCCGGTGCTGCTCATGCTGCTGGAGCGGGCGGGGATCGTGACGCGTCAGCAGCTGATCGCGGCGCGGCGCTATGCGATCGTCGGCGCGACCGCGATCGCGGCGGTGCTGACGCCGCCCGACCTGATGAGCCAGGTGCTGCTCGCGGTGCCGCTGATCCTGCTCTACGAGGTGGCGATCATCGGCATCTGGTTCACCGAGCGCAAGCGGCAGAAGGACGCCGGCACCGACATCGTCGAGGCGTGACGCGCGGACCGTCGGCAGACGGCGGACGACGGCGCACGCCATGAAAAAAGCCCCCGCTCTTGCGAGCGAGGGCTTTCCAGCCGGGTGAGGCGAAACGCGCTTACTTGGCGTCGTCGGCGGTCTTGGCGACGGTGCTGCCGGCGGAGCTCACGTCCTTGCCGACGCCTTCGACCGTGTTGCAAGCGCTGACCATGAGCGCGCCGGCGACGACGACCAATCCGAGAACCTTACGCATAGAACCTCCTGATGCATGAATGCCGGGGATGAAATGTTCGGCACGGCCATTCGTTCCGGCTGCGCAACCCATCGATCAGGCCGGACCGGCAGTTCGCCGACGTCATGCGATATCGCTGAAACGTAGAAGGCCCGAAAGCATCACCGGGGGGGGGAGGGTGGATGCTTTCGGGCCTATGTCGTGGATCGCGAGAGCGGGGGGGCATAAGGTCGCGATCCGTATTGCATAACCCCGACCCGGCGACCCGGTTCCGCCTGTTCCGCACTTTTTGCGAATCTTTTTAGGCCGTCAGTCGCGGCCCAATATCGCGATCGCGATCTCATAGGCGCCGGTCATCGGATCATGGTGCAGCGGCGCCCGCAGCTGGCGCGACAGCCCCTCGATCACGCGGCCGTAGCGGGTCGACAGCAGCGTCTCGAGCGTCTCGCTCTCGACGAAGGCGCGCGACACGACGCGCAGCTTGGCCTTCTTGTCGTCGTCGCCCGGCTTGACCGCGACGCGGATCTGCGCGGCGGGATCGCAGCTCATCGCCAGTTCGATCGTCTCGGTGACGAGGAAGGCGACCGCGACCGCGACGTCCTGGCTGACCAGATAGGGATCGATGTCGAGCGCGATCGACGGGCTGGTCGCGCCTTCGGGGGCCGTGGCGCGGATGTTGGACGACAGTTCGCCGATCACCGAACGCAGGTTGAGGCCGCGATTGTCCTCCATCTCCGCAAAGTGGTTGCGGTGGACGACCGCCAGCGCGTCCACCCGGCGCTGGATCGAGGCATAGGCCGCGGTGGCGTCCGGGCTGGGCGCGCCGCGCGCGTGGAAGTTGATGAGGCTGGAGATGACCTGCAGGTTGTTCTTGACGCGATGGTGGACCTCGCGCGTCAGCTTGGTCTGTCGGACGACCGCCTCGGCGAGGCCGGCCTCGTGCAGCGCGACGGTACGGCTGATCGCGCGGAAGGTGTCGCCGAGTTCGCGGATCTCCTGCGCGGGAAGCGGGCCGAGCTTGCCGGGATCGATCACTTCGCCCGGCGTATAGGCGGCGACGCTGGCGCGCAGCAGGCGCAGCGGGCGGATCAGCAGCCGGTCGACGATGAACCACGACAGCCCCGCCGCCGCCGCCCACATCAGCAGCGGCAGCAGCAGCGCGACGAGGAAGGACGAGGTGATCGGCGCGCTGCGGATGCTGGTGCGCAGCGCCAGTCCGCCGAGGCCGAGATCGGTCTCGACCGTCTCGACGCGATCCAGCCGGCCGAGATCGGGGATGGTGGCGAGTTGTAACGCCTCGTCGTCGTGGATCAGCGCGCTCGCCAGCGGCATCGCCCGGCTCGCCGGCGCCGCGAGGCGGGCGAGGAAAGCCTGTGGGAAAAAGACACGCGCGCTCGGGCCGCGGCGGGGACCGGCGACGGAGAGGATCAGTCCCTTATCGGGCAGCACCGTCGCACCGACCGCGGTGCCGGCATCGAGTGGCACGGTGGCGTCGAGCGGTTCGCCGCAGAGCAGGCGCCCGTTGCGATCGACAATCGAGAAACGCGTGCCGGTGGTCGCCTGCTGCGCGAAGACGCCCTGCGCACGGGCGCAGCTGGGCGCGTCGGCGGCATCGACCTGCAGCGCGTTCACCGCGACGCGGAGCGCGGTCATGTCGCCGATCAGCTCGATCGCGATGCTGCGCGCGCTTTCGTTGGCGGCGATCCGCAGCCGCGCGCGTGCCTCGGCATCGGCGGTGCGGCCGGTCTGCAGCGTCGCGCCGATCGCGATCAGCGCGAGCAGCAGCAACGCAATGCTCAATGTGATGAACAGCTTGGCCCCGGTCGGTAGGCGCGACAGCGCCGACACGGGGACCATGGCCGCGCGTCGGGTGGAGGAGGCGGCGTCGAAGGTGGAGGCCATGCCCCCTGCTAGGCGAGCTTGTTCAGCAGGTCGAGCATTTCATCGGGAACGCTCTCGTCGACCGTCCGCTGATAGGCGGAGCGCAGGGCCGCGCCCATGTCGCGATCCTTGCTCTGAACCTTGGCAGGAGACTTCTTGGAAGACGTTTTCGTGACCTTGTCGCTGGGCAATTCCAACATGTCCCCCTGGTGGCCCGGCGGTCCGGGCATCGACGCAAACGCAACTTGGGGCCGCTTTCGACGAAGCGGTTTACCCAATCAATGGCCGATGAAACCAAATTCGCGTTCGTTGGTTCCATCGACGCGCGAAAATTCCGCATGTCCGAGGGGGCGGGTGGGTTCTTCGACAAACATCGTTGCAAAGCCGCGGACGCAAGCACAGATCAGGCGTCCGCTCAGAATCTCAGGGAGTGATTACCACCCATGTCGCTTGGACAGCAACTCGCACCGCATCTTCCCTTCCTGCGGCGCTACGGCCGGGCCCTGACCGGCAGCCAGCACCAGGGCGACAAATATGTCCGCGCCACGCTGGAAGCGATCGTCGCGGCGCCCGACCAGTTCCCGCGCGACGTAGATCCGCGGTTGGGCCTGTACCGCATGTTCCAGGGCATCTGGGCATCGGCGAACGTCGACGGCGAGGAACAGACGTCGCCGAACGACGCGGAAGGCACCGAGGCGGTGGCCCGTGCGCGTCTCGCCCGGATGACGCCGCTGTCGCGCCAAGCGCTGCTGCTGACCGCGATGGAAGGGTTCACGCCCGAGGACGCGGCCTATCTGATCGAGGTCGACACCAGCGAGGTCGAGAGCTTGGTTGCCGAGGCGCTGGCCGAGATCGAGAAGCAGACGCGCGCCCGCGTGCTCATCATCGAGGACGAGCCGATCATCGCGATGGATATCGAGACGATCGTCCGCGACCTCGGTCATGAGGTGACCGGCGTCGCCGTGACCCGCGACGAGGCGGTGGCACTGGCGATGGAGGATCGTCCTGGTCTGGTGCTCGCCGACATCCAGTTGGCAGACGACAGCTCGGGCATCGACGCGGTCAAGGACATCCTTGCCGAATTCGAGGTGCCGGTGATCTTCATCACCGCGTTCCCCGAGCGCCTGCTGACCGGCGAGCGGCCCGAGCCGACCTTCCTCATCACCAAGCCGTTCCAGCGGTCGACGGTGAAGGCGGCGATCAGCCAGGCGTTGTTCTTCGACGAGGCGACGATCCCGGCGGCGATGGCCTGACCAGGTAGTTGATCGGTGGCGTGATCGGGGGCCCGGCAGGGTGCCCGATCACCGCCCGGCGCAGAAAGTTACGGACCCAAAACGGACTTCGAGGGTTTGACGATCATGGCTGATCCTGACGAAACCGTGCATGTGACCACCACCGAAGCGCGTGCAGGCGCGACACCGGGCGTAACGCGCTATGTCCTTGGCATATCGCTGGTTCTCGTGATCGCGATCTTCGCCTTCCTGATCCTGCGATAACGCAGCGTCTTCCGACGCTTCACTGGCATTTGCCGGAGAGGGCTCTTATCTTGCCGTCACAGGCGGCAATGATGTCCCCGGCTTCGAACGGATTTGCATGACCCAGCCCGCTCCGCGTGACGACGATTACGAAGATGACGACGCGCCCGTAGAGCCCGTCGAACACGTTGCGCTGTCCGACCCCGAATTCAAGAAACAGCTGGCGCAGGTCATTCCACACCTGCGCGCCTTCGGCCGTTCGCTGTCGGGCAGTCGCGACCTCGCCGACGATCTGGTGCAGGAAACGCTGTTGAAGGCATGGGCGGCGCGCCAGCGCTTCCAGGCCGGCACCAACATGCGCGCCTGGACCTTCATCATTCTGCGCAACCTCTATCTGTCGCAGATGCGCCGCGCGCGATTTAAGGGTGAGTGGGACGATCTGGTCGCCGACCGGATTCTCGCGGCGCCGGCAAGCCAGGATCGCCACGTCGAACTGGGCGATATGCAGCGCGCATTGCTGCATCTGCCGCAGCCGCAGCGCGAGGCGCTGATCCTCGTTGGCGCCGGCGGCTTCGCCTATGAGGAAGCCGCGGAGATCTGTCAGGTCGCGGTCGGCACGATCAAGAGCCGGGTCGCCCGCGGTCGTGTCGCGCTGGAGAATATCCTCAACGACGGATCCTTGCCATCGCGGCGCGAGCATGAGACCGACGTCAACAAGACGGCGCTCGACACGATCATGGGCGAAGTCGACGAACTCAGCCGCGGCCATTGAGGCTGCGGCGGATCGGCTAGTGCGTCACCCGATCCAGTCGATCCAGCAGCGCCCGAAGGTCGTCGGGCAGCGGCGTGTCGTTGAACACGCCGCGCAACGCGTGGCCGAGCGCATCGGTCGGGCGCGGGGTGCGCACGACGTAATCGCCGTGTTTGGCCTTCCCGGACAGATGCATTTCGATGTTCATGTTCCCTCCAACGACCGGCTGACCGAAACGTTGCGCCCGTCTTACTGTCGTATACGGCAATGTTGCCGGACATAAGCGGCGCGCTCGCCCGGGCGCGGGCCAATGCGCCCTTCCTTTCGTTACTGCTCGATCGCGAACCGGTCCTCGCGGCGCGGCTCGCGGCGGGGCAATGCGATCCTGCCTTCACCAGCGCGACACCCGATATGCCCACGGCACGGCGGCTGCGGCTCGACCGGCGGGCGCTGGCGCTGACGGTGGCGATCGGCGACCTGTCCGGCGCGATGGACCTGACCGCGGTGACCCAGGCGCTGAGCGATTTCGCCGACCGTGCGCTCGACCAGGCGATCCGCGCCGCGATCGAGGAGCGAACGCCGGGGGCCGAGCCGCGCGGCTTCGCCGCGATCGCGCTGGGCAAACAGGGCAGCCGCGAGCTCAACTATTCCTCCGACATCGATCCGATCCTGATCTTCGATCCCCGCACCCTGCCGCACCGGCCCCGCGAGGAGCCGGAAGAGGCGGCGGTGCGGATCGGCAAGCGCGTCGTCGAACTGCTGCAGGCGCGCGACGGCGACGGCTATGTGCTGCGCGTCGACCTGCGGCTGCGCCCTTCGCCGGAGGTGACACCGATCGCCCTGCCGGTCGAGGGCGCGATCGGTTATTATGAATCGCAGGCACTGGCGTGGGAGCGCGCCGCCTTCATCCGCGCGCGTGCCGCGGCGGGCGATCTGGCGCTGGGGCGCTACTTCCTCGACGCGATCCGGCCGTTCGTGTGGCGGCGCGGCCTCGATTTCGGTGCGATCGGCGAGATCCGCGACCTGTCGCGCCGCATCCGCGATCATTATGCGAGCGGGCAGGCGCTCGGGCCCGGCTATGACCTCAAGCGCGGGCGCGGCGGTATCCGCGAGGCGGAGTTCTTCGCGCAGATCCATCAGCTGATCCATGGCGGCCGCGATCCGGCGTTGCGCGCGCCCGCGACCCGCGACGCGCTGGCGCAACTCGCCGCCGCCGGGTGGATCGCGGAGGAACAGGCGGCGGCGCTGACCGAATCCTATACCCTGCTGCGCACGATCGAGCATCGCGTCCAGATGATCGACGACCGGCAGACGCACACCCTGCCCACCGGCGATGCGCTGGATCGCGTGGCGCGGTTGCACGGCTTGGCCGACGGGGACATGCTAGTAGCGTTGCTGCGCGGCCCGGTCGAGCAAGCGGGCCGTATCTACGACGCGCTCGACCAAGGTCGTTCCGCCGGCCTGCCGCATGAGGCGGGCGCGCTGGCGCAGGCGCTGGGCGAGGCCGGCTTCGGCGACGGGGACGCGGCCGCGGCGCGCATCGCCGACTGGCGGGCCGGCCGCTATCCGGCATTGCGCAGCCCCGCGGCGCGCGCGGCGCTGGAGGCGGTGCTGCCCGTGCTGATGCCGGCGCTCGCCGGCGCGCCCGATCCGGCGGCGGCGCTGTTGCGGCTCGACCGTCTGCTCGAACGCTTGTCGAGCGCGATCAACATCCTGCGCCTGCTCGAGGCACGGCCGGGGCTGGCAAACCTGCTGGCGACGATCCTCAGCCATGCCGCGCCGCTCGCCGATGCGCTCGCCGTCCGGCCCGAGCTGATCGACTGGCTAATCGATGCCAGCGCGTTCGAACCGCTCGGCAGCGTCGCCGATCTGGCGGTGGAGATGCGCGGCGGCGACGGCGGCGATTATCAGGCGCTGCTCGACCATGTCCGCCGCTGCGTCGGCGAAAAACGGTTCGCGCTGGGGTCGCAGGTGGTCGCCGGCGCCGCCGACCCGCTCGATGCCGCGGCGGGCTATGCGCGGCTGGCGGAGGCGGCGATCGCGGTGCTGGCGGCGGCGACGATCGCCAGCTTTGCCGAGGCGCACGGCCGGGTGGCGGACAGCGAGTTGGTCATCCTCGCCTTCGGCCGGCTCGGCGGCGGCGCACTGACCCATGCGAGCGACCTCGACCTCGTCTATCTGTTCACCGGCAGCTTCAGCGCCGAATCGGACGGGGCGAAGCCGTTGGGCGCGACGCTCTACTACAACCGGCTGGCGCAGCGGATCACCGCGGCGCTGTCGGTGGCGACCGCGGCGGGGCCGCTCTATCAGGTCGATACCCGCCTGCGCCCGTCGGGGACGCAGGGGCCGTTGGTCGTCTCGCTCGAATCCTTCGCCCGCTACCAGCGTGAGGAGGCGTGGACGTGGGAGCATATGGCGCTGACCCGCGCGCGGCCGGTGTTCGGGTCGCCGAGTGCGCGGGCGGCAGCGGCCGCGGTGATCGCCGAGGTGCTGGACGGCGCCCGCCCGGATCGCGACCTCGCCGGCGAGGCGGCGGGGATGCGCGCCGAAATGGCGCGGCACAAGCCGCCGGCGGGGCCGCTCGATGCGAAGCTGCTGCCGGGCGGGCTGGTCGACCTCGAATTCGCCGTCCACCTGACGCAGTTGCGCCATCGCACCGGCTTCGCCCCGCATCTCGGCACCGCGATCGCGGCGTTGGTCGATACGGGACTGCTGCCGCCGGGGCTGGCGGCGGCGAACGATCTGCTCACCCGCCTGCTGGTGACGCTGCGGCTGGTCGCGCCCGACTCCGCCGAGCCGCCGCCGGCGACGCGCGCGCTGATCGCGCAGGTGCTGCGGCGCGACGACTGGGATGCGGTGCTTGCCGCCTTCGCGGCGACGCGGCAGGAGGTCGCGGCGGTCTGGACCAGCATGACAGGAGAGACGAATGGATGACGGTGCGACGATCCCCGCGGTGACGGTCACCACCCCCGACGGCACGCCGATCCGGCTGGTCGACCTCGTATTGCCGGCGGTGATCTATTTCTATCCGAAGGACGATACCTCGGGCTGCACCCGCGAGGCGCAGGACTTTTCCGCGCTGGCGGACGGTTTCGCCGCGGCGGGCACCAGCGTGCTGGGGATCAGCAAGGACCCGCCCGCCAGCCACGGCAAGTTCATCGCCAAGCACGGCCTGACCGTCGGCCTCGCCAGCGACGAGGATGGCAGCGCCTGCGACGCATTCGGCGTCTGGGGCGAGAAGCAGATGTACGGCAAGACCTATATGGGGATCGAACGCGCGACCTTCCTGTTCGGCGCCGACGGGCGGCTGGCGAAGGCATGGCGCAAGGTGCGCGTGCCGGGCCATGCCGCCGCGGTGCTGGAGGCGGTGCACGCACTCTAGGCGCGCGCGGCGATCACCCGCCGAGGACGATCGTCCCCTTGGCGGTGTCGCCGCCGCTGCCGTCGAATTCGAGGCGGAAGGGCTTGTTCTCCTCGGTGGTGCCGGTGAGGCCGCGGCCGTCCTGCTTCAGTGTGAAGCCCGCCTTGGCGAGCCGCTCCTGGAACCAGCCGCGGACCTGTTCCGCACTGGCCGGGCTGGTGAAGCCGAGCCGCAGCCCTCCGTCACGACCGGCGGTCGCGACGTTGACCGTGTCGATCGTCGATCCCGGGTAGAGGCGCACGCCGTTGAGGTCGAAATCGGTCGCGTCGAGCTGGACCTTCGGCAGCTTGAACTGGCCCGAGAAGCCCGGCACGTCGACCTTCACCTCGCCGGATGTCGCGTCGATCGAGCCGAGCGCGTTGCCGCCGTCGGCGTTGATCGACACCGACGTGCCGTCGCCCGAACGGTCGCAGGCGGCGAGCGGCAGCGCCAGCGTGGCGGCGAGGAGGAGCAGGCGCGTCATCGGCTTATCCCTTGTGTGTTGACGATACAATACACGTAGTCGCGCGTGCCGGCCGGTTCAAGCGGGGTTCCGGAGGCGGCCCGATGCCGGTAGGGGAGGGCCATCGTGACGACCATGCCCAAATCCACCGCGCCGGCCGATGCCGGTGCCGATCCCGACGTCGCCCCCGGCCCCGCCGGTGCGCCGATCGGGTTCGCCGAATTCGTCGCGCTGGTCGCCGCGCTGATGTCGCTGGCGGCGCTGGGCATCGATTCGATGCTGCCCGCGCTGCCCGCGATCGGCACTGCGCTGGGCATCGCGACCGAGAACCAGCGCCAGTTCATCATCACCGCCTTCGTCCTCGGCTTCGGCATCGCGCAGCTCGCGCACGGGCCGCTGGCGGATCGCTTCGGCCGGCGCACGGTGCTGCTCTGGGCGATCGGCGGCTATGCGATCGCCAACGTTGCCTGCGCGATCTCGGCGAGCTTCACGCTGTTGCTCGCCGCGCGCGTGTTCGGTGGCGCGATGGTCGCCGCGACGCGCGTCGCGACGGTGGCGATGGTGCGCGACTGCTACCACGGCCGGCCGATGGCGCGGGTGATGTCGATCGCGTTCATGGTGTTCATGATCGTGCCGGTGCTCGCCCCCGCCTTCGGCCAGACGGTGCTATTGTTCGCCAACTGGCGCGGCATCTTCTGGGTGGTCGGCGCGCTCAGCATGGGCATCTGGACGTGGTTCTTCGTGCGGATGCCTGAAACGCTCCACGTCGATGCGCAGCAGCCGCTGTCGGTCGCGCGGATCGTGGCGGGGTGGAAGCAGACGCTGGGCGACCGCTGGTCGCTCGGCTACACGCTCGCCTCGACCTCGCTGATGGGCGCCCTCTACGGCTATCTCAATTCGGTCCAGCAGATCATGTTCGACACGTTCGAGAAGCCGAAGCTGCTCGCGGTGATGTTCGCGCTGACCGCGATGCTGATGGCCGCCGCCAATCTCACCAACGCCCGCCTCGTGATGCGGCTCGGCACGCGGCTCATCAGCCACAGCGCGGTGACCGCGCTCGTGGTGCTGAGCGCCATCCATCTCGCCATCGCGCTCGCCGGCTACGAGACGCTGGTCGGCTTCGTCGTGCTGCAGGCGCTGACAATGGGCTGCTTCGGTCTAGCCACCTCCAATTTCTCGTCGATGGCGATGGAGAATATGGGCGGGATCGCCGGCACCGCGTCGAGCGTGCAGGGCTTCACCAGCGTCACCTTCGGCGCGGTCATCGGCGTCGTCATCGGCCAGGCGTTCGACGGCAGCACCGCGCCGCTTGCCGCCGGCTTCCTGATCTGCGGCGCGGTCGCGCTGACCGTCGTCGCGGTGACCGAGCGCGGTCGCCTGTTCCGGTCGGCCTGACGCAAGCCCGCGGAACCGCCGTCCCCGTCCCGCCGTTCGCACTTCACACATATGGAGGTTGCAATGGGTGGACATCAGGTCATGGGCCATGGATCGGGCGACGACGGCTACGACGAGGAAGGCTATGACGAGAGCCAGCGCGCCGAAATCCTCGAGGCGACGCGCAACGGCCCCAGCGACGGCATCGTCCTGACCGATCTCGACCCCGATCTGGGCGACGACGACGCCGAAGAGGAATCGATCGACGACCTCGACATGGATTCGACCGAGGTCGGCGAGAGCGACGCCAGCGTCACCATGGACGAAGAGGACATGGACGAGGATGACGCGCAGGACGATTTCGACGCCGGCACCAGCGCTGACGATGCGGACGTCACGGACGCGGACGACGTCGCCCTGCGGCCCTGATCCCGTGCCGCCGGCCGGGGGACGATCCCCGGCCGGCGGGCGGAACGATGCGGCAGGGGCGGCGTTCGTGCTGCCTTCCTGAGTATCGGAACGGCCCCATGCGTATCTCTCGATCCCCTATCTTGCCGCCAGTCTGCCTCGGCCTGATGCTCGCTGCGGCGGGCTGCTCCGGTCCGGACGAGCGCGGCACGAACAGCGTCGACGTCGCGGCGGCGGCCTCGCAGGCCCAGTCCGACATCGCCAATTACGCCGCCGCACCGCCGCACGGAGCGGTCGCGCCGACGCCCGCCCCCTCTGCCACGCCGGTCGCCGCATCCGCAGCCACCGCGGTACCGCTGCCGGATGACGCCGCGCCCGAAGCGGTCGTCCGACGCTACACCGATGCGCTCGCCGCCCGCCGTTACGACGAGGCATGGGCCTTGTGGGACGAGGACGGGGGCGCGTCCGGCATGACGCAGGCGGCATTCGCGGCGAGCTTTGCCAAATATGCCAGCTATCGCGCCACGGTCGGCACGCCGTTCGACGCGGATGCCGGTGCCGGCCAGCGCTATATCACGGTGCCGGTCACCGTCACCGGCACGCTGACCTCGGGCGGTCCGTTCCGGCTGGAGGGACCGGTCGTCCTGCACAAGGCGGCGGACGGTATCGAGAGCGACGATCCGCATACGCAGGCGTGGCGCATTCGCAGCAGCGAGATGAAACCGCGGCCCTCATCGTCCCGGATGGCGGAGCGCTGATCCACGCAATTCCGCCACTTCGTTCATCGGGGCGACAGGAAGTGTTGCGTGAACGCAACAGTTTCAGGGCATCGGTCCAAATGCGACAATGCGGTGCAACAAAGCCGTAATCCTGGTGTTTGGACGGGCCTGGGTTGATCGACGATGCGTCGTCGCGGCCCGAGTTGAGGCAATACAAGGTAATCACACATGCGTAAGTTCGCCCTCGCGGCCGCCGTTGCGGCCGCGTCCTTTGCCGTCCCCGCCTTCGCGCAGGACATGTCGACCACCGGCACGACCGACACCACCGTCGCTACCGATGCGCAGATCGACACCGCCCCCAGGGCACCGGATGGCACCCGCGCGTTCGGCATCGAGCCGTACGTCGCCGTGATGGGCGGCTGGGAGCAGTTCGACCGTGAAGCGGTCGCCGGCATCCCCGCGCAGCCGCGCGGCTACAAGCTGGACGGCGCGCTGGTCGAGGGCATCGTCGGCGTCAACGTGCCGCTCGGCCCCGTCTTCGTCGGTGCCGAAGGTTCGGTCGCCAAGGGCGTGTCGGGCGACATCGATTGGCAGTATGGCGCCTATGGCCGCTTCGGCTTCCGCGCCGGCGACAGCGGCCTGTTCTACGGCAAGGTCGGCTATCGCTGGAACAACTTCGACAAGTTCGCGCCGGGCGTCGCCGGCGACCTGAACCGCGATTACCACGCGACCGTTTATGGCATCGGCGCCGAGATCGGCCCGAAGGACATCGGCCTGGGCGGCATCACCGGCAATTCCGGCCTCCGCCTGCGCATGGAGGTTTCGACTTTCGACGACGCGAACAGCTTCCGCCCGATGGCGGGTGTGGTCGCGCACTTCTAAGTCCCGCAACCGGGCAAGACATGAGGGCGGGTCTGCTTCGGCAGGCCCGCCCTTTGCCGTTCAAGCGGCGGCGCGCGTCCCTATATCGTGCGACATGGTCGGACGGGTGAAGCGCAAGGCGGGACTGGCGGAGGCGGCGGCACGGGCGGCGCGCGAGGTCGCGATCCCGCCATGCCCGGTCTGCGAGCGGCCGCTGGAGGCGAAGGTGGAATGGCATCATCTGGTGCCCAAGGCGGAGGGCGGACGGATCACCGCCGCGGTTCACCCCATCTGCCACCGCACCGTCCATGCGCTGATCCCCAATGCCGAGCTCGCGCGGACCTATGCCGATCCGGCGGCGCTGCGGGCGCATCCGGGCATCGCGCGCTTCGCGGCATGGATCGCGGACAAGCCTGCGGACTTCACCGCGCCGGTCCGCCGCCGACGATAATCGTCCCCGATTCGTTCCGGTCATTGATCCTTCAGTCTTTTATGTCCATGCCGGTCCCATGGAGTATGTCTTTGATTTTGCTCGCGCGATCAGCGGCGGGGCGTCGAGTCGCGGGCGGCGGCGACAGGGCGCGGATGCATGGGCGCAGCTGCGGATCGCGATCCTGGGGGTGATGCTCGGGCTGGCCATACCGTCGCTGCGCGGCACCGACTGGCAGGCGCTGCTGCCGGCGGGGATGACGGTCGAGCTGCCCCGCCCCGGCCGGGTGACATGGCCCGCGGGCGCGATCGCGCTGCCGCCGCTGCCCGCCGGCCTGTCCGTGCCGACGCTGCCGCGCACCGCGCCGGCGGGTCCGACGGATGGAGCGGGCACGACGGGCGAAGCGGCGGGGGCGGTGACGGCGCAATTCGCGCGCTGCCGCCGCGGCCATGCTGGCGATTGCGTCGTCGACGGCGATACCTTCAAGTTCGCCGGCGAGACGATCCGCATCGCCGATATCGACACGCCGGAGACTCATCCGCCGCGCTGCGCGCGCGAGGCGCGGCTCGGCGAGCGCGCGACCGCGCGGATGCAGGAGCTGCTCAACGCCGGGCCGGTGACGATCGCACCGTACAAGCGCCCGCACGACCGCTATGGCCGGCGGCTGGCGCTGGTGACGCGTGACGGCGCCTCGCTCGGCGATCGGCTGGTCGCGGAAGGGCTCGCGCGCCGCTACGACGGCGGCCACCGCCGCGGCTGGTGCGGCTGGACCTGAGCGGCGGCGGACCGCGGCAACAGGGACAACATGAACACCTTGGCGCGAACGATCGTCTCCGATCGTTTCCGTTTCTGTGACGATAGCAAAGAGCCGTGCGGCAACGCGCCGGAGCGACGCCGCGACGGAGAGGCTAAGCCGGGGCGCGACGTGTAGGACAGCAAAATCGTGGCGAGGGCGATGCAACGAGGGTAATCCGGGGCCGCGGCGCCGGGGCGATCCTATTCGGCGATGACGTTGGCCAGCGCGCGCAGGTCGGCGGCGTTGACGGCGTCGCCATCGGCATCGGTCAGCGCGGCGGCATTGTCCGTGCCGCCCGGTGCCGATCCGGCGACGTCATAGGCGAGCCACAGGATGCCGCCGGCCCAGAGCAACGCCGTCCAGCGGCTGCGGAAGAGGCGGGGGGAGGGGAGCATCGCCTGCGGCAGCATGGCGCAACCGGCCTTGCCGCCGGGTTAGCCGGGACGGTTAACCGCGCTTGACGGTCGGCGGAAAGCGTGATGACATACCATCACATAGCCAGGAGATCTCCGATGCCACGTCCGCGTGCCTTCTCCCCCGCCCGCCGTTTCGCCGGATCGCCGGCGTTCGAGGAGCCGCTGTCGGAGCTGAACATCACGCCGCTGATCGACGTGATGCTGGTGTTGCTGGTGATGATGATCCTGACGCTGCCGACGGTGCTGCACAAGGTCGCGGTCGACCTGCCGCAGGGCAGCGCGCCGCCCTCCGAAACGGTGACGCACCCGCTGGTGCTGGCGCGGAACGGTACGGTGACGCTGGACGGCATGGCGCTGACGGATACGGCGATGCCGGCGCGGTTCGGGGCGCTGCGCGCCGACCCCACCGCCCTGCTGGTGATGCGCACCGACCCGGAGGCGCGCTACGATCGCTTCGATGCGTGCTCGCCGAGGTGAAGCGCGCGGGGATCACGCGGCTGGGGTTTGCCGGGAATGAGGCGATGGTGGAGTAGGAGTGAGCATTATCGCCCTCGCAAAATGTCTATGTATGATCTGCCGGTATCTCGATTTTCCCAGGTTGCTTTGACATGATCCGCTATCTTAGGCACGTCATGAGCGACCGTCGAAGGCCATAAGTTGGCGTCATACTCGTGCACGCGCAGCAAATTATCTACGTCGAAAATTCTTCCCGTGTCGTCTGATTTTATTATTGCGACAGGTTTATTTTGAGCCATGCGTAATTCGAGTTCAAATAGAACATTCGGATTATGATCTGTTAAATCGGCTAGAACGATATCGGCATCGGCAATTTCGTTAATAATCGTAGAATGAATTAAGTCGCTGCCAGTTCGGATTGCCGTCTGAGCGATGAAACCAGCTTGTTTGACGGCCGGATTGATAATGCTTTCGTATACCTCTTTAAAATATCCAGAGGATCGTATGCCATCGCGCTCAGCTAATGGCATAATTACGAAGCACTTAAGTTCATTCCCATTGGCGGGAGAACTTCTTATTATAGGGAGGCTGTGATCGATCTTGCCACGAGAGTCGGGAGGGCTTGCTGTCCACCGCGCTCCAATCTTTGTATACTCGCAGTTATTTTGGAATACGTCGACAAATTCGTCTTGAAGTTCAAGCGGAATGGTAAATTTATCTAGAAGCGTATTTGATAGATACTGTTTTCCGGAAGTTCATTTCCACCATAGTGGTCGAGAACCTTCGCAAAAAGGTCAACGGAAAGAAATGCACTCCTTTTTGCAGCAAGTTCTCTCTCTGGACTATCCGCATATACAATATCGCGACCAAGCGGCGTAATCGATATACTGGCGGAAGATCGAGTGCCCTCTGTGAGGCCGTATTGAGCAGCCGAGGCAGTATATATGTCAAGATTGCTTGATTTAGTTCCGAGGCCCAGTGCACGGGAGACCTCGCTTGGCGGCCATGGATTCCCGCCGTTTTTCTCTTTAATAATCTCTGTAAGTTTAACGCAGGTTTCTAGCGGCGTGCGTGGATAACTACGTTTAGGCGGAACGCGCCTAGGCTTTTTTACTTGAGCTTCGCTAGTCGCTGGTTCCGCCTTTTTGATCATCGTCTCACTCCGCCGCCACGCCAGCGCGCGAGAACATGTCCCCGCTTTCCAGCAGCCCCAGATCCTGCTCGGTCGGACGGATGATCTTCGCCTTCTGGCGCTTGTCGAACGAATCCCAGACGTCGTTCCACTGGCCCTTGGTCGCGGCCTTCGAATATTCGGTGGCGCGCTGTTCGAAGAAGTTGGCGTGCTCGACGCCGTTCAGCATCGGCGCGAGCCACGGCAGCGGGTGTTCGTCGATCATGTAGATCGGCTTTAGGCCCAATTGCCCCATCCGCCAGTCGGCGATGTAGCGGATGTACTTCTTGATCTCCTTGGGCGTCATGCCGTTGACCGGGCCCATTTCGAACGCGAGATCGATGAAGTTGTCTTCGAGCCGGATGGTGGTCTGGCAGACGTCGGCGATGTCGTCCTTCACCGCCTTGGTCAGGCACTGGCGCTCCTGACAGAAGGTGTGGAACATCTTGATGATGCCCTCGCAATGCAGGCTCTCGTCGCGGATCGACCAGGTGACGATCTGGCCCATGCCCTTCATCTTGTTGAAGCGCGGGAAGTTCATCAGCATCGCGAAGCTGGCGAACAGCTGCACGCCCTCGGTGAAGCCGCCGAACATGGCGAGCGTGCGCGCGATGTCCTCGTCGCTGTCGACGCCGAAGTTCTGCATGTAATCATGCTTTTCCTTCATCTCGGCATATTCGAGGAAGGCGCCATATTCGCTCTCGGGCATGCCGATCGTGTCGAGCAGATGGCTGTAGGCGGCGATGTGCACCGTTTCCATGTTGCTGAACGCGGTCAGCATCATCTTGATCTCGGTCGGCTTGAACACGCGGCCGTATTTCTCGTGGTAGCAATCCTGCACCTCGACGTCCGCCTGCGTGAAGAAGCGGAAGATTTGGGTGAGCAGGTTGCGTTCGTGATCGGTCAGCTTCTGCGCCCAGTCGCGGCAATCCTCGCCCAAGGGCACCTCTTCGGGGAGCCAGTGGAGCTGCTGCTGACGCTTCCAGAATTCGAACGCCCAGGGATATTCGAACGGCTTGTACTGCTTGGAGGCTGCGAGAAGGGACATGGGGGGTACTCCGACGGAATTTCAGGAAAGGGGGGAGGCGGGGACGCTCCACTGCCACATGGCATGGGCGGAAAAGGCGAGGACGATGGCGAGGCTGACCGCCATGATGCCCGCCATGCGATAGACGTAGACGCGCGCGGGTGGCTGGGCATGGCGCAATTGCAGCAGCATCCACGCGCCGGCAAGGCCGAACACCGCGGCGACCGCGAACATGATGAGGCTTTGCAGCGGCATCAGCGGCGCATCCCGATGGCGGTGGATGCATCCAATTGCCGGGCGGCTCGTTGCACATCCGAACCCATCACAGGAGACGAACGATGCACGATCACAGCAACATCAAGGAGCATATGACGGTCATCGGCGCGGACGGCGTGCATGTCGGCACGGTCGACCATGTCGACGGCGAGCGCATCAAGCTGACCAAGAACGATTCGCCGAGCACGCAGGACGGGACGGGCGGCAAGCACCATTACCTGCCCGCCGGCCTGGTCGCGGAGATCGAGGGCGACACGGTGCGCCTGTCGGCCACCGCCGCCAACGCGGTGGACATGTTTGAAGAGGCGGAGTGAGGCGCGGGCGGCCCGGGATTGCTCTGGCAATCCCGGGACCCACCGCGGCGGGCAGCGGAGCCAGCATGGCTGGCTTCGTCTGACGGCGCGGCGTGGACGCCGGTTGGTGAGGGCGGTGCCGGTCATGCGGTGCCGCCCTTTTTCTGTGTGCTGCTGCCCTCATCCTTCCGCGCCTCCGGCGCTCCCTCCTTCTCCCGGAGGGAGAAGAAAATGCGCGCGATCACGCCGTCCAAGTTCTGCATCACGTCATTGTTGGCGAAGCGGATCACTTGGTAGCCTTCGTGCTGGAGGAAGCGGGTGCGGGTGGCGTCGTGTGCGGTCGTGGTGGCGTGGGTGTCGCCGTCGACTTCGATGACGAGGTGTTCGGCGAGGCACAGGATGTCGGCGTAATAGGGGCCGATGGGCGCCTGATGACGCCACTTCAGATGCGGGAACGATTCCCGCAATGCCCGGAGCAGGCGGCGTTCGGGTTCAGGGGCGGCTTTGCGCAACTGTCGGGCGTGCGGGACCGTGCCGACCGGCTGGTTCGCATAGAGGCGCATCTGTCCTCACCCTTCCGCCGCTGCGCGGCTCCCTCCGTCTCCCGGAGGGAGAGGGAATTGTCTGCCTTCACCCCTCTCCCTCCGGGAGAGGGAGGGGCCCGCCCGGCATGGCCGGGTGGGAGGGTGAGGACAGCCGGCTTACGCTCCGCTCACTGACACGCCAGACACTCGTCGTAATCCGTCGTCTCGCCGATCTCGAACGTCGGTGCGGCGATCGTGTTGTCGGCCTCGACTCCGCCGCTGCCGGCGAAGCCGGCGCGCTGCACCGACTTGGACCGCAGGTAATAGAGCGACTTGATCCCCAGCTCCCACGCGCGGAAGTGGAGCATCAGCAGGTCCCACTTCTCGACGTCGGCCGGGATGAACAGGTTCAGCGACTGCGCCTGGTCGATGTAGGGCGTGCGGTCGCCGGCGAGTTCGAGCAGCCAGCGCTGGTCGATCTCGAAGCTGGTCTTGTAACAGTCCTTCTCCTCCACCGAGAGGAAGTCGAGGTGCTGGACCGAACCGCCATGTTCGAGGATCGAGCTCCACACCGCCTCGCTGTTCTTCGATTTCTCGTTGAGCAACTTTTCGAGATAGGGGTTCTTGACCGAGAAGCTGCCCGACAGCGTCTTGTGCGTGTAGATGTTGGCCGGGATCGGCTCGATGCAGGCGCTGGTGCCGCCGCAGATGATGCTGATCGACGCGGTCGGCGCGATTGCCATCTTGCAGCTGAACCGTTCCATCACGCCGACGTCGGCGGCATCGGGGCAGGGGCCGCGCTCGACCGCGAGCTGCATCGACGCCTCGTTCACCTGCGCGTTGATGTGCTTGAAGATCCTGAGGTTCCACGACTTGGCCATCGCGCCCTCGAACGGCAGGCCACGCGCCTGGAGGAAGGAGTGGAAGCCCATCACGCCGAGGCCGACCGAGCGTTCGCGTGCGGCCGAATAGGCGGCGCGCTCCATGCCGGGCTCGTGGCGGTTGATATAATCCTGCAGGACGTTGTCGAGGAAGCGCATCACGTCCTCGATGAAGACCTTGTCGTCCTTCCACTGGTCCCACGTCTCGAGGTTGAGCGAGGACAGGCAGCAGACCGCGGTCCGGTCGTTGCCGAGATGGTCCTTGCCGGTCGGCAGCGTGATCTCGGAACAGAGGTTCGAGGTCGACACCTTGAGGCCGAGGTCGCGGTGATGCTTGGGCATCGTCCGGTTCACATGGTCGGCGAAGACGATATACGGCTCGCCGGTCTGCAGCCGCGTCTCGACCAGCTTCTGGAACAGCGAGCGCGCGTCGACCGTCTGCCGAACGGTCTGGTCCTTCGGGCTGAGCAGGTTCCACTCGGCGCCGTCGCGCACCGCCTCCATGAAGGCGTCGGTCAGCAGCACGCCGTGGTGCAGGTTGAGCGCCTTGCGGTTGAAGTCGCCCGACGGCTTGCGGATCTCGAGGAACTCCTCGATCTCCGGGTGGCTGATGTCGAGATAGCAGGCGGCCGAGCCGCGGCGCAGCGAGCCCTGCGAGATCGCGAGGGTGAGCGAATCCATGACGCGGACGAAGGGGATGATGCCGCTGGTCTTGCCGTTGAGGCCGACCGGTTCGCCGATGCCGCGGACGTTGCCCCAATAGGTGCCGATGCCGCCGCCGCGCGAGGCGAGCCAGACGTTCTCGTTCCAGGTGTCGACGATGCCGTTGAGGCTGTCGGGCACCGAATTGAGATAGCAGCTGATCGGCAGGCCGCGCCCGGTGCCGCCGTTCGACAGCACCGGCGTCGCCGGCATGAACCACAGGCGCGAGATATAGTCGTACAGGCGCTGCGCATGCGCGGCGTCGTCGGCATAGGCGGAGGCGACGCGGACGAACAGGTCCTGATAGCTTTCGCCCGGCAGCAGGTAGCGGTCGTTCAGCGTTTCCTTGCCGAAATCGGTGAGCAGGGCGTCGCGGCTGTGGTCGACCTCGACCGGATAGGGGCGCGCATGCACGGCCTTGCTGCCGGTGCCTACGTCCTGCGTCACGGCGCTGGTGGTGGCTTCGATCGTGTCGCTCATTGCTTCACCCTGCGTGTCCCTGAAATCCATCGAAACCGATCCTCGCGTTCTCTAAGTGTTCGAATCGGCGGCGTATTTCATACTACCACCATGGCGGCCCCGTGAAGAGAACAAAATGAGCACATCGCGGCGTCGCGGCGTGCGTCGGGCCGACGTCCCATATGGGTGTCGGCCCTGCCCTCTACCAGCAATTGGGTCCGCCCCCGAACTCAACCCCCACAAATTGTGGCAAAGCGGCGCGGCAGGCAAGGGGGTAATGATCCGGAGACGACGCCGTTCCCCCGCGATCCGGTCCGGCGCGATCGGTCGCCGCGAACGACGCGTGGACTTCCGCGGGTTTCGCAAAGCGCAAGGGAACAGAGCGGCAACGAAAATTTTTTGGGGAAGGCCGCCGGTGCGAAGGGTGGGTGCGGAACGGACGTTTCCTGAGCGTCGCGGCGATGGTCGGGCGGCGCCGTGGCGCCGCCGGCGTCACACCACCCGGCGCTGGCCGCGTCCGGGCTGCAACTGGTTGAGGCGGTTGAGATTGAACGCCTCGACGAACTCGAGGCCGGCCTTGCCGTCCTTCGCCCAGGCGACGCGGGCGGCGAACATCTGGTCCTCGATCAGCTCGATCAGCACGTCGAGGCCGATCGCCCCATCGTCGATGTCGACGCCGTCGATCATCGCGCCGCTGGTCGAGATGTTGCGAATGCGCACGTCGCCCTGGCTGTGGCCGATCGCCAGCTTCGCCGAGCGCAGCATCGTCGTCCGCGGCGCGCGGCTGATCTTGTGGCCGACGGGCGCGACCTGCACCACGCCGCCCAGCTGCTCGATCACCGCGTCCGCAGGCACGCTGCGGCCATAGACATAGCCCTGGATGTGGCTGCACCCCAGCGCGCGGACCAGCTCGATCTCGTCCTGCACCTCGACCCCCTCGGCGGTGGTCTCCATGCCGAGCGTATCGGCCAGCGTCACGATCGCGCGGATGATCGCGGCGTTGCGGCTGCCGGGCTGTGCGGCGCCGCGCACGAAGCTCTGGTCGATCTTGATCTTGTCGAACGGCGCATTGCGCAGATAGCCGAGGCTCGAATAACCGGTGCCGAAATCGTCGAGCGCCAGCCGCACGCCGATCCCCTTCAGCGCCTTGAACATCGCATCGGTCGATCCCGATTCGTCGAGGAACACGCCCTCGGTGATCTCCAGCTCGAGCCGTTCGGCGGCGAGGCCGCTATGCGCCAGCGCGGAGGTGACGAGGCCGGGAAAGGCCGGGTTGGCGAACTGGATCGGCGAGACGTTGACCGCAATGCGGACGTCGCGCGGCCAGCGCGCCGCCTGGACGCAGGCAGTGCGCAGCACCCATTCGCCCAGCGCCTCGATCAGCCCGCATTCCTCGGCGACGGGGATGAAATCGGCGGGCGAGATTGGGCCGCGCGTCGGATGGGTCCAGCGCAGCAGTGCCTCATAGCCGATGATCTGCGTCGTCCGCGTCGACACGACCGGCTGGTAGCCGAGTTCGAAGCCGCCCTCGTTCAGCGCCGTGCGCATGTCGTCCTCGAGCGCCTTGCGACTGCGCGCGCCGGCCAGCATGTCCTCGGAATAGAAACGGTGCACGCCGCGCCCGTCGGCCTTGGCCGCATAGAGCGCGAGATCGGCGTTGCGGATCAGCTCCTCGGCATCCTCGCCATGCTGGGGCGCGATCGCGATGCCGATCGAACAGCCGATCGTCACCGAGGCGCCGGCGATGAAATAGGGCTGCGACAGCGCGCCGATCAGGTCGCGCGCCAGCGTCGCCAGCGTGTCGCGATTGTCGATGCCGGGCAGCAGCACCTGGAATTCGTCGCCGCCGAGCCGCCCGACGAGGCCGGCGTCGCCGACGCCGCGTTGCAGCCGCTGCGCGACCTGCTTGAGCAGCGCGTCGCCGGCCTGATGGCCGAGCGTGTCGTTGACCGCCTTGAACCGGTCGAGGTCCATCAGGAACAGCGAGGCGGGGCGATAGGGGCCGACCTGCTGCTGCAGCGTCTTGTCGAGGCTGGCGCGCATCCGCTGGCGGTTGGCGAGGCCGGTCAGCCCGTCGAACAGCGCGAGCCGGGTGATCTCCGCATCCGACCGGCGCTTCTCGGTCAGGTCGCTGCCCGATCCGATGAAGCCCTGGAAGCGGTCGAGCTCGTCGACGACGGGCCGGCCGGAGATCGACCACCAGCGTTCCGGTTCCTCGACGCCGTCGCCGTCGTCGGCGGCGCGGACGGTGTAATCGGAAAAGGAGGTGCGCGAGGAAAGGTGGAAGGCGAGCGTGCGTTCGGTGCCGGGCGCGGCGCTGTCCATTCGGAACACGTCGGTCAGCAGCCGCCCGACCGGGTTGCGGTGCGCCGCGGACAGCTCCGCTGCGACCTTCGCCGACAGATAGGTGAGCCGGCCGTGGCGGTCGGCCTCCCAGAACCAGCCGGTGCCATGGCCTTCGAATTCGGCGATCATCTTGGCGGCGAGCCGGCCCTCGCGCGATTCCGCGTTGCGATCGTGCGCGTGGCAGGCATCGATGCGGGCGAGGCGGATCGTCGCCACCGCGAGGCAGGCGAGGAAGGCACAGGCGACGATCGAGGGCAGGATGCTGACCGACAGGATCGGCAGCATCAGCACCAGGCCGCAGCCGAACCCCAGCGTCGCGGCGCGCACCGGGTGCAGCGCGATCGCGGTCATGCCGATCGCGCCGGCGACGGCGACGAAACAGCCGATCTGCACGGGTCCGGCGGGCAGCCGCGTCGATGCCCAGAGCAGCGACGACAGCGCCGCCGCGATTCCCGTCGCCGCGATCGCGAGGCAGCGGACGCGCAAATGCGGCGTCCACCGGGGCGATCGGCGCGCGGTCAGGATCGCCCAGGCGGTGAGCGAGGGGACGATCAGCAGCAGGGCGGTGGCGGCGACCTCGACGAGGTTGCGGGTGGTATCGGCGAGCGTCGCGCCGAGCAGCACGGCGCAGGCGACGACCTGCGCGATCAGCCCGAACGGCCAGGCGGCCAGCACCGCATCGAGGCGGGTGGCATGGAGTCGGGCCTGATGGTCAGGTCCCTCGCCGCTGAGCCCGAGCAGCTGCCATATCGACGCGGTGACGCGGCGCGTATCCGGCAGGGAACGGGAAACCAGATACGGCATGATCCGGACCATAAGCCACGATGGTTGAGAAACCTTTGCAGTCGCTCGCAAATTATCGACGGCCGCGATCATCCGGGCGCGCGTGCTTGGCGAGGGCGCGGCGGCGTCCTAAAGGCGGCGACGAAGGAGCCTCGCTTGTGACCACTATGATCCGCGCCGCAGACCTGATCGAGAGCGTCGCCGACGCATTGCAGTTCATCAGTTACTATCATCCGATGGATTACATCCGCGCGCTCGGCGAGGCCTATGAGGCGGAGCAGAGCCCGGCGGCGAAGGACGCGATCGCGCAGATCCTGACCAACAGCCGGATGTGCGCCGAGGGGCACCGGCCGATCTGCCAGGACACCGGCATCGTCACCGTCTTCGTCCAATGGGGGCAGGAGTGCCGGTTGGAGGGCGACCGCTCGCTGCAGGAGGTGATCGACGAGGGGGTGCGCCGCGCCTATCTGCACCCGGAGAACAAGCTGCGCGCGTCGATCCTCGCCGACCCCGCCTTCACCCGCCGCAACACCAAGGACAATACGCCGAGCGTCCTGCACGTCGAGATGGTGCCGGGCGCGACGGTGTCGGTCGACGTCGCGGCCAAGGGCGGCGGGTCGGAGAACAAGTCGAAGTTCAAGATGATGAACCCCAGCGATTCGATCGTCGACTGGGTGCTCGAGATGATCCCGCAAATGGGTGCGGGCTGGTGCCCGCCCGGCATGCTCGGCATCGGCATCGGCGGCACCGCGGAAAAGGCGATGCTGCTTGCCAAGCAGTCGCTGATGGGCGCGATCGACATGGGCCAGCTGCGCGCCCGCGGCCCCCGGAACGACATCGAGGCGCTGCGCATCGAACTCATGGACAAGGTGAACGCCCTTGGGATCGGCGCGCAGGGTCTGGGCGGCCTGTCGACGATTCTCGACGTCAAGATCCTCGACTGGCCGACGCATGCCGCCTCGAAGCCGGTGGCGATGATCCCCAATTGCGCCGCGACTCGCCATGCGCATTTCACGCTCGACGGCACCGGCCCGGTCTATCTGGAGGCGCCGAAGCTGAGCGACTGGCCGCAGGTGAACTGGACGCCGGACAAGGCGGCGATCCGCGTCGACCTCGACACGCTGACGCCGGAGGTGGTGGCGACGTGGAAGCACGGCGACCGACTGCTGCTCAACGGCAAGATGCTGACCGGGCGCGATGCGGCGCACAAGCGCATCGCTGACATGCTGGCGAAGGGCGAGGCGCTGCCCGTCGATTTCGCCGGTCGCGTGATCTATTACGTCGGCCCGGTCGATCCGGTCGGCGAGGAGGTCGTCGGCCCTGCGGGTCCGACCACGGCGACCCGTATGGACAAGTTCACCCGCATGATGCTCGACCAGGGCCTGCTCGCGATGGTGGGCAAGGCCGAGCGCGGCCCGGCGGCGACCGAGGCGATCGCCGAGGCGAAGAGCGCCTATCTGATGGCGGTCGGCGGCGCCGCCTATCTGGTCGCGCGCGCGATCAAGGGCAGCAAGGTCGTCGGTTTTGAGGATCTGGGCATGGAGGCGATCTACGAATTCGAGGTCGCGGATTTCCCGGTCACCGTCGCGGTCGACAGCGCGGGCCAGAACGTCCACCAGCTGGCGCCGCTCGTCTGGCGCGAGAAGATCGCGCGGGAGGGCCTGCTCCAGCCGGCGTGATCGTCTTAACCGGCTGGAAACCCGGAAGTTGTTATCGTCGATCAAGTATCGCCGCTCGGGGAGGCGGGGAGTGGGATGACGCCGCGGGAGAACAGGCGATGCTCGATCGGAAAATGCTGTCCGCGGAACATCGGGAGCTGGCGGAACTGGCGGCGGCGCTGCTCGACCGCGTCGCCTCGTCCGAACCCGCGCCCGAACGGATCGCGCAGCTGCGCTGGCAGATGACGCGCAAGCTGCTCGCGCATCTCGCCAAGGAGGATACGTTGCTCTACCCGCGGCTGATCGCGGGCAGCGACCGGCGCGCCGCGGCGCTGGCGACGCGCTTCGCCGACGAGATGGGCGATCTCGCGCAGACCTATCGCGACTATGTCGCCAACTGGTCGTCGGACCGGATCGTCGCCGAATGGCCCGGCTTCGGGATCGAGACGCGCCGCGTCATGCAGGCGCTGACCCACCGGATCGGACGGGAAGAGACGGTGCTCTACGCGCTGATCCCGCCGCCGCCGAAACAGCGTACCGTCGCCTGATCGCCACGGCGCCCGGACAGGGCGCGGCGGAACGGCCCGGGTGGCGGGGGGTTGGAGCCTGATCTCCTCTCATCATGTCCGGGACCCATGCCATGAAGACGATCCTTTCCGCGCTGTTGCTCGTCACCCCCGCGCTGGCGGTCGCGCAGACCGCGCCGGCTCCCGCCCCGGCACAGGCCGCGACGCCGCGCACCGGCGGCCTGCTGGGTCAGGCCGGCAGCCTGCTCGGGGGCGGATTGCCGCAGGTGGGGACGATCGGCGCCGGCAATGCCGCCGGGCTGCTCGGCTATTGCGTCAAGAACAAGCTGCTCGGCGCCACCGGTGGGCAGACCGGCGCGGCAGGTGTGCTAGGCCGGCTGACCGGGCAGAAGGACGTGACCACGCTGCCGGGCTATCAGGCGGGCCAGACCGGACAGGTGCAGGCGGCGAACGGTCAGACGCTGTCGCTCGATTCGCTTCGCGGCCAGATCAAGACGCAGATGTGCAATCTCGTGCTCAACCGTGCGCGGTCGTTCCTTTAAGGGCTGACGGTCCGGTCCTGACCCGGGGACGGGTCGGCGAGAAAAGGATTGTGTTCGCGCGGAGGCGCGGAGGACGCAGGTGTCGCGTCCGTGGCACAGGCGGCCCGTCCCATCACGGGTAGCAGGGCAGCCGGATGCGATGCCCGTCCGCGTCCTCCGCGGATGTCGCCCCGCCAAAATGAGAAGAGGGTGCCGGGCGCCTCCCGGCGACCCGACACCCCCCAAACATGGTCAGCGGCCGGAGAGCTCCAGCCCGGGAGACCATGAGGCCTCTTCGAACCCTCGTCATGCCGTTGATTGGGGGAGGATACCCCCCGGCATGAGTATAGCGGGTGCTTAGAAGCCGATCCCCCGAACGAACTGAACCGACCCCACTGCTGAACCATGAGACATCGGATCACCTCCTTTCGCTTGTTGATAGCCATGTGACCGGTAGTCCGATCACGCGATCAATGTGCGCATGGCTTCGGATACATGCAAGACTTGTATTGCGCGGCGTTTTGCACGACCTTCCGCCCTTCGTCCGCAGGCTCAGCCGCGGCAATCCTCCGTCACCCGCTCGATCTCCGCCCAGGCCGGCACGACCAATGTCGCACCACCCGGCTGCTCGACCACGAACCGCCCGCGACTGAAGCCCATCGCATCGAGCAGGCCGTCGTTCGCCGCCAGCGCCGCGGCGACCTGCGCGGGCGCACCGCCGGTCGGCTGCACCGGCACGGCGCGTGTCAGGCTGGTGGTGCGGATGGTCAGCGACGCCGGCGCGCCGCCCGCGACCGACAGCACCACCTGACGGCGATCGGCATCGCAGCGCAGCGTCAGGCGCGGATCGGCGCCGGCGACCCCGAACGCGGCGATGCTGCCACGGCCCTCGCGCCGATAGCCCCACGTACCGGGCGTCAGCGGCCAGTCGCGCCAGTCGCTCGACGTCGCGGCCGGCGGCGGCGGTGCGGTGCGGACGACGGGGTCCGGCGCAGGCGCGGGCGGCGGCGCGACCGGCTGGGGCACGCAGGCGGTCAGCAGCGCGCCCGAAGCGGCGATGATCGTGGCGAGGCGGGGAATGGCACGCATGCCGCGGCTTATGCGGGAAGGGCGGGCCTGCCTCAACCCGTCGCGACGTGGAACCGGCGCGGGGGGCGGGCGGTTCACCGGCGTAACAAACAGGAGTATCCGATGTCGACCGATACGCAGGCCACCACCACCGCCACGCAGCAGCTCGTCCAGGCGAACATCCCCCATTCGCTGAAAGTGGAAAGCCGCGACGGCGATCAGGTCGGATCGGTCTATGCGCTGATGGTCCACAAGGGCTCGGGCCGCTCGACCCATGCGGTGCTCAGCCTCGGCGGGTTTCTCGGCATGGGCAAGAGCTTCTACCCTTTGCCCTTCGAGCTGCTGCAATTCGATCCGGTCCGCGACCTCTACGTCGTGACGATCGACCGCCGCATGCTGGAAGGTGGCCCGAGCTGGGCGAACAACGCGCCGGTGTTCGATCAGGCCTACGCCGACCGCGTCGCGAGCTACTACGGGGTAAGCAGCGCGAACCTGACGACGGGTTAAGCAATCACGCGGCGCGACGTACTATACGATCGAGATCGGCTTGGTAGGTCAGCTTTGCTTCCTCCAAGTCGTAGTGGTTCTGTAGTCCAAGGAAGAACTGTTCGCTCAGGCCGAAATATCGGGACAGCCGCAGGGCGGTTTCGGCCGTGACCGGAGTCGCCCCCCCGAGAAGAGCATTAAGTTCATCCAGCGCGATCCCGGCGCCGGCAGCGACATCGGCGACGGCGATGTCGCTGCCGATCAGAAAATCCTCGCGCAGAATTTCCCCCGGATGGATGTTAGGCACGCGGCCGTTATCCTCGATGATAATCTTCGATGCGGACATCGATCGCGCTCCCGTCATCCCAGCGGAAGGTGATCCGCCACTGGTCGTTGATCCTGACACTATATGTCCCTTTGCGGTCGCCCTTCAACTCTTAGAACCGGTTGCCGGGCGGCACGCGCATGTCCGCTGGGTTGCCAATACGATTGATCTGGCGAAGCTTGCGGCGTGCCGTCCTCTGAACATCAGGCGGCAGTTTGCGACTGGATTGACCCTGCCAGACACGGTCAGTTTCGGAATCGGCGAAAGTGAGGATCATGCTGCTGTCCTTTCGCCTCGACTATAGCCGGCCTCCCCGATGATATTACCGCCGTCATCGTGTAGAAAGCCTTTCTACACTATCACCGTCCCCCGCGCTTGCCCCCCATCCGCATCGCCTGCGCCTTGCCGTAGCGCGTCTTGCGCGTGCCCGGCTTGCCTTCGTTGCTGCGGCCCATGATCGGCGCCTTCTGCTCGTCGACCGGCAGGCCGAGTTCCTCGTTCTCCAGCTGTCGGATCTCGTCGCGCAGCCGGCCGGCGGTCTCGAATTCCAGATCCGACGCCGCTTTGCGCATCTGCTTTTCGAGGTCCTCGATATAGGCGCGCAGATTGTGGCCGACCATGTGCGGGCGGTCCTCGTCGATCGGGATCGTGACCTGATCGCCCTGGCTGACATGCGCGATGATGTCGCCGATGTTGCGCTTGATCGTCGTCGGCGTAATGCCGTGTTCGCGGTTATACTCTTCCTGCTTCTCGCGGCGGCGGGCGGTTTCGTTCATCGCCCGCTCCATCGATCCGGTGATCCGGTCGGCGTAGAGGATGACGCGGCCGTCGACGTTGCGCGCGGCGCGGCCGATCGTCTGGATCAGCGACGTCTCGGAACGCAGGAAGCCTTCCTTGTCGGCGTCGAGGATCGCGACCAGCCCGCATTCGGGGATGTCGAGCCCCTCGCGCAGCAGGTTGATGCCGATCAGTACGTCATAGACGCCCAGCCGCAGGTCGCGGATCAGCTCGATGCGTTCCAGCGTCTCGACGTCGGAATGCATGTAGCGGACCTTGATCCCCGCCTCGTGCATATATTCGGTCAGATCCTCGGACATGCGCTTGGTCAGCGTCGTCACCAGCGTGCGATAGCCGAGCGCGGTGGTCTTGTGGCATTCCTGGATCAGGTCCTGCACCTGCTCCTCGACCGGCTTGATCTCGACCGGCGGATCGATCAGCCCGGTCGGGCGGATGACCTGTTCGGCGAAGACGCCGCCGGTCTGCTCCATCTCCCAATTGCCCGGCGTCGCCGAGACGCTGACCGTCTGCGGGCGCATCGCGTCCCATTCGTTGAAGCGCAACGGCCGGTTGTCGATGCATGAGGGCAGGCGGAAGCCATATTCGGCGAGCGTGATCTTGCGGCGGTGATCGCCGCGCGCCATCGCGCCGATCTGCGGCACCGTCTGGTGGCTCTCGTCGACGAATAGCACGGCGTTCTCGGGCAGATATTCGAAGAGCGTCGGCGGCGGTTCGCCGGGCAGGCGGCCGGTCAGGAAGCGGCTGTAATTCTCGATCCCCGCGCAGCTGCCGGTGGCGGCGATCATCTCGAGGTCGAAATTGGTGCGCTGTTCCAGCCGCTGCGCCTCGAGCAATTTGCCCTCCGCGACCAGCTCCTTGAGCCGCTCGGCCAGCTCGTGCTTGATCGCATCGCCCGCCTGTTTGAGCGTCGGGCCGGGCGTGACGTAATGGCTGTTGGCATAGACGCGCACGCTGTTGAGGCTCGCGACCTTCTTGCCGGTCAGGGGGTCGAATTCGGTGATGTCCTCGATATCGTCGCCGAAGAAGCTGATCCGCCACGCGCTGTCTTCGTAATGCGACGGGAAGATCTCCAGCGTGTCGCCCTTCACGCGGAAGTTGCCGCGCTGGAAGGCGGCGTCGTTGCGCTTGTACTGGAGCGCGACCAGCTTGCGGACGATCTCGCGCTGGTCGACCGCGGTCCCCTTCTTGAGGTCGAAGATCATCGCCGAATAGGTTTCGACCGAGCCGATGCCGTACAGGCACGATACCGAGGCGACGATGATGCAATCGTCGCGTTCGAGCAGCGAGCGGGTCGCCGAATGGCGCATCCGGTCGATCGATTCGTTGGTCGAGGATTCCTTCTCGATGTATGTGTCCGACCGCGGCACGTACGCCTCGGGCTGGTAGTAATCGTAGTAACTGACGAAATATTCGACCGCATTCTCCGGGAAGAAGCTCTTGAACTCGCCATAGAGCTGCGCCGCGAGGATCTTGTTCGGTGCGAGGATCAGCGCCGGGCGCTGCAATTCCTCGATCACCTTGGCCATGGTGAAGGTCTTGCCCGATCCGGTGACGCCGAGCAGCACCTGGTCCTTCTCGCCCGCCCGCGCGGTCGCGGTCAATTCCCGAATCGCGGTCGGCTGGTCGCCGCTGGGGCTGTATTCGCTGACCAGCTTGAACGGCCGCCCGCCCTCGACCTTGTCGGGGCGGGCGGGGCGGTGGGGGACGAAGCTTTCGCCGGTTTCCGGCTCGGCGAGGCTGGTGCGGATCTGGATGGCCATATCGGGAACGAATATGGGGCCACCGGGTAGGGAGGGCAATGCACGGCAAAGCTTTGCTTTGGTTGACCATGGGCCGCAGGGTTCATAATGCGATCCCTTCGCAAACAACCCGAAGCCCCCGATCGATGACCGATGTCCGTATTCCCGTAACCCTGCCCGAGACCAAGGCGTTCGCCAACGTCAAGGTGTTGTGGGTACGCCATTGGAACGACCGGCTGTTCAGCTTCGCGGTCGAACGCCCGGCGAGCTTCCGCTTCCGCTCGGGCGAGTTCGTGATGATCGGCCTGCCGGGCGACGGCGAGGGCGCCAAGCCGATCATGCGCGCCTATTCGATCGCCAGCCCGCATTATGCGGAGGAGCTGGAATTCCTGTCGATCAAGGTCGAGGACGGCCCGCTGACGTCCAAGCTGCAGCTGATCGAGCCCGGCGACGAGGTCTATATGGGCAAAAAGCCGACCGGTACGCTCGTCACCGATGCGCTGGTCGGCGGCAAGCGGCTGTTCTTCTTCTCGACCGGCACCGGCCTCGCGCCGTTCCTCAGCCTCGCGCGCGATCCCGACGTCTACAGCATGTTCGATCAGGTGATCCTGGTCCATTCGGTGCGGCAGGTCAGCGACCTTGCCTATCACGACGAATTGCAGGCGCGGCTGGCGGACGATCCCCTCGTCTCGGACGAGGCGGCGACGCAATTCCATTATATCCCGACGGTGACGCGCGAACCGTTCCGCACCACCGGCCGCATCGGCGACCTGATCGAGAGCGCCGCGCTGTTCGGTGACCCGGTACAGGGCGCCAAGAAGCTCGATCCGGAGACGGACCGGATCATGCTGTGCGGCAGCATGGCGATGATCCGCGAGACGGCGGCGATGCTGGATACGATCGGCTTCGAGGAAGGCTCGAACGCCAAGGCCGGGACCTATGTGATCGAGCGCGCCTTCGTCGACTGATGCCTCGTAAGCCCCTCCCCTTCAGGAGCATCAGGTAAAACCGCGCCCTGCGTGGTTTTAGGTCAGGCTGGGAGCCTGACCGGCCTGTTGCTGGGTTGGGGGTGGGGCGATGTCTCACCGAGACGGGCGACCGTGACTCCTCCACCCCAACCCCTCCTCTGAAGAGGAGGGGCTTTGCGCGGTTCCGCTCACGCCCCCCTTCCGCTAGGGCATCCGTATGCCCGATCAGACCCATCGCCGATGGACTCCGCACCGTTTCCGCGCGCTGCTGCGGTCGCGCGGGCCGACCAGCGTGCGCTTTCGGCGGCGGATCGCGGTCATCACCGGGGCGATCGCGATCGGGATCGTCGCGGTGCTGTTCGCCGAAGTCTCGGACGAAACGGGGCTGCTGTTCGGCGGCTATGCGCGCCGCTGGCACTGGCTGCCGCTGCTGACCACGCCGCTGGGCTTCATGGCGCTCGTCTGGTTGACGCGGGCGTTCGTGCCGCTGGCGCGCGGATCGGGCATCCCGCAGGTAATGGCGGCGCGCGCCGATCCGCAGGCGGCGACCGGCGGGCTGATCGCGGTGAAGACCGTGGCCGGCAAGGTCGTGCTGACGATGGGCGCGATCCTGTGCGGCGCCAGCGTTGGGCGCGAGGGGCCGACGGTGCAGATCGCCGCTGCGGTGATGGGGGTCAGCCACCGCATCCTGCGGGTGCCGTTGCAGGGCGCGGTGGTGATCGCCGGCGGCGCGGCGGGGGTCGCGGCGGCGTTCAACACGCCACTCGCGGGCGTATTGTTCGCGATCGAGGAACTGGCCGCCGCCTATGAGCAGAAGGTGACGCTGCTGGTGCTGTCGTCGATCGTCATCGCCGGCATGGTCGCGCAGAGCCTTGCCGGCGACTATGTCTATTTCGGCGCGATCGGCGCGCATATGCCGATCGCCAGCGCACTGCTGGTGGTGCCGGTCGCGGGGATCGCCGGCGGTGCGTTCGGGGGGCTGTTCTCGCGACTGCTGCTCGGGCTGGCGAGCGGCCGGCATGCGGTGACGCGGTGGAGCAAGGCGCATCCGATCGTCTTCGCCGGGCTGTGCGGCGCGGTCGTCGCGACGCTCGGCGTGTTCACCGCCGGGCTGACCTGGGGCACCGGCTATTCGGCGGCGCGGGCGATGATCGTCGGGGTCGACGCGCCGCTCTGGTTCGGCCCGGCCAAGGCGCTGGCGACGCTGGCGACCGCGGTGGCGGGGCTGCCCGGGGGCATTTTCGCGCCGAGCCTGGCGGTCGGCGCGGGCGTCGGCAACCTGTTGCACGCTGTGTTCCCGAACGATCCGGCCGGCGCGGTGGTGATCCTCGGCATGGTCGCCTATTTCGCCGGCGTCGTCCGCGCGCCGCTGACCGCGGTCATCATCCTGTCGGAAACGACCGCCAGCCGCGGCCTGCTGCTGCCGATGTTCGCGACCGCCTTCCTCGCCGATTGGGCGAGCCAGCTGGTATGCCGGGAAAAGCTGTACCACGGGCTGGCGCAGACCTTCCGGTAGCGGCGTCCGGCACCGCGGCCGCACACTCCCCGCGTCAGCGCAGCGCCTTCACCGCCGGCGTATCCATGCAACGCAGCATCGCCTCGCGCATCATCGGCCGGCCCCCCTGCGGCGGCGCATAGACCGGCACCTCGAACGGCACGCCGATCCGCGCCGCCTCGAACCCACCGCCACCGGTGCAGCGCATCGCCAGCGCCAGCATCCGGGGCGGTGTGTCATAGCCTTCGTAGGACAGGCGGAACGTCCCCCAGTGGATCGCCAGCGACCGCGCCGCGCCGAGCCGCTGGTGGATCAGCGCCGCCTCCGCCGGCCCGACATGGCTGCCCGAACTCATCTGCCCGGGCGCGAAGCGGAACGCGCCGATCGGGATCATCGCGAAGCGGATCGGGCCATAGGTCGCCGCCTCTGCGGGCCACAGCCCGTCGCCGAAGCCGGTGTCGCCGGCGAAGAAGATGTTGCCGCCGCGCGGCAGCGTGACGACGAAGCTCGACCAGAGCGCGCGGTTGCGGTCGGTGAACCAGCGACTGCCCCAATGGTGGTTGCGCGTGATGAAGATGCGCGCGCGGTCGCCGGGGCAGGCGCCGTCGGGGTCGCAGCGCATGGCGTCGCTGGTGTTCTCCAGCCCCTTGTCGGTCAGCGTCGCATTGCCGCCCCAGTCGAGCGCCATCGCCTTCGCCCCCGTCGCGGCGATGACGCTGTCGTTGCCGAGGCTGGTGACGATATGCGGATGGTCGCGCTGCCACAGCCGCTGGAGCGTCGCGAGGTCGAGATGGTCGTAATGGTTGTGGCTGACCAGCACGAGGTCGATCCGCGGCAGGTCGTCGAACGCAACGCCGGGCGCGGCGACCCGCGTCGGGCCGAAGCCGAGCGGGCCGGCACGCTCCGCATAGACGGGGTCGGTCAGGATGTTGAGGCCCTGGGTCTGGATCAGCACGCTGGCATGGCCGATCCAGGTGACGACCATCCGCTCGCCTTCGACGCGGGCGGCGGGCCTGGACGCCGCGACGGGCACGCGCACCGGCCAGGCCGGACGGCCGTCGCGACCGGTCAGCTGCCGCCACAGGAAGCCGGCGCGCCCGCCGCCGCCCGGCACGCTGGCCGTGTCCCCGTCATTGTCGGGGTTGAAGAAGCGTTCGCCGTCATAATGATCGCTGGCGTGGCCGCGGTAATAGATGCGGTCGAGGAAGCGCGGCACGATCGTCACGGCCAGCCCGACCGCCACGACCAGCAGCAGCAGGATTCCACCGATGATCTTCGATACGCGCGCCACGGACGTCCTTATGGGTTGATGCAGATCAATGTCGAGGAGTGGCGCGGGATCGTTGCCGGGTCAATCCGGCGTCGCTGCCTTGCGCCGGCCCTGTCTGTCGGTAGCATCGCCTGAACAGGACAGGGGGTTCCATGCGCCGGATATTTCTAGGGTTTCTGCTCGCCGCCACCGCCATGCCGGTCGCGCCGGCGGCGGCGAGGTCGGTCAAGGTCGAGGAGGTGTCGCTCGAACGGGCGCAGGCGCTGATGACCGCGGGTCGCGCGACCAGCGTCGATCTGACCCGCGCCTATCTCGACCGGATCGCCGCGATGGACCGCAAGGGGCCGACGCTGCGCAGCGTCATCGCGGTCAACCCGGATGCGCTGGTGCAGGCGAAGGCCCTGGATGGCGAGCGCCGGGCCGGGCGGCTGCGCGGGCCGCTGCACGGCGTGCCGGTGCTCATCAAGGACAATATCGAAACCGCCGATCGGATGGCGACGACCGCGGGCAGCCTTGCGCTCCGGGACAATGTCACCGGCCGCGACGCGCCGGTGGTGGCGGCGCTGCGCGCGGCGGGGGCGGTGATCCTCGGCAAGACCAATCTGTCGGAATGGGCGAACATCCGCTCCAGTCACGCGATGAGCGGGTGGAGCGCGGTCGGCGGGCTGGTGCGTAACCCCTATGCGCTCGATCGCACCGCCTGCGGCTCGTCGTCGGGATCGGGCGCGGCGGTGGCGGCGAGCTTCGCCGCGGCGGCGGTGGGGACGGAGACCGACGGGTCGGTGGTCTGCCCGTCGTCGATCAACGGGCTGGTCGGGCTGAAGCCGACGATCGGCCTCGTCAGCGGCCTGCATGTCGTACCGATCAGCCATTCGCAGGACACGCCGGGGCCGATGGCGCGCAGCGTCCGCGACGCCGCGATCCTGCTGCAGGCGATGGTGACGCGCGGCGGCGCGCCCGATTATGCCGCCGGCCTGTCGGTCAGCGCGCTGTCGGGCGTGCGCGTCGCGGTGTTACGGCCCGACGGGCTGTCGGCCGATCTCGCCGCGCGCTACGACGCCGCACTCGCCGTGCTGCGCAGCGCCGGTGCGGTGCTGGTCGACGTTGCCGCGCCGAAGCTCGACGGGATCGGCGACGCCGAATTCATCGTGCTCAAGACCGAGCTGAAGGCGGACCTCGACGCCTATCTCGCCACCACCCCGCCGACGGTGACCGCGCGCACGCTCGACCAGCTGATCGCGTTCAACCGCGCGCATGCGACCGAGGAGATGCCTTTCTTCCAGCAGGAGATCTTCGAGGAGGCGGCGAAGACGAAGGGGCTGGACGATCCCGCCTACAAGGCGGCGCGGGCGACATCGCTCAGGCTGGCGAGCGAGGCGATCGACGGCATGCTGCGCAGCGCACGCGCGCAGCTGCTGGTCGAGCCGACCTATGCGGGGGCATGGCTCAGCGACCCGGTCTATGGCGACCAGTATAACGGCCCCTCCGCGTCCGAACTGCCCGCGGTCGCGGGCTATCCGCATCTGACGGTGCCGATGGGGCTGGTGAAGGGGCTGCCGGTTGGCCTGTCCTTCATCGCGACGCGCGGCGGCGATGCGACCGTGCTCGGCGCGGGTTACGCCTATGAACAGCGGGCGCAGGCGCGGGTGGCGCCGCGCTATCGCCCTCAGGCGGACGTCGGCGAGGGGCTGGAGGGCGCACGACGGTAGCGCTGCGCGAAGCGCGCCTGCCACAGCATCAGCAGCGGCACCGCGCCCAGCTCCATCGCGAAGCCGAACAGATGCCCCGTGGACGGCGCGCCGACCGCGGCCAGCGACACCAGCCGCGCCGCGCCGCCCGCGACCACCAGCGCGCCGAGCAGGCGAAAGCGCGGGCCTTTGGTCTCGATCCGCGGCACGCAGGTCGCGAAGGCGACGCCGACGGCGAGGAAGATGCCCGAGATATAGCGGAAATGGCTGTCGAGGTCGGTCGGGATCACCGGCGGATGGCCGAGGAAGCCGGGGCCGTGGAGCACGCTCTGCCCGCCGACGCTCAACGGCACGACACAGGCGAGCGCGACCACCGCCTGCAACAGCCGGCGCTCGCCCGCGAGGCTCACGACAGGATCTCCTTGCGGACGTGGATCGCGCGCAGGCTGACCCGCACCTCCCACATGAAGGCGCTGAGGCAGCAGATCAGCAGCGCCACCGCGACGATGAAGGCGAGCGCGATCCAGGTGCCGATGTGGAAGCTCGCGATATTGGCGATGAACAGCAGCGCGATGACGATGCACGCCATCACCGCGCTCGACACCGACAGGAACAAGGCGGCGTTGATGATCGACATCCGCTCGTCGAGCAGCTTCAACTCCCACACGTAGCGCTGCCGGTCCGTTCCCTCGCTGCCGAGCACGCGATCCTCCAGCACCCGCGCGCGGTCGATCACCCGCGCCAGCCGCCCGGCGAGCACGTTGAGGATCTGTCCGATCGCCGCGAGCATGAACACCGGCGCGAGCGACAGCTGGATCGTCTGGGCGATCGTCGAAACCTGGAAGAACGTCGGCATGGCGCGCATCATAGGTCGGTTCGCGCGGCGCGAAAGGGTGCACGGGCCGCCGCTTTCTGCACCGCTTGGTAACGCATCACGGCTACACCCCGGCACCGTGACCAGGCCGATGTTCCTCGCCGATTTCCAGCGGCTGCCCCCGGTGGCGCGCGGCAGCGTCGCCGACGGCCTCGCCGCCGCGATCGACACGGTCGCGCAGGGCGCGGCGCCCACCCACGCCTTCCTGCGCTACGGCTGGTATGCCGCGGCGCTGGCGGCCTATGGCGGCCATGCCCGCACCGTGCTGGTCGAGGAGGATGGAGAACCGACGCTGGCGCTGCCGCTGGTCGGCGTCGGCCCGGCGCTGCTCCGCCTCGCCGCGGTGCCGGGCTGCTACTGGCCGTTCCGCAGCTTCCCGCTCGCGCGTCGCGCGGGCGAGGCGACGATCCGGGCGGCGCTGTCGACGCTCGCGGGCGCGGTCAACGGTCTGCGCATCGGGCCGGTCTATGACGACGATGCCGCGGCGATGCCGCTGATCGCGGCGGCGCGGGCGAGCGGCTGGGCGGTGCTCGACCGGTTCGTTGCCGACAGCTGGCTGCTCGACATGGCGGCGCTGCAGGCGGAGGGCAGCTGGCCGCGCGGATCGACGCTGCGCAAGAACCGCTTCCACGAAAAGCATCTTGCCGCGCACGGCGCGCCGGACTGGCGGTTCCTCGCCGGCACCGACTGGCCCGCCGCCTTCGACGCGCTCGCTGCGGTCGAACAGGCGAGCTGGATCGCCGCGCGCACCGACGGGTCGGACGCGAAATTCACCGCCACCGGCCATGGCGCCTTCTGGCGCGCCGCGGCGGCCGATCCGGTGATCGCCGGCATGCTCCGCGCCGCGCTGCTGACGATTGACGGCAGCCCCGCGGCCTTCTCCTTCGACCTCGACGCCGGCAACCTCAAATATGCGATCGCCAACAGCTACGACCCGGCCTACGCCAAGCATTCGCCCGGCAAATTGCTCTATTACCGCAATCTGGTCGAGGCGCTTGGCCGCGGCATCGCGCGCGTCGACTGGGGTGCGGGCGACAGCGGCTACAAACAGGTGATCGGCGCCGAACGCGGCCCCGCGATCCGCGACTGGTTGCTGCTCCGACCTGGCCTGCCCGCGCTCGCCGGCCGTCTCGCCCGCGGTGTCTGGCGGCGATCGGGTCACTAGACGGCACCCCTTTGCCGCGCCTAGGCGTTGACGCGTCATGCTGGTGTTCCTCGATTTCGAAGCCTCGTCGCTCGCCAAGAGAAGCTATCCGATCGAGGTCGCCTGGGTGTTCGAGGACGGGCGCGAGGAAAGCCACCTGATTCGCCCGCCGCTGCAATGGGACGATTGGGACGACGCGGCCGAGGCGATCCACCATATCCCGCGCGCAAAGCTGGAGGCCGAGGGCACGCCGCACGACGTCGTCGCGCGCCGGATGGTCGCGGTGCTGAGCGGCCACGCGCTGTTCGCCAGCGCGCCGTCATGGGACGGCAAATGGCTGAGCGCGCTCCTGCGCGCCGCCAAGCTGCCGCGCCACGCGCTCCGGCTGAGCGACACCGAGGAGGCGCAACGCGAGACCGCGACGGCGATCCTGCGCGACGCGGTGCCGGCGGCGGCGCTCGGCGTCGCGGTCGCCGATGTGGTCGCGCTCGCCGAATTCCGCGACCGCGACATACCCGCGCATCGCGCGCTCGCGGACGCGCGCGACGAATGGGAGCGCTGGTGCGCGGTCCGTCGCGCGGCCGAAGACCGCGCCGCCGGGCGATAGGCGCGCCATGGCCGAGATCGTCAACCTCCGCCGCGCCCGCAAGGCCCGCGACCGCGCCACCGCCGCGCAGGCGGCCGAAGCGAACCGCGCGAAATTCGGCCGCACGAAAGCGGAACGCGACGCCGACGCAGCCGACCGCGCGAGAGCGGACCGCACGCTCGACGGCGCCAAGCTCGACGATTAAATTCGATCGACATCCGCGGGACACCAAAAGTTCGTCATTCCGCGAAGGCAGGAATCCATAGACGCTACCGCTTCGATTCCGTCCGTGAGGTCGGCGCGTATCGACCCCCGCCGTCGCGGGAGTGACGGCGTGGATTGTCGCGACCGACTATAGCCATCCTCCCCGGCGCGCTCGACGGGAGAGGGAACAGACGCTGAAGGCGGCAAAGGGCCAAGCCATCAGTCCAACCCGCTACCCCCGCCGCCGCACCCGCCACGCCATGCCCGCGACCAGCAGCGCCAGCCCGAACCACGTCAGCGCATAGACCATATGGCTGTTGCGGAAGCGCACCACGGTCAGCCCGCCGCGCGGCCAGCCGGTGCGCGGCCCGCCGGCGTCGATGAAATAGGGGGCGAGTCTTCCGGCCCCCCCCGCCGCGGCGATCGCCGCGACGTCGCGCGAATACCAGCGGCCGGCAGCGGGATCGTTGCGGCGCAGGAAGCCGCCGCCCGGCTCGCTCAGCCGCAGCAGCCCGCGCACCGTCTGCACGTCGGGGGAGGGGGCAACGCGTCCGCGCTCGCCGGCGGGGACGAAGCCGCGGTTGACCAGCAGCGCGAAGCCGCGGGTCGTGTCGAACGGGGTCAGCACCCAGAAGCCGCCGCCGATCTCGGTCACCGCCTGGACATAGGTGTCGGCGTCGCGCCGGTAGCGGCCGGTGGCGACGACCGGCGTGTAGACGTCGTCCGCGCCAATCGCGCCCCAGCGGGCGGGGCCTGGCGCGGGCACCGGCGCGCGCGCCAGCTGCCGCTCGGTCTGCGCGATCAGCGCGAGCTTCCACGTCCGGCGTTCGAGCTGCCAGATGCCCAACCCGACGAGCAGGGCGATCGCGGCCAGCAGCAGGCCGGTGACGATCGCCCGCCGCATGGTCACATGCCGGCCATGTCTCCGGAGGTCATGCCGGGCATCATGTTGGCGTTCATGTGGAACATCACCCAGAGCGATCCCGCCAGACAGATGGTGACGACGATGATCGTGAAGATCAGCGCCATCAGCGTCCAGCCGTTCTCCGACTTTGAGTTCATATGGAGGAAATAGACCATGTGGACGACGATCTGAACCAGCGCGAACACCATGACGATGCCGGCGGTGATCCGCGTGTCGGCGATGATGCCGCTCATCACCAGACCGAACGGGATGGCGGTCAGGATGACCGACAGCACGAAGCCGATGATATAGTCCTTGCGGGTGCCGTGGGGGGCTCCGGACGCATGATCGTCATGGCCGTGGCCATGGGTGTCGGCGCTCATCGCAGCACTCCCAGCAGGTAGACGAAGGTGAAGACGCCGATCCAGATCACGTCGAGGAAGTGCCAGAACAGCGACAGGCATTGCAGGCGGCGCTGGTTGGCGTCGATCAGGCCCTTGCGGCCGACCTGCACCATCAGCGTCACCAGCCAGATGATGCCGAAGGTGACGTGCAGCCCGTGCGTGCCGACGAGCGTGAAGAACGCCGACAGGAAGGCGCTGCGCTGCGGCCCGGCGCCCTCGTGGATCAGCTCGGAGAATTCGTAGAGCTCGATCCCGAGGAAGGCGAGGCCGAACAGGCCGGTGATCGCCAGCCAGCCCTGCACGCTGCGCAACTTGCCGTCGTTCATCGACAGCATGGCGAAGCCGTAGGTGATCGACGACAGCAGCAGCATCGACGTATTGAGCGCGACCAGCGGCAGCTTGAAGATCTCATGCGGCTGCGGACCGCCGGCATAGCTGCCGCCGAACACGCCGTAGGAGGCGAACAGCATCGCGAAGATCAGGCAGTCGCTCATCAGGTACAGCCAGAAGCCCAGCATGGTGCTGCCGCCGGCGTCGTGATGATGCTCGTCCGTCTCGTAGAAGATCGGCGCCTCGGCGCCGGGCGGGATGGTTGCTTCGCTCATGGTCCTCAGGCCCCCGCCACCGCGGCGCGCGCGTCGAGCAGCCGGGTCCGTTCGTCCTCGGCTTCCGTCACGTCGGCGGCGGGAATGTAATAATCGCGGTCGTAGTTGAAGGTATGGCCGATCGCGACCGCCAGCAGGCCGACGAACGCCAGCCCGGCAAGCCACCACATGTACCAGATCATCGCGACGGCGAAGACCGCGGACAGGCCCGCCAGGAACACGCCGGTACCGGTGTTGCGCGGCATGTGGATGTCCCGGAAGCCCTTGAGCGGCCGCTCGGCATGGTTCGACTTCATGTCGTACCAGGCGTCGAGGTCGCGGACGACCGGCGTGAACGCGAAGTTATAGGCGGGCGGCGGCGACGAGGTCGCCCATTCGAGGCTGCGGCCGTTCCACGGATCGCCGGTCGTGTCGCGCAGGGCCTCGCGGTTGCGGACGCTGACGAAGATCTGGATCAGGAAGGCGGCGATGCCGACCGCGATCATCGCGGCGCCGATCGCGGCGATGACGAACCAGATCTGCAGCGACGGGTCCTCGAAATGGCGCAGGCGGCGCGTCACGCCCATCAGGCCGAGCACGTAGAGCGGCATGAAGGCGACGTAGAAGCCGACCGTCCAGAACCAGAAGCTGATCGTGCCCCAGAATTTGTCGAGCGTGAAGCCGAACGCCTTGGGGAACCAGTAGTTGATCCCGGCGAACATGCCGAACAGCACGCCGCCGATGATGACGTTGTGGAAATGCGCCACCAGGAACAGCGAATTGTGCAGCACGAAGTCGGCGGGCGGCACCGCGAGCAGCACGCCGGTCATGCCGCCGATGACGAAGGTAATCATGAACGCGATCGTCCACATCATCGGCAGTTCGAAGCGGATCCGACCCTTGTACATGGTGAACAGCCAGTTGAAGATCTTCGCGCCCGTCGGGATCGAGATAATCATCGTGGTGATGCCGAAGAACGAATTGACGCTCGCCCCCGACCCCATGGTGAAGAAGTGGTGCAGCCAGACGAGGTAGGCGAGGATGGTGATGACCAGCAGCGCGTAGACCATCGACGTATAGCCGAACAGCCGCTTGCCCGAAAAGGTCGAGGTGATCTCGCTGAACACGCCGAACGCCGGCAGGATGAGGATGTAGACCTCCGGGTGGCCCCAGATCCAGATCATGTTGACGTACATCATGGGGTTGCCGCCCATGGTGTTGGTGAAGAAGTGCGTGCCGAGATAGCGGTCGAGGCTCAGCATCGCGAGCACCGCGGTCAGCACCGGGAAGGCGGCGACGATCAGCACGTTGGTGGCGAGCGCCGACCAGGTGAAGATCGGCATCTTCATCAGGCTCATCCCCGGCGCGCGCATCTTGACGATCGTCGCGAGCAGGTTGACGCCCGACAGCAAGGTGCCGACGCCCGCCACCTGCAACGCCCATATGTAATAATCGACACCGACATCGGGCGAGTAATCGAGCCCCGACAAGGGCGCCATCGCCAGCCAGCCGGTCCGCGCGAACTCGCCGACGAACAGGCTGACCATGACGATCGCCGCACCCGCCGCGGTCATCCAGAAGCTGAAATTGTTGAGGAAGGGGAAGCTGACGTCGCGCGCGCCGATCTGGAGCGGCACGACATAGTTCATCAGTCCGGTGACGAAGGGCATCGCCACGAAGAAGATCATGATGACGCCGTGGGCGGTGAACACCTGGTCGTAATGGTGAGCGGGCAGGAAGCCGTCGTTGGCGCCGAACGCCATCGCCTGCTGCGCGCGCATCATCAGCGCGTCGGCGAAGCCGCGCAGCAGCATGACGATGCCGAGCACCATGTACATGATGCCGATCTTCTTGTGGTCCACGCTGGTGAACCACTCCTTCCACAGATAGCCCCACACCTTGAAATAGGTGAGGGCGCCGACCACCGCGGCGCCGCCGATCGCGACCATGGCAAAGGTCGCGATCAGGATCGGCTCATGGATCGGGAAGCTTTCGAGCGTCAGCCGCCCGAAAATGGTCTTGAGCAATGCGTCGGACATCGTGCGGGTCCTAGGATCGAGCGGCCGCGGCGCCGGCAAACGGCGCGCGCAGGGGGTCGATGGAAGTCATGGAGCGATTGTCTTCGCTGCCAGGTTTGCTGCTGCCGGGGGCGGCGTCGCGGGGCGCGTTGCGGTGCGGGCTGCTGCCCTTCTCCTCCGGCTCCTTGAGCAGCGCGCCCTTGGCCTCGCTGCCGCGCATATGGCCGCCGTTGTTGACCGGCGCGCCATGGCCGCTGTCGCGTTTCGGATCGTGTGCGCCGTCCTGCATCATCGTCGCCTGCATGCAGGTTTCGCCCGGCTTGGTACACATGCCCAGAATCCGGTCGAACAGCTGCGGCGCGATGGCGGCATAGCGGGCCGCCGCGACCTTCTCGCTCGGCTTTTCGAGCTGGAGATACGCCGGCATGTCGAGCCGCTTCGGCGCGGTCCGCGCCTCGGACGCCCATTTGGCGAAGCCGGCATCGTCCATGCTGTCGACGGTGAAGCGCATGTCCGAGAAGCCCGCGCCGCTGTAATTGGCGCTGAACCCGTCGAACCGGCCCGGCTTGTTGAGCACCGCGTGCAGCCGCGTCTCCATGCCGGGCATCGAATAGATCATGCCGGCCATCGCGGGGACGTAGAAGGTGTTCATCACCGACGACGAGGTGATCCGGAACCGGACCTGCCGGTTCATCGGCAGCACCAGCTCGTTGACCGTCGCGACGCCCTGTTCGGGATAGATGAACAGCCACTTCCAGTCGAGCGACACGACCTGGATCTCCAGCGGCTTGTCGTTCTTGGCCAGCAGCTTGCCCGGCTCCAGCCGCGCCAGCGGGCGATAGGGGTCGAGGCTGTGCGTGCTGATCCAGGTCAGCGCGCCGAGCGCGATGACGATCAGCAGCGGCGCCGACCAGATGATGAGCTCGAGGCCCGTCGAATGGTCCCAGTCGGGCGTATATTCCGCATCCTCGTTGCTGTGGCGGTATTTCCACGCGAACAGGATGGTGAGCGCGATCACCGGCACGATGATGAGCAGCATCAGGCCGGTCGACCACAGGATCAGATTGGCCTGCTGCCGGGCGACGTCGCCGGACGGGTTCATCACCACCCAGTCGCAGCCACCCAGCAGGGCGGGCGCGAGGAGTGCGACGGCAGCGGTTCGAAGCCGCATGGGGGAGAACGAGGGAGTTCGCATCGTCATTGCCGCTACGCCTGTGTGCTGCAGCGCAAAATAGGACATTTTGTCCTATCCCGCCCGGCCGGCCGCTGCGGTAAGGAGGCATGTTCGCGCTGCGTCCGTTTCCGGGCGAAGTGCGTTGATGACCGATGGCCCTCGGGCTGCGAGACGACAGGACTGCGATACATGTCAGTGGCTTCCGCCCATTCCGCACCGCTCGAACGCGATGCCCGTGCCGTCAACACCCGGGGCGACCATGAGGTCCGTCCGGGCGAGATCGCGATCGGCGTCGTCATCGGCCGCACCTCCGAATTCTTCGACTTCTTCTGCTACGCGATCGCGTCGGTCATCGTCTTCCCGGCGCTGGTTTTCCCGTACGTCGACCGGCTGACCGGCACGCTCTGGTCGTTCGCGCTCTTCCCGCTGGCGTTCATCGCGCGGCCGATCGGCACGCAGATCTTCATGTGGGTCGACCGCGAATATGGCCGCGGCACCAAGCTGACGATCGCTTTGTTCCTGCTCGGCACCTCGACCGTGTCTCTCGCCTTCCTGCCCGGCTATGGCGAGGTCGGCGCCGCGTCGGCGTTCCTGCTCGCCGCCTTCCGCATCGGCCAGGGTCTGGCGCTCGGCGGTGCCTGGGACGGCCTCGCCTCGCTGCTCGCGCTCAACGCACCGCCCGAAAAGCGCGGCTGGTACGCGATGGTGCCGCAACTCGGCGCGCCGCTCGGCCTGATCGTGGCAAGTGCGCTCTTCGCCTTCTTCCTCGCCAACATGGACATGGTCGACTTCCTGTCCTGGGGCTGGCGCTATCCGTTCTTCGTCGCCTTCGCGCTCAACGTCGTCGCGCTGTTCGCGCGGCTGCGGATCGTCGTGACGCCGGAATATACCGAGCTGTTCAAGAGCCGCGAGCTCACCCCGTCGCGCGTCACCGCGACGGTCAAGGCGCAGTGGCGCAACATCATCATCGGCGCCTTCGCCCCGCTGGCGAGCTTCGCGCTCTTCCACATGGTGACGGTGTTCCCGCTGTCGTGGATCGCGCTCTACACCAGCGAGAATATCGCGAGCTTCCTCGGCATCGAGATCATCGGCGCCTTCTTCGGCCTTGGTTCGGTGGTCATCTCCGGCCTGCTCGCCGACCGCATCGGCCGGCGCTCGGTGCTCGGCTATACCGCCGCGGCGATCGCGGTGTTCAGCGGCTTCGCGCCGCAGCTGCTCGCCGGCGGCCGCTCGGGCGAGCTGGCGTTCATGATCGGCGGCTTCGTGCTGCTCGGCCTCGCCTTCGGCCAGTCGTCGGGCGCGGTGACCAACAACTTCCCCAAGCGCGCGCGCTACACCGGCGCGGCGCTGACCTCGGACCTCGCCTGGCTGTTCGGCGCCGGCTTCGCGCCGCTCGCCGCGCTGGTGCTCGCCAGCCAGTTCGGCCTGATCGCCGCGGGCGGCTATCTGCTCTCGGGCGCCATTGCCACCCTGGTCGCGCTCGGCCTCAACAAGGAACTCGCGCGCCGGCTGGACTGATCGGTGCCGGTGCGTCGCCCCCTGATATTCCGTGGAAACATTTCTGCGGCATGAGGGGGCGATGACGCACCGACCTGTCGATACCGCCGCGGGGGACGAACCGGCCGCGATCCTCGTCGTCGACGACGATCGCGAGATCCGCACCCTGTTGACGCAGAGCCTCGGCGCGCGCGGCTACCGCGTCAGCGCCGCCGCCAACACGCGCGAGATGGACGCGGTGCTGGAGCGCGAGCGGATCGATGCGATCCTGCTCGACGTGATGATGCCGGGCGAGGATGGCATTGCCGCCTGCCGCCGCATCGCCCGCGACGGCGGCCCCGCGGTCATCATGCTCAGCGCGCTGGGCGAGGAGCGCGACCGCATCGTCGGGCTGGAGATCGGCGCGAGCCATTACCTCCCCAAGCCGTGCAGCGCGCGCGAGGTGCTCGCCACCGTCCGCGCCGCGCTGCGCAGCCGCCAGCAGGCGGAGCCGCAGGACCGTTCGCGCCTCACCTTCGACGGCTGGACGATGGACCTGTTCGCGCACGAACTGTTCGACGCGCAGGGCGTGCTCGTCGGCCTGACCGACGGCGAATTCGCCCTATTGCGCGTCTTCGCCGAACGGCCGCGCCGGGTGCTGTCGCGCGAATGGCTGCTCGAGGCGGCGCGGGGCCCCAATTCCGACGCCTTCGATCGCGCGATCGACGTCCAGATCAGCCGGCTGCGGCGCAAGCTGCGCAGCGGCGGCGACGAAATCATCCGCACCATCCGCAACGAAGGCTATCTGTTCGTGCCGGCGGTCAGCCGCGCATGAGCCGGCCGGACCGGCCCGCCCGGGGGCCATGGGGCGGGGTGCGCCGGTCGCTGTTCTGGCGCGTGTTCCTCGTCATGCTGCTCAGCGTCGCCGCGGTGCAGGCGCTCAACGTCGCGCTGGTCGTCTCGATCGCGCCGCCGACGCCGCGCATCTATTCGGTGCCGCAGGTGGTGGCGGCGCTGCGCCATGGCGGCGACGCGAGCGGCGAGCTGCTGCTGTCGCGCGATGCGGAGGATCCGGAGCCGTTCGACGATCGCGGCAACCATCTCGCCGGGGTGATCGCCGGCCAGCTCGGCGTCGCCGCGGAGCGGGTGCGCGTCCATTTCGGTGGCGGCCCGCCGCCGATGGTCTTCGGCCCGATCCCGCGCCGCGCCGGGCCGCCCGAGCGCCGTCGCTCCCCCGATGCGCGGAGCCAGATCATGTTCGGCCATTTCACCGTCTCGGTGCAGCAGCCCGACGGCAGCTGGCTGAGCGCGCGGGGCGCGCGCACCGGCTTCGAAAGCTGGCGCGGGCGGGCGTTGCTGTGGCTGCTCGCGGCGATGCTGGCGGTCGCGCCCTTCGCCTGGCTGCTGGCGCGGCGGCTGACCAAGCCGATCGCCGCCTTCGGTGCCGCGGCGGAACGCCTGGGCCGCGATCCGCGCGCCGCGCCCGTGCCGCTCGGCGGCCCGGCGGAGATCGCCGATGCCGCGGCGGCGTTCAACCGGATGCAGGCGCGGCTCAACCGCTATGTCGAGGATCGCACGACGATGATCGCGGCGATCGCGCACGATTTGCGCACGCCGCTGATGCGCCTCGGGCTGCGGCTCGAACGGGCGCCCGAGCCGCTGCGCACCACCAGCGAATCGGACATCGCCGACATGCAGGCGATGATCCAGGCCGCGCTCGCCTTCTTCCGCGACGACAATCGTATCGGTGAGCGGCGGCGGCTCGACCTGCGCTCGCTGGTCGAGAGCGTGACCGACGATCTCGCCGACCGCGGCGAGCCGGTGACGCTGCACGACGGCGACCCCGTCGTGATCGAGGGCGATGCGGCGGGGCTCAAGGCGTTGGTCGCCAATCTGGTCGGCAACGCGCTCAAATATGCCGGTGACGCCGAAGTGACGCTCGCCGAGCTGGACGGCCATGCGGTGATCGCGGTGCGCGACCACGGCCCGGGCATCGACCCGGACGACCTCGACCGCCTGTTCGAACCCTTCTTCCGCGGCGAACGCTCGCGCAACCGCGACACCGGCGGCATCGGCCTCGGCCTCAGCAGCGTGCGCGGCGTCGCCCGCGCGCACGGCGGCGACGCGACCATCGCCAACCACCCCGACGGCGGCGCCATCGCCCGCGTCACGCTGCCGCTGTAAACAAAACCCGTCATCCCCGCGCAGGCGGGGATCCAGAAACGCTGGCGTTTCGACCCAATCCGCACCCTTCGCGTCCAAAGCCCCCCCCCTGCGCAGGAGCCAGAAGAACAGATCGCGCCAGCCGGTTCGCCCCACCGACGCCGGGCCGGGAAATCACCCAAGCCGGTCGGCGATGATCCAGCGCCGGCTGATCGCAGTGCGCATCAATTGCAACCCGCAGCACAGGCACCGCGCACGGCGCACCCCGCCGACGCTGGTCTGCTTGCGCGCGGGCCGGTGCCGGCTCACGAGACAGGGGGCAGGGCTGGGGGCGGGGCCGGAAGCGGACGGGACGGGCGGCAGGGCGGACATGCGCGGGGCTCCTTCGCCACGTGCATCGCGGTTCCGGATTGCACCGCGATGTCCCGGCGGAAATATCGCCGCAACATGGGGACGATATTCGTGAGCGGTCGGCGGCGTTCTCTCCCAGACACGGCACCGCCGGCATTCGGGTGCTCCCCGGTGCCCGACGGTCGAGCTACGGGACCAGCGATGGTCGCGTAGCTCGGCTCATATCCGGGCCTCGTGTCGGTTCAGGCCCCGTCGATCGGCTCGACCCCCAGCACCGCGATCGCATCGTCCCGCCCGTTGAACGGCAGCACGTCGCCCGGTTCCGCGCCGATCAGCGCCCGCGCCAGCGGCGCGCCGAATGCCAGCCGGTCGGCATGCGGATCGGCCTCGTCGTCGCCGACGATCGCGATCGTGCGCGGCTTGCCGCCGATCGTCACGCGCACCCGCGTGCCGAATCCGGCGCTGCCGTCCTCGGGCGCCGCCGTCGGGATCGCGGTCGTCCGCCGCGTCTGCCAATAGCGCAGGTCGCGGCGGATCGCCTCGGCATCCTCGGTCGCCGCCTGCGCCAGCGCCGCCTCCAGCGCGGCGATCCGCGTCTCGATCAACGCCTTGCCCGCCCGCGTCACCAGATTGGGACCGGCGGGGATGGGCAGCTCGAACTTCGGCTCCAGATGCTCTTCGTCGCTCTCGCGGCGGAACGCGACACTCATGGCACGGCCTCTCTCAATGTGTCCCATCCGCGGACAGGTCCGGTTTAACCACCTTTGCGGCTGGTCGTAATCGTAAACAGGACGTTAACATGTCCATGATGACCAGACGCCTTGTCCTGACCAACGAAGCCGCCCGCCATCCGTTTCGGCAGACCCTGCCGCCACCGGTGACGCCCGATGCCCGCAAGCGCGACGACGAGGACTGGAAGCTGTTCCTGCTCAGCTTCGCCGCCTTCTTCACCTGCTTCTACACGCTGATCTTCTGACCGCCCCGCCGCCGGGGGTATGAGCGGTTCGCGCAGGGGCGGAGATGGGGGCGTACGGCCCCGTCATCTTCGCGCCTTGGAAGCGTAGGCTGTCGATGCCGGCAGCGCGACGCCTCTGCGTCCTCCGCGCCTCCGCGCGAACCCGTTTTCCCCGACCGCGGGCGGGTCGCCGCGAACCCCCGGTCCGTCCTAGTCGCAGGCGGCGTGCAGCTTTTGCGCGATCCAGGCCGACACCAGGCACATCGCCGCGACGAGGAACAGCATGTCGACCGACCGGACGCCCATCAGGTCGATGCCGATCGCCGCGATCGATCCCAGGGTCATCGCGCCCGAATTGACGACGTTGTTCGCGGCGACGGTGCGCGCGGTCTGGTCCTTCTCGACCGTCGTCGTCAGGAACGCATAGAGCGGCACGACGAACATGCCGCCGGTCGTCGCGATCGCCAGCAGGCACAGCATGATCGGGATCGCGCGCGGCTGCGCGACGAACTGGCTCCAGTCGTAGAAGCTGCCCGGCGCCGCCGGCACCCAGTTGCGGCACAGGAACGAGAAGATCACGACGAATACGCCCATCGCGATCACCGATACCGGCGAATAGCGTGCGCTGATCTTGCCCTTCAGCATCGTGTTGATGACCACCGACCCGATCGCCACCCCGACCGAGAAGACCGCGATCGCCCCGCTCGCGACCCGCTCGTCGGCGGTGAGCACGTTCTTCACCAGCGGCGGGAAGATGATGATGAGCAGCGCCCCGATCGTCCAGAAGAAGCTGATCGCGCAGATCGCGAGGAACAGCCGCGGGATGTGCATCGTCGTGCGGATCAGCCGCCACGATGCGGTGAACGGATTGTAGTTGAGCTTCAGCCGCGGCCCCTCGCGCGGGGCGGGCGGCACCTGCCTCGCGGTCGCCCAACCGATCAGCGCGACGACGATCACCAGCATCGCGGCGCCCTCGATCGGGACCCAGCCGGCCATGATCGTGCCGAGCAGGATGGCGAGATACGTCCCCGCCTCGACCAGCCCGGTGCCGCCGAGCACGTCGCAGGGCTTCAGGTGCTGCGGCAGGATCGCATATTTGATCGGCCCGAAGAAGGTCGAGTGCACGCCGAGGAACAGCACCGCGCCCAGCATCAGGCCGATGCCCAGCGTCGGATAGCCCGCGCGCGCCACCATCAGCCCGCCCGCGCCGAGCAGCATGATGCCGATCTCCGCGGTCTTTACGATGCGGATGATCCGCGCCTTGTCGTGGCTGTCGGCGAGCTGCCCGGCGAGCGCGGAGAGCAGGAAGAACGGCAGGATGGCGATGCCGGTCGCCAGCGCGTTGAAGTTCGATTCCATGTGCGGATCGTTGAAGATCGCATAGGTCGCGAACAGCACCATCGACGTCTTGAACAGATTGTCGTTGAACGCGCCGAGGAACTGCGTGGCGAAGAGGGGCAGGAAGCGGCGCTGCTTCAGCAACCCCATGGCATTCAGCATGCGAACGTCGGCCTTCGATCGTGGCGATATTGCGGCAGGCATAGCCCAGCCGGTCCGGCACGCCAACGGCTTAGGTCATGCGAGCCGATGCATGGGGGTTACGTCCGCGCGGCTGTCGCGGTAGGAGGGGCATACGATGCTGACCTTGCCCAACCTTTTGACGCTGTCGCGCATCGTCGCGGTCCCGCTGCTCGTCGCCTTCCTGTGGTGGCCGCGGTGGGAGGCGGGATTCGGCATCGCCTTCGCGCTCTATTGCCTGATGGGCATCACCGATTATTTCGACGGCTATCTCGCCCGCGCGCAGGGCGCGGTGTCGAAGCTCGGCGTGTTCCTCGATCCGATCGCGGACAAGATCATGGTCGCCGCGGTGATCCTGATGCTGGTCGGCACCCGCCACGACGATCTGGCGCTCATCACCGGCGTCCACCTGATCGCCGCGCTCATCATCCTGCTGCGCGAGATCGCGGTGTCGGGCCTGCGCGAATTCCTCGCCGGGCTGCAGGTGTCGCTGCCGGTGTCGAAGCTCGCCAAGTGGAAGACGACGCTGCAGCTCGTCGCCTTCGGTGCGCTGATCCTCGCCGGCGCGCTGCCCGCGCAGGCGTGGATCAAGGTGACCGGCCTCGGCTGCCTGTGGGCGGCGGCGGCGCTGACGCTGGTGACGGGCTGGGATTATCTGCGCGTCGGCATCCGGCATATGGACTGATCCGATGGCGATCGAGATGCTCTATTTCGCCTGGGTGCGCGAACGCATGGGCTGCGCGCAGGAAATCGTGTCGCCGCCGCCGACCGTGACGACGGTCGCCGCGCTGGTCGACTGGCTCGCGGCCCGCGACGCCACCAGCGCCGATGCGCTGGCGGACCGCGCCCGGCTGCGCGCCGCGGTCGACCAGGATTTCGTCGCCATGGACGCGGGCATCGCCGGCGCGCGCGAGGTCGCCCTGTTCCCGCCGGTGACCGGCGGATGATCCGCATCGTCGTCGGCCGCGATCCCATCGACATCGGCGCGGAAATGACGCTGGCGGAGGGTGCCGCCGGGGCCGGCGCGGTCGCGACCTTCACCGGGCTGGTCCGTGCCGACGATTCGGTCGGCATGCTCGAACTCGAACATTATCCCGGCGCGACCGAGGCGGCGCTGACCCGCGTCGCGGAGGGCGCGGTCGCGCGCTGGTCGCTCGGCGCGGCGACGATCGTCCACCGCGTCGGCCCGATGACCCCGGGGGAGCGGATCGTCTTCGTCGCCGCCGCCGCGCCGCACCGCGCCGCCGCGCTCGAGGCCTGCGCCTATCTGATCGACCGGCTCAAGACCGACGCCCCCTTCTGGAAGCGCGAAACCCGCGGCACCGATGCGCGCTGGGTCGAGGCGCGCGACACCGACACCGCCGCCGCGGAACGCTGGGAACGGCACTGACGCAGGCCCTGGAATCGGATGACATCGGATTGATCCGCATGTTCGTCATTGCGAGCGCAGCGAAGCAATCCAGAGCCGTACCAGGACGCCCTGGATTGCTTCGCTGCGCCCGCAATCACGGATCAGTTAGATGTCATCCCGCTCTCGCCCGGCGGGGGAGGGCGCAAAGGCGCCCTACGGCAGCACCGGCACCAGCACGCCGTTCACGACATGGATCACGCCGTTGACCTGCGCGACGTCCGCCGCCTCGACATAGCTGCGGTTGCCGGTGACGCTGGTCAGCGTGATGACGTCGCCGGTCATCGTCGCGACGATCGGCTGCCCGCCCAGCGTCGTCAGCGTCGCGCGCCCGCCGCCGGCGCGGATACGGTCGGTCAGTTGCTCGGTCGTCACCGTCCCCGCGACGACGTGATAGCGCAACAGCGCCACCAGCGCCGCGCGATTCTCGGGCGCCAGCAGGTCGCTGGCGATTCCCGGCGCGAGGCGGGTGAACGCCGCATCGCTCGGCGCGAACAGCGTATAGGGCCCGTCGCCGCCGAGCAGCTGGTCCAGCTCCGCGATCCGCAACTCGGTTGCCAGCGTGTTCAGCCCGGGAGTCGCCGCGATCGAGGTCGCGATCGTCGCCTCCGATTCGATCCGCGACGGGTCGACCGGCACCGGCGCGCTGACCACCGGCGGCGGCGCGACGACGGGGGCGGTCGCCGGCGGCACGCAGCCGGCGAGCAGGACGAGCGAGGCATAGACGGCGATCCGTCGCGCCTGGCTGGTCGAAGACTTGGAGGTGGGAAAGGACTGGGTCACGTACCCTCTTCTACGCCCGAAGCCGGGCGGGGTTGCATCAGCGTGCTTCGGCGAGCGCCTCGGCGAGCAACTGGAAATCTTTCTCGCGCGGGGATGCGCGGCGCCAGACCAGCGCGATCCGCCGCACCGCATTGTCGGCGTCGAGCGGCCGCGCGACGATATTGGTATGGTCGAGGATCCCCGCCTTGAGCGCCATTTCCGGCAGCATCGTCATGCCCAAACCATTGTCGACCATCTGCACGATCGTGTGCAGCGAAGTGCCGAGCATCGTCGCCTCCGCGCGCAATTCGGGCCGGTTGCACGCCGACAGCGCATGGTCCTTGAGGCAATGCCCGTCCTCGAGCAGCAGCAGCCGCGTCTCGTCGATCAGCGCGGCGGGGATCGTCGGCGGATCGCTCGGCATGTCCTGCGGCTGGTAGGCGACGAACAGCCGGTCGTCGAACAGCGCCTGCGACGCGACGTCGCCGCATGCGAAGGGCAGCGCGAGCAGCACGCAATCGGTGCGGCCGTTGTGCAGCCCCTCGCACGCCGCGCCCGACGGCTCCTCGCGCAGGAACAGCTTGAGGTCGGGATAGTCGCGGCGCAGCCGCGGCAGGATATGCGGCAGCATGAAGGGCGCGATCGTCGGAATGACGCTCATCCGCATCTCGCCCGACAGCGGCCGCCCGGCGGCGCGCGCGATATCGCCCAGCTCCTCCGCCTCGCGCAGCACGCGCCGCGCCTTGTCGGCGATCCGGTCGCCCAGCGGCGTGAAGCGGACGACGCGGCGGGTCCGCTCGACCAGCGTGACGCCGATCAGCGTCTCCAGCTCGCGCAGGCCCGCCGACAGGGTCGACTGGGTGACGAAACATGCCTCGGCGGCCCGTCCGAAATGGCCGGCGTCCTTCAACGCGACCAGATATTGCAGCTGCTTGAGCGTGGGAAGATAGGTCGCCGCCATGCCCCGCCGGATAGAGGCGCCGCCGCCGCGACGCCACCCTCATTATCCTCCCCGGCACGGGGAGGATCGCACCCTCACTCCGCCGCTTCTTCCCAATCGTGCGTCACTTCCGCGGGCAGGCGGATGAGGTGGTCGAACGCCGCCAGCGCCGCCTTGGACCCTTCGCCCATGGCGATGACGATCTGCTTGAACGGCACCGTCGTCACGTCGCCCGCGGCGAACACGCCCGGCTGCGATGTGTGGCCGCGATGGTCGACCTCGATCTCGCCGCGCGGGCTCAACGCCACCGCACCCGCCAGCCATTCGGTGTTCGGCACCAGCCCGATCTGGACGAAGATCCCCTCCAGATCGACACGGTGCATCGCGTCGGTATTGCGGTCGCGATAGGACAGCGCGGTCACCTTTTCGCCGTCGCCATGCACCTCGGTGATCAGCGCCGAGGTGATGATCGCGACGTTGGGCAGGCTGGCGAGCTTGCGCTGCAGCACCGCGTCGGCGCGCAGGTCGCTGTCATATTCGATCAGCGTGACGTGCGCGACGATCCCGGCGAGGTCGATCGCCGCCTCGACGCCCGAATTGCCGCCGCCGATCACCGCGACGCGCTTGCCCTTGTAGAGCGGGCCGTCGCAATGCGGGCAATAGGCGACGCCCTTGTTGCGATAGGCATCCTCGCCCGGCACGTTCATCTGCCGCCAGCGCGCGCCGGTCGACAGGATGACGGTGCGCGCATGCAGCGATGCGCCATTCTCCAGCACAACCTCGTGCAGCCCGCCTTCGCCCGCCGCCGGAATCAGCTTTTCCGCACGCTGCAGGTTCATGATGTCGACGTCGTAATCGCGGACGTGGCGCTCCAGCTCGGCGGCGAGCTTCGGCCCCTCGGTATGCGGCACCGAGATGAAATTCTCGATCGCCATCGTGTCGAGCACCTGCCCGCCGAACCGCTCCGCCGCGATGCCGGTGCGGATGCCCTTGCGCGCGGTGTAGATCGCCGCCGCCGCGCCGGCGGGGCCGCCGCCGACGACGAGCACGTCGAACGGCGCCTTCGCCGCGATCTTTTCGGCGGCGCGCGCCGCCGATCCGGTGTCGAGCTTCGCGACGATCTGCTCCAGCTCCATCCGGCCCTGGCCGAAAGGCTCGCCGTTCAGGAACACGGTCGGCACCGCCATCACCTTGCGCGTCGCGACCTCGTCCTGGAACAGCGCACCGTCGATCGCGGTGTGCGTCACCCGCGGGTTGAGCACCGCCATCAGGTTGAGCGCCTGCACCACGTCGGGGCAGTTCGCGCAGGACAGCGAGAAGAAGGTTTCGAAATGGAAGTCGCCGTCCAGCGCCTCGACCTGCTGGATCAGCTCCTGCGCCGCCTTCGACGGATGGCCGCCGACCTGCAGCAGCGCGAGCACCAGCGAGGTGAATTCATGCCCCATCGGCAGGCCGGCGAAGCGCACGCCGATGTCGGTGCCGGCGCGGCGGATCATGAAGCTCGGGCGGCGGCGGTCGTCCGCGGTGACGACCGCGATCTTGTCCGACAGCGCGGCGATCTCGTCGAGCAATTCGCCCATCTGGCGCGACTTGGCGTCGTCGCCCAGGCTCGCGACCAGCTCGATGGGCTGGCGGATGTTGACCAGATAGGCCTTCAACTGCTGCGTCAGATTGGCGTCGAGCATGGCGGAAACTCCTGGGTAATGCGGGTCGTCATAAACAAGCGGCCCGGGGTGGAAGGCTTCCACCCCGGGCCGCGATCACCCTGACCCTCGGGGAAGGGCGGGGATGGGGCTGGACGGGACGCCGGCTGCGGATGCCGCCGGACGATCCGTCCGAAACCTCAGATCTTGCCGACGAGGTCGAGGCTGGGGGCGAGCGTCTCTTCGCCCTCTTCCCACTTCGCCGGGCAGACTTCGCCCGGATGCGCGGCGATGTACTGCGCGGCCTTGATCTTGCGCAGCAGCTCGGCGGCGTTGCGGCCGACGCCTTCCGACGTCACTTCGATCAGCTGGATCACGCCCTCGGGATCGATCACGAACGTGCCACGATCGGCCAGGCCCTGGCCCTCGCGCAGGATCTCGAAGTTGGTGCTGATGCTGTGGTTCTGGTCGCCCAGCATGAAATAGTTGATCTTGCCGATCGCGGGCGAGCTGTCGTGCCACGCCTTGTGGCTGAAGTGGGTGTCGGTCGACACGCTGTACACCTCGACGCCCATCTTCTGGAGCGTCGGATAGACGTCGGCGAGGTCTTCCAGCTCGGTCGGGCAGACGAACGTGAAGTCCGCCGGGTAGAAGAAGAAGACCGCCCACTTGCCCAGCACGTCCGTGTCGCTGACGCTGACGAACTTGCCTTCCTTATAGGCCTGGGTGGTGAACGGCTTCAGCTTGCTGCCGATGAGGGCCATGTTGGTCTCCGGTTGAATGGTGTGGACCGAATATGGGTGCCTCATGCCGCAGTGCAAAATTAATCTATTTGCGCTGCGTGATCGAATGAGGCGATCAGCAGCATTTCCGCGGGTTTAGCCGTTCGCAGGCGCGAACCATTCAGTGCGCGAACGCCGCATAGACCGACCAGGCGCTGGTGAGGGTCAGCAACACGCCGACCAGCGCCATCAGCCCGCGAGTCGGCACCCGCTTCGCCAGCACGCCGCCCAGCGGCGCCGCGACCAGCCCGCCGATCAGGATGCCGAGCGTGTGCAGCGTGAACGCCGACCAGCCGAGCGCGATGAAGAAGGTCACCGACGCGGTCGCGGTCAGGAAGAATTCGGCGGTGTTGACCGTGCCGATCGTGTGCCGCGGCGTCGCCCCCTGGATCAGCAGGTTGCTGGTGACGACCGGCCCCCAGCCGCCGCCGCCCGCCGCGTCGAGGAACCCGCCGACGAGGCCCAGCGGCGCGATCACCTTGGGCGTGCGTGGTTCGATCCGCCCCTTCACCGCGCGGAACAGCAGGTAGAGGCCGATACAGGCGAGATAGAGCATGACGAACGGCTTCGCGACCGAGGCGTCGATATTGCTCAGCAGCGTCGCGCCCAGAATCGCGCCGATCACGCCGGGGATGACCAGCCGGCGGAACAGCTTCCAGTCGACGTTCCGGTGGACGATGTGGCTGACCCCCGATGCCGCGGTGGTGAAGGTCTCGACCGCGTGCACGCTGGCGGAGGCGACCGCCGGCGGTACCCCCATCACGGTGACGAGCAGCGTCGAATTGATGACGCCGAACGCCATGCCGAGCGCGCCGTCGACCACCTGTGCGGCAAAGCCGATCGCGATGAACGGCAGCACCTGGCTCCAGTCGATGGCGGTAAGGAAATCGGGCATCGGCGGCAGGCACTCCGGAGGGATACGGACGGGTAGGACGGGCCGCATCGTGCACGGCGCGCGCAATCCCTACAACAAAGCTGGAGTTTGCTACGCCAAAGCTGCGGCGGGTCGGGCATGGAAATCGGCTGGCGGAAGGATTACATGCGCGGGTCTGTAAGGGGAACGACGGATGTTCGGACGGTTGGCCGCCTATCTCGATTCGATCCGGGCGCGCGACCCGGCACCGCATTCGCGGGCCGAAATCCTGCTCTATCCCGGCGTCTGGGCGCTGGCGCTCCACCGCGTCGCACATGCCCTTTACCGCCGGCGCTGGTTCTTCCTCGCCCGCCTCGTCAACCACATCGCCCGCGCCTGGACCGCGATCGACATCCATCCGGGCGCGAAGATCGGCCGCAACTTCTTCATCGACCACGGCTTCGTCGTGATCGGCGAGACCGCGGAGATCGGCGACGACGTCACCATCTACCAATGCGTGACGCTCGGCGGGACCAGCCCCGACAATGGCGTCGCGGGCAAGCGCCATCCGACGCTCGCCGACGGCGTCATCATCGGTTCGGGCGCGCAGGTGCTCGGCCCGATCCTCGTCGACCGGCGTGCCCGCGTCGGCGCCAATGCGGTGGTGACGAAGGACGTGCCGGCGGGCGCGGTGATGGTCGGCATCCCGGCGCGCGCGACGATGGTCGAGGGCGGGGCGGCGACCAGCCCGTCGCGCTTCGTCCCGTACGGCACGCCGTGCAGCGACATGTTCGACCCCGCGACGCAGAAGATGGAGATCATGCGCTGCGAGCTCGAATCGATGCGCAAGCGCCTCGACGCGCTGCTCGCCGAACAGCTGCCCGAGCAGGAGCGCGACCGCGCCTGATGGGAATCGTCACGCCGTTTCCGCAGGGCGGACAGCCGTCGCAGGTCGGCTTCGACCGCGCCGAACTCAACCGCATCCTCGACCTCTACGGCCGCATGGTCGCCGCCGGCCACTGGAAGGATTATGCGATGCAGCTCGGCCGGGACGCCGCGATCTTCGCCGCCTTCCGCCGCGCCGCCGAACGCCCCGAATTCCGCATCGAGAAGCGTCCCGCGCTGCGCGCCCGGCAGGGCATGTGGGCGCTGATCGGCGAACAGGGCATGGTCCTGAAGCGCGGCCACGACCTCGGCCCGATCCTCGCCCCCGTCGAACGCCGCCTGATGAAGCTCGTCGACTAGGACGACATTCGCCTTCGCTGCCAGCTACCGACGAATCTGGTTCGCGCAGAGGCGCAGAGGCCGCAGAGGTGCAACGCCCGCGGCAGCGCACCGCTGATGTCGCCGGGCTTCGATGAGGAGGACCGCGCACGCGACGAACGCAACACCTCCGCGGCCTCCGCGCCTCTGCGCGAAGCCAAATCGCCTATTCGTCGCCTCGCGCCGCCGCCAGCCGCTCCAGCGCCGGGATCAGCTCGCCATAGCCATGGATGATCGCGTCCGCGCCCAGCTCGGCGACCGGCTGCATCAGGAAGCCGAACGAACAGGCCACCGTCGGCAGCCCCGCCGCCTGTCCGGCGCGGATGTCGAAGAGCGAATCGCCCACGAACGCCGCGGTGCCGCCGCCGCACCGCGCCAGCATCTCGTAGATCGGCTTGGGGCTCGGCTTGGCGTTGCCCGGTCCCATCGTGTCGCCGCCGATGATGCAGGCGAACCGTCCGGTCAGGTCCAGCGCGTCGAGCAGCTTGCGCGCCAGCGCCTCCAGCTTGTTGGTGACGAGTCCGATCCGCGCGCCGCGCGCCGCCAGCGTGTCGAGCACGGCGAGCGCGTCCGGATAGGGCCGGGTCAGCACCGCGATATGCTCCTCGTAATACGCGAGCAGCCGCCGGTGCAGCACGTCCAGCGTCGCCTCGTCGCAGCCGCCGGTCGCCGCCATCCCCTGCGCCAGCAGATGCCGCGCGCCGCCGCCGATCATCGGCTTGACCGCCTCGACGCCCAGCGCCGGCCGCCCGACCGAGGCGAGCGCATGGTTGACCGCCGCGGCCAGGTCGCCGCTGGTGTCCAGCACGGTGCCGTCGAGGTCGAATCCGACGATGTCGAACGGCGAACGGGGCGATGAATTCTGCGTCATAACCGCGCGCGGTGACGGCTACCTATGGAAATGGCAAGACTTCCATGGCAGGCGATGGGGCCATGAGCGATCCTCTTGCCGTCATCATCCTCGCCGCGGGTAAAGGCACGCGGATGAAGTCCGACCTGCACAAGGTCCTGCATCCCGTCGCCGGGCGGCCGATGCTGCTCCACCTGATCGACAGCCTGAACCGCGCCGGCGCGACCCGCCGCGTCGTCGTCGTCGGCGCGTCGGGCGAACAGGTCGAGGCCGCCGTCGCCGCGACCGGGGTGGAGATCGCGTGGCAGCGCGAACAGCTCGGCACCGCGCATGCGGCGCTGCAGGCGAAGGCGGCGCTCGCCGGGTTCGACGGCATCGCCATCGTCTGTTTCGGCGATACGCCGCTGCTCGCCACGGACACCGTCGCACGGCTCGCGGCGCGGCTGGATGCGGCCGACGCGCCGACCGTTGCGGTGCTCGGCTTCCGCCCCGCCGACGCGCGTGCCTATGGCCGCGTCATCGCCGCCGCCGACGGCACGATCGCGAAGATGGTCGAATACAAGGATGCAAGCGCGGCGGAGCGTGCCGTCGACCTGTGCAATTCGGGCGTCACCGCGGTCCGCACCCGCGACCTGTGGCGCCTGCTCGAGGCGGTCGGCAACGACAATGCCGCGGGCGAATATTACCTTCCCGACGTGGTGACGCTGGCGATCGCCGAGGGCGGCCGCGCGGTGTGCATCGAGACGGGCGAGGACGAGGTCGCCGGCATCAACAGCCGCGGCGAGCTGGCGGCGGTGGAGGCCGGCTGGCAGGCGGCGCGCCGCGCACAGGCGATGGCCGACGGCGCGACGCTGATCGCCCCCGACACCGTCTGGTTCAGCCACGACACGCGGCTCGGCCGCGACGTGGTGATCGCACCCAACGTCGTCTTCGGCCCCGGCGTCACCGTCGCCGACGGCGTCACCATCCACGCCTTCAGCCATATCGAGGGCGCCACCATCGGCGCTTACGCGGAGGTAGGCCCCTATGCCCGCCTGCGCCCCGGCGCGACGCTCGGTGCGGGGTCGAAGGTCGGCAATTTCGTCGAGATGAAGAAGGCGACGCTGGGCGAGGGCGCCAAGGTCAACCACCTCTCCTACATCGGCGATGCCGAGGTCGGGGCGAAGGCGAACATCGGTGCCGGCACGATCACCTGCAATTACGACGGGTTCTTCAAATACCGGACGACGATCGGCGCGGGCGCGTTCATCGGCTCCAATTCCGCCCTGGTCGCGCCGGTGTCGGTCGGCGAGGGCGCGATCGTCGCCGCCGGATCGGTGCTGACGCAGGATGTCGAGGCGGGCGCGCTCGCGCTCGTCCGCCCGCCGCAGGTCGCCAAATCCGGCTGGGCCACGCAATTCCGCGCCCGGATGCGCGCGAAGAAGGACAAGCAGTAACATGTGCGGAATCGTGGGAATCATCGGTACCGAAGACGTCGCCGACCGGCTGCTCGACGGCCTGAAGCGGCTCGAATATCGCGGCTACGATTCGGCGGGCATCGCCACCGACCATGACGGCCGGATCGAGCGCCGCCGCGCCTCGGGCAAGCTCGTCAACCTGGCGAAGGAGCTCGCCGCCGCGCCGCTGCCCGGTACCACCGGCATCGCCCACACCCGCTGGGCGACGCACGGCGGCCCGACCACCAACAACGCGCATCCGCACGCCACCGACGAGGTCGCGGTCGTCCACAACGGCATCATCGAGAACTTCAAGCCGCTCCGCGACGAGCTGATCGCCCGCGGCCGCGTCTTCACCAGCGAGACCGATACCGAGGTCGTCGCCCATCTCATCAGCGAAAAGGTCGAGGCGGGGATCGAACCCGTCGCCGCGGTGCGCGAGGTGCTGCCGCGCCTCCACGGCGCCTTCGCGCTCGCCATCCTGTTCCGCAAGCATCCCGAGCTGCTGATCGGCGCGCGGCTCGGCTCGCCGCTGGTCGTCGGCCATGGCGACGGCGAAACCTATCTCGGCTCCGACGCGCTCGCGCTCGCGCCGCTGACGCAGCGCATCGCCTATCTCGACGAGGGCGACTGGGTCGTCTGCACCACCGAGGGCGCGCAGGTCTACGATCGCGACAACAAGCCGGTCGAGCGGCCGGTCACCATCTCCGGCATCACCGGCGAACTCGTCAGCAAGGGCAACCATCGCCATTACATGCTGAAGGAGATCTACGAACAGCCGATCGTCGTCGCCCAGACGCTGCGCTCCTACCTCCAGCGGATGGAAGAAAAGGTGACGCTGCCGATTCCCGATTTCGATCTCGCCGGGATCAGGCGCGTCACCATCGTCGCCTGCGGCACCAGCTATTACGCCGGCATGGTCGCCAAATACTGGTTCGAACAGTTCGCGCGCGTGCCGGTCGACATCGATGTCGCCTCCGAATTCCGCTACCGCGCCCCGGTGATGGAGCCGGGCGGGCTGATGATCGTCATCAGCCAGTCGGGCGAAACCGCCGACACGCTCGCCGCATTGCGCCACGCCAAGGCGGAGGGGCAGACGATCGCCGCGGTGGTCAACGTGCCGACCAGCAGTATGGCGCGCGAGGCGGACCTGCTGCTGCCGACGCATGCCGGGCCGGAGATCGGCGTCGCCAGCACCAAGGCGTTCACCTGCCAGCTCGCCGTCCTTGCCGCGCTCGCCGCCAACCTCGCCCGCGCCAAGGGCAAGTTCAAGGACGGCGAGGAGCGCGAGATCGTCCGCCACCTCGCCGAGGCGCCCGCCGCGCTCAACGGCGCGCTCGCCTATGACGAATCGATCGAGGCGATGGCCGGCGTCATCGCCAGCGCGCGCGACGTCCTCTACCTCGGCCGCGGCACCGACTATCCGCTCGCGCTGGAGGGGGCGCTCAAGCTCAAGGAGATCAGCTACATCCACGCCGAGGGCTATGCCGCGGGCGAGATGAAGCACGGCCCGATCGCGCTGATCGACGAGAACGTCCCCGTCATCGTCATCGCCCCCTCCGGCCCGCTGTTCGACAAGACCGTCAGCAACATGCAGGAGGTGCAGGCACGCGGCGGCAAGGTCGTGCTCATCAGCGACTATGACGGCATCCAGGCGGCGGGCGAGAATTGCATCGCCACGATCACCATGCCCAAGGTCCACCCGCTGATCGCGCCTTTGGTCTATGCGGTCCCGGTCCAGCTGCTCGCCTATCACGTCGCCGTCGCCAAGGGCACCGACGTCGACCAGCCCCGCAACCTCGCCAAGTCGGTGACGGTCGAATAACCGGCGCCGTCACGCCCCTCCCTCGAAGGGAGGGGCAGGGGGTGGGTGGACCAGCGAAGACGCGTAACCGCGCGTCACGGACCGCCCCGCAGATATAGGCGCGCGGAGGCGCGGAGGACGCGGAGTTGGATCGCACGCGGCGGCCCCATCCCGTCATCGCGACGCCGGCAGATGACATCAAACTGATCCGTCATTGCGAGCGCAGCGAAGCAATCCAGGACGTCTTGGTACGGCTCTGGATTGCTTCGCTGCGCTCGCAATAACGACACATGCGGATCAATCTGATGTCATCCGATTCTAAAGCACCGCCTCCGCGCCCTCCGCGCCCTCCGCGCCCTCCGCGCGCACCCTTTTCCTCCCGATCGGCCTCGTATCGCGACGACCCGCGGGCAACGCCGCCGATCACACCCGCCGATACAGCAGCACGCGTCCGGACGGCACCAGCTGCTCGATCAGGTCCATGTCGCCGATGTTCCGGGAAAGCAGCACGGCACCGTTCTCCAGCGCCTGCAGGAACAGCGTCGCATCGTTCATGAACGGCTGGCGGTCCGTCCGGGGCAGTCCGCGCAGCCGGGCGGCGACCCCCGTGACGATACCCGCCTCGGCGACGGCCTGGATGCTGGGGGCGAATAGCCGATGGGCGGGGATGCTCTCGATCGCCGTCCGGATCGCGCCGAGGATCGCGCCGGTGCCGGGATGCGCCGGATCGAGCCGTCCGAAGTGGTGCACCAGTTCGCCGATCGCCACGGACGAATGGGTCACCTGCCGTACGCGCAGCAGATCGTCCAGCGCGGGTGGCGCACGGTCCTGAAGGATGTCGATGTAGACCGTCGTATCGAGCAGCAGCGGCGGTCCGGCGAGCGCCACGTCGCCCAAGAACGTTAGTGCTTCGTCCGGCCGGCGCACCAGCGGCTGCGTTCGCTTCTCCGGTTTCAGCCGGCGGAGGGCAGCCGCAAGGTCAAGCGCCAAGATCCACGTCCTTGGGAATCGACCCCTTCAACGCGATTAACCGGTCGGCGAAGTCGTCTTCGAGCGCGACCTTGGCCAGCGCATAGTCGATCAGCTCTGTGCCGCGCAGGCCGGATTTGGCGGCCGCCGCCTCGAACAGTGTCTCGTGCACGCGGCCCGACAGCTGCTTGCCCTTCCGGCCTGCGGTGAGCCCGGTGGCCGCGGCCGTCGTCAGCGTGCTGCTGACGCGCTGGCTCATCACCGCGCCGGCGGTGTTCTTCCGGCGCGTCGTGCCGCCGGGCGCTTCCCCTGTCTCCGCCTTAGCAGCCATGTCTGCCTCCGATACGCCTGCGTATGACATATAGTCGATTTTGAATGACACGACAACGAGGCTCGCCCGCTATCGGCTTTTCCGGCCGGATATGACGCATCCCCGCTGCGTTAGCGCTCTCGCAAAACCGTCCGTTCTCGTCTAACCACCCCGCCCGAAGGAGAACAAGATCGTGGTGAGCGTCCCCCCGTTGGTAGCCGGCATCGAATTGGGCGGGACGAAGATCGTCTGTCTGCTGGCGCGCGGTCCCGACGCGATCGAGGACCGGGTGCAGCTGCCGACCACCCGGCCCGAGGAAACGCTCGCGGGGATCGAGCGCGTGCTCGACGGCTGGGGCGCGTTCGATGCGCTCGGCATCGCCAGCTTCGGCCCGATCTCGATCGACCATGAGTCCGCCGATTACGGCCACATCACCTCGACGCCCAAGCCGCACTGGGCCGGCACCGACGTCGCGAAACGCCTCGCCGCACGCTACGACGTGCCGACCGGCTTCCACACCGACGTCGTCGGCGCCGCGCTTGCCGAGGCGCGCTGGGGCGCCGCCAGGGGGCTGCGCGACATCGCCTATGCGACCGTCGGGACCGGCATCGGCGTCGGCCTGATCGCCGGCGGGCTCCCCGTCGACGGGCTGACCCACAGCGAATTCGGCCATATCCGCCCCGATCGCCTCGCCGGCGACGACTGGATGGGCGTCTGCCCGTTCCACGGCGGCTGTCTCGAGGGGCTCGCCGCCGGTCCCGCGATCGGCGCGCGCGCGGGCAAGAAGGGCGAGGATATCGCCGCCGACGATCCCGTCTGGGATCCGGTCGCACACGTCCTCGGCCAATTGTGCCATACTTTGGTGCTCACCGGCGTGCCGCGCCGCATCGTCATGGGCGGCGGCGTCATGGTCGGCAACGACCACCTCTTCCCCCGCGTCCGCGCCGCGATGGTCAAGAGCCTCGCAGGCTATATCGCGCTGCCCGAGATCACCGAGCCCGGTTTCGTCGTCCCGCCCGCGCTCGGCGGCAATGCGGGGCCGCTCGGTGCGATCGTGCTCGGCGCGCAAGCGCTCGAGGGGCAGCTGAAGACGTTTACGACCCTTTAACCGTGTCTGCTTACGCCCTCGTCAACCATAAGAGGGAAGTTTGCAGCCATGATCGCCGTTGCACCGAAGCGCCTGCTGATCGTCGACGACGAACCGGCGATGCACGACAGCTACGCCCGCAGCTTCGCGGGCCAGCGCGGCGTGGCGGAGGATGCGCTCGGCGCGATGGCGGCGGAGCTGTTCGGCGACGACGCGCCGGATGCGGTCGATGACGGCGAACGCTTCGACCTGACGCACTGCCACCAGGGCCTCGACGCGGTCGCCGCGGTCGAGGCGGCGCTGGCCGCCGGCACCCCCTATGCGGTCGCCTTCATCGACGTGCGCATGCCGCCGGGGATCGACGGGCGCGAAACCGCGCGCCGCATCCGCGCGCTCGATGCCGAGATCAACCTCGTCATCGTCACCGGCTATTCGGACTTCTCGCCGTTGGAGATCAGCAAGGTCGCCGGCCCCGCCGACAAGATCTTCTACATCGCCAAACCGTTCGAGGTCGCCGAGGTGGTGCAGACCGCCACCGCGCTCGCGCACCGCTGGCAGGTCGACCGCGAACTCGCCGCCGCCCGCGCGCAGCTCGCCGCCCAGATCGTCCAGCTCGAGGAACAGGGCGCCGAACTCGCCGCCAACGAGAGCCGAGCGATCCACATGGCGACGCACGATTCGCTCACCGACGCGCCCAACCGGCTCGCCTTCCTGCGCGCGCTCGGCGAACGCGCGCGGCGGCCCGGCCTGTTCGCCACCGCGATGTTCGATCTCGACCGGTTCAAGATCGTCAACGACACGCTCGGCCATCTGGCGGGCGATGCGCTGATCCGCGAGGTGTGCGGCATCCTGCAGGCGCAGGCGCCCGAGGGCGCGATCGTCGCGCGGCTCGGCGGCGACGAATTCGGCATCCTCTTCGACACCCCGGGGGAAGCGGCCGCGGCGATGGCCTGCGACCGCATCGTCGCCGCCTGCGCCGGCACGCATCAGGTGTTCGGCAATTCGGTGCAGAGCGGCGCCTCCGGCGGCGTCGTCGTCGTCGAGGGCGCGGACTGCGACCCGATCGACGCGCTGCGCCGCGCCGACCTCGCGCTCAACGACGCCAAGCGCGCCGGCCGCGGCGTCACCCGCGTCTTCGACGAGAGCATGGACGAGGGCATCCGCTTCCGCCGCCGCATCGAACAGGGGCTCGCGCAGGCGATCGACAAGGGCGAACTCAGCCTCGTCTACCAGCCGATCGTCAGCCGCAGCGAGCTGGAGGTGATCGGTTTCGAGGCGCTGGTGCGCTGGAACACCGAGGAATATGGCCCGATCAGCCCGGCGACCTTCATCCCGATCGCCGAGGAATCGAACGTCATCCACGAACTCGGCGACTGGATCCTCGACGCCGCGCTGACCATGGTGCAGCGCTTCCCCGACCAATATGTCTCGGTCAATTTCTCGCCGCGCCAGTTCCGCCGCAGCAACTTCGTCGGCCATATCATGGAAAGCGTCCAGCGCGCCGGCGTGCTGCCCGGCCGCGTCCAGATCGAGATCACCGAAACCGCGATCTTCGACGACGCCGAACGCGCCGCCGAAACGCTCTACAAGTTGCGCCAGATGGGCTTCCGCATCGCGCTCGACGATTTCGGCACCGGCTATTCCAGCCTCTACAACATCCGCAAGTTCGCGCTCGACAGCCTCAAGATCGACCGTAGCTTCATCGACGGCATGGGCCGCGAGCGCGAAAGCGCGGCGATCGTCCATTCGATCATCCACCTCGGCCGCGCGCTCGGGCTGGAGGTGATCGCGGAGGGGGTCGAGACCGCGGCGCAGGTGCAGGCGCTCCGCCTCGCCGGCGCCAGCCACCTGCAGGGCTATTATTTCTCGCGCCCGGTCGCGCCCGATCTCGCGGTCGCACTCGCGGCACAGCGCTTCCTGGGCGGCGACCTGACGCAGCCGCAGCCGCAGCCGCAGCCGGGCAACGGGACGCACGGCTGATGCGCCGCGCCCGGTCCCGGGCCTGGGTCCGCGGCCCCGCCTCGCTCGGGGCGAAGCTGGTGCTGATCCTCACCGTGGTCGGCGTCGCCGGCGCGCTCGGCATCACCCTGCTGCTCGCCGGCGTCATCACCCCCAGCTTCAGCGCGCTCGAAACCAAGGCGATCGACGGCCATGTCGAGCGCACCCGCGCCGCGCTCGGCGAATATGCCGCGAAGGTGGAGAATGCCGTCCGCGACTATGGCGACTGGACGCAGAGCTACGATTACATGGGCGCGCCCTCCACCGCGCAGTCGGCGGCGTTCGAGCGCGACAGCTTCTCGCCGCTCGCCATGACCAACCTCGGCGTGCAGGGCATGGCCTATGTCCGCCCCGACGGCCGCATCCAGATCGCCCGCTGGCTCGACGCGGCGACCGGCCGCGAACGCGCCGACCTGCGCGCCGCAATGGTCCGCCTCGCCACCCGCACCGACCTCGCCCGCATCGTCGGCGCCGGCAATTCCGGCCATGTCTACGCCCGGCTCGGATCGACCGTCGCCGCGGTCGGCGTCGCGCAGGTCCGCCGCTCCGACGGCACCGGCAGCCCGCGCGGCTATGTGCTGATGGCGCGCCAGATCACCTCGCGCCAGATCTCCGAGCTGCTCCAGCTCGACGCGCGCATCGACCTCGCGGCGACCGGCGACCACGCGCGTGTCGTGCCGGGCCGCAACACGATGGGAATCGCCGTGCCGATCCCCGGCGCCGACGGCCATGCGGTCGCCGCCGCGCGCTTCCACATCGTCCGCGACGTCTCGCTGCTAGGCCGCCGCATGCTGCTGCTCGCCGTCGCCGGCTCGACATTGCTGCTGCTGATCGTCCTCGTCGTCCTGCGCCGCGTCATCGCCCGGCTGGTGCTCGGCCCGTTGCAGCGCGTCGAGCGCCACATGCAGCGCGTCCGCGCTTCCGGCGCGATGGCGCTGTTCGACGACGACGGCCGCCGCGACGAATTCGGCTCGCTCGGCCGCAGCCTCAACGCGATGCTCTCGCAGCTCAAGGATCTGCGCGAACAGATCGAGGCGCAGAGCTTCGCGCTCGGCCGCAGCGAGAGCGCGGTCGCGGTGATGCACAACGTCCGCAACGCGCTCAACCCGATCAGCACCATCCTCAGCCAGGGCATCGCCCAGGCGCCGCCGATCGACCGCGCCACCGTCGAGCGCGCGCTCGCCGAGCTCGGCCGCGACGACCTCGCCCCCGGCCGCCGCGCCAAGCTCGCCGCCTTCGTCGCCGCCGCGCTCGCCGCCGAGGTGCAGGGCCGCGAGACGATGCGCGGCGAACTCCAGGTCGGCCGCGAGGCGATGGCGCACGTGCTCGAGATCATCGGCCAGCAGCAGCAGCAGGCGCACGAACGCCCGACGCTCGAGGTCTGCGATCTCAGCGCGATCGTCGCGCGCAACGCCGCGATCGCGCGCTATTCCGACGCCGCGTCGATCGCCTTCAGCTTCCCCGCGGGCGCGCACCACGCGCTCGCCAACCGCGTCATCCTCAGCCAGGTGATCGGCAACCTGCTCGGCAACGCCGCCGAGGCGATCGCCGCCAGCGGTCGCGACAGCGGCTCGATCGGCGTCACCATCCACGAAAACGGCGCCAGCGTCGTCGTCCACATCCGCGACGACGGCGAGGGCTTCGACGCGGCGACCGGCGCTACCCTGTTCCAGCGCGGCTTCTCGACCCGCGCGCACAAATCGGGCGGCCTCGGCCTGCACTGGTGCGCCAATGCGATGAACGCGATGGACGGCAGCCTGCGGCTCGAGAGCGAGGGCCGGGGCAGGGGCGCGGTCGCCGTCCTCACCCTCAGGGGCGCGCAGCCCGACACGATCGCGCAGGCCGCCTGACGCCGCCGATCGCCGGTCGCCATGCGACGGCGCGCGGTTCGAGGTCGCAACGGGCGCCCCCATCGCCCCATCGCCCCGTCACCCCGCACGGATTCCGGCGTCCACGGGCCCGCATACCGAAGGTCCACCGCGCTCGCGCAACGGTGCCGCCGGAGGGGGCGGCGGCATGACCGAACGGCGGCCGAGGGTCGTCGGCCCCGCGGCAACGGCCGTTCGCCAAGCCCGCTCCGATCCGGTGCTTTCCCTGACCGCGCCCTCTTCCAATGTTGGATCGGCCGGCGCACGCCATGCGAATCATGCCGAGACCCTTCACCCGCGCACAGGCGCTCCAGAACGCGGCCTTCCTCGCCATCCTCCGTCGCACCGGCAACGTCCGCGCCGCGGCCCGCGAGATGGGCGCGCATCGCGCGCTGTTCACCCGCCGCCGTGCGAGTCACCCCGCCTTCGCGGCCGAATGGGATGCCGCGCTCGCCATCGCCCATGCCCGCCTGCAGCGCGCGCCCGCCCCGGCCGCCGCCGCCGAATCCGTCCCCGAACCCAAGGCGATCCGCACCCGCAACGGCCGGCTCCAGCTGCGCGCCCACCGCAAGGGCCAGCTCACCCGCGCCGCCGAACAGGCGTTCCTCGCCGCTCTGTCCGCCACCGCCAACGTCCGCCTGTCCGCCGCCGCCGCGGGGTTCAGCCACGCCACCTTCTACGCCCGGGCAAAGGCGCATCCCGGCTTCGCCCGCGAGATGCGGCTCGCGCTGCAATGCGGCTATGACCGGGTCGAGGGCGCCCTGCTCGACAGCTTCGACGTCGCCGCCGCGCGCGACGACGGCTGGCGCCACAACGATTTGCCGCCGGTCGCGCAGGTTACCGGCGACCACGTCATCCAGCTGCTCGCCCTCAACCACAAGGCCGTCCGCCTGTGGGCGACGCGTCCCGACTACAGGCGCCGCCGCGGCGAGACCGGCGACCAGCAATCCGCCCGCATGGCGCTGCAATGGCAGGCCGAACGCGCCCGCGATGCCGAGGACGACGCGATCGCCCGCACCGCGCTCGCCGAACCCGCCCGCCGCGACCCCCACGAACACCCGCCCGCGATCCTCCCCGCGCTCGACCAGGTCACGGGCTGGAGCAAGGCCGACCCGGCCCGGACGCCCCGCCGCCCCGGGCGCGGCATCGCCGGCGGCTGGCGGATCGGGGACTGGAAGGGCGGGGGCGGGTGAGCCAGTCACTCGACACGGGTACGGAGATAGTGCCGGTCAAACAATTCGCGGTCGAAGTGTCTAGAGCTCTTGAGCGGATGTGGGAGGCTTTTCCATCACAGTAGAGCAGACTTTGACGAATATCTCCCTCAATGCGATGTTCCCCAAATCCCGGCTAGCGAGTTTGCAAAATTTGCAATTAATATCGACCGATCCCGCATGAATTCATCGTAGCTCAGTGTTGCAAAATTTACGGGTACTAAGTTTGTTTGCAGAATTTCATCTATTTTGCCATCCGTCATCATCGACACGTAGGCACTAGGTTCTTTGTCTTTAATTCGGTTGTTGTCACTTTTCGATAGGAAGCAAATATTTGCGATGGCGTTGATGCGATCATTCTCGAGTCCCTCTCGTTTGAGATGTGCTCTCGGAAATATATGATGAAATTCATTTTTATTTGCTTTTTGGAGTACTGAAGAGAGGTCGATCTTTGCGCCTGATAGCAAGCTAACTGGATTTTTCTGCGAAAGAATATTGATCAGAATTTTTGAGTTTACGTTGCCGATTGCAAAGCGATTCTCTTCGAAAAAGCTCGGTTCAATTGGTCGGACAGAGCGAAGGATGTCGGGATCCTGCCCGGCTTTAATTAACGTCATTAACGCTATATCCGCTGCATGAGCGCGGCCCACGCCTGACGAGTAACGTCGAGATAGGCACGAGCGCCAGTACCAGCGAATTATTGCCTGCCGTTGCGCGTCGGTAGGATGTACGCCGCTAAGTGACGATGTTGCGAAGAATGCAGAGAGGGGCACGAGCATTGCCGGATACGGCATAAGTGCCAAGCTCTCAATGGACAGTTGCTTTTTTTAGAAAGTCGATCGCGCCAAGAATACCGCGCTTTATCTCGTCGAAGCGTGCCCGTACCGTCGGTCCATGAAGGCTGACAACGTCCTTAAGCTGGGCGTCGCCTTTCACTACGGCTGCAAAACATTTCATCATTAAGTTGGGGTCTGATGAAAGGTCGTAAAATCCGAATGGTTCGAGGTCGCTTGCCAATTCGGAAATTGACTCATTCAAGTCGAATTCACTACTCCAAGTCCAAGCCGATAGTAGTTGAAAAGCATCAAGACGAATACCCGCTCTATTGACACGCTCAAAAATTATTGCAATTTCATCTTTGTTATCGAACTCAATTACATCTAGATTAAGTTGAAATTCCTGAAATCTTCGTTGTAATTCTACCACTTTGTCTTTATTGTCCTCAGACAGTTCGCTTGCGATTTTAAAGAATCGAGCCGTGTCAAAAATAGCTCTAAGCGGGAAATATCTATTAGGATCCGCTCCCGTCTCAAAGATCGAGACAAATTGATCCTCTAAAGCACCGTCTGGTGCCTGTAGATCAAAGAAAATATCAAAAGCTTCAGTCGAGCTATTTGCTTGTAGAGTTGTTTGAAAAACGCTAAAAATGGCGGTCAGTCTCTGTTGACCATCAAGCACGTAATCTACCGGATACTCTTTTTCGGCTTTTGGCAGTGCAAATGGCCCAAGGTCCCGTTCTTTCTCAAGTGTGTCACGTGTGCGCCAAAGAAGAATGTTTCCTATGGGGTAGTTGCGATAAATGCTATCCATCAAGAAAGATATATTGTCTGTCGTCCAGACAAAGCCGCGCTGAAATGCAGGTATGCGTATCGATCCGCTCAAGATGCGTTCGATTGCCGTGCGTATCGCTACTGTCGCCATTGTGTCCCCTGTCGCTGACCCAGAACCTGTATCGGTGTAACGCTGGTTGCAAATAAGTTGGCCGAAAGGGCGTTAAATATTGTTTTAGCACACCACCGGCTTGTAAACGACAAAGGCCGGGGCGTTGCTGCCCCGGCCTTTGCCATCTTTGCTTTTGCTTCCAGTCGGTGCGCGCGCCGCGACCCGGCCGCCAGCCGCGTGCGCCTTACTTCGAGCGTTCGACCTGTTCGAAGTCGAGCTCGACCGGGGTCGCGCGGCCGAAGATCGACACCGACACCTTGACCTTCGACTTGTCGAAATCGAGTTCCTCGACGATGCCGTTGAAGCTCGCGAACGGGCCTTCCAGCACCTTGACCGCGTCGCCGATCTCGTAATCGACCTTGACCTTGGTCTTGGGGGCGGCGGCGGCCTCTTCCTTGCTGTTGAGCATGCGCGCGGCCTCGGCCTCGCTGATCGCCTGCGGCTTGCCCATGCTGCCGAGGAAGCCGGTGACCTTGGGCGTGTTCTTGACGAGGTGGTAGACGTCGTCGTTCATGTTGAGCTTGGCGAGGACGTAGCCGGGCATGAACTTGCGCTCGACCGCGATCTTCTTGCCGCGGCGGGCCTCGGTCACCGTCTCGGTCGGGACCTCGATCTGCTCGACCAGCTGTTCGAGGCCGAGCCGCGTCGCCTCCGCCATGATCGCGTCGCGGACCTTGCCCTCGAAGCCCGAATAGGCGTGAATGATGTACCAGCGCGCCATTGGATCTACCCTTACTTCGCGAGCTTGAGCAGCGCCTGGACGACCGCGTTGAAGAACGTGTCGACGCCCAGGAAGAACAGCGCGAGGATGGTGGTCATGATGACCACCATGACGCCCGTCATGATCGTCTCGCGCCGGGTCGGCCAGACGACCTTCTTGGTCTCGGCCTGAACCTGGCGGATGAATTCGATGGGGGTCGTCTTCGCCACTGTTTTGTCTCAAAACCCGCTGGAATCACGAAAACCGGATCGCGAGGCATAAGACCGCTGCCGCTTCCCCTGGGGTGGGGAACCGGCGTGGCCCGTCCTCGCTGTCGGATGGCCTGCGCAGATAGCCGTACGGGGCGGCGAACGCAAGGCCGCTGCGCGGGGAGTGTCGGCGGGGGGTGTCGGCGGCTCAATGGCCGTAGCGCTTGATCCCGCGGCGGCGCAGCTTCTCGCGTTTGCGGCGGCGCAGGTGGACGATCAACGCGGGCACGCCGATCAGCAGCAGCGTCCCGACGATCGCATAAACAAGGGTGTATCGCGTGGCCTCATCCATCGGGCGCCTATAGCAGCCCGGACGCGTGCGTCATCGCCTCGCGTGACAAAAATTTCATGGGGCATCGCGGCGCGCGATACTGGCAGGAGTGCACGGACTCGAACCGTGGGCCCTCGGTTTTGGAGACCGATGCTCTACCAACTGAGCTACACTCCTGCAGCGCCGCACCCCCTACCCCCCCCGAAAAAAAAGGGCAAGACGCTGTTGTGGGGTCGGGATGAAACCGGAGTCGCGGCTGATCGCGGGGCGGGGGATCAGGCGGCAAGTCGAATCGTTCGCCGACCGACGACATTGTCGTTGGCTGCATCGAGAAGCGGTCGCCTGGGCTGGGGAAGGGCTGCAAGCATCACGACGATGCCGAGGGCGCTCACCGGCAGCGGCAGGACGCTAGCCATAAGGATCGCGCCCAATCGTGCCTCGGACCATAATACGCCCGATGTCGAGACGGAGGCCCGTGCCGCCAGCCATGCGGCCATCCCGATACTGATCGCCGCGATCAGGGGCGAGGCGTCCGGATACGCGGCGGCCACCTGTGCGAGGTTGGGGAGTGTCAGCACCGGTGTGGGCCAAGGGAGCGCAAGATTGGCGAGCGCCGCAGTCACCGCCGCATTCGGCAAGAGTCGCACCGCCCGGCGCTGAATGGCAAGGCCCAGCCACAAGGGCGCGAGCAGCAACCCCGTCGACGCCAGCCCGGCTGCCAGCCCGGCAGCGACGATCATCGCGCCGGTCCGCCTTTCGTGTGCCGCGCAGAGCGCCGCGACCGACGCGAGCAGCGCGAGGGCGTCGCTCCACCGGCCGCCCGGCAGCAACCCAGCCAGCAGCGCCGCTGCAACGAGAGGCGCAACAATCGGGAGGGGCAGGGCGGACGCGGCCGGACGCGGGATGGCGATCATCGTCCCGTCTTGCGCGCGGCCCGGTTGCGACCGCGTTAAGGCGCCGCCCCGTTGACCATCCGTCTGACTCTGCGTATAGGCCCGCCCCGTTCGTCGGAGTGATCCGGCGGGCAAGCTTGAACATTGCTGGATGCAAAGTTGTGGGGCCGGGGTGGCGCGTGTCGCTGCTCACGTCCCTTTTTGTATTCCGAAGTGCTGTGATGGCTCCAGCAAAGTAACCCATTCACGAGGTGAAGGCTTCATGCCAACGATCAACCAGCTGGTCCGCAAGGGCCGCGAACCGCAGAAGGCCAAGTCCAAGGTCCCTGCGATGGAGCAGAACCCGCAGAAGCGCGGCGTCTGCACCCGCGTCTACACGACGACCCCGAAGAAGCCGAACTCGGCGCTGCGCAAGGTGGCCAAGGTCCGCCTGACCAACAGCCGCGAAGTCATCAGCTACATTCCGGGTGAAGGCCACAACCTGCAGGAGCACTCGGTGGTCCTGATCCGCGGTGGCCGTGTGCGCGATCTTCCCGGCGTCCGCTACCACGTCCTGCGCGGCGTGCTCGATACGCAGGGCGTCAAGGATCGTCGCCAGTCCCGCTCCAAGTACGGCGCCAAGCGTCCGAAGTAAGCCGGCCGGCCTCCCGCCAACCGACGCAAGTCGGGCATCTGGCACACAGGCTCGACCATCAGGCTGAAGTTAGAAAGGTTTTTGAAATGGCACGTCGTCGTCGCCCGGAAAAGCGTATCATCCTCCCCGATCCCAAGTTCGGTGATGAGGTCCTCTCGAAGTTCATGAATTCGGTCATGCTCGACGGCAAGAAGTCCGTCGCGGAACTGATCGTCTACGGTGCCCTGGAAACCGTCGAGCAGCGCGCCAAGCGCGAGCCGATTGGCGTGTTCCATGACGCGCTCAACAACATCAAGCCCGGCATCGAGGTGCGTTCGCGCCGCGTCGGCGGTGCGACCTATCAGGTCCCCGTCGAGGTTCGTCCGGAGCGCGCCCAGGCGCTGGCGATCCGCTGGCTCATCACTGCCGCCCGCGCCCGCAGCGAGAACACCATGGCCGCCCGCCTGTCGGGCGAGCTGATGGACGCCGCCAACAACCGCGGCAACGCGGTGAAGAAGCGCGAAGACACGCATCGCATGGCCGAAGCCAACCGCGCCTTCAGCCACTATCGCTGGTAAGGCTTGGAAGCTTCCAACCTTTGACCTATATCGTGGGGAGCCGGCGGAAGCTGCGCTCCCCACATCGCTAAGGAAACACGATCATGGCCCGCAGCCATCCGCTCGATCGCTATCGCAACATCGGCATCATGGCGCATATCGACGCCGGCAAGACGACCACGACCGAGCGCATCCTCTATTACACCGGCAAGTCCTACAAGATCGGCGAAGTGCATGAAGGCACCGCGACGATGGACTGGATGGAGCAGGAGCAGGAGCGCGGGATCACGATCACGTCCGCCGCGACGACCTGCTTCTGGTCGGCGGAAGAGGGCAAGGGGCCCGAGCACCGCATCAACATCATCGATACGCCGGGCCACGTCGATTTCACCATCGAGGTCGAGCGTTCGCTGCGCGTGCTCGACGGCGCGGTCGCGTGCTTCGACGGCGTCGCCGGTGTCGAGCCGCAGTCGGAAACCGTGTGGCGTCAGGCCGACAAGTACGGCGTGCCGCGCATGTGCTTCGTCAACAAGCTCGATCGTACCGGTGCGGACTTCTATTTCTGCGTCGATTCGATCATCGAGCGTCTCGGCGCGCGTCCGGCCGTCCTGTATCTGCCGATCGGCATCGAGGGCGGCTTCAAGGGCCTCGTCGACCTGGTCGAGAACCGCGCGATCATCTGGCTCGAAGAGTCGCTGGGCGCGAAGTTCGAATATCAGGACATTCCTGCGGACATGGCCGACAAGGCCGCCAAGTATCGCAGCGAGCTGATCGAGATGGCCGTCGAGCAGGACGATGCGCTGATGGAGGCGTATCTCGAGGGCAACGAGCCGTCGGTCGCCGACCTCAAGAAGCTGATCCGCAAGGGTACGCTCGAGATGGCGTTCGTTCCGATCGTCTGCGGTTCGGCGTTCAAGAACAAGGGCGTCCAGCCGCTGCTCGACGCGGTGGTCGACTATCTGCCGAGCCCGCTCGACGTGCCGGCGATCAAGGGCGTCAAGCTCGACGGCGAAACGCCGGACGAGCGTCCGTCCTCCGACTCCGAGCCGTTCTCGGCGCTGGCGTTCAAGATCATGAACGATCCGTTCGTCGGCACGCTGACCTTCGCGCGCATCTATTCGGGCAAGCTCGAAGCGGCGTCGCAGGTCCAGAACTCGGTGAAGGACAAGAAGGAAAAGGTCGGTCGCATGCTGCTGATGCATGCGAACAGCCGCGAGGACATCCAGGAGGCTTTCGCGGGCGACATCGTCGCTCTCGCCGGCCTCAAGGATACCACGACCGGTGACACGCTCTGCGCGCAGAACGCCCCGATCATCCTCGAGCGGATGGAATTCCCCGAGCCCGTGATCGAGCTGTCGGTGGAGCCGAAGACCAAGGCCGACCAGGAGAAGATGGGCGTCGCGCTCAATCGTCTCGCCCGCGAGGATCCGTCGTTCCGCGTGTCGTCGGACGCCGAATCTGGCCAGACCATCATCAAGGGGATGGGCGAGCTCCACCTCGAGATCCTGGTCGACCGCATGAAGCGTGAGTTCAAGGTCGAGGCGAACGTCGGTGCGCCGCAGGTGGCGTATCGCGAATACCTCAAGAAGCCGGTCGACATCGACTATACGCATAAGAAGCAGTCGGGCGGCACCGGTCAGTTTGGCCGCGTCAAGGTGAAGCTGTCGCCGGGCGAGCGTGGCAGCGGCTTCGTCTTCAAGGACGAGATCAAGGGCGGTAACATTCCGAAGGAATATATCCCCGCGATCGAGAAGGGCTTCCGTGAAACCGCGGAAACCGGTTCGCTGGTCGGTTTCCCGATCATCGACTTCGAAGTCCTGCTGTACGACGGCGCGTACCACGACGTCGACTCGTCGGCGCTGGCGTTCGAAATCTGTGCCCGTGGCGCGATGCGCGAAGCGGCGCAGAAGTCGGGCATCACGCTGCTCGAGCCGGTCATGAAGGTCGAGGTCGTCACTCCGGAGGATTATCTGGGCGACGTCATCGGCGACATGAACAGCCGTCGTGGTCAGATCCAGGGCACCGACAGTCGCGGCAACGCGCAGACGGTCGAGGCGATGGTGCCGCTGGCCAACATGTTCGGCTACGTCAACGCGCTGCGTTCGTTCACGCAGGGCCGCGCGCAATACTCGATGCAGTTCTCGCATTACGACGAAGTGCCGCAGAACGTCGCTGACGAGGTCAAGGCGAAGCTCGCCTGAGGGGCGCGGGGCTGAGGCGACTTGGCCCCGAGACACCGAAGGCCGGACGGCGGGGCGACGCAGTCGAACCCGTCCGACGACGGATTTACTCCGTCGTCGGCCCCGCCGCACAGGGGCTGGCGTTACATACCAACTACCGCTACAGGGCCGCGTTCGCGTGGCCCCGGCGGCACCGAATTCGAATCAGAAGGTAGGAAAATGGCTAAGGCAAAATTCGAGCGGAACAAGCCGCACCTCAACATCGGCACCATCGGCCACGTCGATCACGGCAAGACGTCGCTGACCGCCGCGATCACCAAGGTGCTGGCAGAGACGACCGGCGGCACCGCGGTCGACTTCGCGAACATCGACAAGGCTCCGGAAGAGCGCGAGCGCGGCATCACGATCTCGACCGCGCACGTCGAGTATGAGACGACGAACCGCCACTATGCGCACGTCGATTGCCCGGGCCACGCCGATTATGTGAAGAACATGATCACCGGTGCAGCNNGGCGCAGATGGACGGCGCGATCCTCGTCGTGTCGGCGACCGACGGCCCGATGCCGCAGACCCGCGAGCACATCCTGCTCGCCCGTCAGGTCGGCGTGCCGGCGATGGTCGTGTTCATGAACAAGGTCGATCTGGTCGACGACGAGGAAATCCTCGAGCTGGTCGAGCTGGAAATCCGCGAGCTGCTCAGCTCGTACGAATTCCCGGGCGACGATATCCCCATCATCAAGGGGTCGGCGACCTGCGCGCTGTCGGGTTCGAACGACAAGTTCGGCAAGGATGCCGTCACCGAGCTGATGCAGGCGGTTGACGACTACATCCCGCAGCCCGAGCGTCCGCTCGACAAGCCGTTCATGATGCCGATCGAGGACGTGTTCTCGATCTCGGG
>NZ_DBBS01000019.1:238459-238747 GCF_002292295.1 Sphingomonas sp. UBA978
GGTCGGCGAGGAAGTCGAGATCGTTGGTATCCACCCGACCGTCCGCAAGACCACGGTCACCGGCGTCGAGATGTTCCGCAAGTTGCTCGACGAGGGCCAAGCGGGCGAGAACGTCGGCTTGCTGCTGCGTGGCACCAAGCGCGAGGACGTTGAGCGCGGTCAGGTCTGCTGCAAGCCCGGTTCGATCACCCCGCACACGGAGTTCGAGGCGCAGGCCTACATCCTTTCTAAGGATGAGGGTGGACGGCACACTCCGTTCTTCAACAACTACCGTCCGCAGTTCTACTT